>NZ_JAJPWQ010000014.1:0-317681 GCF_046549005.1 Amycolatopsis sp. lyj-108 | reverse complement strand
GGTGACCCGGTCGCGTTGACCGGCGGCTACTCGGCGGCGTTCCTCGGGGCCGCGGGCATCGCGGTCGCGGGTGGCTTCCTGGCCATGGCCACCCTGCGCTTCCCCCGGAGCGCGCCGAGTGACGCCGCCGGAGGTGACCCGGCGGTGCTGCGATGACCGGCTGTACCACCGCGTGGAGGGCGAGACCATTCCCAGATCCGCCCTCCACACGGCGTTTCGGCAGACCTAGCCGGAAAAGCGTGTGACGGCCTCACATCTCGCTGGGCTGCTTCGTCGGATGGGCAGAACACCCCTTACGACAAAGGAGATCGCGATGAACGCCAGGCTCGACTATTTCGGCAACCCGGTCGGTGGCAAGTTCCTCAAGGCCCTCGTTTCGGCGAACAGGGCACTGGTCGACTCGCCGCTGCCGCTCACGATCCAAGAGCTGGTACGGATGCGCGCGAGCCAGATCAACGGATGCGCGGTGTGCCTGGACATCCACACCAAGGAAGCCGCCGCCGCGGGCGAGACGGACGTGCGGATCAATCTGGTCGCGGCGTGGCGGGAGGCGACCGTCTTCACCGAGCCCGAACGGGCCGCGCTGGAGCTGGCCGAGCAGGCCTGCCGGATGGCCGACGGCGGCGTCGTCACCGATGAGGCGTGGGCGAACGTCGCCAAGCATTTCGACGAGGACCAGCTCGCCGCGCTGGTGGGCGTGATCTCGTTGATCAACGCCTTCAACCGGTTGAACGCCATCGTCCAGAACCCCGCCGGCGACTACCGGGTCGGCCAGTTCGCCTGACTGGGGGAGAGACCATGACCATCACCGAAACAGCGCGCAATCGCGCGGCGTTCGCCCGCTTCCACGACGCGACCAACACCGGCAGCGTCCAGCTCATCGAGAAGACGATCGACGACGTCGTCGCTCCGGACGTGGTGTTCCACGCGCCGGTGCCGATGGACACGACAGGGGCGGAGGCGCTGAAACAGGTGTGGACGGTGCTGCTTCGCGCCTTCCCCGACCTGCGGGTCACGGCCGAAGACGTGCTCGCCGACGGAGACAAGATCGTCTGCCGGAACACCGTCACCGGCACCCACCAAGGTGAGTTCCGGGGCCTGCCCGCCACCGGAAAGCAGGTCTCCTACGGCGAGATCTTCATTTTCCGGTTCGCCGGGGGGCGGATCACCGAGATCTGGGGTGTCGTCGACGTGCTCACCCAGCTGCGGCAACTCGGCGCCCTCCCGGCGTAGCGGTCACGCGTCTGTCCAAGGCCGGAGTTTCTCGGGATTCCGTACTCCCCAGATGTGCCGGATCCGGTCTTCGGCGACGTGAAACGCGAATACGGCGACGGTCAGCTCGGCCTGCCGGAGCACCAGGCCGGGCCGGCCGTTGACGGTCTGCTCCAGAAGTTCGAGGCCGGACGTCTTCTCCGCCACCGACATGAGATAGGACGCGACCTCCTCGCGGCCCTCGAAGGGGTGGAGCGCGGCGCTGACGAGCCCTCCGCCGTCGCCGACCGCCTTGACGTCGGGATCGAGGAGACCGATGAGCGCTTCGATGTCCTTGGCCTCCCAAGCCTTCTTGAAATCCTTGATGAGATCGGCCTGCCGGGCGATCGGGGCCGCGGAAACCCGGGACGCCCGGATGCGGCGGCGCGCCGAGGAGGCGAGCTGACGGCACGCGGCCGGGGTGCGGCCGACGATCTCCGCGACCTCGGCGAAGGCATAGCGGAACACGTCGTGCAGCACGAACGCGACCCGCTCGGCCGGGGTCAGCGATTCGAGTACGACGAGGAACGCCATGTTGATCGACTCGTCGAGGGTGATCCGGTCGGCGGGGTCGGTGGCAGGCGGTCGTCCGGTCGTCCATTCGACCCGTCCCGGCAACGGTTCGGGAAGCCATTCGCCAACGTAGCGTTCCCGTCGCGCGCGTGCCGAACCGAGGAGATCCAGGCAGATGCGGCTGGCGACCGTCGTCAGCCAGGCACCGGGGGACTCGATCGCGTCCCGCCGGGCGGGGGACAAGGCGTACCAGCGGGTGTAGGTCTCCTGCACCACGTCCTCGGCCTCGGACAGGGAACCGACCAGGCGATACGCGAGCCCGATCAGCTGACGCCGCTCACTCACGATCGCCTTCAGGCCTGGATCTTGTTCTTGTTCGGATGGCTGGTTCATGGGATTCGCCCCCCTGTTCGCGTGCGCTGTCCCGGGTACGACGAGACACCGCCGCCGGATGTGAGGTGGCGGCGTTCTCCGGAGCTACGCGGTCGCCGTGCGGGGGAAGTCCTTGCGCTTGATCTTGGCCCGGCGCCCGTCCGGATGGTGGAAGACGACGCCTTCGGCCGTGTGCCCCGGAGAGAACCGGCTGTCCAGCGTGGCGAGGAAGTCCCGGAGTTCGTGGTAGCTGCGCGGTACCTCGGGCAGGGCGGGTGCCTGGAAGTCGAAGGGGACGCACCGGTGTTCTTCCAGCCCCAGGGGGTTGCCTTGGATGCGGGGACCGAGCGCCTCGCTCGGATGTTCCCCGTCCGGCCAAGCGGAGACGTCGGTGTTCCCGGCCGCTGCGAGGATCCACTTGTCGTCGGCGGATTCGCTGTCGGTGTCGACGTACCAGCCGTCAACGATGCCCTGCTGTTTCTGTGCCTTGCTCGGATTGCGGCGCTTCTCGACCCGGACCACCTGACCCGCGCGCACGGTCAGCCGGACGTTGGTGCCGTCGAGCTTCTCGGTGCCGACCCCGGCGCCTTCGAAGACCCACGCGCACTCGGCGCGCGGTCTGTCGACGACGTGGAAGCGCTCATCGCGCTCGAAAAGCGTGGGGATCTTCTCCATGACGGTCTTCCCTTTCACGACTTGCCCGATGAGTTCCTCCGGAGTGATGGCGCCGACGGCCAGGCCGCCGGCGAGCGCCCGTATCAGCTCCGCCACGGGAACGTCGGCTTCGACCGCCACATGCTTCAGCGCCTTCTTCTCTTCCGGGGAGATCCAGGCCACCAGCCGCGACCATCCCTCGGGAGGCGTCCATCGGGCCAGCGTCGCAGGATCCTTGCGCGGCCTGCCCCGTCCTCGTGCCTGCTCCACGGCTGAACCGTAGCCAGCCGCGATCACTTGTGTCAATTGGCATAACAGAAAATGATTCGGGCCTTGGCGTGGTGACGCTGGGTGAGGGGTGTGTGGAAATGGGGACGTTGAGTGTCCCTATTTCCACACACCCCCTCACGACAGGACTGGATCGGCCCGAGGGCTGGACCGGGTGGATTTCGGGACGTCAGGTGTCCTGAAATCCACACATTGAGGGGCCTGGCGTGGGCGGGTGCTTGGGCCCGGCTCCGTGTCGCGAAAGCCACTTTCGGGACGCCTGGTGTCGCGAAAGTGGCTTTCGCGACGCAGCCGTTGGAGCTGGTAGCTCCAGACGTGCGTGGCGATCCGGGAGCCGGCCAGGTTCCCAATGTCGCATTAGAGACGCTCAGCGCCTCTAATGCGACATTGGGAACACCGGACCACGGTCAGTGGGCTCCCGCCTCTCGGAGGAGCTGGGCGACGGTCGTCTGGCCCTTGGTCCTGGCGTGGGCGAGGGGAGTGACGCCCTGCTTGTCGGCGAGGTTCACGTCCGCTCCCGCGGCGACGAGTGCTCGGACCACTTCCTGGTGGCGCGGGCCGCCGTCGCCGAGGACGACCGCTTCCAGCAAGGCGGTCCAGCCGAGGTCGTTCACGTGGTCGACGTCGATCCCGCTGCCCGCGACCAAGCGCACGTACTCGGCGTGCCCGCGTTCGGAGGCGGGGATCAGCGAGACGCCACCGAACCGGTTGGTGATGGTCAGATCCGGCTTGGCCTCGAGCAGCACCTTCGCCATCGGGACGCTTCCGGTGACGCCGGTGACCAGCCAAGGTGTGTCGTGCCGCTCGTCGAGCGCGTTCGGGTCGGCGCCCGCTTTGACGAGGACTTCGGCGACCTCGACCCGGTTCTCGGTGACGGCGACGAGTAACGGGGTCCGGCCGCGATCGTCCCGTGTCTCCAGGTCGGCGTCCGCGTCGACCGCCTGCCTGACGAGGTTCACGTCGGCTTCGAAGAGCTGGCTCACGGGGACTCCTTGGCGCGGCGGCTGGGCTGGAGAAGGCGTGGATGAGGCGGGCTGCGATGAGGCGGGCGGGGGTGGAGTGCTCGGTGCCTGGGGGGAGCAGGCACCGAGCACGAGGGCCGCGAGCAGCAGCCCCACGCCCCTCAGCGAAGCTCCCCGATGGCGCGCAGGCCGGCCGTGGCGAACCGCTCGTCGAGGTCGCCGCTGGGTGCGCCGCCGACCCCGATCCCGGCGATCGGCGCGCCGTTCGCCGCGACCGGCACACCGCCGCCGAGGAACAGCGTGCCGGGGATGTCGCGGATGGTCGGACCGTCGCCCTGTGCGTTCTTGGCCAGCGCCGAGGTCGGCTGTCCGAAGGAGACCGCGGTGAAGGCCTTGCGCTTGGCGGACTCCTCCGTCTGCGGTCCGGCGCCATCGCCCTTGAGCAGGACGCGGACGTCACCCGAGCGGTCCAGGACGGCGACCGTGACCCGCTGGCCCTCCTTCTCGGCGGCGTCCAGCGCGGCCTGCGCGGCACGGGTGGCGGCGTCGATGCCGAGTACGCCGGTCTGCACGACGGCCTGCGCCGCGGGCGGCTGCGGCTTGCGGTCCTGTGCCTGCGCCGCACCCAGGCCGGTGGCGAGCGCGACGGTCGCGAGACCGGCCGTCATACCCAGGACGAGGCGAGTGCGGGGGAGCTTGGCGTTCATCGGATTTCCTTTGCCGTGAGGGGGTGTTCGTTCCCCTTCGACTTTCCCGGCCGGGCGGGCCGGGCGAATCGGGAGAGTGGATGTCGATCGGACGTCGTGTGATGGGTAGCCGCATCAACCGAACGATTGATGCGGGACACCCCGCCTTCCCGCATACGATCATCGGCGACGAAGGGAGGACCGAGTTGAAAGCGCATTTCGGGGCGGCCACGCGGCTGAACGCCGCCATGCACGCCGGGTTCTTCCTGCTGCTGGCCGCGTCGGTGGCCAGGTTCGTCGCGGCGCACGGGTTGAGCGGCGCCACCCCGCTGATCCTCGCGCTGACCGGCGCGCTCGCACTGGTCTACGCGGCCGGGGTGCTGAGCTGGGCCGTGCTCGAGCGGTGGCGTCCGGTGTGGCTGGCCACGGTGATCGCGATCTGGCTCGCGCTGGTGGTGGTGGCGCCGAGTTTCGCCTGGTGCGCGGTGCCGTTGTTCTTCGTCTGCCTGCAGGTGCTGCGCCCGCGGATCGTGGTCGTGGTGGTCGTCCTGCTGACCGTCGCGACCATCCTCGCCCAGTTGAGGATCGCGACCGAATTCGACCCGAGCATCGTGCTCGCGCCCATCGCGGTCGCGCTGATGGCCACGATGACCTTCCTGCAACTCCACCGCGACCGGTTCCGGCTGGGGGAGGCCGTCAAACAACTCTTGGGCGCCAGGGTAGATCTGGCGCAGAGCCAGCGCCTGGCCGGGATGATGCACGAACGGGAGCGGCTCGCACGAGAGATCCACGACGCCCTCGCGCAGAGTCTCTCCAGTATGCGGATGCTGCTCCAGGCGGCGCAGCGGTCGTGGGACACGGATCCGGAACTGGCGAAGGGCTACGTGTCCCGCGCCGTCGACGCGGCGGGCGACACCCTCGACGAGGCACGCCGGTTCGTCAAAGGCCTGGGGTCGCCGCGGCTCGACGCCACCGATCTCGGCGAGACCTTGAAGGACCTCGCCGAGCAGATCGGGTTCGCCGCCATGCACGCGGTGCGCTTCGAGATCAGCGGAGACCCTTATCCGCTGGCACCACAGGTGGAGGCCGGTCTGCTCAGGATCGCGCAGGGAGCACTCGCGAACGTGACCGAACACGCGGGCGCGAGAGAAGCCGCCGTCACGCTGACCTACCTGGCCGACAAGGTCGTCCTCGACATCCGAGACGACGGTGTCGGCTTCGATCCGGCTGCCGCACGCGCGAGCGGGGACCGGGGGAACGGGCTGCGGATGATCAGCGAGCGGCTCGCCGAACTCGGTGGTGAGATGGTCATCGAGAGCGAACCGGGCGAGGGCACCGCGCTCGCCGTCGCCGTGCCCACCGTGTCCGCCATGCCTGCCGGGGAGGTCCCATGACGATCCGGGTGCTGATCGTCGACGACCATCCGGTGGTGCGGGCCGGGATCGCGGCCCTGCTCGCCGGGGAGCCCGGTTTCGACGTGATCGGCGAATGCGCGGGCGCCGACGAGGCAGTGCAGTTCGCCACCGCCGAGAAACCGGACGTCGTGCTGATGGACCTGCAACTCGGCGACGGCCCGGACGGGGTGAACGCCACCGAGCGCCTGACGGCCCTGCCGGATCCCCCGAAGGTGCTGGTGCTCACGACCTACGACGCCGAACTGGACATCACCAGGGCCGTGGCCGCCGGCGCCACCGGCTACCTGCTCAAAGCGGGGCCGCCCGAGGACCTCTTCCGCGGCATCCACGCCGCCTCGCGCGGCGAAACCGCCATGGCACCCCAGGTGGCTGCCCGGCTCTTCGGGCACATGCGGGCCCCGGCACCCGCGCTGAGCCCGCGTGAGACAGAGATCGTGCAGTTGGTGGCGGAAGGGCTGATCAACCGGCAGATCGCCGCGCGCCTGTTCATCTCCGAAGCAACCGTGAAGACACATCTGGTCCACATCTACGACAAACTCGGCGTCGACAGCCGTGCCGGTGCGGTGGCCGTCGCCACGGAACGGAGGATCATCCGCAACTGAAGGAGCACCCATGTTCCAGCCGCAGTTCGTGGACGTCGACGACGTCACGCTCCACCTCCAGGCCGGCGGTCCCGAAACCGGTCAGGCGGCGCTGTTCCTCCATGGCTGGCCCGACCTCTGGTTCACGTTCGAGCCGCAGATGACCGCGCTCGCCGAGCTGGGTTACCGGGTACTCGCGCCCGATCAGCGAGGCTACGGCCTGTCGTCCAAACCCGGCCTGGTCGCCGACTACCGGATGCCCGAGCTGGTCAAGGACATCGTGCTGCTCATCGAACGGCAGGAGACGGAGCCGGTGCACCTGGTCGGGCACGACTGGGGCGGGGCGGTGGCCTGGATGGTGGCGATCGAGCGGCCCGACCTGGTCCGGTCGCTGACCATCGTCAACTGCCCACATCCGCATGTCTTCGCCGAGGCACT
This sequence comes from Amycolatopsis sp. lyj-108, assembly GCF_046549005.1. Classification (NCBI taxonomy): domain Bacteria; kingdom Bacillati; phylum Actinomycetota; class Actinomycetes; order Pseudonocardiales; family Pseudonocardiaceae; genus Amycolatopsis; species Amycolatopsis sp. lyj-108. The sequence goes on along the minus strand of NZ_JAJPWQ010000014.1, from coordinate 310,521 downwards.
GATCCGCAAACCCGCTCAGCTGCTGCGGAGCTGGTACATGGTGGCGTTCCAGATCCCCGGCCTCGCCGAGACGGTCCTCGGCGCCCGTGACGGCGCGGTTCTCGCGGCGATGCTGAAACACGGCGCCCGGCTGAGCGACGCCGACCTCGACCGGCACCGCGCCGCCTGGCGCCGGTCGGGGGCGATCCAACGGCCCTTGTTCTGGTACCGCGCGCTGTTCCGGACGATTTCGCCGTTCGATCGCGCCGCGCGCGCCGAACTCGACCGGCCGGTCCACGTGCCGACCCAGATCATCTGGGGACGACGGGACGGCGCGTTCAGCACGCGTCTCGTCGAACCCAGTGCCGCCCTGTGCGAGGAATCCGAAGTGCACTGGCTCGACGCGAGGCACTGGCCGCACCACGAAGAACCCGAGCGTGTCACCGAGTTGCTGGAAACCTGGTTCGCCAGGCACGCGGACCGGGCCTGATCCGGCCGGCGTTCCTCATGGGGAGGCGGGGCGGAGTTCCAGCGTGCAGCATTTGACGCTCCCGCCGCCCTTGAGCAGTTCCGAAAGATCGGCGCCGATCGGTTCGAAGCCGCGCTCGCGCAGCTGTGCGATCAGTCCCGTCGCGGCCTGCGGCAGGATGACGTGCCGCCCGTCGGAGACCGCGTTCAGGCCGAACGCCGCGGCGTCGGCGGCCGAAGCGGTGATGGCGTCCGGATACAGCTCCTCGAGCCGCTGCCTGCTTTCTTCGGTGAAGGCCTGCGGGAAGTACATGATCAGGCTGTCGTCCAGGACGGTCAGGGCGGTGTCCAGATGGTAGTAACGCGGGTCGGTCAAGGTCAGTCCCACCACCGGCACCCCGAAGAACTCGGCAGCCTCGTCGTGTGCGCGGCGGTCGGTGCGGAAACCCGAACCCGCGAGGATCCGGGAGCCCGCGACAAGGAAGTCGCCTTCGCCCTCGTTGTGCCACCGGGCCTGCCGCACGTCGCGGTAACCGTGCTCGGTGAACCAGTTCAGGTACGCCGCGGATTCCCGGCGACGGTGCCGGTGGTGGAAGTGCGCGACCAGCACCTTGCCGTTCACCACGGTGGCACCGTTGGCCGCGTACACCATGTCCGGCAGACCCGGCACCGGATCGAGCAGGTCCACCCGGTGGCCCAGTTCGACGTAAAGGTCACGCAGCCATTCCCACTGGGTGATCGCGAGCCGGGTGTCGGTGGGTTTGCCGGGATCCATCCACGGGTTGATCGAGTACTCGACGTCGAAGTACGCCGGCCGGACCATGAGGTAGTGCCGCATGAGTGTTCTCCCCGGAGGTGATCAGGCTGTCTGCAAGGATTTCTTGGTGCCCACCAGCCTGCTGACCAGCTGGTCGCGGATGCGGGGCGGGATGTCCGGGGCGAACCGCCGGAGGTAGCTCTCGGCGTGCACCGCGTCGTCCATCAGGAACGGCAGGTCGAAGACGACCAGTTTGCGGATGGCCAGCAACGGCACCGGCGCGCGCAGCGCCTTGAACTTCTCGTTCCACAGGCCGGGCTGTTCGCAGACCGGATGGAACTGCCCGATCATCAGGCCGTCGTTGACGAACTTGTCCTTCGCCTCACGCTGCAGATCGTCCAGCCCCGTCGCGTCCTGATAGTCCAGTTGCGGCAACACGAGGAGGATCGTCAGCAGTTCCCGGTCCGCGGGCGAGGTCCTGGCGGAAAGCCTTTCGTACCAAGAACGCAGGCTCTCGATCGCGTCGCGGACGTCGGTCTCGCCGTTCGTGACGGTCAGCGCCGCCAGATGGAAGAGTCCTTTGTGGATCGACGGTTGCGTGTACGGGCACACCGGCCCGTTCCGGCCCAGTTCCGGATGCGGCGACACCAGGTAGCGGCCCGCCCAGGCCAGGATCTCCTGGGCGTAGGGCCGATGCTCCGCCGGCATGGCGCCGTTTTCGACTTCGGCCGCCGTCCAGATGAGGACCCTGTCGTCGCCGATCATGATCCGATGCTTTGCGAGAAGGTGAAGACGCCGTCGGGGTCGACCCGATCCTTGATCGCCTTCAATCGTGGGTAGTTGACGCCGTAATAGGCGGTGCGCCAGTCTTCGAGATCCGGGTCGATGAAGTTCTGGAAGGCGCCGTCGGACACATACGGCGACAACGCGTCGGCCAGTTCCGCCAGCCAGCGGAGGTTGGCGTCGACCACGGCGGGCTCGTCGTTCTCGGCCCACGAAGTGTCCATGGACAACAGGAAGAGCGCGTTCCGGTGGGCGAACGCGGTCTCCGTCGCGCCCACCCGGTTGATCGCGCCACCCCAGGAGAACAGGGCCGCGCCACCACCGTCGGGATTGCCGCTCGGGGGCAGACGGTCGACGAACGACAGCATCGTGGCGATCGCCTCGTCGGGCAGTGGCTCGGTGACGATGTTGGTCCGCACCGAGAACGCGCCCTCCGCGGTCTCGTGCAGCAGATCGTCCTTGGCCTCCCAGAAGGTCCGGTCCGCGAGATCCATGCGGATCGGCCGGGCGACGGACAGCACGGGGTCGAGGATCTCCCGCAACTCCTCGGCCGTGCCGAGATGCTGCCCGATGGCGGACACGACGGCGTCCGACTCGCCCGACTTGCTGACGCCGATCCGGACCGCGAATTCGTCCGGCGCCCGCCGCGCGACCTCCTGCAGCACCGAAAAGACCTTCGGCGCGTCGGCGCGGTCCCACAGCAGCAGGTAGCTGGCGCAGTCCGACACCGGCCTCGCCTGGAAGGTGAAGGACACGTTGATCCCGAAGTTCCCGCCACCGCCACCGCGGCAGGCCCAGAACAGGTCGGCGTTGTTGTCCGCGTCGCACCGCAGAACCCGCCCGTCCGCGGTCACCAGTGTGGTCGCCACGAGCGCGTCCGCGGTCAGCCCGAGCGCGCGGGAGGTGGCCCCGCAGCCGCCGCCGAGGGTGAGGCCGGCGATACCGACCGAGGCTCCGTTGCCCAGCGCGAAGGCCATTTCGTGCGGTTGGATGGCGGCGTAGACGTCCGCCATCCGCGCGCCGCCCGCGACCGTCACGAGCCCTGTCGACCCGTCGGCGGACACGGTGTTCATCGGGCCGAGGTCGATGACCAGGCCGGTGTTGACCGAATGGCCCGCGTAACTGTGCCCGCCACAACGGGCGACGACGTCGACGCCGGCGTCGCGCGCCCACTCGATGGCGGTTCGTACGTCCGCGGTGTTCGTCACGGAGACGACACCGCGTGGGGTGATTTCCGCGAACCGTTTGTTGAACGGCACGCTGGCGTCGCGGAATCCGGCCTCGCCGGGCCGCCGCACGCGGCCTGCCACGGCGTGGTCGAGGCGTCGCCAGTCCGCGTCGGATGGGCTGCGGGACACTAGCTCACCTCGTCGAGGTAGGAAACGCCGGTGGCGGCGTGCGGGCCGTAGCGCTCCCACACCTCACGCAGGCGGAGGTGGCCGTCTTCGGTCACCTCCGGCGTGTTCACCGTGTGTCCGCAGATCACCTCACCGGTGGCGAGCACCAGGGTGTATCCCAGGTGCAGGGCCCCGTTCTCCCGCTGGGCGCCGGTGATCGACCCTCGCCGCACCTCGCCCCCGGCGAACTCGGACCAGACGACGTCGCCTTCTTGCCGGTACACGGCGATCGCTTGGGCGTCGCCGCCCGCTTTGCGGAATTTCCGCCCGTCGTAATCAATCATGGGACTCGGCCCGGGAGATCTCGTGGGAGACGAACTCGTCCGACATCGCCCGGTCCCACCAGATCGCGTAGTAGGAGAAGTCCTCGTCGTGATCGTTGACGAGGTTGTGTTCGATCCCCGGTTTCAGGAATACGAGGTCGCCTGCCACGAACTCGTGCCGCTTTTCGCCGGCGATCACCGCGGCCTTTCCGCCCATTCCGATGAAGATCTCGTGCTCGTGGTGAGCGTGGGACACCGATACGTCACCGGGGCGAAGGACACACCAAGCCCCTCGAAACGGTGCTGTCAAACCGTTCCATGGATAAAGCAGCTTCATCTCCAAGCCGTAGGCCCGCGTCAGGTTCTCGTGTTCCAGCCTGCGGATGTCCACGACGGCGAGGTCTTGGTCAGTCACATCCCACTCCGATCAGCATGCTTTTCCTTCTCCGGCGTTCGGTGCTGATCGAGGCTATGTTCGGCCGTCTTCCCGGAGATAGGGGAACTATTCCCGATTACCGGTGAATCAGCCGCGGCCGAGACCCGCGTCCCGCGCCAGCACGATCGCCTGTGCCCGGTCGGCCACGCCGAGTTTGCCGAAGACCGCGGAAACACGATTGCTGATGGTCTTCTGCGCGAGCGCCAGTTCGCGGGCGATGGCGCCGTTCGACTTTCCCGCGGCGACGCGGTCGAGCACTTCCCGTTCTCTGGTCGTCAGCTGGGGAAAGGGGTACGGCTCCGGGCCGCCCGCCGACCGCATCAGGGCGCTGAACCGGCAGGCGATCGCCTTGCCGACGATCGCCTCGCCCGCGGCCACGACCTGCACGCCGCGGACGACCTGATCGAGATCGGTGCCCTTGATCAGATATCCGCGCGCGCCCGCCTGGATCGCCGATCTGATGGCGGTGTCGTCGTCGGCCGTGCTCAGCACCAGGATCCGGGTGTCCGGTGCGACGCGGGACACCCGGCTCACCACGTCGATGGCCGCGGCCTCGCCGAGCTGAGGGTCGACGACCAGTACGTCCGGCCGGTGGCGGAAGGTTTCCGCGATCGTGGCGTTCGCCGTGGCCGCTTCACCGATGACGACGATGCCGTCGACGAGTTCGAGCGCGGAGCGGACCCGGTAGCGAACGGCCGGTTGACTGTCGGCGAGGAAAACCGTCACCCATTCGGTGTCGGTAGTTTCTTCACCCCTGTTTTGTTCGGGCAGCAGGCGCGCGGTGCGCCGCTGGTCATGGAGTTCCGCCGGCCACAAACGGGCGGTGTTACCGACACTGACGTGATTGTTCATCATTTTCCCCTATGCCTGCCGCTACTGAGCCTGCCTGATCGGCTCCGTTCGGTGAAGTGCGATGAAGGTGCCTGCTCGACCGTGCCGGGGATGGGGCTCACCGGCCGCGAGAAGAGTCTATGCACTAGGTATCGAACGGATCCATGCGACCGTTATGGACAATTGATCGCAATCAATTTTTTCGCCGGTGCGGACCCGGCCGGTCAAGAGGGGAAAGGTGACGCGCTTTCGGCATTCGGCCGAATGCGGCAACGAGACGCTACCTTATGGGGCAGACGGCGGAGCCTCTTGGGGTAGCGGAGAGGTCGACCAGGTGGTCTCCTGAAAAATGGGAATTTCCCCCTATCGCCGGGCGGTTTTTTGTGCAGAAGCGGATGACCTCTCCGAGATTCCCGGTTCGACGGGAAAGGCGACCCTGTCGCCGGGGAAATGCCGATCCTTAGTGTCGGCAACCTATTCTGGACGAACGGGGTGTATCTGTGACTGAAATACAGGTGGGTTTGCTGGCGATCGGTGCCGGACCGGCGAACCTGGCGCTCGCGGTGGCCATCGAGGAGTCCGGGAATCCGGAGCTCGCCGAGCAGACGCTGCTGCTGGAGCAGAGCCCGGACATCAAATGGCAACGTGATCTGCTGATGCCGTGGGCGCGCAGCCAGGTCTCCTTCCTCAAGGATCTGGTGACCCTGCGCAACCCACGCAGCAAGTTCTCGTTCCTCAACTTCCTGTACCAGGAGAACCGGCTCGACGAGTTCGTCAACCTGGGCACCTTCCACCCGTTCCGCTGGGAGTTCTCCGACTACCTGCAGTGGGTCGCGAAGTCGCTGGACAAGGTCCGCATCCGGTACGACGCCAAGGTTCAGCGCATCGAACCCGTGCGCGGCACCGACGGATCGATCACCGGCTGGACCGCGACGCTCGCCGGAGGCGACACGATCCACTGCCGCGACCTCGTCGTGGGCGGCGGCCGGGACGCGAACGTGCCGGACGTCTTCGCCGACCTTCCGGCCGACCGGATCATCCACAGTGCCCAGTACCGGCGCCGGATCGCGAAGCTGCCGCCGGACGCCCCGCTGCGTGCCGTCGTGGTGGGCGGGGCACAGAGCGCGGCCGAGATGTTCATGGCACTGCACGACAATCTGCCCAACAGCACCCGCACCATGATCGTGCGTTCGATCGGCCCGCAGAACTACCAGACGAGCAAATTCGTCAACGAGCTGTTCTTCCCGTCGTTCGTCGACCGCTTCTACGACAGCCCGGCCGACATCCGGGAGCAGATGCTGGACGAGATGCGCCTGACCAACTACGCCGGGGCGGCCCCGCCGTTCCTCGACCACATGTACACCACGCTGTACCAGCAGCGCGGTCTCGGCGTGCAGCGTTCGCACGTGCGCACCCTGACCGAGGTGGTCGGCGCCAGGATCGAAGACGACGAGATCGTCCTCGATCTGCGTGACCGGACCAGCGGCAAGGTCGAGGCGTTGCAGTGCGATCTGGTGCTCCTCGGCACCGGCTACGACCAGCGGATGCCCGCGATGGTGCGCGACCTTGCCGACAGTGTCGGCCTTTCGGAGATCTCGGTCAGCCGGTGCTACCGGGTCGATCTCGGCGATTCCGCTTGGGGCGCGGTGTATCTGCAGGGCGTCAACGAGGCGACGCACGGTATCGCCGACTCGTTGATCAGCGTGCTGGCCCACCGTTCCCGTGACATCGTCGGCGATCTGCTCGCCCGCCGCGGCGCCGAGTCGAGGACCGCCTGATGAACCGGCTGGTGGTGATCTCGCCGGCCCCGACGGCGAACGGCGACCTGCACCTCGGCCATCTCGCCGGTCCGTTCCTGGCCGCCGACGTCTGCGCCCGGTACGCCCGCGCGACCGGCACGGAAGCCCTCTACGGCACCGGCATGCACTTCACCCAGAACTACATCGTCACTGCTGCCGCACGGCTCGGCGTGGCACCGGAAGACCTGCGGGAACGCTCCGCGGAGCAGGTGCGGCAGACGTTGGCCGCGATGGGCATCGAGGTCGACGGGTTCGGCTGTATCGGTGACAGGTTCACCAAACTCGTCATGGACTTCTACGACCGCCTGCACGGGATGGGCAGGCTAGAGCTACGGACCGTGCGTTTCCCGTTCCTGCCGAGCACCGGCGAGTACCTGATGGACGCCTACGTCAGCGGCGGCTGCCCGTTCTGCCTCGCCGACGGGTACGCCGGGGTCTGCGAGAGCTGCGGGCTTCCGGTCGCCCCGGGCGACCTGATCGAGCCGCGTTCGACGCTGCACCCGGATGAGAAGTTGGAGTACCGGGACGCGGACATCCTCGTCTTCCCGGTGGAGCGGTACCGCGCGGAACTGGAGGCGTACTTCGCCCGGATCCCGATGCGGCCCGGCATGGCCCGGCTCATCGAGTCCGCGATGGCGGGTCCGCTGCCGGACTTCCCGATCACCCAGCCCACGTCGTGGGGTATCCCGGCGCCCTTCCCCGAGGTGCCGGGGCAGGTGATCTATCCGCATATGGAGGGCATGCCGTGGAGCATGTTCACCACCGCGCTGGCCGCCGAGAAACGCGGCGCGGTGCTGACCGCGGACGACGAGCTGTGGCGGGCGGACTCCGGTTCGACCGTGGTGTACTTCCTCGGCCTGGACGCGACGTACCCGTTCGCGGTCGTGGGCACGGCGATGCTCACCGCGCTCGGCGGCCATGTGCTGCCGGCGCAGTACGTCACCAACGAGTTCTACGAGCTGGCCAACGAGAAGTTCTCCACCAGCCGCGGGCATGTGGTGTCGGGCCGCGAACTGGCCGCCGAGGTGCCGCGTGATCTCATCCGCTTCCATCTCTGCGCCACCAGCCCCGAATACCAGCGCACCGACTTCACCCACGAGGCGCTGCTCCGGGTCAGCGAGACCCGGTTGACCGGGCCGTGGAACCGGATCGCGGCGGTGGTCGACGAGTGGGTGGACCGCGGCCCGCTGCCGGTCTCCGGCGACGCGCGGCGGACGGCGAAGCGGATGACCGAGCGGTTCGCCGACGGCTACGGGCTCGAGCGGTTCAGCCTGACCGCCGTCGCGTCGACGCTCGCCGAGCAGCTGGGGCGGCTGGACCGGCTGGCCGCCGCGACGACCGCCGAGACCGCGGGCGACCTCTGCCATCAGGTGAACGTGTTCCTGCGCTGCGCCGCTCCGATCCTGATCGATCTCGCCGCGGCCGCGCTGCCCGACACGACGTTGCCAGGGCAGGTGGACGCGGACACGATCGTCGCCGAGAAGTTGCCGCGGCTGGCCGTCTGATGGCCTCGGTCGCCGTCGTCGGCGCGGGCGTGACCGGTTTGGTGACCGCGATCGGCTGCGCGCGGGCAGGCCACCGCGTCACCGTGTTCGACCGCGGTCCCGTCCCGAACCCCGCGTCGGCGTCGTCCGACCAGCACCGCGCCCTGCGGGTGCTGCGTCCGGACGACGTCGACGGCACCCTGCGGATGGCCGAGGCCCGCCGTCGTTGGCTGGAGCTGGAATCGTTGCTGCGGACGGAGATCTTCCGGCCGGTCGGCGTGGTCACCGCGGGCACCCCGGACGAGCTCGCGCCGGTGTTCGACACGGCGGGCCGCGCCGGGATTCCCGCGGTCGCCGTGTCGCCGGACGCCTTGGCGCCCGTGGTGTTCCCCGCCGGTACCGCCGGGGTGCTCGACGTGGGTGCCGGCGTGCTGCTGGCGGAACGATTCCTGCGCGCGGCGGCCGAATGGCTCGCCGCGCATCCCGCGGTGACCTTGCGGCCGCGATGCGCCGTCGTCGATGTCGGCGAGCATCGGGTGACCGCGGCCGATGGGACCGTGGTGGACGCGGATCTCGTGCTGGTCGCGGCGGGACCGGGGAACACCGAACTGGTCGAGCGGCCGGTCACGCTGTACCGGCAGACCATGGTCTACCTGCGGCCGCCGCCGGAGCTGGCGGGCTGGTGGACGTCGGCCCCCGGCGTCGGCCGGATCGGTGCGGCCCGCACGGCCTGGCTCCTGCCACCCGGCGGGGGCACCCTGCTCAAGATCAGTTCGGACGCGGTGTGCCGGGAGGTCGCGGCCACCACGGAGCGGGATCGCGGACCGTGGGCGGATCGGCTGCTCGCCGAGCCGATCCTCACCGGCGCCGCGGACTACGCCGTCGTCGCCGTGCGGGACTGCCACTACGCGGCCGATCCCGTCGGCGGCGGCCCGATGCTCGTCCGGATCCGTCCGTCGGTGTGGTCCCGTCCCGCCTGCGGTGGCACCGGATTCGCCACCGCGCCGCTCGTCGCCGAGGAGATCCTCGGCGCTGTCATGGAGGTCAAGGCTTGAACAAGGGGAGTGCATAGTGGAGTTCACGATTGTAGGCGCCGGGATGGCGGGCGCGTTCCTGGCGCTTTCGCTGGGCAGGCAAGGGCATACGGTCACGGTGTACGACCGCAGGCCGGATCCCCGCGAGACCGCCAGCGCCGCGACGTCCATGAACCTCGGGCTTTCCCGGCGTGGCCTGGCGGCGCTGGATCGCCTGGGGTTGTCGGACGAGGTGAGACGGCTCGTGGTGCCGATGCGCGGGCGGATGCTGCACAACCCCGACGGCGGACTGCGGTTCTCGTCCTACGGTGAAGGTGGCATCCTCGCCATCCAGCGCCAGGACCTGAGCGCGGTCCTGGTGGACGCGGCCTGCCGGGTGCCCGGGGTGCGGTTCGTGTTCGACACGCGGTGCACCGGCATGGACCGTGACCTCCCCTCGGTGTCCTTTGTGGACCCCGACGGGCGGGCGCTCGTGGTGAAGCCGGATGTCGTGGTGGGCGCGGACGGCGCGTTCTCGGCCGTCCGCCGCTCCATGCACCACGAACAGCGCGCCGAGTTCTCGCAGCGCTACCTCGAATGGGGCTGGCGGGAACTCCACATCCCGGCGGCCGCGGACGGCGGCCACCGCATGGCCGACGACGTCTTCCATCTGTGGCCCCGCGGCGACATCATGATGTTCGCCCACCCCAACCGCGACGGTTCCTTCACCTGTTCCTGTGTCCTGCCGTTCCACGGCCCACACGGTTTCGACTCGCTGAGGACCGCGGAGGACGTGGAGTCCTTGTTCCGCCGCCATTTCCCCGACGTCCTGTCGCTGGTCCCCGACCTCGGCGAGGAGTTCCTGCGGCGGCCCACCTTCAATCTCGTCACCGTCAGCACCGCCCCGTGGATCCACGAGGGGAAGGTGGTGCTGATCGGGGACGCTTGCCACGCCGTCTATCCGTTCCTGGCCCAGGGCATGAACTCGGCCTTCGAGGACGCGCTGGAACTGACGGACAGTCTCGCCAGCCACCCGGGCGACACGACGGCGGCGCTGACGAGGTACTACACCCGCCGAAAGCCGAACACCGACGCGCTGGCGGACATGTCCCACCGCAACTTCGCCGAACTGCGCGACACCGTGCGCTCGCCGGCGGTCCGCCTGGAACGCGCCTGCGACACCGTGCTGGAGAAAGTTCTCCGGCACCGCTGGATGCCACTGCACGCGATGATCACCAACACCACCGTTCCGTACGCCAAGGCTCTTCAGCGGGCGACCCGCCAGCACCGGATCCTGAAGTACTCGGGTGCCGCGGTCGTCGCGGCCGGTGCCGCCGCGGTGGTTCGAGGGCTTCGGCGCTGACATCGGGCTGAAGTACATGAAGGCCCCCTTCCTTGCGTCAGGCGCAAGGAAGGAGGCCTTCATGTACTTGTCTCAAGGCTCCCCGGTGACCTCGATCCGGATCAGGCCCGCGGCCTTTTCCGCGCGCTGCAACGCTTCGGCGGGGCTGTCCGCGACGGCCATCACCAAACCCGTCCGGTCCCACGAGCTGCGCAGTCCGGTGAACCGGTGGCCCGGCTTGACCTGGATGTCCACCAGGAACACGCCTTCCACCTGCCGGGCCTGCTCGAGCCCGAGGACGGCCTCGATCACGCCCGGCTCCATCGGGACGAACCGGACGGCGGCGCCGCCCTTGGCGCGGCGCGGCAACTCGGGCAGCATCTCACCGCGCATCATCGCCACGTAGGAACGCAACAGTTCCATCGAGTAGGCGCGGTCGATGACCTCCATGATCCCGTCACCGGCGATCCGGCCGGCGCATTCCACCAGGTACGGCCGTCCGTCGGAGACGATCCACTCGCAGTGCAGGATGCCGTCGGCGAATCCGACCGCCTCGACGACCTGACAGGTCAGTGCCGCGAGCTCCTCGGTGAGGTCGCCGGGAATGTCGGCGGGCACGATATGGGCCAGCTCCACCGGCCGCGGGCCGGGATAGAGCTGTTTGCCGGTGACGTTGGCGAACAGCTGCCGCCCGTCGCGGACGAGCATCTCGACGCTGTACTCGGGTCCTGGCACGTACCGCTCGACCAGCATGGACAGTTCCATCGGCCGGTCGGGGACGAAGATGCCCTCGTCCTGTTCGACGCAGCTCGCCCATGCCTGGCCGACCTCGCCGGGGTCACGGATGATCTGCGTGCCGACCGCGGCCTGCCGGTTCGCCGGTTTGAGCACCACCGGGCCGGGATGGGCGCGCAGGAACGCCAGCACGTCCTCCGGAGAGGTCACGGTGGCGCTCTCCGGATTGGCCAGCCCGGCGGCCGCGCTGACCTTCCGCAGCATCGCCTTGTCCCGCAGGATCTGCGCGGCCCCCAGGGTCGCGCCCGGCAGGCCGTAGCGTTCGGCGAGCCGGGCGGCGAACGGGGTGGCGTACTCGATCAGCGGGATCACCGCGGCCGGGTCCAGGTCCGGATGGGCGACGTAGAACTCGTCGGCGGAGCCGGGCCGGGCGTGCTCCCAGGCGATCAGTTCACCGACCAGGGGAGAGCCGGCCAGCCTCGTGCGCAGATCCCGTTTGCGGATGACGTCCGGCTCCTCGACGAGGACGACCGAACCGCCGGGTTCGGTGCCGGTCAGTGCCATCAGCACCGGCGTCACGAACCCGACGATCAGGATGGGCCGCTGCTCACGCATCGGACTCGGTCTTGGGCTTGTCGACGATGCCGAGCATGAACCGCATGGACGGCTTGGCACCGACCAGATGCGCGCCGACCGTCTGGGTGACGCGGTCCCGCGCGGTGGGGTGCATGGCCATGGTCATCGAGTCGCGCAGCCACCGGTTCATCGGGTCGCCCGACCGGATGGCCGCGGTGCCGAGCAGATCGCAGAGCCGCTGCACGACCCGCTTCGACATCTGGAAGGCCTGCCAGCCGGTCAGCGCCGGAGCGACGCGCTCGTCGGGCGTGAGATCGTCCAGCGTGCCGGTGCCGTCGGCCGTGACCTCCCATTGGCGCTGCAGCGCCTGGTAGACACCGGCCCGCGTCGTGCTGTAGTCGGCCTCGCATTCGGCAAGGGTGATCTGGATGCGCTCGTTGTCCTTCCAGGCCACGCCGCTCATCCGCCACGGCGAGCCCTTCAGCATGTCGACCCGTTCCATGGTGAGGCCGCGGACGTAGTCCAGCGCGGCCCTCGCCACGCCGAGCGGGACGCCGCACATGCTGCGCTGGATCACGTCCGGCTGCACCAGCGGCCCGTTGGGCACCTGCGGGTTGTCGAACGTCAGGGTGTGGTTCTCCGGGACGAACACGTCCGTGATCGTGTAGTCGCTGCTGCCGGAACCGCACAGGCCGAGGGTGTACCAGTTGTCGACGGATTCGATCTCGTGGCCGGGCACCATGAACAGCCGCGACTCGTGCGGGTTGCTGCCGTCCGGGCTGGCATAGGGCTCACCGTTCTCGAACACCATGGCCCCGGACGCCACCCAGTCGGCGTGGGTCGAGCCGCTGCCGAAACTCCAGCGGCCGGTGAGCCGGTAGCCGCCGGGAACACGTTCCGCGTGCCCCGTCACGGGGAGCACACCGGCGGAGTGCATGTCGATGCTGGTGAACATCCGGCGGGCTTCGTCCTGGTCGAGGAAGTTGGCGTGCAACCCGATGTCCGAGCCGAGTTTGGCGCACCAGCCGACGGACGCGTCACCGTACGAAAGCGCTTCGATCACCTCGGTCTGCTCCATCGAGGTCATCTCGGGGCCGCCCCAGTCCCGGCTGAAACCGATCCGGAAGACACCGGCGTCGCGCAGCAACTCGACCACGTCCGCGGGCAGGCTCCGGTTCTTTTCGATCTCCGCCGCCCGCTCGCGCAGGATCGGTGCGAGCGCCTTCGCGTTCGCGAGGATCTGCGCGCCGGTCAGCGGCCTGTCGGTGCGGACGGGTTCGGTCATGGTCATGCGGAAACTCCCTCGTGTTCGTCGACGTCGAGCAGCCCGGCGGGCATCTCGAAGGCGGTACCGGGTTCTGGTGGGTCCACCGGATCGGCGTCGACCCGCACGAGTGCGGCCGCCGCGTCCAGTCGCCGGGCGCAGGTCTCCCGGTCATCGGCTTCGCACACCACGAACGAATGCCGGGCGATGTAGCCGCCGGGTGGCAGCCGCAGGGTCGCCCCGGGATCGACCATCGGTGACGCGACGACCAGGCCCGGCGCTTCGGCGGGGACCGTGACTTCGTGGACCAGGCAGTCGTGATCCGGGTAGCCGAACCGGATCCCGGCGACCGCGTGCCGGGTCGGGGCGATGACCGGCCGCCGCCCGGTCGCCACGGCGAACAGGATCTCGCCGGGGTCGAGACCGGTGGCGGTCCGGCCGAGGAACGGGATCAGGTCACCGCCGAGACGCCCGTTGATCTCGATGATCAGCGGGCCGCGGTCGGTCAGCCGGACCTCGGAATGGGTGATGCCGTCCTCCACACCGAGCGCGCGATGCGCCCGCGCCAGGACGTCCATCAGTTCGGTGTCGTGCAGCAGCGGATCGCCGGCGTCGACGACGTGCCCGACCTCCTCGAAGTACGGCTGGTCACCGGTTTCCTTGCGGGCCACGAACATCGGCAGGTATTCGCCCTTGTACACGGCGGCGTCGATGCTGATCTCGGGCCCGGAGACGTAACCTTCCACGATCGCGCCGCCGCCGTAGCGGCTCTGGTCGACGGTCGCGGCGCCCATGGCGACCCCGAACGCGGCGTCCACTTCGGACTCGTCGGCGGCGTACACCACGCCGATGCTCGCGCCCATCGCCCTCGGCTTGAGTACCACCGGATACCCGATCCGGGCGGCCTCGGCGCGGGCCTCGTCGAGACCGGTGGTCAAGGCGTATCCCGGCTGCGGCAACCCTTCCGCGGTCAGCACGGTGCGGGTGCGGTTCTTGTCGCGGCAACCGCGGACGCCGTCGACGCTCAACCCGGGGACCCCGAGTTCGGCGGCGAGCTCACCCGCGGCGAGCACGACCGGCTCGTCCCAGCACATCAGACCGGCGATCCGGTGCCGTCCGGCGACCTCACGGGCGGCGGCGAGCATCTCGTCCGCGTCGAACACGTCCGTGTGGACGATCTCGTCGAAATACGCGTGCTGCCAGGTGGGTTTGAGATTGTTCAGCAGCACCAGGCCGAGTCCGGCCTCGCGGGCGCACCGATGGATGGACGAGACCAGGTACTCGCGGTACAACTTCAGGCCGCTGCCGATGATCAGCAGGACACCGTTGGCTTCGTTCATGGTCGCTCTCCCACGACTTCCGGCTCGGGTTCGGCCACCTTTTCCACCACGGGTGGTTGTTTGAGGCCGTAGATGTGCATCGATCCGGCGATGACGGACAGCACCGCGCAGAAGCCCCAGAACCCCGGACCGCCGAATTCGCTCCAGAGGAACAGCCCCAGTACCGGCCCGATCGTCGCGGCCACCCCGGACAGCGTCTCCTTCGTCGCGATGTAGCGGCTTCTCAGCTCCACCGGGAAAGTCGCCGGATGGGAGGCCGTGCTCGGTCCGTGGATCATCAACCCGGACACCGCCAGCAAGGCGCCGGCGATCACGAAGAACTGATGCTGCGCGATCAGCCCGTAGAGCGCGAATCCCAGCGCGCTCACCAGGTTGCCGAACAGACCGGCGAGATTCTTCGGGATCCGGACGATGTAGGTGGTGATCTTCAGTTCACAGGTGATCAGCACGACCGAGGAGATCACCAGCACCGTGCTGTACAGCCCCACCGGATAACCGGCGTCGACGATGTTCAACGGCAGCACCGCGACCCAGCCGGCGTAGATCATCATGCCGAACAGGCCCGCCACCAGATAACACAGGAACCGGGTGTCCCGGATCATCGTCCCGTACACCGCGCGGGCGCTCAGCGCGGGAGGAGCGTCGGCTTTGGACTCGTGTGGGGTGTTGCTTCCCTTCGGCAGCAACACGAACGCCAGCAACGCCCACAGCGCCGCCGTCATCCCGTCCAGCCAGAACAGCAGATCCCAGTTCACCTGGATGACCACGGCGGCGATCAGCGGCGCCACGGCCGCGCCGATGTTCAGCGCGATGCGCATCATCGAAAAGCCCATGACCTTGTGCTCTTCCGGCATGTACTCCGCGAGCAGCACCGCGGCCGCCGGCCGGTACGCCTGGATCGCCAGCCCGGACAGCGCGACCGCCGTGACCAGTGCCCAAGGCGTGCCCCGGACCAGCGGGATCGACGCGACGAGCGGCGCCGCGCACGTCATCGCCGTCACGATCGTCGCGCGGCCACCGAACCGGTGGGTCAGCTCGCCGCCGAGCATGGCGCCGAAGATCGCCCCCACGCTGTACGCGGCGAGGCAGACCCCGGCGAAACCGACCGAGGTGCCCCGGAACGTCAGGTACAGGATCAGGAACGTCTGGACGAACGCGCCCAGCTGGTTGACCAGCACGCCGCCGAGCAGATACCTGACGGGGGCCGGGGTCGACCGCAGTACCGCGAAGACGCCGGTCCTCGTGGCGCCGGTCATGCGGACCCGCCCGGCTTCGCCCGGCCGCCGATCGCCGATACGTCGACTTCTCGCTCAGTCACACATCCTCCAGATTCGGATACCCGCGGTGGTTCACGAGATTTACCGGCGCGGGTCCAGTCCATGGGGAGGTGGTGCCGACGTGGCCGACCGGTGACCGAAGGCTAATTTCGGATCTTTCCCGGCAGGTAGGGGAACTGTTCCCGTCGGTTCGGGAATCTGACGCGCTTCCCCAAGTACATGAAGGCCCCCTTCATGTACTTGGGAAGCGCACCGGTCCGTGAGGGCCTCCTTGCCTACCCTGAAGGTAGGGAAGGAGGCCCTCACTACCCGCCGATGCGGCGCCGAGACCCCTGACGTCAGCGGCGCGGTTCGATCGTCATGTCGCCGCGCGTCAGCGCGAGGGTCGTGTCACGGGCGAGCATGTCGTGCGGGAAGCCGAGTGCGATCGCGCTCGCCGCGTCGAGGCGGGCCAGTTGCGAGGTCGTGAACTCGACGTCCAGCGCGCCGAGGTTGTCCTTCAGCTGGGCGGGGGTGCGGGCGCCGATGATCGGTGCCGTCACGCCCGGGTTCCGCAGGGTCCACGCCAGCCCGATCTGGGCGGGGGTGCGGCCGAGTTCCGCGGCGACCTCCTTCACGACGTCCACGATCGCGAGGTTGCGTTCGGTGAGGGTGCCCAGGGCGAGGTTGAAGTTCTTGCGGGTGCCGTCCTCGGCCGGGGCCAGGTCGTCGCGGTCGTACTTCCCGGTGAGCACCCCGCCCGCCAGCGGCGACCAGGGGACCACCCCCAGCCCCATCTCGCGTGCCATGGGGATGAGGTCGCGTTCCCCGGTGCGCTCGATCAGGTTGTACTCGATCTGCAGCGCGACCAGCGGCGACCAGCCGCGCAGGTCGGAGATCGCCTGCATCCGCGACACCTCCCAGGCCGGCGCGTTGGAGATCGCCACGTACAGGACCTTGCCCTGGCGGACCAGGTCGTCCATCCCGCGCAGGATCTCCTCGACCGGTGTCGTGAAATCCCACAGGTGCAGGTAAAGCAGATCGATGTAGTCCGTGTTCAGCTGCCGCAGGCTCGCTTCCACCGACGCGAACAGGCTCTTGCGCTGGCCGCCGCCGGAATTCGGGTCGCCGGGGCGGCGCAGTGTCGTGTACTTCGTCGCCAGTACGAGGCTTTCGCGGTTGTCGCGGGCGAATTCGCCCAGCAGCCGCTCGGAGCTGCCGTCCGTGTAGGTGTTGGCGGTGTCGATGAAGTTGCCGCCGCGTTCGACGTAGTGATCGAACAGCTTGCGCGCCTCGTCCCGCCCGGCGCCCCAGCCCCATTCGGTGCCGAAGGTCGCCGCGCCCAGCGCCAGCGGGGAGACCCGCAGCCCGGACCGGCCCAGCAGCCGGTAGGTGTCGAGCGTGAGTGACATCGTGTTCTCCTGTACTCGTGATCCGTGGTCGAAGACGAGTCTGCGACCGCCGCGAGCAGGGGTTAAGGGAGAGGACTTCCTGGGAACAGCGGTCCCACCCTCGCTGTTGGACCCGGCATGACGACCTCCACCGTGGACACGACACAGGAGCTGGCCGCGTTCCTGCGGACCCGGCGTGAACGCCTGGACCCGGACGCTTTCGGCCTGCCGTCGCGCCGGTCCCGGCGGACCCCGGGGCTGCGCCGGGAGGAGGTCGCCGAACTGGCCGGGGTCAGCATCGACTACATCGTGCGGCTGGAACAGGCCCGCGGGCTGCGGCCCTCGGCGGACGTGGTGGAGGCCTTGGCCAGGGCACTGCGCCTTGCCCCCGACGAACGCGCCTACCTCTTCGACTTGGCAAGGCAGCGTCCCCGCAACGCCGACGAACTCGCGACCACCGCGGCGCCACCGCTGGCCCGGCTGGTCGCCGACCTGTCACCGCTGCCCGCCATGCTGATGAACCACCGCTACGACATCCTGGCCTGGAACGACGAAATGGCGAGGCTGCTGGTGGATTTCGACACCTTGCCGCCCTCGCAGCGCAATTCGATGTGGCTGTGCCTCAAACATCCCGAGATCCGCGAGTTCTACGCGGACCGTGAACGTGTCGTCCGGGAGGGGATCGCCCATCTGCGCGCCGCGTGGGCCGCGCATCCGGACGATCAGGCCTTGACCGGGCTCATCGCCGAATTCACCGCCGACGAGGAAATCGCGCGGTTGTGGGCCGAACGCGACGTGAAGGTCAACGGCCGCGGGCGCAAGGTGATGCGGCATCCCGAGGCCGGGGTGCTCGAACTGCACTACGAAGTGCTCACGCCACTGCAGGATTCGGATCAGCGGCTGGTGATCTACCGCGCGCTGGCCGAAGAGAGCCGCTCGGCGCTGGACCGGTTGTTCACCACAGGCAGGTAAGAGCGTGGCCTTTCACCGTCGAAACGGTGAAAGGCCACGGGCGGTGAGACGTCAGGCGGTGACGAGCGACAGGCCGTAGGTCTGCAGGATCTCGTTCACCGGCTGGAACCAGGTTTCGCCGCCGGAACCGCAGTTGCCCCAGCCGCCGGAGGTGACGCCCTGCGCCTGGTCGCCGGTGATGAAGGAGCCGCCGGAGTCGCCGGGTTCGGCGCAGACGTTGGTGCGGGTCATCTGGTGCACAGCGCCCTGCGAGTAGTTCACCGTCTCGTTGTGCCCCAGCACGGTGCCGCAGTGCCAGTGCGTGGTCGAACCGGACCGGCACACCGAGGTGCCGACCGGCGCGACCCACGATCCGCGGACGAGCGCGTCGCTCACCGTGCCCCAGCCGAGCACGACCGGTGCGGTCCACCAGCCGTTGCCGATCCGGACGAACGCGTAGTCGTTGCCGGGGAAGGAAGAACCGGCGAAGCTGCCCATGGCGGAGCCGTCCCACCCGACGACCGAGCTGCCGTTGCCGCCGCAGTGGCCGGCGCTGACGAATCCGCCGTGGACGGAGAAGCCGATCGAGCAGCGGGTGTTCCCGTTGATGTAGTACGGGTCACCGCCGACGGTGCCCGCCGCGAACGGTTCGGCCTTGGGCGCGGTGACCACCGTGACCGGACCGGATTTCCTTGCCCTGGCGAGGAAATCATCGACGTCGGAGCCGTGTGCGCCCGGGCGGACGGCGACCACGACACTGCCGCTGCGGGGGTCGGCACGCCAGCCGCTGACGGCGGCGGGGGCGGGCCGGGTCTTGGTCGAGGAGTCGATCTCGGCCTTCGCCGCGTCGAGCCGGGCCGCGCTGATCGCGACCGCGGCAGGTTCGGCACCGGCCTGCCGGACGGCGGCGGCCGCCGCGGGATCGGTCACCCCGACGACGAGTTCGCCGCGCGCCGGATCGAACCACGCGCCGCCGAACGCCGCACCGGCGGCCCGCTGGGCGCCGGGCAGCACCCGGGAGGCGGTCATTTCCTGGGTGAGCCGGGTCGAGGCCTGCGCGGCGGTGAGCCCCAGGTCCCGCTGCATGGCGGCGATCAGTCCGGGGGAAGCCTGCGCGATCGGGGCGAGGGCGGCGGAAGTGAGACTCGCGGTCAGGACGGCGGCGCCGCCGACTGCCAGGGCGATTCTTCGACGCATGGTCTAGTCCTCCAAGGCCGGGGGAAAGAAACACACTGCCCGCCGAGTGTGCGGCCGAGGCCGGCGAAAGGGCGAGAAATGTCCGGTCTTCTGTCCGGAATTCACAAGAGCGAATGCCGGCGGATCGCGCCGAGGAGCGTCTACTTAGGACGGTTGGTCACGCGGGCCGTCCGAGCGTCCTCCCAGCGGTTCCAGTACGTTGCCGGATATGACCGCATCGCCGGAGGAAGTGCCGGAACAGGTGCTGCGCACCTCGATCGTCGAGCGGCTTTTCGCTCGCGAAGCCGACCCGCGCCCGCTGTTCACGCATCAGGACCACGGCGCCGGTCTGGACCACACGGTCACCTGGACGGAGTTCGTCTCCCGGGTGCGGGTGGTCGCCGGGGCACTGCGGCGGGTCACGCGGCCGGGTGATCGCGCCGCCGTGCTCACCGGCCAGGACCTGAATTACCCCTTGGCGTTCTTCGGGGCGCTCGCCGCCGGCCTGGTGGCCGTACCGCTGATGGCTCCGGGCAGCCCCGCACAGCGAGGCAGGCTCACCGGTGTGCTGGCGGACTGCGACGCGAGGGTGTGGCTGACCTCCGCTGCCGCCGCCGTGAAGGTGCGCGAGGTCGGAACACCTGAACAGCTGATCGTGGTCGACGAGGTCTCCGGACCGGGCATCGATCCGCTTACCGTCACCCCCGAAAGCCCCGCCTACCTGCAGTACACGTCCGGGTCGACCCGGGAGCCCGCCGGTGCCGTCATCCCGCACCGGGCGGTCGCCGCGGCGTGCTGGCAGGCGAGCCGCGCCTACGCCGTCGACGAGGGTACGACCTGCGCCGGCTGGATCCCGTTCTTCCACGACATGGGCCTGATCCAGTTGCTCTGCCTGCCGGTCCACGCGGGAGCGCGATCGGTGTTCATGTCGCCGGCCGAGTTCGTGCACCGGCCCGTGAGATGGCTCCGTCAGCTCGCCGATCACCCGGCCGTGTTCACCGCCGCGCCGAACTTCGCCTTCGACCTGGCCGTCGAAGCCGCCGGCGAGGCAGGGGACGAGCTCGACCTCTCCGACGTCCGGGTCGCGCTCAACGGCGCCGAGCCGGTCCGGCCGCGTACGGTCGCGCGTTTCCTGGAGGCCTTCGGCCCACGCGGATTCCGGCCGGAAGCACATCGTCCGTCCTATGGCCTGGCCGAGGCCACTGTGTACGTCGCGAGCGCGGACGCCGAAGGACCCCGTGGTGCGGTGTTCGACAGGGAGGCCCTCGCGCAGGGCCGGGCGATCGAGGTGCCCGACGGCCAGGAACTCGTCTCGGTCGGCCGTCCGCTCGGACAGCGGGTCCGGATCGTCCGCGATGGGGTGGCGCGGCCCGACGGCCTCGCCGGGGAGATCTGGATCCACGGGCCGAACGTCGCCGCGGGATACTGGGGCCGCGGCGACGCGGCCGCGTTCGCGGGCGAACTCGACGGCCTCGGCGGCTGGCTGCGCACCGGTGACCTCGGCGTGTTCCACCGCGGAGACCTTTACATCACCGGCAGGCTCAAGGACCTCATCGTCATCGACGGCCGCAATTTCCATCCGCAGGACATCGAAGCGGTGGCGGGGGAAGCGCATCCGGCGATCCGCCGCGATCGTGTCGCCGCCTTCGGAATCTCGGACGAAATGGGCGAAGGGGCGATGTTGGTAGCCGAATGGGCAAAGAACGCCGCGGCCGATGTCAAAGAAGTCACCAGAGTGGTATTGCGCGCGGTGTCACGGGAACATGATCTGACGTTGCGATCCGTACGTCTGGTTCCCTCCGGTGACCTTCCGCGCACTTCCAGTGGCAAGGTCGCGCGTGCGGCGGCGAGGGCGCGTTATAGTCGGCGCCGTGGGTGATCACCGCGCGGAGGTCGTGAAGGTCGTCAGCGAGACTTTTCGGCTTGATCCCGCCGAAATCGAGTTCGACGCACCACTCGAAGAGCTGGGTATCGACTCCAAGGGACGGATAAGACTCCTGTCGGCGCTGGAGATCTACCACGACGTGAGAATTGATCTGGACCAGCTGGACCGGTTCACCGACATCGGGTCGGTGGCCGAAGTCCTCGCAGAGGCACTCGGCGGCAATGCCGGCGGATCCGACGAAAGGCGCTGAAAAGAATGAGCGGGGGCTTCACCGCGGCGACCGATGCGCTTTCATCGGCGTCGAAGAACATCGGAAAGCTGACCGAGCAGTTGCTCGAGGACAATCCGGATCTGTCGAGCACGCCGGTGAACGCGGCGGGCTTCGGCCAGGCTCACGGCGACCACGCGAAGAAGTACACCGATGGGGTGGCGGCGTTGTGGGCGTCGGTCCAGGGGTACAGCACCACGCTCGGCTCGTTCGGCACGAACCTCGGCACCGCCGGCACCTCCTACGGCACCAATGAGGACGAGCAGAAGAACAAGATCACCGAGACGGGGATGCGCTAGTGGCCACCGAAACCACCTGGACCGACGTCAAAGCCGTCCTCGACGACCCGGCCGTTCCCGCCGAGAAGAAGACCCAGCTCATCGGCTCGTGGATGCGGACGCATCCGGCGCCCCCGCCGTGGACGGCGGATCAGGAGCCGGAGGAGATCAAGCAGAAGCGCAAGGAAGCCGAGAAGTACGCGGCGTCCTACAACGCTCACCCGCTCCTGCCGTATGACGACGACGTCGACAAGGTCTTCAAGGACGCGAAAGGCGCGGGCGACCAGGCCAGCTTCAACCGGAACGCGGAGAAGAAGGCCGTCGACGACGGCAACAAGAAGCTCGACGACACCAAGGAACCCACCGCGGAGGGCGCCGGGACCAAGACGTCGGACGAGATCTTCGACGCCGCCGCGCCCGCGCTCAAGGTCTTCGAAACCTTCGGCTCGCTGCTGGCGAAGCTCCCGGAAGACTGCCGTGGCACCACTCGCGCGCTCGACTTCGAGAAGGACATCAAGAAGCCGTTCGACGAGCAGCGTGGCATCAGCTTCAAGAACTTCGTCGACGACGCCGCCCACTTCAAGACCGGTTCGAAGACCATCGACAAGGCCATCGACGACACCGGCTCCCAGTTGAACACCCTTTACGGGACCTGGACCGGAAACGCCGCGGACGCCTCGTCGGAGAACTACAACGAGAAGATCCTCCCCAAGGCCAAGAAGCTCTCCCAGACACTGAACAACGCGAGCGAAGCGACACTGCACACCACCGCCGCGGTGTTCAAACTGTGCAAGGGCAAGGCCGACACGGTCATCGACCTCTACAAGGAGATCGTCGGCAAAGCGGACTTCGCGATGGCGCAGAAGGTCATCGCCATCGCCGCCGGTGAGAAGAGCGGCAAAGAGGACCTCGGCGCGATCGCGGGCTGGATGGACGTCAACTTCGGCTCCAACCTGGTCCAGCAGTTGAACAACGACGGCTGCTGCGACGACGACGAGTTCAAGAAGGCGGGCCAGAACCTCGCCAAGCAGTGGATCCAGCGGCAGTTCATCCCCGAGATGTGGACCATCATCTACGAGGGATTCGCCAAGTCCTGCAAGGAAACCAAGGATTTCGTCAACCAGGCCTACGACGAGCTCGACAAGGTCATGGGCAAGGTCAAGAACGAGTTCGAAGGCGCCGGTGACACGGGCGGTGCGGGCGGTGCCGGTGGCACTGGTGGCGGACCTGGCGGCACGGGCGGCGGTCCCGGTGGCGGCGCCCCGGACTTCACCGGTGGACAGGGCGGTCCGGGAGGCGGCCCTGGCGGCGGTACCGGCGGCGGCCCGGGCACCGGTGGTGGACCCGGCGGCGGTCCGGGCAACGGCCCGGACTTCACCGGCGGTGGACCGGGTGGCGGCCCTGGCGGTGGCACGGAAGGCGGCTCGGGCAGCGGTCCGGGTGGCGGCTCGGGCCCGAGTGGGTCGGGGCCGGGCGGTTCCGGTCAGGGCGGTCAGGTCAAGCCTCCGCCGGTCCCCGAGGTGAACATTCCGGAGGGCGGCACGGGCGGGTCGCCGGGCGGCTCCGGCGGTGGCCCCGGTGGCGGTCTCGGCGGTGGGCCGGAGGCGAACAAGGATCAGACGTCGCCCTCGGGCTCGGCTCCGTCGTCGAACGGCGACGAGCAGAAGGCCGCGGCCGAAGAGGCGAAGAAGCAGGCCGCCGCGGCTGCCGAAAACGCGAAAAAGCAGGCTTCCGAAGCGCTGGGCAAGCTGGGTGACGGTCCTACCGGTGCCGACCTCGGCGGTTCCGGCGGCTCCGGTCCCGGTGGCGGCACCGGCGGTGGCCCGGGTGGCGGCGGGGGCAACACGGACGCCGCCGCCGAAGCCAAGGCCGCGGCCGAGAAGGCCACTGAGGACGCGAAGAAGCAGGCGTCCGACGCGCTGAACAAGATGGGCGATGCCCCTGGCGGCCTCGGTGATACCGACTCGAAGGACACCGATTCCAAGGCTGCCGACGAGAAGGCCGCGGAAGAGGCGAAGAAGAAGGCCTCCGACGCGTTGGACAAGCTCGACGATGAGCTGCCCGGTAAAGACGGCGACAAGCTGACCGGCGACAAACCCGGCGAGGACGGCGACAAGGCCGAAGACGGCGAACGCGAGACCCTCAAGGTCAAGCAGGGCGACACGACCTTCGAGATGACCGAGCCGGACAAAGACGGCGAGATGGAGATCAAGGTCGGCGACGGTTCCGGGCCCGCCAAGGACTTCAAGCTCGACTGGACCGGCGACGGCGACGAGTCCAAGCTGGGCTCCACTCCAGGGTCGGACGACGGCAAGCCGGACAAGGACGACGTCCACCGCCCGGGTCCGGACGGCAAGATCCACATCCAGGACGGCGATGTGAAGATCACCGCCGAACGTCCCGACGGACCGTCCGGGCCGACGGTCGTCACCGTTGACGACGGCACCGGCAAGCCGACCACGTACACGCTCGGCGAGGAGAAATCCCTCGCGGACAAGGCCGCGCAGCCGCTCACTCCCGTCACCGGCACGACGCAGCCCGAGCCCCGTCCGGCGTTCACCCCGCACCAGGGTGGCGGCGGAACGGTGCCTGACGGCATCGCCGCCGGTGACGTCAGCGGTGGCAGCGGTTCCGGCGGTGGTGGGGGCGGTGGTTTCGGCGGAGGCGCCTCGTCGCCTGCGGTGCCTTCAATGCCTTTCGAAACCGCGAGCCCCGCGACGGGCCAGTCGTTGTCCGAGGGCGTGCACACCGGCGGTGGTGCGCCGACCCATCAGCCGCAACCCGTGGCTTCGGGTGCGCCGTCGGCCCCGATGGGCGGATCCGCCGGTCAGTCGTTCGGCGGTGGCGCGATGCCGCCGATGGGCGGCATGGGCGCCGGTGGAGCGGGCGGTGCGGGCGGCGGCGACCAGGAACGGAGCAACCGCGCGTACCGGATCGAGGGCGAGGTGTTCGACCAGATCAACGAACCCACCGGCCGGATCACCGGCTCGCTGCTGGACGATGAGGATCAGTCGGTCACCCGTAAGCGGTGAGCCGGGGCAGGGGAGAACAGATGAGCGCCGATGACACCACCGGTATGAAGGCGACCCTGGATGGTCTCGTTCGCGAGCAGGCGGAGCGCCGGGCGCTGCGGGATCAGCGCGCCGGCGAGATCAAGGCCGGCGCGCAGGAGTTCATGACCAAACAGGTCCAAACCGCCCAGCGCTACGTCGAGCACCGGCGGGAATTGGGGCAGCGCAAGACGAAGTCCGGCTGGAGCACCGACCGGTCGCACGCGGAGCCGGGCACCGCGTCGGCGTTCGGAGACGACCCGGTGGACATGGCGGCTCCATTCGCTTCGGAGGCGCCACCCGCCGCCCCCGCCGGGCGGGACACCCCCCGGCGCG
This sequence comes from Amycolatopsis sp. lyj-108, assembly GCF_046549005.1. Lineage (NCBI taxonomy): Bacteria > Bacillati > Actinomycetota > Actinomycetes > Pseudonocardiales > Pseudonocardiaceae > Amycolatopsis > Amycolatopsis sp. lyj-108. The sequence goes on along the minus strand of NZ_JAJPWQ010000014.1, from coordinate 285,463 downwards.
CTCCCCGCGCACGCCCGGCACCGGCGGACGACGAGGACGACGCCTTCCTCAACAACCGTTGGCGCGACTGAGATCGTGCGGTCAAGGCGGTCATCGAGGCTGTCGTGTTCGCGGGCGGGTCGGCGATCGGGCTGAAGGCTCCCTTCGCCGCATCTGACGCGGCGAAGGGAGCCTTAGCCCCGGTCAGGCGCGGGTTCGTGAGTGGCGCGCCGGGTCAGGCTCGCGCGGCGTTCGCCTGGATGGCCAGCCAGACCTCGTGCTGCTCTTCGGTCTTGGCCCACAGCGCCGCCAGCTCGTCCGCGCTGAAGTCCTCCAGCGGGATACGGAATTCCCGCAGTGTCTCGGCGAATTCGTCGAGAGTGGACAGGGTGCGGCGGTCGGCGTCGCCGCGCTTGACCGTGCGGGCGCGAAGGGCCAGTTCGCGGCCGTCGCGATGATGTTGCGCCACGAGCACCCTGGCGAGCGCGGAGTCCGGCGAGGTGTTTCGTGCCCGTTCGGCGAACTCGGCGATGTCGCGGGGTGTGGTGCGGAAGTCGGACGAGTCGATCGTGCCGCCCGGATGGTGGTGCATCCGCCAGGTTCCGGCGTCGAGGCGTTCCATCCGGAACGCCAGTTCTCCTTGCCAGTGCGTGCCTTCCCGTAACGGCAGCGGCTCGAGGAACGCGTCCCCGATCCCGGTGTCGGCGAGCCAGGATTCGCCGTCGACGTCGATCAGCAGGGCGATGTGGTTGCCCCATTGCCCCTCGCCACGGGTCGCGCGCAGGATGGCGCCTTCCACGATGGTCACGGTGAACCCGGCGGCCCGCAGCAGAAGTGCGAGCGCGCCGTTCATTTCGTAGCAGAGCCCGCCGCGGCCGCGGCGCGCGAACTTGTCGATCAGCGCCTCCGGGGTGAGCGAGATCGGCCTGCCCAGCTGGACGTCGAAGTTCTCGTACGGGACCCGCAGCCGCCACGCCCGGTGCAGCTTCCGCAGCGTGGCGGGATCCGGCCGGACGGGGTCGCGGTACTCCAACCGGTCCAGGAACGCGTCGATGGTCATGGATCTTTCCTCCAGTAGTAAGAGTAACTCTAAAATTAGAGTAGATCTAAGTTTGGTCCGGGTCCAGTAAGCTGTCGTCATGAGTGAACCGGTGGGCTTGCGGGAACGGAAGAAGTGGCGCACCCGGAAGGCGTTGATCGAGACGGCGTACCGGCTCTTCGAGCAGCAGGGATACGACCGGACGACCACGGCCGAGATCGCCGCGGCCGCCGAGGTGTCGACCGCGACGTTCTTCAATCACTTCGCGACGAAGGAAGATCTGGTCCTCACCGACGACGGTGAGCACATCCTGCGAGCGGGGCTGGACGTACTCGCGACGCGCGAGGCGGGTGAGGCGGCGCCTCGGCTTCTGCGGCGCGCGATGCTCAGGATGCTCGCCGAGGCGGGGGCCGGGCCGCGAGATCCGGCAGCCGATCCGGAGCGGATCCGGCTGGACCTGATCACGTCGGTGCCGTCGTTGCGCGCGACGATGCTGCGGCGCGCGTTCGACGCTCAGCAGCGGCTTTCGGCCGCGCTGTGCCAAGCCTGCGAGGGCGAACTCGACGAGATCGACGCCGCGGCGATCGTCGGCGCGGTCACCGGCGCGGTTTTCGCCGCCGGGCGAACGGCCCTTCGCCTCGGGACGCCGCTCGACGAGGCGATGCGGCGTGCGATCGATCTCGCGACCGCTTGACGCACCGTCGAATCACGTGCGGTACCAGGCGATCCCGCGATAGGTGGAGGTGTCCGCGGCGAAGCCGTAGCCGATGATGACGGTGCCGTTCGCGTTGATGTGCTGGGCCACGATCGCCGTGATGCCGCGAGGCGACGGGAGCGGGCACGGGGTCGCGTCGGCGTCCCAGCGAACCGGGCGCACCGTTCCCTCGCTCCCGGATTCGCCGACGACCGTCCCGACGTCGTCGATGTCGAAACACGTGCTGGCGAGGTCCGGCGGCAGGGGCCGGAGCACGGTGGGCCGTCCGTCGCGATCCCAGCGCGCGCAGGTGCCGTGCCGGTCCGGCGTCACACCCCAGCCGATCGCGACACCGTGTCCGGTGATCCGGACGACCTGTCCCGCGCGGAACTCCGGTTCCCCGGTCAGCAGGACGGTGCCTCCGTCCCGGTTCCAGACGACCCCGTCGCCGAGGATGGCGCCGGCGTCGGTGATACCGCAGGCCGTCGCACGGCGGGGCGGAGGCAGTTTGCTGATCTTCCCCGAGGGCGTCCAGCGCACCGCTGTCCGGAGCCCCGTGCCGTTCTTGGCCGATCCGACGACCTCGTCCAGCCCGTTCAGATCGTGGCCCTGGGTGTCGCCGCCGCCAGGCAGGGTGCCGAGTTCGACGGCTTCGCCACCGGGCTCCCAGCGCAGCGCTCGCCAGCGGTAGCCCGGCCACATCGCGTTCCCCAGTATCGAGCCGCGTTCGTTCACCCGGCACGCCGTACCGGACACCATTCCGGCGGCGAGTTCGAGCGCGTGCACCCGGCCGTCGGGCAGCCAGCACACGGGCCGGAGGTGTTCGCCGATGGAGAGCGAGCCCGCGATGACACCCGCGGCGTTGACACTGACCGCCCGGCCGCCGGAACAACCGTCGAGGATCGGCAAGAGGGTCGGACTTCCGTCGCGATCCCAGCGCACCGGCCGCGACCCCGACTCGCCCACGATCGTCCCGGCGTCGTTCACGCAGTACGCGCCGGTGCCCTCGCCATCGGAGAGCGGCCGCAGGCCGACAGCCGTGAAGCAGGCTCCCTCGGTCGTCGGATCGGGCACGAGTGGGCAGCCTAGTGCGAGCGCGCACGCAATGGGGAAAAGTGCACTGACCGGGTGACGTGCCCTCCACAAAGGACAGGATTACGGCGTCAGCACGATCCTGCCGAACACTTCGCCGTCGTCCATCTTCCGGTGCGCCAGCACGGCTTTCTCCAGCGGAAGCACCTCGTGCACCACCGGGCGCAGCTCACCACGGGCCGCCGTGGCGAACTGCTCCGCCTCTACCACGCGCCGATCCGCCTCCGGGATCGAATCCGCGCTGAAGGCCGCGAAGGAGAGGGACTTCCGGAACGTCGCCATCAGCTTCGTGCCGAAGTCCGCCGGTGGCATGCCCGCCACCACGCCGACGAGCACCATCCGGCCGTTCGGATTCAGCCTGTCGAAGAAGGAAGGCATGTCCACACCGGACACGATGTCGATGATGACGTCGTAACCCGCGGGGCCGTCCCCGTCACCGGAACGGTCGAGCACGTGGGTCGCGCCCAGTTCGCGCAGGCGGTCGCCGCGTTCGGCCGAGGACGTCGTGACCGCGACCGCGCTCGCGCCACCGGCCGCCGCGAGTTGCACCGTCATGATCCCGATGCTGCCCGCCGCCCCGCGCACCAGCACGGACTCGCCGGGGGCGAAATGGGCGTGGGCGAGACCGAAATGGGCCACCATGCCGGAGGTCCCGAGCGCCACCGCGTCCGTGGCGGACAGGTCGCCGGGGAGGGGCAAGACCTTCTCGACCGGGAGGGCCGTTCGCTCGACGTAGCCGCCGCCCTCACCGGTGAACGCCCAGACGCGCCGCCCGGTCCAGGCCGGATCGACCCCGGCACCGACCGCGCTGACGGTGCCCGCCACCTCGTTGCCGGGAACATGTCCTTCCCGGAAGCCGAAACCGGCGAGGGCCCCGCTCCGGATCACGGTGTCGACGCCGCCGACGCCGATCGCTTCCACGCTGATCAGCACTTCTCCCGCGGCGGGAACGGGGGAGGGTAGCTCGATCACGGCAAGGCCCTCGGGGGCACCGAACTTCCGGATCTCGACTGCGCGCATCTTCGTCTCCTGGTCGTTGATCACCGGCGGCCGACGCTAACGGACGCCCCCGTCCGTTTTGGCTAAAGTGAGAGTGGTGACCAGTCGTTTGTCTCGGATCCCGCGCTCAGATGCCTTGGACAACCGCGAACGCATCCTCGAAGCGGCTCGCGCGTTGTTCGCCGCCGAAGGGTTGAACGTGCCGATGCGGGAGGTCGTGCGCCGCGCCGAAGTCGGTCCCGCCACGCTGTACCGCCACTTCCCGACCAAGGAGATCCTGGCGACGGAGGCCTTCGCCGACCAGATGAGGATGTGCCACGTCGTCGTCGACGAGGGCCTCGCCGATCCGGATCCTTGGCGCGGCTTGTGTTCCGTGATCGAGAAGATCTGTGAGCTGCACTCGCGTGACAGAGGTTTCACCGCGGCTTTCGTGTCGGCCTTTCCCAAGGCGGTGGATTTCACCGCGGACCGCGACTACGCGCTCAAGGCGATCGCCGAGTTGGCCGGCCGGGCCAAGGACACCGGGAGACTCCGTTCCGACTTCGTGCTCGACGATCTGATCCTCATGCTCATGGCCAACAACGGGATCCAGGCCGCTTCGCCCGCCGCGCAGGTCGCCGCGTCCCGGCGGTTCGCCGCGTTGGTGATCCAGTCTTTCCAGGCCGTGCCGGAACAGGTGCCGCTGCCGCCGGTCGCGCGGCTGGCCCTCGTGATGCCGGGAAAGACCCTTTGAATCATTTCCGGCGGGCTTCGAGTCCGTCCAGGATGAGCTCCAGCCCGAAGGCGAATTCGCTCGTGTGGTCGTAGCCGGGCCGCATCGCGTGGCCGGAGATCACCTCGGCCAGATAAGGGAACTCGTCTCTTGGCAGGTTCTCCAGGATGTCGTCCGCCACCTTCGCGAGGTCGTCGCTCGCTGGGAGACTCGACTCCTGCAACACATATCCGCTGATGTAGCTGTCGATGAGCGAGACGGCGTGCACTGCCATCGGGAGCGTGAATCCCGCCCGTCTGAGGACACCCAGGACCGCGTCGTGGTGGCGCAGCGTCGCCGGCCCGGGATTGCGACGGGAGTCCATGAGGCCGAGTGCCCAGCTGTGCCGCGACAGGACCGCGCGCGCGGACGAAGCGCGGGCGCGGATCGCGTCGCGCCAATCGCCGTCTTCGGGGCCGGGCAGCTCGATCGCCGCGAACACCGCGTCGACGACGCCGTCGAGGATCGCGTCCTTGTTCGGCACGTGGTGGTACAGCGACATGGCCTCGACGCCCAGGTGCTGCGCCACTCGCCGCATCGTCATCGCCTCGACGCCGCCGCGATCGGCGACCTCGATGGCGGCTCGCAGTACGCGTTCTTTGGTGAGTGATCGGCGAGGCGGCACCTTGACAACCTTACAGGTGTAAGCCAGCCTTACGAGTGTAAGGCCATCGAGAGGAGAGCCCGATGCCGATGCCGAGATGGTGGGGCCACGTCAACAAACGGGTGTTCAACCCCCGCGCGATCGCCGGCGGGAAGTACCCGGTGCTGATCCACGTCGGCCGCGCCTCGGGGAAGACCCACCGCACGCCGCTCGACGCGCATCCCGTCGACGGCGGCTACCTGTTCGTCCCGGTGTACGGCCCGGACGCGGACTGGGTGCGGAACATCATGGCGGCGCGCGAGGCGCGGCTCCGGATCGACGGACGGGAAGTGGAGCTCGTCGGCCCGCGGCTCGTCGGCGAGGACGAGTTCCCCGGCGGTGTGAGCCGCCCGCCGAAACTGCTCCGCGTCACCGAATTCCTGCGGATGGACCTGAAACCCTGAGACGACCCTGCCGTGGCCTAGTACCGTGGAGGTAGGCGACGTCGTCCTCGAAGCTGATGCCCGCCACGGTGATCCTTCGTAGTTTTACCGGTATGAAACGGATTTCAGTGGTCATTGCCGCAGTCTGCGCGGCTACGCTCGTTTCCCCGGCCGTCGCGTCCGCGACGCCGCACTCGAAAGGCCCACTGCAGCGCGACGCCGACACACTTGTGGAGAACGGTTCGCCGGGTGTCTTGGTCGAGCTGAGCACGGCGAAGGGCAGTGTCAAGGTGCGCAGCGGCCACGGTGACCTGCGGACCAAGACCCCGGTGCCGTGGAACGGGCACTTCCGGATCGCCAGCTTCAGCAAGACCTTCTTGTCCGCGACGATGCTCCAGCTCGTCGGCGAGGGCAGGCTTTCCCTGGAAGACACCGTGGAGAAGTGGCTGCCCGGCGTGGTGAGCGGGAACGGCAACAACGGTGGTGCCATCACCGTCCGGCAGCTGCTGCAGCACACCAGCGGCCTGCACGACTACATGGCGGAACTGGATCTCTTCACCGAGAAAGGCTTTCTGCGCCACCGGTTCGACAGGCTCAGCGCGGCCGAGGCGGTGAAACTGGCGGTCGGTAAGCCGCCGGCGTTCGAGCCCGGGAAGAGCTGGGGTTACTCGAACACCAACTACGTGCTCGCCGGGATGGTGACCGAGAAGGTGACCGGCCGGGACTGGCAGCAGGAGATCGCCGACCGGATCGTCCGCCCACTGGGTCTGCGTGAGACCTCCCTGCCGTACACGTCGCCGTTCATCCCGGGCCCGCATGCGCGAGGGTACGACCGCTTCGTCGTCGAGGGCTCGAATCCGCCGGTGCTCGGGCGACGGGTGGACGTGACGCTGATGAATCCGTCGATGGGCGGGGGAGCGGACGGGTCGATCAACAGCACCACCGAGGACGGCAACAAGTTCTTGCGGGCGTTGCTGGGCGGCAAGGTGCTCTCGCCGGCGATGCTGGCCGAGATGAAGAAGACCGTGCCCGCGCCCGGGCTCGGCGCGTACGGGCTCGGCTTGGTGAAGTCGACCGCCTCCTGTGGCGACTACTGGGGCCACGGTGGCGCGCTGCCCGGCTTCCTGACCGGCAACGGCGTGACCGAGGACGGCAAGCGCAGTGTGATGGTCTCGCTGAACACGCTCACGCCATACCACCCCGGCGTCGAACCACTGGCGGGCGATCTGCTGAACCCGATGATCGACCACGCGCTCTGCGGCCGCGGCTGATCGGGCGGCTCCTTCAGCGCTCCCGATGGCCCGGCGTTCACGACATACCCACGGACCGCTACCACTCACGAGCCCCAAGTACGGGCTGCCTCCACCATGGCCCTGACGCATTCGGCGACCGCGGGCCGGGTTTCCCCCTGGGGCTGCACGGCGTAGAGCTGCCGGTGCAGGACGGGTTCGAGCGGCGCGCACACCACGGTCGGCGGCGCGATCGTGGTGGCCATACTCGGCACCAGTGTGACGGCGCCGAGCCCGGCGACGACGGCGAACTGGGTGCCGAATCCGCTGACCGTATGCCGCACCACCGGTTCGATGCCGCGTTCGCGCAGGGTGTGGCGGATCCAGGCGTTCGCCAGGGTGGGGCGGGCCCAGGCGACCCAGATCTCGTCCGCGAGGTCTTCGGCGCGCACCGAGTCCGCGTCCGCCAGGTGGTGTCCGGCGGGGAGCACGATCATCGCCGAGTCGTCGCGCAGGACGGTCCAGCGGGTGTTCGGTGGCCGGGTGAGCGGCAGGTTCTCCCAGCTCTCGACGACCACGACGTCGAAGACGCCGTCGGCGAGGGCGGGAAGCGCCACTTCCGGCTCGACCTCGTGCAGCCGCGCCTCGATGCCGGGGTGGCGCACGGCGAGGCCGGTGAGCGCGGGCGCGATGAACGTGTGCACCCCGGACGGGATGGCGCCGATCTCGACGACACCGGTCGTCGCCCCGGTGAGGGAGTCCAGATCGGCGCGGGCGGCGCGGAGCTCGGCGAGGACCCGGTCCGAGCGCTGCGCGAGCAGCAGTCCCGCCGGGGTGAGCCGGACACCGCGGCCGTGCCGGACGAGGAGCGCGGTGCCCGCCTCCCGTTCCAGTTTCATCAGCTGCTGGGAGATCGCCGACGGCGTCACGTGCAGCAGTTCGGCCGCGGCGGCGAGCGATCCCCGCCGCCACACCGCGTGCAGCATCCGCAGCCGTTCCACATTGGACAGATCACCACTCATTAGCCGAGCTTAACCCCGGCGGTAAGAGGATCTCGCTGGTCCTGTCCGCTGCCGTGCGATCGAATCGAAGTCATGCGACACACCGGAATTCTCGCCGATCCGCGCGTACAAGGAGTACTCGGAGCCCTCGCGATCGCCCTGTCCGCCCCGCTCGTCGCGCTGTCCGGCGTCAGTTCGACGACGGCGACGTTCTTCCGCTGCCTGTTCGCGTTGCCGATCCTCGTGCTGCTGGCCCGATCCCGGGAGCGAGGACACCGTCCCTCGCCTGCCGCGCGGCGGCGCCACGTACTGGCCGGTGTCCTGCTCGGGATCGACATGGTGCTGTGGAGCGAGGCGATCCTCGCCGTCGGCGCGGGGGTCGCCACGGCGCTGGTCAACGTCCAGGTGGTCTTGGTCCCGCTGGCCGGGCTGCTGTGGTTCGGCGAGCGGCCGTCGCGGTCGTTCTGGCTGTCGATCCCGGTGATGCTGGCGGGGACGGCGCTGGCCGGGGGACTGGCCGACGGCGGTGCCGCGGGCAGCGATCCCTGGTACGGCACGGTCATGGCCGTACTGGCGGGCGTGGCCTACGCCGGTTACCTGATCCTGTTGCGCCGCGCCGGAACCGAAGGCGGCGGCCGCACGACGATGCTCGCCACCGCGACCGCGGCTTCCGCGAGCGTGGGTGGGCTTTCGGGCCTGTTCGCCGGAAATCTCGACGTCACGCCGCCGGCTTCGGCGTTGCTGTGGTTGTTCGTGCTGGCCGTGACCGGCCAGGTGCTCGGCTGGCTCCTGATCGGAAAGGCGCTGTCCGCCCTGCCCGCGAGCGGCGGGTCCGCCGTGCTGATGCTGCAACCCGCCGCCGCGATCCTGTTCGGGGCCGCCCTGCTCGGCCAGTGGCCGACACCGTCGCAACTGGCGGGCTGCGCGCTCGTCGTCGTCGCGGTGGGTGTCGTGTCGCTCCTGGGCGGCCGGTCGTCAGGGAACCACCAGCACCGGCCAGTGCCCGGGCCTGATGAGCTTGGTCGCGACGGAGCCCGCGAACCGGTGTCCCGCCTTCTGTGACGCGCCGACCACCACGGTGTCGACCTGCCCGCGGTCGGCGGTGTCGCGAAGCGCGGTGTACGGGTCGCCGAAGGTCTTCAAGAAACTGACTGGCACTTCGAGTTCCTCGGCCGCCGCGCGGATCTGCTCGCGAAGTTCGGCGTAGAGCTGCACTGCCGTGTCGTGTTCGACTGTCGCCGCGACCGCGGGACCGAGCGACGGGCGGCAGACGAAGGCGACGATCAGCCTGCCGCTCTCGCGCCGTGCCATGCCGAACGCGAACGCCGCCGCCCGCATCGCCGTGTCGGAGCCGTCGACCCCGGCCAGGATGGCCCGCCCCGCGTGGTGCCGGGGCGGGCCGAAACGCTCCACAGTGGACTCGAAGGCCCTGGCGGCGTTCCCGTTCATCGCGCGCCTACCTGCTGACCCGGTCGGACGCCGGGGTTTCCGTCTTCGGCTCCACGTCGAGGGTGGTGCGCAGGGTGAGCGGCTTGAGCAGCAGCGCCGCGATCACACCCACGACGCCCACCGCCGCGGAGATCAGGAAGATGTGCGCGGTCGCGTCGCCGTACACGGTGTGCACGATCGTCTGGACCTCCGGCGGCAGCGCCTTGAGGTTCAGCGCGCTGACGCTTCCCGTCGACGCCTGGCCTTCCGGGACGTGCAAGGCGGCCGACAGGTCGGCGGTGACCCGGTTCGCGAGCACCGCGCCCAGCACCGAGACGCCGATGGTGCCGCCGAGCGACCGGAAGAACGTGACCGAGGCACTGGCCGCGCCCAGATCCCGCAGCGGCACGGTGTTCTGCACGGCGAGCACGAGGTTCTGCATCGTCATGCCGACACCGACGCCGACCACCGCCATCGCGATGCCGACCAGCCACAGCGGCGAGGCGTGGTCGACCGTGCCCAGGCCGAGGAAGCCGATCACCAGGGTGATCGTGCCGGCCACGATGTACGGCTTCATCCGTCCGGTGCGGCTGATCAAACGTCCGGAGACGGTCGAGGAGACGAGCACGCCCGCCATCAGCGGAATGGTCAGCAGGCCGGCTTCGGTGGGGGAGTAGCCGCGGCCCACCTGGAAGTACTGGCCGAGGAACACCGCGCCGCCGAACATCGCCATCCCGACGGCGAGGCTCGCGATGATCGCCAGCGCGGGGGTGCGCTGGGTGATGATGTGCAGTGGGACGACGGGTTCGCGGACCTTCCGTTCCACCAGCACGGCGAGCACCAGGAGCACGACGCCGCCCACCACCATGAGGGCCGTCTGCCACGAGAGCCAGTCGAAGGTGTTCCCCACGAACGAGACCCAGATCAGCAGCACGCTCACGCCCGCGGCGATGAGACCCGCGCCGAGGTAGTCCACCTGGACGTTCTCCCGGCGGACGGTCTCCAGCTTCAGAGTCCGCTGCAGCACGATGAACGCCGCCACCGCGATCGGCACGCCGACGAAGAAGCACCACCGCCAGCCCAGCCACGACACGTCCACGATCAGCCCGCCGAGCAGCGGGCCGCCGACGGTGGCGACCGCCATGACCGCGCCGAGGTAACCGTTGTAGCGGCCGCGTTCACGCGGCGGGATGATCGCCGCGATCACGACCTGGACCAGTGCCTGCAGGCCGCCGACGCCGATGCCCTGTAACGCGCGGGCGGCGATGAGCTGACCCGTGTTCTGGCTGAATCCGCTGATCATCGACCCGATCACGAAGATCACGATCGCGACCTGCACCAGCGTCTTCTTGTTGAACAGGTCGGCGAGCTTGCCCCAGATCGGGGTGGTGGCCGTCGCAGCCAGCAGGGTGGCCGTGACCACCCACGTGTACTGCGTCTGCGTGCCGTTCAGCGAGCCGATGATCAACGGCAGGGCGGTCGACACGACCGTCGAGCTGATCATCGCCACGAGCAGCGCGAGCAGCAGACCCGACAGCGACTCGAGCACCTGCCGGTGTCCCATCGCCCCCGGTGGTGCCTCCGCCGTCGTTCCCTCGGTCTTCATGGCGTCCTTTCGAGCGACAATTGTTGCTCATTGTGCAAACTTGCACAGTGGGAACTTTATTCCCCTCGCTACGCTGTCCTGGTGGACACCCTCGACACGCTCCGCACCCGCAAGAAGGCGGCGACGCGGCAAGCACTGCACGAGGCCGCGCTCCGGCTGGCGATGGAGCACGGTCTGGACGGTGTGACCGTCGAGGACATCGCCGACGCGGTGGGTGTGTCCCGGCGGACCTTCTCGAACTACTTCGCGAACAAAGAGGACGCGATCCTGCACGCCGACCGCGAGCGCACCGGGCTGCTGGTGTCGCTCGTCGAAGGCAGGCCGTCCGGCGAGAAGCCGTGGCAGGCCCTGCGCGCGGCGTGCCGGGAGCTGTACCGGGCGCACCCCGTCCCCGACCGCGAGTGGGTGGCGCAGCTACGGCTGCTGCGACGCCATCCGTCGCTGCTCGCGCGGCAGGCCGGTGACCAGCTCGCCCTCGAACGCGACCTGATCGCGGTGCTGCTCGCCAGGGGGCACGGCCTCGATCAGGAGCTGGCCAGGCTCACCGCGGCGACCTTCCTCGCCACCTTGCGAACCGGGAACGTGCTGTGGCTGGAAGGCTCCGAGGATCAGCCGCTGCCCGAGGTCGTGGACCGGTTGCTCGGCCGCGTTCAGCTCCGCTGAGCGAGGGCGTTCACGGGCGTCACGGGAGTCCGTCCACTCTGGACGGACCCTTTCAGATGGAGCCGGTGCGCAACGCGAAAGCGACGGCGTGCGTGCGGTTGTGCAGGCCGTAGCGCGACATCACCCGGTGGAGCACGTTCTTCACCGTGCTCTCCGAATAGGCGAGTTTGATCGCGATCTCTTCCGTGCCATGGCCATCCGCCAGCAGGCGGAGCACTTCACGTTCGCGGTCGGACAAGCCGGACAACGCGAGACCGTTGGGGATCAGCAGGTCCTCCTGTATCCGATCGAGCTGGGAGAGCAGGCTGCCCTGCAAACGCGGCGGCAGGGCGCCGGCGCCTTGGCTGACCGCGAGAATCGTCCGCACCAGATGCTCGCTGTCGAGATCGCGCCGCGGCAGCAGCGCGGCCATGCCGCATTCGATCGCCGTCATCAGGACCTGGACCGGGAAATGGTCGGTGACGATCACGCATCTCGGTGGCGCCGGGAGCGACGACGCGGCGCGAACCTGGCGCAGGAAAGTGAAGACCCCGTCGCCGATCGAATCCCCGACGGTCACGATCACTTCGGCCGGTCCGAGGTCGGTTTCGGCAAGCACGTCCAGCCGTTCGTCGGCGCCGAGGATGCTCGTCGTGCCCAGTCCGGCCAGTAGATCCGGCGCATGCACGGCGACTTTGACGCGATCGGTCCTCCTGCTGAGCTTCTCCCCGTGAATCATGATCGAAGTCCCCATCCGAAGCGCCCGGAACTCAGCGTGAGTAGCTCTTGCTTTACTTAGAAGCTATAACCTTCCAACGTTGCATGTCAACCGCCGGCAACGTCACAGGGCAAGACGCCCGAAAGACGGGAAAGGTTCAGTGCGCACGCGATCGGACTCGGCGAAGGCCGGTCACCGGGTCGTGAGGTCGTCCAGTTCGTCCGCGATCAACAGGCCGGGATCGAATTTCATGCCGGTGAAATGGCCGGCGAGTTCGAGCGAGAGCACGCCGTGCAGGCGGGTCCAGAAGGCGAGTGCGCGATGCAGGGTCGCGGACGGGGCCGGATCGTCGCCCGCCCAGTCGCGGTGGCCGTCCAGATGCTCGTCGAACGGGGTTTCCGGCTTGTCGACGGTGATCGCGCGGGACGCTTCGAGCAGCACGGTCATGACTTCGTTCGAAATGGCGGTGGTGTCGTCGGGCGCGTGGTAGCCGGGCACGGGTGTGCCGTAGATGAGGAAGTAGCGCTGAGGGTCGCTCCGGGCCCAGTCCCGGATGGTGACGGCGAGCCCGGCCAGGTCGGCACCGGCGTCGAACGCCGCCCGGACGGTGTCGGCCAGGCTTCGGTAGGCGTCACGGATCAGCGCGGTGATGAGGTCGTCGCGGCTGGCGAAGTACCGGTACAGGGCGGGACCGCTCATCCCCACCTGTTTGGCGATCGCGTTGAGCGACAGCGCGGGCACCCCGGCGGCGGCGATCTGCTCCCACGCGTGCTGCTTGATCTCCGCGCGCACCTGGTCGCGGTAGCGCTCCCGCGGGCTCTGCCCGTCCGCGTCCGTCATCGGCCCTCCCGCTCCGTCGGCCCGCAGCTTAGTTGGCGCTTCTCCGCGAGTGGTCACTCGGGCAGCAGCGCCAGCTCGGCCAAAGCCTGCTCCCGCCGGGCGGTGAACGACGGCTCGGGGGACAGCTCGACGGCCAGGGTGAGGCATTCCCTTGCCTCCTCGAAAGCACCCGCTTCCCGCCAGGCCCGCCCTTCGCGGAACGCGCAGATCGCCTCCATCGCGTCGAAACCGCCTTCCCACGAGAGCCACCGGCTGGTGCGGTAGTAGCCCGCCGCTTCCCGCCATTCGGCGAGATCCCCGAGCACGTCACCGATGGCGCGCAGGGACAGGGCCTTCAGCATCCGGCGGAGGCCGGGATAGGTGTCGGCCGCCAGCCGTTCGGCGTCGGCGAGCACACCACGGTGGACGGCGAGCGCTTCGGCGTGCTTCCCAGCCGCGCGCAACGCGTACCCGTAGACGTTCCGCGCCGAGCTTTGCCCGTCCCAGAACGGTAATTCGTCCGCCAGTTCGTAGCCGCGTTTCGCGAATTCGAACGCTTCGGCGTCCTCCCCGACGTACCGAAGTACCTGACCGAGGTAGATCGACGCCCAGGTCTGCTCGGTGCGGTCGCCGATCCGGACGGCGATGTCCAACGCGCGCCGGTGCGCCTCGACGGCACCTTCGGCGTCGTCGAGGCAGACACTGCACGCCCAGCCGACGAAGTTGAGCAGTTTCGCCTCGTCCCCGGCGTTACCGAGCGCGCTCGCCGCGGCCGCGCCGAGGGAGAAGATCTCCCACCACGGCCGCTGGGAGCTCCGCCCGTCGGAGTACCAGTGCAGCGCGATGGCGAGGTCGCCGACCTCCCGGTGCCAGCCCTTCCGTGCCGCCACCCGGTGCGCGGCGATCCAGTTCCCGGCCTCGATGTCCAGCCAGCGCCCGCTTTCGTCCCGCGAACCGAACCGGCCGGTTTCCGGAGCCCGCGGGTAGAACAGCCTGGCCGCCTCGGCGGCCTTGCCGAGCAGATGGGCGAGCACGATGTCCCGCACGGCAGGCTCTTCCTCCGCCTCGAACCGTTCCTCGGCGAACAGGCGGATCAGGTCGTGGAACTGGTGCCGTTCCGGATTCGCGGTGGCCTGCAGGAGGCTGGCGTCGACGAGTTCGTCGAGCTGATCGCGGACGTCGGCGGGGGCCGCGCCGGACACGACGCCCGCGAGTTCGAGGCCGAAGTCGGCGCCAGGCACGGTCGCCAGCCGCCGGAACAGCCGCCGCGCCCCGGCCGACACCGCGCGATAGGACAGGTCGAACGCCGAGCGCAGTTGCAGATCTCCCGCCGCGAGCGCGCGCAGCCGGGTGCCTTCGTCACGCAACCGGTCGGCCAGGTGGGCCAGTGACCACTGTGGCCGGGTCGCGAGCCGGTTGCCCGCGATCCGGACGGCGAGCGGAAGGAAGCCGCACAGTTCGACGAGTTCCCGCGCCGCCGCCGGCTCCGCACGGACCCGGTCGGCGCCGATGATCCTGGTGAGCAGACCGGTCGCGCCGCCGTCCGAAAGCGGTTCGAGCCCCAGCCACCGGGCACCTTCGAGCCCGGCGAGCGTGCGGCGGCAGGTGATCAGGGTGAGGGAGCCCGGCCCGGCGACCAGCAGCGGCCGGATCTGCGCCTCGTCGGCGGCGTTATCGAGCAGCAGCAGGACTTTCCGGCCTTCGAGCAGCATCCGCAGCAACGCCGACCGGTCGTCTTCGGAGGCGGGTACCTGTCCCGGCGCGACGTCCAGCGCGCGCAGCAGCCGGTCGAGCGCGGCACGGGCGCTCAACGGTTCTTCGTCCATGCCGCGCAGATCCATCGCGAAGACCCCGTCCGGGTACTCCGCGCGCCAGAGATCCGCCGCGGTCACCGCGAGCGCGGTCTTCCCGACCCCGGCCTGTCCGACGATCGCGACCACGCCACCACCCTCGGCGGCCTTCGCGGACAGCTGCGCCAGTTCGCTTTCGCGGCCGGACAGATCCGGCGGCGGCGTGGGCAGCGCGCAGGTCGCCGCGACCTGGGCGGCCAGCGCCGGATTCCGGCGGCGTCCCTGTTTGGCGACGGTCAGGAAGAACTCCCGGTCACCGCCGGTGAGGCCGAGCGCGTCGGCCAGCACCTCGGCGGAGCGCTGCTGGGCGGCTCGCGCGCGGCCGCGTTCCAGCTCGCGCAGGGCACGGACGCTGATCCCGGAGGCCTCGGCCAGCCGTCCCTGTGTCCAGCCCGCGGCCCGCCGGTGTTCGAGCAGCAGCTTGCCGAACACCGACCGCGTCTCGCTCGCCTCCACGGGTTCCACCGCGGTCCATTCAACCGGCAGGCTTCCGCCGTCGAAAAGCTGCCCCCTGCTTCCGCTTGTCCCGGCTTCGCCGCGGCCGGTTACCTGGAACCCATGTCGACGATCATGACGACGCCCGTCCGCCCGGTCGCCAGGACCGAAGGGCGCCGGGAGATCCTGGTCGCCGTGCACGCCGACGACCCGCTCGTCCGGGCGGGCCTGCGCAGCGCGCTCGGCGACGGCCCCGGCATCACGTTGCGGGACGACCCGGCGCAGGCCGATGTCCTCGTCGCGGTCGCGGGGGACGAGCCGCGCCGGATCCCCGCCGGATCCACCCGGCTGGTGCTGGTGGCCGATCAGCCCAACCAGGCCGAACTGTGGGCCGCGGTGGAACGCGGGCTCGCCGTCGTCGTCGCGCGCTCCGAGGCGACGCCGGGACGGCTGCTGCGCGCGGTCGCCGACGCCCACGCCGGCCGGGGCGATCTGCCCGCCGATCAGCTCGGCAGCCTGCTGCGGGGGATTTCGCGGCTGCACAAGGAAGTTCTCCAGCCGCGTGAGCTCACCCTCAGTGGCCTTTCGCCGCGCGAGACCGAAGTGCTCCGGCTGCTCGCGGACGGATTCGACACCGGTGAGATCGCCCGGCGGGTGGCCTACTCCGACCGCACCGTGAAGAACATCCTGCACGGCCTGCTCAGCCGGTTCGGTTTGCGCAACCGCACTCACGTCGTGGCGTACGCGCTCCGCGAAGGCCTCATCTGACGAACGGCTTCAGATCACCCCTTCGCGGATCGCGTACGCCACCGCGTGCGATCGGTTCCGCAGGCGCAGCCGGTCGGTGACCGCGTAGATGACGTTCTTCACCGTTCGTTCCGAATAGGACAGTTCGGTGGCGATCTCCTGGGTGTCGAATCCGTCGGCCATCAGCCGGAGGACGTCGATCTCCCGTGACGAGAGCGCCGATCCGGCGGGCGTGCTCGGCGCGAGCACCCGGTTGAGCCGCTCGGCGTGTTCGGTCAGCCTGTCGAGCAGAGCCGACGTCGGGCTCACGGTGCCCGACGCGGCGACACGGACGCTGTCGGCCACCCGCGAATCGGTCATCGCCGACCTCGGCAGGATGGCGACCACCCGGCACGCCACCGCGGCCGCGAGCCCGCCCTCCTCGATCAGGTCGGTCACCAGCACGATCGGCTTGCCGAGTTCGACGGCGACCTCGCGCAACGCGGCGACCGCGTCGGCCGAAAGCCGGTCGAAGGCCGCGACGACGACATCGGTTTCGTCCCGTGCCCGGCCTTCGACCACCGCCACGGACGCGCGGGTGTCGAGTAGGTCGACCATCCCGGCCTTCGTGATGGGGTCCAGGGCGCAGACACTCACCCGAACTGCTCGCATGTGTCCCTCTTCTGTCGCGGACGGCCTGCTGTCCACTGTGGATCCTCGATTTGTCAAGGGCCGCCGGTACAGAAAGCGTTGCCCGCATGAGCGAGCGCACCTCTTGTACGGTGGAAATCGGGTGGCGGCCCGCCTCGGTGACCCCCACACCTGATGGTGGGTCGCTCCCTTTTCCCGCGCGGCTCGCGGCGATTCTCGCCCGCCGTGCCTGCCCCGGCAACGCAATCGGCCGCGTCCTGTTTCCCGCGCCAGCCGAGAATGGCCGAAGGGGCATCCCCTCGCCGTGACCATGACCCGTGCCCCAAGAATCAGGCCTCCGACCTGTGCAAACGCCACTTTGGCGCAAGATGGCACCATCTGGCACTTGCCATGGCGCCACCGTGGTGCCATGATGGCATCATGGACTTGACGCCCTTTGTGGACACCGTTCGCCGGGAGCTCGCCGTCGCCGCCGAGGCGGGGGGAGCGGAGGCGAGCGCGCTCGCCGAACGCCTGACCGCGCCGCTCGCGTCGGCCATCCGTCTGGCGCTGCTGGACGCGTTGTCCGCGGCGTCGGACGAGATCACCCGCGACCTCGCGCCCGGTTCGGTCGAAGTGCGGCTGCGCGCCGGGGAAGCCAGCTTCGCCGTCACGCTTCCCGCGGCCGAGCAGGACGGGCCGGTCGCGGCCGCGACACCGGAACCCCCGGCGCCCCCGCAGCCGCCGCTGCCGGACGAAGAAGGAGCCACCGCCCGGATCAACTTCCGGCTTCCGGAGCACCTCAAGGCACGCGTCGAGGAAGCCGCCGCCGCACAAGGCCGTTCGGTCAACGCGTGGCTCGTACGGGCCGCGTCCGCCGCGCTCCAGCCGTCGGAACGGGCCACCCCGCCCGCCCCGGTGAGCGGCGGTCACCGGGGCACACAGCGTTACACCGGCTGGGTCAGCTAGACCCCGCTTACCAGCACAAACACCGATCACACCACCTTTGAGGGGACAACCATGCCTTCTTTCGCCACCCCGGAACCCATTCTCGCGGACCTCGAGCCGGTCGTCGGCAACGTCCGCATCGTCGCGGGCGACCGCACCGAAACGGTCGTCGAAGTCGCCCCGCTCGACGAGAACAACGCCTCCGACGTCGACGCCGCGAAGCGGACCGTCGTCGAATTCTCCGGCGGCACCCTGACGGTCCGCGCGCCGAAGATGCGCCTGCTCGACTTCAGCAACCGGACGAGGTCGATCGACGTCACCATCGAATTGCCCGCCGGTTCCCGGGTGCAGGGGAGCACCGGCCTCGGCGACCTGACCGCGACCGGGCGGCTCGGTGCCTGCCGCTACAAATCCGGGACCGGGCACATCCAGCTCGACCACGCGGGTGAGCTGAAACTGCACTCCGCGTCCGGGAACATCGTCGTCGAGCACGTCGACGGCAACGCCGACATCAGCACGAGCTCCGGCCGCGTGCACGTCGGCGGGATCAAGGGCACCGCGGTGGTCAAGAACTCGAACGGGTCCACCACGATCGGCGCCGCCGGTGACTCGATCCGCCTCCGTTCGGCCAACGGCGACATCACCGTGGAAAGCGCCGAAAGCGGCGTCGAAGCCAAGACCGCCAACGGTTCGGTCCGCGTGCTCGACGCCGCCAGGGGGACGCTCACGCTCGGGACATCGTTGGGGGACATCGAGATCGGCATCCGCGAGGGCAGTGCTGCCTGGCTCGACGTGAACACCAACTTCGGCCGGGTCCTCAACGACATGACCGCCGCCACCGCGCCCGGCGACGCGACCGACAAGGTCGAAATCCACGCCGGCACCGCCGTCGGCGACATCATCGTCCACCGTTCCTGACCCGACGGGTCCTTGCACTTCAGGGGAAACCACATGAGACACCCGGCCATTTCCGCGACCGGACTGCGCAAGTCCTACGGCGACAAGGTCGTCCTGGACGGCATCGATCTGCACGTCCCGACCGGCACCGTCTTCGCCTTGCTCGGCCCCAACGGCGCGGGCAAGACCACCACCGTCAACATCCTGTCCACTTTGGTCGGTCCGGACGGCGGCGCCGCGACCATCGCCGGAGCCGACCTGGCCACCGATCCGGACGGGGTCCGTTCCGTCATCGGCCTCACCGGCCAGTTCTCCGCGGTCGACAAACTGCTCACGGGCGAGGAAAACCTGTTCCTCATGGCGGACTTGCACCATCTGCCCCGCCGCGAGGGACGCAAACGGGCCGCCGAACTCCTGGAACGGTTCGAGCTGACCGACGCCGCGAAGAAGACGCCGTCCACCTTCTCGGGTGGCATGCGCCGGAAACTCGATCTGGCGATGACGTTGATCGGTGACCCCAAGGTCATCTTCCTCGACGAGCCGACCACCGGCCTCGACCCGCGCAGCCGCCGCACGATGTGGCAGATCATCCGGGACCTCGTCGACAGCGGTGTGACGATCTTCCTCACCACGCAGTACCTGGAGGAGGCCGACCAGCTCGCCGACCGCGTCGCCGTGCTCGACGGCGGCCGGATCGTCGCACTGGGCACCCCCGACGAACTGAAGCGCCGCGTGCCCGGCGGGCACATGCAGCTGAAGTTCCCCGACGCCGTCTCGCTGCGCGACGCTACCCGCGTCCTTCAAGTGTCCACTTCGGACGAAGAAGCCCTGGCGCTCCGCGTGCCGACCGACGGCACCGTCACCGCCCTTCGCGCCGTGCTGGACCGGCTCGACGCCGAAGCGGTCTCCGTCGACAGCCTCACCGTGCACACCCCCGACCTCGACGACGTGTTCCTCAGCCTCACCGGTCACCGGACCGAAGCGACCAAGGAGATGGCCCGATGACCGCCCTGTCCCTCTCGATGCGCGACTCGGCGACCATGCTGCGCCGCAACATCCGGCATATGCGACGCTATCCGTCGCTCACCATCATGCTGATCGGCCAGCCGATCGTGTTCCTGCTGCTGTTCGTCTACGTTTTCGGCGGCACACTCGGGAACGGCCTCGGCGGAGGAGGCGGCAGGGCCGAATACGTCGGCTACGTCACGCCCGCCATCCTGCTCCTCACCGTGTGCAGTGCCGCCCTCGGCACCGCCATCTCGGTGGCGACGGACATGACCGAAGGCATCATCGCCCGGTTCCGCACGATGGCGATCAGCAAGGCTTCGGTACTGACCGGACACGTCGTCGGCGCACTCATCCAGACGGCGTTCGCCCTCGCCGTGGTCTTCGGCGTCACCCTGCTCATCGGCTTCTCGCCGACCGCGGGCGTCGGCGAATGGTTCGCCACCGTCGGCCTGCTGTTGCTGCTGACCGTCGCGCTCACCTGGCTGTCGGTGGCGCTCGGCCTGGCGGCCAAGAGCGTGGAGACGGCCAGCAACACGCCCATGGTCTTCATGCTGCTTCCCTTCCTCGGCAGCGGTTTCGTGCCCACCGACTCCATGCCCGCCTGGCTGCGCTGGTTCGCCGACTACCAGCCGTTCACTCCGGTCATCGAAACCATCCGCGGTCTGCTGCTCGGCACCCCGATCGGCAGCAGCGGCTGGCTCGCGGTCGGCTGGTGCGTGCTGCTTTCGGTCGTCGGGTATGTGTGGTCGAAGTCCTTGTTCGCGAAGGAACGCGACCGCTGAGAGGTCGACTGGGGGTCGCCCCGGGCCGGAACCTTGGTGTTCCGGTCCGGGGCGCTGTTCTTTCTCGGCGCCATCACCCTCCACCACGTGTGATCCGAGGAGCCCGCCAGCCACACCGGCGACGGGCCCTCGTCATGCCCGGCTTGAAGTACATGAAGGGGTCCTTCATGTACTCGGGAGCGCGTGAAGGCCCCCTGCAGCAAGAGAACGACGCCCCCAAAAGAACCCCCCAGCGGGCTAGACGCATCCGACCCCGGACGGACGCCCGCACACGGCTCCCACTCCTAGCCTGAACCCACGATTTCCGCCCATCAGCAAGGAGCCCGGGTTGCCCAAGAAGACAGCCATCGTGGCGGCCCTCGTCCTGGCCGCAGCCCTCGCCCCGGCAACGCCCGCCACCGCGTCGACGCCGTCGATCACCTGGCACGGCTGCACGACCGGTCCCGGTGACAGTCTCGGCGCCGAACTGGACAAGGCCGGTGCGCAATGCGGCGAGGTCGGCGTGCCGGTCGACTACCGGCGGCCGCGGGGCCGCGAGATCACCGTCGCGCTGGCACGGATCAAGGCCACCGATCCCGCGCGCCGCCGCGGCGCGGTGCTGCTCAATCCGGGCGGGCCGGGTGGTCCGGCGATGGAGTTGGTCCTCGCCGGGGCGTCGATGCCGGAGATCGCGGCGGAGTACGACCTCGTCGGCATGGATCCCCGGTTCGTCGGGCGTAGTTCGCCGCTGCGGTGCGTTTGGAACACCGACACGTTCACGCGTTCGGCCGGGCCGGACGTCAGGTCGTTCGGTGAGAGTGTTGCTTTCGCGAAAGAGTTGGCGCGCGGCTGTTCCGGCAATGATCACGAGCTTCTGCGGGCCGCCTCCACCCGTAACACCGCCCGGGACATGGATGTCGTGCGTGCCGCGCTCGGCGAACGGAAGATCTCCTACATCGGTGCCTCCTACGGGACCTACCTCGGCGCGGTGTATCTCCAGATGTTCGGCGCGCGGGCCGATCGGTTCGTGCTCGATTCGTCGGTCGATCCCGAAGTGTTCGGGCCGGGTCTGCTCCGCCCGACCGCTCCGGTGCTCGACGCGGCGTTGAGGAACTGGGCGAAGTCCGCCGCGGGACAAGGACTGGGCGAGCAGACCGTGCGGGACATCGCCCGAGCGGCGGAGCGGCGGCCCTTCAAGGTCGGGAAGTACACAGTGGACGGTCATATGGTGCCGTATCTGTTCTTCGCCGGCCTCTATGACGACCGGCCCAAGTCGCAAGCCGAGTTCGCCACCACCGTGCGGACACTCCGCGATGCGGTGGGGGGTCTTCCCGTCACGCCTTCGGCGGCGTTGAACGCGCTCCTCGACGGCCTGACGACCGGATCCGGCGCCGCCACCGACCGAGCCGGGACGCCGGTCGTCTGCGCGGATCGGGCGGCTTCCCGTGCCCCGGCGACGTACTACCGGGACATCCAGGCGCATCGGTCCGCCGAGCCGCTGTTCGGCCCGCTGGCCCGCAACATCACGCCTTGCGCGTTCTGGCCCGTGGCCCCCGCCGAACCCGCCACCCGGATCCACAACAGTTCACCGGCCTTGCTCCTCGGCTCGACCGGCGACCCCGCGACGCCCTACGCGGGGCAACTCGCCATGCGCAGGGCGCTCGCCGGATCGCGCCTGGTAACGGTGGAAGGCGCGTACCGCCACTCGGTCTTCTTGAAGGGCGACGCGTGCGTCGACGGTGCGGTGCGGGACTACTTGCTGAGCGGAGCGCTCCCCGCGGACCGGACCTGCCCCTGACTCCCGCAGGCGAGATCGTGCCACGGCCGCGCGCCGGAGACCAGGAACTCCGTCGCGAGGTCGTTGGCGCATTCGTTGTCCTTGAACAGGTACGCCAGATGCCCACCCTGGTCGACGGTGACCATCCTGGCGCGGTCGCCGAATGCCTCACGCAGTTTCCGCGCTCCCGCCAGCGGCGTGGCCGGGTCGCGGAGGTTCTGCACGATCAGCACGTTCGACGGGCCGCGGCCGGTGATCTTCACCGGCGGTTCGATCGGCTCCGACGGCCAGAACACGCACGGCGTGATGTTCGCGGCCGCCGCGCCGAACAGCGGATGGCGGAACCGGTCGATCGCGACGTTGCGCCGGTACGTCCCGACGTCCTCCGGCCAGTCGGAGTCGTTGCAGATCACGTGCAGCTGGCTCGCGAGGTAGTTGTCCGACGGCCAAGGCACGCCGGTGGACGACCGCTTGGAGGCGGCGGGCGGTACGGGTTTCCCGGTGTCGAGCGCGCGCCAGGTCTCGGCCAGATGCGGCAAGCTGTTGTCGTAGTAGAGCTCGGCGAAGGTGACGTGGCGGAACACCTGGCCGTTGTAGCCGTCCGGGCTCGGCGTCCTGTCCAGCCGCGCGGCGAGCTCGAAGTACTTCGCCGTCACCTGCGCCGGCGTCCGGCCCAGGCCGTATTCGGGCTTCGACGCGGCGAACTTTGCGAAGTCGGGGAACCGGTCATCGACACCCTGCCCGAACAATCGCGAGAAGGAGGCGTCCCAGCCGCCGGGGCCGGTGGCGCTGTCGATCAGGAACCGGTCGCTGCGCTCCGGGAACAACGACGTGTACACCGAACCGAGGTAGGTGCCGTACGAGATGCCGAAGTAGTTCACCTTCCGCTCGCCGAGTGCCTCGCGGACGCGGTCCAGGTCTCGCGCGGTGTTGGCGGTGGTCATGTACGGCAGGAGCGGCGCGGTGGCCGACGAACCGCATTTCGCGGCGACGGCGGCCACCCGCTGGGCCTCCGTCGTCACGTCGGCGGAGTCGCGCGCGTACCTCGGGATGTTGGTCGGGTGCTCCGCGGTCGACAACCCGCAGGTCACCGGTGTGCTGTTGTGGACGCCTCGCGGGTCCATCCCGATCACGTCGTAGGTGTCCAGCACCTCCTGCGGGATGTTCAGCTTCTTGAGAATGGCCGGATAGGCCAGGCCTTCACCGCCGGGGCCGCCGGTGTTGGTCAGCAGCACGCCGCGGCGCTTTTCCGGCTTGGTGCTCGCGAGCCGTGAGATCGCGATCTCGATGGTCTTCCCGCCGGGGTCGCGGTAGTCCAGCGGCACCTCGATGGTGCCGCACTCCAGTCCGAGGCCCGCCGCCTCTTCGGGGCACGGCCCCCAGTTCGGCGGGGGAGCCGCGGACGCGACGGCGGGGGTCGCCGCGGTCACCAAGGCGGCCGCGAGAACGGGAAGCAGGGCTTTGCGCATGCTCATCGGCGCGGCTCCCAGCGGAAGAGCTTCGAAGCCAGGACGACGGCGACGACGACCCAGGCCAGTGTCGGGGCGAGCAGGAGCAGCGAATCGGTGACCGCGACGCCGCCGTTCCAGGCGTTGACGGCGAGTTCGGTGGCCGAACCCCCGGGAAGCAGCCGCTTGAGCAGCGGCAGCTCGTCGGTGCCGGAGATACCGACCCAGCTCGCCACGGCGAGGACACCGAGACTGACCGGCAGGGTGGTGACCTGGGCGTGCTCGGGTGAGTTGGTCAGGCCCGCGGTGGCGAGGCCGAGGCCGATCATCATGGCGACGGTGGCGAGTACCGCCACGACCAGCAGGGCGATGTTCGCGGGCTTTCCGGTGACCACGCCCAGCACGGTCATGATCACGGCCACCTGGACGAGCGCGATGACGGTGACCGGCAGGACCAGCCCGGCCAGGATGGAGCCGTCACCGGCCGCGGTGGAGCGCAACCGTTTGAGGAACAGGTTCTGCCGTCGCGAGGCGAGCGTGGTCACCGAGCTGGCGTAGAGACCGAAAGCGCAGACGGTGAACATCACGATCGCCGCGATGTAACCGAGACTGCCGATCTTGGCGAAGGTTTCGTGCTGGTAGATGAAGAACGCGGAGACGGCGACGGGCATCACGAAGCTGGTGATCAGGACGGAGCGGTTCCGGAAGATCTGGATCAGCTCGCCACGGGCTATCGAAAGCATCATTTCAGTCCTTTGTGGAGAGTCGGTTAGTCGTTGTCGATGGCGCGGAACACGTCGTCGAGCCGGGTCGGTCCCGCTTCGAGGTCCTGCAGGTCGATCGCGTGGTCCTGCGCCCACCGCAACAGGACGTGCAGGTCCTTCTGCAGGCCGTGGGTCTCGATGACGAACTTCCCGTCGGTCTCACGCCTGCCTTGCAGAGGCAGCGCCGGAGCCGAGGGCGGCAGCGAGAACCGGATCACGGCGGGCAGCGTCCGCGTCAGTTCGGAGACCGTGCCCTCCCGGTGGAAGGTCCCGCGGTGCATCAGGCCGACGCGGTCGGCGCGCTGTTGCGCCTCTTCGAGGTAGTGCGTGGTGAGCACGATCGTCGAACCGTCCTCGCGCAGTTTGTCGACGGCGTCCCACAGCGCGTCCCGCGACTGGATGTCCAAACCGGTCGTCGGCTCGTCCAGGAACACCAGCCGCGGCGAGCCGTACACCGCGGTCGCGAAGTCGAGCCGCCGCTTCTCGCCACCGGAAAGCTGTGACACTTTCGTGTCGGCCTTGCGGGTCAGGTCCACGATGCCGAGTACCCGTTCGAGCCGGTCCGTGCGCCGGGTCAGCGTCCCGATCAGGCGGACCGACTCCTTGACCGTCAGATCCGGTGAGAATCCGCTCTCCTGCAACATGATCCCCATCTCGGGGCGGACGGCGGCGCGGTCACGCGGGCTCTTGCCCAGCACCCGGACCGTGCCGGAGGTCGGTGTCCGGTGTCCTTCCAGGGTTTCGAGGGTCGAGGTCTTCCCGGCCCCGTTCGTGCCAAGCAAGGCATAGAATTCGCCTCGCCGGACCTGGAAGGACAGGTCCTTCACAGCGTGGAAGTCGCCGTATTTCAGGTTCAGCCGCTCAACGTCGATCACTGGTGTCATACCCAGATCTCACCCGCCGGGGCCCGGCAAGGGCAGTGCCGTCACGTCACCACCGACCCATGACGTGGTGTCACTGGTGCCCGCCGTCGCGGAGGGCCGATACTGGTCCCATGTCTGATGTGGACACCGAGCCGGCGCAGGGAAAGCTGCGCAGGCTCAACCTCACCATGTTCTTCCCGCTGCTCGTCGTCGGCGGGGTGGTCGTGGTGGCGTCGGACGCGCGGACCTGGTGGCAGGCTCTCGTCCTGGGCGCGGGCGTGCTGGCGGCCATGATCGCGTTCGTGCGGTGGGCGGCGGGGGAGGTCCTGCGGGTCGCGATCCCGTGCCTGATCGTCACGGCGGCCGTGTGGCCGTTCTCGGTGCTGGTGGCGGGCGGCAGTTCGGCGTTCTTCGGCGTCTTCCTCGTGGGCTCGCTCGTCGTCCCCCAGTTGCCCCGCCACCGGGTCGCGGCGGCTGTCGCGCTCATCGCGTACATCGCGGGCGTGGGCGCCATGCGGCTCCTGGTCTCCGACGAGGACGTCACCGGTGAGCTGACCAGCTTCGTCTTCGTCCCGGCCGCGATCACCGCCGTCGTGCTCGGCCTCATGTTCCCCAACAAGCGGTTCTACGACGTCGTGAAGGAACTAGAGGAGTCGCGCGAGCGGGAGGCGGAATTGGCCGTGATCCGCGAGCGTGTCCGGTTCGCCGGCGATCTGCACGACATCCAGGGGCACACACTGCACGTGGTGAAGCTGAAGACCGCGCTCGCCAGGAAGCTGGTGGACATCGACGCCGAACGGGCCAAACAGGAACTGGGGGAGATCCACGCGCTCGTGGCCGACACGATCACCCAGACGAAGGAGCTCGCCTATGCCCAGCGACGGCTCAACCTGTCCGCCGAACTGGAGAACGCGAGGAACCTTTTCGAGGCCGCGGGGATCCGCGTGCGCGTCAACCGGGAGGCCGACGTCGATCCGGAGGCGGGAAGGCTGCTCGGCCAGGTGCTGCGTGAGACCACGACCAATATCCTCCGCCACGCGCAGGCGACCCGAGTGCGGATCACCCTGTCGGAATGGAGCATCAGTATCGTCAACGACGGTGCTCAGCGAGGGCCGCTGCCCGAACTCCGAGGGCTCGCCGCGCTCCGGCAACGCGTCGCCGCGGACGGCGGCGAACTGACGGTGGAACAGGAAGACGGGCAGTTCGTGACGGCCGCGTCCTTCCCGGCCAGGGAGGAATCATGACCACGGTGGTGCTCGCCGACGACGAAGCCCTGCTGCGCAAGGCGATGGCCGCGCTGCTCCCGCTCGAAGGCGAGATCACCGTCCTGGCCGAAGCGGAAGACGGCGAGCAGGCCGTCGAGGCCACCCTGCGGCACGAGCCCGACGTCCTCGTCATCGACCTCGAAATGCCCGGCGTGGACGGCCTCGGCGCGGTCGCGGAGATCCGCCGCACCCGGCCGAACCAGGTCATCCTCATGCTGACCCGGCACGCGAAACCTGGCGTCCTCCGCAAAGCACTCAAACTCGGGGTGCAGGGCTTCGTCAGCAAGGCGGCCGAGCCCTCGCACATCACCTTCGTCATCGCCGCCCTGCACCAGGGCAAACGCTGGATCGACCCGGACGTCTCCGCGCTCGCCGTCGTCGACGACTGCCCGCTGACCGAGCGGGAACTGGAGGTGCTGCGGGTGACCGGCGAAGGCTATTCCGTCGCCGAGATCGCCGCCCGGCTCCACCTCGCGCAGGGCACGGTGCGGAACTATCTCTCGAACGCCATGCAGAAGACCCAGACGCAGACCCGGCACCAGGCGGCAAGGTACGCCCGCGAGCACGACTGGCTCTAGCGTGGCCGGACGTGGGCGCGCTCGCCCTGCGGTCCGAACAGGACGAGGGTTTCGACGGCGTGACCGTCGGCCGAGCCGAGCCAATGCGGCAGCGCGGTGTCGAACTCGGCGGCCTCGCCGGGCGGCAGCACCAGGTCGCGGTCGCCGACCACCAGCCGCAACCGTCCATTGAGGACATACACCCATTCGTAGCCGCCGTGCGTCTTCGGGCTGGGTTCCGCCGGTTCGTCGCGGCTGGGGATGAGCATCTTGAACGCCTGCACCCCGCCGGCGCGCCGGGTGAGCGGCAGGAACGTCATGCCGTGGCGGTGGATCGGCTGCAAATGGATGCGCGGGTCGCCGGTACGGGGAGCGCCGACGAGGTCGTCGAGCGGCACGCCGTGCACGCGGGCCAGCGGGAGCAGCAGTTCCAGCGTGGGCCGCCGTCCGCCGCTTTCCAGCCGTGACAACGTGCTTTCCGAGATCCCGGTCGCCACTGACAGTTCGGCCAGTGTCAGGCCACGGTGTTTGCGCAGGGCACGCAACCGGGGGCCCACCGAGTCCAGTACCTCGTCCGTCTCGTCCGCCATGCCGTCGATCTTGCCAGGTCGGCAAGTTTTCGTGCCAATTCGGCTGCGCTGAGGCGAAGGTGTGGTCATGAACGCGACGGAATTCTGGGACGAACTCCACGAACGGCGTGCCGCCGGAACGCCGAAGGTGAACGCGAGGCTGGCCGAGATCGCCGAGCCGCTGACCCCGGGCACCGCGCTCGACCTGGGCTGCGGTGGCGGGGGCGACGCGTTATGGCTGGCCGCCCGGGGCTGGCGGGTGACCGCGGTCGACATCTCCGGAGCGGCCGTGCGCGCGCTCCGCGAACGCGGTGGGCCGATCACGGCGCTCCGCGTCGATCTCGCCGAAGACTTCCCTGACGGCACCTTCGATCTGGTGTCCGCGCAGTACTTCCACACTCCTTTCGCCCTCGATCGTGACCGCGTCCTGCGCACCGCCGCGGGCGCGCTGAATCCCGGCGGGCGGCTGGTCGTCGTCGATCACGGCTCCGCCGCGCCCTGGTCGTGGGACCAGGACGGCGAGTACCCCACCCCGGGTGACGTGGCGGCCGGACTGGATCTCGACCAGGCGGAATGGTCGATCGACCGCGCGGAGGCGGCCGAACGCCTGGCCACCGGCCCGGAAGGCCGGACCGCGATCGTCATCGACCACGTCCTGATCCTCCGGAGGTCCGGGCGATGAGCCGCAAACGCGACGCCGGGCCGCCTTCGACGGGCCCTGGCGAGAAGGACGTGCTCGCCGGGTTTCTCGACTACCTGCGTTCCGCGGTCGTGGCGAAGGCCGAAGGAGTGCCGGACGAGCAAGCCCGCACCCCCGGCGTGCCGTCGGGGACGAATCTGCTGGGCCTGGTCAACCACCTGACCCAGGTGGAACGGCATTGGCTGCTCGGCCACCGCGTCGCCGATTGGAAGGCGACGTTCCATCCGGGCCCCGACGACACGGCGGCGTCGATTCTCACCGCGTACCGGGAAACCATCGCCGAGGCGAACGCCGAAATCGCGTCTTGGGACGACCTCGCCGCGGCGGGGCCCCGCCGGGGATCGCGGCGCTGGACGCTGACCCATCTGATCGAAGAAACCGCACGGCACGCGGGGCACGCCGACATCCTGCGCGAACTGATCGACGGCGCCACCGGGCGCTGAAACGGAGACTTCCATGCTTCACCGAGCCGCCGCGTTCGCCGTGGCCCTCATCCTGTTGACCGCCTGCGGTTCGCCCTCGGCCGCCGCTCCGCCCTACGAGAACATCACCCGCGGCGACGCGGCTTTCGCGCAACAGTTCCGCCATGAGTTCGCCGACGTCGACGGGGTGAAGATGCACTACGTCACCGGCGGCAAGGGAGCCCCGCTCGTCCTGCTGCACGGCTGGCCACAGACCTGGTACGGCTGGCACCGCGTCATGCCCGCGCTGGCCGAGCACTTCACGGTGTACGCCCTCGACCTGCCCGGTCTCGGCGACAGCGCCGGCTCTCCGCCCAGCTACGACAAGGCCACCTTGGCCCGCTACGTCCACGGCCTCGTCGCCGGACGGCTGGGCCTGCGCGATGCCCGGATCGCCGGCCACGACCTCGGCGCCGCGGTGGCGTTCCAGTACGCCGCGCAGTTCCCCGGCGACCTCACCAAGCTCGCGTATCTCGACCTGCCGTTGCCAGGTCCCGCGCTCGACGCGACGGCCTACCGGAACCTGAGCTGGCACATCGCCTTCCATACGCAGAAGACGGTCCCCGAGGCCGTCGTCGGCGACGACGTCCGCGAGTACCTGTCCCTGTTCTACCCCCAGGTCGCCTACTCGGGGACCGCGTTCGGCGGTCCTGGGGCGCCGTCGCCCTTCGACGACGCCGAGATCGACGAGTACGCCCGCACCTACACCCGGCCGGAGGTCCTGCACGGCGGCTTCGAGCTCTACCGCACGCTCGGCCAGGACGCGACCGCGAACACCGTCGCGAAACCCATCACCACGCCCACCCTGCTGATGACCGCCGAAGGACTGCTCGAACCGCAGAAGGCCACCCTGGCACCCCGTGTCGCCAACCTGGCCCGCGCGGTCGACGTGCCGCGGGCTGGACATTGGCTCGCCGAGGAGAATCCGGAGTTCGTGAGCGCCGAACTGGTCAAGTTCCTGAAGTAGCGCAACTCGGTTGCCCATGATCGAGGACTTTTGCGATGCTTCGCCCGTGTCCTCTTCTCCGATGCGCTCGTTGGACGTCCTCAACCATCCTTTCCGTGAACAGTTCGAGGTGTTCCTCGACGAACATCGTCGGGTGCTCGACAACTGTTTGGAGGGGATGACCGAAGAGCAGGCGCGCCGGTCGCTCGTTCCCTCCCGTACGACTCTGCTCGGTCTGGTGAAGCACGCGACCTTCGTGGAAAAGGTGTGGTTCGACGAAGCCGTCACCTGCCGCCCGCGCACCGAGATCGGGCTCCCCGCCACGCCTGACGAATCGTTCATCCTCGATGAGAAGGACACGATCGCCACCGTGCGGAAGGCGTATCGCGAAGCCTGCGAGGCGTCGCGCAAGGCGGCTTCGGCCCTCGAACTGGACGACCTGCTCCACGGCAACCGGCGTGGTCCGCTTCCGCTGCGGTGGGTGTACCTGCACCTGCTGCGTGAGCTCGCCCAGCACGGCGGCCACGCGGACATCCTGCGGGAGCAGATCCTGAGCGCGTGACAAAGCCCGATGGCGGGGAGCAGGCGCTCCCCGCCATCGGGCGTTCTTCGTCAGGAACGGGTCAGCGTGACCCCGTACTTGTTCGCCGCGTCCACGACCGGCTGGTAGTACGAGTACGAACCGGTGGCGTTGGCGCCCTCGTTGTAGCCGCAGTCGTGCCCGTCGGCGGGGCCGCCGGAAGTCATGCCCTGCGCGGTGTTGCCCGCGATGTAGGCGCCGCCGCTGTCGCCGCCCTCGGTGCAGACGGTCGACTTCGCCAGCCCGGAGGTGGCGACGCTTTCGCCGCTGTAGCGGACGGTCTGGTTGTAGGCGGTAATCTTGCCGCAGGTCCAGCCGGTGGTGTTGCCCGCCTTGCACAGCGTGGTGCCGACCGGCGCCTTCGAGCTGCCGGTGATCCGCACCGTGGTGCCCTTGCGGGTGTCCACGTAGCCGCGGCCGGTGTCCTCGGCGTCGATGTCCATCAGGCCCATGTCGGCCGACGGGAACTGGGTGGCGACGCCGCGTCCGATGTGGACGCCGTTGCGGTTCAGGATGTCCGGGTTGCCTTCGACGCAGTGCCCGGCGGTGAGCAGCACGTTGTTGCCGTTGCTGGTGGTGCCGGGGAAGCCGAGCGAGCAGTTGGTGCCGGGGTCGAGGTCCATGATCTGGCCGGGGATGACGTCGGCCTGCGTGGTGTTGCCGTTGGCGACACCGGTCTGGACCGCCACGCCGGGCAGTGCCGTGAGGCGGCGGACGAGGGCGCTGTCGGCACCCGGCTGCACGGTGACGACGACCTTGTCGGCCGCGAGTTCCGGACCCCACGCCTGCACCTGGCCGACGTCCTTGCCGATCACCTTGCCGACGGTGGCGGACAGGGCGTTCAGCGCGTTCTCGCCACGGGCACCGGTGCGCGGGGTCAGCCCGGCAGAGCGGAGCGCCTCGGCGGACCCGGCGTCGGCGGCGTTCACCACGAGGGCGCCGGCGTCGTCGAAGTACGCGCCGTCGGTGTGGAGACCGCGTGTTCTGATGCTGTCGAGCGAGGCGATCAGGTTCTTCTCGTGGTCCAGCTTCTGCGCGGCCTGAAGCGGGCTGACGCGCAGCTGGGCGGCGAGAGTCTCCAGCATCGTCTGGTCGTAGGCGGTGACCGGCGCGGCGGTCGCCGGGACGGCGAAAGCGCCGATTCCGGCGCAGACGCTCAGCAGGGTGAGCATGACGGGTCCGCGAATTCGCATGCGAATTTCCTTCGATAAGGAGGGGACGACGAACCGCCGGGATATGGTTTAAAAGGCAGGGACCGGGCGGTTCATCTCGATGTCACGCACAGTACGAGCGCCCGTCTTCCTCGCCGTAGCGCCGAAAGTAGGTTCCGTGATCACGCTCCTACTTTCGTAGGCGTAAAGGCGTGAATCGCCGCGAATTCAATTGCGCGGGAGTGTCATTGTCCGAAAAGTGTCAGCGGTCGAGGTAGGCGTTCAGCGCGGCGGCGCCGGAGAGCAGGGCCCGGCCCCTCGCCGAGAGCCGCGAGTGCCAGTCGCTCAGTGTCGACTCGAGCGGCACGACACCCCCGGCCGAGCGGACCTGGTCGATCAGCGGCGCTATCCGCTCCAGGAGGTAGCCGCCCCGCCGGAGCTGACGGGTCAGCTTGGCGTCGCGCACGTCGGCCGCGCTGTAGACGCGGTAGCCGGTCCGCGGGTCGCGTCCGGGCCGGAGAAGGCCCGCACGCTCCCATTCGCGCAGCGTGGCTGGCCGGACGCCGAGTTTTCTGGCCAGTGGACCGACGAACATCTCGCCCCGCTCCTGCGGCACGGGTTCGAGATCGCGGAGCGCGTCCGCGACGGCCTGGAGGGTGCGGCGATCCTCGAGCAGCTGCGCGTGGCTCTCGTCGACGAGCCGGAGCGCTTCCTCGACCGCGTCCCGGTTGACCGCCTCCATGATCGACGCCGCCGTCGCGTGACCGTGCCCAGGTACGAGGGCCAAGAACGCCCGCAGGGCTTGGGCGTGCCGGGGCGTGTAGGTGCGATAACCGTGCGGACCGCGTTCGGCGGCGGGGAGGATGCCGTCCGCCTCGTAATTGCGGACGGCCTGCGTGGACAGGCCGTGCTCACGTGCCAGGTCGACCGGCCTGAGCCGCTCGCGGGTGTGAAGGTTTCGGCCCACCGCCCCACGATATTCGGTCCGCTAACCGCGCGAGGAGTCCGCGCGCCGTTCGTACCGCGCGCGGGCCAGCCGGTAGGCCGTGCCGAGCAGTTCGCGGACGACCGCTTCGGTCTTCGACGCCGGGTTCACCACCGCCAGCCAGCCCGCCGTCCCGTAGACGGGGTGGGCGATCACGGTGTCTTCGACGGCGGGGTCGACGTCGGTTTCGGCCGCGTCCCGGGGAGCGCGGCCGAGCAGACGGGTGAAGTCCTCCTTGCCCGCGTGGATGTTCACGCGGAACGCGTCCGGCCGGTCCAGCCGCGAGGCCTCGTCGCCGGGGTAGTTCTTGGTCACGACCGTCGCGAAAGGCTGGACGTTCGTCGGGACGACGCCGTCGGGGGAGTAGTAGAAGAACGCGTCGCCCCAGCTGAGCTCCGGCCACTCGTCGCCCGGTCCCGGCGTGAGGGTCAGGACGCCGTCGAGGTCCGAAACGAAGCCGATGATGTCGTCGATGTTCATGTGCTCAAGCGTCGCATTAAAGTGCTCATGGAGGGTTCGGGTACGTTTTCGACGGGGTGAAGGTGTCAAGTCTCAAATCGATGCGCACAGCGGAGATCGCTCGCCTGGCGGGCTGCTCCGTGCAGCAGGTGCGGAACCTCGAACGTGACGGCGTGCTCCCGGCGGCGACGCGGACGGCCTCGGGCTACCGGAGCTACGAGGAGATCCATCTCCGGTCCGCGCTGGCCTATCGCGCGCTCGCCGCCGGTGTGGGGCCGGTCGAGGCCAAGAAGATCGTCCGCGCTCTGCATCGGGATCCGCTCCCCGACGTCCTCGCGCTCCTCGACGCCGCCCACGCCGGGCTCGACGCCGAACGCGCGGACCTCGAGGAGGCCAGGGAAGCCGTCCGGGTGATCTCCCGCGAACCGATCGAAGACGTCCGCGGCTCGGACTCGATGAGCGTCTCCGAACTGGCGTCGGCGCTCGGCGTGCGTCCTTCGACGTTGCGCCACTGGGACGCGGAACGGCTCGTCATCCCCGGCCGCGACGAGCGGGGGACGCGGCGGTACACGCCGTCCCAGGTGCGGGACGCGCGGATCGTGCAGCAGCTGCGGCTGGCCGGGTACCGCGTCGCGCCCCTTCGCGCCCTGATGCCGGAGCTGCGGCGATCCCGGCGGCTGGAAGACGTCGCGGCAGCGCTCTCCGTGCGGGACGCCGGGATCACGGCCCGCTCGCGGGCGCTTTTCGACGGCACCGCCGAGCTGTCCCGCTTGGTGGCCGTGTGTCCAGGCGGCGAACACACGTGATTGGAGGGCGCACACGCGTGATTGGAGGCGGAACTCGCGTGATTGGAGGGACGACATGCGTGATTGGGCGGACGGCTCGTGGTGGAACCCGGGCCGCGGTCGTGGTGTCCATCCAGTCACGCGTGTCGTCCGCTGAATCACGTGTGCCGTCCGGTCAGTCACGCGACATCGCCTACGAGGCGGAGGTCAGGTGGTCGGCGTCCGTTCCCGCAGGGCCGCGAGCGCCTTGTCGGCGTGGACGTCGAACTTCAGCTCACTCTTGATCACCGTGAGGATCCGGTGGTCGGTGCCGATCACGAAGGTGCGTCGTTTGGCGTGCAGCGGGCTGAACCGGCGCCATACGCCGAACTGTTTGGCGACGTTTCCGTCCGTATCGGACAGAAGCGGGTAGTCGAAGCCGTGCAGCGTGGAGAATTGCCGCTGCTTGGTGATCCCGTCCGGGCTGATCCCGACGCGGTGAGCGCCGACCTCGCCGAATTCCGTGGCCAGGTCGCGGAAGTGGCAGCTCTCGGCGGTGCAGCCCCCGGTCATCGCGGCGGGGTAGAAGAACAGCACGACCGGGCCGGTGGACAGGAAGTCCGACAGCGTGCGATCCCGGCCGGTGTCGTCGGGCAGGGTGAAGTCCGGGGCGAGGTCTCCTTGGTCCATGTCCGGTATTCGGAGCCGTGGGCGCGCCGGATCGGTGTCAGCGGGTGCCGAACCGGATATCGTCGCGGCATGTCTTCTCGCGAAGTGGGAACCCGGCGCGCTTTCGACGCCGCGGCCGCCGATTTCACCGCGCTGGGCCGTCATCTGTGGGAGCCGATCGGTGCGGCCACGGTGGCGGCCGCCGGACTCGGTGAAGGTGACCGTGTCCTCGACGCCTGCTGCGGCACCGGGGCCTCGGCGGTTCCCGCGGCGCGTGCTGTCGGGGCCGGCGGTGTGGTGGACGCGATCGACCTCTCCGGTCCGATGATCGGCGAGTTGCGCCGTCGTTCGGCGGATTTGCCGCAGTTGCGCGCGCACGAAGCCGACGCGACGGCGTGGGACACGGGCGGCTACGACGTCGTGCAGTCCGCGCTCGGCATCTTCTTCTTTCCCGACATGACGGACGGCACCGAGCGGCTGATCTCCCGGGCCCGGTCTGGTGGGCGGGCAGTGTTCACCATCTGGCGCGGTGGATCCATGGTGGCGGCGGGCCGTCACCTCGGACGTGCGGTGGCCGCGGTGACCGAGTCCGCTCCGCCACCGGAACGGGAACCGAGTTTGATCGACCGCGTCGACCAGGCCGACACATACGCCGCATGGCTTTCCGAGCGGAATCTGTCCGATGTGGACGTCGTGGTCAACGAGCTGCGGCTGACCATGACACCGGAGGTCGCCTGGCTGGTCGTCATCGGCTCCGGGTTCCGCGGTCTTCTCGCCGACCTCGAACCCGGCGCCGTCGAGCAGGTGCGTGAGCGCTACCTCGATTCCCTGCGTGCCGAAGGCGTGACAGAACTCGACGCGACGACGTTGATCGGCTCCGGCACGGTCCGCTGACGACCGCGTCCGCTTCGGTGTACAGTCGTTCACTCAAACCGGGGTGAACGGGTGGGACACGGGTGCGACCAGACAACGACTCCACTGTTCGGGGCCGCGGGCAAGGACCGTTCGGCTCCTGGCTGCTCGGTCCGCTCGATCAGGACTCGGCCGTGTTGCGGCGCCGCGTCCAGGGACTGCTCACCGGGACGCTGATCGCGACCAACGTCATCGGCGCGCTGGTCGTGGTCGGACTGGCGGCCCTGCTCATGCCCGCGCCCGGTATGTCCGGCGACCTCGTCCGGGTCACCGCGATCGCGGTCCCCGTCTACGTGGTCTCCGCCGTGGTCGTGGGCGCGTTGTGGGGCACCCGCGGCGCGTTGCGGACGTTGCGCTGGGCGGCCGACGGCCGGACGCCGACCGACGAGGAGCGCGCGGCCAGTCTTCGTGTCCCGTTGCGCCTGACGCTGGTGCAGGCGGTGCTGTGGGGCGTCGCGACCGTGGTCTTCGGCGTGCTGGCCGCGCTGGTGCAGCCGAAGGTCGTGCTCACCGAACTGCTCGTCGTCGCGTTCGCGGGCGTGGTCGTCTGCGCGATCGCTTATCTGGCGGGAGAGTTCATCCTGCGGCCGTACGCGGCCTTGGCACTGACGGGCACTTCGCCGGCACGGCGGCTCAGCGGCGGGGTCAATCTGCGGATGCTGCTGTTCTGGTGCCTCGGCACCGGAGTGCCGGTGGCCGGACTGGTGGTCACGGCGGTGCTGGCGTGGGCGCGCGGTGACGTGTCGACCACGAAGCTCGCCA
Source organism: Amycolatopsis sp. lyj-108 (assembly GCF_046549005.1). Taxonomy (NCBI): domain Bacteria; kingdom Bacillati; phylum Actinomycetota; class Actinomycetes; order Pseudonocardiales; family Pseudonocardiaceae; genus Amycolatopsis; species Amycolatopsis sp. lyj-108. The sequence goes on along the minus strand of NZ_JAJPWQ010000014.1, from coordinate 249,553 downwards.
TCTCGGTCATCGTGCTCGGCCTGGTGGTGCTGGTCTTCGGTCTGCTGGTCACCGTGTTCACCGCCCGCGCCGTGGTGAACCCGATCCGGTCGGTGCAGCACGCGCTAGGCCGGGTGCGGGCCGGTGACTTCGCCGTGGAGATCCCGGTCTACGACGGCACCGAACTCGGTCTGCTGCAAGCGGGCTTCAACGGGATGGCCGCCGGTCTCGCGGAACGCGAACGTTTGCGCGACCTGTTCGGCAGGCACGTCGGCGAGGACGTCGCGATCGAGGCGATGCGCACGTCCGCCGAACTCGGCGGCACGGTGCGGACGGTGTCGGTGTTGTTCGTCGACCTGATCGGGTCGACCGCGCTGGCCGCGAGCCGCCCGCCCGAGGAGGTCGTCGGCCTGCTCAACCGGTTCTTCGCGGTGGTGGTCGACGAGGTCGACCGCAACCACGGGCTGGTCAACAAGTTCGTCGGTGACGCCGCGCTGGCGATCTTCGGCGCACCGGTGCGGCTGGAGGACCACGCGACCCTCGCGCTGTCCGCCGGCCGGGCGATTTCGCGAAGGCTGGCGGCCGAGGTGCCCGACTGCCCGGCCGGGATCGGCGTGGCGACGGGTGAGGTGGTCGCCGGGAACGTCGGCGACCCGCGGCGGTTCGAGTACACGGTGATCGGCGACCCGGTCAACGAAGCCGCCCGGCTGACCGAACTGGCGAAGAACGTCGAAGCCCGGTTGCTCGCTTCGTGGACGGCGATCGAGTCGGCGGCCGAAGACGAGGCCGCGCAGTGGAAGGCGACGGAGGACGTCACCTTGCGGGGCCGCAGCCGGCCCACCACACTCGCGACCCCCAAGGCCTGACCCGTGGTGGATTCACAGCCTTTGTGAAGGGGCCGTGAATCTTGCGCGGCGGCCCTCGCTCCGCCGCACACGGACCCGATGTTTCCTGGCACGCGAGCGCGTCCCGGCCCTGTGAACGATCACAGCGGCTCCTTCGCGCCTGGTGAGGGCGTTGTTCCCGAAGCCGGGGCGGCGCACGGTGATCTCCCCATCCCCGTGTCAAAGGAGACATCTGTGAAGAGCCTTTCGAGGGCCGCGCTGGCCACCGGAGCCGCCGTCTTCGCGCTGGGCATGCTGCCCGCCACCGCCCTCGCGCAGCCCGGCGACGCCGGGGACCGGCCCCACGGCCTGATCCAGACCCAGACCCACACCCAGGTGCGCGAGGTCGCGCCGGTGGCCGGGACCGCGATGACGGTCGCCGCGACCGCCGCGTCCAAGCAGCTGAACTACACCCAGCAGGTGCAGCAGTACAACCAATGGTGCTGGGCGGCGGACGGTTCGAGCATCGAGCGGTCGATGGGCGGCACCGCCACCCAGGCCCAGTTCTGCGCCGCGGGCAAGGGCACGTCGGCCGGGTACTGCCCGAACCAGCCCGCCCAGATCCCCGAGATCGTCCGCGGTTTCCGCGGCACCGGCTTCTCCTCGCAGGACGCGGGCGGGCCCATCGGTTTCAGCTCCGTCGTCAGCCAGATCGACGCCGGGATCCTGAACCTGACGGGGATCTACTGGACCTCCGGTGGTGGCCACGCCGAGGTGATCTACGGCTACGACTCGGCGAACCAGTCGATCATGGTCGGCGACCCGTGGCCGACGTATCAGCGTTACCAGACCTGGAACTACAACCAGTACCGCAGCAACGGCCAGTTCCGCTGGAACGACACCATCGTCAACATCCGGAAGGGCTGAGCCGCGGTCATGAACACGATCTGCCGGAAGTTCGCCGGTTGTCTCGCGGTGGCCGTCGCGACGCTGCTGCCCGCCACGCTTCCCGCCGCGGCCGGCGAGGGAGTCGTCCCGCCTTCGGACGGCGATCTCGCGGCCGCCGTGCGTGTCGCCGGGCAACCGGACGCGATCGGCCTCGCGAGATCGAACTTCCGGCAGGTCGCCCGGATCGAACCCCAGCGGATCACCATGGGGGAGAAGGGAATCCCGGTCTACACCCTCAATCCCGACTTCGTCAGGGGCATCGCCGGTGCGCCCGCGGGCGTGCTGAGATCCGTCGCCGTGACGGCCACCGCGGATTCCGGCCAGAAGGCCACGCTGCAGGCGATGCCCGAAGGCGGGGGAAAGTGGGTCGCGGCGAGCGTGTTCTCCGGCAACGACGAAGAAACTCTGAGCGCGCGGCTGAAGCCCGGTTCGGTCCTGCTCAACGAACCCCAGATCAACGGCTGGTACGAACTGGGCCCCGACGGTGTCGTGCTTTTGCAGGCGAGCCTGCCGCAGTCGCCGGTGGGGAAGTTCGTCCCGCTTTCCGACTACCAGCGTGAAGTACACGGCCGCTACGCCGACAAACTTCCGGGATCGGACTACCAGCGCGACCGCGGGCTCGGCTTCACGCAGGCCGTGCCCCCGCCCGCCGACACCGGGCCGCCGGTCGCGATCGTGGCCGGTCTGATCGCAGCCGGAGCCGCCGGGGTGGGAGTCGTGCTGGTCGCGGTGTGGCGGAAACGCCGCCTCACTCCCAGATGAGGTCGATCCCCGCTATCCCGACGCCGAGATCCTCGAAGTAGGCACTGACCGTCGCGCCCGGCCCGGGGTGCAGCGGCTCGCTGACCACGGGGGCCAGTTCTTCGCGCTCCCGCACGGTTTTGACGCAGCGGGCCGGGATCGCGCCGGCGTCGAAGCGCATCCGGAGCAGATACGCCGACATGCGGGAGCGCACCGTCCGGTGGAAACAGGTCGAACGGACCGACGCGGCCAGGCGCAACGTGAACGCGAAGGTATGGGTTTCCCCTTCGGCCAGGCCGCGGTCGAAGAGGAGCTCGAACACCATCCCCGGCGAAGAGGCGCTTCGGCGCACTCTGCCTCTTCGGCAGCCGTCGGTGGCGAAGACCGTCGTTGCCTCCATGTCGGTGCCGGGTTCGTCCTGATGGGTCACCACGAAACCGTCCGCGCCGGGCTCCCGGGCCCGCACCACCATGGTCGAGGCGATCTCCGAGATCCGGCCTTCCCCGGTCATGGTCAGCACGTCGACGACGGTCACGACGTCGAGCTTCGCGTTTCCCGCCGCGCCGGGTGTTTCGCTCAGTTCGTCCAGCAGCGAGCAGGTTTCGGCCCAGCTTTGCCGCAGCTCCGGCAACGACGGCCTGCGGTCGTCGCCGGGCGGCCGCCGTTGCGGGCCGATCAGCACGACCAGGCTGTCCGCGGGCAGCCCCAGCACGGCTTCGAGCGCGCGGACGACGTCGAGCGAGCGCGGCGTCGACGGATGCCGGAGCCCGCGCTGCCAGTAGCTCAAGGTCGATTCGGCCACGGAAACCCCGCGTGCCGCCAGATGCGCGCGGATCCGGGACAGGGAAAGCCCGCGGTGCTCCACCGCTTCGGAAAGCGCGCGGGGGAACGGGCTGGGTCTGACCTCGCGTTCCTGGTACATGCACACCCCCACCGACGCCGGGTTGGCGCAAAGCATGCGCAGTCCGGCGCCGGTCGGCAACCGCCTAAGGTCGAAAACCGGACTTTCAGGCGAATTCGAGCCTGTGAGCGGCGGCGCCGGCGCATAGGCGAAAGTGTTCGCATGACAGCCGACGCGATGATCGAAGACCTCAGGACACTCGTCGAGATCGAGTCCCCTTCGGGGGACATCAAGGCTTTGACGGCCTCGGCCGAGGCCGTCGCCGCTCTCGTCGAGACCCGTCTCGGCGGAACGGCGACCCTGGTGGAGAGCGCGGCGGGACCGCACGTCCGGTGGTCCGGCGGCGGTGAGCCGCGCGTGCTGATCCTCGGGCACCACGACACCGTGTTCCCGATCGGCACCTTGGCGCGCCGCCCGTTCGCGGTGACCGACGGCCGGGTGACCGGACCTGGGGTGTTCGACATGCTCGGCGGACTGGTGCAGGCGATCCACGGCCTGGCGGCGCTCGACGACCTGACCGGCGTCGAGATCCTGGTGACGGCCGACGAGGAAACGGGCTCGCACGAATCCCGGGCGCTCATCGAGGAGCGCGCCCGCGCTTGCGGCACGGTGCTGGTGTTCGAAGGAGCGGCCGATGGCGGCGGCCTCAAGATCGCCCGCAAGGGCTGCGGCACGTTCGAGGTCGTCATCACCGGCCGGGCGTCGCACGCAGGCCTCGAGCCGGAGGCCGGCGTGAACGCGCTGACCGAAGCCGCGCATCAGGTACTGGACATCGTCGCGCTCGGCAGGCCCGAGATCGGGACGAGCGTCACCCCGACCGTCGCTTCGGCGGGAACGGCGAGCAACGTCGTGCCCGCCTCCGCGACCGTCGTGGTGGACGTGCGAGTCGAGTCCGCCGCGGAGAAGGAGCGCGTCGAAGCGGGGTTCGCCGCGCTGACCCCGCGCCTCGAAGGGGCGGAAATCGTGGTGCGAGGCGGGATCCACCGGCCGCCGATGCCCGAATCGGCCGCCGCGGACCTCTTCGCCGTCGCCGGACGGCTACTGCCCGGAGTCGCCGGGGTGGCCGTCGGCGGCGGTAGCGACGGCAACCTGACCGCCGCGATCGGCGTCCCGACCCTCGACGGGCTGGGCGCCGTCGGCGGCGGCGCGCACGCCGACCACGAGTACCTGCTGGTCGAGTCGATGGCGGAGCGGGCGGACCTCGTCACCAGGCTGGTGATGGCGACCCGAGAGCGCTAACCCGCAAGTCTTGCCCGATTTCGGGCAAGAACTGGCGTTTCGGAGTCCCGATGTGCATGATGGGCTCCGTGGAGGACGCGGACATCGTCGAGCAGGTTGCCTTGTCGACGGGTCTGTCGACGGCCATCGCCGCCCGTGTCGTCGAGGACGTCCTGGCGTTCTACCGGCAGCCGGTCGAGCAGTACGTCCGGGAGCGGCATGCCCGGTTGCAGGCCGAGGGCAGGAAGAATCCCGAGATCTTCCCCCGGATCGCCGTCGAACTGAGCCGTCGTCTCGTCGCGCCTCCCGACCTGTCCGAGCGGCAACTGCGCCGCATCGTCTACGGCTGACGGAGCACGCCCGGTCTTCGTGTGCCCTGTCCGTTTTCTCTGTGAGGTTGACTCGTCATGTGCGGAATCGTCGGTTACATCGGCGGCCAGAACGCCGCCCCGATCCTGATCGAGGGGCTGACGCGGCTGGAATACCGCGGCTACGACTCGGCCGGGATCTCCGTCCTTGGCGGTAAAGGCGCCCAGGTGCACCGGATCGTGGGGCGGGTGCGGAATCTGACCGCGGCCCTGCCCAAACGGCTCGCGGGCAAGGTCGGCATCGGGCATACGAGGTGGGCGACGCACGGTCCGGCGACCGAGGCCAACGCCCATCCGCACGTTTCCGAGGACGGCCGGATCTCGGTGGTGCACAACGGGATCATCGACAACGCCGACGCGCTGCGCGAGCAGCTCACGCAGGCCGGGGTGACGTTGACGTCGGAGACCGACACCGAGGTGCTCGCCCACCTCATCGCGAGGTCGGGCGCGAAGACCCTCGAAGACGCGGTCGTCGAGGCCGTCTCGCGCGTCACCGGCACCTACGCGATCGCCGTGACCGATACCGGACACCCCGACCGTGTCGTGGTCGCGCGGAACGGTTCGCCGCTGATCATCGGCGTCGGCGACCGCGAGATGTTCGTGGCCAGCGACCTGTCCGCGCTGGTCCGGCACACCTCGCAGGTGGTGCACCTCGACGACGGCGAGTTCGCCAGCGTCTCGGCCACCGGCTACCGCACCTTCACCGTCGACGAGAGCGACACCGGCAAGGCCGCCACGGCGATCGACATCCAGGCCGACGACCTCGACCTCGGCGGGCACCGGCATTACATGTACAAGGAGATCCAGGAGCAGCCGGAATGCCTGGAACGCATGATCCGGGGCCGTCTCGACGACCGGTTCGGAGTGTCCCGTTTGGACGGTCTGAACCTGACTCCCCGTGACCTGCGTGGTTTCGCGAGGGTGAAGATCCTCGGCTGCGGCTCGGCGTACTACGCGGGCCAGATCGGCGCGACCATGATCGAGGACCTGGCGCGGGTCCCGGCCGACGCGGAGGCCGCGTCCGAGTTCCGCTACCGCAACCCCATCATCGAAGCGGACACGCTCTACATCGCGGTCAGCCAGTCCGGCGAGACGGCGGACACCGCGTTCGCCGTCGAGGAGGTCAAGCGCAAGGGCGGCCGGGTGGTCGGCCTCGTGAACGTCGTCGGCTCGAGCATCGCGCGGGCCTGCGACGGCGGCCTGTACCTGCACGCCGGTCCGGAGATCGCCGTCGCTTCGACCAAGGCGCTCACCAACATGGCCGTCGGTTTCGCGATGATCGCGCTGGCGCTCGGCCGCGTCCGCGATCTGTCCAATGCGGACGGACAGCGGATCGTCGCGGCACTCCGCGCGTTGCCGAAGCAGGTCGCGGAAATCGTCGAGGCGGAGGACCGGATCGCCGAGCACGCCAAGATCTGCGCGGACGCGCGGAGCCTGTTCTTCATCGGCCGGGTTCGCGGCTTCCCGGTGGCGCGGGAGGGCGCGCAGAAGTTCAAGGAGATCTCGTACCGGCACGCGGAGGCCTACCAGACCTCGGAGCTCAAGCACGGCCCGCTCGCGCTGATCGACGAGGAGCTGCCGACGGTCGCGATCGTGCCGTCCGACGACCTCGCCGACCGCAACCTGGCCGCGATGCAGCAGATCAAGGCACGCAAGGGCCAGGTGCTGGCGATCACCCACGACGACGTGGACTTCGGCGATCTCGACGTGCCGCGGTTCGTCGTCCCGCGTTCGGAACCGGAACTCGACCCGATCCTGCTCACGATCCCGTTGCAGCTGCTGGCTTATCACGCCGCGCTGATCCTCGGCCACGACATCGACAAGCCGCGGAATCTCGCGAAGTCCGTCACCGTGGAATGATCTCCTGAGCCGTCGAAGGGGTTCAGTCATGAGGCAGTACCTGCTCGCCGTCCAGCTCGACGAGAGCACACGGGACGCACCCGAGGACGAGGTCCGGGCGATGATGGCCAGGACCGGCGAGGTCACCGACGCGATGAAGGCCGCCGGGTCCTGGGTCTTCGTGGGCGGCCTGGAGCACTCGGACGTCTCCACGGTCGTCCGTCCCGAAGGCCGCACGACCACGATCACCGATGGGCCGTTCGCCGAGACGAAGGAACAGCTCGGCGGGTTTTGGGTGATCCAGGTCGACGACCTCGACCAAGCGCTGGCCTGGGCCGAGAAATGCGCGCTCGCCTGTGGACAGCCGATCGAAGTGCGGCCGTTCGGCGACCCGCGGCGTTGACGTCGATGGATTTCGACGGGATCTACCGGGCGGAGTACGGCCGGTGCGTGGCCACCCTGACCCGCCTCCTCGGCGACATCTCGCTCGCCGAGGAGGCGGTTCAGGACGCGTTCGCGACCGCGGTCGAGAAGTGGGCCGAGCCGCCGCCCAATCCGGGCGGCTGGATCGTCACCACCGCCCGTAACCGGGCGATCGACCGCCTGCGCCGGGAATCCACCCGCGAGTCCCGGCACGCGCAGGCCTTGCTGCTGCACCAGCCGGATGAGCCCGCCGAGGCCGGGCCGGTGCGTGACGACCAGCTCCGCATGATCTTCACCTGCTGCCATCCGGCGCTTTCGCCGCTCGCGCGGACCGCGCTCACCCTGCGGCTGCTCGGCGGGCTGGAGGTGGGGGAGATCGCGCGGGCGTACCTCGTCCCGGAAGCGACCGTGTCCCAGCGGATCGTCCGCGCGAAGAAGAAGATCCGCGACGCGGGCATCCCGTACCGGGTGCCGCGGGACGACGAACTCCCCGATCGGCTGGGCTCCGTGCTCACCGTGCTCTACCTGGTGTTCAACGAGGGATACACGTCCACGTCGGGAGACCTGCTGCGGACGGATCTCTGTCTGGAGGCGATCCGCCTGACGAGGGCGCTCACCGAGCTGATGCCGGACGAACCGGAGGTGCTCGGGCTGCTGGCGCTGCTCCTGCTCACCGAAGCCCGGCGGCCGGCGCGGGTCGGGCCGTCCGGTGAGCTGGTGGTGCTCGCGGACCAGGACCGGTCCTTGTGGAACCGGGAACTGATCGCCGAGGGGCACGAACTGGTGCGGCGATGCCTCCGCGTCGACCGGCCGGGTCCGTACCAGGTGCAGGCCGCGATCAACGCCGTGCACACGGACGGATCGTCGACCGACTGGACGCAGGTGCTGGCGCTCTACGACCGGCTGTGGCGGCTCACCCCGACGCCGATCGTCGCGCTCAACCGCGCGGTCGCCGTCGCCGAGGTGCACGGCCCGGCGGCGGCACTGGACGGGATCGCCGAGCTGGATCTACCGGGCTACCACCATCTGCCCGCCACCCGCGCGAACCTGCTCGCCCGCCTCGGCCGGGCTTCGGAAGCCACCGCCGCCTACGACGAGGCGATCGCCTTGGCCACCAACGACACGGAGCGAGCCTTCCTGGAGAACCGCCGGGCACGCCTCGGGTCCCCGTGATGATCTCGACCAACTATTGTCGCGGTGACCGCCGACGAGATCACCCGGACAGGCGTCAAGGTGATCACCGGTTGAAGCGTACGGGCGAGCGACTCGCCGGATATCTGATGACCGCGCCGTTCTACGTCCTGTTCGGCGTGTTCGGTCTCTTCCCGCTGCTCTACACCGCCTGGGTGGCGTTGCACCACTGGCATCTGGTCAACGGTGACACCGGGTTCGCCGGTCTCGGCAACTTCGCCGTCCTGCTCCAGGACCCGAAGTTCTACAACGCGCTCTTCAACACGGTCAGCATCTTCGTCCTTTCGACCGTCCCGCAACTGCTGGCCGCGCTCGGGCTCGCGGCACTCCTCGACCGCCCGTTGCGCGCGCGGACCCTGTGGCGGGCCAGTGTGCTGTTGCCCAACGTCGTCTCGGTGGTCGCGGTGGCGCTGGTGTTCAGCCAGCTCTTCGCCGAGGACTACGGCGTCGTCAACTGGGTGCTGGGCCTGGTGGGACTCGACCCGGTGGACTGGCGGACGGACCGGTTCGCCGCGCACGTCGCGATCAGCGTGATGGTGATGTGGCGCTGGACCGGCTACAACGCGCTGCTCTACCTCGCGGCCATGCAGTCCGTGCCGCAGGAACGCTACGACGCCGCCATGCTCGACGGCGCCTCGCGCTGGCGGACCTTCTGGTCGATCACCGTGCCCGCGATCCGCCCGACCATCGCCTTCACCGTCGTCGTCTCGACCATCGGCGGGTTGCAGTTGTTCGCCGAGCCGCAGTTGTTCGACGACACCGGCACCAACGGCACCGGCGGCGCCGACCGCCAGTTCCAGACGCTCGCCATGTACTTGTACGAGAAGGGGTTCGGCGAGTTCGACGCCGGATACGCGGCGGCGATCGCGTGGCTGCTCTTCCTGTTCTCGGCGGGCTTCGCGCTGGTCAACTTCTCGCTCGTGCGCCGGATGCGGGGCGGTGAGTGACCGTGGCGGCGAGGGAACGGACCGGATTCGTCGCCTACGGGCTGCTGCTCGCCGTCGCCGTCGCGTCGATCTTCCCGCTGTACTGGTCGTTCGTGGTGTCCTCGAAGGACAATTCCGCGCTCGGCGAGATGACTCCGCCGCTGCTGCCCGGCGGCAACCTGATCGAGAACGTGGGCAAGGTCTTCGACACCGTCGATTTCTGGCTGGCGATGCAGAACTCGCTGATCGTCGCCGGCACGGTGACCGTGTCGAACGTGCTGCTCTCCAGTATGGCCGGATTCGCCTTCGCGCGCCTGCGTTTCCCCGGCCGCGACTCGCTCTTCCTGGTCGTCATCGGCACCGCCATGGTGCCCGCCCAGCTCGGGGTGATCCCGCTCTACCTGGTGGTCGGCGAACTCGGCTGGTACGGGCGGCTGGAGGCGGTGATCGTGCCGGGGCTGGTCGGCGCCTTCAGCGTGTTCTGGATGCGGCAGGCGTGCGAGGAGGCGATCCCCGGCGAACTGCTCGACGCCGGCCGCGTCGACGGCTGTTCGACGGTGCGGCTGTTCTGGAGCGTCGCCCTGCCCGCCGTCCGTCCTCAGGCAGCCGTGCTCGGGATGTTGACGTTCATGACGGCGTGGAACGACTTCTTCTGGCCGTTGATCGTGCTCGACCCCAACGCGCATCCGACCGTGCAGGTGGCGCTGTCGCGGCTGGCGAGCGGTTACTTCACCGACTACTCGCTGATGCTGACCGCGGCGACGATCGGCGTGCTGCCTGTGATCGTGTTGTTCATCGTGCTGGCGAGGAAGGTGGTCGACGGGGTGATGCGTGGCGCGCCACGGGGCTGATTTGGGGTCGCGTTGAGCTACTGGGTTCGGTCTGTAGCCGTTTTTCGGTGATGTCGTTGGGCAGCGAGTGGTTCCGCAGCCGCTGCCGGGCCGGACCGGAGCGTGGTCACGCGGGGCATCTCTGCGAGACCATGAGCGGATTCGAGCCTCGGTCGAGTCATGGCCGTATTTCGGCAACCCGGCCAGTGCCGATCGCAGTCACGGGGCCGTGACCGATTTCCGGCGATGGTTCAGAACGGTGGCGGTGCTGACCGCGGCGACGATCGGCGTGCTGCCCGTGATCGTGTTGTTCATCGTGCTGGCCAGGAAGTGGTCGACGGCGTCATGCGTGGCGCGCCACGAGGCTGATTCGCGTGTCTGGAAGGCGGACTCCAGCCTGGCCGTATTTCGGCAACCAGGCCGCCGATCGCAGTCACGGCGCCGTGGCCGTTTTCCGGCAACGGCTCAGAACGGTGGCGGTTCCTCAGCGCGGGGTTCGTGCAGTGGCGGCGGTGTGCTGTCGTAACTCCGCCCCGTGGGCGTGGTGATGGTGAGAGTCCCATCGGAAGCCAGCCGGTAGACCCAGCCGGGTTCGTCTTTGAGGCGGTGGTCGCGGCGGCAGAGGTCGATCAGATCGGTGTCACTGGTGTGGCCGCCGTGTTGCCACGGCAGCGAGTGGTCGAGGTCGCAGGCTTGGGCGACGCGGTGGCAGCCGGGTCTTCGGCATTCCCTGTCGCGTACCCGCACGAACTCGCCCAGCCCGGCGGTGGGCCGATACCGGTCCCGGCCCAGATCCAGCACCTGTCCGGAGAGTGGGTCGGTGATGATCCGGCGCAGCACGGTGTCCGGCCCGGACGCGATGTGCCGGGCCAGCGAGGCCGGGATGTGGCCGTGTCCGGCGAGCTCGGCGGGATCTTCGTTCACCCCCAGATAGGTGTTGAGATCCATGTAGAGGAACACCTCGGACCGTTCACTCTTCCCGCCTTGGCCACTGAGCAGGAGGTCGAGGGCGACGTCGGCGCGGAGCTGGTCGAGGGTGCGGGTCTCGTCGCCGGTCTTCAGGGCGCGTGCTTCGCGGTCGATCCGGGTGTAGGCGGCGGCGACTTTCTCGACGGGGCCGTCTTCGACCTCGATCGAGGCGACCCCGGTCTCGCCCTGCCGGATCGACAACCGCCGCCCGGCGCGGTGGCGTTCGGTCCGAAGACCCGCCCCGTCGCGGTCGGCCATCATCGCCGCATGGTTCGCCGCTTTCCGGATCTGGTCGGAGTTCCTGCCCGGTAACCGGTCCTCCAGTACCTCGTCCACCGCACGTGCGTCGTCGTCGGACAGCCACGCGGTGGCCGTGGCGACCTTCATCGCCCCGTAGCCGCCCACCTGCCCGCGATCCAGGAGCCCCAGTGTTCGTGGCAGCCGGGTGGTCAACGCCTGGGCCGTCGACACCAGTCCTGCCGCGTGACCGTCCACAACAGACAGAGCGAACGCGACTTCCTGCGTCACACTGGACACGCCGTCACGGTGACGGTTCAGTTGCGCGAGAGCGCGGAACCGGACCGCTTCCAACCGTGCGATCCCCTCCGACGCCGCCACCGCAGCGTCGACAGCATCCTTGTCCTCCAACGAATTCAGCGCGGTATTGACCTCCTTCAACGCATCAGAAGAGGTGATTTCCTTGAGTAGCGCCACAGTGGCGTTGCGTGTGTCCACACGCAGAACATACGACCGACCACCGACAGTTTCCGACAACAGCAACATCAGCCCCCAGAACCGCTAGAGCCCGTTGCGCGCCACCACATCCGCGTAGAACAGGGCACTGTCCTTGAGTACCCGTTCCTGCGTCTCGAAGTCGACGTGCACGAGGCCGAACCGCTGCGTGTACCCCATGGCCCACTCGAAATTGTCGAGCAGCGACCAGGCCATGTAGCCGCGGACGTCGGCGCCCTGTTCGATCGCGTCGTGCACGGCGGCGAGGTGTTCGGCGAAGTACCGCACGCGTTTCGCGTCGTGCACGCGCCCGTCGACGACCTCGTCCTCGAACGCGGCGCCGTTCTCGGCGATCACGAGCGGCAGGCCGGGGCAGTGTTCGTGCAGCCACAGCAACAGATCGGTGAACGACGACGGCCGCTGTTCCCAGCCGAGCGAGGTCAGTTCGCCGCGTGGTCGCTGGACGTCCATCCCGCGCAGGCCGGGCAGCGGGCAGTTGCTGTCGGCTTCGGGGTCGTCGAGCGGGACGGCGCGGGCGGGCGCGTAGTAGTTGACGCCCAGGACGTCCAGCGGCTGCGCGATCACATCCAGGTCGCCGTCGGCGATCGCCGGTTCCAGTGTGCCGAGATGCGCCAGATCCGCCAGCAGTTCGGGCGGATAGCCGCGGCCGAGCAGGGGATCGAGGAAGAACCTGTTGTGCAGGAAGTCGAATCGGCGCGCGGCCTCGCGGTGGGCGGCGTCGTCCACATCGGTCAGCACGGGGGCGAAGTTGAGCACGATGGACACTTCCTGCTCGCCACCACCTGCCCGCAACGCCTGCGCGGCCCGGCCGTGCGCGAGCAGGAGGTTGTGCCCGGCGACCAGCGCCGCGCCCTCGTCCCGGATACCCGGCGCGTGGTCACCGTTGCCGTAGCCGATGAAGGCGGCGCAGAACGGCTCGTTGATCGTGGTCCATTGCCGGACGCGGTCGCCGAGTGCTTTGTGGACGGTCAGCGTGTAGTCGGCGAAAAGCTCCGCGAGATCGCGGTTGGGCCAGCCGCCTTCCGCTTGCAGCGCCTCCGGCAGGTCCCAGTGGTAAAGCGTCACCATCGGGGTGATCCCGTGCTCCAGCACCGTGTCGACAAGGCGATCGTAGAAGGCGAGGCCGCGGGGTTCGCTCGTGCGGCCGTCGGGCATCACCCGCGACCACGCGACGGAGAAGCGGTAGTACGGCACACCGAGTTCGCTCAGCAGGCCGATGTCCTCGCGATAGCGCCGGTAATGGTCACACGCCGGTTCGCCGGTGGCGCCGTCGAGCACCCGGCCGGGCCGCGCGGTGAAAGTGTCCCAAATGGACGGTCCGCGGCCGTCGGCCGTCGTCGAGCCCTCGATCTGGTACGCCGCCGTCGCCGTGCCCCAGCGGAACCCGGCCGGAAATCCGCGTGTCACGCCGTCGTCGTTCATTTGGCGGCCGCGGCGCGGCCCTCCGTCGAAGCCTGGTTCCAGGCCTCGACGAGCGATTGCCGCCCCTCCTCGACGCGGCCGAGGGCGTGCCCGTACACGGGCCGCACCTCGCCGTCACGCAGCCCGCGGTAGTTCGGCCGCAGCGCTTCGGCGGAGGTGGCGAAGATCTTGCCGACCGGCGCGTCCCCGAAGTACTTGCTGGTGTGGGAAAGCACGGCGCTGTCCTGGTAGGCGCCGAGCGCGCTGGGCAGCAGCCCGCTTTCCAGGAAGATCCGTTTCTGCTGTTCGGGCGCGGTGAGCCAGACGGCGAGGTCGTAGGCCTCCTTGCGGTGCGCGCCCTGCTTCGGCACGGTCAGGAACGAGCCGCCCCAGTTGCCCGCCTTGCCGGGAACCGCGGTGACGTCCCATTTGCCCGCCAGTTCCGGGCCGCCTGCCTCTTCGATCTGGGTGAGCATCCACGCGGGACAGGTGATGGCGGCGAACCGGCTCTGCTTGATCGCCACCGTCCACGGCTGCGTGAACGTGGTGACCGCCGCCGTCTCCTTCTTCAGCGCCATCCCGCCCGCCAGTTCGAAGGCCTTGCGCACGTTGGGGTTCTTGTCCGCGACGAACGTGTCGTCCTTGGCGAAGTAGTTCTCCTCCGCCTGGTTGAGCATCGCCGTGTAGATCGTGCCCGCCGAGTCGGCGAATTTGACGTCTTCCGGCGCCTTGGCGCTGAACCGCTCCCCGGTTTCGGCGAACTTCTCCCAGGTCGGCCACAGCGCGGCCACCTGATCGCGGTCGGTCGGCAGGCCGGCGTTCGCGAACAGGTCGCGGCGGTAGCAGAGGGCGAGGCTGCCCATGTCGGTGCCGAGCCCCATCACGAACTTCCCGCCGTCCGCGGTGCCCTGGTCCCATTTCCAGGCAGGCCACTGCTCGCGGAGACGCTGCGCGCCGAATTCGGACAGATCGGTGAACTTGTCCGTGGACTGGCGGAACTTGGGGAGGTACTGCTCCTCGATCGCGACGACGTCCGCGCTGCCGCGTCCGGCGCCGAGGCCGGTGGCGAGCTGCCGGTGGTGGGTCTCGAAGTCGGCGACCCGGCCCTCGACGGTGATGCCCGGATGCGCCTTTTCGTAGTCGTCGAAGAGTTTCTCGTACCCGAATTCGCCGAAGGTGGCGACGGTGAGCTTGATCGGGTCGCCGGGTTCCGGCGTGCCCGAACAGCCGGTGAGCAGCAGCACGAGGGCCGTCAAGCCGGCCAGCACGCGGGTCATGGTTCTCCTCGGTCGTACGGTGATGATCGCGTTCACGCCAGTCTTCTCGGCAGCTGATCGCCGACGGTCAGCCGGGAATCCGCGTGCAGTTTGGTCAGCACCCTCGACACCAGCGACTGCACTGTCCTCCTGGGCAGGCTCAGCTCCGCGGCGATCTCGGGGTTGGACAGTTTCGCCGCCACCAGCCGCGCGACCCGCAGTTCCAGCGGCGACAGCGCGCCGCTGTGCCGGGGTCCGCGCTCGGCGCGGCTCAGCACCCCGTAGCGGCGCAGCCGGTTTTCCGCCCGGCGGATGCTCCAGGTGGCGCCGACCGGCCCGAGCACCTCGCACGCCTCGGTGAGCGAGCGGGTGGCCGCTTCGAGGTAGCCGGCGCGGCCGAGCAGTTCGGCGGCGTCCTCCAGCGCGGCGGCGAGTTCGATCGGGCGGCCCACCTCGCGGTAGTGATCGGCCGCGGACAGCATGCCTTCGGGATCGCCGTCGATCAACGCCCTGCATCGGGCGGCGGCCGCAGTCGCCCTGGCGGGCACGGACTCCTGGCCCGCCTCCTCGGCGCAGACGGCGAGCGCTTCCCTTGCGACGGCGTCGTTCCCGGCCGCGAGCGCGACGCGGACGACGTCGGGAAGCCATTGGTGGCGCAGCATCATCCGGGCGTAGTCGGGGCGCAGCACCGGCGCGATCAGCCGCAGCGCGTCGTCGAGCGCGCCGCGCTGTTCGGCGGCCATCGCCAAGGCAGCGAGGTAGAAGTCGCAGCTCTCGCGCTCGGACGAGTTCGACGGCGAATGCGCCTCGGCGGCTTCCAGATGGGCGCGGACGGAGACGCGTTCGCCCCGGTGGCCCGCGATGAGAGCGGCGACTCCGTGCAGCAACAGCGCGGCGGCGCCCGGCTCGCGCACCCCGTAGAAGGTGATCGCCGGGCCGTCCTCGGTGACCGAGTCCAGTTCGGCCAGCGCCTCGTCCCAGCGGCCGGTCCAGTAGTAGTGCACGGCCGCCGAAACCTGCGGACCGGTCGGCAAGCCGTGCCGGGCCGCCGTCTCGTATCCGGCGTGCAGCGTGGCGTCGGCCTCGGCGAGCCGGTCGAGGTTCTGCAGGGTGAAGAGGCGGTTGTCGAGCAGGTCGAAGCGCAGGGTCGCCAGCTCGGCCTGGTCGCCGGTGGTCTCGAGCGCGGCGTCGATTGCGGTCAGCGCCCGGTCGTGCTCGCGGCGGATCGAGTGCACGAGCCACAACGTCTGCTGCGCGTGCGCGGCGGGATAGCGTTCACCCGCCTCGACGGCTTCGGTGTGCAGGCCCCGCGCGATCCGTTCGGTCTCGTCGAGATCGTCGAGGGTGCCGCGCCGGAAGTTGGCGAGCAGGGTCCGGGTGCTGGTGCGCCACAGTTCCGGTATCGACGGGTCGTCCGCGGTGTCGGCGAGTGCCTCGATCGCGCCGGGCGTGTCGCCCCGGCGGTAGCGCAGCGCGGCGAGGAAATGCCGCATCTGCGCCAGATCCGCCTTGTCTTCGACCGTCTTCACCGCCTGTTCGGCTTCGGCCTCCGGCGCCTGTTCGAGGCGGAACAGCACCCGCACCAGCGCCGCGATCAGCGTCCCCCGCTGTTCGCGGGTGGGCACCGTGCTGTCGAGCGCGCCGCGGAGGAGATCGGCCGCGATATGCGGGGCGCGGTTGGACACCGCGACGTGGTTGGCGGTGAGCCAGCCCGCCAGCCACGGGTCGAACGGCACCGGCCCGGCCGCGAGCTGCTCGGCGACCCGTTTGACCGGCGCGCCCGCCCGGGCGAGCGACTCGGCGGCACGCCGGTGCAGCGCGGCGCGGACCGGTTCGGCGATGCCGCCGTAGAGCGCCTGCCGCTGGAACGGATGGTGGAAGGCGAGTTTGTCGCCGGCGTACTCGATCACGCCCGCGGTGGTGGCCGGTTCCAGTTCCCGCAGGACCTCCAGCGGGCTCTTGCCGGCCAGCGTGGCGAGGTCCTCGACGGCGAATTCCGCGCCCAGCAGCGAGGCGGTGCGCAGGATCTCGGTCATGGCCGGATCGAGGCATTCCAGCGTGCGGGCCACCGCGGCGAGCAGTGACCGGGGCGCGTTCTCGGTGCCGTCCAGCGTCACCTCGGCCACGCCCGCCTTGATCAGCAGGGAGCCGGTGCGCACCAGGTCGTGCGCGATTTCCCTGGCGTAGAGCGGGTTCCCGGCCGCGCGCCGGACCAGCGGACGCAGGCTCGGCCCCAGCTTGGCCCCGAGCACCACCTCGAACACGGCGGCGATCTCATCGTCGCTCAGCACCTCGACCGGCATGATCTCGCCGTCCCTCGCCTCGACCCCGCGGCGCAGCCGGGCAAGATCCGGGCGGCCGTGCCCGGTGCGGGTGGCGGCGACCAGCAGCAACGGCAGCTGGCGGGTGGCGGCGGCCAGCCGCTGCCACAGCAGCACACTGGCCTCGTCCGCCCAGTGGAGGTCGTCGATCACCAGCACCAGCGGGCCCGCCGCGCAGGTGTCGTCGACCAGTGCCAGCAGTTTGTCCACAGTGGACAGGATCGGGTCGGCGGGGCCCCAGTTCCCGTGCGCGGGCTCGGCGTGCAGCTCGCCTGCCAGCTTGGCCTTGGCCGGATCCGCCGCGCCGTGGTGCACGCCGAGGCATTCCATGATCACCTGCAGCGGGAACCGTTGCTGGAGCTCGTCGGCCGCGGTCCAGGCGAGCTGGCAGCCGCGTGCCGCGGCGCCCGACAGCCCGGCGATCAACAGCTCCGATTTGCCGATGCCCGGTTCGCCTTCGAGCCAGACCGGACGGCCGCGGCCGGCGAGTACGTCGGTGACGAACCCGTCCAGCCGTTCGACCTGCCGGGTCCGGCCGGGCAGGTGACTCTGGCCGCCGCGTTCGATCGCCTTGGCCACCGGCGGCGGCACGACCCGGATCGGGGCCGGTTTCGCGTCGGTGACCGGCATTTCGGTGCCGCTCAGGATGCGCTGGTGCAGGTCACGCAGCGGCGCTCCGGGTTCGACGCCGAGCTCGTCCCGGAGTATTCGCCTGGCCTCGCGGTACGCGGCGAGCGCCTCGATCTGGCGCCCGCTGGCGTGCAGGGCACGCATGAGTGTCTCGTGCAGCGACTCGCGCAACGGATGCCGCCGCACCAGCGCGGTCAGCTCGGCCACCAGTTCGCGGTGGTCGCCGAGGCGGAGCAGTGCGGTGGCGCGCAGTTCGGTGGTGGACAGCTGAAGTTCGGTCAGCCGGACGCGTTCCGCCTCCGCGAACGGGCCCGGTACGCCGGAATAGGCCTCGCCGCGCCAGACCCCGAGCGCGGTGGTGAGCCGTGCGGCCGCACCGCGCTGGTCGGCGTGGGCGAGCAGCCTCCTGGCCGCGGCGGCGTCCTGTTCGAACCGGTGGACGTCGAGCGACTCGCGGTCCAGCCGCAGGGCGTAACTCGATCCGGACGAACGCAGCATTTCGTGCGCGTCGCCGCCCGCCTTGCGGATCGCCCCGCGCAGACCGGAGACGTAGGTGTGGACACTGCCGGTGGCGCTGGCGGGTGCCGACTCGCCCCAGACGCTCGAGATCAGTTCGCCGAGCGAGATCGTCTGGCCGCGGCGCGCCGCCAGGGTGGCGAAAACCGCGCGCTGACGGGCGGGCCCGAGCTTCAGCTCGACGTCTTCGAGCCAGGCACGAGGCGGCCCGAGCAGCTCGACGCGCAGCCCGTTCGTCACGCCGGCTCCGTTTCTCGTCATGCACCGAAAGTGGCCGGATCACTACTGTGTCCCCGCAGTTTAGGACGTCCCCGGAGCGGTTCGGTTGCGCACCCGGGCGAGCGCGTGCAGCGGTGTGCACCAGGGCTGGGCGGGCGCGATGTCCGTTTCGGGCAGCAGCAGCGCGGCGAGTTCGCCCGCCAGGTCCTGATGCTGCTCCTCGGTGAGATTCCGTTGGCGAGAAAGCAAATGGAGCAACTCGACGGCGGGTCCGGCCGGCAGCGCGCGGACGTTGTCGAGCACCCATCGCGGGATCCAGGGCGCCGTCAGTTCGTCGCCTGCCTGGAGCAGTTGCTCGGCGACCCGGTCCGCGGGCGCGCCGGAATCCGTCATGGTCGCGGCGATCTCCTGGTGCAGCACGGCGCGGATGGCGGGCGGGGTGTTCGCGGCGAAGACCGAGGCCACCAGCGGGACGCGGAACCGCAGGCGTTCCGCCTCGGATTCCAGCACACGCGCGGCGAGCGCCTCTTCGACCGCTTCGCTGAGCGCCGCCGGTTCGCGGCCGGTGACGTCCGCCAGCTCGGCGACCGTGAACGACGAGCCGAGCAGTGCGGCCGAGTTCAGTGTTCGCTTGCAGGCCAAGGAAAGCGTGGCGAGATGAGCTTCCACGATCGAGGCGATCCGGCTGTGCGGCGCGGTGGTCGTCTCCCGGCCGTCGGCGAACTCGGCGAACAGTTCGCACAGGTAGCCGACGTTTCCGGCGGTGTACTCGGCGGCGAATTCGAGGAAGTCCCGGCCGGGGTCTCTTGCCAGCGTCTCCTCGGCGAGCGCGGCGACGGCGGGGGCCTCGAACGGCGGCAGCGAGACGATCTCGCCGTCGAGCCCCGAGCGGAGGACGTCGAGCAGGCGGCGCCGGGGGAGCGGGCGTGCCGAACCGATCAGCAGCAGCGGCAGCCGCGCGGTGAACCGCTGAAGCCGCTGCCAGGCGAGCAGGCTTTCCTCGTCGGCCCAGTGCAGATCTTCGAAGACGAGCACCCGCGGCCCGTCTTCGCACAATTCAGTGACCGTTTTGCCGAGCTCGTCGAGTGCTTCGCCGCCGAGGCTGTCGGCGATGAGGTTCAGCGGGACCGCGCTGGTCAGCTCGTCGGCCGTGACCCAGCGCGTGCGGGTTCTCGCCGACGCGAGTGCCTCCGCCAGAAGCGTGCTCTTGCCGCTGCCCGCCTCGCCGTCGAGCCAGACCGTCCCGCCGCGGCCTTCGTTCACCAGGGCGGACAGATGCCGTCGCAGCCGGGCGAGTTCGAACTCGCGGCCGACGAAAATGGGCGGCCGTCCGGGCGGCCGGTGGCGTTCCGGCTGGTCACGGTGGTGCAGCGAGGGATCGTCGTCCAGGACGCGCTGCCGAAGGGCCAGCAGTTCCGTGCCGGGTTCGAGGCCGGACTGCTCGATGATCGTCTCCCGGGCGCGGTCGAACGCGGCCAGCGCCTCGGTCCTCCTGCCCGCCCGGAACAACGCGGTGACCAGCATGCGGTGCAGGCCTTCGCGCAGCGGATGGCGCTCGACCAGCATCGTGAGCTCGTCCACGAGTTCGCGGTAGCCGCCGAGATGCAGTGCGACCTCGGCCTGGCGTTCGAGCGCGCTCATGCGCAGTTCGTCCAGCCGGGCGCGCTGGGTCTCGGCGAACGGACCGGGGATCCCGTCCAGCGCGGGCCCCCGCCACTGCCCGAGCGCGGAGCGCAGCGACTCCAGTTCCCGCTGGTGCGCGCCGGCGAGCCGATGCGCGCGGGCGCGTTCCAGTTCGGCTTCGAAGACATGGACGTCGACCTGCTGTTTCGGCAGGTCGAGGCGGTAACCGGCGCGGGAGGCGACGAGCGGTCCGCCCGCCGGCTCCAGGGCACGGCGAAGCGCGGAGATGTAGGTGTACACGATGCCGGTGGCGCTGTCCGGCGGCCGTTCGCCCCAGACGGCGTCGATGAGCTCCTTGCGGGAGACGAACTGACCCGCGTGCAGGGCGAGCGCGGCGAACACCGCTTGCCGCTGAGCCGGCCCGAGGGCGATCTCGCCGGCGTCGGACCTGGCAGGGGGACCGCCCAGCAACCGCACCGTCAGCGAGGAAACCTCGTCCATGACCTGCCGCCTGTGCGTCCGACTGCCGAAAAGGGGTCCTGCTCAGCGGAAAGCCTAGTGGCGCCGAGGTGGGAACGGGCGAGTGGGCAACCCGGACGTTCGCAGGGGCAAAGTGTCGTCCGGCGCTGGTGGCGGGTATGCGCGGCTGTGCATGCTGTGCCGGTGAGCCAGGATCAGGAGCTGTTCGCCGGAGATGTCCTGCTCAGCCTCGCCGAGAACGGCAGGCTGGTGCTCGACGCCGACGAGGCCGAAGCACGCATCACCGAGCTTCGGCGCACGCTGGCCTTCGGTCACGCCCTGCTCGCCGACCCGGACTACACCGGACCCGAGGCCAGGCTCCGCGAAATCCTCGACGAGCTGCCGAAGTACGTGGAGGCGTTTCAGCTGGCCACGAAGTCCTTCACACCTCGTTGAGAACTCGTGGAGACTTCGTGAAGAGCTCCTTCGCAGACTGTGTCCCATCCGACTGGGGCCGCGAACAAGCGGAGGGGACGAAGTGGACACGGAAACCCGACAGATCACCGTGGCGGTGCACGCGCCCGACCCGATCACCACGGCGGGCCTTGCCAGCCAGCTGGGCACGCAGCAGGGGATCGGCATCCGGGACTGGGACCGGCGCGCCGAGACCGACGTACTGGTGTTCGCCACCGAACGGCTGACGCCCGAAACGGTGCTCTGGCTGCGGCGGCTCGCCGCCGAGGACGGCAAGCCGGTGGTGCTCGTGGTGAGCCAGATCAGCGAGGCGGAACTCGTGCCCGCCATCGAATGCCGGGTGGTGGCGGTGCTGCCGCGATCGGCCACGACCGGCGAACGGCTGGCGCACGCCGTCCGCGCCGCGGCCACCGGCGGTGGCGTACTCCCGCCGAGCCTGCTCGGCGAACTGCTCAAACACGTCGAACGGCTCCAGCGCGAAGTGCTCGACCCGATGGGCGTCAACACCGCCGGGCTCACCACGCGGGAGATCGACGTGCTGCGGCTGATGGCCGAGGGCAAGGACACCGTCGAGATCGCGGGCGAGCTCAGCTACTCGGAACGCAGCGTGAAGCACATCATCCAGGGCATCACCGGACGGCTGAAGCTGAAGAACCGGCCGCACGCCGTCGCCTACGCCGTACGGGCCGGAGTCATCTAGTCACGGGTTGTGCCGGGCCAGACGTTCGGTGACGACGGCCAGTTCGAGCGGCTGGGCGCGTTCGCGGGCCAGCCAGAGGCATTCTCCGGCGGGCTCCTCGCCGAGGCAGGCCCGGACGAGGTGGCGATGCAGCAACACACGTCCCGTCGGCATCGCGGTGGCGAGAGTCTCCAGCGCGTCGAGTGCCTGTTTCGCCGCTGCCCGGTCGTTCCTCCGCAACGCGAGTTCGGCGAGATCGGCCCAGGCGATGTCCGTGCCGACGGCGAGTCCGCGGGTGGCCGCGTGCAGGCGCCGGGCGGCGCGGTCGGTTTCGCCTGTCGCGATGTCGACACGGGCTTCCGCGATGTCGAGCAGATGCGCCAGCGTCGGCGCCGTGGCGCGGGCCGAGGCCAGCAGTTCCCGTGCCTCGGCGGGCCGCCCCTGTGACAGCAGGATCGACACGGTCGAAAGGTGCATCGCGGCCGAGCCGATGTCGTAGCCGCGCGGCGAGCGGTCGGCGATGGTGCGGCGAGCGAAGTCGATCGCCCTGGCGGGTTGGCCGCGCATGGCTTCGAGCATCGAACGTTCGCTGTCCCGCAGGCCGGATTCGGGGAAGGCCTCGTCGGAGAGCAGCTTTTCCGCGCGGGCTCGTTCGCCCAGCACCAGCAACGCGGAGACGTATGAGGTGATCTGCACGTTCCGGTGCCGCGGCACCGTCCTCAACGGCCACCGCTCGCGTTCGGTCAGGTTCGCGCCGAACCGCGCGCAACGGCCGTCCCAGAGCTCGGCCAGGCCGCCGAAGAGCTCGCCCAACATGGTGGAAACCGCCGACTCGGTGCGCCAGGAATCGTTCTCCGCCAACAGTTCCGCCGCTTCGGCCCACCGGTCCCGCAGGCACAGCGCGATCGCACTCGAGACCGTCGAGTCGGTTTCCTGTACGGCGTCCACGCCTGCCATCGTGAGCCGACAGGGCGTCCAAGACGTGCTACCCGGCGGGGTCTCGCCCGTATGGACGCCGGGTCGGCCCGAAAGCCGCGACGGTCAGGGCAGCTCATGCATCGGAACACCGAAGAGAGGGCACTGCGGCGGTGCGCCAGCGGGTGCGGGCGCGACGCGATCGCAGATCTCGCGTGGGCAGCCGTGCCTCGCCTCCGAGCCGGTGTCCGGACGCGTCCGCACGTTGCCGCCTTCGGCGTGGCGGTACACCTGGTTCAGTTCCGCCTCGGCGAGGCGAGCGAGCTTCGTCTCGAGTGCTCGCCAACCGTCGAGGGTGTCTTCTCCGGCACGGGTCGCCGCCGTCAAATCATCGAAATCCGGACGGAGCGCGAACCAGTTCGCGTCACCGGCGAGCCGTCTCAGGCGCGCGCAAACGGCTGCCCACTCTTCGCGACGAGGGTCTTGCGACATGCCACCTCCGGTGTTGCCAGGCACCAAGATCTCGCTAGAGTGTCACCCTACGCATGGCGCCTCGCCGGGGAGGTTCAGGTGGCCAACGTCGAGATCCTTTCGGGAAACGTTGAAATACCGCCGGGCAGGAAAGGCATGTTCTGGCATGCGCTGTACCGGATCGGCCGATCCGGTCAGGGCTGGCAAGGACCTGTCGAAAGCATCGAGATAACCCGAGTGATCGACGGCGGCCGGAGCGGGGCATTCGTGCTCGAAGTCGCCC
Organism: Amycolatopsis sp. lyj-108; assembly: GCF_046549005.1. Classification (NCBI taxonomy): domain Bacteria; kingdom Bacillati; phylum Actinomycetota; class Actinomycetes; order Pseudonocardiales; family Pseudonocardiaceae; genus Amycolatopsis; species Amycolatopsis sp. lyj-108. The sequence goes on along the minus strand of NZ_JAJPWQ010000014.1, from coordinate 226,396 downwards.
TGCGTGCTGGTGCGGAGTACCGGCAGCGTGTGGTGAAGATCGGCGCCGCCGAGGAAATGGCGGCCGAGTACGGCAATTACCGGCGGTTGCTCGTTCCGTATCCGGCCGCGGTGTGCGCGCCCATTCAAGAGGCGACGCAAGGTGCCCTGGACATCGGAAGCAAGCGTGACGGCGAGATCGAGGCCGTTGTGTACACGCACGTCGCCGAGTACGCGGGCAGGCCGCAGGCTGCGGTGCCGACCTTGGAAGATCTCGTCCGGACGGCGCTCGGAGATTCCGCCTCGGTATCGGCCGTCCGGCGGGTGATCGGCGATCTCTTCGCTCACATGGCTACTCCGTTTCACAACCGGAGGGAATTCTTTTCTTCGCGGAGCTTGCGAGATCTCAACCCGACTTTGGGGCCTGATCTCGTACTCAGTGCCGGAACGGTTCCAGGAGAACCGATCTATGCGGAGGACGTTCTCGAAGTTTCTCTTGGACATGGTGAGTTCGTTTCCGGGCAAGAGCTCCGGATCGCTGATTCCGGAGGCTGCGAAGTCCGAATTGAAACATCGGGGCAGGGCAAGGACGCTGTTCTTTCCGGACGGGTGATCCGGAGCAGGTTCTCCGAACAGCGCCGTACACTCGATGGCGCTTTCGCTTCTCTTGAGCGGAAAGAGGGCGCGGTCATCGCGGACGGTGTCCGGACGGCGGATCCCGCGGCCGGGCTCCGGCCCGCGTTGACCGATCCGCGATTCGGTCGGGTGCGCGGTATCGTGCACGGCGATCTCAACGCGCGCAACGTGATGTGCGTCGAAAGCCGTCCGGTGCTGATCGATTTCGCGCGGACGGCCGAGGACCGGCCGGTGTTATCGGACGCCGCCTGGCTGGAGGTCAGCCTGATGCGCGACGTCTTCGCCGGACTCCCGTACGCGGACCTCGTCCGGATTCAGCGCTCGCTCGCGTTCGCCACCCGAGCCAGGGCAGTGGCGACCGACGTCGCCGAATTCGACCGAATCGTCGAGGGGTTCTTCGAAGATCAGGCCCTCGTGGCCTTTCGGATCCTCTACGAGGTGAGGCTGGCCTCCCAGCACCTATACCCAGGTGACACCGCTTGGCTCGACTACGCGGCAGTGCTGCATTTGTCGGCCTACCGCACGGTGAAATGGTCCGCGCACCCCGAGCACGCGTTGCGCGCCACACATGCGGTCGCCGCGGTCGCCACGGAGTGGCTGGCAGCCGAGAACCCCTTCTCCCACGGGGATCGGCTTACCGAACTCTTCAGCAGGGTCGCCCCGGCGATCGACCTTGCCAGGCCGGGAGCGGCTTCACTGATGGCGGGCCTGCTCGCCGCCGTGGATGCGCGACATCCGGGGTTGGCGGCCCCGGAGGTCGACGAACTGCGTGATCGGTTCACTCGAACGTGTTATGCCGACCGAGCGCGTGCACTGATCGTCCGTCTTTCCCGCGAGCACGGCGAATTCCCTCTCGCGGCCGACCACGAGGACTCGGCGGTGGTGACCGGCGGGCCGGGGGCGGGAAAATCGCGTCTTCTGCTGGAGCTGGCCTACTGGCGCGCCATCGACATCGCCGGCCCCGGGCCGGGCTCCGGTCCACTGCGGTTCCCTCTGCTCCTCTCGGCGGCCGAACTCCTGGCGGATCCGGAGGGGCCGCGCCTGGACGTCCCTCGTGAAGCGCTCGTGCTCGGTGCCGTCCACCTGCTGCTCGATGGCCTCGACGAGGTACCCGACGCGGGCTACGAACGGATCGCGGAGTGGGCTCGTTCGCTGCTCACCCTTTTTCCCCGAGTTCGCCTGTCGGTCGCCGTTCGCGACGGTGGCCGGGCGGCGGAGGCATTCGAGCTTCCGGTGCACAGGCTGGCTCTCTGGGACGAAGACGACATCACCTGGTTCCTGAGCAGGCGTCCGATCCCGATGACCGTGCGGCGAGAGCTGGCGTCCACACTCGCCGAGACGCATCGCGCCGATGGAGGAGCACCCCAAGGCCTGGTCGCGATGCTCGCCGAGGCCGCGATGAAAGAAGGATCGTCCGCGTCGATCGGTGCCCTGTACGAACGGTATTTCGCGGGCGATCTCACCGAAGCGGAGACGACGGCGCTGGCATCCGTGGCGGCCATGGCCGTCGACACCGCTGAGCCCGTCCGGCCGGGTTTCGAGCTGGGCGGCCTGCTCGCGCACGGAATCCTGGAAGCGTCGCCGCGGGGTGTGCGCTTCCTCAGGCTCGCCGAGCGCGACTACTTCGCCGCGCGGGCGTTGTCCGGTGATCTCGCCGAGGATCGGGCGCGGACCTTCGCGTGGCGCGACATCTGCGTTCTCGGGGCGAGGTTGCCGAGTACGCCGGACGCCGTCGTCGACCTCATGGTGCGAAGCGTGATCTCCGCCGACCCGCGGTTCGCGGCGCGGATGCTGGCGTTGAGACCGGTACTGGCGCTCGGCCATGTGCGGGACTGGAGGGCCTCGCTCGCCGATGCCGGCGCGGGTTCCCACACCCATCGCTCGGTCGCGGAAGCCCTTTTGCTGACCGGGATTCCGTCTGCGCGTCAGGCCATCTCCGACGTTCTTCTCGACCCCGGAACCCCTGCCGCGGCTCAGCTCGAAATCCTGGGGGCGCTCGAACTCTCCGCGACGCGGGCAGGACCCACCTGGGCATACGCCGTCTGGGCCCGCCACGTCCTCGGCGGAGTCCTGGCCTCCGGGGAACATCCGGCCGAAACGGTGCTCGCGGCCATCGCGGTGATCGGCGCGGCGCGGATCAGAGGCCTCGAGATGCTGCTGGGGGAGTTGCTCCAGACAGGTGATCCGCGAGTCGCCCTCGCGGCCGATGGCCTCTTGCGCCGATTCCAAGTGGTGGTGCCACCACGACTGGGCGAAGTGCGGGACGAGTTGACGGCGAGCGGTCTCCGCGATGTCGAAGCGAGGCTTCCGACCATGTCCGGCAGCCGGGAAATCCGGAAAGCGAATGAAACGCGAGTGCGCCTGCTGGAGCGGACGAGCTCGCAGGCGGAACTGATCACCAGACGATTCTCCTACGGGATCGCTTACGACGTCGGTGATCTGTTGTCCGGCTTCTCCTTCGAGCCGCCTTCTCTCGATGCAGTTCGCCTGCTGACGGAATTGCCCGAGTCCGAGGCCGTTTTGTCGGCTCACCAACTGCTTTCCGGTGGTCCGCAGGCTCGCGACGCACTGGTCCTTCCCGTCCTGGCCACGTCGCCGCTTCATCTCCTGCTGATCGCTGCCGGCGCGGCGGCTTCGCCCGCTGCCGTCGATCATGTGGAGCGACTGGTCATCGCACTCGCTCCCGTCGTCGAGGCGGACCGGATCGAAGGGCTGGCCGCACTGTGTCACGCCGTGGTGCGCGCCGACCCACGCCGGGGGTTCGCCCTGACCAGGAGTTCGGCGCGAATCCTCCGCGACCGTGATCTGGCGGCTCGTCTGTATTGGCCGTGGAGCACGATGATGGCGCACACCAGTCCGGCGCCGGACGAGCTGGACCGCCTTCTTGCCGACGGCGTCGACGGTGCCATCGAAGAACTGGCGCTGTATGCGCCATCGTGGGACGGCACCTGTCCTCCCGTCCCGCCGTTGAGCGTGGCAGCTCGCGAGGCGGTACTCGAGCGGCGCGACGACGTCGTGGACTGGGTGCTGGCAGTCGCGGCGGCAAAGCTGACGAACGCGCTTCCCGAGGTAATCGAAATCGCCGGAAATCGTAAGCTCGCCACCGCGACGGAGACGTTTTCGACAGGGCGTCACGGAATCGTCGGGATCGCGCCACACGCACGGGTTCTGGCGGCACTGGGAGGCTTCGCCCGGGAAACGGGAGAATACGCGGACGCCCATCGTGTTCTCGTCGGCTTCGACACAGCCGGGCTGCATCCCACCGTCGACGCGGGACGTTCGACGGGGTTGGCATTCCTGGGTGACTGGGAACCGTTGCTCCGCGCGGCGAAGGGCGATGGCGGACCACTGGATACCGCCGCACGCCAGGCGATCCTTCACTGGGCGCCGGGGCCGTGCACGCCGGCCGAATCGCACGATCCCAGGGAAATCGCGGCGAGACTGCTGCGGTCAGCGGCCGAACCGGGAACGACACCGGAGCGACGGGCGCTCCTCGAAGAACTGACTTACGAAGCGGAACGAAAACACGGAAAACTTCTGCCCCGCCCCTGCTGATTGGGCCGATCGGGGAGGACCGTAACGCCTACCCTGTTTTCTGCGAGCTTACTGGCGTGAAATCGGATATTCGGGAAGGGCCGGGATCAACGATGACCGTCCGCGCTCCGATCCCGCCGGATCGAGGGCTGTGCGCCGCGGTGAACCCCGGGACCGCTGCGGGCCTCATGCGGATCGGCACGGGACGCGTCTTCCGGCCCGGGGATGTGCTGGTACGCGAAGGGGAATCGACGACGTTCGTCCTGCTCTTGCTGGATGGCTGCGCCAAGGTGACCGCGACCACCGCCGACGGTGGCCGGGCGCTGCTGGCGATTCGGGGTGCCGGTGACCTGATCGGCGAACTGGCCGGGTTCGACGGTGAACCTCGTTCGGCCACCGTGACGGCGGTCGGGCGGCTGTGCGCCCGTGTAGCGCCGCGAGCCGAGTTCCACCGTTTCCTTGTGGAGCATCCTGACGCGGCGGTCGCGGTCGGCAGGCTGATGGCCGCCAAGCTGAGGTGGTCGACGGAACGGCGGGTCGACTTCAGCGGCTACGACGTCGCGGTACGCTTGGCGCGCGTCCTCGTCGCCCTCGTTTCGGCCTATGGCACCCACACTTCGCGGGGATGGGAGATCGGTTTCCCGCTCACCCAGCCCGAAATCGCCGCGTTGATCGGCGCCGCCGAACCGACGGTGCACAAATCGCTCACCGAGTTGCGACGGCGGGAAATCCTCGATACCGGCTATCGGCGCATGACGATCGTGGATCTACCCGCGCTGCGGGCGGCCGCGGTCCTCCCGGCTTGAGGCGAGTCCGCCCGACTGCGGTGAACCCGCCGAATCCCGTGCCAGAACGGGGTTCGGCGGGAATCCATTCGGCAAAGTGCAGCCGGTGAACGTCGAGGAATGGCCACAGCGTTCCCTGCTGGGCGTGCTCGGTCGCCGGAACAAGGAAGCACTGCTCGGTCTCGGCACGTCGGCCACGTACGCGGCCCATCAGCGCATCGTCCGCCAGGGCGAATCGGCGCGGTACGCCGTCCTCATCCTCGCCGGTCTGGTCAAAATCGTCGTCGACACCGAGCGCGGCAAGGACGTGGTGATAGCCGTCCGGGGCTCGGGCGACCTGATCGGGGAAATGGCCGCGCTCGAACGGCGACCGCGGTCGGCGCATGTGATCGCCTGCGTCCCGGTCCAGGCGAAAGTGATCCACAGCAGGGATCTGGTGGAGTTCCTCGAACGGAGCCCGGAGACCTCCCTTGCCCTGGCGAAGGTGCTGAGCGGCCGCTTACGCGGTTCGGACCGCCGAGGTGTCGATCTGATCGCGTGCCCGGCCCCGGTCCGGATCGCCAGGACGCTGCTCGAGGTAACGGGGAAATGGGGCGAATCCCCGGCCGTCGGCCAAGGGCTCGCGATTCCGTTGTCCCAGAAGGATATCGCCTCATTGGCGGGAACCGGGCTGAGCTCGGTGGAGAAGGCCTTCCGTCAACTGGAGGAAGGCGGAGCCCTCGACCGGCTCTATCGCCGTGTCCTGATCACCGATGTGGACCGTCTGCGGCGATTCGGCGAACTTTCTGACGAGATCCCGTACTAGTACGGGGTCACTCGGCGCGTTGTGTCACACAGTGGGGCCGTCATCGTTCCGCCACCGCCAAACGATGGACTTTGCCCGCATCCGGGCGCGTCCGTCCGGGCGAAGGTGTTACGCGCAAGACCGCGCCGAAAGGGTTCTTGATGCCGGCTTCCCGCGACAGCTTCCAGATCGTGCGCAAGGTGGTCAGCAAGTTCGATCCGCGGCGGGCGGGGCCGGGGCCCGGGACGGAGGTCTTCGCCCGCGCCCATCCCGAGACCGTCAAGGTGACCGAGAGGTACTACTACAAACAGGAGATCTCCCGGAACTCGTCGATGGGACACAGCCAGGCCCCCGACGGGGAGATCGAGATCGTCGTGCCCTTCGATGGGGCGGATCACTTCACTCGCGAGGCCTGCGAGGATGTCGCGGCCGCCCTCCTCAGACAGCCCTCCGGCGAGGCGGTCAGCGCGCTGATCGGGCACGTGGTCTTCGCCCGCCACCAGCAGACCGATCTCGGCGAGCGATTGGGCCTCGACGACACCTATGGCTCGCTCCCGATCCGCGTCCCGGTGACCGGGGGCGGTGGCCCGGGTGAGGTGACCGATTTGAGCAGTGACCGGCACGCTTGCACGATCAGGCACGACTACGCGCCGGGGCAGCTCGAGCTGATCCCGATCGACGTTCAGGTCGAACTGATCGACCCGGACACGATCAGCGACATCCGGGGATTGCCGATGAGCGGCGAAGGCGGCGTGGATTTCGCGAAGCTGAGCCAGCAGCCGAACTTCGAGTCGTTCCTCCTGCTCATGCTGCAGGTCAGGCTGGTCCTGCCGTGGAAGAACGAGCGAGAGGCGCCAAGGCCGGTCATCGACCGGATAGCGCTCGATTGGCCGTCGATCACCTCGCTCCACGCGCTCACGCTCAGCCTTCCGGAGAGCGGACGGGAATCGGTCCCGATCACCTACAACCCGGTCGGCCGCAGCATCGAGTGGCGGAACATCCCGATGAGGCCGAGGCAACGGCCGGAGGGGCGTGAAGGCGAACTCGAGTTCGTCACCGAGAAGATGTTCCTGTCGATCGAGCAACCCGGCGAGTTGTACCAGCAACCGAGCCTGGACGGCAGGGTCGAAGTGAAGATCCCGGACTGCCTGCTTTCGGGAATGAGAAGCAGGGTGTTCGACGGTGCCGGGCGCAAGGCCGACTGCGAGGGCCATGAAGAGGTCAGCTGGATCGGCTCGCGGGTTCACCTCATCCTCGACGACGCGTTCGCCCGTCGCCCGCTGAAACCGCATCAGCATCTGTACTTCGACGAGGTGATCCCGGAGGACGCGCGGATCGCGGATATCGAAAACGCGCTTCGGACCCGTGGTTTCACCGTCCGATTCCGGAGTATTTCGGACAACGGGACGAATCGTCAGTGGACGGGGGAGGCGGAACGCTCCGAAGGGCCGGAGAAGATGAAGTTGACGTTGTACGTCGACGGCACCCGGCACGAAACCGAACGACGGGTCCAACGCGGAGGGAAGACGTACAAAACGACGTTCCCGAGTGGCGAGCTCAGGTTGTTCATGTCCGGTGCGCTGCCGCGGACGAGCCGGGTGATCACCAGGGAGATGAACGCGCTTCACGCCATCCTCCGGGACCGCTTCGCCAGTATCCGCGCCACGCACTGACCCGTCACGAGAGGAATGCCGAGAAATGTCGATCACGATCCAGGCTCGCGCGCCCCGGCCGCGGTGTCATCGTTGCGGTTCACCGGACATCGCGGCGCTGTGCCACCACTGTGGACGCCCACTGTGCCCTGAGCATCGTTCGGGCCCCATCATCACCAGCGAGTTCGGCGACCTGGGCTTCCGGAAGGCCGAGCCCCAGCACTGCGAAGACCATGAACACGTGGTCAAACCGCCGATCGACAAGTACATCTGGCTCGGGGGTGCGACAGCCGGGCTGGGCTTCCTGCTCTTGTTCGTCTGGATGCCACTCGGGCTGACGCTGCTCCTCTTGGGGTTGGCGGGCGGCGCGTTGGCCTGGTACGAAAACCACCGCAGGGTCGCCACCGCGCTGGCGAACCGGCCGCCGTTGCCGGTGGTGCCGAGTATCGATTCCATCCGGGTCCGCGAGGTCGTGCAGGGCAGTCTCGCCCTCGACGAGAACGGGGCCTATCACAGTTCCATGACCCCGGTCGAAGGCGAGATCGCCCTGGACATGACCTTCGGCCGTCCTGATCAGGACCGCCTCCGCGCCTACCGCGACAAGTTCCGGCTCGACGAGAGCCAGGACATCGAGTTCTCGGCCGGGTACGCGGTCCTGGCAGGCAGGGCCGGGCTCGAGTTCGTCGACCCGGGGTTCCGGCCCCCGGTGCTGCCGCTGTCCGGTTTCGCGAGCGAGCATCCCTTCCTGGCCGGACGAGACAGCCGCGCGGGTGCGAAGTGGCGGTTCAGGCTCACTCACCGGCTGTCCGGCGGGCTGGACGTCGACAAGATCCCCCTGTGGCTGACTCCCGCGCTGGTCCCCGAATCGGATCAGCGGGCGCTGCAACTGGATCTGCAGTGGCTGGGTAACTGGCCGTCGGACGAGGTGACCCTCGAGGCGGACCGCGTGGAGCGGTTGACCTTGTACGTTCCCGTTTCCTGGGGGAACATCGAATTCGCTTCCGAAGGTCCGACGGTGAGCAGCCAGGCAGACCCGGAGACCGGTGGACGGCTGATCGAGTGGAAGCAGCTGCCGCTGGGAGCCAAGGCCGATCACCGGCTCACGCTGTCGGTGCGGTTCGAGGACCGGATCCAGTTGAGCGACGTGATCACCGGTTCCATGGTCGTCTCGTTCAAAGGGGCGCTTTCCGGACTCGAGGGCGTCGACTTCCACCACCCGATGGGCGGTCCCCGGAACGGTGACAACCGGGACAAGGAAGTGAAGACCGAGGTCACGGCCGGCATTTCGCTGAGTTTGCGCGGAGTGCGTTACCAGGATGTACGGGTCGTACCGGACCAGAAGCGGGACGACCTCGTGCAGTGTCCGGAAAGCCGTGAATTCCCTGGCGTGATCCCCGACCACGAAACACTGATCGCGTTGACCGACGCGATGAGCGAAAGCGGTTACTACGTCAAGTGGGTCATCGGCCATTCCCCTCGCAGCGGGGATCGGGCGAACGCCCTGACCCGGGCCTGGGACATCGGTGGCCGGCTCTACGAAGGCGTCTACCCGGTCGACTTCTACGTCGGGCTCGCGGGGGATGAGATCTACGGCGGGGACATCCACGCGATCGCGGGCAACAGCAAGGTCCGTCTCTCGGTCAAAGGCGCCTACGCGAGCGAGGAAATGGAGGAACGGATCAAGTCCGTCTGGTACGGGCTCAGCGACATAGTCAGCGACACCCTCCAAGAACGCAAACGCCCGGAAGTGAACGGCCGCACCACGGACGATTCGTATCAGCCTCGGCACGCCGGACGGAACAGCGGTGATGCGTCCACCGGGTCGCACGAAATACAGCGGCGCCGGAGGGAGTTGAGGATCGCCGTGCTGGAGGGACGCATCTCGGAACAGCTCTTCCGGCAACTGGACGCCGAACTCGAGAACGAGCAGGCCGAGGCCGACCGGCAAGGCGGCTCGTGGGAAGAGGAGGACTGAGATGGCTTGGGAATGCGGCGACTGCAACGTCCGCGAGGACGAGGAGAAGGGGGTGGCCGTCGACGCGGTCTGCCACCACTGCGGCAAACCGTTGTGCCGTGAACATCAGGTGATCGTGGCGATCGACGAAGCCTTCGCCGCGCCTCCGGATGCCCTGCCGATCCCGGGGAACCGGTCCGCCGTGCACTGCGACAGCTGCAACAAGACGCATCACGTGCGGGCGACCCTGCTCGAAGGGATCCAAGGATGATCACGGCAGAGGTACTCACCGGCGGGCTGAACGTCGGCCGGGCCACCGACCTCACCGTCCGGCTGACCAATCACGGGGCCGGTGTCTGCACCAACATCGTGTTCACGCTCAGGTTGCCGCCACAGGTTTCGGCTGTGCGCGGCAGCAAAGAGCTCGAAGTGGGCAGACTGGCACCAGGAGAGAGCTGTAGCGGCGTCGTCCGGGTCCGTCCGTTGCGGGCCGGATCCTGGACGGCGGGCGCGAACTTCTCGTTCCGTGACCCGCGCGGCGCCGCGTGCCGGATTCCGGATTTCAGCGCGGCGCTGGTGGTCGCTCCGCCGGTCGAGGAGATCAAGGTGCCGCCGCCGCGGTTCGAGGTCGCGCTGGCCACGCCGGTCCTGGCCCACGGTGAGTGGGACATCCTGCGCGGGTCGCTGACCAACATCGGTGAGACGCCGATCGAATGGGGCAGGGTGAGCCTGCGAGGGCCGTTCACGGTGGACCCCGGCGGGACTTTCGTCGAGCTTGTGAGTTTGCCGCCCGGCGAGCAGGAACCGTTCGAGTTTCCTTTGCTGGCAGGTGAAGCCGGACGCGAGGTGCCGGTGCACGTGACGGCGGTCTGTACCGACAAGGCCGCGCAGCGGGCCCAGATCTCCACGAGATTCACGGTGCAGGTCAGTCAGGCGGGGAAGGTGGGCTCCGGGCAGATCCGGATTCTCTACCTCTCCGCGAATCCGGACAGTGAACAGCGGCTCAGGCTGGCGAGAGAAGTCCGGGACATCAAGGAGACCTTGCGCAAGAGCGCCCATCGCGAGCGCTTCGAACTGGACGATCACGGAGCGCTGCAAACTCGGGACCTGACTCAGGCGTTGCTCGATCACAAGCCGCGGATCGTGCACTTCTCCGGCCACGGTGACGAAGACGGCCGGTTCATCGCCGAGAACGCGGGTGGCGGACAACAACCGCTTCCGGTGGCAGGGGTCGCCGCGTTGTTCGCGGAGATGGCAGGCACGGTCGAGTGCGTCCTCGTCAACGCTTGCCACAGCGAGACGATGGCGAAGGCGCTGTCCGAACACATCGCCTACGTGATCGGGATGCGCAGCTGGATCGGGGACCAGTCCGCGATGGACTTCAGCGTGGGCTTCTATCAGGCGCTGGGGGCCGGGCTGGAGATCGAACCGGCGTACCGGATGGCCAGGGCCTCGATGATGACCGGCGACGGTCACGGGCGGGGTGGGGAGGTCCCGGTGCTGTTCCGCAAAGAACACTGAGCGAGGCTCTCAGCATCCCGGCACGTACACCCTCGCCCGTTCGGCGAAGTTCTTTTCCGGTACCCGTACCTCGACCGGCTCGAACCTCGCCGGGTCCAGTGAGGCCGATCCGTCCGCGATGATGTCGGTGAAGAGGACTTCCGCAACGATCAACGCGAAGTCCGCGTCGCTTTCACGCAGGAGCGCGGCGCGGACCTGAGCGCTGTCCAGCAACCGGTGCACGGCGATCGGCGCGTAGCCGATCCAGCCGTTGACCCCCGCGGCCACATGCCCGCGGTGAAGGGCGACGCGCAGTCGAAGCCGGGCATGCGGGCTGAGGTCCGCGTTGGTCGCGGCGAGCGCGGTCCGCAGCCCGGCCACGAATCGGGGGATGACCACCGATTCGTCGATTCCGGCGGGGAAGATCGCGAACTGCCCGTCGCCGGAGTGCTGGAGGTCGATGTTCGCCTCGCGAACCCCGGCGTGCTCCCGCGCATGGACGAGCACGTCGAGAAGCCGTTGCTGGGAACGTGCGGCTTCGCTCGTGGTGAACCGGCTGTAGGACTCGGTGTCCACCGCGACGCACAAGCGCACGGCCGGTGTCGCGAGACCGGCCGTGGGCGCGGGAGAGACGACGGCCGGTGCCCAGCCTTCCGGTGGCAGGGCTTCGAACCGGACCGGCGGGCAACCGCCGTGCGCGCGGCGCGGGCGGCCGCGGCCGGTCAGGACCGTGGCGTCCAGCCGGAGGAATCCCGACAACGCGGTCAGATCCGACGGCGCGCGGAGCAGGGCTCGCACCGTTCCGGCTGCCGGTATCGGCGTGTCACCCAGAGGATCGCCGAGCAGCCAGCCACAACCTCCGGGTGGTTCGCCGACCGCCATCGGGCTGCTCGGTTCGACGGCCTCGCCCGCCGCTTCCGGTACTTCGATGCGCGGGTCGTCGAATCCCATGACGAGGTGCGCCGCCACGAACGGCATCTCGCTCCGTGCCTGCTCGAGCGTGAACCGTCCATGCACCTCGAAGTACCCCGGGCCGGCGGGTGCGGACGCCGGGCGCGTGTGTGGCGGTTCGAAGCGGACCGCGCCGAGGTGCACGTCACTGCTGACGATGCTGATCATCGCAGCGAGGGAAGGTCGGCGGCGAGCCGCGCCGAACCGGCGAGGAACGCGCTCTGCGGTGCGATGAGAGCGCGGCCGAGGCGGCCGTGCGCGATGTCGTCGAAGCTCGCACAGATCACTCCTGGACAACCGTCGTCGTGTCCGGCCTCGACCAGTTCCCGGCGCAACCGGACGGCTTCGGGCGACCGCGTGGACAGTTCGTACACCTCGAAATTACGCAGTTGCTGATACGGCTTCCCGGGTACCGCGCCGGGTCCTTCCCGTACCGTCCGGATCGGGTCGAAGGTCAGCGACCCGAGGGACCATCCCGGTGCGCCGATGCCCACTTCCGACATCTCTTCCCGCAACTCCCGGCGCAGACATTCGGCGGCGGTTTCCCGGTACGCGCCGGTGTCGAACCATTCTTGGAAGAATCGCAAGGAGTCGGCAGGGAGGAGTCCCCGGAGGTCGCCTTTCATCCGGTCGGCACCTTCGGCCGTACGATCGGGCTGGAACCCCCAGGACTCGAGGATCCGCCCGGCGGGAGGATGAACCTTGAACACGCCGCCGGGTGGCCCGTAGGAACTGGGCCGGGCAGGTGAATCGAACAGGACGTACCGATCGTCATCGGTCACCCGCAGCAGGGCACTGAAGGAAACCCGTATCGGATGATGTCGTTTCCTGGCTCCGAAGACCGCTCGAAACGTCACGATCAGCTCCTCCCACCCTGTCATCTCCACGATGTCACAGAGCGGTGGAACGCACAGCGGCTGGAACAGAGAGCCGCGACGTCAGGCCGCGAGCGGTCCGAAGACCAAGGTGCCCGGCGCTTCGGCGTCGTCACCCGCCCAGAACTCCAGCCACAGCGCGGCGAACTCGTCCCGGGACAGCATTCCGTCGCCGTCGGAATCCAACAGCGGGAAGGTGGTGTCGGTGTCGGTGGGGCGGCCGTTCCAGACCTCGATCAGCTGGTGGTACTCCTCCGCGGAGATGAGGTCGTCGCGGTTCTCGTCGATGGCTTCGAACATCGCGTCGGCGGTCGCGGTGACGGCCTCGGGCGTGTCCGGCAGCTTGTCCACCACCAGCAGGACCTCGTCGAGGGTCACCTTGTCGTCGCGGTTCAGATCCGAGGCTGCGAGCAACGTCGTCCACCAGCTCAGCATGATGCCGGTCAGGAGCCGCTCGTCACCCGGCCCGCGCCGCCGCGCCCAGCGCTCGGCCAGCTCTTGGAAGTCCTGTTCCTGAAGGAAACCGTCGCCGTCGGCATCCATCGCGGCGAAGACGCCCGAGATCTTGCGCCGTTGCAAGTCGCTAGCCATGCGTCCGAACGATAGAACCGCACGCACTAAAGGCATATCGGCCATTCAGGGGCCCGGCGAGCCACGATCGGGGGACGGCTGTTCACTCGGTCTGCGGCGGCAGTGCCGAGGGCGGAAGGCTTTTGATGATGTTCGCGACGAGGGCTTCGATCTCGGACCGGATTTGGTCGACACCGGAGCCGTTGGCGATACCTCGGCTGATCCGCAGAAGGTCCGTCACCGTTTCCGTCTTGTGGTCGAAGATCTCCGCGGTCGCGCGGGCTTTGGCGGCGAGTTCGTGCGCCGCGACGAGTTCGTCGCCGGAGCCTTTGATCAGCGCTTCGACGGTGCCGACCAGACGCTCCAGGATGCGGTACACCGCCCGTGCCGAGAACCCGCCGAGAAGCGCGAGCAGTGGACGGGTCAGCAGCACGCTGATACTCGTGGAATCGGGAGTGGTGGTGGTCGCCGCCGGCTCCACGATGAGGAACGCCAGCGCCGTCCCGGCGAGGCCGCCGAGGATGATGAGGTTGGTGTACCTGCCTTCCAGACCTCGTTCGAAGGAACCGCGTGTGAGCTGACGGCTCAGGGCGAACATCACGTAGAAGATCCCGCCGATGACCGAGGCAAGCGCGGTGATGACGATGTCCAGCCACAACGGGGCACCCGCGCCCGTCCGCCAGACCTGAAGCAGTACGAAGGCGGTGAACAGCGCTATCGCGAGGAAGGCGAGCGAGCGCGCGTATTTGGTGGCGCCGAAGTAACGCCGGACGCCGTGTGCTTCTTCGTCGGCGAGGAGTTCGATGGTATTCGGATTGGCCGGTGCCACGGCGGTCACGAGTTGCTTGTGGGCCTCGGTCAACGCACTGAGCGGCAGCACCGTGTAGGACACGTCGTCGGGCTGAAGAGCTGCCTGTCTCCGCGCCGCGTCCACGAGATCGACAGCTTCGGCGGGAAGGGACAAGCCCATTTCGTGCCGTAGCGGATCATCGCCAGGCATTGATCGAGAACGGTCAGGCGGGGGTTGTAGGCGCTCTCACCCTCCGCGTCACCTCGCTTGCCTCGCGGTGTCCATTCCCCGGAACCGCTCCAGCGCCGTTCATGCTCGTTCCGCTCGCTGAATTCGGAGCTTTCGTTGTCGGACATGGTGCGCCTCGCATCCGGAGAATGGCTTGCCTGGCAGTCGGCGATCCGCTCCCAGGCGTTGCGTGCGGGCCCGGATCGTTACCCGGTGAGGGCCGACCGTGCGTCGATGCCATAGCCGCCCCGCGCGGACCGCGTGTCCTCAGGCAACCCGATGACGGGCGTACAGGCGCGAAAGTATGTATAACGACCTAGACGGCCGTACGTCGAGCCGAACCCGGAGGTGGCGGATGACAGCCGAAGTCGAGCGGGCGGCGCACGCCTACTGCCCCGTCTGCAACCCGGATCCCGGACTCGGTGAGCGGGTCACCGCGCTCTGCGGGGCCGTCCATCCCTACTGGGGCCGTCGCGAACGGCCGGTGAACAACTGCCCGGCGTGTGAAGCCCTCGTCGCGAAGACGGTGTTCCCGTGCGGCCACTCGGGTGGCGAGAGATGAGGGCCACAGCGGATACGCCGTTTCCGGAGGCGGAGGCCGGGTACTCAGGGGTGGCCGACAACGAAGGGAGGCCCTGATGAACGACAAGGCCGAGAACAAGGTCGAAGAGCTCAAGGGCAAGGCCAAGGAGGCCGTCGGCGACGCCACGGACAACGAGCAGTGGCAGGCCGAAGGCAAGACCGAGCAGGGCAAGGCCAACGTCAAGCAGGCAGGCGAGAAGATCAAGGACGCGGTGAAGGGCGTCCGCGACTGACTTGCGGGCCGCCGGCGCGTGAAGGCCCCCTTCCCTCGGCTCAGCGAAGGGAAGGGGGCCTTCACGCGCGAGCCCTGCGGTACGGTCCGGATCATGGACCTCCGGGATTTCGACGGCATCAAGGTGCGGCGCCCTTCGGTCGAACGCGACGGCCTCGAAAGTGAACCTGCCGTGTTCCGGGGCGACTTCGACTTCGACTTGGTCCATCTCGACGGCGGCGACCAGGACGGGGTCCGTGGCGGCGGCGAGATCGCGCATTCCCTCGTCTCCGACGTGAGCCTGGCCAACGCCCGTCTCGACAGGTTGGCGCTTTCCGACGTGATCCTCGAAGGGGCCGACCTGTCGAACGCGGCGATCCGCGAACTGACCGCACGCCGGGTCGAAATCCTTCGCTGCCGGGCGATCGGGCTGGGGGTCGCGATCACGTCGGCCGTCGATCTGTACGTCGAGAACGCGCGGTTCGACTACGCGTCGGTGACGGTCGAGCGGGTGAAGAGTCCGGTCGTGTTCTCCGGCTGTTCGTTCCGGGAAACGGTGTTCTCCGGCGACCTGTCGCGTCTGACCTTTGTGGACTGTGAGTTCACGGATACGGAATTCGCCGCGACCGGCGCGCTGGACTGCGATCTCCGCGGCTCGCGGTTGTCCGGTGTCCGGGGGCTGGTGACTTTGCGCGGCGCGAAGATCACCGGCGAACAAGCCGTGTCGGTCGCGGGGATCCTGGCGGCCGAGAGCGGATTGTCGGTCGTCGGATGACCCACGTCGTGCTGTTCCACTCGGTACTGGGGTTACGGCAGGCGGAGCTGGCCGCGGCGGAGCGGTTGCGCGCCGCCGGTCACGTGGTCACCACTCCTGACCTGTACCGCGGCGAGACCGCGTCCACGCTCGAAGACGGATTCGCGGTGAAGGACCGGATCGGGTGGGGCACCATCGCCGGACGTGCGCTCGACGCGGCCCGCGAGCTGCCCGGCGACACCGTGCTGGCCGGGCTGTCGATGGGCGCGGTCGTGGCCGCCGGCCTGCTCCCGCACCGGCCCGCCACCGCCGGTGTCCTGCTGCTCCACGCCATCGCCGATATTCCGCCGAAAGTCCGCCAGGGGCTGCCGATCCAGCTTCACGCGGCCGACCCGGACGGCTTCGCGCCGCCGGCCGCGCTCCCCGGCTGGCTCGAGGCGGCGACCCGCTCCGGCGCTGACGCGCGACTGTTCACGTACCCCGGAGCGGGCCACTTCTACACCGACAGCAGCTTGCCCGACCACGACGAGGACGCCGCGGCCCTTACCTGGCGACGAGTTCTGGAGTTCCTGGCGATTCAGCCCTCGGGGTAGAAGAGGAAGAGCGTGCACCCGGTCGCCGAGGCGGGCACGTGCCACGAACCGGCCGGAGCGTGCAGGAAGGTCCCTGCCGGATAATCGCGCGCACCGTCGTTGAAGGTGCCGGAGACGACGAACACCTCTTCGGGGCCCGGTTCGTGGACGTCGCGATGCGGCCACGAGGTGCCGGGATCCATTTCCAGCACGTTGGCGTGCGCGCCGTCCGATCTTGTCCACAGTGGACGCAGCCGGATCCCGGGGAAGAGTTCGCGAACGGGGGATTCCTCGACAGGGACGGAAAGGTAGCCCTCTTGGGCAAGGATCTCGGGGTGCATGACCTCATGGTGCCGCGACCGCCGGGCCGCCGGACAGTGTCAGGGAAGACACCATGGGGTACTTTCTTGCCATGCATCGCGTGGTGGCACTGGTGCGGCCCGTGCAGTCGACCTTCGAGCTCGGGATCGCCGCCGAGGTCTTCGGCACGGAGCGCGCCGGGGTGCCGCGGTACTACGAATTCGACGTCTGCGCGGAGAAACCCGGCCCGGTCCCCACCACGGCCGGATACGCGATGTCCGTGACCCGGGGCCTGTCCGCGCTGGCGGGCGCCGACACCGTGCTCATCCCGGGCTGGTCCCCGGTGGAGGCACCCCTGTCGGTCCCCGTGCGCAAAGCGCTCCTGCGCGCGCACGCCAGGGGAGCGCGGCTCGTCACGATCTGTTCCGGCGTTTTCGCGCTGGCCCGCACCGGGCTGCTGGACGGCAGGGCGGCGACCACGCACTGGGCGCGTGCTTCTCAGCTACAGCAGGAGTTCCCGCGGATACGCGTGGAACCGGATGTGCTTTACGTGGACCACGGCGACGTCGCCACGAGTGCCGGGGCGGGCGCGGGGATCGATCTCTGCCTGCACCTGGTCCGGCGTGACCACGGCGTCGCGCACGCCGCCCTCGTCGCCCGGCATATGGTGATGCCGCCGCACCGCGACGGTGGTCAGGCGCAGTTCGTTCCGGCCGCGCCGCCCGGCGACGAGCTGGACGGTCTCCTCGAGTGGGCGGGCGACCGCCTCGGGACACCGTTGTCGGTGGGTGATCTGGCCACGCACCTCAACGTCTCGCCTCGCACGCTCGCCCGGCGCTTCGCCGATCAGCTGGGCACCACGCCGGGGGCATGGCTGCTGACGCGCCGCGTGACCGAGGCGCGCACCCTGCTGGAGGAGACCGGCTTGCCGGTGGAGGTGATCGCGACCCGCGTCGGGCTGACGTCGGCCGTGAACCTCCGGCGGCGCTTCCGCGATCAGGTCGGCACGACGCCGGGCGCGTACCGGCGCGCGTTCCGGGGCTCGGTTTCGCCTTGAGCGGAACGTCGCCCGCGCGTCCCGGCGCGATGTCACGATGATCGTATGGCGGACATCCTCCCTTTCCAGCAGAAGCGCCCCGAACCGGAGCCGCTGTGGCGTGACGTGCTTGGCAAGAGCCTGCGCGCCGCGCGGGAGGACCAGGGCGGCCGCCTCGTCGACATCGCGGAACGCGCCGGGATCTCGCCGCAGTACCTCTCCGAGATCGAGCGCGGCCGCAAGGAACCGTCCAGCGAGATGATCGCCGCGGTCACCGGCGCGCTCGGGATCGACCTGGCGGACCTCCTCTTCGGTATCGCGGGGACGATCAGCCGGGGCGGCAGTACGGGTCTCGCGGTCGGCCGCCGCCCGCGAGGGCCCGTGCTCATGGCTGCTTAGGCGCTGCCCTGCGAGTCATGTTCGCGGTCTTCGCGCCCAGGTGGTCCCTGACGGCACGGGCGGATGCGGCCGAGTACGACCCGGTACGAGGCCGATCCGCCCGCACCGTCAGGAACCACCTGGATCACGAAGCCCATCGAACAGACTCACAGGACAGCGCCTAGGCACGTTCGTCGAGGACCCGGTCCGCGAGTCCGTAGGCGACCGCGCCCGCCGCGTCGAACACGCGGTCCCGGTCGGTGTCGTGCCGGAGATCCGAGACGGAGCGGCCGGTGTGCGCGGAAAGGATTTCCTCCAGCTGCGTCCGCACCCGCACCACCTCGTCGGCCTGCAGGATGAGGTCCGGGATGGTGCCGCGGCCCTGCGCGGCGGGCTGGTGCAGCACCACCCGGGTGTGGGGCAGCACGAACCTGTGCCCCGCCTCGCCCGCGGCCAGCAGGATCGCGCCGGCCGCGACGGCCTGGCCGACGCAGGTCGTCGCCACCGGCGCCTTGATGAAGCGCATCGTGTCGTACAGCGCGAGCATCGCCGACGGGTCGCCACCCTCGGTGTTGATGTAGAGGTTGATCTCCTGCTCGGGGTTGTCCGCCTCCAGGTACAGCAGTTGCGTGATCAGGGCGTTCGCCACGCCGGAGTCGATCGCGGTCCCGAGATAGATGATCCGCTCCGACAGCAGATGCGAGTAGACGTCCATGATCCGCTCGCCGGCGGGGCTGCGGGAGATGACGTTGGGGATGGTGTAGGTGCTCATGCGCCCGCACCCCTTTCCGTGCCGAGGCCGAGTCTGTGCGTGCGGACGGGGACGACCTGGTCGAGGCTTTCGACGATGTGGTCGATGAAGCCGTATTCGCGCGCCTGCCCGGTGGTGAACCAGCGGTCGTGGAGGGAATCGGCGAAGATCCGGTCGATGGGCTGCCCGGTGTCGTCGGCGATGAGGCCCAGCACCGTGTCCCGCGTGTAGCGCAGGTCGTCCGCCTGCACCTCCACTTCGACGGCCGAACCGCCGATGCCCGCCGAGCCCTGGTGCATCAGGATCCGCGCGTGCGGCAGGGCGAACCGTTTGCCAGGGGTGCCCGCGGAAAGCAGGAACTGCCCGGCACTGCACGCCAGCCCGAGTGCGAGGGTGGCGACGTCGCACGGCACGAGCCGCATCACGTCGCGGATGGCGAGCATCGAGGGGACCGAACCGCCGGGAGAGTGGATCCACAACGCGATGTCCTTGCGGGGATCCTCGCTCGCCAAGGACAGCAGCTGGGTGGTGAGGACCGTGCCGTTGTCGTCGTCGAGCGCGCCGTCGAGGACCAGCACACGCTGGCTGAAGAACCGTTCCCGGAGCCGTTGGTCGAAGAGTGGTTGTTTCTCGTAGTCGGTCATGCCCCGACCATGCCGCCGGGGCGCGGGCGGCCGCCGGTTTCTCTGCTGTGAGCGGATCAGCCGACAGCAGGACGCTTGGCCGGGACCAGCCAGACGACTCCCGCCAGGACGACGGCGAAGACGAGAACGAGGACATCGATGGTGAGCCCCGGCTGAACCGGGAGGCCGAGGTGCTCCCGATCGTCGCCGAGAAAGGTCAGCAGGCACAGCGAGAACAGCGTCAGCAGCGCGGAGACGCTGAGCATGATCTGCCCTGCCCGGACCTTGGCGAGCAGGCTCGCGCCACCCGCGACCGCGGCCACTCCGGCGAGGACCAAGCTGAGGTCTCCCACGGTGATCGGCAGATGCGCGAACTCGAAGAAGTAGTACGCCTGGTGCACCAGCATCGCGTTCGCGAGCAGCGCGAAGCCGAGCACGATACCCGCCACTCCGGCCAGGACCGCGAACACGGAGGGCGGGGTCAGCCCGGGCCGCCGCGGCGCGGGCAGGATCGGCACCGGGGTTGCGACCCCACTCGCGGCCTGGGCCAGCAGCGGGAGCGCGTGATCCGGCAGCAGGCGCGCTTGCGGCGCTTTCGCCAGCAGCCCGCGGAGGACGTCCGCGAGCGGCCCGTACGTCCGGTCGAAGGACGGCTGCTCGTTGACGACGGCGTACAGCGTGGCCGCGACGTTCGCCCGTTGGAAGAAGTTCCCGCCTTCGCTCGCGCTGAGCAGTGTCACGCCGAGCGACCAGAGATCGGAGTGGGGAGTGCCTTCGTGCCCCGCGATCGTTTCGGGGGCGAGGAACGCGGGGGTGCCTGTCGGATCGAGGGCCTTGGCGATCCCGAAACCGGTCAGTTTCACCGCGCCGTCGGGAGCCACCAGGATGTTCGCGGGCCGCACGTCCCCGTGCACGATGCCCGCGGTATGCGCGGCGGCGAGCGCGCCGAGCACCTTTCCGCCGATTTCGGCCACGAACCGCGGCTGCATCGGACCCGCCGACGCCAGCTCCTCCAAGGTCCGTGCCTCCACCAGGTCCATCACGATGAACGCCGTCCCGTTGTCGGCGACGACGTCGTGCACGGGCACCACCGACGGGTGATCCACCGCGACGCGGGCCTCCCGCTGGAGGCGTTCCACAACGGCCGGCTCGTGGGTGGGCAACGGCAGTTCCTTGATCGCGACCCGGCGGCCGTCCGGCCCGTCCTCGCCACGCCACAGCACGGCCGTCCCGTCGCGACCCAGCTCCTCCAACAGGGTGTAGCGCTCGGCGATCGTGCGGGAAACTGCCGTCACAGTGGCTCTCCTCGAATCCTGAAGGGTCTCCGAGGCACGCTAACCAGCGCTCATGACAAAACGATGAAATGGCCGTTCATCCATAAAGGACGTACGTGGCTGGATATATTCACAGTCATGCTGACGCTCGCGGCCCTGGCCGACGACCCGGATCTCGAACTGCGGGTGGTCGTCCCCGGCCGCGACGGGGCGCTCTCCGAGCAGGTGCTGTGGGTGCACAACACCGAGCTTCCCGATCCCGGGCCGTACGTGCGCGAACACGAGGTCGTGCTGACCAACGGCCTGTGGCTGGACCGCGTCGAGCCGGCGGAGTTCGTCGCACGGGTGGTCGGCGCCGGAGCGGCGGGGATCATCTTCGGGCTGCGCGTGGAGCAACGCGACACCCCTCCGGTGCTCGCCGAGGCGTGCCGCGAAGCCGGGTTGCCGCTGCTGGAGATCTCGGTGGCGGTGCCGTTCACGGCGGTCACCCGCGCGGCGGCGGCGATCCAGGCCGCGGACCGGCAGAACGCGCTGATGTCGCTGGTGCGCCGAGGGGACGAGCTCACCTCGGCGCTGTCGAGGGGCGCGGGCACGTCCGGGGTGCTCGCGGTCCTCCGCCGTGAGCACGAACTGCCGCTGGCGGTCGTGGACCGCATGGGCCGGGAGCTCGCGTCCGACGGCGCCGAACTGGACGCCGGGCAGTCGCGCGCCGCGGCGGAGGCCTTGGCCGGGCATCCGCCGCCGCTGGAGGCGGATCTCGGCGCGGGCACCCGGGCGGCGCTGTTCCCGGTGGGTGCGATCGGCGACGCGGACGCCGCGCTGCTGTGCCTGCGTCCCGCGGCCGACCTGACGCGCGAGGAGCGGGACGCGCTGGAGCAGACCGCTCGCTACCTCAGCCTGGAGGTGGCCCGGCATCAGGCGGTGCAGGCGATCGAGATGCGGTTCGCCGTCGAACTGCTGGACATGGTGCTCTCCGGCGCGCAACGCGTCGCGGAGGTGCCCGGCAGGCTGCGGGCGTTCGGGGTCGATCCGGACGGGCCGCTGGCGGTGATCGCGCTGGCGTTCGCGGGTGACGACGCCGCGACGCGGGCGGGGATGGCGGAGGCCGTGACGGATTTCCTGCTGGCGGACGGGCTGCCCGCGGTCGTGGCGGCGGGCAGCCGAGACGTCGTCGCGGTGCTGCCGTTCCGGTCGGGAAGGCAGTCGCCCGCCGCGTTCGCGCCCCGGCTGGCGGCGGCGGTGTCGCACCGGCTCGGCGGCGGGCGCGTGGTCGTCGGGCTCGCCGATCCCGTTTCCGGCGCGGCCGAACTGCGCGTGCCGCTGTCGCGCAGCCGTGAAGCCTGCCGCGTGCTCCGGGGCAGGCGTGGCGGCCCGGTGGCGGCGAGTTTCGCCGAACTGGGCAGCTACCGGCTGCTGCTGGAGTCGCACGACGAGCAGTGGCGGCACACCTTCGCCGACGCCCTGCTCGGCCCGCTGCGCGAGCACGACCGCCTCCGCGACGGCGACCTGGAGACGACCCTGCGGGCGTTCCTCGACCACGACGGCCAGTGGGCGGCCACCGCCGCGGCGCTGTACGTGCACGTCAACACCTTGCGCAACCGGCTGGCCAAGGTCACCGAGCTGACCGGCCGCGACGTCGGGCGGACCGCGGACCGGGTCGACCTGTTCCTCGCGCTGGAAGCAGCTCAGATGCCGACTGACTAGGCCGTGTCCTGTCAGGGCCATTGCTGACCGTGTGGATTTTGGTGCGTTGGATGACCCGAAATCCACACGGTCACCGGGAGGGGGGAGCAAGGGACCTTTGCTCTCGCCTCCGGGCCGGTCCACCCGGCCCCAGTCCACAGCTATCGACAGGTAGACCGTCGGCGGCTGGATCGCCCGTGCCGTCAAGGACCGCCTGGGCGCGAAGACCGCGAACATGACTTACAGGACACGGCCTAGTCCGGATAGACCGCCGGATCGATTTCGAGTCGCCGCAACGGTTCCACGGGCAAGGCCGGGTCGGCCAGCGCCGCGGCGGCCACGTCACGGCACCGGGCGAACCGCACGTCGCCGAGGCCGAGCCCGAACTCGATGAGCGAGCGCACGGCGGCCAGGCGCCCGGGCCTGCCCGAGAGGAACGGATGCAGGCACAGGTTGAACAGGCAGCGATAGCGGCGCATCGCGTCCAGCTCCGCGCGCCACATCTCCAGCACCCGCACCGGAGAGGTGATCACCGAACCGATCTGCGGCGCGGGAAGGAACGCGTACTGCTCCCAGTCGTCGAGCGACCAGTGCACCGGCAGTTCCGCGATCCGGCCCGCCCCGGTCTCGATCAGGTACGGCCGGTCGTCGGCCATCAGCGACGAGTCGTAGCTCAATCCGTGCTCGGCCACCAGCGCCGGAGTGTCCCAAGTGGACTCCCAGCCCGCCGCGCGATGCCCGCTGATCTCGATGCCCTGTGCGGCGAAGACCGCCATGCCCCGTTCGAAATCGGCGCGCTGCTCGGCGGCGGTCATCGTGGTCGGCGGCCGGTGGCTGTAGGAGTGGTGGGCCACCTCGTGCCCGCGCTCCACGATCGCGGCGGCGAGGCCGGGCCGCTGTTCGGCGACCCAGCCCGGCACGAAGAACGTCGCGGGCACGGCAAGTTCGTCGAGCAGGTCGAGGATGCGCGGCACCCCGACCCTGGGCCCGTACGCCTGATGGGACATGGTCGACAGGTGTTCGGCGTAGCCCCGTCCTCGCGCGAGGATCGGGGATTCCGCGTCCACGTCGAAGGTCAGGGTCGCCACGGCGGCCGCGCCGCCATGCCAGCTGGGTTCAGTCACGCTTGCCGACTCTCCCGCCAGCGGCGCGCGTTCGCCACCGTGACCGTCGGGGAGACCATCGCCCGATCGAACTCGACCAGGGGCTGCGCCGCGGCGACGCGGGCGGGCAGATCGGGGTTGGCCAGCGCGCCGTGTCCGAGGGAGAGCAGGTCGGCGTGCCCGCCGGCGAGGACCTCGTGCGCCTGGGTGAGGTCGTGCATCCCGCCGTTGGCGATCACCGGCAGCCCGGTGACCTGCCGGGCGAGGGCGGTGATGGTGCCGCCGTCGGCCAGCTTCGCCGTCTCGAGCCAGTTCCGGCCCTCGCTGGCGATGTGGAGGTACTGCGCGCCCGCCTCGGCGACCGCGGCGAAGATCACCTCGGCGTCGTCGCGCCCGCCGGGCCAGCGGTAGGTGAAGTCGTTGACCTTCGTCTGCGACAGCCGCACACCGGTCACGAGCTCCGGCACGGCCTCGGCGACGGCGGTCACGACGCGGGCGGTCAGCCGGATCCGGTTCGCGACCGGTCCGCCGTAGGAGTCCGTGCGATGGTTGGTGTAGTCGGTGAGGAACTGGTCGAGGAGGTACCCGTTGGCCGCGTGCACCTCGACGCCGTCGAACCCGGCCTGACGGGCACGCACGGCCGCGGCCGCGAAACCGTCGACGACGTCGTCGATCTCGGCGGTGGTCAGTTCGCGGGGGGCCTGCCACGGCCCGGAGCCGCCGTACGCGGGCATCATCTCCCCGCGCGGCTGGATGGCCGAAGGAGCGACGGTGTGGTCCCGGTGCGGATTTCCCTGGGAGATCGCCCCGGCGTGCATGAGCTGGGCGATCATCCGGCCGCCCGCCGCGCGTACTCCGGCGGTGACGACGCGCCAGCCCGCGACGTGTTCGTCCCGCGCGAGGCCCGGTTGGTTGAGGTAGCCCTGGCTGGCCGAGCTGTCGGGATAGGTGCCCTCGCTGAACACCAGCCCGAAGCCGCCGCGGGCGAATTCGGCGTAGTAGTCGGCCATTTCGCCGGTCGGGGTGCCGTCCGGGCTCGCCGAGACGCGGGACATGGGGGCGACGGCGTACCGGTTGCGCAGCGCGAGGCCGCCGAGCGTGGTGGGGGCCAGCGCGGGGTGTCCGACGGTCGTGGTCATGACTGAGTTCCTCCATTGTGGACGATTTCGATGGCGAGCGGGGTGAGTCCGGCGTCGCTGATGCGGACGAGGTCCTGCGGGCAGGCGGAGACCACGACAACGCAGTCCATCTCGGCGCGCAGGGTCACGGCGTCGCCGGGTCGCGAGTTCGCGGTCAGCCAGCTCAGGTGTCCGCTCTCGCCGACCGGGACACGCATGAAGACGTTGATCGGCTGCGGCGTCGGACCCGCGAAGCTCAGGCCTTCGTCTGCCAGCGCCTCACGCAGGTTCGCGGCACAGGACCGGTGACCCGGAGCGCCCAGCGCGGCGTAACGGGCCGGGTCGCAGGCCGGGATGAGCATGTCGTGCTCGCCGGGTGAGGTGTCTTCGACCAGAGTCAGGATCGGGCGGCGCAGGCCGGTCAGGAAGGACTCGCCGACCGCGGGGAACAGCCGGTCGATCCCGGCGCGGGTGTGCGCCGCGCTGTGGTGCTCGGTCAGTTCGGCCCCGGTGTCGGTGAACGCGAACGCGTCGCCGACCTGGCCTCCTTCGACGTCGATCACCCGGACGAGGTCTCCGGCGGCCACCCGGACGGCCTTGGCGGTGCCCGGTGGGACTTGCGTTCTGCTCATGCCTTCAGCAAACAGGTGACGACTTGCGGTTCGCCATGGAGGTTCCTCCATGATCGACGAGGCTGGATGGAGAAATCTCCAGGTAGGCAAAGGTTGAACACGCGTGATTGAAGGCGTAACTCGCGTGATTGAAGGCGGAACACCGTCTTACGGCGGGAAACACGCGTGTTACGGCTCCAATCACGCGAGTTACGGCCAGCGATAGTTTCGACTTTGATTATTTTCGCGAAGCCGGGTTAGTGTTCGGTGATGGAAGACGTGGACGCTGTGGACGCGGCCGGGCTCGACTTCTGGTCGTTCGTGGCGCTGGCGAACCGGCGGCTCGCGCAGGAGTACGGCTTCCGGCACCAGTTGGCAACCGAGGTGCTGCTGACCCTCAATCGTGCCTCCGACCTGGTGACTTACGATCTCGAAGCCGCGGTGCACCGGCCACGCGGCCGGTCGTGGTCGGCGTTCCGGCTGCTGTTCGTGGTGTGGCTCGCCGGGCCGCTCGAACCGACCAGCGCGGCCCGGCTGACCGGGATGAGCCGGGCGGCGGTGTCGAATCTGGTCAAGACGCTGGTCGCGGA
Source organism: Amycolatopsis sp. lyj-108 (assembly GCF_046549005.1). Taxonomy (NCBI): domain Bacteria; kingdom Bacillati; phylum Actinomycetota; class Actinomycetes; order Pseudonocardiales; family Pseudonocardiaceae; genus Amycolatopsis; species Amycolatopsis sp. lyj-108. The sequence goes on along the minus strand of NZ_JAJPWQ010000014.1, from coordinate 200,573 downwards.
GGGGATGCTCCACCGGGTCCCGGACGAGCGCGACGGCCGTTCGGTGCAGCTCTCGCTGACCGAGGCGGGGCACGAGGAGATGGTCTCGGTCTTCCGCGAGCACAACGAGCGCGAGTTCGGCTGGACGAACGCGTTGACCGAGACCGAACAGCGCATCCTCGTCATGCTGCTGGGCAAGCTGATCACGAGCCGCGCCGAGTTCGGCACGCGGAGCCGCAAGTAGGCCTTCCCGTCGCGACGAAGACCGGGCTACGCTGCCCGAGGGGTAGTCAAAGTGTGAACTAAATCGGCGAGGAGGAGACCATGGTGGACGGCGGACGGATTCCCGCGCTCTTCGCCGGGTTGTGCGACGACGCCGCGGTGTTCCCGCCGGGGCTGGCCCCGCTGCCGGACGCCGTCGCGGCGCACGACGAGCACGTCTCCGCCTGGTACTCCGGCCTGGTCGGCCCGCTCGTCCTAGCCGCCACCGCGCTCGGCGACCTCGCCGAAGTCCTGGGTGACAGGGAGACGCCACTGCCGGTCTCGGTGACCCTGCCCGGCGGGCCCGCGCAGCTCGACGGCGTGCTCGACGCAGTGGAGAAGCTCCCGGTGAACCTCGACGCGCTCGAGATCGCCGTCCCGGAGGGGATGGGCCCGGACGAGGTGCTCGCCGCGATTTCCGGCGCCACCGCACCGGTTTTCGTCGAGATCCCGCGTGACGACCGGCGTCTTCCGTTGCTGACCGCCCTTTCCGGCACCGGCCACCGCGCGAAGTTCCGCACCGGCGGCGTCCGGGCCGACCTGTACCCGGGCGAAGCCGAACTCGCCGCCGCGGTCCGGGCGGCCGTCGGGGCGGGCGTTCCGTTCAAGGCCACCGCCGGGCTGCACCACGCCCTCCGCAACACCGATCCGGAGACCGGCTTCGAACAGCACGGCTTCCTCAACCTGATGCTCGCCGCGGACGCCGTCCTCACCGATGGCGACGTCGAAGCCGTTCTCGCCGAACGAGACGGCGCCGTCATCGCCGGACGGCTTCGGGCACTGGACGCGGATCGCGTCGCCGCCGTCCGCGCGGCGTTCACGTCGTTCGGCACCTGCAGCATCACCGACCCCCTGACCGAACTGGCCGGATTCGGCCTGCTCGAGGCGCCCCGAGGAGAGGCATGACCACGATCGACATCCCCGCAGGCTCGCTGTTCGGGATCGACAACCTGCCGTACGGCGTGTTCTCCGTCGACGGCGGTTCCCCGCGCGTCGGCGTGCGCGTCGGCGACTCCGTTCTCGACCTGGCCGCGGCGCTCGGCGATGACGTCTTCGCCGCGCCGACGCTGAACCCGTTCATGGCGCAGGGATACGACCGCTGGGTGGCGGTCCGGGAGCGGATCCGCGGCCTGGTCGCCGGCGAGGTCCCCGACGGCGCGGTCCACGCGATCGAACAGGTGACCCTCCACCTGCCGATCGAGGTCGCGGACTACGTCGACTTCTACGCCTCCGAGCATCACGCCTCGAACGTCGGCAGGTTGTTCCGCCCGGACGCGGAACCGTTGCTGCCCAACTGGAAACACCTCCCGGTCGGCTACCACGGACGGTCCGGCACGGTCCTGGTCTCCGGTACGGACATCGTGCGCCCGAGCGGCCAGCGCAAGGCCCCCGCCGACACGGCGCCGGCGTTCGGCCCGAGCACGCGGCTGGACATCGAGGCCGAGATGGGCTTCATCGTCGGCACCGGAACCCCGCTGAACGCCCCGATCACCCCGGATTCCTTCCCCCGCCACGTTTTCGGCGCCGTCCTGCTCAACGACTGGTCGGCCCGCGACATCCAGGCGTGGGAATACGTTCCGCTGGGCCCGCACCTCGGCAAGAGCTTCGCGACGTCGATCTCGCCTTGGGTGGTGCCGATCCTGGCGCTGGAGGCCGCGCGGATCCCGCTGCCCGGCCAGACGGATCCGGAACCGCTGCCGTACCTGCGGGAAAGCGACCCCTGGGGCCTCGACATCGACCTGGTCATCGCATGGAACGGCGAGGAGGTCAGCCGCCCGCCCTTCCGCGAGATGTACTGGTCGCCCGCGCAGATGCTCGCCCACCTGACGGTCAACGGCGCCTCCTCGCGCACGGGCGACCTCTACGGCTCCGGCACGATCTCCGGACCGGAGAAGCACCAGCGCGGTGCGTTCCTCGAATTGTCCTGGGGCGGCAAGGAACCGCTCACGGTCAAGGGGGAGGAGCGCACCTTCCTGCTGGACGGCGACGAGGTCGTGATCACCGGGACCGCGCCCGGCGCGAACGGCTCGCGGATCGGGTTCGGCGAGGTGCGGGGACGCGTGCTGCCCGCGGGGTGACTCAGCTACCCGGAATCCCGTTGGGCGGCGGCCCGTCGTTCGCGGCGGAGTCGTCCGCCTTGATGGGCGCGTCGCCGAGGTCGGTCACCAGTACCGGTGTCAGATCCTTGCCGACGCCTCCCTTGAGCTCGACCACCGACATCCCGGAGATGCCGAGGTGGCTGTCGGCGGAATAGCGGAACGGCGCCAGACCCGGTCCCTCGAACGTCTTCCCGGACTGCTGGACCGCCTCGACGAGGCGCTCGCGCGTCAGGTCCTTTCCGGCCGCCTGCAACGTTTGGACGAACGTGTACGCCTGCGCCATCCCGTAGACGCGGTAGTTCGTCAGGTCGCCGCCCTTGCCGTGCGCCTTCCAGACGTTCTGCCACAGCTTCGTCCACGCGTTGTCCGGCGCGTCGACACCCGGCAGGTACTCGGTGGTGATCACGCCGTCGATGAGCGACGCGCCGTTGGTGACCTTGCCTTCGGAGAACCGCGCGAGCAGCGAGCCGACGAGCGCGGGATCGGAGCCGACGTTGCTGTAGACCCACTTCGGCTTGAACCCGATCTTCAGCGAGGCCAGCTGCGAAAGCGCGGTGTACGACGGAACGGTGAAGCCCAGCACCAGATCCACGCCCGCGGCCTTGAGTTTCGCGATCTGCGGCGCGATGTCGGTGTTGCCGGGGGAGTACTTCGCGACCTCCACGATCTGGTCGCCGAGGTACCGCCGCGCGCCCTTCTCGCCGTCGCGGCCGAAGTCGTCGTCCTGGAGGAACAGGCCGACCTTGGCGTTCGGCAGGTTCTTCCGCACCCAGTCGCCGATGATCTTGCCTTCGATCTCGTAGTCCGGCTGCCAGCCGAAGGTGACCGGCGCCTTCTTCGGATCGTCGCCCCAGCGCAGCGAACCCGACGACACGAACAGGTCCGGCACCTTCGAGGTGTTCAGGAACTCGACGACGGCGCTGTGCGTCGGCGTGCCGAGCCCACCGACCATCGCGAAGATCTCGTCCTTGAGCACCAGTTCGTTGGTGACGGCGCTGGTGTTGGTCGGGTTGTAGCCGTCGTCCTTCACCACGAACTCGATCTTGCGGCCGTTGACGCCGCCGTTCGCGTTCACGTAGTCGTAGTAGGCCTGATGTCCGCTCGGGATCTCGCTGTAGCCCGGCGCGGCGACGCCGGTCAGCGGGAAATGCGCGCCGATCTTGATGGTCGTGTCGGTGATGCCGACCGTCGAGCCCTTCTGTTCGCCCTCGGGTCTGCCGCCCGCGCCGCAGGCGGCGGTGACCGTGACGGCCAGGAAGACGGCCACGGCCTTGGTCCAGCGTTTCATGAACTTCTCCTAGAGTGGATGAGTTTCCGCAGCCCGCCGGCGAGGCCGGCGGGTGCGAGCAGCACGATCAGGACGGTGACCAGGCCGTAGATCAACGGCGCCAGATGCGCGGCCTGCACGTCGGAGAGGCCGAGATCCGTGCCCGCGCCGGTCACCAGCGGCGGCAGGAAGGTCAGCAGCGCCGCCCCGGCGAGTGCTCCGGTGAGGCTCCCGAGACCGCCGAGCACCACCGCGGACACCAGCAGCAGCGACAACGTCAGCGCGAACCCGCTCGGCGCCGCGAGCCGCGCCGACAACGCCATGAGCGCTCCGGCCAGCCCCGCGCAGCCCGCGCTGACGACGAACGCCCGCACCCGCGTGCGGCCGAGGTCGATCCCGGCCAGTTCGGCGGCCACGTCCTCGTCGCGCACCGCCCGCCAATCACGTCCGACACGGCTGCGGGACAGGTTCGCCAGCAGCACGAACACGACGATCACCGCGAGCCACGAAAGGTAGGCGAGATAGCGGATCGACGTGAGATCCTGGCCGGTGACGAAGTACGCGGCGTCGGCCAGCCAGCCGGGTATCCCCGGCATGCGCACGGGCAAGCCCTGCTCGCCGCCGAGCGCCTCACCGAAGAACAACGGGATCCCGGGTACGGCGACGGCGAGCGCCAGTGTCGCCCCGGCGAGGTACGGACCGTGCAGCCTGGCCGCGGCGACCCCCACGAGCGCCCCGACGGCGAGCGTGATCACCACCGCGAGCAGCAGGATCACCGGCAGCGGCAAGACCGCCGACTTCAGCAGGAGCGCCGTCGAGTACGCGCCGACGGCCATCAGAGCACCGTGCCCGAGCGAGAGCTGCCCGTTGAGTCCGGTGAGGACGGTCAGGCCGCCCGCCGCGATCGCGAGATACGCCATCGTGGTGAATTGCGCGGTGAGGAACGGCCCGGAAGTCTCCAGGACGAGTACGACGACGACCAGCGCGGCGAGCGCGCCCAGCAGATGACCGCGCAGCAAGTCAGACCCTCCGTTCACGGACGACGGCGAAGAGGCCGCCGGGTTTGAGCAGCAGCACCACCATGAGCAGCACGAGCGCGGCGAGCGGCACCAGTTCCGCGCCGACGTAACCGCTCACCAGGCTCAACGACAGGCCGAGGACGACACCGCCGACGACCGCGCCGACCGGGCTGTCCAGCCCGCCCAGCACGGCGGCGACGAAGCCGTACACCACCACACCGTCCATATAGGACGGATGGACGAGGCCGCCGCCGGCGATCAGCAGGCCCGACAGCGAACCGGCGAGAGCGGCCAGCGCCCAGCCGAGGGTGAGCATCCGCCCGACCCGCACACCGAGCAGGCGGGCCACTTCCCGGTCGAACGCCGCGGCCCGCATCCGCAGGCCGAGGTCGGTACCACGGAACAGCACCACGAGCCCGATCAGCACGACGCCGACGGCGGCGATGGTGAACACGCCGAATCCGGTCAGCGCGATCGTCGTGTCGCCGACCCGGAACCCGGTGAGCCCGAACGGCGCCGGGAACGAGCGGTACCGCGAGCCGAACACCAGCGCCGCCAGCGCGTGCAACACGATGAACAACCCCAGGGTGAGGATGACGGCGTTGATCTCGGCCTTGCCGTCGACGAACCGGACGACGAAGCGTTCCACCAGCGCGCCGAGCACGAGCCCGGAAATCAGGGCCACGGCGAAACCGGCCCAGTACGACCAGCCGGCGTCGATCAGGACCAGCGCCAGGTAGGTGGTGATCATCGCCATCGGCGCCTGCGCGAAGTTCACGATCCGCGTCGCCCGCCAGATCAGCACCAGCGCCAGCGCGAACGCGGCGTACACCACGCCCAGTGTCAGGCCGGTGAGCGCGGTGGTGAGCAGTTGCTGCACAGTGCTCCCTTTCAGAATCCGAGGTAGGCGTGCCGGAGGTCGTCGTCCGCGACGAGCGCGGCCGCGTCCCGCCGGACGACGACCTCGCCGAGGTTGAGCACGACGCCGTGGTCGGCGATGGACAGCGCGCTGCGCGCGTTCTGCTCGACCAGCACGACGGCCAGTCCCTCGTCGTGGACGAGACCGCGCAGCAGGCCGAAGATCCGCGCCACGATCCGGGGCGCGAGCCCCAAGGACGGCTCGTCCAGCAGCAGCACCTTCGGCCGGGAAAGCAGTGCGCGGCCGATGACCAGCATCTGCCGTTCCCCGCCGGAAAGGACGTGCGCGGAACCGTTCTTGCGGTCGGCGAGCGCCGGGAAGAGGTCGTAGATCCGACGGAGATCGGCCGCCGACGCGCGGCCGCGTGCCCCGAGGGCTCCGAGCCGTAAGTTCTCCTCGACGGTCAGTTCAGCCAGTACGCCGCGGCCTTCGGGCACGTGCGCGAGCCCGAGCGCGGGAAGGTCCTCTGTGGACACTCGGCTCAGATCCCGGCCCGCGAGTGAGACGCTGCCGCCCGTCGGGCGTACGAGTCCGGAGATGGTCCGCAGCAAGGTGGTCTTGCCCGCGCCGTTCGCGCCGAGCACCGCGGTGATCTCGCCTTCCGCGGCCGAAAGGCTCACGGAATCGAGCGCGCGCACCGGGCCGTAGCTCGCCGAAAGGTTCTCAACGGTCAGCACCGGCCACCTCCTCGCCGAGGTACGCCGCCTGGACCGCCGGGTCCGCGCGGATCTCGTCCGGTGTCCCGCGGGCGATGACCCTGCCGAAGTCCAGCACCACGATCTCGTCGCAGACGCCCATCACCAGATCCATGTGGTGCTCCACGAGCATCACCGACATGCGTTCGGTCAGCCCGCGGACCAGTTCGCCGACCTCGGTGATCTCCGCCGACGACAGGCCGCCCGCCGGTTCGTCCAGCAGCAGCAGATCCGGTTCGGCAGCCAGCGCTCGCGCCAGGGCGACCCTTTTCCGCACCGGATAAGGAAGAGCGGCGGGATAGCGATGCGCGACGTCGGCGATGCCGAACTCCTCCAACCGCGCCATCGCCCGTTCGGCCAGCGCCTTCTCGCTTTTCGTCATTCCCAGCAACGAAGTCCAGAAGCCGGACTTCGCATGCCTTCCCGCGCCGACGAGCACGTTCTCCAGCACGGTCATCCGGTCGAACAGGCCGAGTTCCTGCAGGCTGCGGGCGATGCCGAGGCCGGCGAGGTGATGCGGGCGCAGCCGCCGCAGTTCCGTGCCGCGCCAGGTCAGCGTGCCGGTGTCCGGGCGGACGAACCCGCACGCGACGTTGAACAGCGTGGTCTTGCCCGCCCCGTTCGGGCCGATCACGCCGAGCACCCGGCCGGGTGCGGCGCTCAGGGAGACGTCCGACAGGGCGACGAGACCACCGAAGGTCACCGACACGCCGGACATCTCGAAGGTCGACAGGGTCACGCAGGAACTCCCAACGGAGAGAGGAGGTCCCGGCGCGGGTGCGCCGGGACCCAAGACACTCAGGCGTGCGGACACGTGTCCCGGTAGTCGCTGATCGTGCGGTCGTCCGGGGCGGGGCAGAGGAACTGTTCGTAGCGGGTGTCGTTGTCCACGAACCGCTTCAGCCACGAGATCGTGTACTTGGCCATGGTCGTGTTCGCGGTGTTCGGGAAGAAGTGGCTCGCGTTGTCCAGTTCCATGTACGCCTTCTCCGCCGAAGCGGGAATGCTGGTGTAGAACGGGATCGAGTGCGACGACACCGGCGCGACCGAGTCGGACTCGCCGCCGACGATGAACGTCGGCACCCGCAGCGAGGACCACGACTTCTGGGTGTTCCACGGCGCCAGCGGCACCGCGGCCTGCAGCGAAGGCCGGTCCTGCGCCGCTTCGAGCGAACCGCCGCCGCCCATCGAGTGGCCCGCCACCGCGAGCCTGGTGGTGTCGACGCGGGACCGGACGGTGCTGCGCTGGGTCAGGTAGTCGAGCGCGGCCAGCAACTGGTCGCCGCGGCTCTCGGGCTGGTCGTAGATCGTGTTGGTGTCGATCGTGAACACCACGAAGCCCTGCGACGCCAGTCGCGGGCCCATCCACGCGATGCTCGACTGGGACGCGGTGTATCCCGGCGAGATGGCGACCGCGCCGAACGTGCCCTGCGTGGTGCTGGTGGGGTAGTAGATGGTGCCGCCGCCGAACCCGCTGACGGCCAGGCTCGAAACGGAGGTCTGCGACACCGCGAACGAGCCGCGGGAGGCTTCGATGGTGCTTTCCGTCGGGTCCGGGCCTCGTTCGTAGGGATTCTCGGCGGCGTAGGCCGTGGGAGCGATAGTGAGTGCCGCGACGGTGGCCAGTCCACAAAGGATCCGGGTCGTACTACGCATGGTGCCCTCTCCGTTCGCCGTTGAACACAGTCCGTGGTGATGGACTGTGGCAAACGGCCGGAGGGGGCTGCATCGGTGAAATCGCCAGTCTTGATCCGCGACCGCCCCCGCCGGGCCGGTCGCCCGTACGATCGGCGATCGTGAACCCCTCAGCCGAGGACATAGTCCGCACCGCGGCGCGGTGGATCGATCGCGGTGTCCGCGTCGACACCTCCGCCTTCGCCCAGGACCTCGGCATCTCGCGCAGCACCCTGTTCCGCCGCGTCGGCAACCGGGAAGACCTGCTCGGTGATGCCCTCTACTACCTGTCCGAGCGCACCCTGACGGCCGCCGCGCGCACCTGGGAGCGCGAAGAGGGCGACGTGGTGCGCAACGCGGCCGGTGAACTGCGCTGTCTTTCGATCATGCGCGAGTACCGGTCCGTGCTGGCGGCGAGCGCCGGGTTCCGGCGCTTCCTCGACGACGAGCCGGTGCTGGCGATCCGGCTGCTGACCGACCCGGACGGACGCGTCCAGCCGAGGGTGATCGCGGCCCACGTCGAGCTGCTTCGCCGCGACGTCGAGGACGGCGGTTTCGTGCCCGCGGTCGGCCTGGACAGCCTCTGTTACGCGATCGTGCGGCTCGGGGAGGCCTTCCTGTACTCGGACGTCCTCGCCTCCAGGACACCCGATCTCGACGCGGCGTCGACACTGCTCGGAGCCCTCGTGGAAGGACGGGTGCCGAGCAGGACCTTGTGAAACACTTGCGCCTGGTGTTTCATCGAGAGGGATCTCGAGGAGGCGCCGATGCCTGTGTACCCGCTGCGGGGCAGGGACGACCTCTTCGGCGGGCTGCGGTCGCCCGCCGGCCGTGCCGTGTTGGTCCACGGAACGGAGGGGCTCGGTAAATCGGCCCTGCTCACCGCGTTGCGCGCCACCCTCGGCGTCCGTCTCGTCGGGGTGCGGGGCCTGCGGGCCGAAAGCACGCTGCCGTATGGCGCCCTGCATCGGATGTTCGGCGCGTCCGTCTCCAGCGGCGCGGAGGCCAGAGACCGGCTCGGTGCCGTTTCGGCGCCGACGATCTGCTGGGTCGACGACGCGCAGTGGGTCGATCCGGAATCCTTGGCGGCCTTGGGTTTCGCGGGCAGGCGGTTGGCCGGGGCCCCGGTCGGCATGGTGCTCGCGTCGCGATCCGGATCCGACGAGTTCGACTCCGTCGAGCTGCCGCCGTTGACCGAATCCGCCGCCGACCTGGTGTTGCGCGATCGCGGCGTGCCCGCCGGGGTACGCCCGCAGCTGGTCGAGCTCGGCGACGGGAACCCCGCCGATCTCGTCGCGCTGGCGGCTTCGTTGACGCCCGCGCAGGCGGCGGGACGGGAGCCGGTGTCGCCGATCCTTCGGGAGCGCTTGCCTCGCTACGCGGCCGAGCTCGGCGCGATGCCGCTCGACGAGCGTCTCCGGTTCCTCGCCACCTGCATGGACTCTTCCGCGAGGAAGGCGACGTGGTACGCGGCGGCGTCACCGGCCGACCGCAGGGCGGCGCACGCACGGCTGGCCTCCGCCGAGGAGGGGCCCGACGCGCTGTGGCATCGCGCGATGGCGGCCGCCACGCCGTCCGCGCCACTCGCCGACGCGCTCGCCGCCGCACCGGCGGCGGATCACGCGGCCGCGGCGCGGCAGCTGGAACGCGCCGCCGCCCTGACCGCCGATCCGGCCACCCGGGCGGACCGGTTGCTGGCCGCCGCGGACGCGGCGTGGCAGGCGGGAAGACCAGGGTGGGCTCGTCTGCTGCTGTCCAAAGTGGACAAAAAGCCGGGCGCGGTGGCGTTGCTGCACGGGGAGATCGAGCTGCGCGACGGCGATCCCGCCGTCGCCACCCACGAACTCGGGACGGCTGCGGAACTCCTGCCCGATCCGGCCGCCGCGCTCCTGCTGGCGGGCGAGGCACGGCGGCTCGGCGGCGACCTGAGCGGCTACCGGGCGCTCGCGCGGACGGTCCCCGTCGGCGAGGGACTGGCCTTCTCGCATTTCCGTGGTCTGACGTCGGTCTACGCCGGACGTCACGACGACGCCGTCGTCCCGCTGAACGAGGCCGTCGGCCGGGGGATGGCCGGAGCGGACGTCGCCGGAGCCGTCTGGGCCGCCGAAGCGGCCTTCGCCCGCGGGCATGCCGAACGGGCGCACGAATACGCGGCCGCCGCCGTGAGCCGCGCGCGGCTCGGCAAACGGCACGCGGAACTGCCGTGGGCGTTGATCTACCTGTCGCTTTCGGCCATCGCGCTCGACCGGATCCCGTGCGCGCGGGCGGCGTCCCGCGACGGTCTGCACGCGCCCCACAACCTGCGGATGGAACATCTGACGTTGCTGGGGCTGGCCGCCGCGCTCCTCGGCGACCGCGTACCGGAACTGGACGAGGCGACCGAAGGCATCGCCGAACGCGGTCTCGGCAGGCCCGCCGCCGTCGCCGCGTGGGCGAACGCCTGTCTGGATCTGGCCGAAGACCGGCCCGACGACGCCCTGAGCAGGCTCGAAGATCTCGCTTCGGGCGTCTCCGGCGACCAGCCGGTGATCCGGGTGCTGGCCACTCCGCAACTCGTCGAGGCCGCCGTCAGTTCCGGACGGCCCGAACGGGCCCTGGCCGCGCTGGAGGTGTTCGACCGCTGGACCCTGGCCGGAGCGGAACCCTGCTGGCTCGCGCTGAGCCACCGCTGCCACGCGCTGACCACGCCGGATCCGGAGACCGCGGAACGGCGTTTCCGGCTGGCCATCGACGCGCACCGGCGGGCGGGTGGCGCGGTGGAACTCGCCAGGACCCGGTTCGCGTACGCCACCCTGCTGCGCCGTCACCGGCGGACCCGGGACGCGCGCGACCAGTTCCGCGATGCCCTGCGCGGCTTCGAAAACGTCGGCGCGAAGCGGTTCGCCGAACGGGCTCGCGCCGGGCTGCGCGCCACCGGCGAGACCGTCGACGTGCCGCACCGATCGCTCGCCGGGCTCACGCCGCAGCAGGACGCCATCACCCGGCTGGTCGCGGCGGGGGAGACGAACAAGGAGATCGCGCGGCGGCTGGTGATCAGCCACCGGACGGTGGATCACCACCTGCGGAACATCTTCACCGCACTGGGCGTCCGGTCCCGCGTGGAACTCGCGCGCCGCGTCGCCGCCGGCGAATGACACGCCACCTGGACCGGCGTCTTTCGGCGTGGCGGAATACTCACCCCGGTCCTGGAGTCGTAGCCGAGTATGGACTTCGGTATCGCGACTTCAGTGACCGACGAAGGAATCCGGCCGCACGTACTGGCCGCGGCGTTGGAGGAGAAAGGCTTCGACTCCCTCTACCTCCCCGAACACTCCCACATCCCGGTCAGCCGGGAGAGTCCGTACCCCGGCGGTGAGCTGCCGCGAGGGGCCCTCCGCAATCTCGACCCGTTCATGGCGCTGGCCGCCGCCGCGACCGTCACCTCGACCCTCCGCCTCGGCACCGCGGTCGCCCTGATGATCCAGCGAGATGTGCTCTATACGGCCAAGGAGATCGCCAGCCTTGACCTGCTTTCCAACGGACGGGTGATCTTCGGCGTGGGAGCGGGCTGGAACATCGAGGAGATGCGCAACCATGGCGTCGAGCCGCGGACACGGGGCGCGCTGCTGACCGAACAACTCCAGGCGCTCAAGGAGATCTGGACCAAGGACGAGGCGGAGTTCCACGGAAAGCACATCGACTTCGACCCGGTCTACTCCTGGCCGAAACCGGTGCGGAAACCGCATCCGCCGATCTACGTCGCGGGCCAGGGGCCTGCGGGCCTCAAACGGCTCGCCGAGCACGCCGACGGCTGGCTGCCGCATTCCGTGACACCGCCGGAGGAATTGCGCCGGGTCCGGTCCTGGCTCGCCGACCAGGGCCGCGAGGACGTCCGGATCAGTGTGTTCGGCGCCCCGGCCGATCCCGGGTTGCTGCGACGCCTCGCCGACGCCGGGGCCGACGAGGTCTCGCTCATCCTGCCGACGTTGCCCGAAGCCGAAACCCTGGAGCGTCTCGACGAGTTGGCCAAGACCGTCGAGGCGCTCCGCTGACCGGACCTGCCCTCGAAGGCGTAACTCGCGTGATCAGAGGCGTGATTCGTGTGTTACGCCTCTGATCACGCGAGTTCCGTCTCTGATCACGCGAGTTACGGGCAGGCGAGGACCGGGGCCTGCGGACGGCCGCCGCCGTGCAGGTCGCTCAGCGGGACCCTGGCCAGGCCGAGGATCGCCTGCGCGGTCGCGCGCGGGGCGGTCGACGGGTTCAGGCCCGTGGCGTCGTAGGCGATCGCGCCGCGGTCCGCCTCGGCGCCGGCGCAGCCGGTCTGCAGTGACCGCAGGAATTCCCGCGCCTTGACCGCGGCGGCGGGACGGTGCCCGGCCAGCGCCTGCGCGGCGAGTCCGGTGCTGTTGGCGTTCGGCGCGTTGGTGGCGAAACCGAAGCCGCCGTTCGGGTGCTGCTTGGTGACCAGCCAGGAGGTGCCCTCGCCGGCGTTCACCGGGTCACCGGTGGCGCGCAAGGCCTGCACGACCGTCGCGGTCGCGTCGACGTCGCTCGTGCACGTCGCTTCGCCGAAGTTCAGGGGGAAGCCGCCGTCGGGGCACTGGGTGCCCGCGAGGTACGTCACGGCCTGCTCCGGGACGTCGCCGGTGCGGTCCAGCGCCAGCAGGGCGAGCGACTGCGAAAGAGCGTTGGAGTAGTCGCCGTATTCGGAGCGGTCGGAGAACCGGCCGGACGGCGTGAGCAACGAAAGCAGACCCGCCTTCAGATCGACGCCGCCGAACGACGCCGGGTTCTTGCCGCGAACCTGCGCGGCGAGCAGCAGTTTCGCGTGCGCGCCCGCGTACGCCTCGGTGCCGCTGCCGACGTAGCCCGTGGTGATCTCCGGTTTGGCCAGCCAGGCGGTCGCCTTGCCCGCGTTCGTGTCCGACACCCCGGCCGCGGCGAACGCGAAGATCGCGTCGATCGTCAAACCCTGGTCGGGGAACTTCTGGCCGCCGAAGTCGGCCTCGAACCTTTCCCCGTCGGCCAGCTGCCTCGCGAGCCAGCCCGCGGCGGCGTCCGCCTTGTTGTGGGTGGCCGCGGCCGCTGCCGGAGCGGCGACCAGCCCGATGCCGCACACCATGGCGACAGCGAAAATCAAACGTCTCATGAGAACCCTTCCCCCAACGACCGCGATGAACGAACCGAAGAGTCTCACCCCGGCCGAGCGTCCGGGTACCGCCGGGCGCGAAGAGCCGATGTGATCCTGGCGACCGACCTGGTCAGCGGTGCCTGCCGGTGGTGATCGGGTGTTAACCTCGGCTGGCTCGACAACCGAATACCGCCGCCCGTGACGGGGAAGCCGGTCGAAATCCGGCGCTGTCGCGCAACCGTGGGCCCTTCACCAGGGCGAGCCGGGATACCGAACGGGCGGATGAACGAACCACTGTCGCGATAAACAGGGGTGACCGCGGCGTCTCACGCCTGTCCTCCGTCATGCCGCTAGGAGGAGTCATGCGCCGCCGGTCCCTCGCCGCAGTGGCGTTCGCCGTCAGTGTCGGCGTACTCGCCGCGCTGCTCACCGGGACGGCCACCGCCGCGAACGATCCCGGCGCCGCGAAGGCGAATTCCCGCTGGCTCGCGACGAAGCTGAAGCCGGACGGCACGCTCGAGAATCCCAACGGTGGCGAACTGCCAGACCACGGGCTGATGCTCGACGTGCTCTTCGCGCTGTATGCGTCGGGCGACGGCGCCAAGGCCGAGCCGATCATGAAGTTCCTGGACGACGAAGGCCACGCCACCGACTACTTCACCTGGGACGGACTGGTTCCCGGTGCCGGATACGACAAGGTCATCGTCGGGGGCTCGCTCGCCAAGACGCTGGTCGCCGCCCAGGTTTCCGGCAGGGACCCGCGAAACGTCGACGGGTACGACCTGGTCGCCGAGACCCATGCCGCGATCATGCGCAAGGGCCCCGACAAGGGCCGGATCAGCGACTACTCCAAAGATCCGGACCTCGCCGGCGCGGTGAACAACGACGCGAACTCGTTCGGCCAGGCGCTCGGCGTCATCGGGCTCGCCGCGGCGGGCGAGAACGACCGGATCGCCATCGACAGGTTGCTGGCCCAGCAATGTTCCGAGGGCTACTTCCGCCTCGTGTTCGAATACATTCCGACGAAGGAGACCGGCGACCACGTCACCCCGGACGGCCGCAAGGTCTCGACCTGCGACGAAGGCAAGCCGCTCGGCCGTTCCCCGACCGACGGCGACGCCACCGGCCTCGCGCTCTCTGCGCTGCTGGCCGCGCGGAAGGCGGGCGCGACCGGACTCGGCGCCCCGATCGCCAAGACCGTCTCGTGGCTCAAGGCGAACCAGACTTCCGGTGGCGGCTGGGGTGGTGGCGTCAGCACCGAGGCGCCGAACACCAACAGCACCGGAATGATCGTCCAGGCGCTCGCCGACGCGGGCGGCGCGGAGGCGGCGGTGGACAAGGGCGTGCGGTATCTCAAATCCGCGCAGGCGAACGCCGCAGACTCCGGCACCAAGCTCGCGGGAGACCTCGGCGCGATCGCCTACGACCCGGCTTCCTACGAGGCCGCGCGCACCTCGGGTATCGGCGGGGCCGACACCTGGATCCGCGCGGGTGCCCAGGCCTCGCTCGGGTTGTCCCAGATCGGCTTCTACGCGCTCGCGAAGGGCAAAACTCAGCCGCCGGCCAGCAGCGTCCCGGCTCCCGCGACGACCACCATCACGACGTCGGTGACGCCGCCGCCCAAACCCAAGAAAGCAGGGACGTCCACCGGCGTCCGGGTGCGGACATCGACGGCGATCGCCACGCCGGACACGGCGACACCGGCCGCCCGCCTCGGCGCCTACCTGGCGAACCGGCTCACCGACGGTGACCACGTCGAGGTGACCGAGGACGGCAAGACCTACGTCGACTACGACTCCACCGCCGACGTGGTGCTGGCCCTGCGAGCGCTGGACCAGCAGCCGGACTCGGTCGCGCGCGCGTCGCAGTTCCTGGTGAAGCCGGAAGCCGTACAGGCTTATGCCCACGGCGCGCCGTACGAGCAGCGTGAGGCGTCGTATGCCGGACCGCTCGCGAAACTCGTGCTCGTCGCCGAATTCGCCAAGGCGGACATCGCCGGGCAGTTGCGCGCCGATCTGGTGAAACTGCGTGGCAGCGACGGCAAGTTCACCGACACCGGATCGTTCGCCGACGCCGACGAGACCGTGGAGCGGCACGCTTGGGCGGTGCTCGCCACCGCCGCCGACCCCGGTCCCGCGGTCGAACTGCTCCTTTCGCGCCAGTGCGCCGACGGAACCTTTCCGAAGCACCTTGACACCGTGGAGTGCGGTTCCGGCGACCTCGCCGCGACCGCCGCCGCGGTCACCGCGCTGGCCGCCCGTCCGCACACCGACGCCGCGCCCTCGACAAGGCGCCCGGACGGCTGGAGCGAGCGGCGCGTGTCGGCGTTCGTCTCCGCGGTGGGCGCGCTCGGCGTCCGGCCGACCGGCGAGGGCATGGTCACCGGAGAGGGCGGCGAGCCGGACGTCGCGCTGAGCGCCGCCGTCGCCGCCGCGCGGCAGACCGCCGGACTCGATGCGAGCGGAACCGCGCGATCGCTGGGCGAACTGGTCCAGCCCGACGGCGGTTTGGCCAAGGGATCCGCCGGGGAGACCGATTTCCCGGCCAGTCTGGCCGCCGCGCAAGGAGTCGCGGGCCGATCGTGGCTGACCGCGGCTGATTCGCCGCTCTCGCCCGCGATCCGGCTGCCGCTGACCGAGGCGAATCCGTCCGGCGCACCGGTACTGGCCGCGGAGCAGTCCGGCTCCCCGCCGTCATGGCTGATCTGGGGGCTCGCCGGGCTGGCCGTCCTGCTGCTGCTCACCGTGATCGCACTGGTTTTCGTACTTCGCCGTTCCACCAAGAAAAAGGGGGCAACACCATGAAGAGAACGCTGGCCGTGACAACCGTCCTCATCGGACTGATCGGGCTTTCCGCCGCACCCGCGAACGCGGTCGACACCACCAAGGGCTACGCCGGGATCTGCACCGGCGCCGACGCGCTCACCGGGGTCACCGTCGTGGTCGACTTCCAGGAACTGGACGGCAATGGCGGGACCGCCGCGCCGACGATCACCCGCTGCTCGCCCAACGCCGCGCCGGGTACCGCCCGCACGGGCATCAAGGCTTTGCAGGACGCGGGAATCGCGGTCGCCGGCACCGCACGCTGGGGGCTCGCTTTCGTCTGCCGCGTGGAAGGCCGCCCGTCCGCGACGGAGACCCTCCCGCTGTCGACCAACCCCAGCTACAAGGAGGCGTGCGTCACCACTCCGCCCACCGGCGCGTACTGGGGTTACTGGCATGCGAACGGTTCCGGCTCGGCCTGGACCTACAGCACCTCCGGCGCCGTCAACCGGAACGTGACCCCCGGCGGCTTCGAGGGCTGGTCGTTCTCGCTGAACAAGTCGGCGACGACCAACCCGCCGCCCGGTGTCACGCCGAGGAACCCGGCCGTCCCGTGAGGAGGATCCTCGGCGTGGTGGCGGCGGTCTTCCTGATCGCCGCCACGGCACCGTCCGCGCACGCCGTCGACCAGGGCAAGGGATATCCCGGGTTCTGCAAGGACGGCACCGGGGTCACCGTGGTGGTCGACTTCCAGCAACTCGGCGGCACGACCATCGTGCGCTGCAATCCGCAGACCACCCGCGGCACCGGGCTGGACGCGCTCAAGGGCGCCGGTTTCCAGATCGCCGGGGTGCAGCGCTGGGGCGAGTCATTCGTCTGCCGGGTCGAGAACCGTCCTTCGGCGGCGGAGAACATCCCGGTCAGCGGCCGCGAGACGTACCGGGAGCTGTGCGTCGACACGCCTCCCGCGCAGGCCTACTGGTCCTACTGGAACGCCTCGAACAACTGCGCGTGGGACTATAGCCAGTGGGGCGTCAAGAACCGTGACTTCATCCCCGGTGGTTTCGAAGGCTGGTCGTTCTCCTTGAACGCCACGACCGACGACAACCCGGTCCCGCGGATCTCCGCGGTGCGGCCGGGTACCGAAGGCCGGCCGTGCGTGCCGCGCGAGGAGGCCAAGCCGGTCACCGGAGACCCCGGCGAGCGGCAGCGGCCGCAGCCGGGGAGCGGTCAGGCCGACGATCCGCAAGCGACGGCCGGCACTGGATCCGGCGCGGGAGAGGTCCCGACGGCGGGGCCGAGCTCCGGGGCGCTGCCGCCGCCGAAGCCGCGTCCGAGCGCGTCGGCACGGCCGAAGGCGAAGGACCCGTCGTCGAACGTCGCGTTCACCGGTGGCGAGAACGCCGAGGACGTCAACGCGGTGATCGAACGCGAGTCCGGAGCCAGCGACTGGGCGCCCTGGGCCGCCGGCGGCGCGGTACTGGCGTTGTGCGTGGCAGGATTCCTGGTGGCACGCAGACGTAAACGCGCACAAGGAGTTTGATGACGTCCTACTTCCTGCCGCGCGACCTGCATCCGGCCGCCTGGTGGGTGTGGGCGCTGGGGCTCGCCGTCGCGGCGACCCGCACGACGAACCCGTGGCTGCTGCTGACCATCGTGGCCGTCGCGGGATACGTCGTCGTCGCCCGGCGCAGTGAAGCGCCGTGGGCGCTGGCGTTCCGGCTCTACCTGTACCTCGGCGCGTTCATCGTCGCGATCCGCGTGTTCTTCCGTGTCGTGTTCGGCGGCGCCGAGGGTTCCACGATCCTCCTGCGGTTGCCGGAGATCCCGCTGCCGGAATGGGCGGCGGGGATCCGGCTCTTCGGTGACGTGTCCGCGGAATCGTTGCTGGGCGGGCTCTACGACGGGATGCGGCTGGCGGCGATGGTGATCTGCCTCGGTGCGGCCAACGCGCTCGCGAACCCGAAACGGCTGCTCAAGACGATGCCGCCGGCGTTGTACGAGGTGGGCACGGCGGTGATCGTCGCGCTGTCGGTGTTCCCACAGCTCGCCGAAAGCGTGTTGCGGGTCCGACGGGCACGCAAGCTGCGCGGCGGTTCGGGCAAGAAGAAGGTGAAGGTCCTGCACACCGTCCTCATCCCGGTGCTGGAGGACGCGCTTTCCCGTTCACTGCAGCTCGCCGCGTCGATGGACTCCCGCGGCTACGGCCGCGCGGGACTGGTCGAGGCTCGGGCGAGGCTGATCACGGGAACGCTGATGATCGTCGGCCTGATCGGCGTCTGCGTCGGCGTTTACGCCACTTTGGACGGTTCGACGCCCCGATACCTCGCCGCACCGGTGCTTTCGGCGGGATTGGTGATCGGGCTGATCGGGTTCTGGTCGGCGGGCAAGCGGGTGCGGCGTACGCGCTACCGGCCGGATCGCTGGCAGCCGCCGGAAATCCTCGTCGCGGTCAGCGGAATCGGGGTCGCGGTGATCCTGTTCGTGACCTCCAGCGTGAACTCGATGAACATGAACCCGTCGTTGATCGACCTGTCCTGGCCGTCGCTTTCGTGGGGGCCGCTGCTCGGAGTCCTGATCGGCGTGCTGCCCGCCTTCCTGACCCCGGTACCCGAACCTCCCTACGCCGCATTAGAAAAAGAAGTGCACGCATGATCGAACTGAAGAACGTCTCCTTCACCTATCACGGCCGCTCCGAACCGGTGCTGGCCGACGTGACCCTGTCCATCGGTGAAGGCGAACTCGTGCTGTTCGCGGGCCGGACGGGGGCGGGCAAGTCGACACTGCTCGGCACGATCAACGGTCTCGTCCCGCATTTCACCGGCGGCCACCTCGAAGGAACGGTCTCCGTCGACGGTGTCACGACGCGATCCCGGCCGCCGCGCGAATTCGCGCATCTGGTCGGCGTCGTCGGCCAGGACCCGCTCGCGGGTTTCGTCACCGACACGGTCGAGGACGAACTCGCGTACGGCATGGAACAACTCGGCCTGAGCCCGCAGGTGATGCGCCGCCGGGTGGAAGAGACCCTCGATCTCCTCGGCATCGCGGAGCTGCGCAGGCGCGCGCTGCGGACGCTGTCCGGCGGGCAGCAGCAACGGGTGGCGATCGGCTCGGTGCTGACCACGCATCCGAAGGTGCTGGTGCTGGACGAGCCGACGTCGGCATTGGACCCGACCGCCGCCGAGGAGGTGCTGGCGACTCTGGCCAGGCTGGTGGAGGACCTCGGCACGACGGTGCTGATGGCCGAGCACCGGATGGAACGCGTGATCCCGTTCGCGGACCGGATGATCCATGTCCCCGGCACCGGGGGAGTGATCGACGGGACGCCGCCGGAGGTGTTGCGGGACATGCCCATCGCGCCGCCGATCGTCCACTTGGGACGGTTGGCGGGCTGGGATCCGCTGCCGATGTCGGTGCGTGACGCCCGGCGGCGCGCGTCGTCGCTGTCCCTCGGTACCCCACCCGCGCGAAGCACGACCGACGGCGAAGAGTTGCTGACCGCGTCGGGGGTCGTCGTGCGGTACGGGCCGAAGGTCGCGGTGCGGGAGGTCGACCTGACCCTGCGCGCCGGCGAGGTACTGGCGATGATGGGGCGCAACGGTTCCGGCAAGTCGTCGCTGCTGTGGGCGGTGCAGGGCTCCGGCCCCCGGCAGGGTGGCAAGGTCACCGTCGAAGGCCAGGATCCGAAGACGCTGAGCAGTGCCGCGGCCCGCACACTCGTCGGCATGGTTCCGCAGACCGCGAGTGACCTGCTGTACCTGCAGACCGTCGCCGCCGAATGCGAGGCCGCCGACGCGGAATCGGGCGCGGAGCCGGGGCATTGCCGGGATCTGCTCGACAAGCTCGCTCCGGGCATCGATCCCGCGTCTCATCCCCGGGACCTTTCGGAAGGCCAGCGGCTCGCGCTCGTGCTCGCGGTGCAGTTGTCCGCCGCGCCGCGGATCATGCTGCTGGACGAACCGACCCGCGGCCTCGACTACACCGCGAAGTCGGCGCTGGCGCGGATGATCGCGTCGCTGACCGCCGAGGGCAGGGCGGTCGTCGTGGCCACCCACGACGTCGAGTTCGTCGCGACGATCGCGCACCGCGTGCTCGTGATGGCGGAAGGGGAGGTCGTCTCCGACGGCCCGACCGGCGAGGTGCTCGGCGGTTCGCCGGCGTTCGCCACGCAGATCGCCAAGATCCTCGGCGAGCCTTGGCTCACCGTCGAAGAGGTCCGATCGGCGCTGCCGCAGGAGGTCCCGTGAAGACGGCGCCCGCGGTCCGGCTGGGGCCGCGCTCGGCGACGGTACTCGGCCTCGCGTCGCTCGCGGGGCTGATGATGTTCCTCTGGCCGCTTCTGGTCCGCGTCGAACCCCAGTCGATGCAGCACGGCACGGACGCGCCGTTCGTGTTCCTCGGCATCCTGCCGATCCTGATCGTCATCGTGCTGGCCGAAATGTCCGAAGGAGGCATGGATTCCAAGGCCCTCGCGATGCTCGGCGTGCTTTCGGCGGTGAACGCGGCCCTGCGGCCCCTCGGCGCCGGGACCGCGGGTATCGAGACCGTGTTCTTCCTGCTGGTGCTGGCCGGGCGGGTGTTCGGGCCCGGGTTCGGTTTCGTGCTCGGCTGTACGTCGATGTTCGCCTCGGCGCTGCTGACCGCCGGGGTGGGACCGTGGCTGCCGTTCCAGATGATGTGCTCGGCGTGGATCGGGATGGGCGCGGGACTGCTGCCGCGCCGCGTCACCGGCAAGGCCGAGATCGCGATGCTGGTGGTGTTCGGGATCTTCGTCGCGTACGTGTTCGGATTCCTGATGAACCTGTGGTTCTGGCCGTTCATCACCGACGTCGAAGTGCCGTATCACGACGGGCACATCTCGTACGTCCCCGGCGCCCCGGTGCTGGAGAACCTGCACCGGTTCGCCGTGTTCACGCTGCTGACTTCGACCGCGGGATGGGACACGGGGCGCGCGATCACCAACGCGGTGGCGATCCTGGTGCTGGGACCCGCCGTGCTCGCCACGTTGCGCCGGGCTTCGCGGAAGGCATCCTTCGGCGTGATCCCCTCGTTCACCGACAGCGTGCCCCGCAATTAGTCACCTACTTGCGCCGAAGGGCAAACCGTGCCTCGAACGTCCACAAGGGACACTCTCGAGCGGTGAAATTTCTGGTTGATGGCTAGATGTGCGGTTTTCGATGGGGGTCGTGAGTGGCAATGGCGGTTATTGAGGGGAGAGTCAAACGTGTCGTGACACGGGGCCGGCGTCGCTTCTGCGTGGGCGTTCTCCTGGCAGTGAGGGCCTCCTTGCCTACTCTGAGGGTAGGGAAGGAGGCTTTCGCTACCGTCGGATGTGGTTCCTGGTGACGGTGGGACGGCTGTGACCTCGGCGGGGCCGGTCGGTAAGGCGTGACTCGCGTGCTTGGGGACGTAACTCACGTGCTTGGGGACGTAACTCACGTGCCTGGATGCCGCACTCGCGAGTGCGGAGTCTGAACACGCGAGTTACGTCTCTGAACACGCGAGATCCGGGTCTGAGCACGCGAGTGCGGTGTCGCGTCACCCAGACCGCCGTCTCGCCCAAGACACGACACGTTTGCCTTACCCCTCAATAGAACCCTGCTCCACCACTGACTCGATCACGCCACTTTTGACTTTCCCCCTCACCTGCTTGCGGGTTTCCGGGGCAGGACGTGGAAGGCGACGGCGAACGCCACGCCCGCGGCCACGATGATCGCGGCGAACACGGGATGCATGTCCTTGGACAGGCTTTGTGCGCGTTCTGGCCCGATCGCCCAGAGCGCCAACGGCGTGGCGTAGGCCGCGGTGAGGGCGATCGCGCCCCAGCGGAGCACTTTCAGTCTGGCGTCGCGCAGGGTGCCGATCAGGATGAGGGCGACCGGCACGATGGCGATCATCGCGAACTGGCCGAGGATCATGATCGGCACGGCCCAGGCCGAGATGAGGACGGAGCGCGGGGCACGGCGGGTGACGGTTTCGCGGTCGAGCGTCTGGGTGGACATCGGTTTCCTCCGGAGGTTCGCGGGTGCGGGTCAGCAGTGGGATTCGGCGGTGGCTTTGAGGTCCTTCAGCCAGGCTTCGAGGCCCCAGCCGAGGAATTTGGTCGCGGTGGGCACGTCGGCCTCGACCTGGGCGCCGGACCAGTTCTCCTCGGTGCGGACGAGGACACCGCCCTTGACCTCGGTGAAGTTCCAGACGTGGATGCCGTTGTCGATGCTGAGGCCTTCGCCGATCGCGGGCCCGCTCCAGCGGATGCACTTGCCGCGCTGGAGCTGGTGGACGGTCGAGGTGATCGACAACGTGGTGGCGGGCGTAGTGGCCGTGGGCGGTGCCGGGGTGGTCCAGCGGAACCGGGAGTTCTTCCGGAGCGGGCCCCGGTCCAGGCGTTTGCTGCTCAGCACCGGCTCCTGCCACGACGGCCAGCGTTCGACGTCGGTCTGAAGCCGCCAGATCTTGCTCAGGGGAGCGTTGATCAGGGTCTCGGTGCGGTAGTGGATCGGGGCCTTCGTGTCGATGGTCTTGCCCTGGCAGGAAAGCGGCGTCGGCGTGGCGGCCTGAGCGGGGGTGACGGCGCCGCCCAGGAGGCCGATCGCCAAGGGGAGCGCGAGCGCGGCGGCCCTGGCGACGGTGCGGCGGCGGGTCTTGGTGTCCGGCATGGTCCTTCTCCATCATCTGCTTAGTGACTCTTGCGATAGTTAGAAGCTATAACCGTGACAGGGTGAGTGTCAATAGGGAAAGTGATAACCTCTAACCGTCAGGAGGGAGGGGTCGATGGACACGGATGGGAAGACCTCGCGTGAGCGTTACCGGGCCCAGGTGCGCGCGGAGATCAAGCGGTACGCGTGGGAGCAACTGGCCACGGCGGGCGTGTCCGCGTTGTCCCTCAACGCGATCGCCAGACACGTCGGCATGAGCGGCCCTGCGCTGTACCGGTACTTCGCCTGCCGCGACGACCTCGTCACGGACCTCATCCGCGACGCCTATCGAAGCCTCGCCGACACCGTCCAGGCGGCCGCCGCGTCCGGTGGCGTGGCCGAAGTCGCCTACGCCGTCAGGGAATGGGCGCTGGCGGATCCACAGCGATACCTGTTCATCTACGGAACTCCGATCCCCGGCTATCGCGCGCCCGGCGACACGACGGCGATCTCGAACGAGATCATGGCCGCGCTGATCGAGGTCCATGCCGCGTGCCCGGACGACGGACGGGTGACGCCGTTCGACGGTCATCTCGAGGACCATCGCGAATGGGCGGGTGATTCGCCGGTGCGGTCCGCTGTTCTCCGCCGTGCCGTGACGTTCTGGACCCGGCTCCACGGTGTCCTGTCCCTCGAACTGGCCGGGCACTTCGACGGCATGGGATTCGACCCCGCCTTGTTGTTCGCCGCGGAGCTGGACGATCTGCTCGCCGGAGCGCCCCAATCCTCGTGATCGTTGTGCTAACTTCCGCGGATGCGCAAAGGATCCGGGGTTCCTTTCGGTCGTACGCTCGCGGTGATCGCGTCGGTGCTCCTGGCTTCGCTGATCGGCCCCGGTGTCGTCGCGAACGCGTCCGGCGGGCATCCGCCGCGGCACGGCTGCGAATGCGCCACCCCCTCGATCGACCGGTTGCAGCACTGGCTCGCTTCCGGTGAGGGCACCACGATTCCGCCGACCGGCAGCCTGCTCGTCCGCGAACGCGGCGGTTACGCGGCCAAGGTGACCTTCCTCAACGCCGAATGGCACGTGGTCGTGGTGTGGCTGGGGAATCAGTTCGAAGCGCAAGCGGATCTCTCGAAATCCGCCGGTTTCTGGATGACCTACAGCGCGACCGACGATCTCTACGTCCAGCTACGCCCGGCCTCGCACTGGAGCGGCGGCGACAAGTGGCTCACGAAGGTGCCGTCGACCGGCGGGAAGATCGTGAAGAAGTTCTTCAGCTTCAAGGCCGACGCGTGGACGACGCTGCCCGAGCTGGGTGCGCCCGGTTACTCCTTCGCCTCGGCGCTGGCCGAAGCGCGAGGGCTGGTCTTCGTCGGCAAGACCCCGAACAAGCTCGACTTCCGTGGTCTTTCGATCGACCGCTACCGGCCGCCCTGCCGCTGAATTCCTCGCGGTATTCACCTGTCCGGAGCGGCGGGGGCAGCGCACCGTGACCGATTTGTCCTGTACGGTGAACCTTCAGCCGCCTCTGCACGATCGATCCGAGGAGTACCCCAGATGAGCCTGTTCGACTCGCTGAAGGAAAAGGCCGCCGAACTCCTTGGCGGCGCGGGCGACAAGGTCAGTGAACTGACCGGCGTCGACCTTTCCGGCGCCGCCGACCAGGTCACCCAGTCCGCCGGCGGACTGGCCGAGACCGGCCAGGGGCTCGCCGAGAACGCCACCGCCGCGGGCCAGGACGCCGTCGACTCGGCCACCGCGGCCGGTCAGGGCGTCGTCGACTCCACCGGTGCCCTCGGTGACACCGCCACCGGACTCGCCGGCGACGCGATCGACCCGAACGCCCGGGGCTGACCGCCCCCGGTCTCCCCGGTATCCCATGGATATCGGGGAGACCGTCATGCTCCATTTCGGCACTTCCCGAAAAAGATGTCCGCTCACGAGTCGTTCGGCGCTAACCTGACGGAAACGACTTCATCTGCGGGGGAGCGGACATGGTCGGAATCTGGATAGCGCTCGGGGTACTCGTCCTGGTGATCGGCATCGCCGTTCTCACCGATCTGCGCGATCGCGGACGCGGCGGGAGCCGCAAGTTCATGTTGCCGGACTGGGCTTCACGACGTGCCGACTACACGGAGAACGACCTCGTCCACGGGCGCTGGGTGGAGAAGTCACCGCGTGAGCAGGAAGAGGAACTCCAGCGCCGGTACAAATCCGGCGAGGGGTAAAGACCTACGCGGCCGGCCTGGTCCAACGCCACGCGGCGTGCAGCACGGCGATCAAGGCCTCGTCGTCGTCGAAGGTGGGTTCTTCCCCGACCGGTAGCCAAGTACGGTCGACGATCTCGCCCAACCTGCTCCGGGTCACGGAGATCCCCGGGTAGGACAGCGCCGTGCGGCCGTCGCCGGCCACGTGGCGGAACTCCCAGTGCAACTGGACAACACGATCAGCGCTCATCGACCACAACTTTCCGTACTTGCGTACCGGGTAAGTCGCCTGTCGGGGCCCGCGCGTTTCACGTCTTCTTTGTGACGTGCACCCTTCGTGCTGCGGATTCCCGCGTCGAATTCGATTCTTCGGATGAATCCGCAGAAAGAATGGCAAAGCGCCAAAGCGGTGACCCCGATCACAATCACTGTCGAAGATCGTGGGAACATAAGGGCCAAGGCTGCCGGATCCCGGAGGGTGAATGCTCCGCAGAATGCGTCGCTGGCTCGAATTGCTCAGTCTCGGCGGGTTGGCGGTGGTCGGCTTCGCGGTCGGGATCGCGGAACAACTCGGCTTGCTGGACAAAGTGGCGCCGAAGGGCGTGAGCACCCTGACCCTGATCATGGTCAGCGGCGTGGTCGTGGTGCTGCTCATCGAGCTGACCCCGTTGCGCGCGCTGGAAGACATCCGTGATCGCCTCGCCGGCCTCGACATCGACACCATCGCCGCGAGCCGCCGCCGTTCGCACTACGGCGGTGTGGTCGAGGTGCACAAACGCTTCCCGGACGACGAGTTCGCCGCGCATATCGCGAAGGCCAAGCAGGTGACGATCCTGAACACCTGGATCCCCAACCTGCAACGCCTGGAAAAGGAACTGGAAGCCGCGATCGTCGACCGGCGCGCCCAGGTGCGGATCATGCTGCTGCACCCGAACTCGATGCTCGTGGGGCTGCGGGAAGCGGCACTGGACCGGAGCGACGGCGCGGGCAAGACCTTCGTGAGCACCGGGATCGGGGAGTGCCTGGAGACCCTCTCCCGCCTGCACCGGCGGCTGGCGAAGCGGCAGACCAACCTGAAGGTGCGAGTCTTCAACTCGCAGGCCTCGGTTTCGGTGTACCGGGCCGACGGGCGCTACCTGGTCAGCATGTTCCTGCACGGCCAACTGGCGATCGATTCACCGCAGTTCGAAATCGAGGGCACGCACGACACCGTGCTCGGCGAACAGATCCAGCGCGAGCTCGACACGTTGTGGGACATCGGCCGCGACGTGGACCTCGGCGACTGGAACCGAAGCATCGACATGATCCGTTTCTGAGCAAGAGGTGTAGTGATGCGCGAACTCGACGAGTTCGAAGACGGTTTGATCGAGCGGTTCCGGAACCACCCGACGCTGCGTGGCGTCACCGAGCTGTCGCAGGAGGGTCTGCAGACCGTCCTGCTGCAGCGGCGTTTCCTGTCGCTGGCGTTCACCATGGCCTACGACCTGGCGATCGACCTGCTCACCGACGAGCAGTCCAAACGGATCGCCCGCGTCATCGTCCGTGAGGAGTACCCGGACACCACTTCGCCCGGCAATACGCCTTCGCATCGCGAGGACATGATGGCGGACATCCTCGCGCTGGGCGTCCCGCGGGAAGCGCTGGTGCGGTCGCGGAAGTCACTGGCCACGACGGCCTGCGTCGACACCACGATGGAGCTGATCGCCTCGGCGGGCGACTCGAAGTACGCCGACGTCGAACTGCTGACCATTCTGCGCTTCTGGGGCGAGGTGCTGGTCTCCGTCGAGTACGGCGAACTGTGGCGCCGGATCGGCCCGGTACTCGGCGACCGGTCCGTCTTCTACTACCCGCACCACGTGCACGACGCGAAGTCCCGCCCGCTCGCCGCCGCGTCCCCGCTCTCGCTCACCCATTCCGATCAGCTCGGGCTGCGGCTGGTGCAGCTGATCGACACGAGTGAGGCGCGGGAGCGGTTCCGGGAGACGGAACAGGCGGTCGTCGCGATCAAGACGGCGTTCTACGACCAGTTCCTGCCCGCCTCGTAACCGGTAAGGACGGTTCTCTTGAGGGGAAAGTCGAACGTGTCGTGGCGTGGGGCCGGTGTCGCTTCTGCGTGGGCGTTCTCCTGGTAGTGAGGGCCTCTTTGCCTACTCTGAGGGTAGTGAAGGAGGCTTTCGCTACCGTCGGATGTGGTTCCTGGTGACGGTGGGGCGGTTGTGGCTTCGGTAGGGCGTGACTCGCGTGTCTGGATGCCGCACTCGTCACCCGGCCCGCCGTCTCGCCCGAGACACGACACGTTTGCCTTACCCCTCAATAACCGTCCTTACCGGTTACGAGTCACTCGCCTACGAGGCCGGCGAACCGGCCCAGCGTCTCCTCGCGGCCCAGCGCCTGCGTGATCGAGTGCAGGTCCGGGCTCCGGGTCGAGCCGGTGATCGCGATCCGGATGATCTGCGAAGCCTCGCGAATGGAGCCGGGGAAGCCTTCGGGGTTCTTCTTGAACTCCTTGGCGTTCTTCGCGAAGCCGTGCTTCGCCGCGACCTCGCGGATCTGCTGGAACCATTCCTGGCCGTCGTCGAGCTGCTGGTAGCTGCCGACGAAGTCCCGCGCCACGGCCTGGACGACCTCGCGGTCGACGCCGAGGGCGGTGATCCGCTCGTCGTCGGGGCCCGCGACGGCGGCGTGCAGCTGCGGGAAGAAGAAGCCGTAGACGGCGCGGAACTCGCTCCACTTCTTCAGGTCCTTGCGCGGGTTCTCGGCGCCGTCGCGTTCGACGGCGAGGGCGCGGAGCGCGAGGTCCGGCTCGGCGTCGAGGACGGTCTTCAGCTCGGGGTCGAACCGCTCCGCCCAGGCGCGGACCTCTTCGAGGATCTCGGCGCCGGACAGCGTGGCGATGTGGTCGGCCGAGATGTCGTCGAGTTTGACCAGGTCGACCAGCGGGCCGGCGACGCCGCATTCGTCCAGGTTGATCGGCTCGGCCAGGGCCTGGTCGAGCGGCATTTCGGCGAGCCTGCCGTTGGCGAGGCCGCGCAGGTAGTAGAGGACGGCCTTGGTGGGGTAGCCGGACTCGATGTAGAAGTCGACGCTCGCTTCCGGGTCCTTGCGCTTCGACAGCTTGCGCTTGCTGCCGCCCTCCTGCTTCATCAGCGGGGCGATGTGCGCGTAGGTGATCGGGTCGAAGCCGAGCGCGTCGAACAGCTGCTGGTGCACGGGCACCGACGAGATCCACTCGTCGCCGCGGATGACCAGGTTGACGCGCATGAGGTGGTCGTCGACGGCGTGCGCGAAGTGGTAGGTCGGCAGCCGCGGGCTCTGGTCGGAGCTCTTGAGGATGACGACGTCGTTGCGGTTGGCCTCGGCCTCCAGCGGGCCGCGGATGGCGTCGGTGAACCGGGCGCGGGCGCCGGTGTCGTCCGGCGCGCGGAACCGGACGACGTACGGGTCGCCGGCGTCGAGTTTGGCCTGGACGTCGGCGGGGTCGGCGTCGCGCCAGATGGCCCACGAGCCGTAGTAGCCGGTCGGCAGCTTCGTCGCCTGCTGCCGGGCGGTGATCGCCGCCAGTTCGTCCTTGGTGGCGAAGTCGAGGTACGCGCGGCCGGAGCGGAGCAGGTGGCGGACGTAGGTCAGGTAGATCTGCTCGCGCTCGGACTGCTGATACGGGCCGTAGTCGCCGCCGCGGTGGATGTCCTCGTCGGCGGCGAGGCCGAAGTAGGCGAAGCCGCGCTCGAACTGGTCGATGGCGCCTTCGACCTCGCGGGAGCGGTCGGTGTCCTCGACCCGGACGAGGTAGCGGCCGCCGCTGCGGCGGGCGACGTCCTGGTCGATGGTGGCGACGTAGACGCCGCCGATGTGCACGAACCCGGTCGGCGAGGGGCCGAACCGGGTGACCATGGCGCCCTCGGGGAGCTCGCGGGCGGGGTAACGCTGTTCCCAGTGCTCGGGCTCGGGCAGGTCGGCGGGGAAGAGGGCGTCGATGACTGCTCGGTCCAGCATGGCGGTTCAGATCTCCCGGCGTCGTGGTGCATGGCGGTTTTCGCCACCGAAGAGCCTAACCGTCCGGCCTCCCGGCCTGGTGAGGGTGGGTACCGAAGCCGGATCGAGACGTGCTTTTCCGTCGGTGCCTCCCGGTAAAATGGGCTTGCCGGACATTCGGGGAGGAAATCGGTGACCACCGATAGCTCGCTTCGTGAAGAACCCCAGCTCACCATCCGACCAAAACCCTCGGCGTTCTTTCTTCGCCGTCGTTTTCTCCGCACTTTCGGGCCCGCGTTCGCGCTGGCCGTGAGCGGCCTGATCGCCCTGCTCCTGAGCGGGACGATCGTGGTGCCGTTCCAGCAGACCCTGGTCCTGCGCGGCAAGATGGGCTCCAAATCGGATCTCTTCGAGGACGCGAAGGTCCAGGAAATCCTGATGCGCCACCGCATCCGCGTCCACGTGACCAGGGCGGGATCGCGTGACGTCGCCACGCACGACCTCAGCCAGTACGACTTCGTCTTCATGTCGGGCGAGCCCGCCGCGAGTCTCGTCCGGCGGTCGAGGGCGAACGAGTGGACGGGCAGCGCGCGGCAGCCGTTCACCAGCCCGATCGTCCTCGCCACCTATCGCCGTTACGCGGAAACGCTGGCGAGCAACAAGATCGCCACGAAGCCGCCGGGACAGCAGGATCCGCTGTACTACACGCTGGACACCGAGAAGTTCATCCAGACGATGCGGCAGGAGCGCACCTGGGATTCACTCGGCGTCGGCAAGCTCGGCGCGGAGAACGGGAACAGGGTGCTGGCGCAGACGTCGAACATCTGCGACTCCAACTCGGGCGCGACGTATCTGATCTTGCTGGCGTTCCTGGAGAACGGCCGTCAGGTCCCGGTCGTCGATCCGCGGCCGGCGGGCGCGCCCGCCGGGCCGCCGAACCTGACGAGCGCGAAGGCGCTGGCCGACCGGGTCAAACCGCTCGTGGCGGCGCAAGGCTTCCCGTCGGCGGATCTGTCCGAGTCGTACGCGAATCTCGCCGAGGGCGACAAGCCGATCGTCGTCATCTACGAGCATCAGTACCTCGCGATGCAGTTGCGCGCCAAGGCGCAGAGCGGGCGGCCGGATCTCGACCGGGTCCTGCTGTACCCGAAGGACAACATCCTGACGAAACCGCAGTTCCTGGCACTGAAACCGGAAGCGGAACGTTTGGGCGAGCTGATCACCTTCGATCCCGAGCTGCAACGCCGGGCGATGGAGCTCGGATTCGGCGTCGCGACCCCCGCGGGCACCACGAAAAGCGCGCGGCTGTACGACTTCCTGCGCGAACAGGGGCTGACCGCCCCGGAGGTCGCGGACGACGACAGCACCACGCCGCTACCGGACAATCCGGTGCTGGAAGAGATGATCAAGACCGTCGGGGACTGCCCGTGAAGCGGCTCCTCGCGGTCCTGTGCTGCCTGCTCCTGGTGGTCGCCGCCTGTACGAGCGGCGGGCAGAAGGTGAAACTGCGCGTGCTGGCCAGTTCCGAACTGGCCGACCTCGGGCCGATTCTCGACGACCTTCGCGGGGAAACGGGAATCGAACTGGAAATGGATTTCCGGGGAACCGTCGACGCGACCACTTCCCTCACGCCGGGGAAGGCCACACACGATCTCGCCTGGCTTTCCACCGACCGGTATTTCCAGCTCAAGTACCGGCAGTCCGCGGACAAGGGGGAGCGGCCGCTCGCGACCAAGACCATGGTGTCGCCGGTCATCGTCGGGATCACCCCGGCGAAGGCGGCGGAGCTGCGCCGCGGCAAACCGGACGGCAAGCTATCGTGGGCCGATCTGGCGGACGCGGCGGCCGGTGGCGGGTTCCGGTTCGCGATGGCGGATCCGGCCAAGTCGACCAGCGGGTTGACCTCACTCGTCGGGGTGGCGACGGCCGCCTCGGGCACCGGAGCGGCACTGCGGCTCCAGGACGTGAAATGCGACAAGCTGCAGGGCTTCCGCACCGGGCACACGCTCACGGCGGACACGTCGGCCGCGGTGACCGACCGGTTCGCCGAGCGCCAGGACGTGGACGCGATCATCGGGTACGAGTCCACTTTGCTCACCCTCAACGCGAGCGGCAGGCTCAAGACGCCGCTGGAGCTGGTGTACCCGAGGGACGGCATCGTCCAGTCCGACTACCCGCTCCTCCTGCTCGACCCGGCCAAACGGGAGGCGTACGACAAGGTCGTCTCCTGGCTGAGAAGCCCGGCGACACAGAAGAAGCTGATGGAGCGGACTCTCCGGCGGCCGATCGCCGGGGAGGTGGCGCTCGACCCGAGGCTGCCCGCCTCGATCGGGAACTCGCTGTACTTCCCCGACGAGCAGGCCGTCGTGGACAAACTGCTCGACGACTACGCGGCCCCCGCCGGCCGGACACCAGGACGCGTGATCTTCGTACTCGACTTCTCCGGTTCGATGAAGGGGCAGCGGATCGCCGCGCTCCGGGCGACCTTCGCCGGGCTGAGCGGCGGACCGGACGGCGGATTCGACCGCTTCTACCGCGGTGAGCGGCTCACGGTCCTCCGCTTCGGCGGGAAGATACTGGGGGACAAGGAGTTCACCATCGGCGGGCCGCAGGATCTCGACGCGCTGCGGGCCTTCATCGCCGCCGACGAGTTCGACGGCAACACGGCGGTCTGGTCCGCGCTCGGCGAGGCGTACGCGAAGGCCGGTGCCCATCGCCGTGCCGAGCCCGGCAGCGGCGTTTCGATCGTCCTGATGACCGACGGGGAAAGCAACACCGGCCCCGGCATCGAAGAATTCCTGCGCGCGCCAAGGGATCCCGGCGTGCACACGTACACGATCCGGTTCGGCGAGGCGAATCCCGCCGAACTGGACCGCGCGGCCGTGGCCACCGGTGGCCGGATGGTCGACGCGAACGCGACATCCCTGCTCGACGCCTTCAAGGAGATCCGTGGCTGCCGATAATCTGTGGTGGGAAGTCTGGGGACTGTGGCTCGCAATCTGGGTGCTGACCGTGGTCGCCTTCGTCGTCGCGATCGTCATCTTCGTACGGCATTGGCGCCGCGCGCGCTCAGACGGTGATCAGGGGATGATCCGGGGCATCGGCTTCTACCTGCACACGAAATCCGTGATGGGCCTGTACCAGTTGCATCGCTACAACGAGGCGCTGGAACAGGAGGTGGAGAAACGGAAAAGCCGGGGCTGGCGGTTCTTGGGATCGGGCGGTATCGGTCCGCTCAGAGGGGAATCGGAGCGCACCGACACCGACGAGGAGTTCCGGCGGTACATCCGCAAGGCCGAACCGATCACGGTGATCGGCATCGTGACGAAGGTGCTGGAGAAGCACCACGACATCATCCACGTCGACCTGGCGAAGCAGGAACTCGTCCACAATCGCGCGCTGGTGAAGGAACTCGGCTGGTCCGACGGTCCCGAGAGCACCCGGCAGCTCCAGACCCGGCTGCGTGGTGTCGAGGCGTTCGTCTCCGTGAAGGGCCTGTTCCGTAAACGCTCCCAGACCGACACCGAGACGGTTTTCGTCGCGCCGTACGGCAACCCGGACGATCCGTCGAAGAGCAGGAGTATCCGCTTCACCTGTGTGACCAGCGACCTGCGGGACTCCGCCCCGGCCGGCGCGTTCCGGGCGCGGTGCCTCGGCAAGGTCGAGGACTGGGATCCCGAAACCGGGGAACTCGTCGTCCATCCGATCGCGATCTTCAAATAGTGCTCGGCTGCTCCACTCGCGCCACCCGGTTGACACGAGTGGAGCAGTCGAAAGCCACACCCCGTCCATAGCGCTTCGCACTGTCGGCCGACGGGGGTGAACCTGCACGATTTCGGTATCAAACACCGCAGGTTCGAGGGAGATCTTCCATGAAGAGCGCCGTTTCCGACGATATCCGCAGCTTCTTCGCCGACTCGGGTATCGATGTCACCGCCGCCGGGCAGGCCGACGTCGAGATCGTGATCGATCACTTCGACAACTGGAAGAACACGTCAAGCGGAGGCACCTTCGGCTGCTTCACCGGTGCCTGCTGCCTCATGGCCTGAGTGATCGGCACAGAAGCAACCGACGCCCTTCGCGATCCAGTCCCGGCCCTCCCATTCGGGGTGGCGTTCGATCATCAGCGCTTCGACCTCGGCGGCGATGGTCTCTTCGGGGAGGGACGAGTCGCGCCGCGTCCAGGTCTCGTCACGCAGCAGTTCGAGGTACTCCCGGACGTCGGTCAGGATCCGGCGTCCGGAGACGTCGCCGTGGCCGGGGACGACGATGTCCGGCCCGGCGGCGGCCAGCCGCCGCAGCACTTCGATCCAGCGCCCTCCCGAGACATCGGTGTCGTACGGCGGGAACCACGGGAAGATCGAGAACTGGCCGGTCTCGACCAGATCCCCGGTGAACAGCACCCCCGCGTCGGGCACGGTCACCACCTGATCACCCTTGCTGTGGGCGCGTCCGGTGGCCGCCATGCGCACGATCCGGCCGCCGAGATCGAGGTCGTAGGTTTCGCCGTAGACCACGTCCGGGGTGACCAGGTCGACGCCGTCCAGTGCCCGGGCGACCGGGGTGCCGAGACCGCGGAACATCTCGAGATAGCCCGGTCCTTTGTGGACCAGATCGGCCGCCTGTGCGCTGTTGACGAGGTAGGTCGCCTGGTCCGCGAAGGCCTGTGCGCCGAAAGCGTGCTCGGGATGGAAATGCGTCGTGGTCAGGTACAGCCTGCGGCCGCGGGCGTGTTCCGCCGCGAAGGCGAGCACCTTCTCGGCGTTGCGGGGACCGAGTCCTGTGTCGACGACGAGCACCGAGTGCGATCCGCCGATGACCCCGATGTTGGGGACGAGGTCGACACCGAGATTCGGGATCACCACGAGGTCGCGAGCGATCTCGCGGGCCCGGCCGGGTTCGACGGCGGGTTCGTGGGTGAGGGGTTCGAAGGGCATGACCTCACTGTTCCGCCGGTTTCCGCCCGCCGTCCAAGTCCGATCCGCTGGCCTCGATACCTGATGGGTATCATCGCTGGTGATGGAGCTCCGACTGCTGCGCTACTTCGTGACCGTCGCCGAGGAGAGGCACTTCGGCCGGGCCGCCGCGCGGCTGCACATGACCCAGCCCCCGCTGAGCCGGGCCATCCGGCAGCTGGAGAACGAGCTGGGCGTCGTCCTGCTGCTCCGCTCGGCCGCCGGCGTCGAACCCACCGCCGCCGGGACCATCCTGTACGACGAGGCCCGCGCCCTGCTGGACCAGGCCGAACGCGCCCGCGCCCTGGTGACGGCGGCGGCAGGCCCCGCCACGCTCACCATCGGCACCCTCGCCGACGGAGCGGGGGAGTCGGGCATCCGGCTGGCCGAGGCGTTCCGGCGACGCCATCCCGAGGTCTCGATCCGCTTCCGCGAGGCGGATTTCACCGATCCCACCACCGGCCTGCTCGCCGGGCTGGCCGACGTCGCGCTGACCCGTTCACCGTTCGACGAGACCGGCATCAGCGTCCGCGTCCTGCGCTCCGACCCGGTCGGGCTGGTCCTGCGCACCGGCGACCCGCTCGCCGGTCGTGAATCGCTGACGCTGGCCGACGTCGCCGATCGGCCCTGGTTCCAGCTGCCGGACGGGACGGATCCTCGGTGGCGTGAGTACTGGAACGGGGCGGCGCCCATCGGGGAGCGGCCCGCCGGCCCGGTGGTGCGCACGGTCATCGAATGCCTTCAGGCCGTCCTGTGGAACGGCTCGGCCGGGATCGCGCCGCTCGGGCACGCGCTGCCCGACGGGCTCACCTGGGTACCGCTGGCCGATATGCCGCCGAGCCCGCTCGTCGTCGCGTGGGCGACCGGGCGGGAGAGCCCGCTGATCCGCTCGTTCGTCCGGATCGCCGTCGCCGGGGTGTAAAGAGGCCGGTTCGGGGGAAGTCATCGCCTATGCCGGACTCATCCCCAGAACCCGATGACGCGACCGTCGACGCGGTCGGAAAGCTGGTCTTCGCGCTCGAAACGGTCGAACAGGCGCGCGGCCATCTGTACGCCTTCCACCACCTCACGGGAACCGCCGACTTCGCCCTCGGCGAGGCCGTCGAAGGGCTCCGGAAGGCCGGGCACGCGGACTGGGCCGCGCGGATCGAGACCGAGCTGATCGGGCTCAACGTGCTGTCGGACCGGTGGACCTTCCAGCTGATCGAGGAGTACGACGACGGCTACTACCGGGCCTACCGCGACCTGACCCGGGACGTCGCCGAAGACCTGACCGGAGGGCGGCGGCACCTGCACGAAGAGCGGATCAAGCGGCAACGGCGGACCGAAGGACGGCCGGGACACGAAATGGGGCGGCCCAGCACCTGAGAAAGGTCTGCACGCTGGGCGCCGTGGGGGTCAAACCGATCAGAAGATCGACCAGCCGGTCAGGGTGGTGAACCGGTCGAGCGCCGCGACGCCCGCGACGGAGTTGCCGCGCGGGTCCAGTCCGGGGCTCCACACGCAGATCGCGCATCGGCCCGGGACGATCGCGACGATGCCGCCACCGACGCCGCTTTTGCCGGGAAGCCCGACCCGGTAGGCGAATTCACCCGCCGCGTCGTAGGTGCCGCAGGTCAGCATCACCGCGTTGACCCGCTTGGCCGCGCTGCGCTCGAGCAGCCGGGTGCCGTCGTTGCGAACGCCGTGGCGGGCGAGGAACACCGCCGCGCGCGCGACGTCGCCGCAGTTCATCGCGATCGAACATTGACGCACGTACTGATCGAGCACGGCGGGTATCGGATGACGCATGTTCCGGTACGACGCCATGAAATAGGCGAGCGCGCGGTTGCGATCGGCGTGCGCGGCCTCCGAAGCGGCGACCTCGTCGTCGATGCCGATGTCCGCGCGGCCGCTTTCCGCACGGAGGAACCGAAGCAGTGTTTCCGCCGCGTCGCCGTGATGTGCCAATTCGTCGGTCACCACCAGTGCGCCGGCGTTGATGAACGGATTGCGGGGGATTCCGTCCTCGTTCTCCAATTGCACCAGCGAGTTGAACGGGTTACCGGACGGCTCGCGGCCCACCCGCTCCCACACCCCGTCGCCATGGGAGAGCGCGAGCGCCAAGGTGAAGACCTTCGACATGCTCTGGATGGAGAACGGCACCTCCCAGTCGCCGACGCCGTGCACCCGACCGTCCACTTCGGCCACCGCCATGCCGAACTGCCGGGGCTCGACCCTGGCGAGGGCGGGGATGTAGTCCGCGACGGAGCCGCGGCCGATCTCCGGCGCGACGTCGTCGGCGATCCGGTCCAGCAGCGCTGCGAGGTCCACGGCCGTAGCGTAGAAGTGCGTCTTCGCGCGCGAAGATCGGGGTTCGCGGGTGAACTTGTCAAATCGAAATGGGAAAATCCGGTTAAACCACCTGAGTGACGTCCCGCACACCTTAAGTCTTCCTTAGCAGTGTTGGTGACGTGCCGCACACGCTCTAGCGTCTGGCAACCATGGATTCCTCGCTGCTCACCGAAAAGGGTGAAAGCTACTCAAAAGCACTGGGCAACCGCCAAGTGCAGATGATCGCCATCGGCGGTGCGATCGGCGTCGGGCTGTTCCTCGGTGCCGGTGGCAAGCTCCACCAGGTCGGGCCTTCGCTGGTCCTGTCGTACGCGCTCTGCGGTATCGCCGCCTACTTCGTGATGCGCGCCCTCGGTGAGCTCGTGCTGCACGAGCCGACCTCCGGCAGCTTCGTCACCTACGCCCGCAAGTTCATCGGGCCGTGGGCGGGTTTCGCCTCCGGCTGGATGTACTGGGTGAACTGGGCGATGACCGGCATCGCGGAGATCACCGCGGTGGCGATCTACGTGCACAAGTGGCTGCCCGACGTGCCGCAGTGGATCACCGCGCTGGTCGCGCTCGGCGTGCTGATCCTGGTGAACCTGCTGTCGGTGAAACTGTTCGGCGAGCTGGAATTCTGGTTCTCGGTGGTCAAGGTGCTGGCCATCGTGGTCTTCCTGGTCACCGCGACCGGGCTGGTGCTCACCAGCGCGGACATCGGCGGCGCCACGGCGGGCGTGCACAACCTGACCGCCCACAACGGTTTCTTCCCGGCGGGCATCGGCATCGCGCTGATGACGTTGCAGGCGGTCATCTTCGCGTACTCGGCGATCGAGGTCGTCGGCATCGCCGCCGGTGAGACCAAGGACGCCCGCAAGGTGCTGCCGAAGGCGATCAACGGGGTGGTCTGGCGGATCGGCGTGTTCTACGTGGGATCCGTGCTGCTGCTGGCGATGCTGCTGCCGTGGCCGTTCTACAACGGCGGCGAGAGCCCGTTCGTCACCGTGTTCAGCAGGCTCGGGATCCCGGGGATCGGCGACGTGATGAACGCGGTCGTGCTCACCGCCGCGCTGTCGAGCTGCAACTCCGGGCTCTATTCGACCGGCCGTATCCTGCGTGCGCTCGCGGACAAGGGCGAGGCGCCGAAGTTCGTCGGCAAGATGAGCGGCCGTCACGTGCCCTACGGCGGGATCCTGTTCACCTCGGGTGCGTACGTGCTCGGCGTGGTGCTCAACTACCTGGTGCCGAAGGACGCCTTCGACATCGCGATCGCGATCGCCTCGCTCGGCGTGATCACCACCTGGGCGACGCTGATCTTCTGCCAGATGCGGATGCGCCAGGCGGCGCTGCGCGGGGAGCTGGAACGGCCGTCCTACCGGATGCCGTGGGCGCCCTACAGCGGCTGGGCGACGCTCGGTTTCCTCGCGCTGGTGGTCGTCCTGATGGGCTTCTCCGACGGTGCCGAGAAGATCGCGTTCTACTCGATCCCGGTGCTGGCCGTGGTACTCGCGGTCGGCTGGCGGTTCGTCGGGAAACGGCAACGGCAAGAGGTGGGCTGACCCCACTCCGCAATTGGTCACCTACTTGCGCGGGCGCAAGTAGGTGACCAATTGCGTGGGTCAGCTGGACGTCGGGAAGTTGAAGCCGGCGGCGGAGTGCGGCCATCGCGTCGTGACGACCTTCGCCCGCGTGTAGAACCGGACGCCCGCCGGGCCGTGGATCGGGCTGTCCCCGATGAGGGAGTCCTTCCAGCCGCCGAAGGAGTAGTACGACATCGGCACCGGGATGGGCACGTTCACCCCGATCATTCCCACCTTCACCTCCCGCTGGAAGCGCCGCGCCGCCTCGCCACTGCCGGTGAAGACGGCGGTCCCGTTGCCGTAGGGGTTGGCGTTGATCAGCTCGATCGCTTCGTCCAGAGTGGACACTCGAACGATCCCGAGCACCGGCCCGAAGATCTCGTCGCGATACGCGGACATCCCGGTGGTCACCTTGTCCAAAAGGGACGGTCCGACGAAGAACCCGTTCTCGTGACCGGCGACGCTCAGCTCCCGGCCGTCGACCACCACGGTCGCGCCCTGCTCCGCACCGAGGGCGACGGAGTCGATCACGCGCCGCCGCGCGGCCTCGGTGACCACCGGGCCCATGTCGTTGCCGGCTTCGTGACCGGGGCCGACCTTGATCTCGGCCGCCTTGCGCTCGAGGATCTCGACCAGCTTGTCACCCGCCGAACCGACGGCGACGCCGATGGAGATCGCCATGCAGCGCTGTCCGGCGGAACCGAACGCGGCGGCCGTGAGATGGTTCGCGGCGTACTCGAGATCGGCGTCTGGCAGGACGACGGCGTGGTTCTTGGCCCCGCCCAGCGCCTGCACGCGTTTGCCGGTGGCCGTCGCGCGTTCGTGGACGTACTTGGCGATCGGCGTCGAGCCGACGAACGAAACGGCGGCGATACCGGGATGCTCCAGGATCGCGTCGACCGCGACCTTGTCCCCGTTGACCACGTTGAACACGCCGTCGGGAAGGCCCGCCTCGGCGTACAGCTCGGCGACCAGCCGGGACGCGGACGGGACCCGCTCGCTGGGTTTGAGCACGAACGTGTTGCCGGCCGCGATGGCGATCGGATGCATCCACAGCGGGACCATGATCGGGAAGTTGAACGGCGTGATCCCGGCGACGACCCCGAGCGGCTGCCGGAAGTCGTGCACGTCCACGTCGCGAGAGACCTGGTCGGAGAAGCCGCCTTTCAGCGCGTCGGCGATCCCGCAGGCGTACTCGACGATCTCGCGGCCGCGGACGATCTCGCCGCGCGCGTCGTCGATCACCTTGCCGTGCTCGGAGGAGATGATCCTGGCGAGTTCGTCCTCGTGCTTCACCAGCAACTCGCGGAAGGCGAACATCACCTTGGTCCGCTGCGAGAGCGACGAATCACCCCACGTCTCGAAGGCCTTGCCCGCGGCGGACACCGCTGTGTCCACATCGGACGGTTCCGCGAGGAGCACCTGTGCCCGCGGGCGCCCCGCGGCCGGGTCGAACACCGGCGCGGTGCGGGTGGAGCCCGCCGTGGTCGCGGTGCCGTTGATCCAGTGGTCGATGGTCTTCACGCGTTGTCCTCCACAGGTGTTCACAGCAGTCCGACGGCCGTGTCGACGGCCTTGGCGACGTCGCCGTCGTGCGGGTAGAGCAGGGAGCGGCCGACCACGAGGCCTTGCACGGTCGGCAGCGCGAGCGCCCGTTGCCAGGCGGCGAACGCGGCGTCGGGATCCTTGACCTCGCCGCCCAGCAGCACGGCGGGCAGCGTCGAGGCGGCCAGCACGCGCTCCATGTCCTCGACCACCGGGAGTTTCAGCCAGGTGTAGGCCGACGAGCGGCCGAGCGCGGAGGCGATGGTGATCGACCGGATCACGGCATCGGGGGAGAGGTCGTTGCGGAGACGTCCGTCGACCCACTCGGAGAGGAACGGCTCGACCATCGCGATCAGCTTCCGGTCGGCGAGGTCGTCGACCGCCTTCGCGGTGTTCTCGAGCGCGCTCGGCGTCGCCGGGTCGCTCAGGCAGATCCTGGTGAGCGTCTTGCCGCCGTCGAACCGCATCCGCTCGATCGTTTCGGCGTCGTAGCAGGCGAACCGATCGTCGATCTCGAAACTCGATCCCGCGAGGCCGGTGCGGTTCATCGACCCGATGACGGTCTTGCCGTCGAGGGCGCCGAGGAGCAGCAGATCGTCGATGATGTCCGGCGTCGCCAGCACGCCGGTGACCCCGGGGCGTTCCAGTGCAAGGCCGAGGCGGTCGAGCAGTTCGCCGCGGTCGGCCATCGCGAGCGGATCGGCGCCGACACCGTTCGCGCCGCGCGCCGGATGGTCCGCGGCGATGATCATCATTCGGCCGTTGTCGTTGAACGGCGATTTCGCCCGGACCCGGGTGGCCGCGGCCACCGCGACGGCCCCCGGATCGCGCACCCGCGCGGCGACTATCCGGCGCACTGTGTCCGACACTTTCGTTCCTCCAGGCTCGCGTGGTGCTTCGACCTTCGCAAGCGCTCAGAGACTTTGTCAAGACATATGGACATAAGGTCATAGTGGCTCGTCGCGGTAGGCTCCGCGCATGAAACCCTGGGCACCCGGTGAGATCGTGGTGGATCCGAACGGCCCGGAGCCGCTGTACTCGCAGGTCGCCAGGCAGCTCGGCGCCGCGATCGAAGACGGCAGGCTGCCGAACGGCGCCCGGCTGGACAACGAGCTGGACCTGGCCGCGCGGCTGCACCTGTCGCGGCCGACCATCCGCCAGGCGATCCAGTCGCTGGTCAACCAGGGGCTGCTCGTCCGCAAACGCGGTGTCGGCACCCAGGTCGTCCGCACCAAGGTCGCCCGCCCGCTGCGGTTGAGCAGCCTCTTCGACGACCTCAGCGAACTCGGGGACAGGCCGGAGTCCGTCGTCCTCGTCAACCGGGTCGAGCCCGCGGACGACGAGGCGATCGAGCACCTCGAGACACCGGGCCTGACCCACGTCCGGCGGCTGAAGCGGGTGCGCTCGACCGGCGGCGAACCGCTGGCGATCATGAACAACTACCTGCCGGACGGTCTCATCGACCCGGCCGATGACGAACTGCGGGACAAGGGGCTCTACCAGTTACTGCGCTCGGCGGGTGTCCGATTGCACGCCGCGCAGCAGAACGTCGGCGCCCGGCAGGCGACCGAGGAGGACGCCGAACTGCTCGACGAGGAGCCGGGCGCGGCGCTGCTCACCATGCGGCGCACCACCTACGACGACTCCGGCAAGGTCGTGGAATACGGCTGGCACGTCTACCGCGCCTCGCGCTACTCGTTCAACCTCTCACTGACCAACAGCCTCTGACGGCTTCGGCGCGGCGTCGCGTTCCAGATCGGTCTCCAGCGCCGCGTACACCGAGGGCCGGAACTTGCGCAGCCAGCCGGCGAGCGCCAGCCCGGCCAGCGCGACCACCAGGAGCAGCCACGGCAAGTGCGGGACGACGCCGTTGCTCGACCCGGCGAGCGTCGGGAAGTTGAGGATCGCCAGCGTCACGATGATCCCGAGCCCCACCGCGCCCAGCCCGGGGGCGATCAGCGTCTTCACCACCCGGCGATCCCGCGTCCGGCGGAAATGGACCAGGATCGCGACCGCCGCGAACAGTTGCAGGGTGAGAATGCCCAACGTGCCGAAGCCGGTCATGCTCGCGGTGAGGTCGGCGACCGGATCGAGCCCGGCGAGGCGGAACGCCAGTGCCACCACCGAGCCGAAGACCAGTTGGACGATCGAGGCGTAGCGCGGTGCTCCGTTGCGCGGACTGGTCCTGCCCAGCAAGCGTGGCAGCACGCCGACCCGGCCCAGCGCGTACAGATACCGGGTCGCCGAATTGTGCAGCGCCAGCAACGCCGCGAACAGGCTGACCACCAGAAGCAGCAACATCACCTTGGTCAGCGGGCCGCCGAGATACTCCTGGGCGACCGAGAGCACGAGATCCCCGCTCGAAAGGTGCGCGACGGCCACGTCCTGCGCCTGTTCGGCGCCGATCGCGCTGACCACGGCCCAGGTCGTGAACGCGGCGAACACCCCGATGAACCCGATGGCGATGTAGGTCGCCCGCGGGATCGTCCGCTTGGGATCCTTGGCCTCCTCACCGAACAGCGCCGTCGCCTCGAAACCGATGAAAGCGTTGGCGGCGAACAACAACGCCAGTCCGCCGGCACCCTGGAACAGCACGGAGGGGCTGAAGGCGGCGAACGAGAAGCCGTGCCGGAACAGCACGCTGAAGTCCATGACCAGCAGGATCGACACCTCGAGGATCAGCGAGACTCCCAGCACCTTCGCGCTCACCGCGATTCCCCGGCGGCTGAGCAGAAGGACCAGCACCACCGAAACCGCACTCCAGAAGAGCCAATCGAGGTGCAGCCCGAAGACGTCGTCGATCGCCGTGGAGGTGAAGAACCCGCTCGTGCCGATCGCGCCCGCGACGAAACAGTTGTAGCCCAGCATCGCGACGAAACCGGCGACGAGCCCCGGCGTCCTGCCGAGCCCCTTGACCACGAAGGCGTAGAAGCCGCCCGCGCTGGTGAGCACCCGCGACATCTGCGCGTAGCCGACCGCGAACAGCAACAGGACGACCGTGGCCAGCAGGAAGGCCGCGACCATCCCGCCGCCGTTCCCGAGCGCGATGCCGATGGCCGCGATCACGATCATCCCGGTCAGGGGCGCGACCGCGGCGAGCACGAGGAAGACGATGCCCGGCACGCCCAAGACGTTCTTCGCGAGCGACGTGTCGTCTCGGCTCATTCGCTGCTCCTCATCTCCGCTGGACGGCCAGTATGGGAGCGGCCTGCCCCGCGCCCTTTGTCTCTGTGCGCGTATCGCTTGCCCGTCAGCGCTGGGTGACGACGGAGGTGCCGAGTCCGCGAGGATTGACCGGAATCGACGCGTTCAGAGTTCTCGCGAATGGTCACGCCGGTGGCGCGATTCGGGGTACACGGGAGAATGGACATCTCGTGAACCGGTGGCCCCGCGTCGAATCCCGATGTCCTGAAGGGTCCCTTTGAGACCGTCAACGTCTCAAAGGGACCCTTCAGGACACGCCACGTTTGCCTTACCTTCGAGGGTAGAGCTCTTCGATCGGGACGGATTCTCGACCGTTGATCGATTCATGTTCAGCTGGTACCCGGCGAGCGCGCCGGGTTAACTTTCGGCGGAGGACTTTGTCGCGGGAAAGGACGGCCACCCGTGCGGCCGCTCCAGAATCTCGATGGTCG
This sequence comes from Amycolatopsis sp. lyj-108, assembly GCF_046549005.1. Classification (NCBI taxonomy): domain Bacteria; kingdom Bacillati; phylum Actinomycetota; class Actinomycetes; order Pseudonocardiales; family Pseudonocardiaceae; genus Amycolatopsis; species Amycolatopsis sp. lyj-108. The sequence goes on along the minus strand of NZ_JAJPWQ010000014.1, from coordinate 157,939 downwards.
CCTGGTCGACCAGGAAATACTGCCCGCCGTCCTCGCGCGGATTCGTATACGCCGCCGTCGCGATCAGACGGCCGAAGTCGGCCATCACCGCGATGGGGTAACCGCCGTCGAAAATCTCACCGTGCGCGGCCGTCGCGACTGTCCCGGTTTCGTACCAGGTGACGAAGTACTGCGCCGGTCCGGTCTCGAAGACACGCAGCGTCGCCTCTTTCTGCCGTACACCGGCGAAGTCGCCGGACACACCCGTCCAGATCATCGTCGTCCGGTCCGCGTAGTGCTGCTCCAGCACGTTCCCGGAGCCGTAATGGAAGTTCGCGCGGAGCCCGACTAGGTCGGTGCTGAGCGGATGAGTCCCGGTCACCGGGAAGAAACGGACGTCGAGTTGCACGGGCTGAACCTCCGGATCGCGTGTTTCCGCAGGTTTATCAGCCCGTGGCAGCTCGATCGTTGCCCGGAGAAGCGATCCTGTTGTCGCTGGACGCGAGGATCAGTCGAACATGCCGGGCTGGTAGTCGCCCGCCGGCGTCCTGGCGATGACGTTGAGCCGGTTGTACGCGTTGATCGTGGCGATCAGCGCGATGAGGGCGCCGATCTGCTCCTCGTCGTAGTGCTTGCGCACCTGCGCCCAGGTCTCGTCGCTGACGCCGTGGTGCGCGTCGGCGATGCGGGTGCCCTCCTCGGTGAGCGCCAGCGCCGCGCGCTCAGGCTCGGTGAACACGTTCGCCTCCCGCCAGGCGGCGACCAGGTTGAGCCGGACCGAGGTCTCGCCGGCGTGCGCGGCGTCCTTGCTGTGCATGTCGGTGCAGAAGCCGCAGCCGTTGATCTGGCTGGCGCGCAGCTTCACCAGTTCCTGGGTCGCGTGCGGCAACGAGGACTCTTCGATCGGCCGGTTCGCGGCGCCGAGACGCTTGGCGTACTTGAGGATGACCTCGTTCTCGAACAGGTTGACGCGCGGTTCCATGATCTTTCCTCTCCGTCGGTTCCTGCACACATGACGAGGGGACCGGAGAGGTTGTGACAGCTTCGCATGTGACGCCTGTCACGAGTGGAGGAGGTCGGACCGGGCGGAGGTCGCATCCGTCCACGGTAGGCGACCGGCCCATCCTGCACATCTGCGCGAGTCAAATGCGTGAAAGTGCGCTAACAGAGCATTGACGTTGCACAAAACTGCACCTAACGTGACAGCTATTGCGCACAACTGGCACGGATGGGGAGTTCATGAGCGGGACCTTCATGGCGGCGGAGATCGCGAGCCAGCCCGGCTGCTGGCGGGAAGCGGCGGCGCTGGCCTCGGCGAACAGTGATCTGCTGCCGCCGCCGGGCGCGCGGGTCGCGATCGTCGGCTGCGGCACGTCGTGGTTCATCGGCCAGGCGTACGCCGTCCTTCGCGAGTCCGCGGGGCTCGGCGAGACCGACGCCTTCGCTGCTTCCGAGTTCCCGGAGGGCCGTGGTTACGACCACGTCGTGGCGCTGACCCGGTCGGGTACGACGACCGAGGTCCACGCCCTGCTGGCGAAACTGCGGGGCAGGACGCCGACCATCGCGATCACCGGCGTACCCCGCGAGATCGACGCCGCCGCGGACACGATCGTCGACCTGTCCGTCGTGGACGAACGTTCGGTCGTGCAGACCCGGTTCGCGACGACGGCGCTGGCGATGCTGCGCGCGCACCTCGGTGAGGACCTCGCCACGGTCGCCGACCAGGCCGAACGCGTGCTCGCCGAACCGCTGCCCGACGAACTGGTCGCCGCGGAGCAGTTCAGCTTCCTCGGCACCGGCTGGTCGGTGGGCATCGCGAACGAAGCCGCGCTCAAGTTCCGCGAGGCGTGTCTGCTGTGGACGGAGTCGTATCCGGCGTGGGACTACCGGCACGGGCCGATCAGCATCAGCGAACCCGGCCGCGTGACGTGGATGTTCGGGCAGGCGCCGGAAGGGCTGGCCGACGACGTCGCCCGCGCGGGCGGCCTCTTCGTCGAGAGCGGCCTGGATCCGCTCGCCGACCTCGTCCGCGCGCAGCGTGTCGCCGGGGCCATCGCCGCCCGCAAGGGACTCGACCCGGACAAGCCCCGCAGTCTCACCCGTTCCGTCGTCCTGACCTGAAAGCCCGTTGGCGGAGCTGTGAGGTACTCGGAAAAGTGACCGGACGTGTGAACCCGCCCCGGTCGAAGGCCCCGCTATCGCGGTGGCGGGGCGCCCTATCCGCATCCGTGACAGGAAAGACCAGGCAGCGTCCTGCCGACGTCGATCGCGGTCGCGGGTTCACCTACAGACAATGAGGCCGTCGTGATCGTCACCGTCACGCCGAACACCGCGCTGGACGTCACGTACACAGTGGACGGTCTGTGCCCTGGCGGAGTGCACCGGGTCAGGAACGTGCGGCACCGGGCGGGCGGCAAGGGCGTCAACGTCGCCCGCGTGCTGCACACGCTCGGTGCCGACGTCCGCGCGATCTTCACGGCAGGCGGCGCGACGGGAACCGCCGTCGTCGGCGACCTCGCGGCGGCGGGCATCCCGGCCGCCGCGGTCCCGATCGGCGGGGAGACCCGGCGCACCACCACGGTTCTGGCGGACGACGGCTCGGTCACGTTGCTGAACGAGCCGGGGCCGCGGCTCACCGAAGACGAGTGGCAAGCGTTTGCGGCGGCCGTCCGAGCCCGGAAACCGGACGTGCTCGTCTGCTCGGGCAGCCTGCCGCCGGGCGCCGGCGGATACGCCGGATTCCTCGGCCGGACACCGTCCATCTTGGACACTTCCGGCGAGGCGCTGCTCGCCGGGCTGGCCGGGCGGCCGTCCGTGGTCAAACCGAACGCCGACGAACTGCGCGAGGTCACCGGCCTGCGGGATCCGGTGGCCGCCGCGACCGAACTACGCAAGGCCGGGGCGGGCGCCGTCGTCGTCTCGCTGGGCCCGGAGGGGCTGCTGGCGGTGACCGGATCCGGCACCTGGCACGCGGCACCGTCCACTGTGCTCAGTGGCAATACCACCGGCGCCGGTGACGCCGTCGTCGCGGCGCTGGCGCTGGGGCTGAGCCGCGCCGAACCGTGGCCGGACATCCTGCGCCGCGCCGTCGCGTTGTCCGGGGCGGCCGTGCTGGGCCCGCTGGCCGGGGACGTCGACCTCGCGCACTACGAAGCCGAACAGGGGCTGGTCGCCGTGCGCGCCCGCCCGGATTAGGAGACATCATGCCTCTGGTGGGAACCGGGGAGATCGTCGGTGCCGCCGCGGCGGCCAGGCACGGCTGCGGCGCGTTCAACGCGATCCAGCTCGAACACATCACCGCGATCGTCGACGGCGCGGCCGCGGCGGAAGCGCCGGTGATCCTGCAACTGAGCCAGAACGCCGTGAAGTACCACGGTTCACTGGCGCCGGTGGGCACGGCGGCGCTGGCCGCGGCGAGAGGCGCCGTCGCTCCGGTCGCGGTGCATCTCGACCACGCCGAATCGGCCGATCTCGTCCGTGAGGCGGTCTCGCTCGGCTTCGGCTCCGTCATGTTCGACGCGTCCAAACTGGACTACACCGACAACGTGCGCGTGACCAGGGAAGTCGCCGCGTACTGCCACGACCACGGGGTCTGGGTCGAGGCCGAACTCGGCGAAGTCGGGGGCAAGGACGGCGTCCACGCGCCCGGCGCGCGCACCGATCCGGACGAGGCGGCGCAGTTCGTCGCGGCCACCGGCATCGACGCCCTCGCGGTGGCGGTGGGCAGTTCGCACGCCATGCTCACCCGTGACGCCGCCTTGGACTTCGAACTGATCGCAAGGCTGCGGGAGCGGGTGCCGGTGCCGTTGGTGCTGCACGGTTCGTCGGGCGTGCCGGACCAGGGGCTGGCCGAAGCCGTGCGGGCCGGGATGACGAAGATCAACATCGCCACCCAGCTCAACAAGGTGTTCACCGCCGCGGCCGCGGAAGACTGGCGCGCGCATCCGGAGCGCGTCGACCCGCGGAAGTACCTCGGTGCGGGAAGGGCGGCGGTGGCCGTCGAGGTGCGGCGGCTGCTGGGAGTGCTCACGCTTGATCATGTTGAACCGGTCAAGGTGACGATTGAGCAGACTTTGCGCGATTGAGTGTTGACATGTGCGTGAAACCTCACAAAACTGCGCAACAACAAGCAGAACTTGTGTGATCTTCGATCCAGGTGGTGGCGGATGCGGGTAGGCAGGCTGACGGCATTGACGGCAGGGGCGGCGCTCCTGCTCGCGGGATGCGGCGGCGGGGACGTGGCCGGTGGCACCGGCGAGAACGCGCTCCCCGGCGTCGACCAGTTCCTCAACGCGCCCTGTCCGGAAGCGGGAGTGAAACCCGCGACGGACAAGGAATTCACGTACTGGTCCATGTGGACGGCCGACGAGCCCCAGGGCAAGGTCCTCCAGAAGGCCTTCAAATGCTTCCAGGAGAAGACCGGCGTCAAGGTCGACGTGCAGTGGCTGGGCCGCAAGGCCTACACCCAGAACCTGGTGCCCGCGCTGAACACCGACGCGGTGCCGGATCTGTTCGACCAGGACGTCAGCAAGGTCGGCGCGGCGGTCATGACGCCGGGCGGCACGCAGAGCGTCGACGACGTGTTCGCGATGAAGGTCGGCGAGGGCGACAAGACCGTCAAGGACGTGCTTTCGCCGAGCTCGTACGACTTCCCGCAGAACAAGGACCGCGAGGGCCACAACTTCATGGTCCCGTACACGATCCAGTCGAGCGCATGGTGGTTCAACAAGGACACCGCCGGCGACATCCAGCAGCCCAAGACGATGGACGAGCTGATCGCCCTGTTCGACAAGGCGAAGGCCGACGGCAAGGCCGCCATCAGCCTCGACGGCGACATCCCGTTCTACAACATGTACTACTACACCCAGCTCGCCGAGCGGTTCGTCGGCGCGGGCGGGCTGTACAAGGCGGCGACCGACAAGACCGGCCAGGCGTGGAAGACCGAGCCCGGTTTCCTCAAGGCCGCCACCGAAACCGCGAAGCTGCCCAAGTACTTCATCGACGGCTGGGACGCGGCGAAGTTCCCGCAGGTGCAGCAGCGCTGGGCCGACGGCGACTCCCGGTTCCTCTACGTCGGCAGCTGGGCGCCGAGTGAGACCCGTGAGTACCTGGACAAGCAGGGCGCCGGGACGAAGATCAACTACAGCTCCTTCCAGTTCCCGATGCCCGAAGGCGCCACGCACGACACCGTCGAACAGATGTCGATCGGTTTCTCGGTGACCAAGAAGGCCAAGCACGCCGAGGCGGCCAAGGCGTTCATCGCCTACTTCCTCAACAAGGACCTGCTCGCCGGGATCCCGATCGTGGCCGACAACCTCGTGCCGCGTGCCGACCTCGCCGTGCCGGACGACCTCAAGCAGGTCAAGGCCGCGCTGGACGACCCGAAGAAGGAACACGTCCTGCAGTACGACGGGATCGACGGCGTCGCCGGCGGCAAATGGCAGACCGACGTCTTCGACCCCGCAGACATCGCGCTGCTGAAGGGCCAGCTCACGCCGCAGCAGTTCGTGGACCAGCTCGCCGTCAAGAGCGCCGAGTTCTGGAAGAACCAGGGCTGATGGCGACGGTCACGACGCCGACAACGCCGACAACACCGCCGGCGCGGGCCGTGAAGGCCGGGGCTCATCTGCGCCGCAAGAAACGGCTGTTCTGGCCGTTCGCCGCGCCGGCGCTGGTGCTGTACCTGGCCTTCCTGGTCCTGCCGACGCTCGCGACCGTGGTGCTGAGCTTCACCAGCTGGGCGGGTGCGGGTGACACCCCCGAACCCAACGGCGTCACCAACTACACGCAGATGTGGGCGAGCGACTCGTTCCAGTACGCCTTCCGCAACACGCTGATCTACGTGTTCCTCGGCGGGATCGGCACGTTCGCGCTGGCCTTCCTGTTCACCATGGTGCTGAGGGACATGAAGGGCGGCAAGATCGTCCGCGCCATCCTGTTCTTTCCGAACATCGTGGCGCCGGTGGCGCTCGGCATGTTCCTCGGCTTCGTGTTCAAGTACCAGCCGGGGAAACAGGGGCTGGCGAACTACGTGCTGGAAAGCCTCGGCGCGGACGCGGCGAAGTTCCTCGCACCGTCCAATGTGACCGGTGTGGTGACGGCTTCGCTGATCTGGGCCAGTTCGGGCTTCTACATCACCATCCTGATGGCCGCGGTCGACCGCATCCCGCCGTACCTCTACGAGGACGCCGAGCTTGGCGGCGCGTCGCCGTGGCAGAAGTTCAGGAACATCACGCTGCCGATGACCTGGGACGTCGTCGGCGTCGCCGGGGTGCTGTGGACGATCAACGCGCTCAAGATCTTCGAGCTGGTGTTCGTGCTGGCCGGTCCCGGCACCTACGCCCCGCCCAACGAGGCGTGGACGCTGGGGATCTACGTGTTCGACCGGACGTTCGGCTCGAACGGCACGCCGGACTTCGGTGCCGCCTGTGCCTGCGCGGTGGCGATGATCGCGCTGGTGTCCGTGCTCGTCGTCCTGCTCCGCCGTCTGATGCGCCGTGACGCGATCCAGTTCTGAGGGAGATCCCATGTCCGTCACCGACGTCGAGGCGCCCGCGCGGCGACCGGCGAAACCGGTGCGCAAGCCGCCACGCAAACCGCGCCCGGCGCCCGGCTCCAAACGGTTCAGCCCGTTGCGGGTACTGGGCACCACGATCGTGTGGCTGTTCACCGCGGGCAACATCCTGGTGCTGTACTGGCTGCTCACGGCGTCGTTCAAGACACCGGTGGAGATCTTCACCAAGCCGTTCGACCTGCCGTACCAATGGTTCAAGAACGGCAAGCCGTTCCGGAACTTCATCTACGCCTGGAACAACGCCGGTTTCGGCGACGCGGTGCTGACCACCGTGGTCCTGGTCGGGCTGGCGACGGTCGTGACCGTCGTCGTCTCGGCGCCCTGCGCGTACGCACTGACGAGGCTCGGCGTCCGCGGCGCCGGGCCGATGACGAACGTCGTCGCGATCGGGATGGGCGTGCCGTTCCAGACCGTGATCATCCCGCTGTTCGTGGTGCTCAGCAAAGTGCACATGGACAACGAGTACGGCCTGTTCGTGCTGTACGTGGCCCTGTCCATCCCGTTCACGGTGTTCCTGATGACCGGTTTCTTCCGGTCGCTGCCGGACGAACTGGAGGAGGCGGCCGCCCTCGACGGCGCCTCGCCGACGCGCACGTTCTTCTCGGTGATGCTGCCGCTGACCCGCGGCGGCATGATCACCGCGTTGACGCTGAACGCCATCGGCCTGTGGAACGAGACGCTGCTGGCGATCGTGTTCCTCAAGGACCAGGCGCATTTCACACTGTCCCGCGCGCTGTTCACCTTCTACGGGGCCGCGAGCTACCAGTCGGAGTACGGCGGCCTGATCGCCGGTGTGGCGATCGTCGTGCTCCCGATGCTCGTGCTCTACCTCGTACTCGCCCGCCGGATCATCACCGGCATGACCCTCGGCGCCGGAAAGTAGGACCTGATGGCCACCGTGACCTTCTCCGACACCACCCGGTTCTACGCCGGCGTGGAACGTCCCGCGGTCGACGGCCTCGACCTCGAGGTCGCCGACGGCGAGTTCCTGGTGCTGGTCGGCCCGTCCGGCTGCGGGAAGTCGACCACGCTGCGGATGCTCGCCGGGCTGGAAGGCGTCGACGACGGCTCCATCCACATCGGCGATCGCGACGTCACCGAACTGCCGCCGAAGGAACGGGACATCGCGATGGTGTTCCAGAACTACGCGCTCTACCCGCATATGACGGTGGGGGAGAACATCGGCTTCCACCTGAAGCTGGCGAAAATGGCGAAGGCCGAACGCGAACGCAAGGTGCGCGAGGCCGCGGCCGTGCTCGACCTGACCGAGTACCTCGACCGCAAACCGGCGAAGCTGTCCGGCGGCCAGCGGCAGCGCGTCGCGATGGGGCGAGCGATCGTGCGCGAGCCGAGTGTGTTCCTGATGGACGAACCACTGTCCAATCTGGACGCCAAGCTCCGGGTGCAGACGCGGACGCAGATCGCCTCCCTGCAACGGCGGCTGGGCATCACGACGCTCTACGTCACGCACGACCAGGTCGAGGCGATGACCATGGGGGACCGGGTCGCCGTGCTGAAGGACGGGATCCTGCAGCAGTGCGACACGCCCGTCGGGCTGTTCGCGAAGCCGGTCAACGTCTTCGTCGCCGGGTTCATCGGCTCGCCGGCGATGAACCTGCTGGAGACCACTGTGGACAGTGGCGGTGCCGTCGCCGGTGGCACGCGGCTGCCGCTGACCGCGGCGCAGCGGTCGGCGCTGACCGGCCCCGGCATCGTCGTCGGCGTCCGGCCCGAGGGCTGGACGATCGGCGACGGCGGTTTCGAAGCCGTCGTCGAGGTCGTCGAGGAACTGGGCAGCGACCAGTACCTCTACTGCCGGGACGGCGATCGCGTGCTGACCGTTCGCACTCCGGGGATGTCCCCGTGGCAGCGTGGTGAGCCGATCTCCCTGACCCCGCAACCGGGTGCGGTGCACCTGTTCGACGCCGCGACCGGTGACAGGCTCCCGGACGCATGACACGCCTGTACCGCACCGGTCTGCTGCTCCCGGCCGCCGAGCTGGGGCCGGAGAACCCGTTGCCGCCGCTCCGGAAACCCGAAGCGGTGGCCAAAGTGTCCAATGTGGACGAGCTGCCACCGGACCTGGCGGAGAACATCGGCTACGGCCGTCTGGACACACCTTTGCCGTGCCTGCTGCAGGACGGCTACACCCGGGAGCGCACGGAACGCGAGCTCCCGGCGTTGGTGCTGGAGAACGACAAGCTGCGCGCCACGGTGCTGCCGTCGCTGGGCGGGCGGCTGTACTCGCTGGTGCACAAGCCGTCCGGACGCGAACTGCTCTATCGCAATCCGGTGTTCCAGCCCGCGAACCTCGCCCTGCGGGACGCGTGGTTCGCCGGCGGCGTCGAGTGGAACCTCGGGAGCACCGGGCATACGACGTTGACCTGCGAGCCGATGTTCGCCGCCGAGATCGAGGGCCCGGACGGCACGCCGGTGCTGCGGTTGTGGGAGTGGGAACGCACCCGCGACCTGCCGTACCAGATCGACTTCTGGCTGCCGGAGGAGTCGGATCAGCTGCTCGTCGCCGTGCGGGTGCGGAACCCGCATCCCTACGACGTCCCGGTGTACTGGTGGTCGAACATCGCGGTGCCGCGGAACGAAGGCACCCGCGTGCTCGCGCCCGCGACACAGGCTTGGCACTACGGCTATTCGGGACGGCTCGATCTGGTCGACGTCCCCGGCGAGCTGACCTATCCGGCCCGCGCCGAAGCCGCGGCGGACTACTTCTTCGAGGTGACCGGAAGGCCGTGGGTCGCGGCCGTCGAGGCGGACGGGGCGGGGCTGGCCCAGCTGTCCACCGGCCGGTTGCGCGGCCGGAAACTGTTCCTGTGGGGCGAATCCACCGGTGGGCGCCGCTGGCAGGAGTGGCTTGCCCCAGATGCCGGCGGCTACCTGGAGATCCAAGCAGGCCTGGCCCGCACCCAGCTGGAGCATCTGCGTTTGCCGCCGGGGGAGAGCTGGGACTGGCTGGAGGCCTATGGCCCGGTCGCCGCGGATCCCGCGGCGGCGCACGGGGAAGACTGGGCGACGGCGTGTGAGGCCGTCGCCGCCGGTCTGCCGTCGGCGGAAGTCATGGACGAGTACCACGGCGACTGGCGGAAGATCGCCGACGTCACCCCGGAATCCTTCCTGGCCACCGGTTCCGGCTGGGGTGCGCTGGAGAACCGGCGCGCGCCGATGTGCCTGCCCGGCACGCCGTTCCCGGACGAATCGCTCGGGCCTGACCAACAGCCGTGGCTCGCGCTGCTCGACGGGACGCCGCCGGACGGGGACCCGCTCGCCGTGCCCCCGCCGACGCTGGTGAACCGGTACTGGGCGGATCTCATGGAGTACGCCCCGAAGAACTGGCTGACCTGGTATCACCGCGGTGTCGCGCAGTGGGCGGCCGGACGGCATTCGGACGCGGTCCGCGCCTGGCGTGAATCGGTCTCGATGGACGAGAACCCTTGGGCACTGCGGAATCTCGCGGTCGCCACGGCCGGGCACGAGGCCGCCTGGCTGTACCGGCGAGCGGTCACTCTCGCGCCGTCGGTGCGGCCACTGGTCGTCGAGGCGATCGCGGCGCAACTCGCGGCGGGCCTCCCGGAAGAGGCGAGCGCACTGCTGGAGGGGCTTCCCCGGGAAGGGCGGATCGCCTTGCTGACCGCCCGCACCCTGCTCGCCCAAGGCGACGTCGCCGGGGCCAAGGCCGTGTACGACACCGGTTTCGAAGTCGCGAACATCAGGGAAGGGGAAACGTCTTTATCGGACACTTGGGCGGCGGTTTCGAACGAACCGCTGCCGGAACACCTTGACTTCCGGATGAAGTGAGCGGCCGGGCCACTCGACCGGCGTGCCGCTCGCGGCGGACAACCGCGATGCAGCATACTGCTCGAAACAGTGGCCAACAGCGCAACGTCATGCGCGATAGGCCGCAGCGAGCTAGGAGTGGCGCCGATGGCCCGGCACGAACGGCTGAGCACCCTGCTGGACCTGCTGGGGCAGCGGGAAAAGATCGACGTCGAGGACGTGGCCGAGGAGTTGAACGTCTCCGCGGCCACGATCCGGCGCGACCTCGATCATCTGGCGGAGCAGCAGTTGCTCACCCGCACCCGGGGTGGTGCGGTGGCCAACGACCTCGCCTACGATTTGCCGTTGCGCTACAAGACCGCGCGGCACGTGCCCGAGAAGCAGCGGATCAGCGTCGCCGCGGCGGCGCTCGTGGCACAGGGCATGGTGGTCGGCCTCAACGGCGGGACGACCACGGCCGGGGTCGCGCGGTCGCTGGCCACGCGCTCCGATCTCGCGAGCCTGCGTGATTCACCCGGGCTGACGGTGGTCACCAACGCGCTGAACATCGCGCACGAACTGGCGGTGCGGCCACATGTGAAGATCGTGGTCACCGGCGGGGTCGCGCGTCCGCAGTCGTTCGAGCTCAGTGGTCCGCTGGCCACCCGCGTCCTCAGCGAACTGACGATCGACCTGCTTTTCCTCGGCGTCGACGCGTTCGACGCGGACGCCGGCGCCTTCGCGCACCACGAGGGCGAGGCGAGTATCAACCGGCTGATGGTCGAGCGGGCCGAACGCGTCGTCGCGGTCGCCGACGGTTCGAAGCTGGGCCGTCGGGCGTTCGCGCGGATCTGCGCCACCCCGCAGGTGCACGCGCTGGTCACCGATTCGAACGCCGACCCAAAGGTGCTCGCGGCGTTCGAGGCCGCAGGCGTCGAGGTCCAAGCCGTCTGACTCTTCCCGTCCAAGTACATGAAGGCCCCCTTCCTTGCGCCTAGGTACAGGAAGGGGGCCTTCATGTACCTAGGTACCCGTTGCCCCATAAGGATCTTCGTACGACCCGACGAAAGTCGGCAGCACCGCTTCGGCGGATGACTTTGCGCGAACCGTGCGCTATACAGAGACCATCTTGCGTATTCATGCGCGAAAGGTGTCTCGAATGAGCAGAGTTGCGCAATCCCTGAGTTGTTTGGCCGCAGTGGCCTTACTCGGGCTTTCCCCGGTCGCCGCCCACGCCGATCCGGCCGCGGCGTCGTCCGGCAAACTGGGTGACCTGACCGGGATCTCCGGCGACGGCGCCACGGTCACCCTGAATTCGGGAAGCGCCGCGGTGCGCGTCAGCTTCCCGGCAGAAGGCGCCGTCCGGGTCTGGCTGGCGCCGGACGGCACGTTCAGCGATCCGGCCGGGAGCAAGATCGTGCTGCCGCGCACCGGCGACCCGGTGACGCCGAAGAGGACCGACAAGGGGGACTACTGGGCGGTTTCCACGGCGAAGGCCACGCTGCGGGCGTACAAACACCCGTTGCGGCTCGCGTTGTACGACGGCGCGGACCGCAAGCGGCTCTGGGAGGAGTCGGCGCCGCTGTCCTGGACCGGCAAGCAGACCACGCAGACCCTGGCACGAACCGCGGCCGAGCAGTTCGTCGGCGGCGGTGAGCAGAACGGCCGGTTCAGCCACCGCGACCAGACGATCCGGATCTTCGCCGACTACAACTGGAACGACGGCGGGGCCCCGAATTCGCAGCCGTTCTACGCCTCCACGGCGGGATACGGCGTGCTGCGCAACACCTTCGCACAAGGCACCTACGCCTTCACCGAGCCGGTGCGCACCACGCACGACGAGCGCCGTTTCGACGCGACGTATGTCGTCGGCGACGGGCTCAAGGACGTCATCACCGGCTACACCGATCTCGTCGGGAAGCCTTTCCTGCCACCGCTCTACGGTCTCGAACACGGCGACGCCGACTGCTACCTGCACAACGCCAACCGCGGCGAGCGCCACACCCTCGACGCGGTGAAGGTCGCGGAGGGATACACCGAGCACGGGATGCCCAACGGCTGGATGCTCGTCAACGACGGCTACGGCTGCGGGTACGAAAACCTCCAGAAGACGGGCGAAGGTCTGCGCAAGAACAACATGCAACTCGGGCTGTGGACCGAGAACGGCGTGCCGAACCAGGTCGAAGAGGTCAAGGCCGGGGTCCGGGTGCGCAAACTCGACGTCGCGTGGGTCGGCCCGGGATACCAGTTCGCGCTGGACGCCTGCGACACCGCGCACAAGGGCATCGAGGACAACAGCGACGCGCGCGGTTTCGTCTGGACGCCGGTCAGCTGGGCGGGCGCGCAGCGCTGCGGCGTGCTCTGGAGCGGAGACCAGGCCGGTTCCTACGACTACATCAAGTGGCAGATCCCGACCTACGCCGGCGCCACGACGTCGGGGATCGCGTACAACACCGGCGACATCGACGGCATCTTCGGCGGCAGCCCGCAGACCTATGTTCGCGACCTGCAGTGGAAGGCGTTCCTGCCGGTCTCGATGACGATGGACGGCTGGGCCGCGTCGGACAAGCAGCCGTGGCGCTACGGCGAGCCGTACACCTCGATCAACCGCAAGTACCTGCTGCTCAAGGAGCGGCTGCTGCCCTACACCTACAGCCATTCGGTGGAGGCGCACAAGACCGGCGTCGGCCAGGTCCGCCCGCTGGCGCTCGAATACCCGGACGACCCGAACGTCTGGGGCGAGAAGGCGAAGTACGAGTTCCTGTCCGGCAGGGACTTCCTGGTCGCCCCGGTGTACGAGAACTCGACCGTGCGCAACGGCATCTATCTGCCGAAGGGAACCTGGGTCGACTACTGGAGTGGCAAGACCTACACCGGACCGACCACTGTGGACGGTTACGACGCGCCGCTCGACACGCTGCCGCTGTTCGTTCGCGCCGGGGCCGTGGTGCCGATGTGGGCCGAGGGCACGAAGTCGTGGCAGACCAGGGACAAGGGCGTGCTCGATCTCGACGTCTACCCGCAGGGCAAGGGCTCGTTCACGCTCACCGAGGACGACGGCGTGACTCGCGCCTACAAGAACGGCGACCAGGCGAAGCAGACGTTCACCGTCGACGCGCCGACGTCGGGGCTGGGCACGGTGACGGTTGGGATCGGCGCCAGTTCCGGTTCCTACGCCGGGAAACCGGCGTCGCGGAACTACCAGCTGACCGTCCACACGGGAAGCAAGCCCGCGACCGTACTGGCCGGGACCTCGATCCTGCGGCAGTACGGCAGCAAGGCCGAACTGGACGCGGCGGCGTCGGGCTGGTGGTTCGATCCGGCCGTCGGCGGGGTCGCGCGGGTCAAGACCGGCAAGATCGGCGCCGGTGACCGCCAGGACGTCCGGCTGTTCGGCACGAGCGCGGTCGGCGGGATCTTCCCCGAGGACCGCAACGGCTCGGTCGCCCTCTCCGTGCCGGCGGTCGCCGGTCCCGGGCAGACCGCGACGGGCACGCTGAGCTTCACCAACGGCACACCCCTGCCGGTCCGGAACGTCAAGTTCTCCCTGCCCGCCAACGGATTCCGCGCCGAGGTGCCGGCCGGGCCGCGACTGGTGATGCCCGGCGAGACCGCACGGGTCCCGGTGAAGGTGACGCCGGACGCGGGAATCGAACCGGACGACTACCAGCTCACCGCGTCGGCGTCGTACCAGGCGCGGCTCGGGGAGAACCGGGTCACCGACTCGGTGACGGTCACCGTGCCGCACGCTTCGCTGGCCGCGGCCTACGGCAATGTCGGCGTCACCGACGCGGCCCACGTCGCGGTGGGGGACATCGACGGCGGCGGCAGCAGCTTCCGTGCGGAAGGGCTCGCCGAAGCCGGTCTCAAACCCGGTACCGGCTTCTCCGCGCTCGGTGCTCAGCTCACCTGGCCGCGAACCGGTACCGGGCAGAAGGACAACGTCCTCGCGTCCGGCCAGACCGTCGCGGTGCGGGGGACGGGCGCCAAGCTGGTGCTGGCGGGAACCGGTACGGGCACGGCGAAGGGCACTGTCGTCGTCCGCTATGCCGACGGTAGTACCAGTCAAGCCGAGCTCGGGTTCCCCAACTGGTGCTGCGCCGATCCCGCCCAGTACGGCGCGACCACGGTGGCGACCGTGCTGGGCAAGAACACCCGCGCCGGGGCGGCGTATCCGACCACGCCGTACCGGGTGTTCGCGAACTCCGTCCCGCTGACCGCTGGGAAGGAGGTCGTCGCGGTGACCTTGCCGTCGAACACCGCGATGCACGTGTTCGCCGCGGGCATCGGCTGAGTTCTCGTGAGTGGTAAGGACGGCTAGGGACCCAGGGTCCCCGGTCGTGGGGATGTCGTGAAGGGCCCCTTTGAGACGATCATCGTCTCAAAGGGGCCCTTCACGACATAAGAGTTCGACGCCGGGCCACGAGTCAGGCTGCGACGGGCGCCCACAGCGCGTCGATGACGCGTTCGGCCTCGGCTTGGCTGGCCTCGGCCAGCGGGATGAGGTCCGCCATCGCCGGGTTGGTCTTCGCCATGGTCAGCTCGGCGGTGACGAACCGCGGTTCGAGGCCGGTCAGCGAGACGCCATGCGGGATCCACGACTGGGCGTGGTCCCAGCCTTCGCGCGGGGTGCCTTCGCCGTATCCGCCGCCGCGTGAGGTCACGACGATGAAGTCGCGGTCGCCGAGCAGGCCTTCCCTGGTCTCGGCGTCGAGCGTCAGCCCGGGCACGATCAGGTGGTCGACCCAGGCCTTGACCGTGCTCGGCGGGCCGAAGTTGTACAGCGGCAGGCCCAGCAGGATCGTGTCGGCCGCCTTCACCTCGTCGACCAGTTCCGTGATGAGCCGCCACGCCGCGGCCTGCTCCGGGGTGTGCTGCTCCGGCGGCACGAACTTGGCGGTGTTGGCCGCCGCGCCCAGATGTGGCAGCGGGTCGGTGCCCAGGTCGCGGTAGGTGACGGTGCCCTCCGGATGCGCGGCGCGCCACGCGGCCGCCGCCCGCGCGGTGAGGCGGCGGCTGGTCGAGTGCTCGCCCGTGATGCTCGAGTCGATGTGCAGCAGGTTCGTCATGTCTATTATCTTGCACAGATAGTTTGTGTAACGCAAACCATTGATGCTGTGGCGGTCATCATGGAGGAACGTACACTTGACGAGTGCCCGAGCTCCCGGTCGTGAACCAGCCCTCGCATCGCTGTGGCGCGCTGCTCGACCACGTCACCCGCCGGATCCGGCTGCGCAGCGAGTCCGTCCTGACGCCGCTCGGTCTGCGGCCCCGGCATCTCGTCGCGCTGACCGTGTTGCGCGACCTGGGCGGCTGCTCGCAGCAGGACCTCGCGAAGACGCTGGAGATGGACAGCACGAACGTCGTCGGGCTGTTGAACGACCTCGAGTCCGCGAACCTGATCGAACGCAGGCGGTCACCGGAGGACCGGCGGCGGCACATCGTCGAACTCACCGACGTCGGCGCCAAGCAACTCGCCAAGGCCGAGTTCGCCCTCGCCGCCGTCGAGGACGAGGTGCTCGGAGCGCTCGACAAGGATCAGCGCGAGACGCTGTACACCCTGCTGTACCAGGTGACCAGCCGGACCGAGCCCGCCGCCTGCGTCGACGCCGCACACCTCGAGGACTGCTAGGTCCCAAGCTCGAACAGGTCGTGAAGCTGCTTCGTGGCCTCGGCGCCGTACATGACGCTTCCGACCGGGACCTCGCTTCCCACCGCGTCGATCACCCGTGCCGTCCACACCGGACCGAACGCGCCGCACAGCTCGATCAACTGCGCCCCTTCGTCGACCAGTCGCCGGGCCGCGGCGACGACCTGGTCCATGCGGCCGACCCCGATCAGCACCGTCAGGCATTCCCCACTGTCCACACGGGACACGTCGCGTGCCGGCTCGCAACCATCGGCCAAGTACACGAAACCCCACTGTCGCATGACATTCCTCCTCCGTTGTCGGACACCCTGAGGTAACCGCGAGACGGAGGACGCTGTCCACGAGGCGGATCCGAACGGCCGTTCGGGATCACCTGAGAGGCGACGTCCAACGGTCGGCGCGTAGCACCGATGTGGGCGCTGTCATACCAATGCCGCGATCCGACCCGAAGACTCGTGCGCCGGATCCCAGACGAGCGCGTGCCGGACGACAGGCGCCTCCCGCAACGCCAGCCAGCGCAGACCTTCGGCCGGTTCCTCCCTGGGACGCAAGGCGACGACGTCACCGCCGTGCCGCAACCCGGCGACGAACAACGACCGCCGAGGCGGCCCGGCGCGCACGTGAGCCGGCCGCCAGCCCGCGTCGGCGCAGTCCGCGAGGAGCGTGTCGTGATAGCCCGGAGCCAGCTTTCGTTCGTACAGAAGGAGGTCCAGCCCAGCGAGGTCCTCCCAACCCACGTCCTCGAACCGGGCCAGTGGATGAGCGTCGGAGACGAGTACTCCCAACGGCCTCTCGCTCACGACGACGACCCGCAGGCCGTCCACGTCTTCCGGCAGGGCGAGCAGACCGGCGTCGAGCGCACCGCGGCGGAGGAGTTCGAGCTGCCGTGTGGCGGAGACGTCGTCGATCTCCGCCCCGGCCGAGTACAGGGCGGGGAACACGGACGGCGGCGCGCCCGGTGTCACGCCGATGCGGAGCGGCCGGTCCACGGTGTCGCGGACGGCCCGCGCGCCGAGGTCGGCCTCCTCCAGCATCCGGTGGGCGTGGGGGAGCAACGCCAGCGCGGCGGCGGTGGGCGTCATCCCAGCCTGGGTGCGGACGAACAGGGTCGCGTCCAGTTCCCGTTCCAAGGCGATGATCTGCTGGCTGAGCGACGACGCCCGGATGCCGAGGCGCTCCGCGGCGCGGGTGAGATGCCCTTCCTCGGCGACGGCGCACAGATATCGAAGACGTCGTAACTCCACAGCCGCAGAGTAGCTCCGGAACAGGCAGAATCGGCGGGGTGCGCATCGGATTCGTTCGGAGTCTCGTGGCGGCCGTCCTCCTGCTCGCCGGGTGCTCCGCCGAGCAAGAACAGCCGCCCGCCAAACCCGTCTACGACCTCCCCGCCCGCGAGGTCCGCCCGGACGAGACCGCCCTGCACTTGCCACCGGCGCTCAACGGGGAGACCGAGTTCGCGGTGATCGGACTCGCCGCCGGGCTCCCCAGCCTCGCCGGCAGCCACGCCGAGTTCGACGCCAAGGGACAGTTCGTCCGGCTCCGGCTGGTGGTCACCGGGAAAGGCGTGTCCGGGATTCTCTTCGACACCCGGCGCCAGCAACTGGTGACCGATTCCGGCGCGGTGATCCCGGTCGACAACCAGGCGATGACGATCAAACGGCAGCCGGACAAGTTCGAGCTCGGGCGCGGCGTGCGGGTCGAGTTCGACCTCTACTTCGACCTTCCGAAGGAGGCGAAACCCGTGGTGTTGCGGGCTTTCGGCGGCCCGACACTGACCGACATGAAGAACGTCACCGGAACCGACATCAAGCTGGGATGAGAAAGGGCCCCGCCGCGAAAGCGACGGGGCCCTTTCGGAAGGCGTCAGACGCCCAGGTCACCACCGAGGTAGGCGGCCCGCACCTGCGGGTCGTCCAGCAGCTCGGCACCGCGGGCGCTCTTGACCACGTGACCGGTCTCCAGCACGTACGCGCGGTCGGAGAGCTTCAGCGCCTGCTGCGCGTTCTGCTCCACCAGCAGGACCGTGGTCCCGCGCTTGTTGATCTCGCGGATGATGTCGAAGATCTGTGCGATCAGCATCGGCGCCAGGCCCATGGACGGCTCGTCGAGGAGCAGCACCTTGGGTTTGGTCATCAGCGCGCGGCCGATGGCGATCATCTGCTGCTCGCCACCGGACATCGTGCCGCCGAACTGGGTCTTGCGTTCGTTGAGCCGCGGGAACAGCTCGTAGACCTCGTCGAGGTCGGCCTTCAGGTCGTCCTTGCGGGTGTAGGCACCCATCAGGAGGTTCTCCTGCACCGTCATACCGGGGAACACACCCCGGCCTTCCGGTGACTGGCCGATCCCGAGTTCGACCCGTTTGTGACCGGGGGTCTTCGAGATGTCCTTGCCGTCGAAGAGGATTCGCCCGCTGGTCAGCGGACGCAGCCCCGAGATCGTCTTCAGCGTCGTGGTCTTGCCGGCGCCGTTGGCCCCGATGAGCGAAACGATCTCGCCCTCGTCGACCTCGATGGTCATTCCCTTGAGCGCGGCGATCTTCCCGTAGTGGACGTTGATGTCCTGAACCTCAAGAAGCATCTTCCGCCACCCCCAGGTAAGCCTCGATCACCTTCTGGTTGTTCTGCACCTCGTGGGGGAGCCCTTCTGCGATCTTCTGGCCGAAGTCGAGCACGGCCAGCCGGTCGGCGATCTGCATGACCAAGCCCATGTCGTGCTCGATGAGCAGCACGGTGCGGCCGTCATCACGGATCTTGCGGATCAGTTGCTGCAGCGAGTTCTTCTCCGCCGGGTTCATTCCGGCGGCGGGCTCGTCGAGCAGCAGCAGCTTCGGGCCGGTCGCGAGCGCACGCGCGATCTCCAGACGGCGCTGGTCGCCGTAGGAAAGGTTCTTCGCGGTGTTGTGCTCGACCCGGCCGATGCCGACGAAGTCCAGCAGTTCCCTCGCCAGCTCGCGGCCCCGCTTCTCTTCGCTGCGGTGCCTCGGCAGGCCGAGCGTCGCCGAGATCGCGCCGGTCTTGTGGTGCGAATCGGCACCGACCATCACGTTCTCGAGCGCCGACATGTTGTGGAACAGCCGGATGTTCTGGAAGGTGCGGGCGATCCCGGCCTGGTTGATCTTGAACCGCTTCGTCCCGTCGACCCGGGTGTCGCCGAAACGCACCTGGCCTTCGGTCGGCCGGTAGACGCCGGTGACCACGTTGAACACGGTGGTCTTTCCCGCGCCGTTCGGGCCGATCAGGGCGAAGATCTCACCCTGGTTGATGGTGAGGTTGACTTCCTTCAGGGCCGTGACACCGCCGAAGCGCATCGTCACGTTGTCGAACTCGAGCAGTGCGCTCATTTCGTCACCTCCGCCGAAGCCTCGGAATCCGGACCCGCGACTTCGGCGCCCATGGCACCCATCCCGCCCGTTCCTTCATGTAGTTCCGCCTTGCGCTGCCGCGAAGGCAGCAGACCCTCCGGCCGCAGCGCCATCATCAGCACCAGCACACCACCGAAGATCAGGATGCGGTACTCGGACAGGAACCGGAACCGCTCCGGAAGCCAGGCCACCAGGAAGGCGCCGAGCATGACACCGGGCAGGTTGCCCGCACCACCGAGCACCACGGCCGCGAGGATGGTCGCGGACAGGATGAACGGGAAGTTGTTCGGCTCGATGAAGACGGCCTTGCTGGCGTAGACCACACCGGCCATACCGCCGAGCATGGCGCCGATGGCGAACGCCAGCAGCTTGAACTTGAACGTCGGGACGCCCATCAGCTCGGCGGCGTCCTCGTCCTCGCGGATGGCCGCCCACGCCCGTCCGACGCGGCTCTTGTGCAGCCGCACCGAGAAGATGATCGCGATCACGATCGCCGCGAGGATCAGGTAGTAGTACGGCGCCGGGTCGAGCAGGAACTCGGTCCCGAACATCGGCTCCGGGTGCGGGATGTTGGTGATACCGCGGGCGCCACCGATGGCGTCGGTGTTCGTCGCGGTGATCCGGACGATCTCGCCGAAGCCGAGGGTCACGATGGCCAGATAGTCGCCGCGAAGCCGGAGCGTCGGAGCGCCGAGGATCACCCCCGACATCGCCGCCAGGAAGATGCCGAGCACGAGCGTGCCCCAGAATCCCCAGCCGTGCTGGGTGCCCATCACGGCGAGCGTGTAGGCGCCGATCGCGAAGAACGCGACGAAACCGAGGTCGAGCATGCCCGCGTGACCGACGACGATGTTCAGGCCGATCGCCAGCAGGATGTACACCCCGACCGGGAAGATCAGGACCGTGGTCCAGTCCGATTCCGGCGACATGAACGAACCGATCGCGGGCGCGGGAAGGATCAGCGCGCCGATGATCAGGGCCAGGTACACGCCATAACGTTGCCAATGCGGGGCGCGTGCCCACCAATCCCGCATGCCGTCGACGGGGTGAAACCCGGCGCGCGCGGGCTTTCCGTTTTCTGTAGACACTTCTTCGTTGCCCTTCATGCGCGTGCCCGCTGCAGCGATTCACCGAGGATGCCGGTGGGTCGGAACATCAGGACCAGCACCAAAACCACGAAGGCGGTGACGTCCTTCCAAGCTGAACCGAAGAAGATGGAACTCCAGTTCTCCACCAGGCCGAGCACGATGCCACCGAGTAGGGCACCGCGCAGGTTGCCGATACCGCCGAGCACGGCCGCGGTGAACGCCTTGATGCCGAGGAGGAAGCCGATGCGGTAATCGGTGTTCTCGTACTCCATGACGTACAGCGCCGCGGCGACACCGGCCATCGCGCCACCGAGCAGGAAGGTGAGACGCACGATCTTGTCGATGCTGACACCCATCAGCACGGCGGCTTCGGGATCCTGTGCGGTGGCACGGATACCGCGGCCGATGCGGGTGCGGCTGACCAGCTGGTCGAGGACGACCATCATGATCACGGCACCGACGACGACGAACACGTGGTCCGTGCGCACGACACCGTTGCCGATGTGGAACAGCGGGTCGTGCGGGATGAAGCGCGGCGCGTTCTGTTGCACGCGGCCGGACTTGTCCGTGATCCATTCGATGATCTCGAGGCCGAACAGTTCCTGCAGGAACAGCGAGGCGCCGATGGCGGAGATCAGGGCGGCCAGCCGGGTGGCGCCCTTCTTGCGGAGCGGCCGGTACGCCACTTGCTCCAGCAGCACCGCCGCGCCGCCGGACACGGCGGCCGAAGCGATGATGATCAACAGCAGTACGGCGATCATCCCGAACACGCCGAGCGTGATCGGGGCGGTACCGCCCGCGATCGTGATCAGGACGAACAGGGACGTGACCGTCCCGATCATGAAGATTTCGGAATGCGCGAAGTTGATGAGCCGGAGTACGCCGTAGACCATTGTGTAGCCGAGGGCGATGAGGGCGTAGATGCTTCCGGCGACCAGTCCGCCGATGGTGCTACCGAGGAACTGGGCTTGCAGATCTTGAAGCATGACGTGGATGCCTTACGGGACGGGGCGAGGATTTCTTTCGCCACATTTGCGGGAAGCGGGGGTGCTGTGTTCGCACAGCGCCCCCGCTTCCGTTAGGTGTTCCTATCTGCTCCGTCAGCCGTTGAGCTTGGCTTCGGTCGAGACGCCGAGGTTCTTGAGGACGCCACCGGTGACCTGGTAGATGTTGATCGCGTCCGTCGACGGTTCGCCGTTCTCCTTGAACTTGATCTGCTTCGAGGCACCCTTGAAGTCGATCGTCTTGAGGGCCTCGTTGATCTTCTCCGAGGTGGTGGCCCCCGCCTTGACCGCGTTGATGATGGCGGTCGCGGCGTCGTAGCCCTCGCTCGAGTAGATCGCCGGGTCGACGTTGTACGCGGCCTTGTACTTGGTGCTGAACTCGTCGGTGGAGCCGGCGTCCGGGATGTTGCAGGGGCAGCCGACGACGGCCTTCTCGGCGGCCGCGGCACCCGCACCGCTGACCAGCTGGGCGTCGAGCGAACCGTCGCCGGTGGCGAAGGTGGCGGTCACGCCGCCGTCACGCAGCTGCTTGAGCAGACGGCCACCCTGGGCGTAGTAGCCACCGAAGAGGATGATGTCCGGGTTCGCGGCCTTGACCTTCTGCACGGTCGAGGAGTAGTCCGACGCGTCCTTGGCGAACTTGTCGCGCTCGGACGGGACGTTCTTCTCCTTCAAGGTCTTCTCGAAGTTGTCGGCCAGGCCGACACTGTATTCCTGGTCGTCCGAGATGATGTAGGCCTTCTTGGGCGACTTCGCCGTGATGAGGAAGTTGGCGATGGCCGGGCCCTGGCTGGCGTCGCTCGCGACGACGCGGTGCCAGTACTTCCATCCGTTCGAGGACAGACCCGCGTTGGTGGCCGACGGCGAGACGCTCGGGATCTTGTTCTGCTCCAGCTGTCCGCCGATGGCCTTCGACTCACCGGAGAAGGCCGGGCCGATCAGCGCGGTGATCTTGTCCTGGCCGACGGCGGTCGCGATCAGCGACGTCGCCTGCTCGGGCTTGCCCTGGCTGTCGTACTCCTTCAGTTCCAGCTTCGTCGCCGGGTTCGTCTTGTTGTACTCGTCGATAGCGAGCTTCGCGCCGTTGCGGGGCGGGATCACGATCCCGGAGTTCTCACCGGTGAGGTCACCCATGAACCCGATCTTCAGCGTGCTGCTGTCACCGCTGCCGGACGAGCTGCTGCCGCCGGCACAGCCCGCCAGCGCCAGCGACGCAGCCGCCGCGACGGCGAAAACCCGTCCAAAACGCACTCCTGACACCGACTACCTCCCATGACCAACCAGCCGCCGGTAGGCGTTGCCCCCGACACAGGGGCTAGGTTAGGGCAGGAAGATATCCCCCTACGCCATGATCTGCCCAGACGCCCATCACTCTGTGTCCACATCGTGACGGTCGAAACCAGAACGAATTGCACGAAAAGGCGAATGTTGCCGGTTGGCGAGTCTTCGCTGGTCACGCTGGGGATTCACCGGTACCACGTCGATCATGCTCGTGGGTAATGATCATGTTTCGGCCGCGTATCTTGCACTTTTTCAGCTCCTTCGTGGGCGGCCGTTCGTCGTAGCAATGCTGCCCCAAAGGGCGTCAACCGTGCCCCCGCTTCTCTTGCGCGTGACAACCGATGGTTGTCGTCGCGGTCCGAACGGCTGTTGGATCTCGGCCCTGACCTCGCGATTAGCTGTCACCAGAGCCGAAAACGAAGACAGGGGAGAACATGACGATGAGCGTCGAAGCGATCGAAGGCGTGGCGGCGGGAGTTCCGTTCGTGGCGTTGCCGCCGTCGGACCGGGAGCGCCCGGCGCCGTTGGTGCTGACCTGGCATTTGCTGGGCGCGCCGTTCAGCGAGGCGGCCATGGCGGCGGCGCTGCCCATGCGGAGACTGCACGCGTGGCGCGTGCACCTCGGGTTGCCACTGACCGGGAAACGGTTTCCCGAAGGCGGTTTCGAGGGGTTCTTCCGCCTCGCGAGCGAGGACAACGTGCTCAACGTCGTCGAACCGCTCACCAAGCAGGTCGAGGCGGAGTTCCCGGCGGCGGTGGCGGAGCTGCGCTCGAGCTTGTCCATTGAGGACGGTCCGGTCGGGCTGGTCGGCGGTTCGCAGGGTGGCGCGGTCGCACTGCAGATGCTGACCCACGCCGAGATCGAGGTGGCGGCGGCCGCGCTGGTGAACCCGGTGACGCAGCTGGCGCCGGTGATCGCGGCGAACGAACGGGTCTACGACATCACCTACCACTGGTCGGACCGGTCCCGCGCGGTCGCGAACGAGTACGACTACGTGCGGCGGGCCGAGGAACTGACCGCGCCGGTGCTGCTCGTCATCGGCGAGGAGGACGACGTCTCGATCACCGAACCGGCCGAAGCCCTGCACAAGGCGTTGGGGGAGCGGCGATCCGAACTCGTCACCATCCCCGGGATGGCGCACGAGTTCGCCGAGGCGCCCGGCCTCGAACCCGCTCCGCAGACGGAACACGCGAAGCTGGTCGACGCCGAGCTCACGCGTTGGTTCGCCCGGCACCTAGGCGTTGACCGGACTCACCGGGCAGCGCCTAGCTGCCTGAGGTCGTCGTCCGGCAGCCAGGATCGCGCGGGATCGTAGTCGCACCAACCTTCTTCGTGGCTGGTCCGGCCGGCGAGCGCCAGCAGGCGCCGCAGGGCCGGGCCTTCGCCGCGCCGCCACACCACCGACCACGGGAACAGCGGCGATGGCTCGAAGGGCAGGACGCGCAGATTGAGATCGGAGGCGAGGTCCATGTCGGCGCCGGCGAGAGTCACCCGCTGCTTCCCGTAACGGGTCTGTTCCAGTGTGTGCCGGAGGTCGTAACTGACCCCGGAGTCGTCGATCGGGACGTCGAATTCTTTGCATAGGCGTTGCAAATAAGAAAGCCATTCGATCGGCCCGCCCAATTGCGGAATCCAGATACCGTCGTTCCGCAGATCCGACAGTTTCAACGTTTCGTTGCTCGCCAGCGGATGTTCCGGGGCGAGAAGGGCGACCAGCGGTTCGAGCCGGACGAGCCGGTGCTCGAGTTCCGCGGGCACCTCGCGGCCGAGGTCCGCGACCCGGCCGAACGCGAGGTCGATCTCGCCGCGGACCAGCGGGTCCAGGGCGTTGGCCAGCCCACGCCCGGCGACACGCTCGACCGCGAGGGCCGGGTCGCGCTCGGCGATGCGCCGCAGCATGAACAAGGGGGACAGGCGCGGGTCGATGACGTCGAGGCGCGGCGGGCGGTCCTGCAGGCCCATCGCGGCGACGGCGGCGTCCGCGGCCCGGATCAGCTCGCGCGCGTGCGGGAGGAAGCGGTCACCGTCGGAGGTCAGTTCGACGGACCGGTTGGTGCGCCTGAAGAGCTGGACCGACAGGGCGTCCTCGAGCTTCCGGATCCGCTTCGACAGCGCCTGCTGGGTGAGGAACAGAGATTCTGCCGCGCGACCGAAATGGCCGTGGTCGGCGGCGGCGGCGAACGCCCGCACCTGAGCCGTGTCGAGATCCACGCCCTCAAAGTACGTGAAGGACCCCTTCACGTACTTAGGCCGTGTCCTGCAAGTCTGTTCGCGGTCGCCCGCGCGGTGACCGGGTGGATTTCTGGTCATCCAACGCACCAAAATCCACACGGTCGGCGATGGTCCTGACAGCGAGTGAGGGGTGTGTGGATATAGGGACACTCAACGTCCCTATATCCACACACCCCGCCCGCCGGGAACGCGACACCAAAGGTCCCCCGCTCCCTTTTCGCAGGTCAATACACCTAGGCGCAATGAAGGACTCCTTCATGTACCTCCGGTGCGACCTGGAGCCCCAGCGCCGTCCTTCGGACGTAGTGAGGGCCTCCTTGCCTACCCTCAAGGTAGTGAAGGAGGCCTTCACGGACTTCCCGCAGGCACCCGCTGGCGCCTCAGGCGCCCGGCGGCCGTTCCCGCACCACGCACGTCAGCCGCGCCGTGCAGGAGCGGCGCCCCTGGTCGTCGGTCAGCACGATCTCGGCGGTGACGGTCCCGCGGCCGACGTGCACCGGGGTCGCGACCCCGGTCACCCGCCCGGACCGGACCGCCCGGTGGTGGGTGCAGGAGAGTTCGAGGCCCATCGTCGCCTTGTCGGTGCCGGCGTTGAGCGCGCACACCATCGAGCCGAGCGCCTCGGCGACGACGGCGTTCGCTCCGCCGTGGAGGAGGCCGTACGGCTGGAGGTTGCCCTCGACCGGGATGCTGCCCACGACGCGTTCGGGACCGAATTCGCTGATTTCGAGCCCGAGCTTGTCGTTGAGCTGCTGTCCGGCGAAGGCCGGGTCGATCCCGGCGAAGGATTCGAGGGCTTGTTCGGTCACGCAGCGCTCCTTAACATTCGTGCGACCCGCGACCGCGTCGCCGGGGCGCACGTTATCGAGTTTTTCTCACGTCCTGCCCTCAGGACGCCCTGCCGCCCCGATCGCGGGGCCTGGCGGTTTCCTGTGCCGAGAGGGCCGGGCAGCGTCGCCGACAGCCCGCAACCGACACGACAGGAGAACTGTCAGACCCTCACCCTAGACTCGCTCCCGTGAGCCCGAGTGAGAACACGACCGTTGCCAACGCCACACCCGTCACCGCACAGGCCGAGCGGCCCAAACTGCTGCTGATCGACGGCCATTCGATGGCGTATCGCGCGTTCTTCGCGCTGCCCGCGGAGAACTTCAAGACGAAGACCGGGCAGACGACGAACGCGGTATTCGGGTTCACCTCGATGCTCATCAACCTGCTGCGCGACGAGGCGCCGACCCACCTCGCCGTGGCGTTCGACCTCTCCCGCAAGACGTTCCGCTCGGAGACGTTCAAGGACTACAAGGCCAACCGCAGCGCCACGCCGGACGAGTTCAAGGGCCAGGTCGGGCTGGTCGAGGACGTGCTGAAGGTCCTCGGCATCCCGGCGCTGACCAAGGAGAACTACGAAGCCGACGACATCATCGCCACGCTCACGACACAGGCGACCGCCGAAGGCTTCGACGTCCTCATCTGTACGGGCGACCGTGACGCGCTCCAGCTGGTGACCGACCAGGTCACCGTGCTGTACCCGAAGCGCGGCGTGTCGGAGATGACGCGGTTCACCCCGGAGGCGGTCGAGGAGAAGTACGGCCTCACCCCGGCGCAGTACCCGGACTTCGCCGCGTTGCGCGGAGACCCCTCGGACAACCTGCCCAGCATCCCGGGCGTCGGCGAGAAGACGGCCGCGAAGTGGATCAGGCAGTTCGGCTCCTTCAACGAGCTGATCGACAGGGTCGACGAGGTCAAGGGCAAGGTCGGCGACGCGCTGCGCGAGCATCTCGGCGCGGTCATGCTGAACCGCCAGCTCACCGAGCTGATCCGCGACGTCGAGCTGGAGCTCGGCCCGACCATGCTCGAACTTCGCCCGTGGGACCGCGAGGCCGTGCACGCGCTGTTCGACGAGCTCGAGTTCCGTGTCCTGCGAGACCGCCTCTTCGCCACTTTGCAGAGCGCCGAGCCCGAAGCCGAAGAGGGCTTCGAGGTCAGCGGCTCGAAGCTCGCCCCGGGCGCACTGACGGAATGGCTGTCTTCGCACACCGGCCAGGACCAGCCGGTCGGCCTGGCGTTCCGCACCACGGGGGCCTCGGTCCGCGCCGATCTGAAGGCCATCTCCTTCGCGGCCGCGGATGGCGAAGGCGCGTATGTCGACGTCACATTGATGGACGCCGAAGACGACAAGGCGCTCACGGCCTGGCTCGCCGACGAGAAGATCCAGAAGATCGGCCACGAGCTCAAGGTCCCGTTGCACGCCGTCCGGGCGCGTGGCTGGACGTTCGCCGGGCTCGTCATGGACACCGCGCTCGCGGCGTACCTGGTCCGCCCTGGGCAGCGCACCTTCGAGCTCGACGACCTGGCCCTGCGGTACCTGCACCGCGAGCTGCGTTCCGAGGCCGACACCGGGGACGGGCAGCTTTCGCTGCTCGACGGTGGCGCCGAGGACATGGAACAGAAGGAGATCCAGGCCGAGCTGGTCAAGGCCCGCGCGGTCGCCGAGCTCGCGGGCGCGCTGACCAAGGAACTCGAAGAACTCGGCGGCGCGCAGCTGCTCGCCGAGCTCGAACTGCCGCTCCTGCAGGTGATCACCGGGCTCGAAGCGGCGGGGATCGCGGTCGACATCGAGCATCTGACCGATCTGGAAGCGCATTACCTCAACCGGGTCACGCAGGCCGCGGACGAGGCGTACGCGGTCATCGGCAAGCAGGTCAACCTCGGTTCGCCGAAGCAGCTCCAGGTCATCCTGTTCGACGAGCTCGGCATGCCGAAGACCAAGCGCACCAAGACCGGTTACACCACCGACGCCGAGGCGCTGCAGAGCCTGTTCGAGAAGACCGAGCACCCGTTCCTGCAGCATCTGCTGGAGCACCGGGACGCGACCCGGCTGCGCACCACCGTCGAGGGCCTGATCAAGTCGGTCGCCGACGACGGCCGCATCCACACAACGCTTTTGCAGACGATCGCCGCCACGGGCCGGCTGTCCTCGGTCGACCCGAACCTGCAGAACATCCCGATCCGCACCGAGGAAGGCCGCCGCATCCGCGACGCCTTCATCGTCGGCGACGGATACGCCGAACTGATGACGGCGGACTACAGCCAGATCGAAATGCGGATCATGGCGCACCTCTCGCAGGACGAGGGCCTGATCCAGGCCTTCAACAGCGGCGAGGACCTGCACACGTTCGTGGCGTCGCGCGCGTTCTCGCTGCCGCCGGAGGAGATCACGCCGGAACTGCGGTTCCGGGTCAAGGCGATGTCGTACGGCCTGGCGTACGGGCTTTCGGCGTACGGGCTTTCGCAGCAGCTGCGGATCTCGACCGAAGACGCCAAGGAACAGATGGAGGCGTACTTCTCCCGCTTCGGCGGCGTACGCGATTACCTTCACTCTGTCGTGGGTGACGCGGCGAAGGTCGGCTACACCGAGACGATCTTCGGCCGCCGTCGTTATCTGCCGGACCTCAACAGCGACAACCGGCAGCGCCGCGAGATGGCCGAGCGGATGGCGCTCAACGCCCCCATCCAGGGCAGCGCGGCCGACATCATCAAGGTCGCCATGCTCAACGTGCACAAGGCGCTGACCGAGGCGAAGCTGAAGAGCCGCGTGCTGCTGCAGGTCCACGACGAACTCGTCCTCGAAGTCGCCGATGGCGAGCGCGAGCAGCTGGAAGCGTTGGTGCGCCAGGGAATGGGCTCGGCCTACGAACTGGCCGTGCCGCTGGAGGTCTCGGTCGGGTACGGACGGTCCTGGAACGACGCCGCGCATTAGGCTTCGTGAGTGGTAATGACGGTCAGAACCGTCATTACCACTCACGATCGGTAGGGTCTTCCGCGTGACTTCCGAGCGCAGACGCTGGCGGGTGCGGCTGCGCGATCATCGTGGGCGGATCCTGGGCGCCGGGACCATGCTCGACGGTGAACACCTCCTCACCTGCGCTCATGTGATCGAAGGCCACGACGGCGTCGCGGTGGATTTCGTGGCGCTTCCCGGTGTGGAGCCGGGAATCGCCACAATCGTCGCGCAGGCGGCACCCATCGGCGACGACGGCGGGGACATCGCACTGCTCCGATTGCGTGACGCCGAGGAGCAGATCACCGGCGCCCCGCTCCACCGGACCGCACTCGAGGACGGCCAGCGCGTCCGCGCGTTCGGCTTCCCGTCCGGTTCTGACGGCATGTGGTCGCTGGCGACCGTCGTCGGCGACGGCGGGCACGGTCTCGAACGGGTCCAGCTGCACCGCACTCCCGACACCGAGCCGATCACCCACGGATTCAGCGGTTCCGCGGTGATCGCCGACAAGACCGGGCACGTCGTCGGCATGGTCGCGACCCGGTACGCGACCGAGGCCGCCCGCGTCTCCTGGATGATCCCGGTCGAGACCATGCTCGGTTACCTGCCGGAACTGCGCCGCTGGGCCGAGGGCAGCCCCGCGATCGACCCCGGTTTCGTGCAGTACCCGGAGCCGCCCGCGATGGACGTGCTGTTCGCCCGCGAATTCGCCCGCTGGCTCGGCGGCCACGGCCAGGCGGATGTCCGGGTGATCATCATGGGCGAGGACGATTCCGCCGTCGCCGCCTCGTTGCGGCGCGCGGTCGTCCTCGCCGACCGCGAACACGGAGCGGGCCGGAGCGCGACCGGGCCGACGGTGCCGCCCGTGGGCAGTGTCGTGCTCGCCGTCGACGCGGTCGGCAAGACCGCGGACGAGGTCCGGCGCCGCATCTCCGACCGGCTCGACGTCGCTGCGGACTCGCCCGCCGGCCGTCACGGGTCCGGCCGCACGGTCGTCGTCTACGGGATCGACGAAGCGGCCGAACCCGACGAACTCGTCGGTGACGTGCTCGTGCCGCTGGCCCAGCGCGCGCACGAACTCGGGCTGCGGCTCGCGCTGGCCTTCCGCGAGGAGACCTCGCCGGGGGTGAGCGTGGTCCGGTCGAGCACCGACGTCCTGCCCGCCGGCGACGACGACATCGAGGGCCGTCTCGCCCTGCTGGAAATCCGATTGGGTGAACTTGCCCGGCTGGAGAAGGACAATCTGGGCGACGCGCCCCGCTTCACCGACGTCCAGCAAGTCCATGCCAAGGCACGACGGCTGACAGGCGCGTTGACGCAACTGCGGTCGGCGGAGCAGGACGGCGACTCCGAGTGGGTGAAACGGCAGCTTCCGGTCTGCGAGCGAGCCGTCGCCAGGACCATCGACCGCGCCCGCGACTTCCGCCGCCTTCTCGACGAGCACCTCGCCCGGCGCGCGGAATTGCGCGCCCGGCTCGACGCGTACGGGGAAATGGCCCGTAACAGCGGCTTCGTCGAAGACGTCGAACTGGATGCCGCCTACGCCCCCGCGTGGCGGACGCTCTTCGAAGGACCGTGCGACCTCGCGGCCGCGGCGGCCGCCGTCGAGCGATACGCGGACACCGTACGGAAACGGATCGACGGATGACGGCCTGCGGACACGACGGCTGCCCCGGCATGCTGGGCAGGACCGGCTTCTGCAAGATCTGCGGGCTGCCACCCGGAACGCCCGAAGAGCCCGCGCCCCGGGAGAAGCCGACCCTGGTGATCCCCGGTCCCGGCGAGGCGCCGACCAGGATCACCAGCACCGTGGTCACCCGCTCCCAGCAGATCGCGGGCCACGCGACCGCGGACGACCGGGTCCCGCTGCCGATCGTCGAACTGCCCGACCTCGCGGGCCGCCTGCTGACCGAACCGCATGTCCCGGAGGAGGAACGGTTCTGCGGCAAGCACGGGTGCACGGCCACCCCGGTCGGCCGCTCGATCGGCGGCGGTCCCGCGCCCACCGAGGGATTCTGTCCGGTCTGCCGGACGCCGTTCTCCTTCTCGCCGAAGCTCGCGGCGGGTGACGTGGTCGACGGCCGCTATCACGTACTCGGCTGCGTCGCGCGCGGCGGACTCGGTTTCGTCTACCTGGCAACGGATTCCGGGCTCGGCGACCGGTACGTCGCGCTCAAGGGCCTGATCAACACGAACAACACCGCCGCCGTGCGGATCGCGGAGACCGAAAGCCAGGTGCTCACCGCGCTGGACCATCCGAACGTCGTCCGGATCCTCGACGTGGTCGAGCACGAGGAGTTCCGCTACATCGTCATGGAGTTCGTCGACGGGCTTTCCTTGCGGGAGATCAAGAACCGCGGCCGGGCCGGGCTGGATTCGAGCGAAGGGCGGCTGCTGGTCGAGCACGTCGTGGCGTACGGGCGCGAGATCCTGACCGCGCTCGACTACCTGCACGGCGAGGGTCTGCTGTACTGCGACATGAAGCCGGACAACGTGATCCACGGCGAGAAGCGGATCAAGCTCATCGATTTCGGCGCCATCCGCAAGATCTCCGACGACGAGAGCCCGACCGTCGGGACCGAGCACTATCAGGTGACCCCGCGCGAACGGGCGAAACACGGCCTCACCGTCCGGTCCGACATCCACACCGTCGGCGTGACCTTGCGGGAGCTCTTCCAGGCCAGCGACGGCTGGTCGGTCACCACGGACGCGCGCGGCGTCCGGTTCGGCATCGAATCGTTCATCCGCGTCCTCGACCGGGCGACCGCTCCGTTCGAGCAGCGGTTCGCGACCGCGCGCGAGATGCTTGCCCAGCTCGACGGCGTACTCAGCGAAATCCTTTCCTTGCGGGACAAGCAATCCCGGCCAGCCGGATCGACGCTGTTCGCCGAAGGGGCGGTCCTGCTCGACGCGGGACTCGGCCAGGCGCCGCCGCTGGAGCACTGGACGCGGGGGACACCGGTCTCGCTCGGCGCGCGCCCGACAGCCGTGGAGATAGCCCTCGGCCTGCCGGTGCCGCGTGAGGATCCGGACGATCCGCAGGCGAACTTCCTCCGTGCCGTCCGGGCCCCCGACGCGGCGCGGTTGCTGAAGAAACTCGACAAGGTGCCGGGTTCGGTGGAGGTCGGATTCCGCCGGTGCCGGGCACAGCTGGAACTCGGCGCGACCGTCGAGGGCGCACTGGCGGTGGCGGCGGCCGAACGGCTGCTCGGCGAGCGCGCCGCCCATGACTGGCGGGTGGCGTGGCATCGGGGACTGCTCGCGCTCGGCGCGGGCGATTTCGCCGCGGCCAAGGAGAAGTTCACCGCGGTGTACCGCGACATCCCCGGCGAGGAGCCGCCGAAACTCGCGCTGGGCCTCTGCGAAGAGCACCTCAACGGCGCGGCCGCCGCCGAGCGGTACTACGACGCCCTGTGGGTGCGCGACCGGTCCCAGGTCAGCGCGGCGTTCGGGCTCGCGCGGGTCCGGCTGCAGCGGGGAAACCGGGCCGCCGCCGTCGAAATCCTCGACCAGGTCCCGGAGTTCTCGCGCTACGACGAGGCCGCGCGGATCGCCGGGGTGCGGGTGCTGTCCGCGCCGATGCCGGGCACGGGGGACCTCCCCGCGTCGGCCGAACTCGACGACGCCGTGGTCCGGTTGACCGCGTTGGACCTCGACGGAGACTCCCTCGACAGGCTGGTGACGGCCGTGCGCGAGACGGGACTGGCGGCCGTGCTCCTCGGGCAGGACGGGATCACCGGCGGCGAGATCCTGCGGGCGGACGAGACGGGCGCCCGCACCGTGCTCGACAAGTCGTACCGGCGGCTCGCCCACCACGCGCCCGCGCCGGAAGCGCACGACGTGCTGATCGACCTCGCCAACTCGGTGAGACCGGTGACCTTGGTGTGAGCGCCTTGCCGAGGTCGATCGCGGTCGCGGGTTCACCTGGGAAGAAAGGGGACTGATGAGCGGGGAGCCGAGTCTGGGTCTTGAGGTGCACCAGAACAAGTTCCTGGCCGAGAGGGACCGGGCGATGACGGCGATCGTCCGGGTGGTCTCCCGCGGCGGTGAGGCGGCCGTCGCCAGGACGGCCGCCGAAGTCCTGATGATCGACTGCTCCAGTTCGATGCGCTTTCCCAGCACCAAGATCGGCGAGGCACGGCGAGCCGCGGTGGCGGCCATCGACGTCTTGCCCGACGGCGTGCGGTTCGCCGTCATCCAGGGCACCGACCGCGCGAAGATGATCTACCCGGCCGAGGACGGCCTGGTGACCGCGTCCGCGGCGACCCGGGCGGAGGCACGCGCCGCGGTCGAGCACCTGGCGGCCGTCGGCGGCACTGCGATGGGCGCCTGGCTCGCGAAGGCGCGCGACCTCTTCGAAGGCGTACCCGACGCCGTCCGCCACGCGATCCTGCTCACCGACGGCCGCAACGATTCGCAGACCAGGGCCGACCTGATGAGTGTGCTGAACGGCTGCGAGGGCCGGTTCGTCTGCGACGCCAGGGGGATCGGCGATGGCTGGGAACCCGCCGAACTCACCCAGATCGGCCGGGTGCTGCGCGGGAACGTCGACTCCGTCGTCGAGGACGACAAGCTCGCGGAGGATTTCCGGCAGCTGATCGAGAACGCGATGACGAAGGTGCTGCCCGAGGTCCGGCTGCGCGTCGGCACCATGCCGTTCAGCAGGCTGCGGTCGATCAAGCAGGTGTTCCCCGACGAGTACGACCTCACCGACCGGTGCCACGAGGTCGCCGTCCGCGAACTGGAGCTCTCGCTCGGCTCGTTCGCGAGTGACGAGACGCGGGACTACCAGCTGATCCTCGATCTCGATCCGGACCTCGAACCCAGCCACGGGCAGGACCGTCAGCTCGCCTGGACGGAACTCGTTCCCGTTCCCGGCGCCTCGATCGAGGAGGACGCGCTGGCCATCGCGGGGCGATGGACCCACGACCCGATCCCGCCGACGCTGATTCACCCGATGGTCTCGAAGTACGCGGCGCAGGCCGATCTCGGCGACGCGCTGACCGCGGGCGGCGACGCCTACGCGGCGGGTGACCGGGCAGGGGCCGAACGGGAGTGGGGCCGGGCGGTCGCGCTGGCCACCGCCGCGGGCGACGAAGAAACGCTCACCCGTCTCGCGGGGGTCGTGGAGATCGTGGACGCGGAGAAAGGGGTCGTGCGCCTGCGCCCGGACGCGACACGCAGCCACGCCTTGCACGTCGTCATCCCGTCGAGGGTTTCGGAAATCGCCCTTCCGCAGGAAGATCGGCCGATGCCCGACGCGTCACCGGTCGCCTGTGCCGACTGCCCCGCTCTTTCCCCCGCCGGGGCGAACTTCTGCGTCGGCTGCGGAAGACCGTTCGGCGAGGCCGTTTCGTGACGGCGACCCGCGTACGGCTGGTCCGGCTCCGCACCGCCCTGCTCGCGCTCACCCTCGCGGTCCTGGTGGTTTCGCTGTGGGCGTTCCAGAACGTCCAGAAGACGGCCGAGAC
Source organism: Amycolatopsis sp. lyj-108 (assembly GCF_046549005.1). NCBI lineage: Bacteria > Bacillati > Actinomycetota > Actinomycetes > Pseudonocardiales > Pseudonocardiaceae > Amycolatopsis > Amycolatopsis sp. lyj-108. Next base: position 123,749 of record NZ_JAJPWQ010000014.1, on the reverse strand, counting down.
CGTCCGCGACCGGACCGCGCAGGCGGTACTCGAAGTGACCGCCGCGCGGGCCGCACTGGTGGCCGCCGACGCCGCCGCGATCACGAGTTTCGCCTCCGGCGAGGCGAGACTCGCCGGTCCGGGGCAGGAGTACTCGAATCAGCTGGCGCTGGCGAGCCAGAGCCTCGCGAGGGTCGCGGAGTTCAACCAGGCGGGTGAGGCGGGCGGTAACGCGCTGCAGGTGGTGGAAAGCCAGGTCGCGGCCTACTCGGGCTCCATCGGGCAGGCCGACGTGCACTTCCGTCAGCCGGACGCCGCCGTGCTCGGCGCTGTCGACCTCTGGCACGCCTCACGGCTCCTGCACGCCGCGGGCGGTGTCCTGGAGGAGCTGGAAGCGTTGCAGACCAGGCAACGCGAGGCGCTGAACCGGCAACTGTCGGCCACCGGGATGAGCCCCGCGATGCTTCCGCTTTGGTTGCTGCCGGTGCTGGCCCTCCTGGTGCTGCTGGTCCTCACCCAGCTGTATCTGCGGAAACGGTTCCGCCGCGTGGCGAACGTCCCGCTGCTCGTGGCGACCGCGTTGATCGCCGCCATCGGGGTCGCCCTGGTGTTCACCCTGGTCAGCCGTGACCGGCTGGACTCGGTCGGGGAACGGCTCGACGGCGTCGCCGCCGCGAGGTCCGCGCAGATCAAGGCGGCCGACGACGCCGGCCAGCGACGGCTCGCCGACCTGCTGGCCGAGTACTGCGACGAGGAGCAGGGATGCGGAGTGACCGTCGACGAGTTCCGGGCGCGGGCGCGGCAGGCCACCACGGTGGCGACGGACAACACCCGGGTGGCCACCGCGGGCGCGAAGGCGGTGGCGGCCGACGCCTCCGCGGCGGCCGAATCCGGCGGGCGGGAGTTCCTGATCCCGGCGGGCACCCTGCTCGCGGGCGCGCTGGTCCTGCTCGGGCTGCACGCCCGGATCGACGAGTACCGGTACCGCCCGTGAACCGCCTGCTGGCCGTGCTGATGGCGCTCTCGCTGGTCGCGGGCGGCTGTTCGGCGTCGGCGGACGACGGGCCGGTCGTCGTCCTCGCGTCCTGGACAGGGGAAGAGGAGAAGGCGTTCCGGCAGGTGCTGGACGCGTTCAAGGCCGACACCGGGATCGACTACCTCTACGAAGGCACCCGCGCGGTCGACCAGGTGCTCGCTTCGGACGTCCAACGCGGTCGACCGCCGGACGTGGCCGTCCTGCCCAACGCCGGGGTGCTGGCGAAGTACCAGAAGTCGGGCGATCTGCTGCCGCTCGACGACGCACTCTCCGCCGCGGTGACGCGGTCGTTCAGCCAGCAATGGGTCACCCTGCAGCAGATCGGCACCCAGAAGTTGTACGCCGTCGCGGTGAAGGCCGATCTGAAGAGCCTGATCTGGTACAACCCGGCGCGGCTGACCGGGATCCGCCCGACGACGTTCGAGGGGCTTCGCACGTATTCCGCCGGATTGACGGCGGCGGGCGGCACGCCCTGGTGCGTCGGGATGGGCGCCCCGCCGGCCTCGGGCTGGCCGGGAACCGACTGGATCGAGGACATCCTGCTGCACTCGGCGGGACCGGACAAGTACCGGCAGTGGGCGTCCGGCGGCTTGCAGTGGACGTCGCCGGAGGTCGAACAGGCCTGGCGCGACTGGGGTTCCGTGCTCGAGCCCGCCGCCATCCGCGGCGGCACCGCGGCCGCGCTGCTGACGGACTTCGGCGACGCGGGCAAGGCGATGTTCACCGAGCCGCCGGGATGCGCGCTCGAACACCAGGCGTCGTTCATCATGAGCCGCTACCAGAACTTCAAGCGACCCGACGGGTCGTTCCCCAAGCCGGGCATCGATTTCGACTTCCTGTCCTTCCCGGGACGTGACGTCTCCGAGGTCGCCGCCGACCTCGCCGGAATGTTCCAGGACACGCCCCAGGCGCGGAAGCTGATCGAATTCCTGGCCTCGGAGAAGGCACAGCGGATCTGGCCGTCGATTCCCCGCGCGAACGCGTTTTCCGCCAACCGGCAACTCGGCCTCGACGTCTATCCGGATCAGGTGAGCAGGCGGGTCGCGGACAGGATCACCTCGGCTTCCGCTCTGTGCTTCGACGCCTCGGACCTGATGCCCGCGACGATGACCGGCGCCTTCCACCGCGCCGTCCTGGAGTACCTGAGCAACCGCGACCGGCTGGACATCCTGCTGAAGCAACTCGAAGACGTCCGGAAGAGCATCCAGCCGGGCGAATGGTTGAAGATCCCCTGTGGACAGTGAAGGAGCATCGGTGAACGACCTGGCTCGGTTCCCGCTCGAAGGCGGAGGTTCGGTGGTCGTCGAGATCGACCCCGTCCCTGGCACCTCCCGCGTCTCCCGGCGCGACGACCTGGTCGAGGACGCCAAGGGGTCGTTCGAGGCGGCGCTGGCGAACGTGAAGGAGGCGGCCACGGCGGCACTGGACACTTTCCGGTCGATGACCAGGGGACCGGACGAGGTCGAGCTCAAGTTCGGCGTCAAGCTGACCGCTCAAGCAGGTGCGGTGATCGCGAAAACGGGCCTGGAAGGCAACTTCGAGGTCAAGCTGAAGTGGGCCCGGGACACCGAGAGCTGAAGGGGACTTTCCCCGCATAAGACGCGGTGAAGGACGCTTTCGTCGCATGCGATGCGGGGAAAGCGTCCTTCAGCTAGCGCCCGAGGCCCCGGACCAGCACCATCACCGATTCCCGCACGTCCGCCCGTGTCCGCTTCGGCTGGAACACCTGCCAGTCGAGGGCGACCACCAGCATCGTGCCGAACAACCCGGCCGCGGCCGTCGGGATCTGGACGCCGTCGGGCAGCCGCCCGGCGGCGTCCAGCCGGTGGAGCTGGTCGCGCACGATCGAGATGATCTCCTCGCGCAGCAACGTCAGCGTCTCGTGCCAGGTCCCTGGCGTGCGCCACATCTCGCTCACCAGGATCTGCGAGAAACCGGGGTATTCGGCGATGAACTCCAGCGCACCGTCCACTTGCGACTCGATCACGTCCATCGGGTCGCCGTCGCCGGTGGCCGCGCGCAGCCGGTCCGCGAGCACGCCGACGCCGTAGCGCAGCAGTGCGTCGACGAGACCGTCCTTGCTGCCGAAGTTGTAGTAGACGGTGCCTTTGGCGACCTTCGCCTCGGCCGCGATGTCGTCCACCGTCAGCCCGACGAGGCCGCGGCTGGCGGACAGCCTCAGCGTCGCCTCGAACAGCTTCTGCTTCGTCGCCTCACCCCGGGGACTCACAACGCCAGCTCGGGTTTCAGCGCCGACACCGTCCAGGTGCGCCGTTTCCGCGCCGCCAGCGTCGAAACCAGGATCCCGCCGACGAGATACGCGACCAGGACACCGATGTCACCGAGGATCTCCATCGAGGCGCCACTGTAGAGCAGGTGCCGGAACCCGTCGATCGCGTAACCCATCGGCAGCACGATGTGCAACGGGTACAACGCGTCCGGGATCGTCTGCCACGGGAACGTGCCGCCCGCGCTGACCAGTTGAAGCACCAACAGCACCAGGCCGAGGAACTTCCCGACGGCACCGAAGAAGGCGTTGAGCGCGTGCACCACGGCGGTGAAGGTGAGCGAGACGAGGATGGCGAACCCGATCGCGCCGAGCGGATGCGCGACGTCGATGCCGACCAGCCAGGTCACCGCGCCGAACAGCACGATCACCTGCGCGATGCCCAGCAGAGCCGACGACAGCCAGCCGCCGAGCGCGACCTTGAACGGCGAAGCGCCGGCGGTCAGCGCGCGGGTCGAGAGCGGGCGCAGCAAGAGGAACAGCACGAACGCGCCGATCCAGGTCGCGAGCGAGATGAAGAACGGGGCGAGCCCCGCGCCGTAGGTCCCCGCCGAGGCGACGCCGGAGGAGCTGACCGCGACCGGGTCGGCGATGGTGTTGGCGGTCGCCGCGCGGGTGGGATCGTCGGGGTTCGGGATCTCCTTGAGCCCGGCGGCGAGTCCGTCACGCAGTTGCACGGCGCCGTCGGCGAGCTGGTTCGTGCCGGTCACCGCGGTCTTCTCGCCGTCGTTCAGCTTCGCGGCGCCGTCCCGGATCTGCACCGAAGCGTCGGCGGCCTGCGCGATGCCGCTGGTGAGCTGCGGCGTGGCGGAGGCCAGCTGGTGTGCGCCGTCGGACACCTGCCGCGCGCCGGAGGCGAGCTGGATGAGCTGGCTGTTCGCGCCCTGGATCTTCGTGTTCGCCTGGTCGACCGGCGAACGGAGGGTGTCGAGGCGGCTGAGGATCTCCTGCACCTTCGTCTCGGGGAGGCCGGCGTCGCGCAGGTCCTGCGCGAGCTGGGTGCGGTAGCCGTCGAGTTTGGCCTGGATGTCCCCGGAGGCCGTCGCCGCGAGCGAAGCCGCGTCGGCGACCTTCTGGTTCCCGTCGGCGACCTGACCGGCGCCATCGGCGAGTTTCTTCGTCTGGGCCGGGAGCTGGGCGGTACTGGATTTCAGGGTGCCGAGCCCGGTCGCCAGCTGGGAACTGCCGGAGGCGAGCTGGGAGGCGCCGTCGGCCAGCTGCTGCTGACCCGATTTGAGCTTGCCCGCGCCGTCGGCGAGCTGCGAAGCGCCTGTCGAGGCTTCTTGGATCTTGCCGTAGATCGTGGAGAAACCGACCAGGAACTTGTCCGCCGCCTCGCTGCCGACCTTCTCCGCGATCGTCTTGCGGACCTGTTCGGCCACCTGTTTCGCGATGGTCCCCGACAGGTAGTTGTTGGCGTCGTTGGTGGTCAGCGTGATGGTCGCCTGCTGGGGCTGGAAGTTGCCCGAGGACAGCAACGCCGCGGAGAAGTCACGCGGGATGCCGATGGCGAACGAGTACTTGTCGTCGCGGACGCCCTTGGCGGCCTCCTCGGGGGAGACCTCGTGCCACTGGAAAGTGCCGGATTTGACCAGCTCGTCGGTCACCTCGCGGCCGACGTTGCGCTCCGCACCGGCGGAGTCCTTCGAACCGGCGTCCGAGGTGAAGACGGCGGCGGGCAGCTTGTCCAGGCGCGAGTACGGGTCGAAGTTCGCGTAGAGGTAGAAGGACGCGTACAGCAGCGGCACCAGGACGAGCGCGGCCATGGCGAGTTTCGGCAGGGTGCCGCTGCTCAGCCGGCGCAGCTCGTTCGCGGCGATCCGGACGGGGTTCATTCCTGGTCTCCTGAAGTCTTCGCGGTCTCTTCGGTTTCCTCCGGCTCGGCCTCCGCCTCGACGGGCGCGCAGCGCACAGGGTCGGGCTGCTCGAGAGCGCCGCAGCGAGCGGGCTTCTCCGGCAGGGCCGAAACCGGGGTGGTGGCGGTCAGCACGATCACGGCGAGGCCGCGCCCGGCGTGCTCGCGGGCGAGCTTCGCCCAGCTGTCGACGTCGCTGGTGTGCCTGTCCGGGGTGTCGAGCACCAGTACGCCGACGCCCTCGCGACTAGCGGCCAGCGCGGTGAGCAGCCGGGTGCGCGTCACCGCTTCGAGGTTCTCGAACCGGGTGGTGGCGAAGGCGGCGGCGTCGTGCTCGGCCAGCCAGCTCGCCACGGCGGCCTTGTTCGCCGGGCGCTTCGCGAGTTCGAGTTCCTCGCCGACGACGACCTGCAGCGACAACGCGCCGTCCGGTTCGCTCACGCCGGGGGAGTCGACGATCACGACGACCTTCCGCGGGTCGCCGCCCTCGACGGTCACCGTCCCGGTGGCGGGCTTCAGCCTGCCCGCCAGCGCCAGCCCGAAGGCGGTGACGCCGACCCCTGGCTCGCCGTGCACGATCGCCAGCTCACCGCCCGAAACCGTGAGCGAAGTAGGCGACAGCAACGTGCCGTGGGGTCCGGTCACGGACACCCTGTCGGCTTGAACCCGCACGAAGAACTCCCAGGTCGGTGACTCGCGGAACTTAAACTGACTGGTCAGTTCAAAAGTTAGCCCTGACCTGGGAGGTATACAACCGTGGGGGGCCCATGTCACACGCAAGAGTGACGAAACCTCCGCAAACCGGACGACTCGCCGTGACTTTCGGCTAGCGCAGCGCCGACGCCGGATGGACCTCCCAGGACGTCCACAGTGGACGATAACCCTGCCGGTGCCAGAACACCGAAGAGAGCGGGTTGGTCGGGTTGTAATAGAGGTACGTGCCGTCCGCGCCGTCGCCTGCGAACTCCCCGTGCACCACGGACATCAGAGCGCGGCCGAGCCCGCTCCCGCGCAGTCCCGCCACGGTGACGACGTTGTTGACGTAGCCCCAGCGGCCGTGGGGGAGCAGTTCGGCCTCGGCCGACCCCGGTGACGAAATGACCCAGGCGGCGTGTGCGAACGCGGCGACCGTGCCGTCCCGTTCGGCAAGCCACAGCAGCGGGGCGTCCTTGTCGAGCGCGCGTTCCAGTGCCGGGGCGAGCAGTTCGGCGGCGTTCGAGCGGTGCCGGGTGGCGACCTGGCCGATGTAGTCGTGGGTCGACACGGCCATCGCGAGTACGTCGTCGAAGTCTTCGTACCGGGCCCGGCGGACGGTCACCCCGTCGCCTGCCGGGTCTTCGCGGCGGTGGCCGGTGCGTACGGCGAGCGCGGACATCGGCACCAGGCCGTGGTCGAGGAAGGCGCGGATCGCCTCGGCGTCCCGGCTCGGCCAGTTGACCACGCACGACGAATCCTCGCCGGGGGATTCGGCGTCCATCCACGTCCGCCACGCGCGCAGCAGCACGTCCATGCCCTCGGTGCCGGCGCCGCCGATGAACGGGAACAGCTGCCGCACGTCGGCGGCCGACCAGAGCAGGGGGACGTCGTCCGGACCGTGCAACTGCCGCTGCACCACGCCGGTGACCTGGACGCCCGAGGCCGTGGCGGCGTCCACGCGTTCGCCGACGACCGGGGGTGGAGCCGCTTCGGGCAGGAGCCGGTCGATCGCCGCGAACCGGGTGCGGTGCGCGTCGAGCAACTTCTTCTCGATTTCCATCCCGTCCCCAGGGTCGACCGCGCCGGGCACCGCTACCGCAGGGCCGCCGCGGGGCCCGCCGCCCACGTCGTCCACAGTGGACGATAACCCTGCCGGTGCCAGAACACCGGGGAAAGCGGATTGGTGGGATTGTACGAGACGAAGGTACCGCGCAGCGACGGCGAGAACAGCTCGTCGTGCGCGACGGCGGTCAGCGCGCGCCCGATGCCGCGGCCCCGTGCGGCGCCGGTGACCGCGAGCGTCCCGACATAGCCCCACTCGCCCGGCGGCAGTCGCCCGGCGAGTGCGTCACCGGGGATCGGGGAGCGCTTTCCGCTGGTCACCATCCCCACCGTGACCCCTTCCTCCTCGGCGATCCAGACGCGGCCGCCGAACTGCAGGCCGCGCCGGACCTCCTCCGCGAGCAGGGCCTTGGCCCCTGGCCGGACGACACCGTGGCCGACGAACGAGGTGTAGCGAAGTTCTTCGAACCGGAGCTCGACGATCTCCTCCAGGTCGCCGCCCGAGGACTCCCGGACGGTCACGCCGGGCACGGTATGGGCGTCACCCTTGGCGGGCGCGCGGACGGCCAGCGCCAGCTGCGGCACGAGCCCGTGGTCGAGAAAAGCACGCATGACGGCGACGTCCCGGCTGGGCCAGGTGACCGTGCACGCCGAATCGGGTTCGGCGTCGGCGAGCGCGATCCGCTCACGCCAGGCGGACAGCAGCGCGCTCATTCCCGCGCCGGCGTCGGCGGGGAGGACCGCCGACAGGATCTGGAGCCGCGCCGGACCCCAGAGCCGCTGCCAGGAACCCGCGGCGAACCGCACGTGCGCGACCGTCCCGATGGCGCCGCCCGCCTCCAGGGGGTCGCCGGGCGGGAGCGGGGGCGGCGACGGAAGCAGCGGGTCGAGCGCGGCGAACCGCGCCCGTTGCCGCTCCGCCGCCGACGTCATCCCCGCTGGGTGCAGAAGATCGCGGTGCCAGGGAAGAGCTTGCCGCGCAACGGGCTCCACTGTCCCCAAGTGCGGGAGTGCCCCTCCGGCCAGGCGGGCTCGATGAGGTCCGTCAGCGCGAACCCGGCGTCGGCGAGCGCGCGGACGTAGTCGCCGACGGTGCGGTGGTACTCGACGTAGGTCGCGACGCCCTCTTCGTCGACCTCGACGTACGGCGTGCGGTCGAAGTACGGCTGGGTGACCGTGAGGCCCAGCGGACCGGGATCGTCGGGGAAGATCCAGCGCATCGGATGGGTCACCGAGAACACCCAGCGGGCACCCGGCTTGAGCACCCGGTGGACTTCGGCGAACACGACATCCACCGATGCCACGAACGGGACCGCGCCGAAGGCCGAGCAGGCCGCGTCGAAGCTCGCGTCGGCGAACGGGAGCGACTCCGCCGTCGCCTGCACGAGCGGCACGGGGGTGCCGGTGCGCTCGTTGCCCTCCCTCGCGTGCCGCAGCATGCCGGCCGACAGATCGGTCGCGACCGCCTCGGCGCCCTGCGCCGCGAGCCAGCGCGAACACGCCGCCTGCCCGCAGCCGACCTCCAGGATCCGCTTGCCGCCGAGTTCACCCAGAAGTGCCACGTCGGCCTCGCGGACGCCCTCCGGGCACCAGACGAAGTCCGCGTCGCCGAGGAAACCGCCGTGGGTCGCCTGGTAGTCGTCGGCGTCGGCGTCCCACCACGCCAGGTTCGCGGCCGTCGCCTCGGGAGCGGAAACCGCCCGGTAGGCGACCCCCGCGGTGCCGAGCCGCTCCTCGGCCTCTGCGTGCCGTTCGGGCTCGGTGGCGGACTGCTGGCTCAAACCGATATCCTTTCCCCAGGTCAGGGCTTCGCGGGACAGTTTATCCGCCCGCCGTGATCGTGGGGGCGACCCTGATTGTGCCGTGTACAGGGGGCCGCGTAGGATATCTGTTAGCGCAGTGGGTTCGCGCTGCTCTTTCCCCCGGTTCGCTCAGCGTCCGGGTCAGGGGGTCGCGCACCGGATGCGGTGATGCTCGCGGTCGTTCCCTGTGGACGTTTGCTTGTGTGGTCACCTCATGCCGGAGAGCCCATGGTGCACTAACCGCAAACCCACTACTTCCCATCCACCGGAGCAACCCGCCTAATGACGACCGACACCGCCACCGCCCCGACCGCCCCCACTGGGGCCCCGCAGGTCGCTATCAACGACATCGGGTCGGAGGAAGATTTCCTCGCAGCGATCGACAAGACGATCAAGTACTTCAACGATGGCGACATCGTCGAAGGAACCATCGTCAAGGTTGATCGTGACGAGGTCCTGCTCGACATCGGCTACAAGACCGAGGGTGTCATCCCCTCGCGCGAGCTCTCCATCAAGCACGATGTCGACCCGGCTGAGGTTGTCACCGTCGGCGATGAGGTCGAAGCCCTGGTCCTCCAGAAGGAGGACAAGGAAGGCCGTCTGATCCTGTCCAAGAAGCGTGCGCAGTACGAGCGCGCCTGGGGCACGATCGAGGAGCTCAAGGAGAAGGACGAGCCCGTCAAGGGCACCGTCATCGAGGTCGTCAAGGGCGGCCTCATCCTGGACATCGGCCTGCGCGGCTTCCTGCCGGCGTCGCTGGTCGAGATGCGCCGTGTGCGCGACCTGCAGCCGTACGTCGGCCGCGAGCTCGAGGCGAAGATCATCGAGCTGGACAAGAACCGCAACAACGTGGTCCTGTCCCGCCGCGCCTACCTGGAGCAGACCCAGTCCGAGGTGCGCAGCGAGTTCCTCAACGCGCTCGCCAAGGGTCAGGTCCGCAAGGGTGTCGTGTCGTCCATCGTCAACTTCGGTGCCTTCGTGGACCTGGGTGGCGTCGACGGCCTGGTGCACGTCTCCGAGCTGTCCTGGAAGCACATCGACCACCCGTCCGAGGTCGTCGAGGTCGGCCAGGAGGTCACGGTCGAGGTTCTGGACGTCGACATGGACCGCGAGCGCGTCTCGCTGTCGCTGAAGGCGACCCAGGAAGACCCGTGGCGTCAGTTCGCCCGCACCCACGCGATCGGCCAGATCGTGCCGGGCAAGGTCACCAAGCTCGTTCCGTTCGGTGCGTTCGTGCGCGTCGAAGAGGGCATCGAGGGCCTGGTGCACATCTCCGAGCTGGCCGAGCGCCACGTGGAGATCCCGGAGCAGGTCGTCCAGGTCAACGGCGACGTGATGGTCAAGGTCATCGACATCGACCTCGAGCGTCGTCGCATCTCGCTGTCGCTGAAGCAGGCGAACGAGGGCGTCACGCCGGAGACCGAGTTCGACCCCACTCAGTACGGCATGGCCGCCGAGTACGACGCCGAGGGCAACTACATCTACCCCGAAGGCTTCGACCCGGACACCCAGGAGTGGCAGGAAGGCTTCGACAAGCAGCGTGAGGAGTGGGAGCGTCAGTACGCCGAGGCTCACACCCGCTACGAGGCTCACATGAAGCAGGTCGTCAAGGCCGCCGAGGCCGACGCCGAGGCCGCTGCGGACGCCGCGACCGGTGTCACTTCTTCCTCGAGCGACTCGGGCGAGCAGAGCTACACCTCCGCTCCGGCCGAGGCCAAGAGTGGTGGCACGCTCGCCAGCGACGAGCAGCTCGCGGCTCTCCGCGAGAAGCTCTCGGGCGGCGCTGCCTGATCCAGGCGCTCAGCCAGTAGCTGACAGAAAGCGGCCCCGGTCCTCCACGGACCGGGGCCGCTTTCTTACGCAATTCGGCACCTGGTTGCGTTCCTTGCGCGCGCAAGGAACGCAACCAGGTGCCGAATTGCGGGAAAGATCAGCGCAAGTAGGTGACTGGTTGCGCGGGGGAGATCAGGAGGTGGCGGGCCGGACGGCCGGCACCCAGATGCGGTCGAGCGCGGCGGCGCGCGCCCTGCGACGGAGTCCGGCGAAGCTGTGCTTGGCGGGGACCAGGAGCGCGCTCAGCCACGTGCGCCGATATTCGGCGAGGGCCTCGGCCACGGGACGATGGAGGACACAGTGCACCAGCCCCGGCGTTCCGAGCCGGTGCCGTCCGACGTGCTTACCGTCTGCCATCTTTCCTCCGTGTGGGCTACCTTCGCCGCGCACGGTACGCAATCAAGCTTCCGAAGCCGCGTAACCGCCCGGCGTGTCACCCATAAAGGTCGTGTAACGCGTCACTATGAACTTGCGTTTTGCATCCGGCTGTGCCCGGAGTGGCCGTTCCGTGACCCTGAGCGGTCGGCCAGGGTCGCGCCACTAGGCTGACCGGCATGCTGCGTGTGGGCCTGACCGGCGGAATCGGCGCCGGAAAATCGACGGTGGCGAACCGGCTTTCCGAGCACGGCGCCGTCCTCATCGACTCCGACAAGATCGCCAGGGAGGTCGTCGAGCCGGGGACGCCGGGGCTCGCCGAGCTCGTCGAGGCGTTCGGCGAAGACATTCTCACCTCCGACGGTTCGCTCGATCGGGGCGCGCTCGCCGCCAAGGCGTTCGCCGACGAGGAGTCCCGCAAGCGGTTGAACTCGATCGTCCATCCGAGGGTCGGCGCCAGGACCGCGGAGTTGATGGCGGCCGCGTCGCCGGACGCGATCATCGTCCACGACATCCCGCTGCTGGTCGAAGGCGGGCTCGCGCCGATGTACCACCTCGTCGTCATGGTCGACGCGCCGGAGGAGGTCCGCGTCCGCCGCCTGGTCGAGGCGCGGGGCATGGCCGAGACCGACGCGCGTGCCCGGATCAAGGCGCAGGCGACGACCGATCAGCGCCGGGCCGTTGCCGACGTCTGGTTCGACAACAGCGGAGCGCCCGACATCGTGCTCGCCGACGTCGACGCGCTGTGGGCGGACAGGCTGACCCCGTTCGAGGCGAACGTGCGGCTTCGCAAGCCGCGTGCGCCGATGTCGCCGAAGATCGCGCCGTACGACGAGACCTGGCCGGTGCAGGCCGAGCGGGCGCTCGCGCGGATCCGTGTGGTGACCGGTGACGACGCCGTGCGGGTCGATCACATCGGTTCGACCTCCGTGCCGGGGCTGCCCGCCAAGGACATCCTCGACCTCCAGCTGACGGTGTCCACTTTGGACAAGGCCGATGAGCTGGCCGAACGGCTGTCCGACGCCGGGTTCCCGCGCGCGGAAGGCGAATGGTTCGACGACGCGCACGGCGAAGAGGGGACTTGGCCGAAGCGGTTCCACTTCGGTGGAGATCCGCGCCGCCCGGTCAACCTGCACGTCCGCTCCCAGGAGACACCGGCCTGGCGGCTCGCGCTGCTGTTCCCGGAATGGCTGCGGCGGAACCCGGACGAACGCGACGCCTACGCCGCGGTCAAGAACGCCATGGCCGCGAAGCACGCCGGCGACGGGACTGTCGAGCAGTACACCGACGAGAAGCAGTTCTGGGTCGACGCGGCCTTCACACGGGCCGATGCCTGGGCCAAGTCGACCGGCTGGACCCCGTAACCCTGGTCAGACCCGGAATTCCCGCAGACCCGGCCACGCCGTCGCCCAGGCTTCGGTGTGGCCGGTGACCAGCCAGATCGGCATCCCGCGGCTCACGTTGCGGACGCCTGCCGCGTTGTCCACGCGGGCGACGATCCGGGCGTCGGTGAACGAACGCAGCAGCCGCGCCGGATCGGGCCCGACGAACAGGACGCTGTCCGCGGTCTCCGGCGGGTGCCCGAAGTACCAGAAACCCCGGCTGGGGCTGTACACGGCGGGCAGCCCGTAGTCGGCGCCGTACCGGTCCAGCGCGCCGGCCTGCCAGTACCCGGCCGTGACGAGTGTGGTGCGCTCCCGCTGTTCCGGCGGGAGCCGGTGATAGGCGTCCGCGACCGAACGGGCGAGGTCCGGCCAGCCGATCTCCTCCAGCGCGTACGCCGGGCGCGGTACGTCCCGGCCTTCCGCGAGCCAAGCGGCGGGCCACACCGGCAACGCGTAGGGGAGGGTGTACAGCGCGGAAAGCAGGAACACCGGCCAGGTCGGGACCCAGCGGAACCATCGGGACGGCTTCACCTGTCCGAAATGGACGGCCGCACCCGCCCAGAGGACGCCGAACATGCCCGCCGCGTAGTAGTACCGGCCGTTGGACAGGATGAAGAGCGCGATCACGCCGACGGCGGTCCAGCCGAGGAACCGGAACTCGCGCATCCTCGCCGAGAACAGCAGGACCCAGAGTCCATAAAGGACGCCGACGACGCCGATGCCGAGCCCGGCGCCGGTCAGCAGGGCGGGCAGGAAGCCGGCGCGGCCGCTCCAGCCGCCGGTGGTCTCGTGGGCGATGACGTCGCCCATCTCCAGTTGCGGCCAGTCGTTCGCGGCCTGCCACCAGAGGGTGGGCACGAGGGAGAGCGCGGCGATACCCGCGCCGATCCAGAGTTTGGGCCTGCGCAAGAGAACCCGCGGCCCGAAGACCAGGATCGCGACCCCGGCGGCGACCCAGAACGTCGCGACGAGGAGCTTGACGTTGAGCGCGACGGCGGTCGCCACGCCCAGCCACAGCAACAGGTTGTCGTCCCGCGTCCGCATCCACCGCACGAGCAGCCACACGATGAGTGCCCACAGGGCCGGGTCGATCGTCGAGGTGGCCAGGTAGTGCCCGCTGCCGAGGAACTGTCCGCAGATCGCGTACGCGGCGGCGGCGCGGGTCTGTGCCCGGCGATCCCCGCCCATCTCGTAGGCGATGAGCCCGGTGAACACCACACCGGCGGCCGTCGCGAGGACGGCGGGGAGCCGGAAGACGAAGACGTTGCCCGGTGCGAGCGAATCCATCAGCAGAGCCAGGAACGGGAGCACCGGCGGCTGGTCGGCGTACCCCCAGGCCAGCCTCTTGCCGGCCGAGAGGAAGTACAGTTCGTCGCCGAAGTAGCCGTACCGCCACGCCGTCGCCAGCAGGGCCGCCGCGGCCGCGGCGGCGAGCAACGCCACTGGGAGCCGGGCGAACGCCGCGCCGGACACGGTCGGTGTTTCGGCCGCGTGGGCGGCTTCCATCCATTCCTCGCAGATCACTCGGGTGCCGGTCCTCTCGCACCTTACGTGCCACCGACGTGGCGCGTCGGTCGTGAGAGGACCGGCGAGGCTCAGAAGCCCCAGTCCGCGAGCTTCGGCCAGATCGTGTCCCAGGGCCCGTTCCGGCCGGTGGCCAGCCAGATTTTCATGCCCTGACTCACGTTCCGGATCCCCGCCCGGTTGTCGAGCGCGCCGACCTCGCGCACTCGCGTGAAGTACGGCACAAGTCCCGAAGGGTCGTTCCCGACGAACAGGATGTCGCGTGCCGATTCCGGCGGCCTCGGCAGCGTCACGTAGCCGCGGTTCGGACTCGACGGCGACGGAAGCCCGAGCTCCGGTCCATAGTGGTCGATCGCACTGGCCTGCCAGTACCTCGCCGCGATGATGCCCGTATGGGGTGGATCGGGAGCGGCCCGGTACGCCTGTGCCACCGACTCCGTGATCTCCCGCCAGCCGATCTCCTCGTCGGCGAAGATCGGTCGCACCCACTCCGGTGCGGTCGCCATGGCCGACCGCGGGAGGATCGGAAGCGCCTGCGGGATCGCGATCACCGCGGCCACCAGATACACCGGCCAGGTGGCGATCCAGCGCCAGTACTTCGACGCCCGGCCCGCTTCGATCTCCACCGCCGCGGCGGCGAACAGCGGGGCGAACATCCCCGCCGCGTAGTAGTAACGGCCGTTCGCCAGCAGGAACACCGCGAGCACGCCGAGCGCCGTCCACCCCAGGAACCGGTACGGCCGCAGGCGTTCGGATCGCAGCAGCCGCCACAGTCCGTAGCAGACCAGGATCATCCCGATCGGCACACCCGCGCTCATCACCAAGGTCGGGACGAACGTGGCCCGTCCGCCCCAGCCTGCCGAGACCTCCCGGGAGATCGCCGCGCCCATCGTCAGCTGTGGCCAGCCGTTGGCCGCTTGCCACACGAGGGTGGGCGCGATCATCGCGGCGGCGATCAGCGCGCCGAGCCAGAGCGCCGGACGGCGGAGGAGATCGCGGGGACCGAAGGCCACCGCGGCGACCAGCGCGACGATCCAGAACGCCCCGATGAGGAACTTCGTGTTCAGCGCGAATCCGGTCGCCACGCCGCTCCAGATCAGGAGCCTGTCCGCGCGGATCCGTATCCATCGGACGAGCAGCCAGAGCAGCAGCGTCCACAGGAACGGGTCGATCGTGCTGGTCGCCAGGTAGTGCCCGCTGCCGAGCATCTGGAGGGACACCGCGAAGGCCGCCGCCGCGATCATCTGCGCCCTGCGGCCGCCGCCCAGTTCCCTGGCGATCAAGGCGGTGAGCACGACGCCCGCGACCATCGCCAGCATCGCCGGGATCCGCAGGACGAACGGAGAATCGGCGCCGAACGTGTCCATCAGCCGCGCCAGGAGCGGCAACAACGGCGGCTGGTCGGCATACCCCCAGTCCAGATGCCGACCGGCCGCCAGGAAGTACAGTTCGTCGCCGAAGTAGCCGTAGCGGCCGGCCGTCGCCGCCAGTACCGCCCCCATCGCCCCGGCGATCGCCAGCACCGGTGCCCTGGCGAACGGCGCGACTTCCGTACGTTCCCGCTCACCGGACCGTTCCCGGAGTCCCTCGGTCTCGATGACCACGGGTATCCGCCCCCTCTCGATCGGTTTCACCCGTGATCGAGAGTCCCGCGTGGGCGGCTTCCCGGGAATCCGTCGGCCGGTCGGGATCCGCTCATCGAAGGGATGAGGCGGAATCAACCGAACGATGGATGACGGCCGGTCAGTGCCGTCGCCAGCCGAGTGCTATGTCCTTTGTGGACAGCCAGTCGCGCAGGTCGTGGCCGTGGGAGGCCAGCCCGTCGACGGTCGTGTGACTGACCCCGAGTGCCCGTTCGCCGTCGGCGGGGGAGAGCAGCCCGCCGGTGACCGCGGCGAGGAGTTCGTCGGTGTCGATCACCTGGACGGACTTCTTGTCCCGCAGGACGAGGTCCAGATAGAGATCGGTGGCGACCCAGACACCGTCCTCGCGGCGGACATCGACGACGTCGAGATAGAAGTCCTGATCGCGTTCGTGGCCGGGGTTGAACCAGAAATCGGTGATCCGGAGGCCGAGTTCCGGCAGCAGCCAGGACTCGATGTAGTGGAACTGTCGCCGCCCAGGGGCAGGCCGCGCCATGTAGAGGCCAAAGGGCTCTTCGCGGTATTCGTCGACGTCCCTCACGACGCCCTTGGGGTCGGTGTTGGTCTTCGCGGCCGGGTCGAAGTACTCGACCTTGGGCGGGTGCAGCGCGGTCATGCGCCCATCTTGGAAGGCGCCGACGTCCGCGAACACCGCCCAACCGGGTGGACGATCACGGTTTCGCGGTTCCGGGGGAGTAGCGCCGCACGGCCGGATAAGGTGCGCTGGTTCCGCCATAAGGGTGAGTGGGAGTCAAAGTATGTTCGGGATCATCAGGCCGTGCCGCCACCGGCTTTCCGCGGGCCTGCACGCGGACTGGCTCGCCCACCTGTGCGGCCTTTGCCTGGCGTTGCGCGACGAACACGGACAACTCGCCCGAATGGTGACGAATTACGACGGCTTGATCATCTCGGCGCTCGTCGAAGCCCAGTCGCCGCGTGCGGAGGGACGGCGCGACGCCGGCCCTTGCCCGCTTCGCGCGATGAAGGGAACGTCAGTCGCGAAGGGCGGCGGGGCCCAGCTCGCGGCGGCGGTCTCCCTGGTGCTGGCGTCGGCCAAGATCAGTGACCACGTCGAAGACCGTGACGGTGCCTTCGCGCGGCGTTCCGTCGCTCTCGCCGCGAGGCGGGTCGCGACGCGATGGGCGGATCAGGGGAGCCGCACGGGCATCCGGGTCGGATTCGACACGGCGGTCCTGACCGAGGCCGTCGACCGTCAGGCCGAGATCGAAAACGCCGTCCGCCTCGGTGATTCGGCCGTCCTCGCCACCGAACCCGCCGAACTGGCGACGGCCGCCGCGTTCGCCCACACCGCCGTGCTGGCGGGCCGTCCGGAGAACGCCGCGCCGCTGGCCGAGGCCGGACGCCTGTTCGGCAGGGCCGCGCATCTGCTCGACGCCGTCGAGGACCTCGCCGAGGACGAGGCCGCCGGCGCGTGGAACCCGCTGACGGCCACCGGGACCGGGCTCGCCGAGGCACGACGGCTGTGCGACGACGCCGTGCTCGGCGTCGAACTCGCCCTTCGCGAGGTGAGGTTCGATCAGCCCAAGCTGGTGCACGCGCTGCTGGTCCACGAACTGCGGCAGGCGGTGCGGCGCGCTTTCGGGCACAACCTCACCGGCCACGGCCACGGTCCGCAGCAGCCGCCGCCGGGCTGGATCGGGCCCGGCCCCCAGCCGCAGCAGCATCCCCACCAGCCCTATCCGCCCCAGCAGTACCCGCAGGGCGGTTACCAGCCGCCGCCTCCGCCGCCGGGCGCTCCCGGTGGCGGAGGCCCGCCGCAGGAACCGCCGAAGAAGAAACGGAAGCACGGCGGCGCGCCGACCGACGGTCAGGGCGGTTGCTGCTGGACGCCGAAGTTCCGGGTGCCCGCTCGGCCGAGGGGGTTCTTCTTCGGTTGCGCGGTGGCGACCTACATGTGCTGTTCGTGCCAGTTCTGCTGCCGGGACCCGTTCCCCGGGGCGTGGAGCGGGAAGCCACACGAGGCCTGGTGCAACAACTGTGACGGTTGTGACTGCTGTAACTGCTGTGACTGTTCCTGCTGATCCGACCAGGCGAAACGGAAACTGTCGGACCCAGCGCTTACTCTTGAGGACGTGGCTTTCGCAACCGAACACCCCGTACTCGCCCACTCGGACCACCGGCCCGTCACCGACATCCCCCGGACCGGCGGCCGGTTCGAGGTCGTCAGTGACTACAAGCCCGCCGGTGACCAGCCGGCGGCCATCGACGAGCTCGAACGCCGGGTCAACGCGGGTGAGAAGGACGTCGTGCTGCTCGGCGCCACGGGCACCGGCAAGTCGGCGACGACGGCCTGGCTGATCGAGCGCGTCCAGCGTCCGACGCTGGTGATGGCGCCGAACAAGACGCTGGCCGCGCAGCTGGCGAACGAGCTGAGGGAGTTGTTCCCGCACAACGCGGTCGAATACTTCGTCAGCTATTACGACTACTACCAGCCCGAGGCGTACATCGCGCAGACGGACACCTACATCGAGAAGGACTCGTCGATCAACGACGACGTCGAGCGGCTGCGGCACTCGGCGACGATGAACCTGCTGTCGCGGCGCGACGTCATCGTGGTCGCGAGCGTCTCGTGCATCTACGGCCTCGGCACGCCACAGTCGTATCTGGACCGGTCTTCGAAGCTGAAGGTCGGCGAGCAGCTCGACCGGGACGTCTTCCTCCGCGCGCTGGTGGACGTGCAGTACACCCGCAACGACATCGCCTTCGCGCGCGGCACCTTCCGCGCCCGCGGCGACACGGTCGAGATCATCCCGGCGTACGAGGAGCTGGCGATCCGCGTCGAGTTCTTCGGCGACGAGATCGAGAAGCTGTACTACCTGCACCCGCTCACCGGCGACATCGTGAAAGAGGTCGACGAGGTCCGCATCTTCCCGGCCACGCACTACGTCGCGGGTCCGGAGCGGATGGAGAAGGCCATCCACGGCATCGAAGCCGAGCTGGAGCAGCGGCTGGCCGAGCTGGAGAAGCAGGGCAAGCTGCTCGAGGCCCAGCGGCTGCGGATGCGCACCGCGTACGACATCGAGATGATGCGCCAGGTCGGCTTCTGCTCCGGGATCGAGAACTATTCACGGCATATCGACGGCCGCGGTGCGGGAACCGCGCCCGCCACCCTGATCGACTACTTCCCGGACGACTTCCTGCTGGTCATCGACGAGTCGCACCAGACCGTCCCGCAGATCGGCGGCATGTACGAAGGCGACATGTCGCGGAAGCGGAACCTGGTCGAGTTCGGTTTCCGGCTGCCCAGCGCGGTCGACAACCGGCCGCTGACCTGGGAGGAGTTCAGCGACCGGATCGGGCAGACGGTGTACCTGTCGGCGACGCCGGGGCCGTACGAGATGGGCCAGGCCGGTGGCGAGTTCGTCGAGCAGGTCATCCGGCCCACCGGCCTGATCGACCCGAAGGTGGTCGTGAAGCCCACCGAAGGCCAGATCGACGACCTGGTGCACGAGATCCGCGACCGGGCGGAGAAGGACGAGCGCGTCCTGGTCACCACGCTCACCAAGAAGATGTCCGAGGACCTCACCGACTACCTGCTCGAGCTGGGGATCCGGGTGCGGTACCTGCACTCCGAGGTCGACACGTTGCGCCGGATCGAGCTGCTGCGGCAGCTGCGTGCGGGCGATTACGACGTGCTGGTCGGCATCAACCTGCTCCGTGAGGGTCTCGACCTGCCCGAGGTCTCGCTGGTCGCGATCCTCGACGCGGACAAGGAGGGCTTCCTCCGGAGCGGCACGTCACTGATCCAGACGATCGGCCGCGCGGCGCGAAACGTGTCGGGCGAGGTGCACATGTACGCGGACAAGATCACCGACTCGATGCGGCACGCCATCGACGAGACCGATCGCCGCCGCGCCAAGCAGGTCGCCTACAACGAGGAGCGCGGCGTCGATCCGCAGCCGCTGCGGAAGAAGATCGCCGACATCCTGGACCGCGTCTACAGCGAAGCCGAGGACACGGAATCCGTCGCCGTCGGCGGTTCGGGCCGGAACTCCTCACGCGGCAAGAAGCCCGAGCAGGGCGATCGCGTGCGCAGCTCCGGGATGCTCGCCGACAAGAACGTCGCCGGGATGCCGCGCGCCGAACTCGCCGACCTCATCCAGCAGATGACCGACCAGATGATGCAGGCCGCGCGCGACCTGCAGTTCGAACTGGCCGCCCGGCTGCGCGACGAGGTCTCCGACCTCAAGAAGGAACTGCGCGGAATGGACGCGGCAGGCATCAAGTAGCCGCACGGCTCGGCACCGGTGACCTTGCCCGCCTGAGGTACATGAAGGACCCCTTCCTTGCGCCAGGCGCAAGGAAGGGGTCCTTCATGTACTGGGGAAGGCGTGAAGGTCGGATCGGGCCTGGCATCAATCGCGGCCGGAATCCACATGAGTACCTGAGCCGCCCTTGCTCTAACCGTCCTCACCACTCACAAGGTCCAGCACCAGCGATGTCACGTGACTAGCCGGACGACACGCGTGTCGTCCCTCCCAACACGTGTGTCGTCCGTTCAGTCACGCGAAACCGCCACCCGCGCACCGGCAGCACGTACCCCTTGTCCCTGACCGTCCTTGCCACTCACGACGGCCGGTCAGAGGCGGCGGCGTTCCAGCATGGTCAGGTCGGCGTCGAAGTCCGGGAAGCCGGCGGGCGCCGAACGGGTGGTCACGCCGGGCGAAACCGGAGGCAGCCCGGCCCAGCGCCGTACGGTGTTCGTCGCCTCCGCGGCCTGAGCCGCGGGAAGCTGCGAGATCCGGGCGCCGTGGTTCCCGCCCTCCACCGTGTAGCTGTAGGAATCCTTCGTGCCGAAGCCGAGCCGGAACGGTTCGGCACCCCACGGGTCGTTCCCGCCGTAGACGAACATCAGCCGCTTCCCCTGCGACTTCACCCAGAAGTCGATGTCCGGCATCGCCAGGTGGTCGAACCGCGGGATGTCGACGGACTTCGGCACGAACGTCCGCGACACGTTGGAGCCCGGGTAGCGCAGCAGATCCCGGAGATAGCCCTCATAGGACTCGGGGGCGCCGAGCTGGTAGGAAGCCTGGAAGTAGTACGGGACATAGATTTCGAGGTTCTGGTCGGAGTAGGTGTTGAGACTCTCGACGCGTTCGAACCAGGCGTAGACCTCGGCCGCCGGAGACCCGGCCTTCGGGATGGTCGCGCAGTCCGCCTGCCTCTGGTACTGCCAGAAGGCGAAGTACGAGTCGATCACCGAGATCTCCAGCGACACATCGGCCGAGCCGACGGTCTTGAACGTGTAGCCGTTCTTGGCCGCGTCGGCGGCGGCGAGTGCCGTGAACTCCGGACGCCGGGTCAGCACGTCACGCTGGATCGCCTTCAGCGCCGAACGGCAGGCCGGATCGTCGCCGACGTTCGCCAGGAACCGGTTGTAGCGATCGTGCGAGTTGATGACGTCGTTGGGCGCGACGTACGGGATCGTCGCGTCGACATCGTCCGGGAAAAACCTACGGAAGTAGGTCGCCGTCATGCCGCCCTTGCTGCCGCCGGTCGCGAGCCACTTGCCCGGATAGATCCGCTTGAACGCCTCGACGGCGCGGTGCTGGTCGGCGGCGGCCTGCCAGATCGTCAGCTGCTTGCCCCAGTCGGGATGTTCCGGCCGGGAGGGGGTGAAGAACCGGTACTCCATCGACAGCTGGTTGCCGTCGACGAGCTGTGTCGGCTCCGAGCGGTTGGGCGATTGCGAGACGTTGTACCCGCTCGTGTACACCACGGTCGGCGAGCGGTATTCCTTGTGCAGCAAGGTGAATCGCTGCTGGAAGCTGCCGCGGTCGGGCCTGCGGTGGTCGACCGGCTGGGTGTAGGTGAGTTTGAAGAACCGGTACCCGGTCGGCGCCGGATTCTCCGAGACGACGGTCAGGCCGGGGATCCGGCCCAACGCGTCTTTGACGTCCTCGGGTGCCGCCTGCGCGGCCGGGGTGAGCCCGGCCAGTGCGAGAACGGTGATCGCCAGAACCGACCACGCGGCCGTGAGCTTCCGCATCCATGCCCTCCCCATCGGGACCTGTTGAGCGGTCGGATACTCACAGAGTCGCCGTCGGTGGGCAATCGCCTATCCGGTCGAGCCTGAAGATCAGGCCCGGCCGCCGAGCACCCGGTCCACGTAGGCCTTGATGGCCGCGAGTGCTTCGGGGGAGCTCCAAAGTTCGAGGACGTGGGCGTCGTCGCCGGTGCGGTGTTCGGCGATCCGCTCGTGGAACGGCCGGTGCAGCTGCGCCTTCGTGTGCGCGTACGCGGCCGCGGGGATCTCGGCGAGCTTCTTGGCCACCTCCACCGCCCGCCCGACGACGTTCTCGGGCGTGGTCACCTCGTTCACCAGGCCGAGCCGGAGCGCGTCCTCGGGAAGGTGGGTTTCGCCGAGGAACGCGAGTTCGGCGAGGACGTCCGCGCCGAACCCGGAGCGCAGGATCTCCAGCGCCGCCAACGGGAACGGCACACCGACGAGCAACTCGGTGATCCCGACCCGGCTCGGACCGTCGGCGAGGATCCGGCGGTCGCAGGCGGCGGCGAGTACCGCCCCGCCGGCGATCGCGTGGCCGTTGACGGCCGCGACCACCGGGCCGGGGAAGCCGAACACCGAGAGGAACGCGTCCGACAGCGCGGGCAGGAAGTCTTCGAGGTAGCCCGCGCCGCCGTCGTGCACCCGCCGCAGGTCGACCCCCGCCGAGAAGATGCCGCCGGTACCGGTCAAGACGACACCGCGATACCCGCCGAGCTGTACGTCTTCGAGCCGGACGGCCAGTTCCTGGCAGAACTCGGTGTCGAGGGTGTTCGCCTTGCCGTGCCGCAGGGTGACGACGGCGATCCCGCCTTCGTCGTCCACGTGGATCGAGGAGGTGGCCATGGGCCGACCGTACCGGAGCAGGCGGAGATCTACAGTGGATCGGTCTCAGTCCGTGTCTCTCAAGCGCGCTTTCGGATTTCCGCAGCCGGGCCGCGGCGTGGGCTGTCCACTCACCCAGCCGCATCAGCGGCCCGCCTCCGCAAACCCGAGGCCTTCGGCCGAAGAGAAACGCGCGCGCGTGCCCTTACCTGACCGGCCGACCCCAGTTCGAGGTCACGTCTCAGTCCGCGAGGCGCACGGTGATCGTCGGGCTGTAGGACCGCTTGCGGTTCCAGCCGGTCTCGGCGCCGATGCTCAGCTGGATGGCCCGGTCGGCGGGCGCCCAGTAGCCGGTGCGGACGAAGTACGCGTCCATCGCGCAGAGCCTGCTGCTGGACTTGCGGTTGCAGATGGTCTCCCAGCCCCACTGCCTGCCGCTTTCCTCGACGCCGTTGCGGCGCACGAACAGATGCGGGTTGCCGATGTCGCGGCAGTAGGCGCTGCCCTCGGAGATGTAGAGGACCCCGTCGATCTTGTAGAACCGCTTGTTGTCGAGGAGTGTCACCTGACCCGAGACGGCGAAGCCGACCCGGCCGCCCTTGCCGGAGCTCATCGTCCAATCAAGAGAGAATTCCTGGACCGGGATCTCGATCGACTGGGTCATGGCGTGAGTCCCCGCTTTCTTCTCGCGTTGGCACCTTTCACTGAAGATAAGGATTTCCCGGAGGTCTCCGAAGATGAAAGCGAGGTTTTCACCCAATGAGTCGATGATCGGAAAATCGATGTTCTCATGCGCATGAAACACCGGTTACCGGCGCTAATGGGTGAAGGTCGCCACGGCCAGTGAAAACCGGGGCCCACCTGGGAAGAAGTTTTCGTCTTCCCGGTGGACCCCGGTGCTTTTCCGGTGCGGAAACGCTCTCAGCTGGTGATGTCCTTCGTCGCGAACCGGCGACCGGCGAGGAGGAAGAACACCGTGCCGTACAACGCCGCCGACAACATGCCGTTGGCCATGTTCGTCCAGTCGATGTCGGTGGAGATCAGGTCCATCCACGAGAACGCGAAATGCGTCGGCAGATAGTCCCGCAGCCCTTCGAGGGCGGTGATCTGGTCGAGGATCTGCGAAACGATCGCGACGATCACCGCGCCGCCGACGGCGCCCAGCGGGGCGTCGGTGGCGACCGAGAGCAGCATCGCCAGCCCGGCCACCCATGCCAGCTGCAGGATGATGTAGATCGTCGCCAGCCCCATGGCCACGAGGCTGTCGCCGAACGACACCGCGTCGCCGGTCGGGCTGATCGCGTCGCCCGCGCCGTACCAGACGACGCCGACCACCAGCGACACCAGCGGCAACAGGATCAGCGCGACCGCGGAGAGGATGCCGGAGACGATCGCCTTCTGCCGCAGCACCCGATGCCGGGGAACCGGCATCGCGAGCAGGTACTTCAGGCTCGACCACGACGCCTCGCTCGCGATCGTGTCGCCGTAGAACAACGCCACGATCATCGGGAGCAGGAACGTCCCGGAGACGAACAGCGCGAGGACCACGAAGTTCGGTGCGCTCGCGGTGGCGAGGTCGACGAAGCCGCCGCTGCGGCGGTTCGGGTTGGCCTGCCCGATCTCGAACGCGATCACCAGGATGAACGGCAGCAACGCGACGAACCCGAGCATGAACTGGGTCCGGCGGCGTTTGAGCTGACGTTTCAGTTCGACGCCGAGCCGCAGCGTCCGGTCGGCGCGGTAACCCGCCACCGCCCCGTCCGGGCCGACCTCGGTCGGTTCGTGCGACGCGACCTCGGTCAGCTCCAGCAGTGCCGCCGGATCGGTGTGCACGCCGTGATCCACCCGGGTCGCCGGGCCGGAACCATTGGTCTTACTCACCCTTCGAGTCCTCTCCGACCAGCTGCAGGAACGCGTCTTCCAGACGGCGCCGCGGTCCGGCCTGCTCGACCGCGACCCCGGCTCGCACCAGGGCGGCGACCGCGTCGGCGCGGGCGAGACCGTCGAGATCCGCGTGGACAAGTTCGCCGTCGACGTCGACGCCGGAAACGCCGCCGACCTTCCGCAGCGCTTCGGCCGCTTCGGCGGGCTTGTCGACGCGGAACGTCGCTTCACCGCTGGACGCGGCCAGTTCGCCGACCTCACCCGAGGCGACCAGCATGCCGCGGTGCATCACGACCACGTGCGTACAGGTCTGCTCGACCTCGGCCAGCAGGTGGCTCGAGACCACCACGGTGCGTCCGGTCGCCGCGTAGCGCTGGAGCACCTCGCGCATCTGGTGGATCTGTGGCGGGTCGAGTCCGTTGGTCGGTTCGTCGAGCACCATGAGCTCCGGCAGGCCGAGCATCGCCTGTGCGATCGCGAGCCGCTGCCGCATGCCCTGGCTGTAGGTGCGGACCCGCCGGTTCACCGCGTCGCCGAGCCCGGCGATCTCCAGTGCCTCGGCGAAGTGCGCCTTCTCCCTCGGCCTGCCCGTGCTCGCCCAGTACAGCTCCAGGTTCTCCTTGCCGGACAGATGCGGCAGGAAGCCCGAACCCTCCACAAAGGACCCGATCCGGGAGAGCACCGGCGCGCCGGGCGCGATCAGGTGGCCGAAGACGCGGATGGTGCCCGCGGTCGGCGTGATGAGGCCCATCAGCATGCGCAGGGTCGTCGTCTTGCCCGCGCCGTTCGGCCCGAGCAGGCCGAGCACCTGACCGGGTTCGACCCGGAAGGACAGATCCTTCACCGCGACGAAACCGCCCGCGTAGGCCTTGTGGAGACCTTCGATCACCAGCGGCGTCTTCGCCAGGCTCTCGTCGACGTCGTGGGCACGGCGGCGGCGGAACGCGGCGATCACCGTGATCACGATGCCCGCGAGCAGCGCTCCGGCGATCCCGAGCAGCTGCGCGATGGGCGCGCCCGCGCCGACCGAGTTGCCGGGGACGACCGGGACGCCGAGCTGTCCGCCGTCCGCCAGCTCGATCCGGAACACCGCGGGCTCGACCGGTGTCGAGAACGCCTGGTCCGTCGTGCCGACGACCAGCCGGAGCGTGTGCCCGGCCTCCAGTGGCCGCACGATGCCCGGCAGGGTCACCGTCACCTCGACCGGGCTGCCGTCGGCGGGCAACCCGGAAACGCGGAAGGGTGCGACGGCATTGGCCGGAAGCGTGCGGACGCCTTCCGAGTTGACGTCGTAGAGCTTCGCGAACAGGACGGCTTCCTTCTGCGGTGCCGCGGCGGACGGATCCGCGGAGACCCGCAGCCGGACCGTGGACGAACCGGCCACGATCGTCTGCGCGTCGAGCGGCGGCGTCGCGAACTGCGCGGCCTGCCCCGGCGGGTCCAGACTGAACAGTCCGGACAGCCGGGACGAACCCGCCACCGCGCCGTTCAGTCCGGGAATCCCGCTGACCGCCGCGGGGTTGCCGCCGGCGGGCCGGACGACCGGCTGGGCCGGGCCTGCCAAGGTGAACGGCCGTCGTTCGGTGGCGTCGCCGGTGGCACCCGGGTACGCCGGGGCGGTGACGGTCCGGACCGAAGGCGCGCCGTTGGCCCGCAGCGTCCCCTGGATGTCGTAGCTGAACCCGGTGCCGGGGTCGGTGCCCTGACCGGTGAGCGAGAACTTGAGGAAGTCGGCGATCTGCCCGCGCAGCTTCTGTCCCGGTTTCCCGCCGTCGTGGCCGCCGGTGTACCAGATCGTGCGGACCTTGCCGCCAGCCGCGCTGATCTGCCGCGCGGTCGCGTCGGACTGGTCCAACCCGAACAAGGTGTCGCTTTCGCCCTGCACCAGCAGGGTCGGCACGGTGATCTTGTCCGTCACGGACGCGGGGGAGACCCTGCGGAGCAGGTCGACGGTCTTCTGGCTCGCTTTGCCGGTGGTGGCGAGCTCGGTGTAGGCCTGGCAGACGTCGGCGGTGAACCGTCCACAAGGGTCGGCGGGGCCGGACGGCGGCCGCTGTCCGTTCGGGCCGCCGAGCGGCAGGGACTGCGCCGCGGCACCCGCCGCGCCCGCGCCCTGTGCCGCGCCGGATTCACTCGTCTCGTCACCGGCTTCCGGGGCGTCGTTCGCGGGGGAGCCGCTCTGCGCCGCGCCGGAACCGGCGGAGAAGAAGATGCCCGCCCACGACTTCTTGAAGACACCGTCGGCGGTGAACGCGCCGGCGGCCGGGGTGGTGGCGGCCGACGGCGAGGCCGAGGCGGCGTTCGGGAAGAGTCCCTGCGCGAGATCGTTGTAGGTGATCACCGGCGCGATCGCGTCGACCCGCTTGTCGGTCCCGGCGAGCAGCAGCGAAAGCGCGCCGCCGTACGAAGCGCCGGACACGGCCACCTTCGGGTCGCCGTTCTCGCTGAGGACCTCGGGCCGCGCGGCCAGGCTGTCGATCAGCTTCCTGGCGTCGGCGACTTCACGGTCGGGGTCGTTCAGCGCGATCTTCCCGGTGCTGCGGCCGAAGCCGCGCGCGGACCAGGCGAGCACGACGAAGCCCTTTTCGGCGAGTTCGCGGGCCTCGGTGGCGACACTGTTCTTGTCACCGCCGAAACCGTGGGCGAGCAGGACGGCGGGAGCGGGCGTCCGCTCGGGGAGGTACGTGGTCGTGTCGATCTTGACGACTTCGGACGAACCCGGGGTTTCGGGCAGGTCGAGGGTCGCTTCCTGGGTTTTGACCGCGGACGGGGCGGGTTCGCTGTTCGTCCACACGACGGCCGCGGCGGCCAGGACCACCACGACCGCGGCGAGCGCGATGAGCTTCGCGCCTCGCGTACGAGGGAGCGGGATTCGGGGCACGGAATGACCGTATTTCACCGAACCTGAGAGTCGCTTCCCCGGCACACACGGACCACACAAGCGTGACGTTAGGTCGTCACCAGAACGGGTATCCGACGTGGGAGAAGCGGTGGATGTGACGGGAGTTACGCCATCATCTTGGTGACAAGGGCAACCTTAACTGGCGTCATGCGTACAGACAGGTCAAACTAGACCGGCTGTGAGGGGAGTATTCCTTCGCGGCGGTGTCGTCAGCACGGTGGTCTTCATAGGCCCCCGGCACCGTCGGCCGGTTTTCGCAACCGGCGGAAGAGACCTCCGGTTAGTTGCTGCTGTGCACTTTCCGGAGGGTTGGTTACATGTCTGTTCCCCTGTGGCTATGGATCGCCACGGTCGGCGGTCTGCTCGCGCTGATCGCACTCGACCTGGTCATCGTCGATCGCAAGCCGCATGAGGTCACCACGGGCGAAGCCGCCCGGTGGGTCGTCTTCTACATCGCCGTCGCCGTCGCGTTCGGCATCGGTGTCTGGGTCTTCGCGGGACACGACCCGGGTGTCGAGTTCTTCACCGGGTACATCACCGAGTACTCGCTGAGTGTCGACAACCTGTTCATCTTCATGATCATCATGACCTCGTTCAAGGTGCCCGCGATCCACCAGCACCGGGTGCTGCTGATCGGCATCCTGCTCGCGCTCGCCATGCGCAGTGTGTTCATCGCCGTGGGCGCCGCGCTGATCGCGCAGTTCGTCTGGGTCTTCTTCCTCTTCGGCGCCATCCTCATCTGGACCGCGGTCAGCATGGTCCGCAACAAGGACGAAGAAGAGGAATACGAGGAGAACGCGCTCACCCGCTGGGTGCGCAAGCTCTTCCCGGTCACCAACGAGTGGCACGGGCACAAGTCCTTCGTGAAGAAGGACGGCAAGCGCTGGATCACCCCGATGTTCCTGGTGATCGTCGCGATCGGCAGCGCGGACCTGCTGTTCGCCGTCGACTCGATCCCGGCGATCTTCGGCATCACGCAGGAGGCCTTCCTGGTCTTCACCGCCAACGCGTTCGCGCTGATGGGTCTGCGTCAGCTGTACTTCCTGCTCGGTGGCCTGGTCACCAAGCTGGTGTACCTGTCCTACGGCCTCGCGGTGATCCTCGCCTTCATCGGCGCCAAGCTGTTCCTGCACGCGCTGCACGAGTACCACGTGGTGCCGGACTGGCTGGACATCAACAACTGGGTCTCCCTGGGTGTCATCGTCGTGGTTCTGACGGTGACGACGGTGGCCAGCCTCTCGAAGGCGAAGAAGCTGGAAGCCGCTGAGCGGGAGTCTTCAATCAGTAGTTAGAGCTGCTAAGGATCGGGTACCGTCGGGGCCGTGCGTCCCGTTGACATCGAAGCCCTGACGGTCCCCGGCATCCCCGCGCTGCGCGGCGACCTGCTGCTCACCGCGGTGAGCAGGCCTGATCTGAAGACGAACAGCTACCGCGGCGGCCTGCGCAGGGTCGACCAGGGCGGCGGCGGGGAAGGGCCTTGGACTCACGGGACCAAGGACTCCGCACCCGCCATCTCCCCGGACGGCCGGTGGGTCGCCTTCCTCCGCGCGGGGGAGGGGGCCGGCCGCGCGGCCAAGCCGCAGGTGCACGTGATCCCCGCGGCCGGGGGTGACGCGAAGCGGATCACCGACCTTCCCCTCGGCGCGAGCGCCCCGGTCTGGGCACCCGATTCCCACCGGATCGCCTTCGTCGCCCGCGTGCCCGAGCCGGGCCGCTACGGCACGGAGAACGCGGACGGCGAAACGCCGGAGCCGGGAGAAGAAGCGCCGCGGCACATCACGAATCTCTTCTACCGGGTCGACGACGCCGGCTTCCTCAACGACCGTCCACAGCGTCTGTTCGTCGTGGACGCGGTCGCCGCGTTGGACGAGGACGCGCCCGCCGAGCTCACCCCGCTGACCGACGACCGCGCCGACGTCGACCATCCCTCGTGGACGGCCGACGGCGAGCACGTCCTCATCACCGCGCCGCGTGACTGGGCCGCCGAAGACACCGTTCGCACGGACGTCTACGCCGTGCCCGCCGGTGGTGGCGAACCCCGGCTCCTGGTCCGGACCCCGGGCACCGCGGACCGGCCGGTCGCCGCCCCGGACGGTTCGATCCTGTTCTACGGCACCGAATTCCCCGGCCTGGAGGACGTCGCCCGCAACACCGGGCTCTGGCACGCGCCGTGGCCTTCGGGCGACGAGCCCTCGCCCGCGCGGCGGCTGACCGACGTCGAAACGGTGGACTGCGACAGCGCGGCAAGCCCTCCGGTCGTCCTCGGCGACGAGGTCCTCGTCGTGGTCCGCACCCGCGGCGCCGCCGAACTGCACGCCGTTCCCCTCGACGCCGAGCTCGCCGAGCTGAAGTCGTTGCGCTGCCTGGCCGGCGAGCGCGCCGCGGTGAAGTCGTTCGCCGTCGACGGCACGCGGATCGTCGCGGTGATCGGGACGCCCGAGAGCTCCGGTGACGTCGTGCTGCTGTCGGACGAGGGCCCCCGCGTGCTCACCGACTACTCGAAGACGTTGCGGGACACCGGGATCCTGCCGCTGGAGGAGCTGGACACGACCGCGCCCGACGGCTACCCGGTGCACGGCTGGGTCGTCCGGCCCGAGGGCGAGGGGCCGCATCCCGTGGTCCTGATGATCCACGGTGGACCGTTCGCGCCGTACGAATGGAAGGTCTTCGACGAGGCCCAGGTGCTCGCGGAAGCGGGCTACGCCGTCATCCTGGGGAACCCGCGCGGTTCCGCGGGCTACGGCGAAAGCCACGGCCGGAGCATCGTCCACGGCTTCGGCACCGTGGACGCGGACGATCTGCTGGCACTGCTGGACGAAGCGCTGAAGATGTCCAATTTGGACAGTGATCGCGTCGGCGTCATGGGCGGCTCGTACGGCGGTTTCATGACCAGCTGGCTCGCCGCGCACCACGGCGGCCGGTTCCGCGCCGCGTGGAGCGAGCGCGCCGTCAACGCCTGGGACTCGTTCGTCGGCAGTTCCGACATCGGCTGGTTCTTCGCCGGGGGTTACGTCGGCGACGACCTCGACGAGCAGCGCAAGCGCAGCCCGCTGACCTACGCGGGGAAGATCGACATCCCGTTCATGGTCGCGCACTCCGAACAGGACTGGCGATGCCCGCTGGAGCAGGCGCAGCGGATGTACGTGGCGCTGCGGCAGAACGGCGTCCCGGCGGAGTTCCTGCTGTTCCCCGGCGAGGGGCACGAACTCACGCGTTCGGGGCTGCCGCGGCACCGGGTGCAGCGGTTCGACGCCGTACTGGAGTGGTGGGGGCGGCACCTCTGATCTTTCGGTCCTTGTAGTGCTATGAAAGGTCCTTTCCTTGCAAATTTTGCAAGGAAAGGACCTTTCATAGCATTGGGATCAGTCAGGGTCCTGGCAAAGTCGCAGGACCGCTGGCCGGTGGCGCTCCGGGGCAGGGTCGCGAGTTACGCGAGGGATGATGTCCACTTGATGCGTATATGTACGATTTTGGCCGGAGTCGTGAGTGATCAGGGCGGTTCTGACCCTCCTGGTCACTCACGACCCCGTCATGAAACGTGTCGTGTCGAGCCCGCCGTCCGAGGCCGAAGGCGTCACTCGCCACACACTTGACCAGTGGCTGTGCGACTTCGCCGGGACCACGAGAGGTCAGCTGAGAAGCGTGTAGTTCAGCTCTTCGCACACCCGGCCCAGCGGGACGTCGAGCCCTGGATGGTCCAGCGGGAGCAGCACGTCCGGCGCGACCGGCAGCGAGTTCCCGGCGGGCGGGTCCCACAGCGCGAGCGCGGGCCCGCCGGAGTCCATGGACGACCGGTACCAGACACCGTCGAGGTCACCGAAGGCGGCGCGGATGGCACGCGCCCAGGCTTGGGTGATCTTCTTCGGGCCGCTGGAGATCTCCTGCGAGGCGCCGACACGGGTCGGCCACAGGCCGGCGAGGTCGAGCAGCCGCAGCGTGCGGGTCGGCCGCACGACGACCAGGCGCGGGCCGCGGGATTTGCGGTCGACCGTCGACGTGGTCTGGAAGACCTCCGCGATGCTCGTGCGCACGGTGAGGCCGAAGTACAGGACGCCGTTCCCGGGGTCGGTGACCGGGCGACCGCCGCGACCGGGGGTCTGCGGGTCGAAGCGGCCGTGCGGGAGCGGGCCGCTGTAGCGGAACGAGTTCCACTGCTGGGGGTGGTTGCCGTGCGCGGTGAAGATCCTGACCAGCCTGGTGCCGGGGTGCACCGTCACCACGTCGCTGGTGCGGTGCAGCTCCTTGACCAGGACAGAGCGTGCGGGCGGCAGGGGGAGCCGGGCCATACCTCGGGAGTCGTCCGTCCTTGTCGGGTGATCTTGCTCGGTGGGGTCAGCCTACGGCCTACCCCCGACTGAAATTTTCCGTCGTCGGGCAGAGCACCTTAGAACGGGGATCCGAGCATGGCCACCAACTTGGCGACGTGCTCGGGATCGCCACCGGAGAGGAGCCATTGGCGCGGGGTGGCGGGATGGTCGTTGATCACCAGATCGGCCTGCGGGGTGCTCATGAACGCGGCGACGACGAGCGCGGGCTGGTCCTCGGGGACGGCGCGCAGCACGACCTCCAGGCCGGGCAGCACCCCGGAGCCGGCGAACTGCCAGGCGGGCAGCCGCCAGCCCTGGTCCTTCCAGCCGGTGAGCCTGCCCTCCTTCAAGCGGTGTCTGATGCGGCTGTCGTCCACGCCGAGTGCTTTCGCCGCCTCCAGCACGCTCAGTGCCGAATCGGCGAGTACGGCGTGCGCGGCGACCGTGCGGGCACGGAAGTCCGGCTCGTCCTCCTCGCGCGGGGAGAGGTCCAGGCCGACGTCGGTGAGCGCGGCGCGCTGGTCCGCCGAGAAATAATGCGACGGATCGGGGTTCGGTGGGGTCAGCCTCCGCGCCGCGTCCTCGACGAGGTTCAGGAACTCGTTGGCGTCGACCTTGAGGCCCGCCTTGGCGAGAACGTTCTCGAGCGCTATCGACATAGCGCCTAGGGTAACGCGTCTGTGCGGGTTCGTGCGGTCTCATCTCGGTTTCGTGGGGGAATTCACCAGAGATGAACACAGAGTGCACGGAATCAAACACGTGCAGTAGGCAATGTCGCCATAGTTTGCCCGGGTCGGGCGACCTTGTCCAGGGCTTCGGCTTGACAGGTCGTAAGTAGGAATTTACCGTCCGGAAGGTAAACGATTTCTTCCCACCGCTTCGGAGAACCCGGCTGGCGTGGGGCCGGCTTGGGGGAACAAGGGGGTGGGGCGTTCCTGGGCGGCCGGTGCGAACCGGTCGCCCAGGCACGTCGTGCACCGGGATCTCCGGTTTCAGCCGCGCCGTGAACTCCGGCGCACGATCAGCTTCGCCTGCAGCGTGGTCGTCGTGGCCTTGCGCGTGCTGTCGCCGATCCGGGCGAGCAGCAGTTCGGCGGCGACCCTGCCCACCTCGTTCGCGGGCTGGGCGACCACCGTCAGCGGCGGGTCGATCAGTGTCGTCCACGGCGCGTCGTCGAACGACACAATGCCCACGTCCTGCCCCGAGCGCAGGCCGCGTGCGGCCAGGGCCTCCAGGACACCGATCGCCATCGTGCTGTTGCCGACCAGCAGCGCGTCCGGCGGCTCGGGTTCGTCGAGCAGGCTGAGCGCGGCGAGCCTGCCGCCCTCGGCGCGGAATTCGGCCCGCCGGGTGAGCGCGTTCTCCTCGCCGACGGCGTCGGTGTAGCCCGCCAGCCGGTCTTCGGCCGTGCGCACCCCGGCAGGCCCGCTGACACAGGCGACGCGCCGGTACCCGCCGTCGATCAGATGCCGTGTGGCGTCCCGGGCGGCTAGCCGGGTGTCGACCAGCACCTGGTCGCCGGTGTTCTTCAACAGTGGCCGGTCGACGGCGACCACGGGCGTGCCGCGCTCGGTCAGCCGGTCGACGTTGGTGGCCCGGCCGGTGGGGGAGAGCACCACGCCTGCGACCCGCTCCTGGAGGGCGACGTCGATGTAGCGCCGCTCCTTCTCCTCGTTGTCGTCGGCGTTGCACAGCACCACCGAATAACCCGCGGTCTGCGCGATGTCCTCCACGCCGCGGGCGATCGCGGTGAAGAACGGGTTCTCCACGTCGGAGATGATGAGCGCGAGCACCGCGGTCTCCTGACGGCGCAGATTCCTCGCGAGCCCGTTCGGGTGATAGCCCAATTCCGCGGCGGCCGCCTGCACCCGTGCCGCGAGTACCGGGTCCACAGTGGACTTCCCGTTGAGTGTTCTCGACACGGTCGCCGTCGAAACCCCGGCCTTCGCCGCCACGTCGTTGATGGTGGCCACCGTGACCTCCCCTTCTGCAGGTGTCTTGACACCTTCGCACGGGAAGAATAGCTTGGCCGACAATCGTTACCATCCGCTGATCGCGCTACTCGCGCGGAGGAGTGAGGACGTGCCGTGGGGGATCCGGGCCTGGTGCTCGGCATCGACATCGGCACTTCGAGCTCCAAAGGCGTTCTCGTCGATTCCCGGGGCACCGTGGTGGCACGGGCTTCCCAGCCGCACGACACTTCCCGCCCCCGGCCAGGCTGGTACGAACACGACGCCGAAACCGTGTGGTGGCATGACTTCCTGACGCTGACAAGAGAGCTTTCCGCGGGCGCCGGGGATCATCCCATCATCGGAGTGTCGGTCAGCGGGATCGGGCCGGTGCTGTTGCCTGCCGACGCTTCCGGAAAACCTTTGCGCCCGGCGATTCTTTACGGCGTCGACACCCGCGCATTCGACGAAATCCGCGAACTGAACCGGGAATTCGGCGAAGAATCCATTGTGGAACGCGGCGGGAGCGCACTCGGCTCGCAGGCTGTCGGGCCGAAATGGCGCTGGCTCGCCAAAAACGAGCCGGAGGTGCTCGAACGGGCGGAACTCTTCCTGATGGCGAGTTCGTTCCTCGTGCTGCGGCTGACCGGTGAATACGTCCTCGACCACCATTCCGCGAGCCAATGCGACCCGATGTACGACCTGCGCGAGGCCCGCTGGGCGCCGGACCGGGTCGCCGCGATCGCCCCCGGCATCGAGCTGCCCCGGCTAGCGTGGCCGACCGAGGTGGTCGGCTCGGTCACCGCCGAAGCGGCCGCGGAAACCGGCCTGCCGCAAGGAATCCCGGTGACGGCGGGCACGGTGGACGCCTGGGCCGAAGCGACCAGTGTCGGTGTCGCCGCACCCGGGGACACGATGCTCATGTACGGCACCACGATGTTCCTGATCCAGACGCTCGCCGATCCCCGTCCCGCGCCGGGGTTGTGGGCGACCCGCGGTGCTTTCCCCGGCACCTATTCGCTCGCGGCGGGGATGGCCACCTCCGGTGCGATCACCGACTGGCTGCGGGATCTCGTCGGCGGCGACTTCGGGGAACTGGCCGCGGCGGCGGGCGAGGTCCCGGCGGGCAGCCGCGGTTTGCTGTTGCTCCCGTACTTCGCGGGAGAACGGACACCCGTGCCGGATCCGGACGCGAGGGGCATCATCGCCGGGCTCACGACTTCCCACGATCGCGCCGATCTGTATCGCGCGGCGCTGGAAGGCACCGCGTACGGGGTGCGGCACAACCTCGAAGCCATGCGGGAAGCCGGTGGCGGCACGCGCCGCTTCGTCGCCGTCGGCGGTGGGACACGGGGCGGCGTGTGGACGCGGATCGTCAGCGACGTCGCGCGGATCGAGCAGGAGATCCCCGCCGAGACCATCGGCGCCGCGTTCGGTGACGCCGTCCTCGCGTCCTTCGCCATCGGGCGCGAGCCGGATGTCGAAGCCTGGAACCCCGTCGCCGAGATCGTCCGCCCGAGCGCGGACGCCGATGTCTACGACGAGTTCTACCCGCACTACCGAATGTTGTACAAGTCCACAGTGGACACCGCTCACTTCCTGGCGCGGAAGAATTCGCTCGCCTTCGCCCCGGAGAACTCCCGGCAATCCCGGCTCAAATGAGCTTGATCGGCGTAGCCCGCCGAGAACGCCAGCGAGGCGAGATCCGGCGCCGTTTCCGCGAGGCCGATGGCGCGCTGGAACCGGCTGACGCGCAGGTACGTCGCCGGGCCGTAGCCGACCGCGAGGGTGAACCGTCGCCGCAACTGCCGTTCCCCGGTCGTGAAGCGCTCCAGCGCGGCCGAGACCCGGGGAACGCCGCTGTCCAGCCTGGCGATCAACGCCGCGATCTCCCGGTCGGCTCGGCCGGCCCGGCGTTCCCTGACGACGTCGGTCAGCGAAGCGGCGCCGGAGAGCACTCGCTCGGCCAGCAGTTCGCCTTCCCCTCCCCACAGGTCACCGAGTGGGACACGCTGATCGCGCAGCTCGTCGGCGCCCAGCCCCAGGACGTCGCCTGCCCTGCCGGGCGCGAACCGCACGCCGCGAGCCTTGGCGCCGGGTGGCGTCTCCCAGGTCCAGACCGTGGTGTCCGGCCCGGCGACGAACACCTCGCCGCCGCATTCCACCAGGTCCACGCAGCCGTCGGGCACGATCCGCTTCGGCGCCTCGCCCGCGTCCTCCCACAGGCAGCGCACCACGCCGCCCAGCTCGCCGGGTGTCGTCGTCTCCCGATACACGGTTGCCATGATGCACCCGGGCTACGACAGAATCGGGACGTGTCCGAAGGAGAGATCGATTCACTGGCCTGGATCCACGTCCGCGACCGCCGCCTGCTGTCGGTGCGGACCGAGGGAAAGGTCAAGTTCTACCTGCCAGGAGGCAAACGCGAGCCGGGAGAGGGCGACGTCGCCGGGCTCTGCCGGGAGATCAGGGAGGAGCTCGGAGTCGAGCTCGACCCGCTGAGCTTCCGCTTCTTCGCGGTGCTGAACGAGCAGGCCGACGGCTACGCGGACGGCCGCCGCGTCCGGATGACCTGTTACACCGCCGACCATCGCGGGGAGCCCGCGCCCGGCCGTGAGATCGCGGAGTCCGCCTGGCTGTCCTCCGCCGACGCGCACCGCTGCCCGCCGGCGGGCAGGCGGGTGCTCGGTCTGCTCGCCGACGCGGGTCTCGTCGACTGAGGCCGGATCACTCAAAGTGAGCTGTTCGGCTCACTACGTTTACGCTGATCGCCCCATGACCAGGTACTGTCCACTCACTGGGACACCCAATAGGGTGAATATCGGGTTTCTTCCCGATAACGGCTAACGCGGAGTCACCTTCGAACGAGAAGTAGTCGACGCACTCGACGGGAGTGCGCTCGGACGAGAGAAGACCTCTCCATGGGTGTTCCCACCGTGACCCCTCCGGCATCGGCGCCGGGGCAGGGTGCCCCCGGCAGGCTGAAGCCGCTGGGGACGGTCGTGGTCGTGCTGGGGGTGATGGCCGTCGCCGTCACGCTGACCGGTTATGTGCTGCCGAAGGCCTCGTCGCGGCCGGTGCAGAGCCCGCCCGCGCCGCAGGTCGAACAGGCCGCGGCCGCCGTGCGCACCGTGCTCCACTCGGTCGTCTACGAACTTTCCGGCGCGAAGGGCGCCCAGAACGTCACCTATGTCGCGCAGGGCTCGGAACTCATGCAGAAGACCGAGGTGACGGCGCCGTGGAGCACCACCTTCGAGCGCGAGAGCCAGGAAGGCCGCGACGAGTTCTACAGCGTCTCCGCGCAGGGGTCGGGCAGCGGCGCGCTGCGATGCCGGATCCTCGTCGACGGTGAGGTCGTCAGCGACCGCACCGCCCCCGCCGCGGGCGCTTCGGTGACCTGCACGGCCTGACCCCGGCCCTGCGGCAGGATCATCCGCATGACGGATGGTGCGATCGCGTTCGGCCCGGTGCTCGCCGTGGTCCTGGCCGTGCTGGCGATCTTCGGCGCGGCCGTGGTGCAGTTCGGCCGATTGGGACAGGGCAAGGCGGTGCTGTTCGCGGCCGCGCGCGCCGTCGTGCAGCTCGCCGCCGTGTCGCTGGTGATCGTCGGGATCCTGGAATCGGGCTGGCTGACCGGCGGTTTCGTACTGCTGATGTTCGTGATCGCGGCGGTCACCTCGGCACGCCGGATCGGGGTGGCGAAGGATCTGGCGTGGGTCGCGCTCGCCATCGCCTCCGGTGTGGTGCCGGTGCTGACGCTCGTCCTCGCGACCGGGGTGGTCCCGTGGCGGCCCATCGCGGTCGTGCCGATCGCCGGCATCGTCATCGGCGGCGCGATGTCCGCGACCTCCCAGGCGGCCAGGCGCGCCCTTGACGAACTCGTGTCCCGGCACGGTGAGTACGAAGCCGCGCTGGCACTGGGATTCCTGCGCCGCCCGGCCGCGCTGGAGATCTGCCGCCCCTCGGCGGGGCAGGCGCTGATCCCCGCCCTCGACCAGACCCGGACGGTCGGCCTGGTGACCTTGCCCGGCGCCTACGTCGGTGTCCTCCTCGGTGGCGCCGGGCCGGTGCAGGCCGGGGTGACCCAGGTGCTGGTGCTCATCGGGCTGCTGGCCGCGGAGGCCGTCGCGGTGCTGGTCGTCGTGCACCTCGTCGCGGCGGGCCGGATCAGCCGAAAGGCGACTGAAGATGCGACGTGTCGTTGAACCGCCGCACCATCCAGTCGTCGCCCGAAACCACCAGATGGGAGATCGAGCCGTTGTCCGCGCCGAGGAACGCGAACCGGTTCTTCGCGGCGCTGGCCTGCGCGAAGACCTCGCCGATGACGCCGCCGTGGGTGAACACGGCGATCCTCCGGTCCGGATTGGCCGCCGCGAGCCTGCCGATCGCGCCCCTGATCCGGCCGCCGAACGACTCCATCGTCTCCGCGCCGGGGATGACGTCCCAGCGCTGCTCGCGCCACAGCTGCTCGACGATCGGATGGCCTTCGTGGGTGTAGCGCCGGAAAAGCCCGTTCTCCCAGTCGCCGAGGTGGATCTCCCTCAGGTCGGCTTCGAGTTCCGGCGTGAGCCCGAGTTTCGCGGCCAGCGGCGCGGCGGTCTGCGACGTCCGGCGCAGTGTCGTCACGTACAACGCGGAGATCCGCTCGTCCGCCAGACGGCGGCCCACCCGCTCGGCGTGGTCCCCGCCCTCCGGCGCGAGGTCCGGATCGGCCTGCCCGTCGACGAGGTCGAACGGCGTGCTGCCCTTCGCGGGGGCCGATTCTCCGTGGCGGACAAGAAAGATCTCGGTCGCGCCGGGCGGGGGTGAGAACCGGTGCTGGCGGTATTCGACTTCCTGCTCAGGCGTGCTCATGAGCGCGACGATACCGACTCAGCCCAGCTGTTTGTCCACGAAGCACCAGCGCCAGGTCTCACCGGCTTCGTGGCTGCGCATCACCGGGTGCAGGCTGTCGTGGAAGTGCTCGGTCGCGTGCTTGCCCGGTGAGGAGTCGCAGCAGGCGACGTTCCCGCATTTGACGCATTCGCGCAGATGCACCCAGGTCATCCCCTTCTCGACGCAGACGGCGCATTCGTCAGGAGAGCTGGGTTCTACCGCGGGCCACTCCTTGGTCAGGTGTTTGCAGGATCCCGCCGTCGCGGCGGGGGTGCGCAGTTCGCGATCGGAGTCCGGCACGGCCTCCTCCTCCCTGTCCAGCATGGATTCCTCGATGTCGAGGCGTTCGAGGATCCGGCGCAGGACATCATCATCGGCCATCCCGGAGTCGCGCGCCTCCAGGAACTTCTCCCGTTCGACCTCGAGCAGCCGCAACCGCAGCCGCCGATAGGCGTCGCTCGGGGTTTCGGTCAGCGTGCTCTGCCTGCCGAGCTCTTCCCAAGCCGAGTCCGAGCGGTGCTGGAGACGGCTGCGCAGGCGTTCGACGATGTCTTCCGGGTCTTCGGGAGTCCGGATCCTCTCCAGCTCTTCGAGCGCGGCCCTGGTCATGTCGTGGAGGACGGCCGCCTCCTGCAACGCGTCCTCGGCCGGATCGGGCGGCGGCAGTTTCAGGCGGCGGACCAGCACCGGCAGCGTCGTCCCGTGCAGCAGCAGCGTTCCCGCCACCACGACGAACGCGACCAGTACCAGCACGGCGCGTTGCGGGGTGTCCGCGGGCAGCACGAACGCCGCCGCGAGCGTGACGACCCCGCGCATGCCCGCCCAGGCGATCACGGCCGAGTACCGCCACGGCCAGGCGTGACGGCGTAACAGCCGCCGTGCCAAGCCGATGCCCGCCATCCAGATGATCCGGGTGACGATGGTCGCGGCGAGGGTGGCGGCGCAGATCAGGACCAGTTCCAGCGCGGTCAGCCCGCTGTCGCCGACCTCGGACATGATCCGGCGGACCTGGAGCCCGATCAGCAGGAAGACGATGTTCTCCAGCAGGAACTGGATGGTCTGCCAGTTCAGCCTGCTGGCCAGCCGGGAACTGCCCGAAAGCATGCTCGGCGCCTTGTGCCCGAGGATCAGCCCCGCGACGACCACGGCGATCACGCCGGAACCGTGGATCGCCTCGGCGGCCAGATAGGCGACGAACGGGACCACCAGCGAAAGCGCGGTGTCGGTGACCGGATCTTCGAGCCGGGTGCGGATCAGCGCGGCGAGCGCGCCGACCGCGAACCCGATCGCCAGCCCGCCACCGGCGGCCAGCAGGAAATCCCCGCCGACCTGCAGCAAGCTCACCGAGCCCGCGATGGCCGCGATGGCGGTCCGCAACGCGACCAGCGCGGCCGCGTCGTTGAACAGGCTTTCGCCCTCC
Source organism: Amycolatopsis sp. lyj-108 (assembly GCF_046549005.1). Classification (NCBI taxonomy): domain Bacteria; kingdom Bacillati; phylum Actinomycetota; class Actinomycetes; order Pseudonocardiales; family Pseudonocardiaceae; genus Amycolatopsis; species Amycolatopsis sp. lyj-108. Next base: position 84,085 of record NZ_JAJPWQ010000014.1, on the reverse strand, counting down.
AGCAGCCTGGTGAGCTTGCGCGGCATCCCGACCTTGCGGGCGACGGCGGACGCGGCGACCGCGTCGGGCGGTGCGACCACCGCGCCGATCGCGAGCCCGGCGGCCAGCGGCAGACCGGGGATCACCAGCCACGCGACGACGCCGACCGCGGCCGTGGTGAAGATGACGAGCCCCACCGAGAGCAGCAGGATCGGCCCGCGGTTGCGGCGGAAGTCGATCAGCGACGTGCGGATCGCGGTGGCGTACAGCAGCGGGGGCAGCAGCCCCAGCAGCACGACCTCCGGATCCAGTTCGTACTCCGGGACGCCCGGCACGTACGAGGCGACGACCCCGACCGCGATCAGGCACAGGGGCGCCGACCAGTCGAGTTTCCGCGCCGCGGCGGTGACCAGGAGGACGGCCACGACCAGTGCCACGAGTTCTACCGCGATCTCCACGCCGCTCATCATCACCCGGGAGCCTCGGTGCGCGCGCACCGAGGCCGGGCTTACCGCTCCTCGAACCGCACCAGGTTGCCCGCCGGGTCACGGAAAGAGCAGTCGAAGGCGCCGTAGGACTGCTTCATCGGTTCTTGGACGACGTCCGCGCCCGCCGCCTGGACCCGGTCGAAGGTCCCGATCAGATCCGGGGTGGACAGCACGATGATCCCGTGGACGCCCTTGGCCATCAGTTCGGCGATCGTGGCGCGTTCCTCGTCGGTGATCTCCGGGCCGCCGGCCGGGGGATGGAGCACGAGCGAGGTCTCCGGCCGCCCTGGCGGGCCGACCGTGGCCTGGAGCGGGCTTTCGGCACGTACTTCGAAGCCCAGGATGTCGCGATAGAAGGAAAGTGAAGCATCGAGATCGTCCGCGGGGAGGTAGGACGCTCGAATCGAGAGGGTCATGCGACTCAAGGTAGGTCGGCGCGCGGCGGGGTCGCTTCTCGATTCCTGATCGGTCGCATGACCTGTTTGACGACGCAGCCGGGCATGCCGCGGCCGTCCTCCGCCGCCTGTTTGCGGTACGCGCTCGGCGAGCTGCCGACCAGTTCGGAGAACCGCGTGCTGAAGGTGCCCAGCGACGAGAAACCGACGTCGAAGCAGACCTCGGTGACCGACATGTCCCCGCGCCGCAGCAGCATCATGGCCCGCTCGATCCGGCGGGTCATCAGGTAGCTGTAGGGCGATTCGCCGTACGCGGCCCGGAATTCGCGGCTCAGGTGCCCGGCGGAGACGTGCACGCCGCGGGCCAGCGCCTCGACGTCCAAGGGCTGCGCGTAGTCGCGATCGATCCGGTCGCGGACGCGGCGCAGCATCGCGAGGTCCCGCAGGCGCGGGTCGGGTTTGCCGGTCACCCGGAAAGCGTAACCCACGCGAGTACGGGAAAGGCCCCCTTCGCCAGGCGGCGAAGGGGGCCTCAGGCGACTCCCCGGGCTAGAGGGTGATCTTGTCGACGTTGGGACCGCCGTTCGCCGTGGTGGCGACCGCCCTGATCTTGTTCACACCCGCCGCCAGTGTCACCTTGACGGTTCTGGTCGTCCAGTTCGGCCAGGCCCCGGTGCCGCCGAAGCCGACACCGGACGCGCTGATCGTGCCGTTGACCGAGAAGTCGAGCGGCCGGTTCGCCGTGGTGCCGTTGGCGTACCGGACGACGACGTCGTAGGTGCCGGCCGCCGGGGCGTTGACGGTCCACTCGACCGAGCTGCCCGCGACGTTGTCGTAGTTGACGAACCCGGTGCCGGTGAACCCGGCGTGGTTGGACTCCACCGCGCCCTGGGCGATCGAGGCGTCCTCGGCCTGGTAGTCGACCGGGTTGCCGGGTCCGGAGCCGTCGGCCGGAACGGTCTGCGTGCCGGTGTTCCAGCCCGAGACCCGCACCGAAGGCTTGGAGCCCTTGAGGTCGGCGGTGCGGTACTTCGCGGTCAGCGTGGTCGTTTCACCCGGCCACAGGCTCACCGCGTTGTCGTTCCACTCCACCGGGAGCACCGGCTTGCCCGCGGCGTCCACGACCTTCGAGTCGACGTAGAACGCCGGGAGCTTGCCGCCCGAGGTGTTCTTCAGCGTCACGGTGGTCGTGGTGGTGCCGTCGGCACCGGCGACCGACTTCGCCGTCGCGCTGACCGCGGATTGCCCGAGGTTCTTCAGCCCGGACAGATCGGCGTAGCCCGACTGGGGCGTGTAGTACCAGTCGCTGCCGGCCCAGTTCAGCGTGTCGGCCTTGGTGGAGAGCCAGTACACGTTCCGGCTGACCTCCTTGCCGGAGGAGTCGGTGAGCACCAGCTTCGCCAGGTAGGTCGTCGAAAGCCCGCTCACCGCCGGGACGGTGACCGCGGTGGCCTTGGCGCCCAGCGCGCCGACCGACAGGCCGGTCTTGGTGTTGCTGTACTTCTCGGTGCCGTCGAGGTTGTACAGCTTCGTGGTCGCCGTCAGCCCGCTCGCCGCGTTCGACGTCTGGTTGATCACCACGACCGAGCGATTGTCGTGCGAGTACTGGATGTGCAGCGGCTCGTTGGCCTTCTTCGCCCCGTAGTAGGCGCCGTTCTGGTCCATGTAGGCGTCGAACAGCTGCCAGTGCAGCGAAGTCCACGGGCTGTTGAGCATCCAGTAGATCAACCCGGTCGACGGGTTGGTCGAGTCGGTGTAGTTGCGCGAGTGCGACTCGAACTCCGCGCGGACGTTCTCGTACTGGGCGAGCTGCGCCTTCCGCACGAAGTCGTCCAGGTCGGCCGGCGCGCCGTAGCGCTTGGTGAGCGCGTTGGCGAACAGCTTCAGATTCGCGAACGTCGTCGACGAAGAACGGTGGTACTGAGGTGCCGACGGGTCCTTCCACATCGTTTCCAGCTCGCTCGCCGACATCATCCGCTTCAACGTGTCCATCGTCGGGATGTCGACGCCGGCGCTGGTCTCCGAGTTGAAGTTCCATGCGCCGCCGCGGTCCTTCTGCGATTTGTCGTACCAGTAGACCGGCGGCACGTAGTCGTACGGGCCGTTCATCTTCATGCCGGAAGCGCCCGTGATCGGGGACGGTCGCTTCGACGCCGACGGGATCACGGGAAGCTGGAAGTCGGCGGCCTTCATCGCGTCGAGGTAGCCCTGCTCGATCCGCCTGTCCGGCGCGAAGTCGCTGCCGATGTGGAACGAGATGACGCTCGGGTGGTCACGCAGGCGCTCGGCCTCCGAGAACATCGAAGCCTTGGCGATCGGGTAGTCCGACTCGACCCACGGCTCGCCCTTCTCCTCGCCGTTGACGTGCCCTTCCCATTTGTCGCAGCATTCCCAGCCGGGCATGGTCAGCACGCCGAGGTCGTCGGCGATGTCGAAGAACTCGTCCGGCTCGATGTGACCTTCCAGCCGGACCGTGTTGAGCCCGAGGTTCAGCACGTACTTGAGCTTGTCGGCCGCCGCGGTCTCGCTCCAGCGCAGGAAGAGGTCCGGGGTGTAACCGCCGCCGCGGATCAGCAACGGTTTGCCGTTGACGCTGTACTGCCGTCCGCCGCTGGAGTTCAGCGGCGCCTTGACATCACGGACGCCGAACTTCGACTTGGAGGTGTCCGACGGCGTGCCGCCGACACTCGCGGTCAGGTCGAGCTCGTACCGGTGCTGGCCGCCCATCCCGGCGGGCCACCAGAGATTCGGCTTGTCGAGGCCGACCAGGCCGAAGGTGACCGTCTTGCGTTCCTTGGCGGCCAGCGAGACCGTCTGGGTGATCGGCTTGCCCGCGACCGTGCCGGCGACGGTGGCCTGCACCGCGTTCGCCGAGTCGTTGCGTACGTCGGCCTTCACCGTGAGGTCGGCGTGGTCGAGCGAGGAGTTCAGCTTCTGGACCACGTGCGCGCTGCGCAGCGCGACCGGGCCGCTGCGCCGGACGAGGACGTCCCGCACGATGCCCATGTTCTGGTCCGGCGGGGTCTGCGCCCAGTCGATCCAGCCCATGGAGAGATCGTTGTTGGGATCGTTGGGGTAGACCTTGAACGCGACGCTGTTGACGCCCTGGCGCACGTGCGCGGTGATGTCCAGGTCGTGGCGGGTGTAGGCGCCGTTGACCTGGTCCTTCGTCGCGATCTTGGTGCCGTTGACCCAGACATCGGCCTTGGAGAGCACGCCGCTGAAGTCGAGGTAGGTGCGAGATGAGGTGTCCTCGACGTTCAGATCCGTGCGGTACCACCACGGCACGGCGAACTGCGCGGCCGGGACGTTCTTCATGTTCGTCGAGTAGAACGGGTCGGCGTACTTGCCGTTCTGCAGCAATCCGGCGTAGACCGTCGAGCGCGACGACACCGGGTACCAGCCGGTGGCAGGGAAGCCCGGCTTCGAGACCGCCGAGTCGTCGCTGACCTGTGCCGAGGACTGGATCACGTAGCCGGGGATCGGGGTGGCGTTGCCCGCGGCGGCGCCGACGGACAGCGGCACGGCCACCTCCGCGCCGGTGGCGGCGGGAGCGGTGGTCACCCCGCAGACCGCGGCGGCCAGCGCGGTGACGGTCAAAGCCAGTAACGGGATCCGTGTTCTCTTCTGCCGAAAACTCACGAGCGCGCCTCCTTGGGCACACGGCGGCGGACCTGGGCGGAAATCGTTAAGAAAGTTCCCTAACAATATTGGGGGAGATAGTAGCCGCCACTCCGCGCCGGGAACAGACCCTTGCACCGGGTTCGTCAGCGCTTCCTCAGCTGACGGGCGCCACGTAGATCCACTGTCCGTCGATGCGGACGAAGCGGCTGTCCTCGTGCATGCTGCCGGGACGGCGATCCTGCCGGTAGTGGGCCCGGAACTCCACGGTGCCCTCGTTCTCCAGTAGTCCGCCGCCGGTCTTGCCGAGGATCTCCAGGAATGTCCAGCGCTGTCCCGGATCGAGCTCGAGGTCGTCGGGCCGGGTCTTCGGATGCCAGGTCTTCGTGAGATACGCGGTGTCGCCGACGGCGAACGCGCTGAACCGCGACCGCATCAGGAGTTCGGCGGTCGGCGCGGTCGCGGCTCCCCGGTGGAAGCGGCCGCAGCAAACGCCGTATGGCTCGCCAAGACCGCACGGGCAGCGGGATCCGTCGGTGATCACAGGCACGCCGCCGATTGTGTCATCGCGCCGTCGCGGTGACTTCGAGGTCTCGCGCCTGCTTGAGCCAGCCGGCGAACAGGTCGGCGTCGATATCCTCGACGGAGCGCAGCTTGACGTGCGCCATCTCCCGCGCGCTCGCCTCCAGTCTGCCGGACCCGTCGTCGATGAGCTGTCCCTTCCAGAGGGCGAAGGTGACGTACGACGAGTACGCCTTCATCAGGCAGACGAGGTTCTTGCCGACGGCTTCGCCCGCGCTCCAGGTCGGGGAGGCGTGGTACATCGCCTCGACGGAACCCGGCAGGGCGGCGTTGACGATCGGGCGCAGTGTGGTGGCGACTTCCCGCAGGTTCTCGGGCAGAGCGGCGATGTAGTCGTCGACGTTCGCGAACTTGGCCATGACTGGATCTCCTTCGGTCGGTGTGCCGCGTTCAGCTAACCGGCCGATGGTTCAAGTTGTCAAGACAAAAAAATTATTCGGTGGGTTTGTATGTCTGACCTCGCGTTTCCAGGGCTTCGCGGATGATGCGGAGCGCTTTGGGGCCGACGCCGTGCAGGCTCGCGAGCTCGGCCTCGGTGGCGCGCGTGAAGTCCTCCAGGCGCGTGTAACCGGCGCCGGTGAAGGCCCGCGTCGCCGGTTTGCCGATGCCGGGCGGCAGGTCGCTCTGGTCGTCCATGGGTCCTCTTCGGTCAGTGGCTGTCGTGGTCGCCTCCATTGTGGACCGCTGATGCGGGGTCAAGGCGCGGGAACCTGGACGGCGACTTCGACAGCGGTCTCCAGCGTCGCCTCACTCGGCCGACCGGCCTCGGAAGCGGACTCGGCGATCACGCCCAGCTTCCTGGCCAGAAGGGAGTCGTAGTTCTTGCCGGTGAAGCGGCTACCGTGCCGCACCTCGCCGAAAAGCGCGACGTTGCCGGTGTCGTCCCTGTCGACGAGCCTTCTCAGATCGCTCGCCTCGCTCGCCACCGGCATCTTCACCCACGCGACGGACACGATGATGGTGTTGCCGGCACGATCGAGATCGACGCAAGGGTGGCGCAGGAAGAAACGCTGGACCTCACCGAAGGAATGCGGTCCGCATTTCAGTTCCCGTTTCGCGGTTTTCTTGAGCTGACGCCGGCCCAGGCGCTGCCAAGCTTCGGAGTGACGGCCTTTTTGCGCGGACTTCTTGCTGGAGCCCTTGCCTTTGAGGGCCTGGCTCGCGGCGGAATCCAGGGAGGCGGCTGTGCCTCCGCCTATTCCGTTGGTGGTTGCCGCGACCACACCCGCGGTGGCCGGCGCGCCCGCACCGTACTTGTATTTGATCCAGCGACCGTCCGGGCCACGTGGTTGATTCACCATGACGTACTCCGTCCCCTCCCAAGTCCGGAACGGCCGATCTTGCTCCGGGTTTTGCGGAGGAATCGAGAACTCTTGCGCTAATACGCCCGAACGGCGCAATCGGTCTTCGGGTTTCCGCCGGTACCGAACAGTTCTCAGAGGTGATAAAGGGTTCACCGTGACCAGGTACCTGGGCGCAAGGAAGGGGCCTGCATGTACTTCGGCCCGCTGGGATCGGCAGGTAGTGAGGGCCTCCTTCGCTACCCTCAGGGTAGGCAAGGAGGCCTTCACAGAGCATCGAGGTGCGGGCATGCCGAAGGGCCCGTCGCCGGTGTGGCTGGCGGGCTCCTCGGGTTCAGCGGTGATGCAGGGTGTTGCGGCGAGGTTGTCGGAGCGGATCTCGGTACTGGGGCGGGATGAACTCCGGTAACCCATCACCCGCCATCCGGACCTGCCAATCACCGTGGTGGATCAACCGGTGATGGAAACCGCACAGCAGCACCAGATTCCGGAGATCCGTAGGGCCTCCGTCTGCCCAGTGATGAATGTGGTGTGCGTGACAATGCTTCGGCCGCCGATGACACCCAGGGGAACGCACAGCCGCCATCACGGATGTTCAACGCACGCCGCTGACCGGGAGTGACGAACCGTCGCAACCGCCCCACATCCAGCGGCTCACCGGCGGCGCTCATCACGACCGGCAGCATCAGGCAGTCGCAGGCCGCCAGCCGGGCCTCGCGGGCGGTCATCGTCCCGACAAAGTCGAGGCACGCGGTCCCGAGACCGGATTGCAGTGCGTCGAGTCCGACGGTGACATGCAGCAGAGTGCGGTAGCCGCTGGTGCCGGGTTGGTCGGGGCAGGCGATCGCCAGGTCGAGGATGTCGACCCAGGCATCACCCATGCGTTCGCATGCCATCCGCAGATCCGCCTGGCCGAACTCGTCGACCGGCCGCGGTTGCGCGTAGGCCTCCAGAGCAGCCGCGGTGCGGGCACCGGTTTCGTCGTCGAGGAGGCCGATGAGTTTCCAGTAGCCGTCTTTGCGGCGCTCCAGGGTGATCTCGCGGCGCGGTTGAGCGGGTTCGGGATCCTTCGGTTCGTTGCCGTCGGGGTCGAGCCAGGCGAGCAGGTTCGCTTCGGCGTCGGCGAGCTGCCGGGGACCCGCGTCGCGGGCGAGGGTGGCGAGGATCTTCTCCGCACTCGCCCGGTCCTCAACAGAGGTGTCGGCGGGGAGCTTCTTCAAGATGTCCAGGATCTGGTCGATCCGTTCATCCCCGACCAGCCCCTCGGCAGCGACAGCAGCCGTAGCGGGCGCGACAGCCGGAACCTCCGTGCCGTCCAACGCGCGGGTCGGGTTCAGGGCGATGGCCCGGTTCACCACCGCACCCGCCTCACCGACCGACAACCCCGCTACATCAGCGAACCAGTTCGCCGTACGGCCATACCCGTACAAGTCTTTGACACCACGAGACTCGACCTCCGCCAAGAACCGCCCCAAACCGGCAGTGGCCATCCTGATCACCTGCAACGACTGCTGCACACCATGAGCAAGCTCCAGCTTGCCGGCACGCCACAACTCCTGCGGCAACTCAGGAAGGAAAGTCTCGGACACCCCACAAGAATACCGCAAACAATCGAACACGCGTTCGTAATTTTAAGCGACAATGAAATTGAACGAACAACACTGAAGGGTGATAGCGCCGATAATGAGCCCACGTCTGCGTCACCGAATCGACCCCGCAGACGTCCCGAGTGGCCGACAACGGCGGTCACCTAGCATCGGCCTCATGACGACAGTGGAACTGACCCGCTTCAAGGTCCCGGCCGGCCGCGCGGACGAACTACTCCAGGCCCGCCCCGCGATGCTCGCCGACTTCCGGGCCGACCGGGAAGGGTTCCTCGATGCCCAGCTGATCCGGGTCGACGACGAGACATGGCTCGACGTCGTGTGGTGGCGTTCCTCCGAGGATTTCGCCGCGTCGCGGGAGAAGGGGGCGAATCTGCCGGGGATCAAGGCCTTCTTCGCGCCGATCGCAGAGCTGGTCTCGGCCGAGGAGGGCACTACCGGCGACTATCACGCCTAGCCCACATGCCGGGACGGGAAATATCGTCGCCGTCGAGCCGTTGACCTGGGAGAACGAGCAAGGTTACGGAAGGGATCGGCGATGAGCACAAGCCTGGACACGTTCACGCGGGACTGGCAGGGCTGGAAGACCGAGCGCGAGCGCGATCTCGCCGACCCGCTCGGCTGGCTCGCTCTGGTCTCGCTCGACTGGCTCGAGGACAAGCCGCGCGCGTATGAGGGGCTGCCCGGCGTGTGGTGGCAGGACGCCGACGCGGCGTACCTCGATCCGCAGGGCGCGGATCTCTCGCACGACGGCGAACGGGTCACCGGAGTTCGTCGCTTCGAACTGGTCAACAGTGGTGCGACCACCCGGGTCGTCGCCGGTGACATCGAGATCGAGGTGGCGCGTCGCGGCGGGTACCTGATCCGGACGCATGACCCGAAGGCACCGGTGCTGAACGCTTTCCGTGGTGTCCCGGCGTACGAGCCCGACGCGGCTTGGGTGCTGTCCGGGACCTTCGAGCCCTTCGACGAGCCGCGGCCGACCACGGTCGGAGCGGTCGTCGAAGGGCTCAGCCACGTCTACGTCTCGCCGGGCATCGTGCGTTTCGAGCACGACGGCGTGGAGCACACGCTCACCGCGTTCAATGGCAAGAAGGACGGCCTGCTCATCCTGTTCACCGACGCCACGAGCGGCGTCACCACTTACGCGGCGAACCGGTCGCTCGCGGTGCCGCCGCCCGCCGAGGACGGAACCGTCGTCCTCGACTTCACCCGCGCGACGAATCTGCCGTGCGCGTTCACCGACTTCGCCACCTGCCCGTTGCCGCCGGCGGGCAACGATCTGCCGTTCGCGGTGGAAGCGGGGGAGAAACTGCCTTACGAGCGCCCACGCTGAACCGTCGCGAGCGCCGTCATCGCCTCCTGTTCGCGCTGAGCCAGCTCGGACAGGACGGCGGACGCGTCGGCCAGGTGCCGGGCGTCGCCGGTTTCCCCTGCCCGGGTGAACAAGTGCGCGACCTCGGTCCACAGTGGAGTGATCTCGCGGTACTTCTCATACGCGGTCCGGAGACCGGCGTCGTCGACGAAGGCTGTGCATTCTTCGAGGAAGTCGCGGTAGATCCGGCGGAAGAGCGCGCCGCCGGTGCCCGCGCGTTCCATCAGGACGGCGGCCTGCGGCAGGTCGCGTGCCGGATCGCCGCTGCGGTCCAGCCACTTCCGCACCTGGACGGCGGCTTTGCCGATCCCGTGGTACCCGAGGTTCGCGATGGGCGGGGCGAGGAACTCCGCCGCGTTGGCCCGCACAGCATCCCGGATGACGCCCGAAAGCGGCTTAAGAGGCTCGTCGGCGCGAAGAGCGAACGAGCGGTTCTTCGCCGTCATGGGGCCTTTCTCCCCGCGGGCGCGTTCCAAGCTCTCCAGTGAAGTCGATTCGGAGCCACCCTGCTGGGCCGTGTCGACAAGGAAGGCGTTTTCCTCGTCGTAGCCGTATAAAGCGGCGAAGTGCCCGCCGAAGTGGACTTTCGACGTGAAGTACTCCAGGTGGTAAGAGTCGAGTTGCAGCCCGACCGGCGCACCCGAGTCGATCTCCTCGGCCACGTTCCGCCACGCCGTGCGTGCCGACGTCGTTTCCTTGACCCGCAAGGTCAAGCCGAGACGGTCGGTCAGCCTTCGGGTGATCTCGAAGGGTTTGCTGCGCCCTCCGAGGAAAGGGAACGGCAGATTCTTCCCGTCCCAGTAGATGAAGCCGAGGCCTTCGCCGAGTCCGAACAGCATCGGTTCGGACAGTTCGACCCCGGCGTGCCGCAGGAGGACGTCGAGCGTGCTGGTCTCGCAGTGCTCTCCGCCCGCGGTGTCGATGCCGTCGAGGATCACGAGGTCACCGGCCAGGCGATCTCGGTGCGGTAGGACTCGGGTGCGACCGACGGCCCGGGCGCCACGAGGTACAGCTCCTCGGCGGGCCCGGCCGGGGCGAGGTCGCGTTCGGCGATCCAGCGACCGAGTGATCGGTACGCGGTCTCGACGTCGTCGTAATCACCCTCGTGGATCGTCGCGACGAGCAGGCCTCCGGGAAGCTCGCCCGCGCCGATCTCGCCGTCATCCCGCGCCGGCCCGTTCACCGGGACGAACAGTTCGACGGTCAACTCATCGGGATCATCGGTGAGGTACCGGGTCCCGGGCGGGCCGGACGGCATGACTCCTTGCGCGGCGAGCGCCGCGAACAGCCGCCCGTACGCGGGGCCGATCAGTTCGGCCAGGCCGCTCAGCGGCGTCCGGATCGACAGGCGGGCGATCGGCTGCGGCGTGCGCACGCGTTCGTAGACATGCAGCCACCGTATCGGTTCGGCGAGCACGGAGTCGAGCCTGCCGCTGATCGCCGCGAGTTCCGCGGCCCGCGCCGCCACCCGGTCGTGATGCCGTTTGATCGCGGCCTTCACCTCGTCCGGCGTACCCGCGTCGAGGATCTCGGCGATCTCGGCCAGCGGAACCTCCAGCTCCCGCAGCCGCCGGATCAGGCTCGCGCGGGCGAACTGGTCGAGCGAATACCGGCGGTACCCGGTGCCGGGGTCGATCTCCGCGGGCACCAGCAGCCCGATCCGGTCGTAGTTCCGCAGCGCGCGGACCGACAGCCTCGTGGCGTGCGCGAACACGCCGATCGGCATCAAGGTCGTCATGGGACCAGCCTGAACCCTCTCCCGGGGAGAGGGTCAAGCCGGTACCTCACCCCAGTGACAGCCGATCGAGATCCGGGGCGGACGCGTGGTCGTTGTGCAGCTTGATCGTGTTCGCCCCCGCTCGCAGCTCGACCGGCACCGACGTCGTGAGCCGGGTGTTGTTGCCCGCGCCGTCGACCTTCACTTCGATCGGCGTGCCGCCGTTGACCGTGACGAAGTACGAGCGCGGCCCGTTGACGGTGAAGTCGATGTACAGGGTGTAGCGCCTGGTCTCGGGCACGATGACGTCGTCGAACCGCACGGACGAGTCCGGATCGCCGCCGATGTTACGGACCTTCTGCCCGCCCGAGCACACCCCGCAGTTCGTGACGCCCGCGTCACCGACGTCGTTCGCCGAGTCTTCGGCCTCCCGCATGAAGACCCGATCCGCGGGTCGTGGGCTCACCCGCACCGGCTTGCTCACCGTTTTCGCCCGTCCGAGCAGGTCGAACGACGCGGTGACCGGGATGTCGGCCGCGGTGACGCCTTCGGGGGAGGCCAGGGTCCAGGAGGCTTCGAGCTCGTCTCCGACCCGCATGGACGCCGCCGCGGCCGGAGCACCTTGAAGGGTCCAGCCCGCCGGGACGACCGGCGCCATGGTGACCTTCCCGATCGTGTCGTCGGCGTCCAGCCGCAGTTTCGCGGTCACGCGCAGGGACTGCCGTCCCGGTGAAAGCCATTGGACACCACCGGGTTCGACGGTCAGGGTCGTCTTCGGCGTGTAGGACGGCGGAGGCAGGGGAGCGACCGCGATCCGGTCGAGGCCCGGCCCCGAGGGGGCGTTGCTGAAGACCTTGACGGTGTTGGCGCCGGCCTTCAGTGCGACGGGGATCGCCGTTGAGGTCACGACTCCCGGTGTGCCGGCGTCGATCGCGGTCTCGATGGGAGCACCGCCGTTGACGCTCACCACCGCCGAAGTGGCGGGACCACCTGTGGTGTCGAGCTGGAGCCGGTAGTCGCCGTCTTCCGCGACCGTCACGCCCGGATAGGTGACCGAGTTGCGTGCGCCGCCACCGAGTCCGGTGACCTGGAACGATCCGGAGCAGGACGAACACCGGCCGAGGCGGGCGCGGCCGTCGTGGTCGTTGCGGAAGGACTCGGCCTCCAGCGGAACCTGCGCGCCCAAGACCGAATTCGGGTAGCCGTAGGCCACCTTGATCTCGTCGATCGCCAATTGCCGGTAGAAGGGTTTCGCCTGCGGCCCGGACCAGGTGTTCAGTACCTCGAGTTTGATGAACCGGGTCTGCCGTTCGCCGAAGTCGATGAACTGCACACCGCGGGCGCTCGGCATCGCGCCGGTGCGGACCGGCTTGCCCCAGTTCCGCCCGTCGTCGCTGACGTAGACGCGATAGTCCTTGATCCGCGACGAATCCTCCGGCCTGCCGAACGATTCGCGCGCGTGCGTCGGCGACATCTCGCGCTGATTCACCGCGAGGTAGGTCGCCGACCGCCGCTTGCCGAGGTCCAAGGTCAGCGAGACCGGCTGCTTGCCGTCGGCGTCCCAGTAGTTCTCGAAGTTCCCGTCGACGAGATTCGACGCCGGATGTCCGGCGCGTGAAGACGAAGCGGTCGCCTTGATCGTGCCGGAGTCGTGGAAGTACCGCTGCCCGGCCGTCTCCACCTTGAACACCGTGTCGTAGGTGTCCCAGTCCTTGATGTCCACAATGGTCAGATAGCCGCCGGATTGACTGAAGCGCAGAGGTTTTCCGGTGCGTACGTCGGACACCCCGGTCACCTTGTAGCCATTGTCGCGCAAGCGGAGCAGGTCGGTGCTCGGCCGGGTGACCACGTGGAGGTACTGCGTGCGGGCGCCGGGCTCGACGGTGATGACACCGTGCGCGCCGTCGTTCCAGAACCCGGGCTGCATGCCGCCGTACATGTACCCGCCACCCTCTTTGCCCTGCAGGGAGGACTTGATCGGCGGCACCCAGCTCGCCATGAAGTTGTTGTACGCCTCCTGCCGCGGCGGGAACTTCCCGTTCACCATCGGGGTTTCGGCCATCAAGGACTTCATCGACGAACCCGCGTTGGCGATGTAGCGCCCGGTGGACAGCCGGAAGTCGACGGCCTGATCGGTGCCGTCGTACCACCAGGCGCCGTTGGTCGGCAGTTTGTAGTCGGCTTCGGTGAGCCGTGGCATCGGGGTGAACGCCGCCTGCGGGTAGTCGTACGGCGGGGTGATGCCGGTCTTCTGCTCGTTGCTGACCGTGTCCATGATCGGGGTGTCCTCGTTGTTGTTGCTCAGCAACCAGGACGGCCGCTTCTCCCGGATCTGTTCGTAGAGCTTGTTCTTCTCCCAGTAGTCGTTGTCGTTGTCGATCCAGAACCCGGAGAGGTCCGCGTAACGGTCCATGACCTCGTGGAAGAGGTCGTAGCTGTATTCGCCGAAGCCGGGACGGGTGGTCAGGTCGACCTGCTTGCCCTTGTAGGCGGAGTACGCGGCGGAATCCAGCGACTCGACACCGGTTTCCTTGTGCCACTGGGGATCGTCGGTCATGTAGAGGATCGTCCGGACACCCTTGGCGTTGCCGGCCTTGACGAGTTCGCCGAGGAGGTCGCGTCGTGTGGCGCAGCTGCCGGGGATCGCCGACGGCCACGGCCGCGCGTAGCCCAGCCTGCTGTGGAAGGTGGCGAGCACGATGTAGGAGGCGCCGAGCTTGCGGGCCTCGTCCACCCAGTAGTCCGCGCTCCAGCCGCCGTCGGTGACGGCGCGTTCCCAAGCGGCGCAGTCGGTCTGGCGTGGCGCGGTGAACATGCCCCAGTGGAGGAAGAGTCCCGCGGTGGCCTCGCGCAGCCACTGCTGGCGGGGATGGTGCACCTCCGCGCTCGCCGCCGTCGTGGTGAGCAGGCCCGCCACCAGGGCGAGGACAACGGCGAGCCAGGCGGTGCGGTGCGCTCGAACTCTCATGACCATCCGCTCTCATCCAGGGCGTGGTAACCGAGAGATCCGATGATTGCGCCAGATATGCCGGTGGTCAAGCCCCATTGAGTGGGACGCAGTCCAAGTCATCGGAGGTATCGCATGACCAGGCCCTCTCGTCTGCAGTACGAGAGGGCCTTGCCGGTCGTGCTTCAGATGTTGAAGCCGGGGTGGGTCGCGAAGGCGTTGTCGATCACGAGATTCCCGCGCTGGCGGGCCCGTTCACGCAGTGCCGACGTCGTGCGGGCGCCCTGGGCGTAGAACCACCACAGGTAGAGCGCGCCGTACATCCAAGCGCCCTCGTAACCCCAGGTGGAGTCGGCGCCGCTCTTGCCGGCGCCGAACACCGAACCCGCCGGGAAGTTCGCGTTGTGCGGCTTCCCGCCCTGGTGCCGAGATTCGTGGATCAGCGTCTCGGCCCGGCCGGGAACGTCCTTGGAGTACCAGAAACCCAGGTACACCTCGATCCGGTCGTCGACGAACGCCCCGCTGAACGAGCGCGCGATGGCACTGCCGTCGCCGCACAGCGAACGGAGGTCGTCGCAGTTGTCGCGGACGTAGCGGCGCGCCCAGTTCAGCATCGCCCCGGAATAGGCGTCGTTCGCGTAGTCCTGTGCCGAATAGGTCAGCAGGTAGCACGCGTTGAACGTCCGGGCGAGCGGCTTGTCGGTGTTGCACGCGTCTTCCCAGCCGAAGCCGTCGTCCCAGTAGTCCTTGTTGCCGGCGAAGCCGTAGGTGTTCCAGAAATAGTCGATGTAGGTCTGATTGCAGATCGAGGCGCCGTAGAAATTGTCCCCGGTCACGTTCTTGTCCGGCACGGTGTAACTGCAAGTGGCCATCGGAGATCACCTGTCCGTAGAAGGAATTCGTTCTGATTCAGGAGCGCGGGGGCTCCGGCGGTGGCACGTCGTCGGTCCGCGAGTCCTTCACGTACCGTCCGCCGACCGCCTGCGGGACACCGCGGACGTCGACCCGCCGGATGTTCAGCAACCGCTCGTCCTCGGTGCCGCTGAGCGCCTCGCGCACCCGGGCGGTGAGGTCGGTGTCACCGGTCTCGGCGATGGCCTGGACCGCCGCGCGCCGTACCGTGAACACCTCGTGCCGGACCTGCCGCAGCAGCAGCTCCTTGGCCGCGTCGTCGCCGGCGGATGCCAGCCGTGCCAACGCTTCCACAGCGGTGGTGCGGATGATCACCTCTTCGCCGACGGTGCTGATCCCGTGTGCCGGGTCGTCGGAACGCTCCGGCGGGATCGGCTGGCGCAGCACGTTTTCCAGCGCCGGGACGGCGGCCGGGTGCCGCACGTCGGTGAGCAACTGGACCAGGCCCCAGCGCTCCAGGTACTGCTCCTCCGACAGGGCGTCGTACTGCGCGCCGAGCGCGGGGACGACGTCGTCCGCCCGCTCGCGAAGCCTGTCGAGGCTGCGCTGGTAATTGCGTTCGGCGTCCTCGCCGGACGCGGCCATGGTTTCGGCGGCCTGGGTGACCAGTTCGCCGATTTCGCTGTTCGAGAAGCTTCCCAGGCCCGAACTGCCCGGGCCCGCTTCGAGATTGTCGCCACCCGAACCCAAGGACGGGGTATCGGGATTGCGTGGGGTCGGCATGAGGTTCTCCTTCGCAGCGGCGTTGATGCTGACGGAAGGAAGGAACGCGATACCGGACGCCAGATACCTGATTTTCCGAAAATCGCCCGTTGGGGCGGTCCGGGTTTTTCACCGCGGGAATCCGAAAAGGACTTTGATCACCGGAAAGCACGCGACCGGCGAAAAGTATTCACGGATTCCCGCCCGTGATCAATGGCGGACGTCGATGACGACCCGGTTCGGCGACGTCAAGGTGAACACCGTGACCGGTGTCCTCGACCGGACGCCGAGACCGATCGACAAGGTGCCTTCGTAGTCGCCGGTGACCGCGACCGCCATGACGTTGCGCAGGGCGCGGGTCCGGAACTTCTGCGGGCCGGGATAGGTCGGATTACCGGCGTCGTCGTGCGCGGCCGCCGGAGTCGCGGTGACCGCGACGAAGTATTCCCCGGTCAGCCAGACGATTTCGCCCGATCCGTCGGCGATCAACTCGTCGACGAGGTCGTACCGGACGGCGGGAGCCGGACCCGAGGTCAGGTCGAGCACGACCCGGTCGAACCCGGGGTTCTGGCCGGTGCGGATGTTCGTCATCGTGGGAATCTGTTGTGCCGCCGCGGAAACCGGTGTGACCGCGGCGAGGGCGCCGGCCAACATCAGTGCGGTGGCGGCGAGTGCGCGTCGTAGGGTGATGGTCATGGCGATGACCTCCTGACGGAGAGTTGATTCCTTGAAGACGTCCGGACGCGGAGGAGGTTGTATTCATCGCGTCATCGTTACTGATCGCCGAATTCGCGTCGAACGATCTCGAAGTCGGCGGGAAAATGGTTTTTAACGTGCCCTGCGCCAGCGACTCTTTGTCAGGATCGTCGTGACCATTGTCGAACTCGTCCGAGTGGTGTACTAGTACACCGTAGGGCGAGGCTCTCCGGGTGTCGCCACTGCTCGTGGAGGGCGTCGTGACGATCCAGTTGGCCGGCGAGCGCGTTTCCTGTTCCGCCGCGGCTGTCGAAGCCGCGTTGCGCTGGCTCGCGGTCCGCAAGGACGGCGGGCCGCTGAGGTTCCTGCACCACGCGATCGAAGACCCGGGCGGTGAATCGGCCACCGTGCTCGGTTGCCTGATCCGGCCGACCGCGTCGATGATGAGGGCGACCCCGGAGACGCGGGCGCTCGCGGTCTGGGGATTGCTCCTGGACGAGATCGGCCGGATCGGAGCGGCCATCCGGTGTGACACTTTGAGCGCCGCGTTCCGGCTCGGCGGGGTGGAGTGGCGGTCGACCCTCGACGATCGTTTCAGGCAGTTGAGGAACTTGCCGGGCGGGTTCGAAGTACCGCCGCCGACCACGACGACGCCGATGCACAGAACCTGGCGGCGTGTGGTGAGCGACAAGCTTTCCCCTGTCCTGTCGGGAAAGCTGGCGGCACTCGCGGGTGATGGTGAAGCCTGGCGGCCCTATGTGGAAATCGCCAGGGCCTCGTTTTCGGAGCCTCGTGCGTCCGGCGGCCGGCCGTCTTCGAACGACACACAACCCGTTTTCGTGGAACGTCAGCTGATAGCCGTGGAAATGCGGCGCCGGACTGTACATCGCCGGCTGACCGTGAGGAACGTCGTCGCTTGCGAGAACGGCGTCGACGGTTACACGGCGCGGGCCCTGACCGGATGGGACGGCGATCTGGCATCCATTCCCGTCAAAGCGATCTTCGGTTGCCGTGTCGAGACTTGGCCGGGGGAGCCGGACGTCGTAGACCTGCGCTTCCCGCAACCGCTACGCGAGGGCGATCGTCACGAGTTCATTTCCCTCGCCTGCGATGACGACCTCGACGCCGAGCGGCATTGGGTCAACGTCGAAGTCGACCATCACGGAATCGCGCCGCGTGTGGTCGACGGCGAAGGCAAGGTGACCGGGGGCTTGAGCATCAGTGTCATCTTCGACGACTGCGTCCCCGAGGCCTGCTGGTGGTACGCGGAACAGACCGACTGCGAGCGCGTGGTCCGGCCGCCCGCCGGTGATCGGCATCTGCTGGAGATCAGGCGAGGCGTCGTCGAACACACCTTCGTGGAGCCGTGTCGTCCGCGAGGGGAGTACGGGATCGCCTTTCACTGGCCGCGGCCGTGAAGGTCGCCAGCGGCTGATGGACGGCGTAGCTCGTTGGGGCTACATGTGGCTACGCTGGGTTTCGTGAAGGTGATCACGCAGCGGGAGTTACGCAACAATTCTGCTGCCGTCATGGACCCAGTCGAGGCGGGCGAGACGTACCACGTCACACGCAACGGCGTCGAGGTCGCCGAGGTGCGGCCCATATCGCGCAGGCGTCGCTTTACCGTTGCGGAATTGGTGGAGCGACACCGAAGGTCGCCTCAAGTGGACGTCGGCCGGATGCACGAGGAAGCCGACGAATTCTTCGGTACCGAGGACCGTGTCGGCGCCGATTATCCGTGGAACCAAAGCCGTGGCTGACCGTCGTGAAACGGGTGTGCTCGACACCTGCACTTACTCGGAACTCACTGATCTAATGATCGCCGCTATCGTGTCTTCGCTGGAGTTGCCGCTCTACACCGAAGCGCGGACGACTTCAAGGGGCTGGACATGATCGAGGTCATCGCCGTCTGAGCGGCTTCGGTCACTTGTTGGTCCGGTCGCCTATGGGCGTTTCAGCTTATCCGCGACCTGATGCGTGCGGGCGGGGCCGCGGCGTCTTGATCTGTTGTCAGCGAGCAAATGGTCTCCACAATCTTGGGCCGAGTAATGGATCCCAACCTGGTCGAGCGAGTACTGAAATGAGCCACTGGCTACTATCCTGTGACTGCGCCCAACCAGTCGCGGACCAACTTCCCGGCTTCCGTACGCCATGATTCGGGGGGGCCATTGCCTAAGGTGCCTGACGCTCGCAGACCCAGCCGTGCGGCGGTCAACGCTCTGCGGACGCTTCTGGAGCGGCACAATCACATCGTTCAGGAGGTGGACGGTCAGAACGACTTCGGCGAGGACCAACACGTCACGTTCACCGAGGACGGTGAGGTCACCGGCGACCTGGTCAAGATCCAGGTTAAAGGTGGCCGTTCGTGGCGCAGGGCCGACTGGTATGCCGTGCCGATCGGTGACCACGGTGGCACCTGGGCCGACGGCAACATCCCGGTGCTCTGCGTTGTGCACGACCCGGACACTGATGGCCTCTACTGGGCCAATGCCACCAAGCAACTGCTGGCGGCGCGGCGTAAAGGCGAGGTGCTCAAGACGATCACCATCAGCTCGGATCAGAAGTTGGACGACGAATCCATTGCGAACTTCGTCGCCGAGGTCAGACGCTACCTGAGCCGCTATCGGGGCAACCGGATAATCCAGGCAAAGTTAGGTGAGATGGCAGGCGTCGAATTCGGTCCATCGGACATCGTGCAGCACTATGTGAACGTGTACGGCGAGGATCTGATCTTCTGGCAGCGCAGGGGTGAGGGATTCGCGACCTTGCTCCACAGCGACCTCGACTGGTACCCGGAGCACATTGGCCCTGAGCATTTCCACCCTAACGGTCGACCAGGCCTGCTTCCCGGCATGTCCGTAGTGGCAGACACGATATTGGACACGGCCGAAGCACAGTGGCTGGCGGCCTGCTTCGACGCGGCTCAGTGGGCTCGCAAACCGGCCGCCGACGATCCACCGCTTCACACCAACTTCGACGCACGTGACAACTACGTGGCCAGGCGAGTTGAACGCCGTCTTCGGATTGAACCCGACGTCTTGACCCGGTCGATCCAGGAGTTCCGCGCCGAAACCACAGCCGACCACGATTTGATTGCTATCGCCAAGGAGTTGGAGTCGGATGCCGAAGCGTATGCCGAGGCACTCTCGAAACCGTGGCGCGAAATGTCGGAAAAGGCGCGTCGTATCGTCACGTTCTACCTGGTCAAAGAGGTGTGCGTGGGTTCACCTGCGCTGCCGGTCGACGAGCAGTTCCGGATCGTTTGGCGATGCCCGCGGCCGACTGCGGAATACGGTTTCGGCGCGCGGGTCGGACAACCGAGTACTCGCAGGTCGGCGAACCGGGAGTTGGTATCGGCCTTCAAGCTCAGGCCGGGCGACAGGATTTACTGGCTGAGCCGGTACGGGAACGAACGCGGCCGGAGCGTGTCAGCCGTCTGGGACTCCGAGGACACGCCCGGAGCCGTCTGCGTGCTTTTCGATCAACTGACGCTGGGCGACACCTTCTGGCCGGGGGAGTTGTTCGTCCGAAAGGTGCCCACCAAGCCGCGCTGATGTCGGAGCCAGCAGCCCCATTCGGGAACGCTTTCGGATCACCAGCCGCGTTCGCGCCACTCCACCAGATGCCCGCGCTGCTCACCCAGCGTCGAGTCGTCCCCGTGTCCCGGGTAGAACCACGTCTCGTCCGGCAGTTCACCGAAGATCCGCGACTCGACGTCGTCGATCAACGACTTGAAGTCCTCCGGCGAGTTCGTCTTGCCGACGCCGCCTGGGAACAGCGAGTCGCCGGTGAACAGGTGCGGGTGCCCGGCCGGGTCGCGGTACAGCAGCGCGATGGAGCCGGGGGTGTGGCCGCGCAGGTGGATCACCTCGAGGGTGACCTGCCCGACCTTGACCGTGTCGCCGTGTTCGACGAGGAAGTCCGGCGGGATCGGCAGCGGTTCGGCGTCCAGCGGGTGGGCGGCGGTGTTCGCGCCGTTCGCGCCGGCGACGGCGCCGAGGGCCTGCCAGTGGTCCTGGTGCTGGTGGGTGGTCACGACGGTCTTCAGCGCGGGCCGGTCGGGGCCGTGGCCGATGAGGTCGGAGATCCGTTCCGGGTCGTTCGCGGCGTCGATCAGCAGCGCCTCGTTCTCGGCGCGGCAGACGAGCAGATACGCGTTGTTGTCCATCGGGCCGACCGACAGCTTCGTGATGGTGAGCGCGTCCAGGGTGCGGCGGGCGGCGTCGCCGCCGGGGTCGACATGCCCGGTGTAGGTCTCGACGATGTTCACACCGCACACGGTAGTCGTTCGCCTGCAATCGGTTCCACCCGCACAGGTGACGCACAGGGGCAGGACGTAGGCTCGCGTCGCCCCGCCAGCCGAACCACAGGACGCTCGTGCCCGACGCCTCGCCACGCGCCCCGCGCAAGATCAGCTGGGACGTCCTTCGCGTTGTGGCCGTCTTCGCGGTCATGCTCGGGCACGTCACCCATCAGGGGGCACTTCTGCACCCGGAACTGGTGGGGTACCCCTTTCGGGTAACCGCTCAGTTCGGCGCGGCCATCCTTTTGGTGATTTCCGCGTTCTTCGTCTGCGCGAGCCTCCGCAAGGGGCGGCCGGGGCGGTGGCTGTGGAACCGGGTCGCACGGCTGGTGCCCGCGTACTTGGTGGCGGTGCTCGTCACTTACGTCATCGCCCGGTACGCGACGATCCGGTTCAGCGGTCTGCCGTTCCCGCCTGGCCTCACCGGATTCCTGTTCGGCGTTCCGCACGGTCCGCCGTCCGATCCGTCGCCCTGGTACGTCCCCACCGGCGCCGATCTGCTCGCCAACCTGGGCATGGTCCAGGAATGGGGCTGGCGGTACGAACTCTTCTACTACCTCGACGGCGCCTATTGGACGCTGCCGGTCCAGCTCGTCGCGTTCACCGCCGCGGCCCTGCTGTGGCCGCGCCGGTGGCGCACCTATCGGCTCACCGTCGGGCTGCTGTGGGCGCTGATCCTGGTCCCGCTGGTCATCCGGTTCGCCGTATTCGACCCGGTTTCCACGCCGAAGCTCGTCGAGACCTTCTACTACGGGCTCGGCCTGCATCGTGTGCATGTCTTCGCGATCGGGATCGCGATCTGGCTGTGGGCGAAACGACGGCTGGCGCACTGGCATCTCGTGCTGTTCGTGCTCGCCGCCTGCGCGGCGCAGGATCTGCAGGTCTTCCCGTTCCATCAGGCCCTGCCGAACGATCCCGAGCGCTGGCCGTCGGCGGTCGGGTTCGCGATCATGCTGCTGCTGGTGTGCCTGGCCGCGCGCGGGCCGGACTGGCGGTTCCCCGGTCTGTCCCGGATCGCCCCGGCTGTCACCTGGCTCGCGGGCATCTCGTATGGTCTTTATCTGGTGCACCAGGAACTCGGTTACATCCTGGCCCGTGCCCTGCTGAACGTCGGTGTCCCCGGCTGGCTGCGTCTCCCCATCGTGCTGGCCGCCGCCGTATTCGGGGGCTGGGCGATCACCGCGGGCGTGGAACGACCGGTTCACCGGTGGCTCACCGCTCGCCGGGATCGACGCGATAAGCCTGGAAAACCGCAGGTCAAAGACTCGGAACCAGTTTCTGTCGGTGGTGCCTCGTAGCATGGAGGCGGCCGCCCGTGCAGCTATCGACCGGGTCGGCGACCGCAGCTGAGAATGAAACCTGAAGGGACCCTGGCGTGGCTGATCGCCTCGTTGTTCGCGGCGCCCGCGAGCACAACCTCCGCGGTGTGGATCTCGACCTGCCCCGCGACAGCCTGATCGTGTTCACCGGTCTGTCCGGGTCCGGAAAGTCGAGCCTCGCCTTCGACACCATCTTCGCCGAAGGGCAGCGCCGGTACGTCGAGTCGCTGTCGGCGTACGCGCGCCAGTTCCTCGGCCAGATGGACAAGCCGGACGTCGACTTCATCGAGGGCCTGTCGCCCGCGGTGTCGATCGACCAGAAGTCCACCTCGCGCAACCCGCGTTCGACCGTCGGCACGATCACCGAGGTCTACGACTACCTGCGTCTGCTCTACGCCCGCGCCGGCAAGGCGCACTGCCCGCAGTGCGGCGAGGCGATCAGCAAGCAGACCCCGCAGCAGATCGTCGACCAGGTGCTCGCGATGGAAGAGGGCACTCGCTTCCAGGTGCTCGCGCCGGTCGTGCGCGGGCGCAAGGGGGAGTACCTCGACCTCTTCGAGAACCTGCAGCAGCAGGGCTACGCACGCGTCGTTGTCGACGGGACGATCCACCCGCTCACCGACCCGCCGAAGCTGAAGAAGCAGGAAAAGCACCAGATCGCCGTCATCATCGACAGGCTCTCGGTGAAGACCGGTTCGCGGCAGCGGCTCACCGACTCGGTCGAGACGGCGCTCCGGCTGGCCGACGGCCTGATCGAGCTCGACTTCGTCGACCTGCCGGAGAACGACCCGCATCGCGTGCGCGGGTTCTCCGAGAACCTGGCCTGCCCCAACGGCCACCCGCTGGCGATCGAGGACCTGGAGCCGCGGTCGTTCTCCTTCAACGCGCCCTACGGCGCCTGCCCCGAGTGCAGCGGTATCGGCGTCCGCAAGGAGGTCGACCCGGAGCTCGTGGTCCCGGACGACGAGATGTCCCTCGGTGAGGGCGCCATCGCGCCGTGGGCGGGCGGCCAGAGCGCGGACTACTTCATCCGCCTGCTCGAATCGCTTTCGGAGACCATCGGCTTCCGGATGGACACCCCGTGGCGCAAGTTGCCGGCGAAGGTGCAGAAGGCCGTTCTGCACGGCGTCGATGAGCAGGTCCACGTCCGCTACAAGAACCGCTACGGCCGCCAGCGTTCGTACTACGCGGCCTTCGAGGGTGTCATCCCGTTCCTCGAGCGGCGCCAGGAGCAGACAGAGTCCGAGTACATGCGTGAGCGGTACGAGGGTTACATGCGCGAGGTGCCGTGCCCGGCCTGTCAGGGCACGCGGCTCAAGCCGGAGATCCTCGCCGTCACCCTGGAGCACAAGACGCAGGGCGACCGGTCGATCGCCGAGGTCTGCGCCCTCTCGATCGCGGAGGCGTCGCAGTTCCTCGACGAGCTGGAGCTCGGCAAACGCGAGACGGTGATCGCCGGCGCGGTGCTGAAGGAGATTCAGGCGCGGCTGCGTTTCCTCCTCGACGTCGGGCTCAACTACCTCTCACTCGACCGCGCTTCCGGGACGCTGTCCGGCGGCGAGGCACAGCGCATCCGGCTCGCCACGCAGATCGGTTCCGGTCTGGTCGGCGTGCTGTACGTGCTGGACGAGCCGTCGATCGGGCTGCACCAGCGGGACAACCACCGGTTGATCGAGACGCTGGTCCGGCTGCGTGACCTCGGCAACACGCTGATCGTCGTCGAGCACGACGAGGACACCATCCGCTCCAGCGACTGGGTGGTCGACATCGGCCCCGGTGCCGGCGAGCACGGCGGTCACATCGTCCACAGTGGACCGTACAAGAAGCTCCTGCGGAACAAGGACTCGATCACCGGCGCGTACCTTTCGGGCCGCAGCAAGATCGAGATCCCGGCGATCCGGCGCCCGATCGACAAGAAGCGTCAGCTGACCGTCGTCGGCGCGCGCGAGCACAACCTGCGCGGGCTCGACGTGTCGTTCCCGCTCGGCTGCCTCGTGTCGGTCACCGGTGTCTCGGGTTCCGGGAAGTCCACGCTGGTCAACGACATCCTCGCGACCGTGCTGGCGAACAAGCTCAACGGCGCGCGTCAGGTCCCTGGCCGTCACACCCGGGTGAACGGGCTGGCGGGCGTCGACAAGCTGGTCCGCGTCGACCAGTCGCCGATCGGCCGCACCCCGCGGTCCAACCCGGCGACGTACACCGGCGTCTGGGACCACGTGCGCAAGCTGTTCGCCGCGACCACCGAGGCGAAGGTGCGCGGCTACCAGCAGGGCCGGTTCTCCTTCAACGTCAAGGGCGGCCGATGCGAGGCCTGCGCCGGTGACGGCACGATCAAGATCGAGATGAACTTCCTGCCGGACGTCTACGTCCCGTGTGAGGTCTGCAAGGGCGACCGGTACAACCGCGAAACCCTCGAGGTGCACTACAAGGGCAGGACCGTCGCGGACGTGCTGAACATGCCGATCGAGGAGGCGGCCGAGTTCTTCGAGCCGATCAAGGCGATCCACCGGCACCTCGCGACGCTCGTCGACGTCGGCCTCGGCTACGTCCGGCTCGGGCAGCCCGCGCCGACGCTGTCGGGCGGTGAGGCGCAGCGCGTCAAGCTCGCCAGCGAGCTGCAGAAGCGGTCCACCGGCAAGACGGTGTACATCCTCGACGAGCCGACCACCGGTCTGCACTTCGAGGACATCAGCAAGCTGATCGGCGTGATCAACGGCCTGGTGGACAAGGGCAACACGGTGATCGTCATCGAGCACAACCTCGACGTCATCAAGACCTCGGACTGGATCATCGACATGGGCCCCGAGGGTGGTTCCGGCGGTGGCACCGTGATCGCGGAGGGCACGCCGGAGTATGTCGCTTCGGTCGAGGAGAGCTACACCGGGCAGTTCTTGAAGACCGTTCTCGCCTGAGTCACCAATGCTATGAAAGGTCCTTTCCTTGCAAAATTTGCAAGGAAAGGACCTTTCATAGCATCCGGAGGGAGAACTACCCCTTCCCCGTGGTCCGGTCCAGCACCGGCGAGGCCGGCCCGTAGTAGAACGCGCGCAGCCGGTACGAAGCGCCCTCCTCGCCCGGCATCGAAGCGAGCCCGGCCGACGTCGTCCCCGGATCCGAGACCTCGACCGGTACGAACTCGGCCGCGCCGGGTTTCTTGATCTCCACGAGGAAACCGTCCTCGTCGGTGGAGTGGTCCGTCCAGCCGAACCGCACCATCTCCTCCGGCGCGGGTTCGGCACGGAACGAGGCCGGCGCGGCCGATCGGTCACCCGCCCGCAGTGACCCGGCGGGCCCGGACGCGGCCGGAGTAGCGGGGCCGGAGACGGTGACGGCGTCCGACACGGCGCCGTAGAACGGCCGGATCCGGTAGTAGAACCGCGTTTCCGGCATCAGGTCCGGATGCCGGTAGGTCGTCTGCCGCGGCGGCACGAACCGCAGGATCGTGTACTCGCCGTGCGGATCGGTGGTGTACTCGACGATCCGCCCCGCGACGTTCGGATCGTCGTCGGGCCAGCTCAGGTCGACGTTCACCGGATCGGTCAGCGTCGCGCTGAAACCGGGTTCCTCCCCGCATCCCGACACGAAAGCGACGGCCAGCAGAACGGCCGCGAGTTTCCTTGGCACGCCTCGAACCCTCCCGGGAATCAGGCGGCGGCGGAATCCGGAGGCGTCAGCATACGAGCGCGTCCGGTGATCGACAAGGCCCCGGGTGAACCGTTCCGCGATGCCGTCCGTGTGGGAGGCAAGAGGAGGCGGCCATGGAGAACCGAGGAGAGGCCGGTGCCGATGCACAGTTCGATCGCGGCGCGCGCCGAACGATCCACTCTGCCCATGCGGGTTGCAGTACTGTCCTCGCCGACCCAGAAGACCGTCGGGAGGACGCGAGTGGCGATCGGAGGCTGGCGGCCCAAAAAGGCCAAAGGCGAGGACTTGGTCCGGCACTTGTACGCCGAACACGGGCGAAGCCTGCTGGCGTACGCGACGAGGCTGACCGGGGACCGCGCGGCCGCGGAGGACGTCGTGCAGGAGACACTGGTCCGGGCCTGGAAACACGCCGAAGACCTGCAGAACGACGCGAAGGGATCGGTGCGGGGCTGGCTGCTCACGGTCGCCCGGAACATCATCACCGACCGCGCGCGGGCCAGGGCGGCACGGCCGCCGGAAGTGGCGGAGCCGGAGGAAGGCGTGCCCACCCCGGCGGTGGAGCGGGACCACGCGCAGAGCGTCGTGGACTCCATGGCCGTGCTCGGGGCGATGGACGGCCTCTCCACGGAACATCGTGAGGTACTGGTGGAGATCTACTACCGGGGCCGCACGGTGGCCGAAGCGGCGAGATCCCTGGGCGTGGCCCCGGGTACCGTTAAGTCGAGATCTTATTACGCGTTACGGGCGCTCAGAGCCGTGATGTCGGGACCAGGGAAGGAGGTGGCGCGATGAGTGCGGTCGGACATGACCAGGGCCAGCTCGCCGCCTACGTCCTCGGTGGGCTGACCCCGGCGGAAGCGGCCACTTTCGAGACACATCTGGCGAACTGTGCCACGTGCCGTCGTGAGGTTCGCGAGCTGTCGGAGCTGCGGTATGACCTCGACGAAGTGCCGCCGGAGGCGTTTCTCGAAGGTCCTCCCGACGGCGGTGATCTGCTGCTGCAGCGCACGTTGCGTCAGGTCCGCGACGAAGAAGGCGCGCAGGAGCGGAAGCCTCGCCGGTTCCTCGCCGTGGCCGGTGCGGCCGTACTGGTCGTCGTGGCGCTGGGCGCCGGGGTGCTGGTCGGCAGGCAGAGCACACCGGAGCCGTCGACGGTGGCCCTGCCGGTGCCCGCGGTGACCGCCCCGGTGCCGGGCACCCGCGATCTCGCGGCCACCAACCGGATCACCGGAGTACAGCTGGCGGTCCGGGTGGTCCCGGCCGCGGGCTGGGTACGGCTCCACGCCAAGGCGACAGGGGTCCGCGAAGGCGAGAAATGTGCGCTCGTCGTGGTGACCAGGAGCGGCGAGCGGGTCAACGCCGGCAGCTGGCTCGTTTCGGAGAAGGGACAGCGCGAGGGCACCGGGGTCGACGGTTCGGCACTGGTCGCCCCCGACGACGTGGCCTCGGTCGAGGTCGTGACCATGGACGGCCGGAACCTGGTGTCGGCGGAGGTATGACGGGTTCGCTCACGGGTCGCGGAGGCGGTTGGTACCGCTTCCGCGACACGTGGCTGCTCCCCGCCTCACCCCAGGCGGTGTTCGACGCCGTCGTCGACCTGGCCGCTTATCCGCTGTGGTGGCGTGACGTCCGTTCGGTCAGCCAGGTCGACGAGGACACCGCCGAGCTCGTTTGCCGGTCCAGGCTGCCGTACGCGTTGACCGTGCGGATGCACCGAGATCGGCAGGACGAACGGGAGGGCCGGGTCCGGGTCCTGCTCAGCGGTGATCTGGAAGGGACGCTGGCCGGCGCTCTCGTCGCGGTGGAAAGCGGCACCAGGCTGGACATCACCCAGGAGGTCGAGGCACGGAAACCGTTGCTGCGCAAGCTCGACCGTGTCGCGAGGCCGGTTTTCCGGATCAACCACGCGCTCATGATGCGACGAGGGCAAAACGGATTACGGGGGTATCTGGGGACGTCCACAGGTTAGGCTCGCGCCATGCGTGTCGCGATCGTGCAGCCGTTCACCGTCCCCGCGGATCTTTCCGCGAACATCGCCGAGCACGCGAGGCTCCTCCGGATCGCGGAAGCCGATCTCTGTGTCTTCCCCGAACTTTCCCTGACCGGCTTGGAGTTCGAGGCGCTCGCCGCCGACCCCGGCCTGTGGCTGTCCCAGGACGACCCCCGCCTCGATCCGCTTCGGGAGGCGTGCCGGGCAAGTAGTGTCCACGCCGTCATCGGTCTCCCGCTCGTGGAGGACGGGAGGCGGTACATCGGTTCGCTCGTCCTCGGACCGAACGGGGAAACCGTTGCCACCTATGCGAAACGCAATCTGCACAACAGCGAGGAAGAGCTGTTCGAACCGGGCGATCGCCGGGTGATCATCGAGGTCGGCGGCAGGCGCCTCGGCCTCGCGATCTGTCTCGACGCCGCGAATCCGGACCACCCCAGGGAACTCGCCGAGGCCGGAGCCGAGGTGTACGTCCTCAGCGCACTCTTCGGTGAGGGCCAGGAACAGCGGCTGCTCGACCAGGTCGGCGTCGCGGCCGGGTATGGGATGTGGGTCGTGCTTTCCCAGTATTCAGGCAAGACCGGCGGGATGGCCGCGTTCGGCGGCAGCGGGATCTGGAAACCCGGAGGCGCCGCCGAGGTGCGGCTCGGCGGCGAGGTCTCCGAATGGGCTTACGCGACGATCAGTTCCTGAGCCTTTCGAGCACGCAAAGCCACGGCCGCGACGAAGACGGCGAGAGCGAGCAGCCCGGCGCTCAACGCGTACGCGGTCCTGTAGCCGCTTGTGAGCGCTTCGGCCATCATGGTGCCTTCGGCCAGTAGCGATCCGGTGCGGGACGCGGCGGCGGTCGCGAGCACCGCCGTCCCGATCGCCGCGCCGATCTGCTGCGTGGTGTTGATCAGCCCCGAAGCGACCCCGGTGTCGGCGGGGGTGACACCGGACATCGCCTGTCCCATCAGCGCCGGCATCGCCGCGCCGAACCCGACGCCCATCAGGACGAGCGCGGGCAGGACGTCCGTCGCGTAGTTCCCGTCCGCCTCGACGGTGGCGAGGAAGCCGAGCGCCAGCGCGACCAGCGAAAGCCCGGTGACGAGCACCGTTCGCGCCCCGAAGCGGTGATTCAGCCGCTCGGCGAAGACCAGCGACATCACCGCGATCGCGAGCGGGGCGGGCAGGAAGGCGAACCCGGTGCTCAGCGCGTCGAGCCGGAGCACGCGCTGCAGGTAGAGCGCGGTGATGAACTGGAAGCCGAACAGCCCGGCGACCATCAGGACCATCACCGTGTTCGCCCCGGACACCGCCCGGATTCGGAAGATCCGCAGCGGCAGCAACGGTTGACGCGCCTTCGCTTGCCGGAGCACGAATCCGGCGAGCAGCAGCAGCGACGCCGCGAGCAGCCCGAGCGTGCGGGCATCGGCCCAGGTGTACTCCTCGGCCTTGACGATCGTGTAGACCAGCAGCATCAGTCCGCCGGTGACCAGTCCGGCGCCGGTGACGTCGGTGCCGCCGCGCAGGCCGGATCCTCGGTCGTCCGCGAGCAGCCGGACGGCCAGCACGAGCGCGACCGCGCCGATCGGCAGGTTGACGAAGAACGTCCAGTGCCAGTCGAGCAGCTGGGTGAGCGTGCCGCCCGCGATGAGCCCGATCGACGAGCCCGCGGCCTGGGTGAAGCTGTAGACGCCGATGGCCTTCGCCCGCGCCCGCGGTTCCGGGTAGAGGGTGGTGATCATGCCGAGCACCACGGCCGACGCGAGCGCACCGCCCGCGCCCTGCAGGAAGCGGAACACGATGAGCTGCGTTTGGTCCTGTGCGATTCCGCAGAGCAGCGAAGCGAGGGTGAACACGCCGAGTCCGGCCAGGAAGACCCGTTTTCGGCCGAGCAGGTCGCCCAGTCTGCCGGACAACAGGAGCAGCCCGGCGAACGCGATCAGGTAGGCGTTGACCACCCAGGCCAGGGTGGACGGTGTGAAGCCGAGGTCGTTCTGGATCGCGGGTAGCGCGACGGCGACGATCGAGCCGTCGAGGACGACCATCAGCGAGACGGCGCAAAGGACGGCGAGGGCGAGAGCGCGCTGTGGCATGAAGAATCCAATTCGGAAGAGTTCCCCAGGTGATGCCTTGGTGCATCACTTGTAACAGCGCCCATCTTGTGTGACTCTGTTCCCTGCCGGAAGGAGGCACTTTCATGTCCCAGGGGAACACCGATGTGACCGCGCAGGCCAGGGTCGTCGACCCGGAAAAACTCGAGGTGTGCACCGTGCTCGAGGTGATCAACCGGATCAGCGGCAAATGGGCGATCGGCATCCTGCTGGAGGCCACGCGCGGTCCGGTGCGGTTCACCGAACTGGAGCGGTCGGTGGAGGGGATCAGCAGGCGGATGCTCACGCTGACGTTGCGGAACCTCGAACGCGACGGGCTGCTCGTGCGCACCGTGTATCCGACGGTGCCGCCGAAGGTGGAGTACGAGGCCACGGCGATGGCGAAGGAGCTGTACGCGTCGCTGAGCGGCTTGCTGAGCTGGGCCGAGCGCCACCGCGACTCGGTCGCCGCGTCCCGCGTCGTCTACGACGAGAAGGTCAGCGCCTGACGCCTGCCGTGTGCACGGCGTGCTGGACGTGGGAACAGAGCAGGTCGAAGTACATCTTGTGGAACGGCAGGTCCGTGCTGTTCTTCGCGGACCAGCTTTCCCACAGGCCGCCAGGCCGCAGATAGCGTGACGTGTACGCGGTCGTGAGGTCGGCGTCGACGTGGTGCAGGGCCGCGAGTGCCCACTCCTGGTCGTAACGCAGGTCCGGCCTGGCGAGGTAATGGTCCAGATAGGACACGAGGATCTCGGCGTCGGCGATGGTGCCGAATCGCGCCAGCGCGAAGCAGTAGCCCTGCCCGGCGAACACCAAACCGCTTTCCAGGAACAGTTCCCGGATGCGCCCGCGCCACGCGGTGCGGCGGTCGACGCCGATGAGCCACGCCGCGGTGATCCGCGGCCGCCAGTCCGCCTCGAACAGCTCTTCGAGTTCGTCGTCGGTGATCCGCGCGGCGTCCTCGACGAGGTCGCGCAGGAACAGCTCGCGTTCGGGTCCGCTCATCATCCCGGCGAAGTTGCCGTGCAGCAGCTTCGAGTACCGCGTGAGCACGTAGCGGTCGATGGCGTCCGGCATGCGTTCAGTTTGCCGGAACGAAGAAACCGCGGTGCGAGGACGGGGGACCCTCGCACCGCGGTTTCGTTCTTGCCGTGCGCTACACGCGCGCCACGGCTTTCTCCCTGTCCCCGTCACTGTCCTCGTGGGGATCCGGGACGTGATCGTCGATCAGGGTGGCTTCGTCGAACGGGGCCTGCCCGCTGAAGACCTGGTTGGCCCGCTCGCGGTCGAACTCCTTGGTCCACGTTCCGACCAGGACGGTCGCCACGGCGTTGCCCGCGAAGTTGGTCAGCGCGCGAGCCTCGGACATGAACCGGTCGATGCCGAGGATGAAGCCGACGCCGTCGACCAGTTCCGGCCGGTGCGACTGGAGCCCGCCGGCGAGGGTGGCGATGCCGGCGCCACTGACACCCGCGGCGCCCTTCGACGCG
Organism: Amycolatopsis sp. lyj-108; assembly: GCF_046549005.1. NCBI lineage: Bacteria > Bacillati > Actinomycetota > Actinomycetes > Pseudonocardiales > Pseudonocardiaceae > Amycolatopsis > Amycolatopsis sp. lyj-108. The sequence continues at coordinate 52,938 of NZ_JAJPWQ010000014.1, read as the reverse complement.
ATGATCATGAACAGCAGCAAGGAGATCTGCTCGCCGAGCGACAGCGGCTGGTCCTGCGCGGTCGCGATGAACAGCGTCGCCATGGTCAGGTAGATGGCCGTGCCGTCGAGGTTGAACGAGTAGCCGGTGGGCACGGTGATGCCGACGACCGGCTTGGAGACCCCGAGGTGCTCCATCTTCGCGATCAGGCGCGGCAGGGCCGACTCGGACGACGAGGTCGACAGGATCAGCAGGAATTCACGGCCGAGATAGCGGAGCAGGGTGAAGATGTTGATCCGCGCGCCGAGCCACAGCACCGAACCGAGCACGCCGAACACGAACACCAGGCAGGTCAGGTAGAAGCCGATCATGATGACGGCGAGGCTGCGCAGCGCACCCCAGCCGGTCTCTCCGACCACGGCGGCGATCGCGCCGAACGCGCCGACCGGGGCGGCCCACATGATCATCGCCAGGATCCGGAACACCAGGCGCTGGATGTGCTCGATGCCGCGGCGGATCGGCTCGCCCTTCGTGCCCAGTTTCTGCACGGCGAACCCGGCGAGCAGGGCGACCAGCAGCGTCTGCAGCACCTGGCCTTCGGTGAACGCGGAGCCGAAGCTGGTCGGGATGATGCCGAGCAGGAAGTCGACGGAGCCTTCGCCGCCCTCGGCCTGCGTGTGCGCTTTCGCGGCGGCGGCCGGGTCGAGATGCAGGCCCTCGCCAGGGTGCAGGAGGTTGCCGACGACGAGACCGATCGCGAGCGCGAACGTCGACATCATCAGGAAGTAGCCGAGCGACAGCAACCCGACCTTGCCGACCTTCGCGGCCTTCGCCACCGATCCGATGCCGAGCACGATGGTGCAGAAGATGATGGGGGAGATCATCATCTTGATCAGATTGACGAAACCGGTGCCGAGAGGCTTGAGTTCCTTGGCCAGACCCGGCGCGGCGAACCCGACGATGACGCCGAGGACGACCGCCGCGATCACGGCCAGGTACAGGTAGTGCATCTTGTCTCGGCGACGCGGCGCCGCTTCGGGCGTTGTAGGCACCTTTGCCTCCAGCTCAGGGGGTGTCCGTGGGATTGCCGGTCACTATCACCCGGGCAGGTGAGCTGGGTCACGGTTGTGTTCATTGAGTTCGCGCGGATGGTTTCCGGGGAATTCCGGCCGGGCGCGCTGGGCGGCGCCGGTGGCGGTGTGCTGGTATGAGCGGGTGCCCTCGACGACGCGGAACCGGACCGGACGCGGCAGTCTCGCCCGCCAGCTGCTGATTCTCCAGCTCGTCGTGCTCTTCGTCCTCGTCGCGGCGGGGCTGACCTTCGCCTATCTCGATTCCGTCCGTGCCACCGAACACCGGGCGGAAGACAAGGTGATCGCGGTCGCCGAAGCGGTCGCGGACGCGCCAGGGGTACTGGCCGCATTGTCCACATCGGATCCCACTTCGACGTTGCAGCCGTTCGCGCAGAGTGTCCGCGCGGATACGGACGTGGATTTCGTGACCATCATGGACAAGAACGGAATCCGCTACACGCACCCGAATCCGGAGCTGATCGGCAAGCCGTTCATCGGGAACATCGGCGAGGCGCAACGCGGCGCGCGGGTCCTGGAGACCTACGCCGGTTCGCTCGGCCCGTCCGAACGCGTCGTGGTGCCGGTGCACGGTGCCGCCGGACAGGTCGTCGCGCTGGTGTCGGTCGGCATCACCGTCGAAGCGATCGACGCCGAACTGCGGGAACGGCTGTGGCCGCTGATCGGGGTCGCGGTGGCGGTGCTGGTGGTCGGCGGGATCGGCAGTTACCTGGTCAGCGCCCGGCTCCGGCGGCAGACCAGGGGGATCGCGCCCGAGGAACTGAGCAACCTGTTCGAGTACCACGAAGCCGTCCTGCATTCCGTGCGCGAGGGCCTGCTGCTCGTCGGCGGCGACGGGCGAGTGGTGCTGTGCAACGACGGCGCCCGCGCGCTGCTGGGGGTCGACGACGACCCTGTCGGCCGGGAACTGTCCTCATTGGACGTTCCTGAGGACCTCGTCGAAGCGTTCACCTCGGGGGAGGAGCGCACCGACGAACTCCACCTCACCGAGGCCAGGGTGCTCGTCGTCAGCACGGCGCCGGTGCGCGCGCGGGGGAAGGCGATGGGCACCGTCGTGATCCTGCGCGATCACACGGAACTCCAGGCGCTGACCGGGGAACTGACGACGGTGCGCGGGCTGGCCGAGGCGCTGCGGTCGCAGGCGCACGAGGCGGCGAACCGGCTCCACACCGTCGTTTCGCTGGTCGAGATCGGCCGCCCCGAACAGGCCGTCGAGTTCGCCACCGAGGAGCTCGCGCTGGCGCAGGAACTCACCGACCGCGTGGTCGGCGCGGTCGCCGAACCGGTGCTCGCGGCGTTGCTGCTCGGCAAGGCGGCGGAGGCGAGCGAGCGTGGTGTCGAGTTCACGATCACGCCCGACACGGTCATGGAGGACTCGGACACCGGCGTCCCGCCGCGAGACTTGGTGACCATCCTCGGGAACCTGATCGACAACGGGATCGACGCCGCGGCGGGGAACGCCGGCGACGGCGGGCGGCCCGGGGTCGAGGTCACCGTGCGCTCCGACCCCGGCGAACTGCTGCTGCGGGTCGCCGACACCGGCCCGGGTGTGGACGACGTCGAGGACGTCTTCCGGCGCGGCTGGTCGACCAAACCGGAGGACGGGCACGGACTCGGCTTGGCACTGGTGGGTCAGGCGGTGCGGCGGCACAGTGGGACGATCGACGTCGGCCGCGAAGAGGGCGCGGTGTTCACTGTGCGCTTGCCATTGAAAGCACCGCCGAAGGAGCCGACACGATGATCAAGGTGCTGGTCGTCGAGGACGAACCGGTGGCCGCGGACGCGCATCGGGTGTACGTCGAGCGGATGCCCGGTTTCACCGTGTCCGGTGTCGTCCATTCCGGCGGCGACGCGTTGCGGTTCTGCGAACGCGAACCGGTCGACCTGGTACTGCTGGACTTCTACCTGCCGGATACGCACGGGCTCGCGGTCTGCCGGTCGCTGCGCGCGGCCGGTCTCCCGATCGACGTCATCGCGGTGACCTCGGCGCGGGACTTGGCGCTGGTCAAGGCCGCCGTGTCGGTCGGCGTGGTGCAGTACCTGCTGAAGCCGTTCACTTTCGCCTCGCTGCGGGAAAAACTGGAGCGCTACGCCGAGTTCCACGGCGCTTCGGGCGAGGTCACCGGCCAGGCCGAGATCGACCGCGCGCTCGGCACCCTGCGCACCACCGAGCGGCAGGCGTTGCCGAAGGGGATGAGCTCGCAGACCCTGGAGGCGATCACCGAGGTCCTCGCCTCGGCCGCGGACGGTCTTTCCGCCGGGGCGGCCGCGACCGCGATCGGCGCCTCCCGTGTCACCGCGCGCCGCTACCTCGAGTACCTCGCCGACAACGGCCTCGCCCAGCGCGAGCCCCGCTACGGCCAGGTCGGCCGCCCCGAAGTCTGGTACAAACCGAAAACTGTATAACGATCTATACGCCGACTCATGGTCGAATATGGTCGTATGCGAACACGTGCATGTCAATAGAGCGAAAGTGTTGGTAAATCACCAGCTGGCGGACGCTACGAAAGTTGGTGCCGAGTCTCGGCCAGGGCTCCTAAATTCACGAACCATTCCGTTGTCCTCACAAGGAGTGGGTCCATGGCAAGGAAGTTCTTCGTCTCCGCGTCCGTGAGCTTGGCGCTGCTGGCCGTCCCGGTCACCGCGGGCCAGGCCACGGCGGCGGTCCAGCCTGCTCAGCAGACCGTTGCGGCTACCACGGTCTACTACGACGCTTCGGGAGCGCCCAGCTTCCGCGCCGCCATCCAGGCGGGCGTGGCGAACTGGAACAACTCGGTGTCCAACGTGAAGCTGCAGGAGAGCTCGTCGGGCGCCACCCTGCGCTACACCGAAGGCAACGACCCCTCGGGTTCGTACGCCGAGACCGACGGCCACGGCCGCGGCACCATCTTCATCGACTACACGCAGGCGCGGGAGTACAACCAGACGCGGATCGCCGCGCACGAGACCGGCCACGCGCTCGGCCTGCCGGACAACTACCAGGGCCCGTGCTCCGAACTGATGTCCGGCGGCGGCCCCGGCCCGTCCTGCACCAACGCGACGCCGAACGCCCAGGAGATCTCGCGGGTGAACTCGCTGTGGGCCAACGGGCTCGTCGCGGCGGGCGCCATGCAGCGCATCTACAACTGACGCCTCGGCGCCATCTTTCGTGAGTGGTAAGGACGGTCCAACCGTCCTTACCACTCACGAGCAGTGGACAGGGAGGCGTGAGTGAGCGAGAGGGTCCGGCTGTCCTGAAGGTCACCTTTGAGACGTTGAGCGTCCTGAAGGTGACCTTCAGGACAGCCACGACCGGCGTGACCTGTAGGTACCTGAACAGCCGTCGTTACCACTCACGAGAACTCGTAGGCGCCCGCGTCCACCGCCGCACCCGCGTACACGGGGTTGCCGTCGACGTCTCGGTCGTCGTATTTCGTGGTGCCGAGGTCGATCGCCGGGCTTCCCGGCTGGAGGATCAGGTTCGTGGCCGAGGTGAACTTCGGATCCGCGACCTTGTCCGTCGCGCCGGGGGTGAACTGCCGGAGCCCGCCGAAGTACACGTTGTGGTCGGTCGCGGTGAAGGTCGCGTCCGCGTAGCCGACCTTGTACGCGGCCTGGACGACGTTCTGCGTCATCGTCAGCATCTGATTCGTGCAGCCGCCGTAGCAGACGAAGCCTTCCGCCTCGGCGTTCGGGAGCCGGAGCGAGTTGTTGCGGAACACCGTGCCGAGCACCGGCCCGTTGCCGTCCTCGGCGCCGCGCGTGATGATCCCGCCGCGCGTCTTGGCGCCGAAGACCGCGTTGTACTCGAAGACGTTGCCGGTCGAGACGCCGTCGGGGTCCTTCGCGTCCGTGCCGAGTTCGGTGAAGGTCTCGTTGTCCTCGGAGATGTTGTGGTGGATGACGTTGCGGGAGCCGTAGAAGATCTCGACCGCCGCGCCGTCGAGGCCGCCGAAGTCGTCGGCTTTCGCGATGGAGCCGCTGATCCGGTTCCAGCCGATGTCGGAGTCGTTGCCCTGGACCAGGATGGCGAAGGCGCCGGAGTCGTCGTTGCCGCCAGGGGTCACGACGGTCATGTGATTGTTGTCGACCAGGTCGTTCTGCGTGACCTCGGTGCCCTCCGCCGACGGCGCGATGTACACGCCCGCGCCGGCGCCGGTGATCAGGTTCGACAGCACCTTGTCGCGGTCGCCGGACACCTTCACCCCGGCCCACGAACAGCGTCCCGCGTCGGCCGCGACGCCGACCTGGAGGTCCTTCACCACGATGTCGTTGCCGGCGAGGTCGACACACGCTTCGGTGTCGCCCTTGACGATCGGCCGCGCGCCGGTGCCGTACGCGCCGATCGTGAGGCCCGAGCTTTTGACGGTGAGGCCGCCGGACCAGGCACTGCCGCGACGCAACAGGACGGTGTCGCCCGCGGCGAACGTGGCGGCGGAGACTTTCGCCAAGGACTTCCACGGGGTCTGCTGCGAAGTGCCGCTCGCGGTGTCGCTGCCGGAGACCTGATCGACGTAGTAGGTCTTCGGGGCGGCTTCGGCCGTCGCGAATCCGGTGCACACGAGAGCGGCGAGCACGCTCACGGAAAGCAGTTTCCAGGACATGCCGCGGACCGTAACCATCCGCCGCACAAGGCTCGTACAAAGACCACGGTGGCTTTAGCATGATCCGATGCGCCGGGCGTCGCGGATTCTCGTAGCGGCGGCTTTGCTGTTCAGCGCCGTGGTGGCGAGCAGCGGGATCATGCCGGCGCCGCGGCCCGTGGTTCCCCGCGTGGGACTGAACGAGCTCTGGAACGGCTACGGCGATCAGGGTGGGCACTGGACCGGCGGGGATCGCACGGTGTCGGTGCCGCTGCCGGACGGACGCACCGCGTGGCTGTTCTCGGACACGTTCCTCGGCACGGTGAACCCGGATCACAGCCGCCCGCCGGACAGCCCGATCGCCCGCAACACCCTGGTCGTCCAGCGGCCGGACGGCACACTGGGGGAGACGTTGCACGGCGGCACCGCCGACGACCCGAAGGCATTGATCGGGCTCGCGGGCTCGGCCGAGCACTACTGGGTCGGCGACGGAGTCGTCCAAGGCGACGTCCTGCGGGTGCTCTACAACCGGTACCGGACGACGGGGTCCGGCGGCCTCGACTTCCGGAGCACCGGGACGTCGCTGGCCACCTTCCGGCTGCCCGAGCTGACACCGTCCGAGCTGCTGGTGATCCCGGTGAGCGACAAGGTCGCGTGGGGATCGGAGCTGCTCGAAGACAGCGGGTACACCTACATCTACGGTGCCGAACAAGGGCATCTCCGGCTCGCCAGAGTGCCCGCTGGGGGCCTTCGCGGACCTTGGTGGTTCTGGACCGGCTCAGGCTGGTCGTCGCACGAAGAGGACTCTGCCCGGATGCTCGCCGGGGTCGGGACGGCGTTCTCCGTGACCCGCGTCGGTGGCGAGTACGTGCTGATCACCATGGACACCAGCCCCGGCTTCAGCCCCGTCATGCTCGCCTACACCGCGAGTTCGCCGACCGGCCCGTTCCGGGATCCGCGGGTCGTCCACCGTGCGCCCGAAGCGAGTGACCGGCGCATCGTCTACGACGCCACCGCCCATCCGCAGCTGAGCCGTCCGGGGAAGCTCGTGGTCTCGTACAACGTGAACAGCCTGGACCACGCCGACAACATCGCCGACGTGCGGATCTACCGGCCGCGGTTCGTCGAGGTGACTTGGCCGCCGGTTCCGGCCCGACGCCCCTGGTCCGCGCGCGGTCAGTAGGCCGACACCGGCCGAGACGACCAGCAGCGCCCCGAATCCCCATGGCGGCAGCAGGGTTTTCCCGTCAGGGTGGGTGCCCACCACGAGCCAGGTCGAAACGGCGGCGGCGACCGCGACGTGCGGGATCGGCCACGCTACCGCCGCCCCGAGGACCAGTGGCCAGATGAAGTACCACGGCAACGCCACCGGTGCCAGTACCACCGTCGCCAGGAGGGCCGCCGCGGCACCGCGGACCGCGGCGGCACCCCCCGCGCGCGAACGCCACCACAGCCACGTCACCAGGCAGGCGAGGGCGACCCAGCCCGCCATCCGGCACGCCGCGACGGCACCCGCGGAGCCGGGCAGGACCACCCCGGCGATCTTCCCGAGCGCGGTCGGGATCGACAGCCACGGTTCCAGCACCGAGTTTCCGCTCAGCGTCCGGATCCAGCCGAGATCGACACCCGCGACGACGGTGCACAGCCCGAATGTGGCGACCACAATGGACACCGAGGACGCGAACACGAGGAAATGGCCACGGGCCGAAACGCTCGATCGTCGTGCCGCCCACACCCACACCAGGAACGGCAACGCCACGGCCGCGGGAGCTTTGACCGCGGCGGCGAGCGCGACCAACGCGAACCCGGCACCGGGCGCGGTGGTGAGCACGAGCGCCGTGCCCGCCGCGAGCAGTCCGACCATCAGCAGGTCGTTGTGCCCACCGGACACCACGCACAGCACCATCAGCGGATTGGCCACTGTCATCCACAGCGCGCGTTCCGGCCGGGCGCCGAGGTGGCGGCACAGGACGGGCAAAGCGAAGCAGAGCAACCCCAGCCCGGTCATCATCGCCAGCCGGGTCAGAAGAACACCGAGGAGCACGTTCTCACCGGTCACGGCGAGCACGCTCTTCATGATCAAGATCTGCAGTGGCCCGTACGGCGAGGAGATGTACAGCCACCCGCCGGCGGCGTTGTCGGTGATCGGCGAGGGAAGTTCGGCGGGAACGTGCGTGTACGGATCGAGACCGGCGTGTGCCACCGCACCCTGTGCGAGATAGGTGTACAGGTCGGTGCTGAACAACGGCGGCGCGAAGAGCAGTGGAACGCACCACAGCCAGGCCGCCCGCACGACGTCGCGCGCACTCGCCCTGCCCGTACGCGCCGAGTGTCCTAATCGGACCCAAGCCGTCGACAGCAGGGTGAGGCCGAGGTACAGCACCGCGGTGGCGAGTACCCGGCCGGACCCGGACCGCAGGACGTCGAACAGCGTGCCGAGCAGCGTGGGATCGTGCCGCGGTGTCGCACCCGCCCCGAAAGCGCCGAGCGAGATCAGCAGGGATCCGCCCAGCCCGACCGCGACCGTGCTCTTTCCAGCGAAGATCATGCGACAGGTCTAGTCAGCCGATGATCTCGGGCCGTTAAGATCGGCTTTTATCCGGTCTTTATCCGACCGGCGTTCTACTGAGGCTCGTGGGGAGCCGTTGATGCGTGTACTCGTGGCCGAGGACGAGCGGATGCTGGCCGACTCCATCTCCGAAGGCCTGCGGCACCTGGGCATGGCGGTGGATGTCTGCTACGACGGCGACGCCGCGCTCGAACGTGTCGCCGTTCACCGGTACGACGTCGTGCTGCTCGACCGGGATCTGCCGCTGGTGCACGGCGACGAGGTCTGCCGGAAGATCGCCGAAGGCGACGGCGAGACCCGGGTGCTGATGCTCACGGCAGCCGCGGGCGTCCGCAATCGCGTCGACGGGCTCGGCCTCGGCGCGGACGACTACCTCACCAAGCCGTTCGCCTTCGCCGAACTCGTCGCCAGGGTGCACGCGCTGGCCAGGCGTGCCCGTCCGGCATTGCCACCGGTGCTCGACCGCGCCGGTGTCGAACTGGATCCGGCGAAACGGTTCGCTTCCCGGGATGGGCGGCCATTGTTGTTGTCTCCCAAGGAGTTCGCTGTCCTGGAGGTGTTGCTGCGAGCCGAGGGCCGGGTCGTCAGCCCGGAAGAGTTGCTGGAGAAGGCATGGGACGAGCACGCCGATCCGTTCACGAACACGGTGCGGGTCACGGTGATGACATTGCGGAAGAAGCTCGGCGCACCGCAGGTGATCCACACCGTGGCGGGAGCGGGCTACCGGCTGGATACCTGAGGCGGGCACGGGCGTCGGTGCGCGGCCGCGTCGAACTGGTCTTCCTCGGTGCCCTGTTCGTCCTCCTGGTACTGGCCTACCCGCTCTCCTACGCGGTGGGCATGGTGCTCGGGACGTTCGTGGACTTCGACTTCTGCCCGCGGGGAACCGGCTGCGCCGACACGGCGGGCGGGCTCTGGTGGCTCCTGCCGGTCGTCGCGGCGGCCACGCTCGTGATCGTGATGCGGCGCCCGGTGGCGTCGTGGGTGGTGCGGCCGTTGCCCGATCTCACGGCCACCATCGAGCAGCTGGGGCCGCGAAACCTCGGGCAGCGCATGCGGCTGGACCAGACCGACGGCGAGGTGCGGGCGCTGGCCGCGGCGGTGAACGGAATGCTCGACCGGGTGGCTCTCGGTTTCGAGGGCCAGCGCCGGTTCGCCGCGAACGCGTCGCACGAGCTGCGTACCCCGCTCGCGGTGCAGCGGACGCTCGCCGAGGTCGCGATGGTCACCGGTGGTGGTGACGACGTCCAGCGGCTGGCGGCGCAGCTGCTGGTGGTCAACGAACGCAACGAGCAGCTGATCGAGGGACTGCTCGTGCTGGCCGAGGCGGATCGGGGACTGCCCGGCACGGTGCCGGTGCGGCTGGACGAGCTCGTGGACACCGTCCTCGCCCGGTACGCCGAGCGGTTGACCGAGCACGGGCTGACCCTGCGCACCGAATCGGCCGTACGGACCGTGCCCGGCGACCCCATCCTGCTGGAACGGCTCATCGCCAACCTGGTGCACAACGCGATCAAGTACAACCAGCCCGGCGGGTGGATCGAGGTGATCGTCGGCGGCGAATCCGCGCTGAGCGTGCGCAACTCCGGTGAGCAGGTACCTGCCGAATCGGTCGACTCGCTGTTCCAGCCGTTCCGCCGCCTCACCGCCGACCGCACGAACCACCGCGACGGCGCCGGCCTCGGACTGTCCATAGTGCACTCGATCGCCACCGCGCATCACGGCCGGGTGACCGCCGTCCCCCGCGAGGGTGGCGGCCTGCGGGTGGACTTGATCCTGCCCTGACCGAGTCGGCCGGGTTCCCCATGTCGCATCGGAGACGCTCAGCGTCCCCCATGCGACATGGGGAACCTCGGACCGCGGCGGTGCCGAGCCGACGACTCACCTCTGCCGCGGCCGCCCCGGAACTCCAGGCCGCGTCTGCCAGGGAAGCGGCCCGTCCAGCGGCCGGTACTCGACGCCCAGCGCGTCCAGCCTGGGCAGGTGATGGTCCCGCAAACGCGGCAGGAACTCCGCGTAGTCCCGGCCCTCCGGGCTGCTCCACGCCACCTCGGCGAAAGCGCACAGCCGCGGGAAGGCGACGTAGTCCACCCGCCGCACGGTGTCGAGATGCTCCGCCCACACCTGCGCCTGTGCGCCGAGAATCGTCTTCCCCTCGGGGAAGTCCGCGGGCACCGGCTCGTAGCCGTAGAAGCTCTCCAGCGTGCTCAGGTAGCCGACGGGGATCGGTTCGTCGGGATGGTCGGACTGCCGGTGGTCCAGGTACACGTGGTCCTCGGGGCACATGACGACGTCGTGCCCCGCGGCCGCCGCGCGAGCCCCGGCCGCCTCGCTCTGCCACGAGCCGATGACCATCGGCGGCAGGTCCCCCGCTTCGAGGACCTCGTCCCAGCCGAGCGGACGACGTCCTCGTTCGACCAGGTGCCGCGCGATCTCGCGGACGAACCAGCCGTGCTCGTCGGTCGCGCCGGGCACCTCGTCGCCGCCGAGCGCGATGACCTCGGACGGGAAGATGTCCAGCACGTGGTCGAAGATGCCCTTGAAGAAGTCCACTGTGGACTTCTTCGTGTTCAGAAGGGACGTGCTGATGCCCCAGCTCGTCCAGACCTCCCACGGTTCGGCGGTCTCCGGCCCGAGTTCGGGATAGGCGGCGATCGCGGCCCGTGCGTGCCCGGGGATGTCGACCTCCGGGACCACCGTCACCGAACGCGCGGCGGCGTACGCGACGATCTCGCGGAGGTCGTCGGTCGTGTAGAACCCGCCGTGCGGCCGCCCGTCCCGTTCCGGCCCGTCGTGCCGTCCGACCATGGACGACTTCCGCCAGCCACCGACCTCGGTCAGTTTGGGGAACTCGGGGACCTCGATCCGCCAGCCCTGGTCGTCGGTCAGATGCAGGTTGAGCACGTTGAGCTTGTGCGCCGCGATCAGGTCGACGAACCGCAGCACCTCGGCCTTGGTCCGGAAATGCCTCGCCACGTCGAGCAGGCAGCCGCGCCACGCGAACCGAGGGTGGTCGGTCACCACCCCGCACGGGATCGTCGGCTGTCCACTGTGGATCGGCACGGCCCGGAACGCGTCCGGTCCGATGAGCTGCCGGAGTGTCTGACGGCCGTAGAACTCGCCCGCCGCGTCGGCGGCGTGCAGGGTCACGCCCGACGGGTCGATCTCCAGCCGGTAGCCCTCGGCAGGCAGCGTGGCGTCGGTACGTACGTCCACTTCGGACGGTAGTGGGCATTCTCCCGGCAAGGGTTCCACCGAGACGGGACGGGGGAGCAAGGTTTCGAAGCCAGGCATGTCAGCCCTTCACCGCGCCGCCCATGACGGACACGAGTCGTCGTTGCACGAGAATGAAGAACACCAGCACCGGGATGGTCATCAAGGTCGAACCCGCCATCACCGCGCCCCAGTCGGTGTCCTCCGGTTTGAAGAACACCAGGATCGCGAGCGGGAGCGTCTGGTTTTCGGTGTTGGAGATGATGAACGTCTTGGCGAACAGGAAGTCGTTCCAGGCGTGGATGAACGCCAGCACACTGATCGCCACCAGCCCGGGCGCCACCAGCGGGAAGAGGATCTGCCAGGTGAACCGCATGCGGCTCGCCCCGTCGATCTTCGAAGCCTCTTCCAGTTCCTGCGGCACCGCGGCGACGAAGCCGCGCAGCATCCAGATGGCGAACGGCAGGCTGAACGCCAGGTGCACCAGGATCAGCGAGCCGAGGTGGTTGGTGCCGAACGCCGGCGCGACGTCGCCGACCGACCGCATCAGGAAGAACAGCGGAATGGTCAGCGCCTCGACCGGCACCATCTGCGCCACCAGCACCATCACCAGCAGGACGGTCTTGCCCTTGAAGTTGAACCGCGTCAGCGCGACGGCCGAGAGGAACGAAAGCAGCAGCGACAACGCCACCACCACGACGGCCACGATCACGCTGTTCAGGAAGAACAACGCGAACCCTTCACCGCTCAGCACCCGTTCGAAATGCTCCAGGGTCGGCGTGAGCGTCCAGGGGCGGGGGTTCTCCGCCTGGATCTGCCCGGTGGGTTTGAACGCCGAAAGCACCATCCAGTACACCGGGAAGGCGACCATCCCCGCGATCACCACGCAGATGATCTCGGCGATCAGCCTGCCGGGCCTTTGAACTCGACGAGCTTTCGGGCGGGGCGCTGTCGTCACACCCATCCCGCGCTCCGGCGTTGCGACCGGACGTACAGCCCGGTGATGGACAGCAGCAGCAAGGTCATCACGACTCCGAGCGCCGCGCCGAGACCGTATTCCTGTCCGGCGAAGGCTTGTTGATAGGCGAAGACGTTGAGCACGAGGTTGCGCCCGGCCACGCCGCCGCCGTTGGTCATCACGTAGATCTGCGTGAAGATCTTGAAGTCCCAGATGATCGACTGGATCGTGGCGATGGTCAGCAGCGGCCGCACCATCGGCAGCGTGATCGACCACGTGGTGCGCCAGGTCGACGCGCCGTCGAGGTACGCGGCCTCGATGACCTCCTCCGGCACTCCCTTGAGCCCCGCGTACATCGTCACCATGACGAACGGGAACGAACACCAGATGACCTCGGCGGCCACCAGCCCGAACGTGCTGTAGGTGTCGAAGGTCCAGGAGTGGTTCGCCATCCCGGTGAACCCGAGGCCCGAGAGCACCTCGTTGACCAGGCCGAAGTCGGCGTCGAACAGGAACAGCCAGACGTACGAGCCCGCCATCGCGGGCGTCGCCCACGCGGCCAGCGCCGCAAGGAACAGCGGGACCCGTGCCCAGGCGCGGACCCGGGTCGCCAGCACGGCGAGCCCAGTCCCGAGCGCGAGGCTGCCGACGACGCAGACCGCGGTGAAGCCGAGGGTCTTGGCCAGCACCTCCCAGAACTGGACGTTCTCCAGCAGGTCGACGTAGTTTCCGAAGCCGAGGAACACCAGCGGCGCGTTGCCGACCGCCTGCGGCTGGCCGTAGTCGTAGAACGAGATCAGGACGAGCTGGTAGATCGGGTACACCAGCATCGCCAGCAGCAGGATGCCGCCGGGCGCCAGATAGAGCAGGGCCGCCCGCCCGTCCCGGCGACGGCGGGGAGACCGCCGTGCCGGGACGGCCGGAGCCGTGGTGCGGGGGATGTCCTTGGTGACCACTTAGCCGAACGCCTTGTTCATCTCGGCGGACGCGGTGGCCAGCGCGGCAGCGGGATCCTTGCCGCCGGTCGCGATCTGCTGGATCGCGGTCGGCAGCACGTTCTGCGCGTCGATCTTCGACCACGCCGCGGTGGCGGGGACGAACTTGGTGCCCGCGGTGAGCGTGTCGACGAACGGCTTGACCGACGGGTCGCTCGCGGCGAGCTTCTGCTGGACGCTGCCGAGCGTGGGCAGGTTGCCCATGGCGACGTACATCTTCTCCTGGTACTTGGCGCCACCGAGCAGCTGGGTGAACTCGACCGCGAGGCTCTTGCGCTTGGTCGCGTTGAACACGCCGAGCAGGTTGCCGCCCGCGAACGCCGGGGCGATCTTGCCCGCCTCGGTGCCCGGGAGCGGGATGATCGCGTACTTGCCCTTCACCTGGCCGGCTTCGACGGCCTTGCGGTTGAAGTCACCACCGATCGACATCCCCGCCTTGCCACCCGCGAACGCCGTGATGCTCTGCGTCCCGGTCAGGTTGGCGCACTGTTCGGGCGGGCAGATGTCCGCCTTCAGCAGGTTCGCGTACGCCGTGACACCGGCCTTGGCCTGCTCGGAGTCCACAGTGGACTTCCACTTGTCGCCGTCCTGCTTGGCGATCTCGCCGCCGTGTGCCCACAGGAAGGGCAGCATCGCGTAGGTGTACTTGCCGCCGACGGAGATGCCGTACAGCTCCGGCTTCTTGGCACGGATCGTCTTCGCGGTCTCGGTCAGCTCCGCCAGCGTCGCCGGCGGCTTGAGGCCGAGTTCGGCGAAGAGGTCCGTGCGGTAGTACAACGCGCGGATGCCGGTGAACCACGGAAGCCCGTAGGTCTTGCCGCCGGACTTCGCCGTCTCCAGCACCGCGGGCAGGATGTCGGCGCCTTCCTTCCACGACGAGAGATCGCCGCTCAGGTCGGCCAGCGCGCCGGTGGCGGCGTAGCTGGACACGTCGGTGTTGCCGAACTCGGCGACGTCCGGCGCGCTCGCCGGATCGTTGAAGGCGCCGGAGAACTTGTCCGCGCGGCCTTCCACCGGAATCCACTGGACGTCGACCTCGACGCCCGAATGCGCCGCCTTGAACTCGGCGATCGCCTCCTTGACCGCCGCTTCCTTGGGCGCGCGGTTGGCTTCGTCGAACAGCCAGACCCGGACGGTGCCGGTCTTCTCGTCACCGCCGCCCGCGGCCGGGGTGTTCTGCGCCGGTGCACAGCCCGCGACGAGGCCGACAGCCGCGAGGCCCGCGATGAGTACGCGAGTTCTCATGGGATTTTCTCCTTAAGCGAAAAAGACGGAATTGACCTGGGGGAGCGCGAGTTTCCCGGCGACGGGCCCGGGGAGACCGGTGCCGGGATCGCGCGGCAGCCAGCTGAGCGTGCCGGACTTGTCGCTCGAGACGTAGAACCAGCGCTCGGTCGGGTCGAGCGTGAAGTGACGCGGGTACACCCCACCGACGGGCGCGTTGTTCAGTAGCTTCAAGGACTTCCCGTCTTCGCTGACGCCGAACGACGCGATCGTGTCGGAACCGCGCACCGACGCGTAGACGAACTTCCCGTCCTTGGACGTCGCGATCTCGCCGGGGTACTGCTCGCCGGGGGTGCCCGCGGGAACGGCCGGGACGACCTGTCCGGCGGTGAGTTTCCCGGTGACCGGGTCCCATGCCGCGACGGTCACCTCGGCACGCAGTTCGCCGAGGATGTACGCGTACTTCCCGTTCGGGTGGAATGCCAGATGCCGAGGCCCGGCGCCCGACGGGAGCTTCAGCTGCTGGTTCAGCTTGAGTTTCCCGGTCGTGGTGTCGAGTTTGTAGACATAGACCGAATCCGCGCCGAGATCGACCGCGAGCACCCACTTGCCGGTCGGATCGTTGACGACCTGGTGCGCGTGTGCCTGACGCTCGGCGCCCTTGTGCTGGGCGACATCGACGACGTCGCCGAGCTTCCCGCCCGCGAGGATCGGGAGGACGACGACGCTGCCGCTGCTGTAGTTCGCGGCCAGCACGTATTTCTGGCTCGAGTGGACGCTCAGATGTGTCGGGTGCTGACCCTTTGCCGATTTCTTGTTGAGCAGTTTGGGTTTCACCGGATCGGCAAGACTGAACGCGGAGATCTGGCCGTTCTCGTCCTCGTTGGTCACATAGAGCGTCTTGCGGTCGGCGCTGATGTCGAACCAGGAGGCGTTGCTGACTCCGGGAATCGTCCGGTCGACGACGAGCGCGTTGGTCGCCGCGTCCCGGTGAGCGACATCGAGCCCGTGCCCGGAACTGGTGTAGCTGCTGAGGTAGATGGCCCCGGTTCCCTTCGGTCCGCAGGATTGTTCGGAGGCGTGTGCGAGGTGGGAACCGAGAACGGTCGTGAGTCCAGCCGCTCCGACGGCGCCGAGGAAGGTGCGTCGATCGAGTCCGGTCATCGTGATCTCTCCCAGTCGTCAGGTGGTTTAAACCACTGCCATCAGCAATGCTGCCACGCCGAAACCGGAAACGGAAAGGACGGTTTCCAGGACGGTCCAGGTTTTCAGGGTCTGCGGCACGGTCATGTTGAAGTACCGCGAGATGATCCAGAAACCGCCGTCGTTCACGTGCGAGGCGATGATCGAGCCCGCCGAAATCGCGACGACCAGCAGGGCGAGCTGCATCTGCGAGTAGCCCAGCGTCGCCACCGTCGGCGCGACGATGCCGCTCGTGGTCACGATCGCGACGGTCGCCGAACCCTGCGCGATCCGCATTCCGCAACTGATCACGTACGCGGCCAGGATGACCGGAAGACCGGCGTTGTCCAGCGACCCCGCGACGGCCTTGCCGATCCCCGTGGCGGACAGCACGGCGCCGAAGAACGCGCCCGCGCCGACCACCAGCAGGATCATCGCGACCGGACGGAGCGACTTCGCCGAAAGCTCGCTCAAATCCTTGCCTGTCAAGCCGCGGCGCAGGCCGAGCAGCCAGGACGCGAGCAGCACCGAGATCGTCAGCGCGACCGCCGGGGTGCCGATGAACGCCGCGACGCCGGCGGGCGCGGAGTTCTTGGGCAGCCAGATGCTGCCGAAGGTCCCGGCGAGGATCAGCACCAGCGGCACCGCGATGATCGCCAGCACCAGCCCGAGCGACGGCGGGTTCTCCTCCTTTTCGCCTTCTTCCTCCGCGACCAGGAATTCCGCGGGAACCGGAACGTCGACGCGTTTGCCGATCCACGTCGAGTACGCGACACCGCCGACGAGGAACGCCGGGATACCGCAGATCAGGCCCATCAGGATGATCCAGCCGAGTTCCACGTGCAGCAGGCCTGCCGCGGCGACCGGGCCGGGGTGCGGCGGGAGGAACGCGTGCGTGATCGAAAGTCCGGCGAGCAGCGGCAACGCGTACAGCACCAGCGAGCGGCCGCCCTGTTTGGCGGCGACGTAGACCAGCGGTGCCAGCACGAAGATGCCGATGTCGAAGAAGACCGGGATACCGAAGACGAAACCCGCGAGACCCATCGCCAACGGGGCCCGCTTCTCACCGATGGCCCGCAGCAGCGCGCCGGTGAGGACCCGCGCCCCGCCGGAACGCTCCAAAATGGACCCGAGGATGGTGCCGAGCCCGATGATCGCGGCGATATGGCCGAGGATCCCGCCGAAACCCTTTTCCAGAAGGGAATCCGACGCCTTCTGCGCGGAGCCGACGATCTGGCCGACCGGCAGGCCCGCGGCCAGCGCGGTCAGCAGGCCGACCACGATCAGGGCGATGAAGGGTTCCAGTTTGACCTTGATGATGAGGAACAGCAAGACCGCGATCGAGACGGCGGCGAGGGTCAGGAGACCTCCCGTCGAATGTTGGAGCCAGTCGATCATCAGGCACTCCTGGGATTACGCAGTGAATGGCCGGCGAGGGCGCCGGTCGGTTGACCATCGTCGATGGCGGCGACACCGTTGACGAAGACATAGGGGATACCGGCGGCCTGCTGCCGCGGTTCGTCGAACGTGGCGGTGTCGGCGACGGTTTCCGGATCGAACAGCACGAGATCCGCCGCGTATCCGGCGCGGACGAGACCCCGGTCGGTCAGCCGCAGGCGGTCCGCCGCGCGGCCGGTGAGGTGGGCGACGCATTCGGCGAGGTCGAGAACGCCGAGTTCGCGGACGTAGCGCGCGAGGTAACGCGGGAACGTGCCCCAGGCGCGCGGATGCGGCCGCGCGCCGACGAGCAACCCGTCGCTGCCGCCGGTGTGCGTGCGGTGGCGCATGATCGCCTGGACGTTCTCCTCGTGCCCGACGTGCATCAGGCAGGACGTGCCGAGCTTCTCCGAGATCAGGACGTCGAAGTACAGCTCCGCGGCCGGCTTCCCGGCACGCTGCGCCGAAGCGGCGACGGAATGCCCGACGAGATGGGAGTTCTCGTCCCGGCGGACACCGTTGATCTCGATGGCCTCCCAGTCGATCGGCACCCCGTGTGCGCCGTCGGAGCCGGTCTCCTCGATCTCGGCGCGGATCCGCTCACGAGTGTCCACATCGGACAATCGGGCGAGCGTGGCGTCGAGCCCGCCTTCGGTCGACCAGCTCGGCAGGAGCGCGGAAAGGTAGGTGGCGCCAGGAAGATAGGGGTAGGTGTCGAGCGTGATGTCACAGCCGTCGTCGAGCGCCCGGTCGAGCAACTCCAGCAGATCCGGTGCTTTGCCCTTGTTAACCGAGAAGTTCATGGTGGCGTGGGCGAGGTGCAACGGGCAGCCCGAACGGCGGGAGACGTCGACCATCTCGCCGAACGCTTCGAGCGCGCCCTTGCCGTAGCTGCGGTGGTGCGGGCTGTAGAAGCCGCCGTTCTCCCCGACGACCCGGCACAGCTCGACGAGTTCCTCGGTGGTCGCGTACATACCCGGCGTGTAGGTGAGCCCGGACGACATGCCCATCGCGCCCTCGGCCAGCCCGGTCGCGATGAGTTCCTTCATCGCGTTCATCTCGGCTTCGGTCGCGGGCCGGTCGTCCCAGCCGACGGTGAGCATGCGGACGGTGCCCTGCGGCACCAGGTAGGCCGCGTTGACCGCGACCCCGGCGTCGAGCCGGTCGAGGTATTCGCCGACCGAGCGCCAGTTCCAGTCGAATCCGGCCGGATCGTCGTTCCATCCGGCGAGCTGCTGGCGCAGCGCGGCGAGGACGTCGTCGTTCACGGGCGCGTAAGAGAGCCCGTCCTGGCCGAGCACTTCGGTCGTGACGCCCTGGGAGAGCTTCGCGAGGTGATCCGGGTTGGCGAGCAGCTGAAGGTCGGAATGCGAATGCATGTCGATGAACCCGGGCGCGAGCACGAGTCCTTCGGCGTCGATGGTGCGGCGGCCCGCGAGCGAGCCGGGTTCGGCGACACTGGCGATCCGGCCGTCGGTGATGCCCACGTCGTGCCTGGTGAGCGGATCCCCGGTGCCGTCGGCGACCAGTGCGGAGCGGACAACGATGTCCATGGCGATTCTTCCTCTGCGGGGAGTGGAGGACGGATCAGAAATGGGTGCGGACGAAATCGAGCACGGTCTCGCCGTCGGGGCCGACGACCGGGATGAGGGGCCATTTGTCGAAGACGGTGCACGGATGCGACAGACCGAGGGCGATCCAGTCCCCGACCTCGACCGGCGACGACGCGGGTAGCGTCAGAAAAGCGTGCTGGTCGTTCATCTTCTGGATGGAATGACCTTCGAGTGCGGACGTCTGCCCGTCGCCCTTGCGGATCAGGCGCGGCTCGGGCATGCCTTCGTCGAAGGAGGCGTCCCGTTTGCCGATGGTGAGCAGCGCGAGTTCGTCCGTCGGCTTCGACGTGACCTGCGCCCAGGCACGCAGCGCGGAGCGGAATGAGGCGACGCCGCCGATGCGCGGGTGTTCGCCCAGCGGTGAGATCACGCGGTAGAAGCCGTCGTCGTGGGTCACGTAGGCGCCGCTGCGCAGGATCGGCAGGACGTCCAGGTCGCCCCAGTCCTTGGTGAGCTCGTCGGCGACGCGGTCGAAGTACGCGCTGCCGCCGCCGGTGACGATGATCTGGCCGGCGTCGTCGAGCAGGCCCTTCGCGGCGAAGGCGAAGACGAGTTCACGCAGACCGTCCACATAGGAGCTGATCAGCCGGAGCGACTTTTCGTCCGTGTGGTGGGAAAGCGCGCCTTCGTAGCCGCCGGATCCGCGTAGCCGCAGTGCCGGGCTCGCGTGCGCGGCTTCGGCGACGGCGAGCGCGGTCTCGGTGTCGCGGACACCGGTGCGGCCACCTTCGGCACCGAGTTCGACCAGTACGTCGACCTTGCGGCGGGCTCCGCGCAGGGCTTCGGTCATCAGCTCGACGCCGCGGACCGAGTCGACCCAGCAGACGAACTCGAAGTCGTCGTCGGCGTCCAATTCGGCGGCGAGCCACTTCAGTCCCGAGGGGTCGAGCAGCTGGTTCGCCAGCAGGATCCGGGAAACACCGAACGCCCGGTATATCCGAAGGTGGCCGGCGTTCGCGCAGGTGATACCCCACGAGCCGTGCTGGAGTTGTCGCTCGAACAGCTGCGGCGCCATCGTCGTCTTGCCGTGCGGGGCCAGCGCGACCCCGCGTTCGGCGCACCAGTCCGCCATCGTGCGGAGGTTGTGCTCGACGGCTTCCTCGTCGAGTACCACGAACGGGCCGAGGAAGCCGTCTTCGAACAGCTTCGCGCCGCGGGCGGCGGCCTCGCCGATCGTGAGACCCGACAGCGAAGGCGCGACCGAGCGGAAGCGCCAGTCGACGCGCTCCTCCCGGACGGCCGCGACCGCGGCGGAATCGATGGTGCCGGCTTCGAACATGAGGTTCACCTCGGTTGCGTATGTTGCAACGGACGTTGCGCATATTGCGTGGGATAGGTGTAGCATCCGGTCCGCTAGAGGTCAACGGGGTGACGACGAGGAGACGCGGAAGTGACAAGCGCGCCCGACGTGTTGTGCATCGGGGAGTCGATGGCCTTGTTCGTACCGGCCGAATCAGGGCCGCCCGACGAGGTACGGAAGTGGATGCGGACCATCGGCGGAGCCGAATCGAACGTCGCCTGCCATCTCCCCGCGCTGGGTTTCGCCAGCGCGTGGGTGAGCGCCGTCGGCGACGATCCGTTCGGCCGCGCGCTCGTGCGCGAGATCGGCGCGGCGGGGGTGGACGTCAGCGCGGTCGTGGTCGACCCGACGCGCCCGACCGGGCTCTACATCAAGGAAAGCGGAGCGGACGGCAGCCCCGTGCGCTACTACCGCAAAGGCTCGGCCGCGTCCGGAATGGACGCCGGCCTGCTGGGGAAACTCGATCTCGACCGGGTGCGCGTGATCCACCTGTCCGGGATCACGCCCGCCCTGTCGGACGGTTGTCTCGATCTGGTGCGGGCGCTGATGGAACGGCCGCGTGGCGACACGCTGGTGTCGTTCGACGTGAACTTCCGGCCCGCGCTGTGGACCGGGCGCGACCCGTCGGTGCTGGCCGGACTGGCCGCCCGCGCAGACATCGTGCTGGCAGGCGAGGACGAGGCCGAGCGAGTGTGGGGGACCGGCGACCCGGAACGCCTACGCGTCGCGCTGCCGGGGCCGAAGACGCTGGTCGTCAAGCACGGGGCACGCGGGGTGACGCTGATCGACGGCGACGAGGCACCGCTGTTCTCGCCCGCGCTCCAGGTGGACGTCGTGGAGCCGGTCGGCGCCGGTGACGCCTTCGCCGCCGGTTTCCTCGCCGCCACGCTGCGCGGTGACGACCCCGCGACCCGGCTGCGGCGCGGTCACCTGCAGGCCGCGGCCACCTTGCTGACCCACGACGACGTGGGAACGCCGCTGCCCGGATCCGTCGTCGAAGCGCTCCTCGGGGCGGATGAGGCAGCATGGGCGGCGGCGAAGCTGACGGACGAGGGATTGGTGGGCGGATGAGCCAGAGCCTGGACAGGGCGCTCACGTTGCTGAGCGGGCTCGCCCGCGAGCCGAAGACGCTGGACCAGCTCGCCGAGGAGATCGGTGTGCACAAGTCGACCGTGCTGCGGTTGCTGCGCACCCTGGAGACGCATCATTTCGTGCGCAGGGAAGGGCAGCGGTACTACCGGCTCGGCAGCGCGCTCTTCGACCTCGCGCAGCAGGCGCTGGAAGACCGCGACGTCCGCCGCACCGCGCAATCGGCGCTCGCCGGGCTCAACGC
Organism: Amycolatopsis sp. lyj-108; assembly: GCF_046549005.1. NCBI lineage: Bacteria > Bacillati > Actinomycetota > Actinomycetes > Pseudonocardiales > Pseudonocardiaceae > Amycolatopsis > Amycolatopsis sp. lyj-108. Next base: position 31,482 of record NZ_JAJPWQ010000014.1, on the reverse strand, counting down.
GCGCACCGGGCACACCGTGCACCTCGCGTCCTACGAGGACGGAGAGGTCGTCTACATCGACAAGTTCGAGGGCAGGCATTCGGTGCGGATGTACTCCCGCATCGGGAAACGCGCCCCGCTGCACTGCACCGCCGTCGGCAAGGTGCTGGTGGCGGCGATGACGCCGGAAAAGCAGGCGGACGTGGTCTCGCGGATCGACTTCTTCGTCCGCACGCCGAACACGATCACCACGCCCGAGGCCTACGGGAAGGAACTCGCGCTCGTCGCCGACCGCGGCTACGCGGTGGACAACGCCGAGCACGAGGACTTCATCCACTGCGTCGCGGCGCCCGTCCGCGGCCCCGGCGGCGTGGTGCTCGCCGCCGCGTCGGTATCGGTGCCGAAGGTGCTGCTCGACTACGACGGCCTGATGGCGCTCGTCCCGGAACTGATCGCCGCCGCCGAAGAAGCTTCCGTCCACAGTGGATGGACGGGGAACCGAAAGGGGAAGTTGGAATGAGCAAGACCGCGATCAGCACGGAGAACGCGCCGAAGCCGGTGGCCGCGTTCTCACAGGCGGTCCGCAAGGGCAACATCCTGCAGGTGGCCGGCCAGGTCGCCTTCGACCCGGCCACCGGCGCCATCGTCGGCGAGACCGTCGGTGAGCAGACCGAGCAGACCTTCAAGAACATCGAGGCGGTGCTCGAGGCCGCCGGTTCGAGCCTGGCCGACGCGATGATGGTGCGCGTGTACCTGACCGACGTCGATCACTTCGGCGCGTTCAACGAGGTCTACAACAAGCTGATCGGCGAGGCGCCGCACCCCGCCCGCACCACCGTGTACGTCGGCCTGCCCGCCGGGCTGCTGGTGGAGATCGACGTCCTGGCCGTGGCGGACTGATCCCGCGTGCAATGAACGGTCCGTTCCTTGCAAATTTTGCAAGTAACGGACCGTTCATTGCGTCCTGGGGAGTTGTGTCGACGGAACCAGACCTGCACGCCGTCCGGTGAACGCGCCCGCGGGTTGGTCGTGAGTGCGATCCCGGCCGCTGTCGGTCCGGCCTGGGGTCCTGGAGGTGGTGTCGCGAAAGCCACTTTCGGGACACCAGACGTCGCGAAAGTGGCTTTCGCGACCCCGGTCGCCAGGCCTTCATGTACTCGGGTGAACCACGGCAGGGGCTCCATCACGAGCGGTCCGCCCGATCACGCGTGTCGTCCGTTCAATCACGCGAGATCGCCATCCGCGCACCCCCAGTAGGTACTCGAAACACAGTTGGCCCTAACCGTCCTTACCACTCACGAGGTCACAGCACGCTCGTGTACCCGTTCAGCGCGGGCTGCCCGCCGAGGTGCGCGAAGAGCACGTTCGAGTCCCGCGAGATCTCGCCGCGCGAAACGAGGTCGATCAGCCCCGCCATGGACTTGCCCTCGTACACCGGATCGGTGAGCACACCCTCGAGCCGCGCCAGCATGCGGATCGCGTCCAGGGTGGACTCGTCCGGGATGCCGTAGATCCCGGCGTGGTAGCGCTCGTCCAGTTCGACCTCGCCGATCTCGCCGGCGCCGATCAGCTCCGCGGTCGCGCGGGCGATGCGGGTGATCTGATCGCGCGTCTCGGCCGGTTTGGCCGACCCGTCGATCCCGAGGATCCGTCGCGGCTTCCCGGAAAGCGCGGCCCCGGCGACCATCCCGGCCTGCGTGCTGCCGGTGACCGAGCAGACGACCACCGTGTCGAAGAAGACGCCGAGCTCCGCCTCCTGCGCTTCGAGTTCGACCATCCAGTTCGCGAAACCGAGCCCGCCGAGCCGGTGGTCCGAGCCGCCGGCCGGGATCGCATACGGCTTTCCGCCGCCGTCCTCGATCTCCTTGACCGCGTTCTCCCAGCTTTCCTTGAAGCCGACGCCGAACCCGGCTTCGACCATCCGGATGTCCGCGCCGAGGATGCGCGAAAGCTGGATGTTGCCGACCTTGTCGTACATCGGGTCGTTCCAGTCGACCCAGCTCTCCTGCACCAGCACGGCCTTGAGCCCGGCCCGCGCGGCGGCCGCGGCGACCTGACGGGTGTGGTTCGACTGCACGCCGCCGATCGAGATCAGCGTGTCCGCGCCCGAGGCGAGCGCGTCGGCGACCAGGTACTCGAGCTTCCGGGTCTTGTTGCCGCCGAACGCGATCCCGGAGTTGACGTCCTCGCGTTTCGCCCAGACCCTCGCGCCGCCGAGATGGGCGGTGAGCCGTTCGAGCGGGTGCACGGGGGAGGGGCCGAACAGCAGCGGGTAGCGCGGGAAATCGGCGAGGGTCATGGCGTCTCCAGGAGGTCTTCGAGTTCGGTCCAGATCGTGGCGGTGATCGCGCAGGCCGCGTCGACGTCACCCGCTTCGATGGCGTCGGCCAGCTCCGCGTGACGCTGGACCGACCGGTGCGCGGGCAGGGAACCGAAGCGGGCGTATTCGAGACGGCGCAGCAGCGGCGTGTAGCGGGCCAGCGTCGCGGCGATCGCCCGATTGCGCGCGGCGGCGACCGGGACGTCGTGGAGTTCGTCGTCGGCGGCGATCGCGGCCGCGATGTCGCCGACGGCGATCGCATCGGCGAACCGGGCGTTGGCCGCGCGCATCGCGGCGACCTCCGCGGGCCCCATCCGCGGGGCGCCCGCCCGGACGGCGAACTCGTGCAACGCCCGGACCAGCTGCAATGCGTCACGGACGTCGTCAGGAACGAACCCGGCCACGCGCGTGTAGCTCTGCGGCTTCGACTCGACGAGGCCGTCCTCGATCAGCCGCAGCAGCGCCTGGCGCACCGGCGCCCGGGAGAGCCCGAGTTGCTCGGCGAGGTCGCCGTCGCGCAGGTTCGTCCCCGGCGGCAGCGTCCCGTCGATGATCGCCCGGCGGATGTTCTCGTAGGCCTCGTCCCTGAGGAGGGACCTCGGCACCTTCGCTAAGCCACTCACATCTGAAATGTTAGCTGACAGCAGCACCGACGCCTAGTGCGCGTGCAATGAAGGGGCCTTTCATAGCAAATTTTGCTATGAAAGGCCCCTTCATTGCGCTTGAAGGAAGCCGAGCAAGCTCAGTAGACCGGGCCCGTGTACTTCTCACCCGGCCCCTGGCCGGGCGCGTCGGGCACGGCCGAAGCCTCGCGGAACGCCTTCTGCAGCGACTGGAGGCCGTCGCGCAACGGGCCCGCGTGCAGGCCGAGGTACTCTGCCGAAGCGGTGACCAGCCCGGCGAGAGCGGTGATCAGGCGACGGGCTTCGTCGAGGTCGCGGTGGGGGGAGCTGGCCGGGTCCTCGTCCGCGAGGCCGAGGCGTTCGGCGCCCGCGGAGAGCAGCATGACGGCCGCCCTGCTGATCACCTCGACGCTCGGGATGTCCTCCAGGTCGCGGACGTCCGGGGAATACGGGGGCTGCTGAACGGGTTCTTCTGACACGTCTGGTAGCCTTCCACGAGCGACCAGCCCCCGAGCGATCGGGGGCGGCAAGTGGAGCCCCGCTCCCACCCGTGTCACCGCCGTAAGACCAGGTGTCCGGGTCCGGTCTCGTCAAGACGATTTCGGGCGTCAAGGCGGTGTGTTCGATTCTGGAGATCGAACACGATCGGAAGAGTGGGCCTCGTGTACCTCACGGTACCGGGGCCTTCGGTATGTGGGCACCAGGTCGAAACGGTAGAAGAATTTACCTCGAACCAGGGAGGCCCCATCAGCTCCGAGACACGCATCAACGACCGAATCCGGGTACCGGAGGTTCGCCTCGTCGGACCGGCCGGTGAACAGGTCGGCATCGTCCGGATCGAAGATGCGCTGCGGCTGGCACAGGAGAACGATCTCGATCTCGTCGAGGTCGCTCCGCAGGCACGCCCGCCCGTATGCAAGCTCATGGACTTCGGCAAGTTCAAGTACGAGAGTGCGCAGAAGGCCCGCGAGTCCCGCCGCAACCAGCAGCTCACCGTCATCAAAGAGCAGAAGCTGCGGCCGAAGATCGACCAGCACGACTACGAGACCAAAAAGGGTCACGTGTCGCGCTTCCTGGCCGCCGGCAACAAGGTCAAGGTCACGATCATGTTCCGCGGTCGCGAGCAGTCCCGGCCGGAACTCGGTTTCCGTCTGCTGCAGAAGCTCGCCGACGAGGTGACGGAACTCGGTTTCGTCGAGTCGTCGCCGAAGCAGGACGGTCGCAACATGATCATGGTGCTGGCCCCGCACAAGAACGTGAAGCCGACCAAGGGCCCGAAGGCCGCCAAGGACGAGGCGCCCGAGCCGCCCGCCGACGCGTAGCGCCGACAAGCCCATGTCAGCGGCACACCGGAGAACACCGGTGTGCCGCCGCACGAAAGAGGACAACGTAATGCCGAAGATGAAGACGCACAGCGGGACGTCGAAGCGAGTTCGCGTCACGGGTACGGGCAAGCTGCGCCGCCAGAAGGCCGGCCGTCGCCACCTGATGGAGAAGAAGTCCAACAGGCTCACCCGTCGCCTCGAAGGCACGACCGAGATCGCCAAGAACGACGTCGGCCGCGTCAAGCGCCTTCTCGGCCGCTGACACCCCGCACTTTGTAAACGCCGGGCGCGCCAGCGCGCCCCCAGATCGACAGGATGGACCCCAGTGGCACGCGTCAAGAGGGCTGTCAACGCCCAGAAGAAGCGTCGCGCGACTCTCGAGCTCGCCAGCGGCTACCGCGGCCAGCGTTCGCGGCTGTACCGCAAGGCGAAGGAGCAGACGCTTCACTCGCTGAACTACGCCTACCGGGACCGTCGTGCCCGCAAGGGTGACTTCCGCCAGCTGTGGATCACCCGTATCAACGCGGCGGCCCGCGCCAACGGCGTGACCTACAACCGGTTCATCCAGGGCCTCAAGGCCGCGGGTGTCGAGGTCGACCGCAAGATCCTCGCGGACCTCGCCGTCAACGACGCCGCCGCGTTCACCGCGCTGGCCGAGCTGGCCAAGGCGAACGTGAACACCGAAGAGAAGAAGTCGGCCTGACCGGCGACAGCGCTCTTCACCGACCCGGGGCCGCTCCGTTCACCGAACGGACGCCCCGGGTCGTTGCTGCGCGCAAGCTCACCCGCCGGGCCGAACGTGAGAAGACCGGCCGGTTTCTCGCCGAGGGCGCGAACGCGGTCGAAGCCGCGCTCGAAGACGGCACGGTGTACGAGCTGTTCGTGACCGAACGCGCCGCCGCGCAGCACGAGCGCCTGGTCGCCGTCGCGCGCGAGGCGGGCGTCGCCGTCTCGCCGATCACCGATCGCGCTGCCGACGGGTTGTCCGAGACCGTGACGCCGCAAGGCATCGTCGCGGTCTGCGCGCTCGTCGACCGTCCACAAGGGACTGTCCTGAAGCCCGGCGCGAAGCTCGTCGTCGTCCTCGTCGACGTCGCGGACCCCGGTAACGCGGGCACCGTGATCCGGGTCGCGGACGCCGCCGGTGCCGACGCGGTCGTTCTCGCGGGGGACAGCGTCGACCCGCACAACGGCAAATGCGTCCGCGCGGCCGCCGGCAGCCTGTTCCACCCCGCCATCACCCGGATCCGGGACGTCGACGCGGCCTTGAAGGCCTGCTCCGCCGCCGGACTCCGCACCTTCGGCGCGCACGGCTACGCCGATACCGAGCTCGATCAGGTCACCTTCGACGAGCCCACCGCGTGGGTCTTCGGCAACGAGGCGCACGGACTGCCGCAGGGCGTCCTGGAGACGGTCGATCTCGCGGTCAAGATCCCGATGTACGGCCGGGCGGAGAGCCTGAACCTCGCGACGGCCGCCGCGATCTGCGTGTACACGAATGCGATGGCCTCCCGGACCGCCACGACGTAGAGTCGCGGGCATCACGCCGCTCGCACCACGACGCCAAGGGAGCTCTCATGGAACGCACTGTTCGTTCCAGCACCTTGTTTACGGCGTAGAGCGCGTTTTTCGCACTTCCGAGTGACGGTGTGCCCAGCCCGAGGGTGATCGGGAGCCGCCGTTCGCTGTCCCATAGAATTCAGCAGCTGCTAAACCCATGTGTGCGCTCGCGTGCACCGGACCAGTCCCAGCGGACGCCGAGGAGTTATGTCCGAAGCCAACGACAAGCAGGACCCCCAGGCGGGAACGCTCGCGCCGGAAACGTTGACGGCCGCCGTCAAACAGGCCGAGACCGATTTCGCGGCCGCGGCGGATCTCGACGCGCTGGCCGCGGTCAAGCCCGCCCACCTCGGGGACCAGTCTCCGCTGCTGCTCGCCCGCCGCGAGATCGGCGCCCTGCCGAAGCAGGAGAAGGCCGAGGCGGGAAAGCGGGTCAACGAAGCGCGCCAAGCCATCCAGGCCGCCTTCGATGCCCGCCGCGCCGTGCTCCAGGTCGAGCGTGACGAAAAGGTGCTCCGCGAGGAGACCGTCGACGTCACGCTTCCGTGGGACCGCGTGCCCCGTGGGGCCCGGCACCCGATCGCGACCCTGTCGGATCGGATCGCCGACGCGTTCATCGCGATGGGTTACGAGGTCGCCGACGGTCCGGAACTCGAGGCCGAGTGGTTCAACTTCGACGCGCTGAACTTCGGCAAGGATCACCCCGCGCGCCAGCTGCAGGACACGTTCTACCTCGGCGAGGAGGACTCCGGCCTGGTGCTGCGGACCCACACCTCGCCGGTGCAGGCCCGCACGCTGCTGCACCGTGACCTGCCCGTGTACGTCGTCTGCCCCGGCCGCACGTACCGGACCGACGAGCTCGACGCCACGCACACCCCGGTGTTCTCGCAGGTCGAAGGCCTCGCGGTGGACAAGGGCCTGACGATGGCGCATCTCAAGGGCACCCTCGACGCCTTCGCCCGCGCGATGTTCGGCGAAAGCTCGAAGACCCGCCTGCGCCCGCACTTCTTCCCGTTCACCGAGCCGTCGGCCGAGGTCGACGTCTGGTTCGAGGAGAAGAAGGGCGGTGCCGGCTGGGTCGAATGGGGCGGCTGCGGCATGGTCAACCCCAACGTCCTGCGTGCCTGCGGCGTCGACCCCGAGGTCTACTCGGGCTTCGCCTTCGGCATGGGTATCGAGCGCACCCTGCAGTTCCGCAACGGAATCCCGGACATGCGCGACATGGTGGAGGGCGACATCAGGTTCACCCTGCCCTTCGGAACGGAGGCCTGAGTGAAGGTCCCAGCCAGCTGGCTGACCGAACACCTCGACGTCGACGAGGAGGTCACCGCCCAGGATCTGGCCGACGCCTTCGTGCGCATCGGCATCGAGGTCGACGACGTCCGGAAGCTCGAACCGGTCACCGGTCCGCTCGTGGTCGGCCGTGTCGCCGAGATCGAGGAGCTCACCGAGTTCAAGAAGCCGGTCCGCTTCTGCCGCGTCGATGTCGGTGAGCCGGAGAACGACGCCAAACCTGACGAGAACGTCGACGCCGACGGTGCCGACGATGACGATGACGACGAAGGCCCCTTCGAGGACGACGGTCCCACGGGGATCAGGACCCGCGGGATCATCTGCGGTGCCACGAACTTCGCCGAGGGCGACCTGGTCGTCGTCGCGCTGCCCGGCACGGTGCTGCCCGGTGGCTTCGAGATCGGTTCGCGCAAGACCTACGGCAGGCTCAGCGACGGCATGATCTGCTCGGCGAGCGAACTCGGCATCGGTGACGACCACTCCGGAATCCTGGTGCTGCCGCCGAGCACGGCCAGCCCCGGTGAGGACGCGAACAAGCTGCTCGGCCTCGAAGACACCGTCCTCGAGGTGACGCCGACCCCGGACCGCGGGTACACCCTGTCGGTCCGCGGCCTGGCCCGCGAGCTGTCCAACGCGCTCGACGTCCCGTTCGGCGACCCGGCGTCCCTCGAGGTCCCCGAGGCCGAGAGCGATGTCTGGCCGGTGCACCTCGAAGACACCGAGGGCTGCAAGCGGTTCGTGCTGCGCCGCGTCAAGAACCTCGACGCGACCGCGCCGACGCCGTGGTGGATGCGCCGTCGCCTGATGTTGTCGGGTATCCGCTCGATCTCCCTCGCGGTCGACGTGACCAACTACGTGATGCTCGAACTCGGGCATCCGCTGCACGCGTTCGCGACCGGTTCGGTCAAGGGCGATCTGGTGGTGCGCAAGGCGAAGCCGGGCGAGAAACTGACCACTTTGGACGATGTCGAGCGCACGCTCGACCCGGACGACGTGGTGATCGCCGACGACAGCGGGGTCATCTCGCTGGCGGGCACGATGGGTGGCGCGTCGACGGAGATCACGCCGGAAAGCACCGACGTGCTGCTCGAAGCGGCGCACTGGGATCCGTCGTCGATCAGCCGGACGGCCCGCCGTCACAAGCTGTTCTCCGAGGCGGCGAAGCGGTTCGAGCGCTACACCGACCCGCAGCTGTGCGCGGTGGCCGTCGAACTCGCGGCTCGCCTGCTGCGCCAGTACGGCGAAGGCTCGATCCTTCCCGGCCGCACCGACGAGGGCGGCGTCGAGCCGAACCCGCCGGTGACCATGCCGATCAGCCTGCCCGACCAGGTGGCCGGGGTGCGCTACCAGCGCGGTGTCACGGTCAAGCGGCTGTCGCAGATCGGGTGCAAGGTCAACGTGGGCACGTCCGAGGACGGCACCGCGCTGGTGACCGCGGTCCCGCCGAGCTGGCGCGGTGACCTGGTGCAGCCCGCCGACCTGGTCGAGGAGGTCCTCCGGCTGGAGGGCTACGACAGCATCCCGTCGGTGCTGCCCGAAGCCCCGGCAGGCCGGGGCCTGACGGACACCCAGCGCCGTCGCCGCTCGGTCGCTCGCGCGCTGGCGGAGAGCGGCTACGTCGAGGTGCTGCCCTTCCCGTTCATCTCGGACTCGGTCTGGGACGCGTTCGGACTGCCCGAAGACGACGTCCGCCGCAGCACCGTGAAGGTCCGCAACCCGCTGGAGGCGGACAAGGACCGGATGGCGAGCAGCCTGCTCCCGGGGTTGCTGGAGATTCTCCAGCGCAACATTTCCCGTGGCTTCAAGGATGTCTCGCTGTTCCACATCGGACAGGTCGTGCTGCCCGGGCCGAATCCGATCCCGATGCCTTCGCTCGGGGTGGACCGGCGGCCGACCGACGAGGAGCTCGCGGTGCTGGAGGCGGCGGTCCCGCCGCAGCCGCTGCACGTCGCCGTCGTGCTCGCGGGCCAGCGTGGCCGCGCGGGCTGGTGGGGCGAGGGCGAGCAGGCGAACTGGGCCGACGCGGTGCAGGCCGCGCGGCTGGTGGCGCAGGCCGCCGGTGTCGAGCTGACCACGGCCGCGGCGGACCAGCCGCCGTGGCACCCTGGCCGTTGCGCGCAGCTGCGGGTGGGGCAGTGGCCCGTCGGCTACGCCGGTGAGCTGCACCCGAAGGTCGTCGAGGCGCTCGGGTTGCCGCCGCGCACCGTCGCGATGGAACTCGACCTGGACGCGATCCCGATCCCGGACGGCCGTCCGGCGCCGCGGATCTCGGCCTACCCGCCGGTGCTGCTCGACGTCGCCCTCGTCGCCGAGGCGGGTGTGCCGTCGGCCGACCTTGCCGAGGCGCTGCGCGAAGGCGCGGGCGAACTGCTCGAGGACATCACGCTGTTCGACTCCTACCAGGGCGAGCAACTGGGCGAGGGCAAGCGTTCGGTGGCGTACAAGCTGCGGTTCCGCGCCACGGACCGCACGCTGACCGTCGACGAAGCCACCAAGGCCCGTGACGCCGCCGTCGCGGTCGCCGGTGAACGCTTCGGCGCCGGCCTGCGGACCTGATCCGAAAGTCCCGTGAAGGCCCCCATTCCCTCGGCTCGAACCGAGGGAATGGGGGCCTTCACGCGCTTCAGGTGTGGCAAAGTGAGGACTTGTGTCACGTCCAGACGGTCGGTCCAGTATCCAAGACATCGCCCGTGCCCGGCTGAGCGACGGTTTCGTCGGCAGGGTCGGGGAACGCGAGGACTTCCGGGGGAATCTGGGGCTGCCCGGGAGCGACCGGCGCCGCCGGTACCTGTACTCGGTGCACGGTCTCGCCGGGGTCGGCAAGTCGTTCCTCCTCGAACAGCTTCGCGGTATCGCCGAGGAAACCCGCGCCGCCGTCGGGTTCGCGGACGACCGGCAACAGGATCTGCCGGCGACCCTGGTCAAACTGGCGAAGGACCTCGCTCGCGGCGGGCACGAGATGCGCCGGTTCGAGAAGCGCTACGAGTCGTACCTCAAGGCGAGGGAACGGCTCCACAACGATCCGCAGGCTCCGGCGGCAGGCCGCGAACTCGTGACGAAGGCCGTGGTCAAGGCGGGCCTCGGCGTGGCGAAGACCCTGCCCGGCGGAAGCATCGCCGCCGACGCGATCGACGCGGACGCGACGGCGAAACAGCTGGAACAGTTGCAGGTCTACCTCGCGGCGAAGTTCAAGCGGAAGGCCGATGTCCAGCTGCTCCTGGAACCGGCGGAGGAGCTGACCAAACCGTTCGTCGAGGATCTCTGGCGTCTTCCGGAGACCCGGCAGATCGCACTGTTCTTCGACACCTTCGAACGGACCGCGCCGGTACTGGAGACCTGGCTGCTCGACCTGTTCGGCGGACTGTACGGCGATCTCCCGCAGAACCTCGTGCTCACCGTGGCCGGCCAGTTCCCGCTGGACGAGGCGAAATGGAACCGGCACGCGCCGCTGGTGCGCGAGATCGAACTCCGGCCCTTCACCGAGCCGGAGGCGCGTCACCTGCTCGCCGAGCACGGGATCACCGACGAGCAGGTGGTCGAGACCGTGCTGCGGCTGACCGACGGGCTGCCCGTCCTGGTCGCCATGCTGGCACAGGGAAACCCCACCGAAGCGGACGCGGTCGGGGATCCCAGCGATGACGCGGTCAAGCGTTTCCTGCACTGGGTTCCCGACAAGGCCAAGCAGAAGATCGCCGCCACGGCGTCGTTGCCCCGCGTCCTGGACGAGGACGTCATCGGCGTGCTGACCGGGAAGGAGACCGCGGGGGAGACCTTCCGCTGGTTGCGGGAGCTGCCGTTCGTCGGGCGCCGTGAACTCCCGGTGCGCTATCACCCGGTGGTCCGCGGTCCGATGGTGCGCCTGGAACGCGGCAGTTCGCCCGCCGCGTTCGCCGAGCAGCACCGCAAGCTCAGCGAGTACTACGAGGGCCGGTGTGCCGAACTCGGGCTCAGCAGCCACCGTGATGCCTGGAACGACGAGCGCTGGCAGCGAAGGAAACTCGAGCACACCTACCACCGGTTGTGCGGGAGCCCGGCCGAAGCACTGCCGGACGCGCTGCTCGGCGCCGCCGAGATGATCACCACCGGCACCGCTGCCGCCCGCGCTTGGGCGCGCATGATGGAGCAGGCGGGGGTCGACGCGGACGCGCCCGCGGTACTGGGCTGGGGGCAGCGCCTGGCCGCCGCGGTCGGCGACGGCGACGGCCAGCGGGAGATCCAGGTGCTCGACCTGCTCGCCGGTGCGGCCGAGCTCGACGCGGCCCGGCTTTCGACGGTGCTCCGGCGGCGCGCGTGGGCCTACGAAGGCCAGGATGACGTCGAGGCGGCGAAACGGGATTTCGACCGGGCTCTCGACCTGAACCCCGCCGACCCCTACGTCTGGAGTGACCGGGGCAACCTGTTCCGCGACGAAGGCGAGTGGGAGCAGGCGTTGTCGGATCTGAACCGGGCCATCGAACTCGACCCCACCTACGCCTACTCGTGGCGCGGGCGTGGGTCGGCGCGGGCCCGGCTGGGCGACCTCGAGGGTGCGATGGCCGACCTCGACGAGGCCGTCCGTCTCCAGCCGGACCACCGGTGGGCCTACAGCATCCGGAGCGAGGTCCACTTCAAACGCGGCGACGTCCGGAAGGCGATCGACGAGATCGACATCGCGATCCGGCTCGATCCCGACTATGCCTGGGCTGTCCACTACCGGGCGACGCTGTTCGCGGAGCTGGGGGACAAGGAAGAGGCACTCGCCGGTCACCGCGCGGCCGTCGCCCTCCGCCCCAAGGAGGTGTACTACCTGACGGAGCTCGCGTCGTTCCTTGAGCAGACCGGAGACGTGGACGCCGCGTCGGCGACCTTCGACGCGATCGTCGCGGCGGACCCTGAAAGCGCCAGCGCCCACGCGATCCGGGCGGCGTTCCACCGCCGCATCGAGCGAAGCAGGCTCGCGATCGACGGTTTCACGGCCGCGCTCCGGATCGACCCGGATTACGAGTGGGCCTACTACATGCGCGGTCTGGCACACGACGATCTGGAAGATCGCGTGACGGCGCTCGCCGACTTCGAAAAGGCGGTCGAGCTGGCCCCCGAGGACGCCGAGAATCAACTGCAGCGGGGGATCACGCTCAGCCGGCTGCAGAGGTACGGCGAAGCGGTGAAATCCTTGGACCGCGCGATCGAACTCGACCCCGGCAACGAGTGGGCGTACACCTGGCGCGCGATGGCCCACCAGCGATCCGGCGATCCTCAGGCCGCCCTCGCCGACATCGACGCCGCGGTCGCGGCGAACCCGGAGATGGCCTTCTTCCACAGCACCCGTGGCGACATCCTCAGAGATCTCGACCGGCACGAGGAGGCCTGCGCCGCGTTGGACGAGGGGATCCGACTGGGACAGGACGGGGGATACGCGTTCTATCGGCGTGCCCGCCACCGTCTCCTCTTCGAGGATTTCGAGGGCGCTCTGTCCGATGTGGACAGCGCGATGGCCGCCGGGCAGGACGAGAGCGCCCGCACCCTGCGCGCGGAGATCCGCCGTCAGGCGGGCGAGTACGGCGAAGCGATCCGGGACCTGCGTGAACTGGTCGCCGCGGATCCCGAGGACGCCGACCACCGCGAGAACCTCGGGGAGGCTCTGCTGTTCGCGGGGGAGACGGACGAGGCGATGGAGATCCTGCGTCCGCTCGCGCCGGACTCCGTGTGGGCTCGTGACCTCCTGTCCCTCGCCTGGCTGAAGACCGGACGAACGGCCGAAGCACACCAGGCCCTCGCCGCCGGCCTCGACGAAGCGGTCGCGCGAAACGCGGACGGCGACTTCGACTGGGAGAACGAGGTGCAGCCGCTCTTCTATCTCCTCGCCCTCGGACGTCACGCCGAAGCGACACGTGAGCTCACGGCGCTGCTCGAAAAGGCTCCGCCCCAGGAGACGCGACTCATCCTGCTCCGTGACTTGAAAGACCTTCGAGAGCTGGTGCCCGAACTCGGCGCCGGGATCGAGGAGCTCATCGCCCTCATCCCGAGGCCGGTGCTCAACCGCCCAGGTGCTTGAGCGCCTCCTTCCTGGACAGAGTGGACAGTGCCGGATGCGCGGCGACGAAGGCGCGCACCCAGTCCGGTTCGGTCTTCGCGTACTCGCGCAGGGCCCAGCCGATTCCCTTGCGCAGGAAGAAGTCCTTGTCGTCGAGGTTGGCCTCGACCGCACGGGTGAGCAGATCGGTATCCGTTCCGCCCTTGGCGCCGATCTGGCAGATGACCGAGGTGCGGCGGCGCCACCTGTCCTCGTCGTAGGCCCAGGTCAGCATCAGCGTGGTCATCGTCTCCGGCTCCGCCCGGAGGATCGGCCCGACCCGGCGGATGGCGACCTCGTCCACGTAGTCCCACCAAGCGCCCGTCACGATCATCTCTTCGTACAGGCCGAGCAGATCGCTGTCCTGCCAGCAGGTGTAGGCGCGGTGGCCGGAAAGGGCGATCGCCGCATAACGCTCTTCACGGAATTCCGCTTCGCGCCACAGGGTGAGCGCGGCCGTCGAGAAACTCACTCGATCGGGTAGTGGATGTTCGGCGTAAACCCGTTTCAGCAAGGCCGTCCGAGGCGGGGACGCCACACCGAGGAACGGCATCTCCGACTTCATGTACGCCCGCATCGACGGGGCCTTCGCCGGATCGGCCAGTCCGGCCAAACCGTTGCGAACCGCCGAAACCAGGCTTTTCACCTCGTCCACGCGTTCTCCTTTCCCCAGCCTGCGCCGCGAGCGTACGACAGGGGACCGACAAGACGGATATGCCCGGATCGAGGCGCGGATACCGACTAAAGAGGGATGGTGGTCAACGTGTCGGTCAGCGAGATTGAAGCCGGTTCTCGGTAGCTTCGGCCCGACCGGGTCGAACGCGGACGAAAAGGAACACAGTGAAGAAATTCGTTGCCGCCCTGGCGGTCGCGGGGATCGGCGTCGGCACCATGGCGCTCGCTCCCTCCGCCACGGCCGCCTCGGCGTCGGACTTCGATCCGAAGCCCATCTCCTGGGGAGCGTGTACGCGCCCGAGCCTGGTCAAGGCCGGCGCGGAATGCGGCTTCCTCGAGGTCCCGCTGGACTACGCGAAGCCCGGCGGGGAGAAGATCTCGATCGCCGTCTCGCGCGTGAAGCACAAGTCCGCCCAGTCGCAGGGCGTCATGGTGGTCAACCCGGGCGGACCGGGAGGTTCGGGCCTCGGCCTGTCGACCCTCGGCCGGGCCGTCCCCAAGAAGGCGGGCGAGGAGTACGACTGGATCGGCTTCGATCCGCGCGGCGTCGGGGAGAGCAAGCCGTCGCTGACCTGCGACGGGAACTACGCCTCCTACAACCGCCCGCAGTACGTGCCGACCACGCGCGCCATCGAGACGGCGTGGCGCGAGAAGGCGAAGGGCTACGCGAAGGCGTGCGCCAAGAACGGCGCGATCCTCGACCACATCAAGACCATCGACGTCGCGAAGGACGTCGACAGCCTGCGCAAGGCGCTGGGCGAGAAGCAGATCAACTACTACGGGTTCTCCTACGGCACCTACCTCGGGCAGGTCTACAGCACGCTGTTCCCGCAGAACGTGCGGCGGATGGTGTTCGACGGCACCGTCGACCCCCGCGACGTCTGGTACAAGGCGAACCTGAACCAGGACATCGCCTTCGACAAGAACATCAAGATCTACTTCGGCTGGCTCGCGAAGTACGACGACGTCTACCACCTCGGCAAGACCGCGTCCGCGGTCGAGAAGCTGTGGTACGCCGAGCAGAAGAAGCTGTACGACAAGCCCGCGGGCGGCGTCATCGGCGGTTCCGAGTGGACGGACATCTTCCTGCAGGCCGGCTACTACGTCTTCGGCTGGGAGGACATCGCGAACGCCTTCTCGGGCTGGGTGCACAAGGGTGACTGGCAGACCTTGAAGGGCCTGTACGACGACTCCAACCCGCCGGGCCAGGACAACGGCTACGCGGTGTACGCGGCCGTGCAATGCACCGACGTGGCGTGGCCGCAGAGTTGGTCCCGCTGGAAGTTCGACAACTGGGTCACGCACTTCCGGGCGCCGTTCGAAACCTGGGGCAACGCCTGGTTCAACGCGCCGTGCCTCGACTGGCCCGCGAAGCCCGGCAAACCGGTGGAAATCGACGGAAGCAAGGTGCCGGGCATCCTCCTGGTCAACGAGGAGAACGACGCCGCGACGCCGTACCCCGGCAGCCTCGAGGTCCGCAAGCGCTACCCGAACTCCAGCCTGATCAGCGCTCCGGGCGGCACGACGCACTCGGGTTCGCTGTCCGGTGTGTCCTGTGTGGACGACAAGATCGCGGACTACCTGCTGACCGGGAAGCTGCCCGTGCGCAAGCCGGGCAACGGTTCGGACGTGCAGTGCACGCCGGTCCCGCAGCCGGTGCCCGCCGGTGCTTCCGCGGCACCCAAGTCCGAAGTGCCGTCTTCGGTGGCGGAAGTGAAGAAGGAGGCGCTGGCTCAGGCGCTGCCCTTCTGAGCCCTTTCTCGGAAAGTTCCGCCCCGGTCCGGGTTTCCGGACCGGGGCTTTCCCTTTGGTC
Organism: Amycolatopsis sp. lyj-108; assembly: GCF_046549005.1. NCBI lineage: Bacteria > Bacillati > Actinomycetota > Actinomycetes > Pseudonocardiales > Pseudonocardiaceae > Amycolatopsis > Amycolatopsis sp. lyj-108. Next base: position 15,842 of record NZ_JAJPWQ010000014.1, on the reverse strand, counting down.
CGGTCCCGCGGTATTGAGGGGTAAGGCAAGCCAGCATGCCAAGTGGGCTGAAAGCGTCCTTCACCGCATCAGACGCGGCGAAGGACGCCTTCAGCCCAGATCGGCACGGTCGCTCGTGCCTCCACCGAGGGTCCGCCCCCGCAATTCGCCACCTACTTGCGCCCGAAACGCGTCATGACCGGCACCCTCTCGTCCCCAAAAGCGATGAAAGTACCGGTCATCCACCGCCCCCGGCCGAATTCCCCTCGCCGCGCCGCGGAATTGTCGGGACCGCCCGTTAACGTCCCCGGCATGACCATCGTCGAAGAGCACCGGACCGAGATCCGCGTGCAGGACACCGTTTATCGCATCGAGGTCGCCGCCCGTGAGGGTGGCGGCGCGGCCGGGGAAGACCGCTGGGTGACCGTAACGGTCGGCGGAGCCGGACCGCAGGAGGAGCCTGTCGCCGAAGGCAGGCTCGACATGGACGCCGAAGCCATACCGGCCTTGGCGACCGTCCTTTCCGACACGCTGCTGGCGTTCGCCGGGCAGAGCAATGGCCGGAACGGCCGCCGAAGATCGGCGGATCGCCCCGCGCATCAGGGCTCGCCGTGGTCCGACGAGCTCGACGCGGAACTGGAAAGCCGTTGGCTGGCCGGGGAAAGCGTCGAGGAGATCGCGCGACGGTTCGAACGGACACCGGGCGGGATCCGGGCCAGGCTGCCGAGGGTCGGTTGCGACCCGGAGCGCCGCGGCGCGTACCTCCCGATCCCGCCGAGCCAGCGAGAGGTGGGTGAACTGGTCTGAATCCCGGCGGCCGCGAGGGTCAGCAGGCCCTCGCGGCCGCCGTCAGTCCACTGTGGACGCCGTACCGCGATTCGCCCGCGCCGCCATTGCCCGGAGGTGGCCGATCAGTTCCGGCGGTTCGTGCACGGTGAATTCGCAGCCGAGTCCGAGGATCCGGAACGCGAGCCAGTCCAGGGTGTCCGTGCCAGCGTGGAAAACGCAGGTCTCGTCGTCGATCGGTTCCAGGTCGCCGAAACCTTCACCGATCGCGGAGGCGACCTGGCTGACCGGCGCGTGCAACGTCACGCGTGCGGTGTAGGTGGGAAGGAGGCTGTACATCCTGTCGGTGACGTAGGCCGCCACGTCTTCCGCGGGTGGCTGCCTCGGGGTCGCCCGGCCGCCGGTCGCCCGCGGTTCCGAGATGCGATCCGCGCGGAAGATCCGCCAGTCGTCCCGGTCGAGGTCGTAGCCGAGCAGGTACCAGCGCCGTCCGGCCGTGACGAGCCGGTGCGGTTCGACGTGCCGCCGGGATTCGGTCCCGTCGCCGGTGCGGTAGGTGAACCGGGTTCGCTCGGTGTTGGCGATCGCGCCGGCGAAGACGGTGAGGTGCACCGGGTCGACCGCTGGGCCGGTGCCGGGCAGCGGCACGGTCGCGGCACCGAGCGCGCCGACGCGATAGCGGAGCCGCGAGGGCAGCACCTGCTCGAGTTTCGCGAGCGCCCGCACCGAAGACTCCTCGATACCCGAGATCGCCTGTCCGGCGGCGCCGCGGAGACCGACCGCGATCGCGACGGCCTCCTCGTCGTCGAGCAGCAGCGGCGGCATCGCCGTGCCGGCGCCCAGCCGGTAGCCGCCCTCGGAGCCTCGAGTCGCCTCGACGGGGTAACCGAGCTCACGCAGCCGGTCGATGTCGCGCCGGATGGTCCGCGGGCTGACCTCCAGTCGTTCCGCGAGCTCGCTGCCAGGCCACTCACGCGGGGTTTGCAGGAGTGACAGCAGGCTGAGGAGCCGGGCGGGCGTGTCGGTCATGCGGTCAAGGATGCCCGTACACGAGCCCGTGTCGGGTGAGCCACACGACTTTGTTTGATTGAACTTGCATGGGAGTGCATAATCATGCGTATGACGGTGAAGATCGCGGTGGCCGGAGCCAGCGGGTACGCGGGTGGCGAACTCCTGCGCCTGCTGCTGACCCATCCCGAAATCCAGATCGGCGCGCTGACCGCGGCCAGCTCCGCGGGCACGCCGCTGATCCAGCACCAGCCGCACCTCGCGCCGCTGGCGGACCGTGTCCTGCTGGAGACGACCCCCGAAACCCTGGCCGGGCACGACGTCGTCTTTCTCGCCCTGCCGCACGGCCACTCCGGCGCCATCGCGGCACAGCTCGGCCCGGACGTCCTGGTGGTCGACCTCGGCGCGGATCACCGCCTGTCCGACGCGGCCGACTGGCAGCGCTGGTACGGCGGGGACCACGCCGGGCAGTGGCCGTACGGGCTCCCCGAGCTCCCCGGCGCCCGAGAGCGCCTCGCCGGGACCAAACGCATCGCGGTCCCCGGCTGCTTCCCGACCGGTGGCTCGATCGCCCTCGCCCCGGCGTTCGCCGCGGGTCTGGTCGAGCCGGAGGTCAACGTCGTCGCCGTCACCGGGACCTCCGGAGCGGGCAAGAGCCTGAAGCCGAACCTCCTCGGTTCGGAGGTGATGGGCTCGGCCACCGCGTACGGCGTCGGCGGCGCCCACCGGCACACCCCCGAATTCGCACAGAACCTCTCGGCGGTCTCTGGCCAACGGGTCAAGGTCTCGTTCACCCCCGTGCTGGCCCCGATGCCGCGCGGGATCCTCACCACCGCCAGCGCCCCGCTGAAGACCGACTTGGACGCCGACGGCGCCCGCGAGGTCTACGAAAAGGCGTACGCCACCGAGCCGTTCGTCCAGCTGCTGCCCGCGGGCCAGTGGCCGTCCTCGGCTTCGGTCGTCGGCTCGAACAACGTCCAGCTGCAGGTCACCGTCGACGCCGACACGCGGCGCCTGATCGTGGTCGCGGCCATCGACAACCTGACCAAGGGCACCGCTGGAGGTGCCGTCCAGTCGATGAACATCGCACTGGGCCTCCCGGAAACCACCGGACTACCGACCGTAGGAGTCGCTCCGTGACCGTCACCCAGCCGAAGGGATTCCGTGCCGCGGGCGTCGCCGCCGGGATCAAGGCCGAGGGCAAGCTCGACCTCGCGCTCGTCGTCAACGACGGGCCGCTGCAGGTCGCGGCCGGCGTGTTCACGCGCAACGTGATCAAGGCCGCGCCCGTCCTGTGGTCGCAAGAGGTGCTCAAACAGCAGCGACTCAAGGCCGTCGTCCTCAACTCGGGCGGCGCGAACGCCGCCACCGGCCCCGGCGGTTTCCAGGACACCCACCAGACCGCCGAGAAGGTCGCCGGGCTGTTCGAAGCCGGGGCGATCGAGGTCGCGGTCTGCTCGACCGGCCTGATCGGTGAGCGGCTGCCGATGGACGCGCTGCTTTCCGGCGTGGACACCGCCTTCGGGCGACTCGCCACCGGCGCCGAAGCCTCTCTCGATGCCGCCACCGCGGTCATGACCACCGACAGCAAGCCGAAGCAGGCGGCCGCGGAACACGAAGGCGGTTGGAGTGTCGGCGGGTTCGCCAAGGGCGCGGGCATGCTCGCCCCGAATCTCGCGACGATGCTCTCCGTCCTCACCACCGACGCGGTCGTCACGCCCGCGGTCCTGGACAAGGCTTTGCGCGCCGCCACCGGCGTGACCTTCGACAGGCTCGACGTCGATGGCGGGACTTCCACCAACGACACGGTGCTCGTCCTCGCGTCCGGCGCCAGCGGCGTCGAACCTACCGAGGCCGAACTGACCGAACTGCTCACCACGGTCAGCCTCGACCTCGTGCTTCAACTGCGCGCGGACTCCGAAGGCGCGACCAAGTACGTCGACGTCACGGTCACCGGCGCGGCGAGCGAGGCCGACGCCATCGCCGTCGGCCGGACGATCGCCGAGGACAACCTGGTCAAGACCGCGCTGTTCGGTTCGGACCCGAACTGGGGCCGCATCGCCATGGCGCTGGGCCGGGTGCCCGCGAAGATCGACCCGGAGAAGGTCGCCATCGCGATCAACGGCGTCACCCTGTTCGCCGACGGCACTCCCGCGGCGGACCGCTCCGAGGCGGATCTCTCGGGGCGTGACATCCAGATCGTCGTCGACCTCGGCCTCGGCGAAGGCGGGGCGACGATCTACACGACCGACCTCTCGCACGCGTACGTCGAAGAGAACAGCGCGTACTCGTCATGAGCCCTTCCGAATCCACCGTCCCCGCGGACGAGCGGCTCGCGACGGCCGCCGAGAAGGCCGCGATCCTGATCGAAGCCCTGCCATGGCTACAGCGCTTCCACGGCGCGACCGTCGTGATCAAGTACGGCGGCAACGCCATGATCGACGAGAGCCTCAAACAGGCCTTCGCCGAGGACATGGTCTTCCTCCGCATGGCCGGGCTGCGCCCCGTGGTGGTGCACGGCGGCGGCCCGCAGATCACCGCGATGCTCAACCGGCTCGGCGTCGAAGGCGAGTTCAAGGGCGGCCTCCGGGTCACCACGCCCGAGACGATGGACATCGTCCGGATGGTGCTGACCGGCCAGGTCAGCCGCGAACTGGTCGGCCTGATCAACGCGCACGGCCCGTACGCGGTCGGGATCTCCGGCGAGGACGCGCGGTTGTTCACCGCCGAGCGCAAACAGGCCACTGTGGACGGTGTACCGGTCGACATCGGGCTCGTCGGCGAGGTTTCCGAGGTCAACCCGGACGCGGTGCTCGACATCGTCAACGCGGGCCGGATCCCGGTGGTGTCCACCGTGGCCCCGGACGTCGACGGCGTCGTGCACAACATCAACGCCGACACCGCCGCCGGCGCGCTGGCGGCCGCGCTCGGCGCGGAAAAGCTCGTCGTGCTCACCGATGTCGAAGGCCTCTACGCCAACTGGCCGGACCGCGGTTCGCTGGTCGACCGGATCCGCGTGGACCGCCTCGAAACCCTGCTTCCCGGCCTCGCCAGCGGCATGATCCCGAAGATGGAGGCCTGCGTGCGCGCCATCCGCGGCGGCGTCCGCCGCGCGCACGTGATCGACGGCCGCATCGCCCATTCGGTACTGCTGGAGGTCTTCACCTCCCGCGGCATCGGTACCATGGTCTTCCCCGAAACGGAGCTTCCGTGACCACCCTCCAGTCCAATGTAGACGGCCAGGAGCACTGGACGTCGTCCCTCATGGACAACTACGGCACCCCGGCGCTGACCCTGGTCCGCGGCGAGGGTGCGAAGGTCTGGGACGCCGACGGCAAGCCGTATGTCGACCTGCTCGGCGGGATCGCGGTCAACGCGCTGGGGCACGCTCATCCCGCCGTGGTCGCCGCGGTCACCGAACAGGTCGCGAAACTCGGGCACACCTCGAACCTCTACGTGAACCCGGTCGCCGTCGAACTGGCCGAGACCCTCCTGGACGTCGCAGGACTTTCCGGCAACGCGAAGGTCCTGTTCGTCAACTCCGGCGCGGAAGCCAACGAAGCCGCGCTGAAGATCAGCAGGCTCACCGGGCGGACCAAGATCGTCGCCTGCGAGGGGGCCTTCCACGGCCGCACCATGGGCGCCTTGTCGCTGACCGGTCAGCCGTTGAAGCGGGACGCGTTCGCGCCACTGGTCCCGGGCGTCACCCACGTTCCCTATGGTGACGTCGACGCGCTTCGTGCCGCGGTGGACACCGAGACCGCGGCGGTGTTCCTCGAGCCGATCCTCGGGGAAGCGGGTGTCGTCCCGGCACCGGACGGCTACCTCCAGGCCGCGCGGGAGATCACCAAGGCGACCGGGACCCTGCTGGTCCTCGACGAGGTGCAGACCGGTATCGGCCGCACCGGCGCGTGGTTCGCCTTCCAGCACACCGGCATCGTCCCGGACGTCATCACACTGGCGAAGGGGCTCGGCGGCGGTCTGCCGATCGGCGCGGTCATCGGCGTCGGCGAAGCGGGGGAGCTGATGAAGCCGGGCCAGCACGGCACCACCTTCGGCGGCAACCCGATCTGCTGCGCCGCCGGGCTCGCCGTGCTCAAGACCATCGCCAAGGAGAACCTGAACGACCACGTTTCCGCTCTGGGCAAGGACATCGCCTCCCGCGTCGAGGAGCTCGGCCATCCGCTGGTGGCCGGGGTCCGCGGTGCCGGGCTGTTGCTCGGCATCGCGTTGCGCGAACCGGTCTCCGCCGCGGTCGCCAAGGCCGCGCAGGACGCGGGGTACCTGGTCAACCCGATCGCACCGGACACCATCCGGCTGGCACCGCCGCTGATCCTGAGCGCCGACGAGGCCGCGGGATTCCTCGAAGCCCTTCCCGGGGCGCTCGATTCCACCACCACCTAGGACAGAGACCAAACGCATGCTCCGCAACTTCCTCCGTGACGATGATCTCAGCCCCGCCGAACAGGCCGAGATCCTGGACCTCGCCGACCAGTTGAAAGCAGAGCCGCTGAGCTCGCGCGCGCTGGAGGGCAAGTCCGTCGCGGCGATCTTCGAGAAGAACTCCACCCGGACCAGGTTCTCCTTCGAGGTGGGCATCGCCCAGCTCGGCGGGAACCCGGTCATCGTCGACGGACGCTCCATGCAGCTCGGCCGCGAAGAGACCATCGAGGACACCTCGCGGGTGCTTTCGCGGTACCTGGACGCGATCGTCTGGCGGACCTTCGCCCAGAAGCGCATCGACGCGATGGCGTCGGCGGCGAGCATCCCGGTGATCAACGCGCTCACCGACGAGTTCCACCCTTGCCAGGTGCTCACCGACCTGATGACCATCCGCGAGCGCAAGGGCAAGCTCGCCGGGCTCACCCTGGTCTACCTCGGCGACGGCGCCAACAACATGGCGCATTCGCTGCTGCTGGGCGGAACCACGGCCGGGATGCACGTCCGAGTCGTCTCGCCGGAAGGCTTCCAGCCCGATCAGCAGGTCATGCTCGACGCCAAGCACCGATCGAGTGAAACCGGCGGCAGCACCACGGTCTTCACCGATCCGTACGCCGCCGTCGAAGGCGCGGACGTCGTCGTCACCGACACCTGGACTTCGATGGGTCAGGAGAACGACGGCCTCGACCGCGTCGGCCCGTTCCGCGAGCTGCAGGTCAACGCCGCGCTGATGCGCCGCGCCGCGGACGAGGCGATCGTGCTGCACTGCCTGCCCGCGCACCGCGGCTGGGAGATCACCGACGAGGTCATCGACGGACCGGCGAGCGCGGTCTGGGACGAGGCCGAAAACCGGCTGCACGCGCAGAAGGCCTTGCTGGTGTGGCTCATGGACGAGAAGCGGCGACGATGACCGGCAGCAGGGTCACCCGGCAGGCCCGGATCACCGAACTCGTGTCCACGATGGCCATCCGCAGCCAGACGGAGCTCGCGAAGCTCCTGGCGGCGGAAGGGATCGACGTCACCCAGGCGACGCTGTCGCGGGACCTCGACGAACTGGGCGCGGTGAAGCTCCGGGGTGCGGATTCCGGCGCGCCGGTGTATGTCATTCCGGAGGACGGCAGCCCGGTACGCGGGGTGCAGGGCGGTACGTCCCGGCTTTCGCGGTTGCTCGCGGAACTGCTCGTTTCGGCGGACTCGTCCGGGAACCTGACGGTGCTGCGCACCCCGCCGGGCGCGGCGCAGTTCCTGGCCAGCGCCATCGACAGGGCGGCGCTGGAGGAGGTCGTCGGTTCCATCGCAGGCGACGACACGGTCGCGGTGATCGCGAGGGAGCCGTTGTCCGGCAAAGACCTGGCCGAGCGCTTCATGGCGCTGGCCCGACGGTCGTCCACAGTGGACGGCGGTGAGGAGACCGAGGGTGACGCCTGACGGGTTCGCCTTCCCGGATGACCCGGAGAAGCTGGTCATCACCTTCGACGAAGGTGTGCCGGTGGCCATCGACGGGGAGACCGTGACGCTGCTGGAGGCCTTCCAGCAGCTGAACCGACGTGTCGGCGCCTTCGGGCTCAGAGGACGCGAAATCTACGAGGGGCCCGGTGCGCTCGCGCTGGTCACCGCGCACGAGGAACTGCAAAAGGTCAGTTCCGAGCGGGTGTCCGGCGAAGTCCGCCTGGTCCTGCACCGCGGGAACGCGGTCGTGAACTCGGCGCGCGACGAGCGCGCGCTGTACGACTTCGGCACAGGCGCTACCTTCGACCGATCAGTCGCCTGAAGTAATCAAAGAATTCGAGGAGTGTCGTGAGCGGGAATGAGCAGCCGGTGCAGCTGTGGGGCGGCCGGTTCGCCAGCGGGCCGGCCGAGGCGATGGCGGCGCTGAGCGCGTCGACCCATTTCGACTGGCGGCTGGCGCCGTACGACATCGCCGGGTCGCGGGCCCACGCGCGAGTGCTGCGGAAGGCGGGACTGCTCACCGATGACGAGCTGACCGGCATGCTCGCCGCGCTGGACACCCTGGCGCAGGACGTCGAGTCGGGTGAGTTCACCCCGACCGTCGCCGACGAGGACGTCCACACCGCGCTCGAACGCGGTCTGCTGGAGCGGGCGGGCACCGAACTCGGCGGCAAGCTGAGGGCGGGACGTTCGCGCAACGACCAGGTCGCGACGCTGTTCCGGATGTGGCTGCGCGACGCCGCCCGCCGGGTGGTCGCGGGCACCCTCGGGGTCGTGGACGCGCTCGTTTCGCAGGCGAAACGGCACCCGGACGCGATCCTCCCCGGCCGCACCCACCTGCAGCACGCCCAGCCGGTCCTGCTGGCGCACCACCTGCTCGCGCACGGCCAGTCGCTGCTGCGCGACGTCACCCGGCTGCGTGACTGGGACGCTCGCACCGCCGAATCGCCTTATGGCTCCGGCGCGCTCGCGGGCTCCTCGCTGGGCCTCGACCCCGAGGCCGTCGCCGCGGAACTGGGCTTCGACACCAGCGTCGAGAACTCCATCGACGGCACCGCCTCGCGGGACTTCGTCGCCGAGTTCGCCTTCGACGTCGCGATGCTCGCGGTCAACCTGTCCAGGATCGCCGAAGAGGTGATCATCTGGAACACCGCCGAATTCGGCTACGTCACCCTCGACGACGCCTGGGCGACCGGCAGTTCGATCATGCCGCAGAAGAAGAACCCGGACGTCGCCGAGCTGACCCGCGGCAAGGCCGGGCGGCTCATCGGCAACCTGACCGGTCTGCTCGCGACGCTCAAGGCGCAGCCGCTCGCGTACAACCGTGACCTGCAAGAGGACAAGGAGCCGGTCTTCGACTCCGTCGAGCAGCTGGAACTGCTGTTCCCGGCGATCGCGGGCATGCTCGAGACGCTGACCTTCCACACCGACCGGCTCGCCGAACTGGCGCCCGCCGGCTTCACCCTCGCCACGGACATCGCCGAATGGCTGGTGCGCCAGGGTGTTCCGTTCCGTGTCGCGCACGAAGCGGCGGGGGAGAGCGTCCGCGTCGCCGAAGCCCGCGGTGTCGGCCTGGACGAACTGACCGACGAAGAGTTCGAGAAGATCAACCCGGCCCTGACGCCCGCCGTGCGCGAAGTGCTGACCGTCGAAGGCTCGGTGAGTTCGCGCAACGCTCGTGGCGGTACCGCTCCGGAGCGCGTCGCCGAGCAGCGGGACCGACTGGTCGCGCGGGTCGCCGAACACCGCGCCTGGCTGAGCTGAGTTCTCGCGTGAAGGCCCCTTCCCTAGGCTGAGCCGAGGAAGGGGCCTTCACGCGCTTCAGGGAAGCCTCGTCGCGAGCCCGTCGAGGACGCAGGCGAGGCCGCGTTCGAAGTCGTCGTCGTTGGTCTCGCCCGGTTTCTGGTTTCGCTGTGCCGCGTAGAGCTTCTTCAGCCGTGGGTGGTCTCGCACCGCTTGCTCGGCCGCGGGCCACAGACGGTCTTTCCATTCCTGCTCGCTCTGCCCGCTGCGCTTGAGCGTCGTGAGCCACGCGGCTTCGCCGGTGGCTCTCCCGACGACGAACGCCATGACCGTGTTCCACGCCAGATCGGCGTCGTCCAGCGAGAACCCGGCGTCTTCGAACAGGGCCAGCGCCGCTTCCGACAGCTTCAAGACGTTCGGCCCCAGATACGCCACCCCAGCCTCGCCGAGCAGCGAGCCGATCCACGGATGGCGGAGGAACACCGAACGCAGGTCGTGCGCGAACGTCGTCGCGGCCGTTCGCCACGGACCCGGCTCCGGGAGCGCGACCTCGCCGTAGACCTCGTCGACGACCAGTTCGGACAGCTCGTCCTTGCCTGCCACATGCGTGTACATCGACGCGGCGGCCACATCGAGCCGCGCTCCGAGCTTCCGCATGCTCAGCGCGTCGATGCCTTCGGCGTCGAGAAGCTCGATCGCCGCGGAAACGATCTGCTCCCGGCTCAGCGACGGCTGCTCGCGCTTGCGTTTCGGGGGCCGCATCCACACCGACATCCGCATTCCCCTCATTTTCCGTACAGTGTTCAGTATGCCTAACACTGTACGGACAACGCTCGACCATGACCACTGGCAGTCCCGCCTCGACGACCTGCGGGCCGAACACCGCGTACCGGGAGCGAGCCTCGCGGTGCTGAAGGACGGCGAGATCCACGAGTTCGCGAGCGGGATCCTGCATCGGGGGACCGGAGTGGAGGCGACCACCGACTCGGTCTTCCAGCTCGGCTCGATCGCGAAGGTCTACACGGCTTCGCTGGTGATGGGGCTCGCCGAGGAAGGACGGCTCGATCTCGACGCACCGGTCGTCGAGGTGCTCCCGGAGTTCGCGACGGTCGATCCGGACGCGACGAAGACGATCACCGCCCGGCAGCTGCTCAGTCACACCGGCGGGCTCACCTGCGACTTCATCGAAGACACCGGACGCGGCGACGACTGTCTCGCCAAGTACGTCGAAGCGGCGAGGGGAGTGGCGCTCGACTGCCCGCCGGGGACGGCCGCGTCCTACAGCAGCGTCGGGTACAACGTGCTCGGCCGGATCGTCGAGGTACTCACCGGTCTGACCTGGGACGACGCCCTGCGGGCACGGATCGTCGCCCCGCTCGGGCTCGCCGAGACCATGACCCTGCCCGAAGAGGCCCTGCGCTTTCGCGTCGCGATGGGACACCTCGGGAAGGACCCGGAGCCGACCGCCGCCTGGGATCTCCTGCCGCGCTCCGCCGGACCGTTCGGCCGCGTTCTCGCCACGGCCGGCGACGTGGTGCGCTTCGCGCGGATGCTGCTGGACGGCACCGCCGCCGACGGCGCTCGCGTGCTCGCGGAGGAGACGGTGACCGCGATGCGGCGGCGCGAGGTCGAGGTACCTGACAAATGGACGCTCGGTTCCGACGGCTGGGGCCTCGGCCTGTCGACCTACGACTGGAACGGCGTCGCGGGCTTCGGGCACAACGGGTCTTCGATCGGGCAGCGCTCGTACCTGCGGGTGGTGCCGGAGGCGGGGTTCGCCTTCGCGTTGCTCACGAATCACGGCACGACCGATCGGCTGTACACCGGACTGTCACGGGAACTGCTCGGTGAACTCGCCGGGGTCCGGGTTCCCGCCGATTTCGCTCCGCCGCCGTCACCGCCTTCGGTGGACGTCGCGCCTTTCGCGGGTACCTATCGCCGTGAAGGCGTCATCATCACCGTCACCGAGAAGGACGGGAAGCTGCACTTCGTCTACGAATTCGCCGATGGCCTCGAAGGCATCGCCCCGCCGATCGAGGCGGAGCTGGTGCCGGTGGCGGAGAACGTCTTCGCCGGGATGAACTCGATGTTCGGCGACGACTGGATGCCGGTGCTGTTCACGAAACTGCCCGACGGCACCGCATGCTGCTACACCAGCATGCGAGTGGCGCCGAAGATCGCGTAGCTACTTCTTCGCGCTCTTCCGGAGCTTCGCGCGCACGGCACGGGTCGCGACCGGGCCGAGTCCTTCGAGGACGTCGACCAGGACAGCCAGCTGCCCCAGCGCCGCCAATGCCTGCTCGGCGCCTTCCGGATTGACCGTCTCGAACAAGGTCAGGCCCAGGAAACCGGCGGAGACCGCGTGGGCGAGCCCCTCGGTCTCCGCCAGTTCGAGCACCGGTGAACCGGTCAGCACGCGGTCGAGCGCGCCTTGAACTTCGCGAACCCACTTGTCGAGCGCCTGCCGGGTCGCCTCGGCCAGCCGTCCGCCTGCCTGGGCACCGGCGAGCGTCTGGGCGAGGACCGTCATGTTCCCCTCGGCCCGTTCCTCCGCGTGGATCGTGCGGCCCAGTTCCAGTAGCTCGCCCAGTGTGCTCACTTCGGCGAACCGATCACGGTAATGGGAGACGCGGCTTTCGGTCGCCGTCACGCAGGACTGCGCGAGCAACTCCTCGACACTGCCGAAGTGGTAGAAGATCAGGGCTTGATTGGTGCCCGCGGCCGCGGCGACGGTCCTGGCCGAAACCGCGGTGATGCCGCTGGTGCGGATCGTCTCCAGCGCGCCATCGATCAACCGCTGTTTGGTGCTGGGCCCGTTCATCAGTCCAGGACTTTCTCACGCAACGGCTTCACCGCCCCGCTCACCCCCGCCCGCAGGTCGACGAACCGCGCCTCGAACGCGCCCCGGTAGCCGAACAGCGGGCCGAACCGCCGGTTCGTCACCTGGATCTCGATTCGGAACAGACCGCTTTCCTCGTCGAACCACTCGTCGACCTCGGCCACTCCGACGACGGATCGCGGCACCACGCACCGAAGCGGGCCTTCGCAGAGCCGGAACTCCTCCGAACGGAAGTGGAAGCCGCCGTCCGGCCGCACCGTCAGGTCGAGATCGACGGCGATGTGCTGATGTGTTCCCAGGTAGTCGACGATCGTCCCGCGCTCGGCGCTGTAGATCATCTGCGCGTCGAACCGCCGCCGCCTCCCTGGCAGTTCGAAGGTGCGGACGAACGAGACCGTCTCCCTGCCGAGGGAATCGACGTACGGATAGTTCTCGATGGTGAAGGGGACGTTGCGGCCCCGTTCGGGGAACAGGATGTGCCTCGACGCGCCCAGCCGCAGGAACGGTGTGGTGAACGCGGCGCCGCGCCAGATCTCGTCCATCACGCCGACGCCGATCATCCCGACACCGTTCTCCGTGCTCAGCGACAGTCGTTCGCGCATGCGCGGATGCAGCGACGCGAACTGCTCGCCCAGTGCCTCTCGGAAGATCATGCCTGCTCCAGGGTGTCGAGAACGCGAGGTGCCACGCCGTCCTTACCCGGCCGCGGGCTCCGGCGGCAGCGGCCGGCTGTGGGCGAGAGCAAGGGGAGTTCCTCCGGCGGGGCACCGGTTTCGAGCCACAGACGGAGCCTGTCGAACGACCAGGCCGTCATCCATCCGAAAAGCGGCCGGAACAGCAGATCGGCGAACCTGCCGAAGACACCCCACCGGGTGGTGTAGTCGAAGCCGGTGACGAAGCGGACGCCGTCGTCGGTCGGGGTATAGCGCCAGTACCCCGAACCGGACCTGATGAGGGACAGCGGATCCGCGGAGGTGAACCGCAACGCCGACGTCCTCCCGCCGTCGGGCCGCTGGCTCTCCCCGGCGTGAATCCCGGTTCCGTTGATGACGAGTCCCAGGAACCTCGTCGCGTAGTGGAACCGTCCCGGTGAACCCGCGACCGGCTCGATCCGCGCGAAGCGAAGATCCCACCGTTCGTGCAGATCCGGCTCCTGCGTGTACCGCCACAGCGTTTCGAGGTCCGTGCGGATCACCGTTTCGACGTACAGCGCTCTTCGGCTCATCGAGCTTCCTCCCCAGTTTTGAGCGATCGCTCAATGACACTGTAGACCGGTATTGAGCGATCGCTCAATACCGAACCTGTCGGAGCCTGCGGTTAAGGTCGAGGCGTGCGGAACGTGGCGACCGGGAGACAGTTCACCCGGCGGGAGCTGGCGCTGGATCCGGTGGAGCTGTCCACGCTCCTGCTCGGGGCGGTGATCGAGTCGACCGGTCCCGACGGCACGGTCGCCGTCCGTCTGGTGGAGGTCGAGGCCTATCGCGGTCTCGACGATCCCGCGTCGCACTGCTATCGCGGCAAGACCCCGCGCAACGAGGTCATGTGGGGGCCGGCGGGCCATCTGTACGTGTACTTCGTCTACGGGATGCACTTCTGCGCCAACGTCGTCGGCACCGAAGACGGGCAGCCGGGCGCCGTGCTGCTGCGGGCCGGGGAAGTGGTTTCCGGCGCGGGCATCGCCCGCGCGCGGAGGCCGTCCGCTCGGGGCAACGGCGAACTCGCCAAGGGTCCGGCCATCCTCACCTCGGTGCTCGGCATCGCCCGGCCGGAGAACGGTGTCGACCTGACCGACCCCGCGTCACCCGTCCGGTTGTTCACCGGCGACCGCGTCCCCGAAGCGGACATCCGCACCGGGCCGCGTGTCGGCGTCGCGATGGCGATGGACACGCCTTGGCGGTTCTGGATCGACGGCTCTCCCGCGGTCTCCACCTATCGCCGGGGCGGCAAGCGACGGGCGGCGGCCCCCGGCCGATAGTCGGTTGACCTGGTGCGGGAGGATCTACAGGCGTGAGCGAGCACATCCTTGACGAGCTGACCTGGCGCGGCCTGATCGCGCAATCCACCGACACCGACGCACTGCGGCGAGACCTCGACCAAGGACCCCTCACGCTCTATTGCGGATTCGACCCGACCGCGCCGAGCCTGCACGCCGGCAACCTGGTCCCGCTGCTGATGCTCTCGCGCTTCCAGCGCGCCGGCCACCGGCCGATCGTGCTGGCGGGCGTCGCCACCGGGATGATCGGCGACCCGCGCGACACCGGTGAGCGCACCTTGAACACGGTGGACACCGTCTCCGAGTGGGCCGACCGGATCCGCGGCCAGCTGGAGCGGTTCGTCGACTTCGACGACTCGCCGACCGGCGCGGTCATCGAGAACAACCTGAACTGGACCGCGAAGCAGAGCGTGGTCGAGTTCCTGCGCGACGTCGGCAAGCACTTCCCGGTCAACATGATGCTGAACCGGGAGACGGTGAAGCGCCGCCTCGAAACCGACGGCATCTCCTACACCGAGTTCAGCTACCTGCTGCTGCAGTCGCAGGACTACCTGCACCTGTACCGCGAGTACGGCTGCAAGCTGCAGATCGGCGGCTCCGACCAGTGGGGCAACCTCGTCGGCGGTGTCGACCTGATCCGCCGCACCGACGGCGGGCACACCCACGCGCTGACCGCGCCGCTGGTCACCGACTCCGAGGGACGCAAGTTCGGGAAGTCCACCGGCGGCGGCAGCGTCTGGCTCGACCCGGAGATGACCTCGCCGTACGCGTGGTTCCAGTACTTCCTGAACGTCGCCGACGCCGACGTCATCCGCTACCTGAAGATGTTCTCCTTCCTCGGGCAGGAGGAGATCGCGGTGCTGGCCGAGGACACCGAACAGCGCCCCCACCTGCGGTCGGCGCAGCGGAAGCTGGCGGAGGACTTCACGACCCTGGTGCACGGCGAAGCGGCGACCCGGCAGGTCATCGCCGCGAGCGGGGCGCTGTTCGGCAGGGGAGAGCTGCGTGAGCTCGACTCGCCGACCCTCGATGCCGCCATGGCCGAGGTGCCCAACGGCAAGATCGACCCGAACGGCGAGTCGACGATCGTCGACCTGCTGATCGCCGCCGGGCTCGTCGACAGCAAGGGCGCCGCGCGCCGCACCGTCAAGGAAGGCGGCGCGTACGTCAACAACACGAAGATCGCCGACGAGGAGTGGAAGCCGTCCGCGGCCGACGCTCTGCACGGCCGCTGGCTCGTGGTCCGCAAGGGCAAGCGCAACGTCGCCGGCGTCCGCGTCGAGGGCTGATCGCGGCCCCGGCCCGAAACAGGGGCCTTGACCTGCGGAAACGCAGTTAAGGTACCCCCCTGTTTCGGGCCCCTGCGGGCCATGTAAAGTTCTCCAAGTCGCCAGGGAAACCGGGTGGCCGCGGGACACGAACCAAGCTCTCACCTCTAGGTGATTGAGTGGGTGTCTCACCAAAAACTGCTAGGAATGACTGCTTCGGATAAGGCCGCGTGAGTGGTGCGATTCGGGGTGTGTTGCTTGAGAACTCAACAGTGTGCTAGTGAACTAAGCCAGTAGAGCTTATGTATTTGAACCTCGTTTGAGGTTCCTTTGAGAG
>NZ_JAJPWQ010000013.1:0-322329 GCF_046549005.1 Amycolatopsis sp. lyj-108 | reverse complement strand
GATCGTTCGGGTCAAGTTCCGGGTCTTTGCCCAGATCCAGGATGCGGTCGTTCTCGTACCAGCCGAACAGCCGCCGGCCTGCCTCCTGGTTCTGGGACCGGTTGACCCACCGTACCGTGTAGTCCAGCGCGTACTGGGCGCCGTCGTACTCGCTTCGCGCGGAGCCCTCGTAGGTGGGGCTGCACGGCGCGTCGATGTACATGAACGCGTCAGCGCCGAGGTGGGGCGGTATGACGGAAGCCGCGGATCTCTTCATACCGGCTGCATCTGGAAGTACTTCTCGTAGTCCTGCAACGCGGCCCGTGTGCAGTCCGCGGTGAATCCGGCGATCGAGCACGTGTCGCAGTCGCAGGGCAGTTCGCCCTCCTGCTCACAGATGACAACGTATTCTGTCAGCGCACTGCTTGCTCGCTCCGTGGCAGTGGTGCCGCTCGCTCTTCTCGCCGCCGTGAAGTAGCGGCGGACGAACTGTCCGAAGTCTGCGTCGTCGGCCACAAACGCGGTGATCTGTGCGCTGGTGAGCCCGTCGAACTCGGCTGCGCAGCCGGTGCACGCCTCGGCCGGGAAGCCGTCGATGGCGGCCACCGCTGGGTGTCGCTGCGCGAATCCATGGTCTAGTTCTCGGTCTTGTCCCAAGGGTTTCCGGCACCAGGGGCAGATCGTTGTGGTCATGTGCCGCACTGTGGGGCCGATCAGCCTCGCCCGCTAGCGGCCGCCCAACGCGAGTAGGAGGGGCTTGAATATCGGAAAGGCCGAGGTCAGGAAAGGAAAAACGGGTGTGCTGTAGCGAGGCATAGGTGTCGCCCGGTCAGGTGTTCCCGGCTGAATTCACTGGGACCTGTCTCGATCGGGTGACGGCATCGCCGGGACAATCACCGCATGTCGACTGTGCCTGTTTCCCTGGCCCATCTGGTCGCGATCCGAGGCCGAGTGCTCGATGTCCTCGGCGAACTGGACTTGCTGCTCGGGCCACACGACGCGATGACCGGCCCGTCTCCCGCCGTCCCGCCGTTGGTGACCGCGATGCTGGAATCCACGGGGTCGAGCTGGATCGGTGGATTCGTGCCCCTTGAATCGATCTCGTGGCGCGCGGAAGAGCTGGAGCTGTCGCATGGTACGAAAGCCGCGCTTGTCACGGACCTGGCCGCGAGGTTCCCGGACCTGCCCGCGCCCGCGCCGGCCACGACCCACCGGGCAGGGGGTCGCGGTACGGGGTTCCCGGCGGTCGAGGCCTTCGCCGCGGTCAATGCCTTGTATCACGTCCACGGCCGGCGACTGCCGTGGTCGGACTGGGCCCGCTACGGCGACGTACCGCAATGGCTGGAACTGCTGCCCTTCCTCGCCGAGATCGCCACCACGATCCAGGAGCCGATCAACCGCGACACCGTGAAAGCCGCTTTCGCCGCGGCGGGCCGGATCATGCCGGTCAAGTTCCGGCCGCAGATCCTCGCCGCCGTACGCGCGACACGGTCGGGACTGTGGCCCTGGATGCCCACGAATCGCATGTCGGCGCAGGAACTGGGCCACCGCGCGGTGACTACCGCAGGGAACTGACCCAAGCCTGATCACGGGTCGTCGCGAAGGACTCGGCTTCCGGACTCACTCACGGTCCGTTCCCCGCAGCGGTAGCTCGGGGTCTCTGAACCGCCGATCCGGAGGTATGTCCGTCGACGCCGCGACTGATGGGGCGCAGGCTGCTGCGTTCCGTCACATCAGGGCAGCGCGGTCAGGGACGACTCTGGACGTCAACGTCGACCCCGACAGTGGTGACACCCCAAGTGGCGACTGCGGCCACTGTTGCTCCCACCTGCATTGATACCAAGTCAAACTGCACGTGTGGATTCTGGCACCAACCACCGACATTGACCTCGAAGAAGGCGCGCATGGGCACTCGTTGTCCCGCACCGAAGCGCGCTGACCAGCGCATCCGGCGCAACAAGGATGATCATCCGAGCGTTCATCGCACATCCGCGGGCCGAGATCTACCGGTCGTTTCCCGGCCGCTGTCCGGTGGCGGACGGAGCACATGTAGCGGAGTCAGTCGGTCACCCGGATCGGCTCGGCCGGGAACCGTCCCGCGAGCAGGCGCGCCACGAGTGCGGGCAGGCTGCCGGGCAGCAGTTTATCGGTCGTGGCCTCGAGTTCGGCGTACGTCCACCACCGGCGATCGAGGACGCTCGCGCGCTCGTTCGCGGTCGGCATGAGCGCCGCGGACGGTCGGGTGTCGCTGGCCCTGGCGAGGAACACGTGATCGAGACGGTAATGCTCGCAGCCGCGGTAGGTGAAGCGGCTCTCGCGGGTCCACAACTTCCGGTCCACAGTGGTCAGGACGATGCCGGACTCTTCCTTAGATCTCGCGAAGAGCGGTTTTCGGGAGCGTTTCACCGGTCTCGACGCCGCCACCGGGGAGCTCCCACCACTGGTGACCGGGATCATCGGGATCGCACGCGTGGATGAGCAGCACACGGTCCTGGGCGTCGAGCAGCAGGACACGGGCTCCCACACGCGGTTCGGCAGTGATCGGCATGGCGCTGTTCCTTTGCCTGATGGCCGGTCGGTCGATTACCCGCACCGCAGGCAGCTGGGCCCACCTAGGCAGGGGTATGTAGCCAGCCGAATTCACCAGGGTCGGGAATGTCGCCGCGTTTTTGGACATCCTCGCGGATTCGCTCAAGCCACTCGCTGGTCGTCCCCTGCCACGCCTCGAAACCGGGGTCCTGCTCAGTGAGGTCGCCAACGCATACGTTCTGAGCGAACAGGTCCTTGAACATTCTCTCGGCAACTTCAGTGATCTGCTGCAAACTCGCCCCGGCGCCCAAAAGATTGCTTGCCGAAACAAATATGTAGTTGATGGGAACCCAGTCGCCTTGAGTGTACTCGGTAAAATAGTCGAGTTCTTCCTGGTACTTCTCGTCTGTATTCATCAGTAGATCACCTTATGTGGAATCGCTTCATGTCAACGCCTGACACGCCGTTAATGTCAATGGTGGCGCCCCCTGAGCCGCTATAGGTACGGTAGACGACCTGCTGCTTAGGATCAGCGCTGATCTCCCAGAATTCCACCGTTCCTTTCGGTGTTTCATAGACCTTCGTTGGTGCACCGAGGTTGTCGTGAAAGTGCTGCCGGACTTGGCTGAGCTGCGCCTCATCGATGAGGCGTACCCCTTTGCTGTCCTCCACGCCGAGCAGATTGCCCCTGTCGTCCGTGATGCCCTGCTGAACCCTCTCAACCCGAGCTTCGGGTGTGCTGGCAGGGGCGCCGGGGCGATGCTCGGCCGGTATGTCCGTGTCGTGATGCGACCGGCCGACCAAGTCTTTGAGGAGTTTCCCCGACCCGAGGCCCAGGAGCATGCCGCCGGTGATCTTGCCGAGGGCGCGGTCGCCGTGGCCGTTGGCCCAGTCGTCCCAGGCCGTGATGGCCTTGAAGGTCTCGACCGGGTGCATGACGTTGTGCGCCATCGCCGCCACCGTTCCACCTGGGTCGGAGATCGCACCCCAGAGCGCCTCACCGGCGCCGGAGATCGAGTCCCAGATACCGCCGTAGAAGTTGGCGTCCGCTTGCTTGCGGGAGTCCTGCGGGGCCATGGTCGCCTCGACCCGCAGGGCTTCCGCGCAGCGGTCGCCTGCTCCGGTCAGTTGCTGGCGTGCCCGGTTCAGGATGTCGCGAGCTGCTTGGCGTTGTGCTTCGCCGGGGTCGGTGAACGCCGGCGGTTGGACGACGGTGGGGTCTCCGCGCTCGGCGTTGGCTCGTGTTTGTGTCTGTGCGTCGGCCACCGTGCGGTCGTGTGCCTGTTTGGCCTGCTGCGTCGCGGTCTCGCCACGCTGCCATTGGGCGATCGCTTCGGCGGCTTGGCCCTGTGCCCACGCCAGGGTGTCCGCATAGGCGGACAATGCTTGCGCGGCGTTGTCGAGCGAGTCGTCCGCTTGCAGCCAGCGCGGAACTTCCGTCTGGTGGTCTTCGTGGAATCGGTCCGAAGCCGGACCGCGCCATCCGCCGGTATCGATCCGTTTCAATGCATCGCCGACCGCACTCGCGGAGCTCGCCCGTGCCGCGAGGACTCGGGCGTTCTCATAGACAGCTGGCGGGTCGCCGGGGATCAGCGCTTTCGGATCGGTTGTCTGGCCCAGCTCCGCCATCAGCGGCCCCCGACACGGGGTGCCGCGTCCGGGGTGATCGCGTCGATTCCCGGGTCGGTTTTCAACGCGCCGATGTTGTCGTGCTCGACCGTGCGGTAGGCCTGGGCGGCCTTGCCGAGCAGGGCTCCGAGGTCGCGCGCGCGGTCGGACAGCGCGTCGATCCCGACGCTCCAGCTACCACAGAATTCGGCAAGCGCGGCGTGCACACCATCGTGGCCGTACAGCGGCGGCTCGCCGCACAGGCCACGCAATTCGAAGCTCTCCTGATCGTGCACGATCTGACTCATGTTCTTCGAGGCGCCTTCCAGTACCTCGATCTCGACGTGAAAACCTGGACCATCCATCGTGGAGCCCCCTCCATTCCAGCCTCTGCGTCGCTATCCGGTGCTATCGAGTCGCGGAGGCCGTTTTCCTGCTTGCGCCCATGTCCTCGCGACGACGTCCGGGGGCGCCATGCGCGACAAGACCGGGAACCGATGCTCGTCATCGGGATCGACCATCAATCCGATTCCCGGAGGTACGAGTTCCAACAGATCGGCTCCGGTCGTGGACAGGTAGTCACACTCCCCGGCGTGGCGGGCCAGGCGCTCCAGCGTGGAGAACACCACCATCCACCGGCCGCCCTCACCCAAATCGGTCACCCACAGGCAAGGCTGCTCGGGCCGCTGTGCATACACCACGGCACCCGCGAAGACGTCGGTCAGATCACCCGGCCCCCGCGAGCCTCGCCACACTTCCCAGGCGACGACAGCGAGCCTCGCCTCTGCAATCACGGCGACGAGTGTACAGACGACAGCAGACGGTGACGAGCAGGCTGTCCGAGGGGCGAGGTCAGGACGGACTCGCGTCGGCCGGCCCGGGGCCCGCCGTGTCCGGCGCGGCGGGACTTTTCGCGGGGGTGCTGTCGTCGATTTCTGCGGCGTCGACGTTGGCAATGGTCTGAACATAGGCGGCGAGGTCACGGGTCAGTGTGGCCATCGCGTACTCGACGCTGGCGGGGTCGCGGGTCACCTCTCCCCGGGTGTGTACCAGCGTGCGGCCGAGGTTGAGCACGGCTTTGGTGCGCATGCGGATGGCGCGGTGTGCCCACTCGTAGAGGTGATCGACGGTGATAGCTCGGGACTCGATGACGTGCTGGCCCGTCGTCTCCCGCATCGCCGGTACGGGCGGAGTGTTGTCCTGGTCGTCGAAGACCTGGCTGATCCACTCGTAGTAGGCGGGGGTCAGCGGAGCCGTTCGGCCTTGTGACGCAGCAAGATGCAGACGCTGTAGTCGGCGCTGTTAGTTGACCTGCTGGCCGAGCAGGAAGATGCCGAGGCACTGCGCGAACTCGCCGATATCGGCGTTGATCATGCGGCAGACCGGTTTGTGAGTCTCCTGGCCGAGCGCAGGGACCTTAAGCAGTTACGCCAGCGCGCCGACAGCGGCGACCGTCGCGCCGCCAGACGAGTGGCTGACTTTCTGGTCGAGCGAGGAGACGCCGAGGCACTACGCCAGCTCACCGACGACGGCGACATCCACGCTGCCTTGCGCCTGGTTGACTTGCTAGCAAAGCGGGGCAACGTTGAGTTACTGCGCCGACTACGGCGACCACTACGCTGCCGCGCGACTGCCTGACTTGCTGGCCGAGCAAGGAATGCTGGATCTGCTTGACCGCGAAGTCGCGGCGGGAACCAGGGGCGCGGCGCGGGCTTTGCGCCGCACGCACATCTCGTCCGCCGGCTCGTGAGGTTTGACAGCTCAGGAGCAATAAACCTCCGAACGTAAGGCAAGCACGCCGTGGCGGGCTCGGTAGCGTAGCTCGGCATGAACCAGGGATGGCTGCCGCCGACGGAGTACTACGCCACGCTCCCAGCACTGATCGGCAGCGGTGGTGTCCTGTGCCGTGACGCCCACGGCCGCGTGCTGCTCGTCGAAACTAGCTATCAGACCGACGATGTCTACGAAACCCTGGTGGTGCGTTGAACAAGGGCGAGTCACCAAGGGTGTGCGCTCGCCGCGAAGCCGAAGAAGAACTCGGCATCACGCTGTGGATCGGCCGGCTGCTGGTTGAAGACTGGTGCCCTCCCTGCCGGACGGCCGACCCTGGCGATCACGTTTTCGACGGCGGTGTCCTTACCGACGACCAGATCGCCACTCTGCGGCCCGCTGACCAAGAGGTGAAGAGCTGGAGATGACGGATGAGCCGTTTCAGGGGTAACAGCGATGATCGTCCTTCACCTGATTCCCGGACCACACGGACAAGCCGTCCCTCGAACTAGTTGGAGCGAGGTAGGTCCTGGGCGCGAGTGCGCCACCGCGGGAGGGCGATGCAAGCAACAGGGGGAGGGTGGGCAGGCTGCGACAGTGACGCCGAAGGTACTGGTCACTGGCGCGGAGGCGATGTGCGCGCAGGGGAGAGTGCGACGCTCCCCTCTGGGAGTTCAGATCGTTACCAGGGACAACTGGCTGAGCGGATCGGCTTGTGAAGTGATGGCTGACGCGGGTCCGCTGTCGGCTCGGTGAACGCCCGACGGCTGGGTGATGAACGTAGGACTGAGCGTGTAGCGCGGCCGGTGTACCTCCGATGATCACTACGGTTGATAAAGGGGGGCACGATGGTTCGTCGCGCGCTGGTGTGGCTTCTGCGGTTTGTCCTGGTGTTGTCGCTGACGGCGGGCGTCGTGGCGGCATTGCCTGTCGCTACTGCGGTGGCTGCGGGCAGTGGGGGCGTGGATAAGCCGCTCAACAGTGTTCCTGATCAACCCGATGTGGATCCGGCGAAGGTCTCGGTTCCTTCGGTGGAGACTCCGAAGCTGCCATTAGCGGGATCCGCAGCACGCAAGTCGGTGGATGACGCGCTGGCGGCACGCGACGAGGCTGCGGCCCGTGTCCGGCAGAAGCTGACGCCGGTGCGGGTGGAAGGCGCGGCAGCCCTGCCCGTCGAGGTGAAGGCGGCCCAGCGTCAGGCGGCCGCGCCGTCATGCGGCGATGGGGGTCCACCCTACGACCTGAAATGGGAGAACCTGGGCGTCACCGTGCAACCGTTCTTGCCCACCGGTGGCCGGGTGAAGCTCCGGCTGACGATGGTGGGGGCGGGAGACCTGCCTGCGGGGTCGGCTTTCGTCAGTTATCACCTGGGTGGTGCGTCCGGGTTGCCGTGGGTGAAGTACGACGGGAATCCCTCGCAGGACATCACGGTTCCGTTCAGACAGGGGCAAGCGCTCGAACTGGAGGCGCCGCTGGCGGGTTTGAAGCCGGGCAGCCATTTCGTTGCTTGGGATGTGTTCGTCAAGGGGTATGGCTGGCTGAGTGAGAAAGGGGTCTGTTCGCTTAGCGTCTTCTACAACGTCGCGAACCGTGCTCCGAATATCAGCGTGCTCGGCCCGCCGAACGGCGGAACCACCTTGAGTCGTTCGCCGTCTCTGGCCGCGGTCGCGAACGATCCGGACGCCTATCCCTTCGCCAATCCTCGATACCTGTTCACGGTGTGCTCCGACAAGGCGATGACAACGCACTGTGAGACGAGTGGCTGGCAGGATCACTGGGCGTATCAGGTGCCGGACGGATATGCCCGCTGGAACCAAACACTCTGGTGGAAGGTCGAGGTAACCGACGGTGCCCTGAGCACCGTCACTCCCGCGATGGCGGTCATAGTGGTGCCGCCCGCGCCGGACCAGTGGCGCACCGTCGGCAGCGGCATGAACCTCAGCACTGTGCGTGGCACGGTGCTGCCATTCGGCATGTACACGCGCCAAGCCGTGGATTTGGATGTACAGACCGAGTCGACACCGAAACTCCGGGTGAGCCGGGGTTACTCCAGCGCGGCGACCACCGCCGGGCTCGTGGGCGCGATGGGCCGCGGCTGGATGAGTTTCTTCGATTCCCAGGCCAGCTGGAACACGGCAGAACAGTCGTTGACGATCACGTATCCAGACGGACGGCAGCAAGTATTCGGAAAGAACCCCGACGGAACTTTCGCGGCTCGGGGTGACACCGGATCCAGCAACACAGTGAAGCTGGTATGGGGGACCTATGAGGTCAAGGCCGGCGATGGCGAGGTGCTGCGTTTCAGTGCGAGTTCCGGCCAGTTGCAGGAGATCGTGGTCCGTCCCGCGACCTACAACAAGACGATCAGCATCACCCGCGACGACCAGGGGCGGATCGTCGGTCTCGGACAGTTCAACTCCGGACGCCGGGTGTCCGTCGAATGGTATCCGCCGGGTGGTGAAGGAGGCTGCCGCAGCCGCGAGCTGATCAAGTCCATCACTGGCGAGGCACCCGCACCGGGTGAGGCACCCATCCGCGTCGAGTATCGCTACACGGCGTGCGACCGCCTGGCCGAGGTCTGCAAGGTGGGCGTCGGGTGCGAAAAGTACGCCTACGATGACCAGGCCCGGCTGATCGGTGGCGCGACGCGGGCCGGCCGTCCGCTGGACCGGGTCATCTACCGCGCCGTGGGATCGCCGGAGGTCTCCCGTGTCGACACCGCGGCGGACCCCGACCAGAGCACCACGTTCACCTACTACAGCCTGCCGATCTCTGAACCGGCTCAGTCGGACTACCTCCAACATGTGAACCGCTCAGGCGGGAGAACGGTCCAGACCTTCGACGGCAAGGACGAGACCTACCTGTTCGACGAACTCAACCGGCTCATCGAACTGCATCACGCGCCGATCCGCGCGAACCCGCAGACGGTGGTGTACCGCTTGTGGAACTACAGCCCCTACACCGGTCGGCTGGAAACCTTCTTCGACGAGAACTTCAATACCACGCACATCATTCCCAACCCGAACGGTGATGTGGCCACACGCTGGACGAACCGGAAAGTCGATGATGTCGTCGGCGCCAATTACCGGTACAACTACACCGTTCCGTTGGACGATCCACGATACGGAACCATGCTCACGAGCTATCCGTATGATCAGGCCACCAAGCCGTACGAGCCCGAAACATATCAGTACGCCGCGCATAACGGCCTCCTTATCGCGAAGACCATGGCGCACGAGACCGGGGCTCCGGCAGGAGTGGAGCGGTACAGCTACACCCAGGGAACGGAAGCACCGGAAGACCTTCTCTTCAGCGTGACGAACGCCGGGGGCACCGCGATCTACGACCGCAACCGCGCGGGCGACGTGGTCGAGATCCGCAACACCGTGACGGGCGCGCGGACCGGATTCGAGCGGGACAACCTCGGCCGGATGACCGCCAAGGTCGAGTACTCCGCGGCGTTCCCGCAGGGAGTCCGGACAACGTACCGTTACGACGCGGCCGACAATATCGTGGGTGAGGTCTATCCGGAGACCACGGACGCGGTGACCGGCGAGAAACATCAGCGCGTCGTGACTCGAGAGTTCGACGCGGACGGGTTGCTGCGGTCGGAGAACAACGTCGACGCACCGGCTTCTGCTCGCTGGCGTGCCGCGCATCCCGACCGGGTGGCCGCCGATCCCTACACGCGGACGACGACCTTTCGTTATCACCCCGACGGAAAACTCGCCGAACGCGTCGGTCCGAACAACGCGAGTTTCAGCTACGAGTATCACCGCGGTCTGCTGGAGAACGTATGGCGACCGGACGGCAACGTCGATGTCCATCTGTACGACGCGAAAGGACGCCTGACCACCGTCGAACGCCGCAGCACCGACGGTGTGATCCGGCCCATGGCCAAATATGGCTACGACCCCGCTGGGTACAAGATCTCCGAGATGGACGCGGCTGGGCGGGTCACGCGCTACACCTACAGCTGGGACGGAATGCCCGTCCGTGCCACCCGGGTCGTCCCGGCCACCGCGAAGGCGGCGGAGAGGGAGATCGAACTCTGGAAGCGTTCCTATGACGCGCTGGGCAATGTCACCTCGGAGACATCGGCTGCGGGAACCCGGACCACCACAGGCAAATACTCTCCGGCCGGGAAGACGCTCGAGCAGGTACTCGACCCGTCAGGCGTGAACCGCAAAACCACCTACACCAACGATCTGTGGGGGAGGCCCATCCAGATCGCGGTATCGGACAAGAACCGGACACAGGCCACAAAACTGACCTACGACGCCGGTGGCCGCGTCACCGAAACCCGGGTGGTCACCAGCGCGGGCGATCTCGTCACGAAGAAGACCTACGACGAGTACGGCCGCGTACTCACCATCACCGACCCGCGCGGTACCGCCGGTGCCCAGCCGGAGGCCTACACGTCGGCTGTCCGTTATGACGAGATGGGCCGTGTCGTGGAGGAGCGAGGGCCACCACGCGACATCGAGAATCATGGCCAGGCCGCGGCGGTCCTCGCCCCGATCACGACGCGGGGTTACAACGCCTTCGGTGAACAAGAGCACCTGCGTGACGCTCGTGGCGGTGTCACCACCGCAGAACTCGACAAGCTCGGCCAGACCGTCGCGCTGCGCAGCCCGGTCTATCAGCCCGCGGGCAGGCCGCTGACCGATGGCGTCGTCCGCTACGAATACAACCAGCTCAATCAGATCACCAAGAAGATCGATGCCGTGGGTGGTGAGATCACCTACGTCTACGACCCCTACGGCAATGTCACCCGCCAGTCTGGGCCGAAGGTCGGAGACGTCGTTCCGGTCACCGCGTTCACCTACGCACCCGGTGGTCTCGTCAGCCGGATGACCGGGCCGACGGGTGCGATCGTCGAGTTCGAGTACGACGTGTTCGGGCACGTCACCTCGAAGACCAATGTGGTGCGCGTACCGGGCGGACCGCCCCTGCGTTACAGCACCACATCCGTGTTCGACGACGCGGGCCGGATGACCTCCCAGACCGATCCGGCGAACAGGACCGTCCGCTACACCCATAACGCCGTTGGTGAGGTCACCGGGGTCGACCCCGGCAGCCACGGCGACCTGACTTTCGAATACGACTTCGCCGGCAATGTCGTGCGCCAGACCGACGCCCTGGGCCGCGCCCTCACCACGACCTATGACCAAGCTGGCCGCCCGACGACGACCACTGTCATCGGCGTCAAGGGCGAACGACTGCCCGGCGCCATCACCGAATACGACCCCGTGGGCAACCCCACTGCTATCACCTCGGCCGAGGGGCGCCGCACCGAACGATCGTATGACGCGGCCAACGCCGTCCGGTCGATCGCCGAACACCCCAGCGCTGGCACCGCGGTGACCACCACCTTCGGCTATGACCTCGCTGGGAACCGCACCCGTGTCACCGATGCCCGCGGCAACAGCACCTGGCAGACCTACACACCCTGGCAGTTGCCCGAACGGGAAATCGACCCCGCGACACCCGCGTACCCGGCCGAAGCCGACCGCACCAGGGCGATCACCTACGACTCATCCGGCCTGCCCATCACCGAACAGCGCCCCGGCGGCATCGTCATCCAGCGCACCTTCGACCCAGCCGGAAACCTCACGGACGAGACCGGTTCCGGCCCGAACACACCCACCGCTACCACCAGCGTGGCCTACGACCTCGCCGGACGCGTCACCTCCGCCGGGCACCCCAAGGGACGGCAGACGTTCAGCTACGACGACCGGGGCCTGCTGCTCGACTCCGACGGACCCGCCGGAAAAGCGGCATTCCGTTACACCGCCGCGGGGCAGACCAGCGAGCGCACCGACGCCACCGGGAAGACCGCCTTCGCCTACTACGACACCGGCGCCGTCCGCACGCAGTCGAACCCGGACACCGGCGGCACCCTGACCTACCTCTACGCCGCGGACGGGCAACTCGACACCCAGCAACTCGGTGCGGTGGCCAGCCGCAAGATCGAGTACGACGCCTTCGGCAGGCTCTCGAAAGACAGCCTCACCAAGCCCACCGGCACCGTCGACACACTCACCTACACCCTGGACCGCGACAACAAGATCACCGGCAAGTCCAGCGCCGCCGACGCCGCCTATGGCGGCACCTACGACTACGACCGCGCCGGACGGCTCACCGGGTGGAAGCCGCGCAACGGCGCGCCCGCCGAGACCTACGAACTCGATCAGGTGGGCAACCGGCTGTCCACCACCGTCACCCCTGCCGGTGGAACGCCGTCCGTGGCCGAACGTTCGACGTTCGACGCCCGTAACCAGCAGACGACACGCGAGATCCCGGCGAAGGCGACCACCGGATACACGTACACGGCGCGCGGGACCCTCTCCCGCGAAACCACCACACTGGTCTCCGGCACGAGTTCGGCGACCGACACGGTCTTCGACGCTCTGGACCGCGTGACCAGTGACCGCGGCACACAGTACGAATACGACGCCCTCAACCGCGTGGCCAGCCGGAACGGCGTGTCTTTCGCCTACGCCGACGGCAATGACGATCCCATGGTCGTTCCCGCGACTGATCCGGCTCAGACGGAGACAGTCGGCCGTGACCTCAAGGGCAAGGCCACAAGCGTCAAGACGGCCCAAAGCCTGACAATCCCGTGGGCGGACGCGCACGGCGATATCCGCGCGCTTGTCGATCCCGCGAACGGCGATATCCGCGCTCGCAAGACGTTCACTCCGTTCGGGCGTTCCGGTGAGGTGAGCGGGCCACCGAGCACGCTGGGATTCCAAGGCGACTGGACCGACCCCGGTACCGGCCGGGTGTCGATGGGGGCCCGGTGGCTCGACACCGACACCGGCCGATTCACCAGCCGGGACACCGTCGCACTCAGCCAGGACACCGCGGCGGGAACCAACCGGTTCAGCTACGGCGCCGGCGACCCCATCAGCACCATCGACCCGACAGGCCACACAGCCTGGCCATGGGACCTCGGGCTGGGCGGCGTCTTGGACGACATCGGCCGCGCGATCGGAAGCTGGGGCGACGACGCCGCGGCACTGGGAAACTGGGCGTGGGGCGGAATCAAAGCCGCCGGTGAGTGGGCTTCAAGGCTGCCACCGTGGGTGAAGATTCCCGCGAAATTCGGCAGCAGAGCCATTCCGTATGTCGGATGGGCACTGCTCGGGCTTGACATCATCGACATGCTCGGTACGACCGAGTTCACCGCAGCTCGGCCAGTCGAGATTCCCGCCATCGCGCAGCCGTACGTTGTCCCGATCGTCGCGCCCGCGCCGCCCCCGGTGCCGCCGCCACCGCCGCCGACCATCGTCAAGACAGTGACCAAACGGGTCCCGGTCACCTGGATGGAACCGGAGAAGACCACCTACGTTCCCGGCTACCGCATCACCAGCTACACCCAGCACATCGACACCTACCAGTACACCACCATCTACTGGTCCAGCGGCGCCGTCGTACAGCTTCCACCCTTCCTCGCCGAATGGATGACGGTGAGCTGGTGGGAAGCCATGCCCACCATCGACCCCGGCAGAGCCGAACAAGTCCAAGTCGGCACAACCGCCGACGACGTCGCCGGCCACACCGAAAGCCAGCAACCGCAGGAACACCTCGGTGGCTGCGGCCTCCAAGGCACCGAAGTCGACTGCCTCGGCGAAGCCCTCGCCCCCACCATGGGCGGCTGCTTCACCCTGTTCGACACCATCCGCGCATGCCACCCGGACACTCCAAACCCCCTGGCGAACCAGGGAGGCAAAGAGCAACGTTCCACCCACGAAGCACCGGCTCCCCAAGGGGAGGCCGGAGCCGATCCGCCGCGGACGCCCCCGGGAAGTGTTCCGTCTGCTGGCAGCTGCGATGAAGACTATTCCACGCCCACCGATCTTTACGCGTTCGGAAACAAGACGAAGCCGCGGGCGCCACGAGCCGAAAGGGACTTCGGGTTAAGTGGCCCGCACGAATCTGTCGGACCACCTGCGGCAGGAGCGTGGCCGCTCGGCGCCTCAACGTTTTCGAATCCGGCAAATGCTCCGGTCAGCGGTCACTACCACAGGCTCCCGGCCGGAACGCGTCTACCGCGAGGGCTGGGCGTCATGGCCGACGGTAGCGACGTTAAAGGACCCCATGGCAAGACTCATCACACCCTGTATCCTACCTGTGGGATGAGTTACGAAGAATTTTCCGAAGCGTTCAATGATTTACCTTGGGAATATGTTGGAAAAAAGTGATGAATGATCGAGAACTGGACCGAGTCTGGCGAGTGCATCTTAGTGCGCGACGCGAGGAACTCGCCTGTCAACGGAGGTTTGAGGCGCTCGGGGAAGACGGAGTCGCTTTTGTTGCGGGCATGTTGCGAGGTGCGGATCCGGAAGGCCGTGACGCGGCGCTCGCCCTAGTCGCAGAAAATACCGGACTCGCTATCACATTGGTTGACAGCTTGTTGTGGCTGTCGGTTTCACATGCTTGGGCTGGCAGGGTCAGACAAGTGCTGGCTGCAGTCCCTTCGGCGGAAATTTTTCCCATGCTCACAGAGCGTATTCCGAGACTGCTGAACCAAGCGCTGGTCGAAGAGGAGCAGCCTGACGACAACTTTCGGCGGATAGCCGAACTTCTCGAGCATCTCCGGCATTGGCATCTCCTCGGGGAACTGGTCGAATCAGCAGCGGAAAGCTCGGACGGCGATGTGCGTGAAGTC
Organism: Amycolatopsis sp. lyj-108; assembly: GCF_046549005.1. Classification (NCBI taxonomy): domain Bacteria; kingdom Bacillati; phylum Actinomycetota; class Actinomycetes; order Pseudonocardiales; family Pseudonocardiaceae; genus Amycolatopsis; species Amycolatopsis sp. lyj-108. Next base: position 307,766 of record NZ_JAJPWQ010000013.1, on the reverse strand, counting down.
GCCGAAGACTACGAGAAGTACCGTAGTTTGTTTTCTGAACGCTGAGGGCGTTCAGGGTGGATGGCAAGTCGAGTGGCGGAGTGAAAAGGCAGCGGGCCCGTCCGGCGTCAGTTCGAGAGGTGGACTGGTGCTTGCGAACGTCCCTGCCTTGTTAGGCGCCGTCCTTCGGCAACCGTTGGCAAAGCGGCGATTTGGGTCTGGCAGCCTCTGGGTGTCCTGTTTTGGCTGAAGCGGGCTCGAGGTGGCTACCCGAGGTGACCGTCAGGTAGTCGGGCCACAGCGCTGAGGGCGAGGTCGTGGTCGTGGCCGGTGGGGGCGTTGCCGTCAGGGCGCCACGAGGCGGCGACGGTGATGCCCGGCGCGACTATCTCGAGCCCTTCCAACCAACTGGAGAGGGTGTCACGAGTGCGGGCTACCAGGGAGTTGGCGCTGTGGTGGTACTCCGCGATACAGCGTCGCACCTGAGCTTGGACCTCGGGTGGTGCAGTGTCGTCGGTGAGGTGGGATAGGGCGAGGTAGCTGCCCGGTGGGAGTGCGTCGCGGTAGCCGGCGAGGATGTCGCCGGGGTGGTCGTGGTCGGGGATGAAGTGCAGAACACCGATCATGAGTACCGCGACGGGCTGGGTGAAGTCGAGCAGGCCGCGCACGGCTGGGTGGTCGAGGATGTCGCGGGGGTGGCGTAGGTCGGCGTCGATGACGACGGTGGCGGGATCGTCGCGGAGCAGCTGCTTGCTCTGCGCGACGGCCAGGGGGTCGTTGTCGACGTAGACGACCGCGGCGTCAGACGCGTGCGCGCGGGCGATCTGGTGGACGTTGCCGACGGTGGGGATGCCGGAGCCGAGGTCGATGAACTGGCGGACGCTGGTGTCGACGAGGTGGGTCACGACGCGGCGGAGGAAGTTGCGGTTGTCCACCGCCATCGTTCGCGCTGCGGGGAGGGCCTGGAGGACACGTTCGGCGAAGGCGCGGTCGACGGGGGTGTTGAAGGAGCCGCCGAGGAAGTAGTCGTTGGTGCGGGCGATGCTGGGTTTCTCGGGATCGACGGGACGCTGTGCCGGGGGAGCGTTCTCGTCCGGCACATGTGCTCCCTTCGTCGAATCTTGAGGCTAGCAACGGCAAGTTGCCGGTTGCATCCTCCAGGCAGGGGGTTGCCCGGCGAGCGCACCGTGGTCGCGGGAATGGCCGAAGGCTGTCACTGATCCGTGTGAGGAGCGGCGCGGATTCCGTGTCGTTTCGGCGGGCGTGTTCATTCGTTCGTGGCTGTGTGCGTTCTTTCGAGGGATACGAGATCAATAACGGCCGGTTTTGCCGAGTAACAGGTGTCGGCGCGCTTTCCCCCGGGCGGGCCGGTCGACTCAGATCCCGATGAAAGGAAAACCCCGAGATGTCCCCGAACTGGTCACCGCTGCTGATCATCGCGGCGTTCGCCGCGATGGGCTGGGGTCATGCCCGGCCAGGCTTGGCCCGAGCAGGGTGGTGCGCGGCGACGATGCTGCTGGCGTTGTGGGTCGCGATGATTCAGACCCGGGCGGTGACCCGCATTCTCCGTGGCTTGAGCGTCGACCTCGGCGCCGCGCGTGTGATGGGTCTGGGGCTGAGCGCTCCGGGTGTCGTGCTGACTGTCGTGCTGGGACCTCCGCATGCGCAGGGCGACGAGTGACCGACTCGGCTCACCCGCCGGCACGTCCACCGTGGACAGAGCAGGATTACCTGGAGTGCTCGATGATCGTCAGCGAGAAACGCGCCGGGCTGACACAGTTCGTCCGCAGGACCGCTCCGATGGTGGATCACGATAACGTCGTGGGCGAGGCCTTGCTCGCGTTGTACGTGAACTGGCACACGATCCGTGGTGAGAAACTGCCCTGGTTGTACCGGGTGGCGCGGAACAAGGCTGTGGATGCGTTGCGCGACAAGAACTTCGGCCACGCGGAGATCGACGAATCCCAGCCGGCGTCAGGTCAGTCGGCGCCGGTGGGGTCCTGGACTCCGTTGCGGCCGGGACAGCGGATGCTGTTCGTTCACGCGCTCGGCAGCCTGCCGCGCCATCTCGGTTTGACGTTGACATTCCTGGACAAGGGATGGCGTCTGGAGGACATCGCCGAGTATCTGGGCGTCAGCTGCGCGACGGTCAGGTCCTACATCTCCCGCGCGAAGAAGGATCTGACGCGCGAGATCTACGCACCTGATTCAGGTAACGGCACCCGACGTGAAGGGATGGATCGATGACCTCACCGGCGCCCCTGCCCGGCGACCACCACCACGACCCGCACACCCGACCCGATCCTCCGGCCGGTGTCGAGGACACGCGGGTCGCGGCGTATTCGCTCGAGGCGCCGATCACCGCGACGTGGGATGTCACCGCCGACCCCGACATCAGCGACCCGGACGTGGAGGCGATGATCGCGGCCGCGGTGGCGGAGGCAGACAGCCCGCTGCAGCCCGGACTGGAGCTGACCGTCGACGACGCGGTCGAGTTCGGGCGCCGCTGGTATCGCACGCTCACGGCGAGCACCTGCCTGGCACTGCACCGCACCGACGCCGAGCGGCTGTTCGGCCGCTGGACCGCCGCGCTCCTGGCTGCTCTCGGCGCCCCGATCCCCGATCCCGGCAACATGCTGACACCGGCAGGGGAGCGGTCCAGCCCCGCCGAGATCGGCTACGACCTGGCCTACGGTCACCGGCTCACCGCCGACACCCTTGGTCTGTGTGTGTCGTTGCTGTCGGACCTGGCCGCCGAGTTCACCCCGCGTGCCCGCCGCTCGCTGACAGCCAGGGTGGTGGGGGAGTTCAGTAGTGGATTCGCCGATGGTCTTCAGGAACGGGTCCGTGACGACCAGACCGCGCTCACCTCCGCGGTCCTGAACCTGGGCCTGGCCGTGACCGGTGACGGGACCCGGGCCCGCCGGTTCCGCGCGGCGGTCACCAGCGCGGTCACCGCGATCCTGCGCCTCGACGAGGACGGAGGGATCGTCGAGGCCAACACTGCGGCCCTGACCCTGCTAGGCCGCCCGCTCGCCCAGCTGCGTGGCGTGCCGGTGACGGAACTGGCGTTCTACGACGAGGACGCCGAGGAACTCCGCCGCGCCCTGGCGACCCTGCCCCGCGACAACCACCACTTGCCGGATCTTCCTCAGGTGACCACCGAATTCCGCATCCGCGCCGACGCCCAGGAGCCGCCGCGGTGGGCGACCGCGACCATCGGCCGCGACCACGACCACGGTGGGGACGGCGATGTCACCGTCGTGCTGAACAACATCACGTTCCTGCGGGCACTGGAACACGGCATCGACATCGAACCCACCACCGGCCTGCTCACCGAGGTCGCCTTCGCCCAGCAGACCCGCCGGATCCTCGCCGACACCCCGGATCCCGCCGCGCTGCTCACCATCCGCCTGACCGGCTGGGCACACCTCGACCACGTCCTCCCGCACGATCTGCGCGCACGGCTGCTGAGCCAGCTACACGCCCGGATCCGCGGCGTGCACGACCCCGTCCGCCACCGGCAGCTGGTCGGCCGCCACGGCGACGACGTCCTCGTGCTGCTCTACGACCTCACCGATTGGACCACCGTGATCCACCTGGTCAAACAACTCTCCGATTGGCTCCGGGACCCCGTCCGGATCGACGCGCACCAGATCCGCCTGCGGCCCCGCATCGGCATCGCCGAAGCCCACCCCGCCGACACCCTCGACGACCTCCTGCGCCGCACCCGCCGCGCCCTGCACGACACCGACGACGCCCGTGCCCCCTGGATCCACGCCCACCCACCCGCACACCACCCCGACCACGACGACCACCACCGGCTCGAACTCCTCGCCGAACTCGCCACCGCCCTCGACACCAGCACCCTGCACGTGGACTACCAGCCCATCCACACCACCACCGGCCGGCTCGCCGCCGTCCGCCCCCGGCCCTACTGGCTCAGTCCCGACCGGACCCGCCGCGACCTGTGCGACATCGCCGACCTCGCCGACCACACCGGGCTCCTGTCCGCGGCACTCCCGCACACCCTCACCTGTGCGGCCCACGACACCGTCGCGTGGTCCGCTGGGCGCGGCACCGCACCCGCCCTGCTGCTCAGCCTGCCCGGCAGCACCGTGCACGACGAGCCCCTGCTGGACACTCTCACCACCATCGCTGCTGACACCGGCATACAGCCGGGCCTCCTTCAGTTCGCCGTTCCCGCCCAAGCCCTCACCGGACAACCCGCCGTGCTCCGGCGACTACGGGAACTACCCGTCGGCCACACCGGCATCCGCCTGGCACTGACCGACGTCCTCGACGACCACATCCCCCTCCAGGCCTTCACGACCGTCGACTGGGCCACCGTCGCGCTCACCGCGCCGACTGTCACAGCCCTCACTACAACCCCCGCCGGAGCCCTACCACTCAATGCGGCACTGAGCACCATCCGCGCCCTCGGCGCACAAGCACTCACCGACCACACCCCAACCGGGCACACAGGGCGCGTTTTCGACCTCTACCAACACCCCAGCTGGCACTCCGCCGACGAGATCACTCAACTACTCGGCATGCCTGGCTGACACGGAATCGCCGAACAGGAGCAGCCGGCGAATGAATCCAGTGACCCACGTCGAGTGCAGGTCGTCGGCGGCGAGGCACACCGGCCGGTCCGGCACGGCCGCGTCGATCATGTCCCGGTCCGGGCCGTGCCCGTCCAGCGCACCGAACAGCCAGCTGCGGCCGAGGATTCGTGGTGCGCCGGCGTCCTTAGAACGGACGTTGCCTGACGACAGGTCCGGGCTGGCAGCTGTCCTGGGCAACTCGCAGGTGGTAGGTCTGAGCAAAGGCCGAATCGCGGATCTGCCGACTTCCCGCGCCTGGAGCGTCGTAGATCAACTGCGGCGCGGGGTGGCCACGCGGTTAGCGACTTCTGCTCCGGACAGGACACCGACGTCCGCCACCGGGCGAGGGCGAAAACCGTTGATCAGACATGGTGGCGACGTCACAAGGCGCGAGGCTTCACCCTCAACCAAAAATTCCGGCGACGTCGGTGGCCCTTCCCGCCACAATGGTAGGCATGGAGGTCGAAGTCGTCGTCGCCCATCACGAATGCGCGACCCTGCGCGCCGGCGACGTGTTCCTGAAGATCGACGCCGATCAGACGCGTACCGACATCGAGGTCGAGGCGATGGCCCTGGCTCCGATCCCGACTCCGCAGATCCTGTGGCGCAAGCCGCCCGTGCTCGCGCTCGCCGCCCTTCCTGGTAAGGCGCTCGGCCGTCTCGGCGAGCCGTCGCCGGCGTCGCCGTCAGCCTGGATCGCGGCGGGTGCCGCCGTGCGGAGGCTGCATGACGCGCCGCAGCCACCCCGGCCCGGCCGAAGCCCCGGTGAGTTCGTATCGCGACTCGACGCCGAATGCGAGTGGCTCCTCACGAACGGCGTCCTCCCCGCCGATCTGGTCACGCGGAACCGCCAGGTCGCCGAGGCCGCGCTTCGGCCGTGGACACCGGTGTTCACGCACGGTGACCTGCAGGTCAGCCACGTGTTCGTCGACGGTGACGAGATCACCGGCGTGATCGACTGGACCGAGGCAGCCCAAGGAGATGCCCTGTTCGATCTCGCCACCTTGACGCTCGGCCACAGCGAACACCTCGGTGACGTCGTCGCCGGCTACGGCGTTGATGTCGATCTCGACGTGATCCGCGCGTGGTGGTCGTTGCGGAGCCTGCTGGGGATCCGCTGGCTGGTCGAGCACGGCTTCGATCCGGCCGCGCCAGGCTGCGAGATCGACGTACTGAAAGCCAGTATGTGAAGCATGTCCGAACCACACCGAGCCCACGTCTCCCACCACACCTAAGAGGACAGCTACGGGCAGGAGATCCGAGATGGGTTCCCGCCAGCCGCGAAGGCAGAATTCTTCGCCGATCAGCTGACCTGGTGGCGCGGCGACTGTGTTTCCCATGACGGGCCAATGGGTATCGAGACTCGAGGCCCTGGTATCACCGGCTTTGCTTTGTGTGACAACGATGTGTCCTGCCGTCAGGCTGGTGGGGTATGCGGTTAAACTCCGGGGAGTTCGGTGACGCGTAGGGGCGTTGCTCGATGCGGTGAAAGGCAGTGTGGATGGCTCAGAAAGTCAGTGTCGAGATTATCGATGACCTCGACGGCGGTGCGGCGACGCAGACGGTGCCCTTCGGGCTCGACGGTGTGCAGTACGAGATCGACCTCTCCGGCGAAAACGCTCAGGCACTGCGTGATGAGCTGGAGCGCTACGTCGCAGCGGGTACCCGCACGGGCGGGCGCAAGCTGCGGGTCGCGGCCGGCCAATCCACGGGCGGACACAGCCGCGCCACGACGCCCACAGATCGTGAGCGTAACCAGCAGGTCCGGGCGTGGGCGTCAGTGAACGGCTACGCGATCGCCGACCGCGGGCGTATCCCGAACGAAATCTACGAAGCGTTCGACAACGCCGGACCGGCCGAAGACGTGGAGCCGGAACCAGTAGAGGAGGCACCGGCGAAGCCGGTCCGCAAGCGTGCGCCGCGGAAGAAGTAGACGGACAGCTAACAGCGTCCTCTGGCGGTACGGACTCGACTCCTGCGGGATCCTTTAGCGCCGCCGGGATCGCTGGTGCAGAAGGAAATCCTGGCGCCGACGGCGCAGGCAATGTTGCTTCACTGGAGCCTCGTGTGGTGGTCGACCATCACTCCGGTGCAACGGGCGGAATCGACCTGATTTGCGCGCCGATCATTTGTCTGCGGTGTCGGTGCGGGGTCGCCACGCCACCTCGCACCGACACTTCCGTCACCGCAACCTGCGGGAAGCGGTCACCGCGTCAGCGCACTTGGGCGTTGGGTTCAAGGAAGCTCCATCCGAGGCCGCACTTCACGGTGGCGTTGCCGGGATCTCCCTGTCGCGCCCAGCCGCTGTAGAAGTTCTCATAGTCATAGCTGCCGGTAGGGGTCTGGTACTTGCAGCGGGCTACTGCCCGATACTGCGTGCCAGAAGCAGATGAGTAACAGTAGGCCTTCGTCCCGTTTCCCTCCTGTGATGCAGTGCAATAGCGGGGAGCTGCGGTCGCCGGTGACACTATGGCGATGGACAGTCCGACACTTGTCAGTGTCGCGGCAAGCATGATCTTCATGGTTCGAGATTTCATCGAAGCCCCCGTGTCAGTAGTGCCCCAGTGTCCGAACAGGTGGATGCGGACTCACCTGGAGTGTTACATGTCATTGCCACATGTCACAACCCTTGATGGGGAGGAGGACGTACTCGGCGGCGAGGAGGTCGTCGTCGCCCCGCATGCCCTCTCGATAGCGGAGACGGGAGCATTTGCGACGGCCTGGTGCTGCATGAGGTCTCAGTGAAGGCAGCTGCTCGCGCAGTTCGTCGGGATGGTGCTCGGCGAAGAGCTGCAGCGCCCGGAGCACACTCGCGGCCCACTTGGGCGACTTGCATGCGGCCACGGCGAAATGGCCACCCCGTATGTCCTCGTCCACAATGTGTGCCCAGGCTCTACGGCGGTGACGGCCGCCGCCACGTTCATCTGGCCGGGAATCTCGCGGACAAGGAGCATTCACAGCACACCTTCGCGTGTTACCCGCAGATAGCGATGAAGATCCGACTGCGGTCCCGAATCCTTCACGTCAGCCAATCTTCCATCTCGCACCGACGAACAGCCATATCGGTCAGTGGCGCCGGACCGTCGAACGGCTGCTGGCCGTGCTGAACAAATAGGCGCGCTCGTCCTCGAACTGGAGAAGGCTTCGGCAGCCGAAGGGTGAGCACGGTCAGCAGCTGCCGCGCGGTCGCTGGTCGGGGTGGTATCGGATCCCCTACTGGTGTTATGTCGGCCGTTACTGGCGCAGTGCACATATTCGAACGTGCAATATTCACCGGGTTTACTGGAGCGGGAATTCCGAGTTGCCCGAAACCGCCGGCGCCTGACCCTGCCCGTGCCGCGGTGGCGGGCGGGTGGAGCTCGCCACCGGCTCGCGTCGGGATGGCGACCAGGAGACCTTGTGGTATCAGGTCGTGCTGGGCCGGTGGCCGGAGTTGCAGTTGACCGCGTCGGCGTGCCCGTCGACCAGCGGCGCGGACAGAACGCTGCCGAATTCGGCCGCGTCGGCGGCGCGGATGCAGGGCCGTCGCCGATGTCGTACTGATCGTGGTCTAGGACGTGCGAGCAGGTGGTTACCGCAGTGTCCTGGTCGACGTAGGCGTGGCCGCAGCGTCAGGGGGAGCATGGTGACCAGCGGGTCCAGACCGGGAAGCATCGGCGAGCCGACGTCGCTACGTCAACCCGGTGGTCACTGCAAGTGCCTACATTTGTGCGTTCCGTGACCTTTCGTCTAGGCTGCGTGCGGGGGAGGGACTTGATGGATTTCCGTGTGCTCGGGCCCGTGCAGCTGTGGTCGGGCGAACGCGAGGTGGATCTGGGGGCGAGCAAGCAACGCTGTGTGCTCGCGGTGCTGCTGCTTGATCCGGGACGATCGCAGCCGGTCGAGTCCCTGATCGACAGGGTGTGGGGCGAGGACCCGCCCGCGCAGGTGCGCAGCGCGCTGTACAGCTATATCAGCCGGATCCGGGGCGCGCTGCGGACTGTGGGCGCGGAGGTGGAGCTGCGCCAGAAGTCCGGCGGCTACCAGCTGATTGTGCCCGCCGACCGGGTGGACCTGCACCGGTTCGTGGAGATCACGCGGCGGGCGCGAGCGGCCGAGGACACCGACGAACGGGTCGGGCTGCTGCGCGAAGCCGTTGACCTGTGGGGCGGCGTCCCACTGCAGGACCTGTCCGGCCGGTGGCCGGAAGAGGTCAGGCAACGCCTGCTGCGGCAACGGGTCCGCGTGTGCGCCGAATGGGGCCGGGACATGATCGGCCTTGGCAGGCACGCGGAGGCGGGTGACGTTTTGGAGCACGAGCTGGCCGAGAGCCCGCTCGCCGAACCGCTCGCGGGCCAGCTAATGATCTGCCTGCAGGCGCAGGGACGGCAGGCCGAAGCGCTTGTCCGCTACGCCACCCTACGGGAGCGCCTCGCCGACGAGCTCGGCGTTGAACCGGGGCCCGCGCTCCAGGAGCTCCACCTCCGGATCCTGCGCACCGAACGGCTTGGCGGCGCCCCGGTACCCGGACAGCCGTGGCCGAAGCCGCCCGTCGAACCGCCCCCGTCCCTGCCTCCCGCCGGGCGGCCCGCTCCGCGACCGGCCGCCGGCGACCTTGGCGATCGGCCGCCCTACCGCGGCTTGGAAACCTTCCAGCAGGACGACGCAGCCTGGTTTTTCGGGCGGCGGGCGATGGTCGACGAGCTCCTTGAGAGCCTCGCGCACCAACGGTTCCTTGCCGTGTTCGGACCGTCGGGCAGCGGCAAGTCCTCGCTGCTGCGGGCTGGGCTGATCGCCTGCGTCGGCACCGGTGCCGCCCCCGGCTTCGACGGCTGGTCCCCGGTCCTGCTCACCCCTGGTGAACATCCGCTGAAAGCGCTCGCGGTGCGACTCGCCGCGTGGGTGGACGGCTCCGCCATGGCACTGCACCGCGACCTCGCCAGCGACCCGTCCGCGCTCGGCACGCTGGTGCGCCGGGCCGCTGACGGCGACGCGGCGGGCATCCTGCTCGTGGTTGACCAGTTCGAGGAGCTGTTCACGCTGTGCGGCGAGGAGTACGAGCGCGCACAGTTCGTCGAAGCGCTGCTTTCGGTGGTGGACAACGTTTCCGTACCTGCCAGGCTGGTGCTCGGGGTGCGCGCGGACTTCTACGCGGCGTGCGCGGACTTCCCGGCGCTGGTGGCGCTGTTGCGGGACCAGCAGTTGCTCGTCGGGCCGATGGCGGAGCAGGACCTGCGGGCGGTGATCGTCGAACCGGCGGTGCGGGCGGGACTCGCCGTGGAACCCGCGCTTGCCGACACCGTGCTCGCCGACGTACTTGGCCAGCCTGCGGCGTTGCCGCTGGTTTCCCATGCCATGCTGGAAACCTGGCGGCGCTGCGAAGGCGGGCTGCTCACCGTCGGCCACTATCAGCGGACCGGTGGCGTGCGCGGCGCGGTCGCGCAGACCGCCGAGGACGTGTACGCCTCGTTTGGCCCCGCCCGCCGCCGGACCGTGCGCGAGGTGTTCCTTCGGTTGACCGTGCCCGGCGAGGGTCCCGAGGACACCCGGCGTCGGGCCCGGCGCTCGGAACTGCTCGATCGCGATGACGCCGACGAGGTGTCTTCGGTGCTCGCCGAACTTGCCGCGGCGCGCCTGATCACCCTCGACGAGGAGACCGTCACCGTCGCGCACGAATGCCTGATCCGCGGCTGGCCGAGGCTGCGCGATTGGATCGACGACGACCGCGCGAGCTTGCGGGCGCACCGCAGGCTGACCGAGTCGGCGCTGGAATGGGAGGCCCACGAGCGCGACGAAAGCCTGCTCTACCGGGGACCACGCCTTGCCTACTGGCAGGAACGGGATACTGGGTCGCTCAACGACCTCGAACGGGCCTTCCGTGACGCGAGCGTCCGCGCGCAGGAACGGGAACGGCGGGCGAGGCGAAAGCGTGTCCGTATCGCGTTCGCCGGGTTGAGTGCCGCCGTGGTGGTGCTGCTGGTGCTAGCCACGATCGCGCTGGTTAAGTCCGACGAGGCTGAGCAACGGCGGAACCAGGCGCTCGCGGGCAGCCTGGTCGCCGGCTCGCGAGAGCAGTTGCCGCTGGACCCGGAGCTTTCGCTGCTGCTGGCACGGCGGGCTTACGGCATTCAGCCGGGACCGCAGGCCGAGGCCGCGCTCGCACAGGCGCTGTGCAAGTCCCGGATCAGGGGCACGTTGACCGGCCACGACGGCACTGTCACCACGGTGGACTTCGCCGCTGACGGCAGGCTGGTCAGCGGTGGTGCCGACGGCACGGTGCGGGTGTGGCCTTCCGGTGAACCGGCGCCGGGCACAGTGCTGGCCCGCGAACTGGGCAGGGTCCGGTCGGTGTCGGTCAGCCCCGACGGCACACGGGTGGTCGCCACCGGTGGCGACGGCGTCGTGCGAGTGTTGCGAATGGACAACCAAGCCGAACCGGTTCTGTTGCGAGGCAACGAGAACGGTGTCAGCGACACCGTATTCAGCCTGGACGGGCGGCAGGTGCTCAGCATCGGCGAGGACGGCGCGGTGCGCATCTGGCCCGTCGATGGCGGCGAGCCTGCCATCTTCCCGGGACCGCGCGGTGGCCTGATCGCCGCCGCGGTCAGCCCGGACCGCCACCGGTTCGCCGGGTCCGCAGCGGACGGTTCTGCTTGGGTCTGGGAGCAGGGCGGTCCATTCCGGACGGCGCAGGCGGCGGGCCAGAGCCCGGTCGAGACGCTCACGTTCCGGCCGGACGGACAGGCGGTCGCGGGTGGCAGGGCCGATGGGCGTGATCACGTCTGGCGGGTGGCGGACGGCACGCGGATCGCCGAGTTCTACCGCAACCGGGACCGGGTGCTCGCGGTCGCGTACAGCGCCGACGGGCAGTACCTGCTCAGCGGCGGCCAGGACCGCACCACACACGTGCTGCGTGCCGACGGCCGCACCGACTTCATCACGTTGCGCGGCCAGGGCGGCCCGATCAGGGACGTCGCGTTCACCCCCGACGACCGGCTGGCAGTCACCGCGGGCGACGACGGCACGATCCGGCTGTGGGAACCAATGCCGCGGCCGGAACTGAACGTGCAGGAAGGTCGCGTCGACCGGAGCAACAGCAGCGTCACCGACACCGCGTTCAGCCCCGATGGCAAGCTTGTCGCCAGCTCCGGCCTCGACGGCACGGTGCTGGTGCACACCGCGGACGGCGCCGGTGCCCCGGTGCTGCTGCGGGGCCACCAGGGACCGGTCGAAGGGGTCGCGTTCAGCCCCGACGGCAAGTACGTGGCGGGCGCCGGACGCGACGGCGCGGTGCTGGTGTGGCATGCAGGCGGCGGCTTGGTCCGTACGTTCATCGGGAGCCAGGGAGCGGTGTGGGCGGTGGCCTTCAGCCACGACGGGAAGCTCCTGCTCGGCGCGGGTGCGGACGGCACTGTGCGGCGATGGCCGCTCGACGGTGGACCGCCGTCGATGCTGACGGCAGGCACCGCCGCCGTTCGTGACATCGCGACCAGCGGCGACGGCAGCACCGCGCTCGCCGTCGAAGACGGCACCGTGCAGGTATGGCCGGCCGCAGAACCGGACCGCCCGCATGTTCTGCGCGGGATGGACGGCATGCGGACAGTGGCGATCACCGCCGACGGCGGGCACGTTGCGGGTGCGGGCAACGACGGCACCGTGCGCGTATGGCGAATCGCCGACGGCACGCAGGTCGCCGAGCTCAGCGGGCACTACGGGCTGGTGTACGGCGTGGCGTTCAGCCCGGACGGCAGGTACCTCGCCAGCGTAGGCAACGACAAGCACCTGCGGCTGTGGAACTGGGCGTCCTGGCGCGACCCGATCCTGTTCGACGACTACAACTCCCCGCTGCAGAGCGTCGCACTCGGGGCGGACGGGCTCGTCGCGGTCGGCAGAGGCCCCGGCCACAACACCGTCGACGTGTGGCGGTGCGACGTCTGCCTTCCCCCGAAGCGGATGCCAGAGCTGGCCGCGCGCGCCGACCAGCGCGCGAACCGGGAACTGCGCAACACCGAACGGCAGCGCTACCTCGACGAACCCGGCTGAGCCGAAACACGCGAGTACGGCCCGCCCTCCTCCGTGCCGACCGGACTCGCGCCCCCCCAGCTCAGTCGCACGCGGTTGCCACCAGCGGCAGCACGCCCGCAGCCCCTGCCCAGCTCCGCAGCACGTCGATCGGTGTCGCCGCCGGTTGATCACGGTCGCCTTGATCGGCGCATGGTTGCCCGCCGCATTGGCGCAGTCCAGCGGCAGCAGGTCCATGTTCGCCCGCTCGACGGCCAGTTACGGAAGTGACCCGGCCAGCACGGCCTTGCCGATCCCGGGGTCGAGTTCGGCCATCGGTGCGACGGTGGTCGCAGTGTGCGACGGGTCCTGCCTCGCGGTGCTGGTCGACTGGGAACTCCACGCGCCGGGTCGGTCCGGAAGGGCGCGACGACGTGGTCGCGCCAGCCCCGGACCCTCGCCAGCACCGCGTGCCGCTGCCCGTTCCCGCGCCACGAACCACGAGCACCGCCACCGCGACCACCGCCAGCGACCGTCGTGCGAACACCATGAGCTGCCCCTCCGTCTCCGGCGGACGGCAGCGTCGGGAAACCGCCTTGCACGAACCTTGCAGGCCGTCGCCGCAGGTCGGTCAAGGTCTCCGCAAGGAAGCGGGAGCACAGTCGAAGACACCTGGCAGACCACAAGACACCTGCCGGGAAAAGGAGGAGAAATGAGCAAGATACGAGACCTGGCCCTTGTGCTGGGCACCGCGGCGGCCATCGCCGTAACGGGCACCGCCGGGGTAGCGACCGCACAACCGTCCGACCAAACCGCGGCAGGCACGAAATGGCGCTGGTACGGCGAATACAACACCAAGGCCGGGTGTGAACACACCGGCAAGACACTGGTCGCCCAGCGCAAGGCACTGAACTACCGGTGCTACTGGGAACCGTTCGAATGGGACCTGGACATCCTGGTTTGGGCCTAGCCGAGACAGCGCGAGGCGCCAGAACGAGGAGTTCCGGCACCGACGTCTGATCAGATTCAGCCGCCGAGGGGCTTTCCTCGCGTGTGAAGCGAGGAAAGCCCCATTCAATGTGTCTGTCCGGAGCGGGCCTTGGAGTCGCGTGGGGGCCGCGCTATGCGTGACAACGGTGGTGGAAGGTCGCCAGTGGCCGAGGCGCGGAAGCGTCTCGGCAAGTTACCGGTCGCGGTGCGGGGAGTTCTGGATGGCTATGACCGGGCCAGGAAGTTCCCGCATTGGAAAACCGTGTCCGGCAGGTGCGATGTTCGTGAGGAGCTGCTGAAGCGTGACGGTACGAATGTCAAGGTCAACGCGGAATGTGCCCCGGTGTCCGGGTCCTGGCGCAGCCCCTACGACGGCGAGACGTGGACGAAAGCGTCCGACGTGGACGTGGACCACGTCGTACCGCTGGCGCACGCGTGGGTCAGCGGCGCGAAGTCGTGGGACCAGGCCACGCGTGAGCGGTTCGCCAACGACCTGACCCGGCCGCAGCTGCGCCTGGTGACCGACAACCTCAACCTACTGGAGTACGCGCGGGTTCGTTGAGCTCCTGGTGGGCTGCCGTTGGCCTTGTTCGCAGGTCAGGGCAGGTCCGCGAAGAGCGAATCAGACCCACGCGATTCGGCGAGTCACTACACGATTTCGCTAGTAACTGATGTAATTTGCCAGATCGTGACGGATTCAGATACTCGCGTGCTGTCGCTCGTGGGACCGGCGGCGCCGGAGTCGGCGACCGCCGGGGCGCCCGCGGTGGCGGCCGAGCCGGGTCTGGCCGACGTGGTGACGTTGCAGCGCAAGCGGGCAGCGACGGCGACGGCCGACGAGGAAGAGGACTTCTTCGTCGACACGGTCGCGGAGTATCAGTGGGCGAGGGACGCGGCCGGGCTGGCGCAGGGGACGCTGGATCAGCTGGTCCAGCCGGTGCTGGAGTTGCGTGATCATTTCGGCGTGGCCGCCTGGCGGCTGACGCCGAGGCAGGTTGACCAGTACTTCGCCGGGCCGGGCAAGCGGGCCAGCAGCACGATGCGCTCGAAGTCGAACAAGATCGACCACTACTTCGCGTTCCTGGAGCAGCGCTACGCAGGGGAGCTGCTGCGCCGGTTCGGCGTCGTGGTGGAGTCGCCGATCGACGAGTTCAACCGGCCGATTCACCGGGGAGATTTCGGACTTCGGGTGCCGCCTTCACAGCGGGCGACGCGGGAGTTTTTCGCGCGGTGGCGGGGATCGTTGGCGACCGCGCGAAAACCGGTGATCGCCCGGCGGGACTACGTGATGGGCAAGCTCGCCTACATCTCCGGGGTTCGGGCGGCCGAGCTCTGCGGGGTGAAGCTCGGGGACGTGCACTGGGATTCGGGGCAGTGGGGCCGGTTCCTGGTCAACGGCAAGGGAGCCCGGGGTTCCGGGCCGCGGCAGCGGATGGCCTACCTGTTCGAGGAAGGCCGGGAGTTGTTGTGGTGGTACGTCGAGGAGGTCCGCGGCGAGTTCGTGGGCGATCCAGACGACATGACGGCGCCGCTGTTTCCCTCGGAGCGGATCCCGAAGGCGGTCGCCGCGCTGAACGTCGAGCATCCCGGGATCGCGGTGATGCCGTCGACGTTCCGGCGGGCGCTGCGGGCGGCGGGCCGGGAGCATCTGACCGGCCCGGTCACCGAGATCTATCCGCACCTGCTCAGACATGCCTGCGCCACGCACAACTACGAGCGCGGGATGGGCCTTTGGGAAGTGCAGAAATTGCTTGGTCATGACCGGCCGAGCACGACGGTCACCTACCTGGCGACCGCGGCCGCCGACCCGGAGAAGGCCAGCCTGGCCGCGTCGGGCCGGGCGGTTCAGCGGCTGCTGGTCGATCAAGGGAGTTTGCGATGAAGTGGAACCTGCGCATGGTGTCCGCGCAGCGTGACATCTGGCGGCCCACCGAGCTGCTGGCCGCGTTCAAGAAAGTCGGCTTCGAGCCGTCGCTGTCCAAGGTCGCCCAGCTCTGGGGTCGGAAGCCGATCAGCCTGCGGCTGGACGAGCTCGACAAGATCTGCGCGGCCCTGGATTGCACGGTTGCCGATCTGCTGCAGGCCGAGCCGCTGCCCATGGCCGGAACCGAGAGCGAGCTGAAGGCGGTCGGCGATTCCCGCTCGGACGGCTCGGCGCGGCCATCGCCGCGCTCTGGCCGCGCCGGCGGCCGGAACTCGCTGCCGCCGAACTGAGCACCGGGATCGGTTGATCGTTCATGCCCCGAGTCCACTTCGGAGAGTGCCGTGGCTGTCATGGCTGGGGACGGCTCCGAGCCCGGGGCTACTGCCCGCCTTGCTACGAATGGAAAGAGGACGTCGCCGGGCCCCGGCGGCGATGTCGGCGTTGCAGCCACAAAGGACAGCTCAACCGCAACCGGCTATGCCGCCTCTGCCTGATCACGATCCGCACCACGGACAAGACCTGGCTCGCTGATCCCCGCCTGCACCGGCCGACGCAGCTCTATCTGCTGCTGGCCGGGGTCACGCTGCCGAACGCCCGCCCGGTGAATCGGGGCTCGTCGGCGTCCGCGCTGCTGCCGCCCCGCATCCCGGCCTGGGTCACGGCCGCGCTCGAGTCGCCGGCCACCGGGGATGACGGTGACCTTTGCCCGCCACTGCCGCCGGGACAGCTGACGCTGATGCGGCTTCCTCGCGTGTTCACCGCGACGCTGGCCAGCCGGATCACCGACCGCGCGGTGGCGGGATCTCCCGAAGCCGAGCAGGCCGCGCGCGGCCTTGTCGACGAGCTGAAGCGCACCCGGCAATGGCAGACGTTGCTCCTGCGGATGCTGGGTCTCGCCCTGGCGGCCGCGGCGGCTGAGGGACTGGCGCGTGTCCCGCAGGAGTGGCTGGCCACCGCGCCGATGAGCGGCTCGGTCACCGAGGTTCTGCGCCGCGCGGGCCTGCTCGAACCCGCCGAGGAGGCCATCCCAGCCCCGGCCGTCC
The DNA here is from genome assembly GCF_046549005.1 of Amycolatopsis sp. lyj-108. Lineage (NCBI taxonomy): Bacteria > Bacillati > Actinomycetota > Actinomycetes > Pseudonocardiales > Pseudonocardiaceae > Amycolatopsis > Amycolatopsis sp. lyj-108. The sequence continues at coordinate 291,243 of NZ_JAJPWQ010000013.1, read as the reverse complement.
GTTCCCCGCGGCCGCGCTCCTGCGTCGAGTGCGAATCGTGGGGCGTCGAGACGGTCTGCGGGGCTTGCGGTTGGTGGCGGCGCACCCGCGGCCTCGGGGACTGCGGCCGCTGCGGACGTCGTGAGCTGCACGTCGGCGTCCTGAATTTCGACACCGGAGACCAGTTCTGCCGCGCCTGCACGGTGATCCTGCGCGACGACGGCCCGGACGCGCCCGAGGACGGGTCGGTCCAGCTCACCTTCGGCGGCGCGTTCGCGCCGCGCCTGAACAGGCGGGCAGGGCAACTCGGCTACACGCCGGTGAAATGGAAGGCCCGGAAGCTGCGCAGGGACCGGCGCGCCGCCCCGCCGCCGACGTCGCCGCACCTGGTGGACCCGCGGCAGCTGGAGCTGGTCACGCTGACCCGGAACTGGTCGGTCGTCGCCGACAAGGCCAACCGATTCTCCCTCACCCCGGCCGCGCAACGGGTCGTCGATGAGATTGCCTTGCAGGGCAACGAACACGGCTGGCACGAGGACACGATGAACCCCATCCTGCGCACGCTGCGGATCCTGCTCGGATGGCTCGGCGCGGAAGCGCCCATCCGGGAAGAAGACGTCCTGGCCCTGCGATCGCGGCGCCTCCGCACGACCGGTTCGCGCGTCGTCGCGCTGCTCGCGGAACGGAACCTGCTCATCCCCTCACAGAACCGCGCCATCAGCGCCCACCAACGCTGGGTCGAGGCCCGCATCAACGAGCTACCCGACGGCATCGCCGACGAGCTGCGCTGCTGGGGACGGGTGATGTGAGGCGCCGGCCGCCGACGTCGACGGCCCAGGACCTGGGTGGTCATCCAGAACTATCTGTCAAGCGCGCTGCCCATCCTGACCCGCTGGGCCGCCGAGCACGACAGCCTCCGCGAGATCACCGACGCCGACGTCCGCACGGCGCTGAAGAGGGTTTCCGGCTCGGCCGCGCACACCCGGCGCACCGCGCTGCGCAGCATTTTCAGGGCACTCAAACAGGAACGGATCGTGTTCCGTGATCCCACCAGGGCCATCAGCCTCACCGCGGTGGACAACCTGCCGACCCCGCTGCGCGAGGAACAACTGCGCGGGCTCATCGACCGGGCCGATTCGACCCTGGCCCGGCTCGCCGTCGCGCTCGTCGCCGTTCATGCCCTCACCAACCTGGAACTGCGCGGGATCCTGCTCAGCGACGTCGACACCGCCGGCGGCAGACTCACCATCCGCCGTCGGGACCGCACGCACACGATCTTCCTCGACGAACTCTGCCTGGAGCTGCTGCTGGCCTGGCTGGCCGAACGCCAGCGCCGCTGGCCGACCGGCACCAACACGCACCTGCTGACCACCACGCACGCCGTCTTCGCGCACGGCGACCCGACCATCGCCATGGCCACCCTCACCAAGATCTTCCAGCGCGTCGGCGTTCAGGCGCAGCATCTGCGTTTCGACCGGATCCTGGACGAGGCCGCCACCACCGCCGACCCGATCCAGCTCATGCGGATCTTCGGCGTTTCCTCGGGAACCGCGATGCGCTACCTGCGCGCGGCTCACCCCGAGCGCGGCGCCGTCCCGCCTCGCTGATCCACCGGTTCTTCCGGACGCGCCTTCGGAGGGCGGCCGCGGGGCTTCACCGGCGGCCAGTGCTCGTCCAGCTGCGTGAGGAACGTGTCGGGATCGGCGTTGAAGGCGGTCAGACACGCCACGACGAAGCCCCGGACCTCGCGCCCGCGCTCCTCCAGCAGCCGCTTCGCCTGCTCGGTGACGTCGGCCGGCGGGCGGACGTTGAGTTGCGGATCCGCGTGCTGGCTCGACATGCCGCGAATCCTCGCATGGTGGCTAGCCACTTGCAATCACATGCGCTAGCTTAGTGGCTAGCCACTTAGTGAGACATCGACCAGAAGGTGAGGCCCGATGGCCACCAGGAACACCGTCCGGCGAATCGGCGCCGGAGTCCTCGCGGCCGCCGCGCTCGCGACGAGCTCGGCCTGCGACGCGGGGCGAGCCAGCACGGCACCCCGCGCCGGCGCCACCTCCGCGACCACGCCGCCGACCGCGGGCATGCCCAGTGGGACACCGACGGCGTCGGAGGCTCTCCGACTGCTCGGCACCCTCCGGATCGCGCCGGAGGACACCGGCGTCCACTACAAACGCAAGGACTGGAAGCACTGGATCGGGCAGCCCGGAACGGGGAAAGGCTGCGACACCCGCGAGCGGATCCTGATCGAGCAGGGCCGGAACATCGCCCCGGACGGAAGCCGCCGACCGGTCGAGCGCGATCCGGAGTCCTGCGAACCCTTCGCCGGGCGGGGCAACACCTGGCACAGCTTCTAGGGGCCCGCCGGGATACGCGAGAAACCTGCCAAGTAGGCGCGTAAGGCCTGGTCAGGCGTCGCCGCGGTGATGGAAGGTTCGGGCTCGTTCGTTGTGCCAGGTGATTCCGGCGTGGATCTGCTCCACGGTGAGGCCGGTCAGCTCGGTCAGGAGCGCGTCGTCGATGCGTTTGCCGGGGTTGGCGTTGACCGCGCGCAGGACCTGGCCGGCCCACAGCTCGGCGTCGATGAACGGGCGCTGATGGTATTGCTCGGTGATCGCTCGCAGGTGTTTCGGGGTGCAGGCGCTGACCAGGCGTTTCCCGTCGAGGCGCGGGTCGTGGGCGTGGATGGCTGAGGAGTCGGGCACGAAGGCGTACAGCTCGGTCTCGTCGCTGATGACCGTGCCGCAGTAGTCGCAGAGTTCGGGCGCGCCCTGTTCGGGCGTGCCGTCGTGGTCGCCCACGGGTTCCGGTGTACGCCGTGCCGGTCTGGGGCACCAGCCCCCGCACGGTGTGGGTGCGGCGGGTGTTGGCTAGGGTGCGCTGCGTTACGTCGTTGGTGTTCTGGGGTGCTGGGTGGCGTCGATCGACCGGACCGCGTATCCGCGGTTCAAGCGGGTGGTGTCGGTTCGCGAGCTGGCGGAGGCGTTCACGCCGGTCGCCGACGAGGTGGAGTGGGCTCGGGGGCGGAGCCAGGGCGAGTCGAACTTTCTGGCGCTGGTGGTGCTGCTCAAGTGCTACCAGCGGCTGGGATATTTCCCGAAGCTGGCGGATGTGCCGGTGGTGGTGATCGATCACGTCCGGGCCGCGCTGAGGCTGGCCGCGGATGTCGCGGCGGTGCACGAGTCGGACCGGACGTTGTGGCGCCACCGCGATTACGTGCGCTCGAGGATGGGCGTGGTCTACCAGCCCTCGGCGGCGCGGGCGGTGGCCGAGGACGCGATCCGTGCGGCGGTGACGACGAAGGACAATCCGGCCGATCTGATCAACGTCGCGTTGGAGGAGCTGGTCCGGGCGCGGTGTGAGCTGCCGGGGTTCACCACGCTGGACAAGATGGTCTCGGCGATCCGCTCCGAGACGAACACCGCGTTGTTCGCGATGGTCGCGGCCCGTCTCGACGCGGCGGACCGGCGCAGGCTGGCGCGGCTGCTGTGGCTGGACCCGACCTCGCGGCGCAGCGAGTTCGACCGGCTCAAGACGCCGGCGAAGGCGGCGTCGCTGGGCAAGTTCAAGCTGCGCCTGGCCCACCTGCAGGCGCTTGACGAACTCGGCGCGACCGAGCGGTGTCTCGAGGGCATCCCGGCGGCGAAGATCGCGCACTTCGCCGGGGAGGCGCGGGTGACCGACGTCGGCGACCTGCGCGACATCGGCGAGGCGAAGCGGTGGACGTTGCTGGCGAGCCTGATCCACGAGTGCCGCACCACCGTGCGGGACGAGGTCGCGACGATGTTCTGCAAGCGGATGGCGGTGATCCACAAGAAGGGCAAAGAGCGCCTGGCCGAGCTGCACGAGTCCCACCGCGCCGAGTCCGAGCGGCTGCTGGATGTGTTCGGCGACGTCCTGGCCGGTGCCCGGGAAGCCACCTCATCGGCCGAGAGCGGCACCGGCCCGGGAGAACCGGCGGCGGTGGTGGCCGAGCGGGCCGGGCGGTTGCTGCTGAAGACGCTGGCCGCCGCGGGCGGGGTGGAGCGGCTGTCGGCGGCGCACGAGGTGGTGTCGGCGCACCACGGCAACAACTACTTGCCGCTGCTGGAGAGGTTCTACAAGAGCCACCGCTCGGCGCTGTTCACCCTGCTCGACACCCTCGTCGTGGAGCCGACCAGCGCGGATCACAGCGTGGCCGACGCGGTGGAGTTCCTGCGCGCGATCCGGGGCCGCACCGGCGAGTACGTGCCGGAGAAGGTGACCGTCGGCCGCGGGGAAGACGCGGTGACGGTGGCGATCGACATCGACTTCGTCACCGAGGCGTGGCGCAAGATCCTGGTGGTGCGCGACCGGCCGGGCAGGTTGGTGCGCCGCCACCTGGAGGTGTGCGTGTTCTCCTACCTCGCCTCCGAACTGCGTTCCGGGGACATCGCCGTGGTCGGCGCCGACTCCTTCGCGAACCTGCACGCACAGCTGATGTCCTGGGACGAGTGCCTGCCGCTGGCCGGGAAGTTCTGCGGCCAGGCCGGGATCCCCTCGGACCCCCAGGCCCTGACCGCGCACTACCGGGCCGCCTTGGGCGACATCGCCGCGGTGGTGGACGCCGGGTTCCCGCACAACACCGACCTGTCCTTCGAGGACGGCCGCCCGGTCCTGCGCCGCCGCAAAGGCGTCGACCGGCGCCCGTCCGCGCTCGCGCTGGAGGACGCGATCCACCAGCGGCTCCCCGAACGCGGGCTGCTGGACATCCTGGCCCGCACCGCGCATCTGCTCGGGTGGACACGGCACTTCGGGCCGGCGTCGGGGTCGGATCCGAAGATCCGCGACGCGATGGCCCGCTACGTGCTGACCGTGTTCGCCAACGGCACCCTGCTGGGCCCGGCGCAGGTCGCCCGGCACATGCGCGACCAGGTCTCCGCCCATGAGCTGTCGATCGCGGCGAACAAGCACACCACCTGCGCCAAGATCGACGCCGCCTCGACCGACGTGATCAACGAGTTCGCGAAGCTCGACGTGGCCGGGATGTGGGGCGACGGGCGGGTGGTCGCCGCGGACGGCACGCAGGTCGACACCTGGGAGAACAACATCCTCGCCGAGTCCCACATCCGCTACGGCGGCTACGGCGGGATCGCCTACCGGCACATCTCCGACACCTACATCGCCCTGTTCTCCCACTTCATCCCGTGCGGGGTGTGGGAGGCCGTCTACATCATCGAAGGGTTGCTGCGCAACGACTCCGACATCCAGCCCGACACCATCCACGCCGACACCCAGGGCCAGTCGCTGCCGGTGTTCGGGCTCGCGGCGCTGCTCGGGTTCGATCTTCTGCCGAGGATCCGCAACTGGGCGGACCTGAACTTCTACCGGCCCAGCGCGGACACCGGGTTCGAGCACATCGACTCGCTGTTCGGCGACAACGTGATCGACTGGGGCCTGATCGAGACGCACTGGACGGACCTGCTGCGCACCGCGATCTCGATCAGCGAGGGCCGCCTGTCGTCGGTGACGCTGCTGCGCCGCCTGGGCAACAACTCGCGGAAGAACCGGCTGTACCGGGCGTTCCGTGAGCTGGGCCGGGTCATCAGGACGATCACACTGCTGCGGTTCCTCGCCGATGCGCAGCTGCGGGAGCAGATCACCGCGATCACCAACAAGGCCGAGGCGTTCCACGGGTTCTCCGCGTGGCTGCGCTTCGGCGGCGAGGCGATTGGCCGCAACGACCCGGACTACCAGGAGAAGATCATCAAGTTCAACGAGCTCCTCGCGAACTGCGTGATCTACTCCAACGCCTGCGACATCACCGCCGCCGCGAACGCCCTGGCCGGTGACGGGCACCCGATCGACACCGACGACTTGGCCACGATCTCCCCGTACATCACCCACACCATCCGCCGCTTCGGCGACTGGGTGCTCGACCTGTCTCCGCCGGCCGCGGTCCCGGTCACCACCCTCGATTTGGTGCCAGGCGCTCTGTTCCCCGGCGACATCACCGCAGTCACGCCGCCAGCCGGTACGCCACGTCGGACACGGACGCGTACCGCCTCCGCAACTACGACCGGTACGGAACCACCCTCATGATCAGCGACGACACCAATTCTGAGCCCGGTGGGCCTGTGGAGTTGGCAGCGGCGCAAATGGTCTGTTGACGCCCGTCGGAATCCGCCGAGACCGATCACTCGGATCCGGTCGGGGCACCAGACGATGACCCGGCCGGATCCGAGTGATCAGGTGGTCGGGGCTGTCCTGGTCAGATGGTCGAAATATGTGTCGAGCTCGACAAACTCGTCAGCGCTGTCGCGGAGTTGATGGCTGACGGCGTGCGACCAGGACACCACACGCACGCGAAGCCCCCGTCCTTGCAGCGACTTGATCGTCGGCAGGAAGTCCCCATCTCCCGCGGCCAAGACAGCGGTGTCGCCGTTGGCGGCCTTCATGTAGGTGAAGGAGTCTTCCATCATCCTGGTGCTCAGGGCGATGTCGACCTGCTTCTCTTTGTTGGTGAAGGTGCTGCGGTCGAACGTTTCGACCTCGAAGTCGGCCTCACGTACACGTTGCCAGATGCTGTCGTTCGCGGGCGGTTTAGAACCGAACAGGACGGATCTGCCGATGTAATCGCCTGGCGGACACAGCAGGCCGTAGAGGCGGCCGAAGTCATAACTCCAAGGCGCGGTCAGTTTCTGGGTGAGCGCCGTCCGGATGTCGGGGGCCAAGCCTGTGCGGACGGCCTGGATGCGCTGGCCCTCGATCCAGATGTTGGAGTTGTCGACGTAGACGTACAGAGTCATGATTTGCTCGCTTTCTGTTGTGTGCTGGACATAGGCAACGCGAATGAGCCGGCGGGTATCAGGTGGAAAGCCTGATACCCGCCGGGTTGCAGCGCGACGATGTAGCGCCTTCGAGCAGGTGTAAAGGGTGAAGTCAGAGCTGGTCGGGCGGGGTGCCGTACCAACTGACGATCACCTTCACGAGGTGGACCAGGTTCTGGGTGCGCATGACCGGTGCAGAGGCGTTGACTTCGAAGTCGGCGCTGGCCGCAGTTTTGCGCCAGATGCTGGTGTCGGAGACCGGGGCGTTCATGTGCGGATCGAGCTTGGTGAAGAAGGCGATGACGTCCTCATCGTCGGCGTCGTGGTTCTCCTTGAGTTCGTGGTAGACCCCGGCCAGGACGCGCAGCATGCCGATCGAGCCGAGCAGTGAGTGCGCGCGCAGGTCCAAGGGCTTGAGAGTGCCTTCGGCGACGGCGGCCAGGTCCTTGAAGCCCTCGGCGAGGCAGTCGAAGTAGCCGTGAACCAGTTCGACCATGACCTCGTCGGCGAGTTCGCGTTCGCGCTGCTTGCCGATCCGGCCGGCCACACCGACGGCGACGCCGCGGGTCAGGTCGGCGACGTGTTTAGCGCCCATCAGGTTGGGGTTCTTGACGGTCATGCGGTCCTGCTCCAGGTCCACCTTGCCCTTGATGAGGGCGTGGCTGACGACCCGGTCCAGGATGCGGTTGGCCACCTTGCTGCTGTCGAAGCGGGCGCGCAGGGCGCTGGAGATGCCCTTGGCGTTGTCGGCCACGTCGACGAACATCTGGCGGGCCAGGACGTTATTGGGCTCGACGTAGATGTCCACTCCGACAGACTCGTCCTCGAGGCGCTTGAGGTGCCCGGCCAACTTATCCCGGGAAGCGGTGAGGTCGGCGATCTTCTCCGGTTTGGTGGTCTTGCTGATCTCCGCGTCGATCTTCTTGATCTGCTCGCCGAGCGACTTGATGATCAGATGCACACCAAGGATGCGGTGCTGCCCGTCCACGTTGGACAGGGGCGAGAGCGCGCCGATCGCCCACGGGATGGTGAGGTAACCGAACCGTCCATCGGTGCCGGGAATCTCCTCGAAGGTGCAGCCACCGTTGTCGCGCGCCAGCAGCGTCGGTGCGACCCAGGATTCGGTCAGGTGGATGTACTCGCCGAAAGACTTGGCGTGACGAGTGTCCACCTTGCGATTGTCGGCATCGGGCTGTTCGGGATCCGGCAGAGGCAGGATCGTATCCAGGCTGGTCAGCGGAATGCGGGTCGTGTAGACGACGCGGCCGCCCTGAGTCGAGCGCTGAGCGATGAACGTGCTTTCGCGACGCGGGCCGCTGATCTTGCTCGTTTCGACAGTGATCATGGTTTACTCCTTGCTTGAGGGTTTTAGATCTAGTTTGTTCCGTTAGATGGCAATCTAGCAGTTTAACTACCCGTTGCGCAACAAGTTCTTAAATCGCCGATTAGGTTGATGATCCGTTGATTAAGGCGCACACGGAGGACCTCGTGATGAAATTTCTCAAAAACGACCGTTTCTGAGAAGGGTCCGCGCGGGCGGCCGGGGTGGCGACGTGAAGGCCAGAATCCTTCTCAAAACCTGTTCTCACCCAAACAGTGGACGGGGGTAGTTTTGAGAAATGTTTGTGAGAAGATTTCGGGCATGGACGGGGACGAGATGCGGCCGCTGCGGGCGGTCGGCGATGAGGAACGTGTCGCGCGGCGGCGGTTCGCGGCGTGGGCACCACGTCGCGCGTTGTTGATGTCGGAGGTCACGTCGTGGCCGGAGTTCGCGCGCTGGATGCGCAGCGAAGCGGTGCTGCCCCCGCGGTGGCCGCTGGTGCGGCTGCCCGCCGGGTTCACCCGGCGCGTGGTCTGGCCGACGATGCGAGCCCTCGGCCAGCGACGCCGAGCCGGATGGTGGCGGCGGTGAGCGCGGCCGAGCCGCTGTCGGACGCCGACGAGGTCGAACGGCACCCGTGCCCGCGCTGCCTGGCCGAGCCGGGCTCGCCGTGCCGGACCCGCTCCGGAGCGGTCGCCGGGACCTACCACACCGCCCGCTTCACCAAAGTGCCGCGACTGGCGAAGAACCTGCGCGTGCCGACCCCCGCCGACCGCGGGCCGGGCCAGCCGTGGCGACCGGGCACCCCACCGCCGGCGCCGATCGCCGCGGACGCCCCGAGCGCGGACATCCGCATCGGCTACGCCCGCTGCTCGCACCTGACCCAGGAACTCCAGTCCCAGCTCGACGCGCTCGCGGGTCACGGCATCCCACGCGACAAGATCTTCGCCGAGAAGATCTCCACCCGGATCAGGGTCCGGCCCAAGTTCGAAGCCGCCCTCACCGCGGCCCGGCAAATCAAGGCCCACGCCCCGCACTGCCGGGTCATCCTCACCGTCTACGAGATGAAACGCCTCGGCCGCGACTCCGCCGAACTGACCGCACTCGCGGATCACCTCACCGCGCACGGGATCCTGCTGGAGATGCTCGCCGGTCCGATCGCCGGGATCTACGACCCGTCCGGCACCGGCCGGATGCTGTTCGCGTTCTTCGCCGCGATGGCCGAAACAGACCGCGAGACCATCCGCGAATCCACATTGGAAGGCCTGAACGCCGCCGCCCGCAAGGGAAACCACGGCGGACGGCCGCCAGTCATCACCGACGACATGCTGCACACCGTGCTCCGCCGCCGCGCAGGCGGCGAATCCCTCGCCGACATCCGGAAGGACCTCATCATCCCCACCGGTAAACGCAAAGGGAACAACCCCAGCCTCGCCAGCATCTACCGGGCCTTGGCCGAGCACGAGCAACGCCAGCGCCACCCCGAGGCTGTCGCGGCCGCGCAGGCCGACTTCGCCGCACTCCGGCTCGACAACGGGGTTCCGGCATGAGCCGCGTGCGGGGCCGAAGCGATCGGCGGCGGGTTCGTCCAGTCGATCCGGCTGACCCGCCGCGATGTTCGTCTGTCGCCCAGACCACCGCGCGGGTCAGCGCCCCCGTGGGACTGGCCAGTCGGTCGGTGGTTGCAGTACGCGGCCACGCAGCATGAGGGATTCCTCGGCGCACTCGCAGTCATGGCAGATCAGCACACCTCTGCCTCCGACCGCGTTCGAGTCCACCATCGCGTCTTCCTCGTCCTCATCCAGCGTCCGGTCGCACCGCGGACAGACCACCGGAACGCGCGGCTCTTCCAAGTCGTAGCCGAGCAGTTCCGAGACGTCAGCGAGGAACCCCGGATCACCATCGGCCAGCTGGATCAGGTGTTCCTCGAACTCGTTGCGTGGTCCAGGCACGTCATCCAGTGAACTCCCACCGTCTCCCCGACCGGTATCACCTGACCAGGGCGATCTGGCAGAGCGGCCTTTGGAGCGAGACGACCACGGCCATAACCACTGCGCTGAGCCAGCATCGTCCCTGGTCAGCCAAATCCGCCCGAAATTCCGCCGAAACTACGGCAACCTCCTATGCCCTACACGCCTACTTGGCAGGTTTCTCGCGTATCCCGGCGGCCCCCCTTCTACGACGACGTCACCGTTACCGACCCCGGCCAGCTGGACGTCGACCACTGGATCCCGCTCGAGCAGATGGCCCGGTCCGGCACCCGCGGCTGGACCCCGGCACAGCGGCAGGCCTACGCCAACGACCCGACGGTGCTGATCGCGGTCACCGCGAAGTCGAACAGGCAGAAGGGAAGCCAGGACCCAGCGCGCTGGCTGCCGGTTCACCGCTGCGAATACGTCCAGGCCTGGGTCGCGATCAAAGCCCGCTACCAGGTCACCATCGACCAGGCCGAGCACGACGCGATCGCCTCCGTCCTGCGCCGCTGCGGTCCGGCCCGATGAGCCGCCCGGCCAAGCTGACTCCGAAAGCGCTCGGCCTGTCCCGGATCGGGACTGGGCTGGGGCCGCGCGACTACGCCTATGCCGGACACGGCTACCGGATCGCACCCGTGACGAACCGGTACTGGCGGCTCAGCACCGTCGGCGGAAAGCAGATCGCCACGGCCAGTACCTGCGCCGACCTGCTCATCGAGCTGGACGAGTTGCTGCGCTCCACCCCTGATCTCGACCACCACGCAAACCCGAACCGAGAGGAAACAGATGAAGATCACCCAACAGGTCCTCGAACGCACTGACCTCGTCGTGCTTGTCGGAGGAGACGGCCTCGTCGAATGGTCGTCCCATCGCTCCCGCGCCGAGGTCGTGGCCATGCTGCGCAAGGTCGCGGACGGCATCGAGCAGGAAACTCTGTGATGCGGACACGAACGACAGCTGTCCCAGATACGGCGAACTCGCACGCAGGACAGGTCCACATGCGACACCCACGCGCGGGTTTCGTCCCTTACAGCAACAGGATTTCGCGAACCTGCGCGCTTCAGGAGAAGGGCGACAAGGCCCCGGACCAGTGGAAACCACCGCTGGTGTCGTACTGGTGCACCTACGCGACCGACTGGGTCATGGTCAAACACGCCTACGCGCTGACGATCACCGTGCCGGAACGGGCCGCGCTCTCGAGCATGCTGGACCGGTGCTGACGCCGCGGTTGTCCGCTCGAGCCTTGAGTCGTGGTAGGGGCCGCGTTCGTTCAGCTTCGCAGCTTCCCTAAGTTGCTTCCCGAGTCCAGTCACGGCTTGCCGGAGGAGCCAACCCCATAGGCGAGGCGAGTGTTCATTGGCATCGCCACGCTCGCCTTCGGCGGCCAAGCAGGTGACGTGGTCGCCTCCCAGGTGTGTGCATCGGTCGAGGCTCTGCGTATCGTTCGTCGACGTCGCCGCCTTCTTCGAAAGTGGGTCATGGGCACTGTCTGTACGGCTGCCGAAGGGCGAAAACAGCGCGATCGCACACGGAGTCGTGATCGTGCCTCCGTTCGCAACATGCGATCGTCGACCATCACGAGTTACTCATCCTGCGCTCGACCGTGTCCACCAGCGCTTCTCATCGAGTTGGGTGGTTGACTGCGGAATTGCCTATCGTGCGCGTCCCGATACCGCTACCCTCTGTCATTGGTCGACTGAGGTATGGGAGGTACCACGTGTCGGACGTCGTTGAGCTGCCCCTTGGCAATGGTGATGTCGTGTATGTCGAGGTTGACGGTGACATAACTGGGGAACCAGGCCGAGTGGGGCGTACGCCCCGGGTTCTTTCGGAGGCTAGTGAGACGTTGCAAGAGGCGTTGCGGCGGACGCGGTCGGCTATTGAGACGACTTTGGGACAGATGCGGGAGTTGGCGGAGCCGCCGGACAAGGTCACGATCAAGTTCGGGGTCAAAGTGACGGCGTCGGCGGGTGTCGTCATCGCCAAAGCGGCGAGTGAGGCGAACTTCGAACTCGCTGTGGAATGGGTTAAGCCGCCCGTGACGGCAACGGCGTAACGCGATGTTTGAGCGATCGGTCGTTCGTGTGTACGGCCCGGACGGCCTGATAGTTGGAACAGGGTTTCTGCTCGGCGGCGGTTTGGTCGCCACCTGCGCTCACGTGGTCGCTCAGGCCAATGAGGGCGATGGCTACGGGCCGCCGCCCTCCAGACCGGTCGTGGTCGACTTCCCGCTAGTTGACGGCGCGCCGAGAGCGTCGGGGGTGATCGTCGGGTGGACACCGATCGGTCCAGACGGCACCGGCGACCTTGCGGTACTGGAACTTGGCATCGTGCCCGAGACCGCGCAACCTGCGCGGTTGGCGACTGCGACGGACACGTGGGACCACGACGTCCGGATTTTGGGGTTCCCGGTCCGGCGGGACGCCGGGATGTGGGTCGCCGGCCGTATTCGTGGCCCCCAGGCAACGGGCTGGACGCAGATCGAGGTTCCGTCCGGGCCCGTGATCTCGCGTGGGTATTCCGGCGGTGCGGTGTGGTCGCAGCAGGAGCATGGGGTCGTCGGGATGGTCGTAGCCTCGGAAAACCCGGGCACGACCGCGTACATGATCCCGTTACCTGCCTTGCTTGACCTGACGCCAGAAATCCGGGCCGCTACGACACCACGTAACCCGTTCCGCGGGCTGGAACAGTTCCGCGAGACCGACGCCGCGTTCTTTCACGGTCGAAGCCGGGAAGCGGCACAACTCGCCGAGTACGTAGCCCACCGGCGCCTCGTTGTCATTGCTGGTGGCTCCGGGAGCGGCAAATCATCACTGGTTCGCGCCACACTGATTCCTGCGGTGCGGAATCAGGACTTCGATGTCGTCGAGATCAGTCCGGCGTCGCTGAGTGCAGCCGGTGACAGGCTGGAACAACTGTTCGATGAGAAGCGGACATCGGCGGAGCGGGTCCTGATCTTCCTCGACCAGTTTGAGGAAGCCGTCGCCGCGGACCCCGCCGCAGCCCGCACGTTGATCGCGGGGTTGGTCAGCAAGCTCGAGGCCGTACGTCGTGTTCCAGGAAAGCCGCCATCTGTCCAGGTGGTCTTGACTCTGCGATCTGCCGACCTCGACGGAGTCTTCACCTCCGAACACGCCGGCCTTCTGCGTGAATGCAGCATTCATCTTCTCCCGATGGGACAGTCCGACCTTCGTGACGTCGTCGTGGAACCGGTACGCGCTGCCGGTCTGATCAAGTTCGAGACAGGGCTACCCGAAGCGATCGTGCGGGACGCGATCGAGGCTCCCGGTCAGCTCCCGCTGGTCGAGTTCGCTTTAACCATGCTCTGGGAACGCCACCAGCATGGCGTGTTGACACACGACGCCTATCAGTCGATCGGCCGAGTTGCAGGCGCCCTTGCCGACTACGCCGATACTGTCTATGAGCATCACCTGCTGACGCCCGAAGACCGGGACCGCGCGCGGCGGCTGTTCCTGCAGCTCGTACGCCCTACAGAGTCGAACACGTTCACCCTCCACCGTGCTGGGATCGACGGTCTCGCACCTGAACTCCAGACGATGGCAGACTTGCTGAGCCGAGACCGCCTTGTGGTCATCCGTGACGGGACGGTCGCGCTCGCACACGAGGCCCTGATTTCGCAGTGGCCGAGGCTGGCCGCCTGGTGTCGGGACGACAGGGAGCACATCACTTGGCGCGACAGGCTCGACACCAGCGTCCGGCTCTGGACTGAGTCAGGCGAAGACAACGGTCGGCTTCTACGGGGCCGTGATCTGGCGATCGCGGACGGGCGCGCGGCGGAACGTCCTGCGGACCTCAGTGCCCAGCAGCGACGTTTCCTCGACGCCAGTAAAGCCGGTCGACGCCGTGGACTGCGGCGCCTCCGGACTGTCACTGCCGTTATTGCCGTGCTCGCGCTAGCCGCCGGCGTCCTGGCTGTCATCACCCAGCAACGTAATCGCGAGCTCGCCTCGATGGTCCGTCGACAAGCCGCGTCAGCGCTCGCTCAGCAGTCCTCGTCGCTGGCGTCGATCGATTTCACCGGGTCCTTGCAGTTCGCTCTCGCGGCGTGGCGCCACGACCCGGCCAACCCCGAGGCGATGTCGGCCATGATGCTGCAACACGCCCGCTTTGACGCCACCGAACGGATTCAGAGGTCTCCGTGGGCCGGCCTCAAGGTCATCGCGGCGGATGACAGTGGAACGAAAGTCGCTACCCAGGACGATACGGGCGCCGTTGTGGTCTGGTCCGATCTGGCGACCACGCATACGGCATCTGCCCCGCTGGGGCAGATGCCCCCCGCACGGGGAATCCTGTTCAGCGGAGACGGAACGACTCTGGCCATGCTCGACGAACGTGGAGGCATCACCGCCTGGAACATTCCCAATAGGACCGGGCCGATCCGGCTCCGCGACGCTGTACCACTTGGCGCGCAGCTTCCGCCGATGATGCCAGTCCGATTCACCTTTTCCGCGGACGGCAGAAAGCTAGCGGCAGAAATAAAAGCAGTCAAGGGTGAAGCTACGCCCGACAACCCGGATCGTATAGAAGTCTACGACACCCGTACTCCAGGCGCGCCCCCCGTGGTAATGGTAGCACCGCGCGAGTTGCCATGGTTTCAACTTGACTATGTGGATAGCGTTCGAAACACCGTGTGGGTTGTCCAGAACGGTGGGACCGGTGTCAAGAAGCGAAACGCCATCCTTGATGTCACCACCGGCCGTCTCGTCTCGACTCTCCCGTCTGGTGTGATCAGTAGGCAAGGCTATGTTGTCGAATGCTTACCCGAGAATGAGCTAGTGGTACACGGTGGAATGCCGATTGCGGAGCGATTTCGCAAGAAGGTGTCCCAGTGCAACAATATATCCGGGCCATCATTCGACAGTTCGGAGGCTTTTTTTGCGGATTTCGATTTTTCGATGATCGACGCGGATATTGAACTTATGACCCTGGTGGATCTAGGGACTGGTCAGGGCTATCAAATTCAGATGGCACCCTATAGCTCATTGAAGCGTTCCGAAGTTCAGAAGGTTCAGAAACCCAGCAGGCCGGCTCTGGCCACTGTCTCGCGCGACAAAGGCGAAATCCGGCTCCTGAACGCTACGTCGACTCTGATTACCCGATACAAGCCAGCTGTACCGAAGGATGACCTCCTGGCTCTCGGCAGAGTCCGGACCGCCGTGACGGTCAATAATGGACGTCTTATCTACGCTGCTTTAGCGAGCGGCGGCCTAGACATGATCGAGCTTCCCGGACAGAAGCGCGTCACCGGCGCTGTTGTCGACACGTTGGCGTCGATCAGGGTAGACGGCCCCTGGCCTCAAACGGCGACTGCTACCGGAAGGTATCTAGTGAGTGCGTGGACGGGAATCGATGGCCTCGGGATGTCAGCCATTTCCATGCCGGACTTCGCGAGTGCTCGCAAAATCAACCTGCGAGGTTCGGCGTTCGATCGCCCAGATAATCTCGGCGCGCAGGTGTCGATAGTGCCGCTTCAGGGCGAAGAGGTCGTCCTTCAGGTCGGCGACATGCTGCAGGTGTGGAACGTGGAGAAGGGGGTCCCTGTGGGCGACGTGTTCAGTCTCCGGGGCGAGTCGCTGTCGGAGGCTGAACCAGGCATCAAGCGGGCACGAATCTCCGCATGGCCGCGCCATCCGGGTAAGATGGTGGCCATCTTCAGTGACCGCGCGGAGATATGGGATATCGCGGCGCGACAGAAGATTAAGTCTACCCTGACGCAAGGTCAGGTTCTCATTGACGACATCACCGTCGCCGAGTCCAGCGTCGACCTTGCCATCCACACGACCGAAGGAATTGAGTCTTGGAACCCCGACGCTGATGACCGAGTGCGACCAGCCCTCCCTATCGGCGCAGGGAAAAGGGGTGTTGGATTCACGTCAGCAGGATACTTTGTAACTGTACCCACCACTTCCGGGGAAGTGGAGATGTGGGATCTCGCCAAGAATAGAAAAATTGGCTCCGTCAACGCTAACTCGGGCTCAACTGAATGGATTATCGATCGAGAGGTAATCTACGGACTTGCCGATGAAGGGTTGCTGACATTGGATACCAACCAAAGTCGGTGGCGAAACGAGCTGTGCGCCAAATTCGACGTCGACTATACGGCGGGGGATAAGGTTGTACTAGAACGCATTCCTGGTGCCGATACGGCGCGACCTTGTCAAATAGAACCGACGTGAATCATTGGCGGAAACGTCGACGTTGCATATGCCTGACTGCCCCGTCTCCATCAAAGGTGTCGTAGTGCGCTCGGGCCGAGTGCTACTTCTGCACAACGAACGCGGCGAATGGGAGCTTCCGGGCGGCCGCCTCGAACTGGGCGAGACCCCGGAGTTCTGCGTTGCCCGCGAGATCTACGAGGAGACGCGGATCAGTGTCGATGTCGTGGAGATCCTCGACTCGTGGATGTACGACATCACCGTGGCGAAGAAGAACGTTTTCATCGTGACCTACGGCTGCCGTGCCGCCACCGATGCTGCGCCTGTCCTGAGCCATGAACACAAGCGTGTCGGCGAGTTCACCGCCGACGAGCTGCCGGGCCTGGTCATGCCGGACGGTTACAAACGCTCGATCGCCGCCTGGTTCACTCGGCTCGGCGCGGGCAATACGGTCGGGTAGGTCAGTCTTGGTCGCTCTCGACATGACGCACCAGCAAGTCAGCAGAGTCGGTGGCCTCAGCCATCGGCGACGACTCTCGCCGAGCCGGGTCGCAGCTCCGCTTCGACGATGTGCGTTCCCAGCTTCCCTGGTTCCGGACCGGTCTCGACTCGTGCGCGGATGTTTCCGAAGCCGTTGCGGCGCAGCAACTCTGCCCACATGTCTGGCTCGAACGACCACCGGTGTATCCATACGGGTTTTCGGCGAATGCGGCGCCGTACATTCCTTGAATTCCGTAGGCTCCGGGAACTGGGGGAGCGTGGGAGAACACCAGCTTTCCATCCGGCGCCAGGCGGTCGCGGATGAGCGGCAGTAGTACTGCGGGGTCGGGAAACCAGAGCGCGCCCCAGATCGAGTAGACGGCGTCCCATCGCCGGTCCGCCGCTGCGAGGAACTCCAGCACGTCGGCATTCTCGAAGTGGGCGCCCGCGACCTTGCCGAAGCGGCTCCGTGCCTGCTCGCACTGCACAGCGGAAAGGTCCACACCGGTCGCGTCGATCCCCTGCCTGGCCAGTGCCGCGACTGCGTCACCACGCCCGCACCCCAGCTCAAGAGTGGTGCGCGGGTCACCGAGAAGTTCGGCCCCGGGACCGTTGCCGCGATACTGAGTCCATCCCAAAGCGTGTGCGGCCTGTTCATCATGGTCAGTGCTGGCCGTGCGCACGTCGTAGCGGTTCCAGTAAGCCGCTGTCATCGGTTGGCGTCGCCGAGTTCGGCGAGACCGGCAGCGCATTTCTCGCTGCGGGACCATCGGATCGGCACGGGCGAAAGCCAGTGAGAGCCCTGGCGGGTCGGCGCTGGGTCGCGACTGGAGACTGTCGGCTTGTTCACGGTGTGGGCGGACACACGCCCTACGCTAGCGACGCGCACCGACAGCTTCTGGTGCCCACGCTCCGCTTCACCTGGTTGTCTGCGCGTTCCGCGGACATGGCCGTTCTCGTCAGTGACGAGACGATGCGCTCGTGCGCGAAGCGAGCAGCGACAACCTCCCTCGACAATCTTCGTCAGGCAGATGGTCTTGGTAGGCGCCCAGCTATCGGCACGACGACGCTGGCCAGTAGCCGTGGCGGTTGTTCAGCGAGGAGGCAAAGGGGCAGGCGTAGTCAGAACGGCCTCGCCCGCTGTGTCGAGGTGGACCTGCACGTCGGCCATGATCTCCCGTGCCGTGGCGATTTCGGCGGCACTCGGCCTCGACCCGAGTGAGCGGAAGTTCATCTCGACCTGATCTGGGGTTGTGAATCCCACGAGCGCGACAGCGTTAGGCGAGCGGTCAAGGCATCCCCAGAGCGCGACTCGGATGAGATCCTCGGTCCGTTGGCCGACGATGGCGCGGACGCGATCGAGTCCCGTGTTGATGGTTTTGAGGGCGTCAGGGGCGAACCAACGTTTACGGAGCCGGTGGTCTCCCTCGCCGAATGCCTGCTGTGCATCGGAGCGACGGGTCCCTGTGAGCAGCCCTTGCCCGAGGGGTTTGCTGATCAGGATGCCGACGTTGTGGTCGTCGGCGAAGGAAAACACGCCTGCCGATCGTGACGTGGGGGTCAGGAGGTTGTCGCGGATCGCCAGGACGTCAGGTCGCACGATGTCGAACAGAGCGCGGAAGCGGGCGATCTTGTCGCCGCGCTGGTCGGGGGTAGTGGTGAAGCGATCCAGCGCGAAGCGGTGCGGACCGCGCATCCCGATAGCTCTGATCAGGCCCTCATCGCGGAACGAGTGCATGGCCTCGATCGCGGGGTACAGCCAGCGGTCGTTGACTCCGAAGTCTGGGTGATGGAGGGCGTAAATGTCGAGGTGGTCGGTCCGAAGGTTGTCCAGTGATTGTTCGAGCTGGCGGCGCATGTGGCGCGGTTCGAAGCCGTGTTCGGCGGTACCGGCGAAGTATCCGACCTTCGATGCGAGCACGATCTCGTGGCGGGGAACCTGTGCGACCAGTCGTCCGAGTAGGCGTTCGGAGCGGCCGTGGCCGTAGACGTCGGCGGTGTCATAGAGGCGGGCGCCGAGTTGCCAGGCTTTTTCCAGCCCGGTGAGGGAGCGTGCTTCGTCGTCGCCGGTCGACCAGCCCATCGGCATACCGAGATTGTTGTCGGAGCCGCCGATGGCCCAGCAGCCGATGCCGATGGCGGGTGCGGTGATACCGGTGGTGCCGAGCTGCCGGGTCGGGATCGGTGAGGGAGTGGGGCGGTCATCAGAGTGGGGTGAGGTCATGCCAGCCTGCTCTGGTCGAGGATGACGGCGAGTTCGTCTTGCACGAAGTCGAATAGTTCGCCGGGCCGTGCGCAGACGAAGACCGGCACGCCTGCGCCGCGGGCACGGGAGTGACTGTAAAGCCCGACGACGGCGATGTCATCGAATCGGTAGAAGCTGAACACGCGATCACCCGGTCGGTAGTACACCTCGATGGGATTGTGGGTGGACCGGCTGAGCGCCTCGTATGCGCGTCGAGTTGATGTGATGCGCTCACGTAGTTCGTCGGGAGTCGCGTCGAAACGGTCGGCCAGGACCGCGACGGTGAGGTCGTCGTCGGGGTCGGCCAGGAACACACGGATTCGGCTGTGGGGCCTGGCGGCGACTTGGGCGAGTTCCCGGGCGTGCATGTTGCGCCAGGTTTGGCCGTAGGCCACGACAATGTCGAGTTCGGTGACCTCGGCGAAGAGCTGTTTCCATTCCAGCTCACCGAGGTAGGTTGAGCCGATCCGGAGGAGGCCCGCAGACGCGAAGTCACGCGTCAGTTGTTGCTGGAGATTGGTTCGCGGTGAAGAGGCTGTGCTCGCGTGAGCTGCCAGGCGAGTCCAGGCGAGGTCCCAGCGGTGATCGGTGGCGGGAATACCACAGGCGCGAACGAGCCCGAGAACTAGAGGCTTGCGTGGTAGTCGACGTCCGGCGAGAGCGTCTTGGACGGTGCTGCGGGGGAGTGCGATGTTGTTGCGATCGCCCCATAGCTCGAGCGCACGGTAGGACGGGTTGCCCGCTCGGAGCCGCACGGCGCGAAGGCATTCAGCGAATTCGGCGACGCTGGCGGCGTTGAGTGGGTCAATGTCGTCTGCTGGTGATGTCATCGATCTCTGTGGTGGGCCGGTGGGTGTCCCATACTGTCCGAAACCTTACGTGGAGTGGCCCGGTTGGTCTGTATCCGCGCAGGTGAAGGACATGTGGATTGTCGGACAGTCCGGGTGTGTCCGACGCTCTTGCCGGCCACGCCCTCGTGCAGGTGTGCTGGATATCCACGGCACATCCTGGCGGGGAGCACGGTATGCGCATGCTGCAGGATTTCACCACCTCAACGACCACACGCGGGCGACTACCTTCTCCGTTTCTCGCTCGGCTTGTCGAGGCGCTGCGCGCGACGACGGGAGAGGCGGTCGCCGACCACATCCTCGCAGCGCTGCCGGAGATCCCTGAGACGGATGTGACCAGGTTGAGCAAGCTGCTGGCCGGTGCCGTACCCGGCAGGTTCAGTCTCACGGGTGGCTTGGACCGTCGGCTCCTGTTCGCGGAACGAACCGCCGAGCTACGCGGCTGGGTGGTCGCCGACCTGTCCGGCCAGCCGCACAGCAGCCGTGAATGGCCGGCGTGGACTGCCGGCACGGTGCGTCTCTCCGACCCAGATCACTGGCTGTCCGTCGCGGAGTTGTCCGGCGACGCCCCGGCACGGCTGGCACGCCCGAAGGTTCTGCTGACGTCGCTGTACCACCCCGAGTGGTTTCCTTTGCCTCGGTTTCCGCTGGCCATCTCTGACCTTGCCCGGGCAGCACGGCTCACGCTCATGGGGCAGGTGCAGTTGATCGACATGCAATTGGGCTCCTCGCTGGACGACATCATGCGCTGGGTCCACGATCACGGTCCCGACATGGTGGGGATCTCGGCCACCTTCGGCCAGCACGATCTGATGACCGAGCTCCTCGATCGGCTAGACCGCCTCCCCGACCCGCCGCTGGTGCTCGCCGGGGGCAGTTTGACCGTGCGCAACGAGACGATGCTGCTGGAGAGATACCCGACGCTGCTCATTGCCCGCGGAGCCGGTGAGCCTACGATCACCGACGCGATGTCGCATGTCCACGGCGACTGCGACCTCGCCAGTGTCCGTGGCATCGGTTACCGCGGAGCTCCACGGGGCGGAGCCATCGCGATCGGCACCAGACCGCGGCACACGGCCATCCAGCCAAACCGGCTCCAGGACGACTTCCTGCCCGAGCTCGACCTCCTGGACGCCACATTCGCGCGCAACGGTGTCGCGCAGCTGGAGATCTCCCGGGGATGCACCAGCCACTGCTCGTTCTGCCCCCGCGGGCACAAAGGCTCCTGGTCCGGCGGCAACACCGACAGCCTCACCTGGATGCTTGCCGAAATCGGCAGGGTCGCCGACCGGCACCCAGCAATCTCACGCACCCTCTACGTCGTCGACGAGGAATTCATCGGCCGCGGCGCCGACGCTGTCAGCCGGTCACTCGACATCGCGACCACCATCAGCAACGCGGGATTCACCTGGGAATCGTCGTGCAGAATCGACCAGGTCGTTCGCCCGGATCGCGACCGCGCCTGGCACATGGAGCGCGCCTCGATGTGGCGCCGGCTCCTGAGCGCCGGTCTGCGCAGGATGCTGTTCGGTGTCGAGTCCGGGGTGACCTCGATCCTGGAACGCTTCGCCAAAGGCAGCACCGCCGAACAGAACGCCCTGGCGATCCGCACGTTGTCCGCCCTCGGCGTGCCGACGCGATTCACCTACATCACCTTCGACCACCTGATGACCGCTGACGAACTGGCGGCGAGCCACGCATTCCAGGCCCGCACCGACTTACTGCTGCGTCCACTGCCGGACCTGTCAGTCGAGCAGATCGTGGAGGGCGTCACCGACCCGGATTTCGTGGAAAAGCACACGACAGGCCGCCCGTTCTACACCGAGATCTCCTACATGCTGGTGTCGATGGAGTGCCTGATCGGCGCCCCCTACACCCGTGCGGTGCAAGCGCAAGGCCTCGCGGGCGCGGCGGACGCGGCGATGGGGCGGGTCGAGGCACAGTTCGCCGACTGGCGGATCGGCGTCTGCTCACGTCGTGCGCAAATGTGGGTCGATCGCCACTTCGCACTCGACTACACCCTCAAGAGCCTGGAGAAAATCCTGGACGGCGTCTCCCGCCGTCGCGTGCGCGCAGCGCGGGGCGTCCTGAAACACAGCTCATTCCGCGTACTCACCGGCATGCTCGATCTCCTCAGCCGCCACAGCTCGGACCGGGTTGATTCCAGCCTTGATTCCGCGGTGCTCGCACTCCTGGACACTGCGGCGGGTGACCTGGCCACCGCACTGGCACTCGCGATAGACCATGTCCGTCCCACGCTGCGGCAGTCGAGCGCGCAGCTGCTCGACCAGGAATTCACCCGATGGTCTGACACTGACGGATGGCATCTGATCAACGCGAACGACCCATGCGGCCCTTGACCTCCAGCGCCGCGCCGCCCCCTTGCAGTCCTGCGGCGCGGACATATTGCCCTGTCTGCCCGCCATCACGACAATCAATGGACGCGCACTCGCCAGGGTGTGGCCACCAGCGAGAGGAGCCGCGCGCGTGCCTGGTCGCTTCATCGCCTTGGAAGGAACAGACGGCGTCGGGAAGACATCCCTGGCGTGTCACCTCGCCGACATCAGCTATGAGACGGCGATCGCCCGGCTCGAGGGTCCAGCGGCGCCCCGCCCGACATCAGCCGGTACCGGGGCCCTGGTGTTCGTTCCGCGCAGGCAGATCTCGGCGACCTCGACCTACGCGGCCACGCTGATGGAACACCTGTCCACCATGCTCTGGCACAGCGGAGACGCCCCGGACCTCTCCGATTCGTTCTGGGTGTCACTGCAGGCAGCGTGGTTCACCGCGCACACCGAAACCGTGGTGTTGCCGCTACTCGACGCGGGATTCGACATCATCGTCGATGGCTGGGTGTACAAGTTCTTCGCCAAACTGCTCCTGCAGGGATTCAGCGAGCCAGATCTGGCGGTGATCTTCCACCGCGTGAGGATGCCCGACGCGGTCGTGCTGCTGCGGGCCGACGCCGGCGCCTTGTACGACCGCCGCCGGAACTTCCGGCCGGCCGAGCTGGGGATGCACGCCCGTTACGGCGGTCTCGACGAACTGGGCCGGGAGACGTTCGTGGACTACCAGAGCAAGGCCGCCGCCAACCTGCACGCGTTCGCCACACGGGAGGGATGGCACACCGCGGACCTCGACCCCGACGAGCCGATACCTGACACCGCTCGGCGGCTCGCACCGATCGTGACCCCTCTTCGAACCCCGCCCCCACCCCACGCGGCGACAGCCACACCGAGAAACGGAGAAGCGTCGCGATGACCATGACCAGCCCGCTCGCCGCCCACGGTGGAACACGAGTCCTCAACCTTCAGCCACCACACTACAAGTGGCCCGCTGTAACCCCCGACCTGGACGAGGCGGTCCGCGCACAACTGCACCGGTCCCTGTCCGACCGGGACTCCTCCGGTGTAATCGGGGAGTTCGAGTCGGCCTTCGCTCGCTTCGTCGGCACGCCCTACGCCGTGTCGTTCGCGTCCGGCACAGCGGCCATCCACGCGATGAGCCGCATCGCTGGTCTTCAGCCAGGAGACGCGATCCTCGCCCCGGCCTACACCTTCTTCGCCACGGCCAGTCCTTTCGCCCACGACGGCATCGAAGTCCGCTTCGCCGACGCCGACCACTACGGCAACGTCACGGCCGCGACCCTGGCGGAGAAACTGACATCAGCGGTCCGGGCGGTCATCGTCACCCACATGTGGGGCAACCCCTGCCCGATGGACGAGATCGTCGAGTTCTGCCGCGCTCACGGCCTGCTGCTGCTGGAGGACTGCTCCCACGCACACTTCGCGACGTCGCGGGGGCGGCGAGTCGGGACCTTCGGAGACATGGCGGTGTTCTCCACAAATCAGAAGGCGATCACCACCGGCGAAGGCGGAGTTCTCGTCACCAGCAACGACCGCTACCGCGAAATGGCGTTGCTCTACGGGCACTACAACAAGCGCTGCCTGAAGGAAATCGACCCCGCGGCCGAGTACTACCCGTACGCCTTCACCGGGATGGGCCTCAAACACCGCATCACCACTCTCGGCGCCGCCATCGGCGTCCACCAACTCGACCACGCGACCGACACCGAACGCCGCCGCCGCGCGATCCTCGCCCGCTACACCGCCGCCCTGGCCGAGAACCCGGTGATCGCCCCTGCCGTCGTGCCCGAGGCAGAGGGGGAGCATGGCCTCTACGTGCTCGGGCTGCGATTCAACCCGGAGAATGCCTCGGTGTCCCGGGACGAGTTCGTCGCTCTGTGCCAAGCTGAGGGAGCCTCCGAGGTGGACGTGCCAGGATCGACTCGCGACATCAGCTCGGAGCCGCTGTTCGCGCGCCGTGACCCGTTCGCGCCCTGGACACCCACCACACCGTCTTTCACCGGAATGCCGGGAGTAACCGGATTCGCCGACACTTTCGTCAAACTCCCACTGTGGGGATACGAGGGCGACGAGCCCTTCGTAGCCGGCTATCTCGATGCTCTCGCCAAGGTCTCCGCTGCGGTGGCACGGTGACAGTCACGCCCGCGGCCGAACAGACCCACACGCGCGGACATGCGGTGGCACGCCACCCAGTCCGGGTCGCTATCGATGGCGACTTCGCGATCGATGACCTACTGGCCCTCCCCGCAGACGGCCCGGCGCGCCGGCTGCACTCGGTGCCGACCACCCTGGACACGCTAGAACACCTTCGCGCTACCGACGCCCCTGACACATCCGCCGATACGCACTGCGACCCCGCCCGCACGCCGTCTAACCCGACCGGGGCCGACGCCGTTCTCCTCCGCCGATTCGAGGTCAGCGGCCTGTTCCAGCCACCTGTCCGAGAACAGATCACGGGACTGAGCCCTGAGGCAGGAGCGGCCTGGCTGGCACTGGCCGCGCGTTGGGTCGACCTTTCCCAGTCCAGCGGCGATCTGCGTTTCCTCAACACGGCGTGCAAACTCATCGGCGCCGTCTGGGCGCACCACACCCCCAGCGGCGACCGGCAGTGGAACGAACCCGGCTTAACCGCCCAGTTAGCGGCCGTCGGACGCGTGCTCGGTGAGGCCACCGACCGGCTTCAACGGCGGCTGACCACCCGGTCCATGCCTTCCAGTCCCGCCGGCGCCGATGAAGAGGACTTGAAGCCAGACCGGCTTGTCACGACAAGCCAGGCTCGAATCGTCGTGCTGGCCGGCGCCGGTTCGCGCAGCGCCGGACGTCTCGTTTCCGCAGCGACCACCGCGGGGCTGCCGATCGAGACCGTGTGCTGGTACGCACCTCCGCGCAGTCCGCTGACCGAACCGTCGAACTACTCCAGCGCCTGGTATCCACCCGGCCAGTCACACCCCTCACCCTCGGTCGACATGCCGCGCCGTGTGCAAGCCACCACGGCCCGAACCTGGGAAGAAGTAGCCGCAGCGATCCATTCCGCCGGGGCCGACATCGTGCTCCTCGTCGGCATGCCCGTGGTTCCGGACTTCGTCCTTCACACCGCCCCCTCGGGCGTCCTCAACGCCCACAACGGCGCGCTGCCCACCTACCGCGGCATGGACGCTGTCGGCTGGGCGCTACTGCATGACGAGCCAGTCGTGTGCAGCCTGCACATGGCGCGTCCCGAGGTCGACGCGGGCGAACTCATCGCGACGCACGCCGTCCCGATCGTTCCTCTCGCCACGCTGGCGGCCAGGGTGAAAACAACCCAGCTCCAGCTTCTGCTGGACGGAGCCGCACACGTCGCCGCCACTGGCGCCTTACCCGACCTCACCCCGCAACCTACGAACGGCACCCAGTTCTATCGCCTGCACCCTCACCTCAAACGCCTCCTCGACGCGTCGCCCTACGCCCTCAACGACGGACCTTGACGGACGGTGAACCAGCCATGACCAGCGCGCCTCACCCCACTTTCGCCGCACTCGGCGACATCGACTGGAACGACACCGCCTCGATTCTGCGCGGCTGCACCCCGCTATTCCACGCGTTGGCCAGCGACCCCGCCCTGCTGTCCACCCTCGTCGCGGGAGTCGCCGATGAGCCCCATCTGGCCGACATGTGCGAGGGATACGACTTCATGCACAAGCTGGTCCTCTACGACGCGGCCGACCTCGGTGTCCGGCTGAGGCTGCATCACTACAAGCCAGGATTCTTCGACCGGCCGCACAACCACCGATGGAGTTTCGCCAGCCACATCCTCCGAGGCGGATACCACCACCGCATCTTCGGCCGCGACGACCAGTTCGGCGAAGACACTGACCCCGAAAGCCTGCTCCCCATCCACGAACGGGTCGAACAGCCGGGCTCGACCTACGCCTTGCATCACACCAGCGTGCACACTGTGCAAGCCCAAGCCGACACCATCTCCCTGCTCGTGCGGGGCCCCTCCGCCAAAGAGCGGTTCCTGATCCTCGACGCCGCTGCGGGGGGCTTCTTCTGGGTCTACGGTGCAGCTCGAGAATCACCCGAACAACGCGCCAGCAAGCGCTTGACCGCGGGTCAACTCACCAACACCATCACCCGGATCCAGCGACTGATCACCGATCCCGATCCGGCGATCCGATCCGCAGCTCTCAAGGAAAGGTAGACACTGTGAGCGACGACGCCTGGCAGGGAATGCTGTTCGGGGCGACCACAGTCGAGAACGAGGCCAACCAGGACGGCCCGGTCGACGAACTTCGCGTGTGCGCACTGAACGTCAACAGCCCCAACCCCAGCCGTGCGCAACGCATCGTCAACTGGCTGCTGGCCACCAAGAGCAACACGCTGGTCTTGACCGAGATGCAGCCCTCCGAAGGAGGACGCCACATTCTGGCAGGTCTCCAAGCGGAAGGATTCACCACCACCTGCACACCCGGCTGGAGAGACGCCCGCTACTTCGCCACTGTCGCCGCTCGAGGAATCACGGCTGTATCGGTGAAACCGGCTGGGTTCGATCCTCGCGTCGTTGCCGCGGACCTCACCAACGACACCACAACCGTGCGCCTCGTGGGCTTGTATGGGCCGACAAACGGCATGACCGCGGAGAGCAGCTCCCGTCGCCGCGAGTTTCAGGGGCGGTTTCTCCAGTATCTCGCCGAGATCAGCACCTCAGCGCTGTGTGTGGTGGGCGACCTCAACGTCGTTGAGCCCGACCACCGGCCCCATCTTCCGGCGTTCGAAGATCACGACTACGCCTTCTACTCCAGGTTGCTGGCAGCGGGCCTCCGCGACGCCTACCGCGAACTCAACCCCGCGGGCGGCGACCACAGCTGGATCAATCCTCGCTTCGGCAGCCAACGACTGGATCACACCTTGATCAGCGCTGCAGCGGGGGACATCCACACGTGCGCATACGACCACGCCACCCGCAGCGAGGACCTCAGCGACCACGCGGCACTGCTCACCACCATCAAGTTACGAGGAGCTACCGCGGCCGCGAACGGCCAGCCCGCCATGTAGGCACGTGGCGGTCCTTGGAGACGCTCAGCCCACCATCGCCGGAGTGCCCAGACGAGCCAACAGCTTGTCACGGAAGCGCTTCATGTGTGGGTCGAACCTGTCGTGCGCCCACTCTGCGGGGTCGTCCAAATCGAACCATCGCACCTCGTTCGCTTCACGCGGGTCCGCCTCGATGCGCATGTCGTGGTCAGCGGCCAGCACGAACCAGAACGACACGTCTGTGTGACTGTGTTCGCCGCGCGTCTTGGTCACAGTCAGGAAGAGCGGCTCATTCCCGAAACGCGGGTGAAACTCGCCGTCGATGCTCAGTTCCTCGAAAGCCTCACGCAGCACAGTTGTGCGCGGATCCTCTCCATCATCGACGTGGCCGCCCGGAAACAACCACAAGCCGGCCTTCACATGGTCGACCAACAGCACTGAGCGCCGCGCATCATCGAGCAACGCAAAGTAGACACACAGGTGTTTGTCGGGCGTCGCCGGGCGTGTGATTCGGAACAGCGGCGCACCCGATCGAATCCACTGCAACGTCGCAGTCTTGTCGTGAACCTCATGCTCGTCGAGCGGGGTCACACCTGCAACGAGGCTGTCCACCACGTCGCGCGGATTCTGCTCTGCCACTGTCATCTTCGAAGTCCTCCACCACGACCGCGCTCAGTTCGCCCACTGTTCCAGCAACGATGCTTGCTGACGCCCGAAGGCGTGGGGCGGACCCTAGCAGCGCTCCAACAGCAGTGTGCGCAGCCCACGCCGACCGCCTGCGTCGTTGCACGAAAGGCTTACGCCATCACACGCCAGTCAGGTCGAGTGTCACAGTCATAGCGGAGTGGTCGGTCAGACCAGCTGTTCGCACCGAGTGGTCGTAGCTACACGCGACCACAGCAGAGCGATGCGAGCGGCTGACGAAGGCATGATCGAATCGGTATCTGTTACGCCCGCCGTCCCCGGAAGGCCGGCCAAACCACGAGTAGTCCATCGCGTCCGGTTCCACGAGGCGGAAGGCATCCTCAAATCCGGTTCGGCTAAAGGCCCGGTAGAAGTCATACTCCCAATCACGAAACACCGCATAGCGCGGCTTGTGACACGGCTCCAGCACGTTGAGGTCGCCAGCGATCACCACAGGTCCAGGAACATCCCATGCCGCCACGGTCGGCAACACCGCTGCGACCCGCTCCTGAAATGCGCGCTTGTCCACGTTGCGCCGAGCCGCAGAGCCTCGCGACGGTACATAAAGGCCAGTAACCCCGATCTCACCCGCAGGCAGGCCGATGCGTGCGGCGACACACCGGTGCCGCAGCGCACCTGCCCCGACGTCAACAACTGCTGGATCGACACCGCGGCTGGCCACGAGAACCCGGTACCGATCATCGCCGGACGGCTCGGGGAGCACCACACCGAAGTCCGCGTCCACCAGCAACTGAGCCAGAACGTCACCGGACTCGCCGGCCGACACCTCAGTGAGAACCAGGACGTCGGCACCATTCTCGCAGAACCACGCGGCTTGCCGGCGAGTCCTCGACACGCTGGCTCGCTGGACATTGCAGGTGAGCACCTGTATCTCGCATGTTCGGCTCATGGTGGGCCGACTCTAACGCCACCATTGACCCACGCAGACGGCACATCCGAGTCGCCGCCGATGTCGTGCAGGACACTGCGCTTCCGGCCGAATCTCCAGGGCAGCGTGGACGTGCCCGCCCGCGCTTCTGGCAGAAACACTCCGCTCCGCCGAGACTTCCTCGACCTGACCGGTGGCGCACAGACCGGTCTCCAGCCTCTAGCCCGGAGCATGCCCCGCGTCGACCGCCGCACAGTCCTATGCCCGCGCGATGAACGTTGCGCTCGGGCACCTCGCCAACCCAACACGGTGCCCATCGCAGCCATGGGAACGCGCTCGCGTAGTCGTCCGAGTACCGGCCTGAAAGTGCTAATTGTCTCTGTCGCGCGGTCGCTCAAGCGCATGGGACTTCGGTCGGTGAATGGCGTCAGCGCGGCCATGCCGGTGATGGCGGGCATTCCGCCATGCCGCGTTGGTTGCGCGGGTGGCTGGCGGCTTCACAAGGCTAGGCTGCCGAGGCCGCGAATTGCAGAATTCGAGACATGCCTGTGCGACCGGGCAGGCTGCATACTACTATCGAGTGAATCTCATATTTCTCATTCTGGAGGACGCAGCGTGGCCCAGCAGGTTTTGGTGAGTCTTGTCGATGACATCGATGGCTCGGAAGCGGACGAGACCGTCGAATTCGCACTCGATGGCGTGACATATCAGATCGATCTCTCCCAGGACAACGCCGAAGAGCTTCGTGACGCGCTGGCGCAGTACGTCGATCGCGGTCGACGGGCAGGCGGCCGCAAGCGCACAGCTAAGGTCATCCCGGCTGCGGCAGCGTTCGGCGCAGCACCCAAGGGAACGACACCCGTCGATCGTGAGCAGAACCAGGCAATCCGCGCGTGGGCCCGGAAGAACGGGTATTCGGTGTCGGATCGTGGTCGCATCCCGTCCGAGGTCGTTGAGGCGTATCACAAGAAGAAGTAGCCGCTGATGCAGCGGTCGACTATCGAAAGCCCGGGTGGGTCAGGGCACCTTCCGATGATCGATCGCTGCCCAGGCCATGGATCGGCGGTCTTCCGCTACTGCTCCTAACGCTACGCAGCCACCAGTTGGCGATTGGGCTCCAGCACGTCTATATCGCACGGGCTGGCAGTGCAGGATCAGCGTAAGCGGACCCGATAGTACGCCGCTCCCGGACGCGCCACTTGCCAAATCGGTGAAGGTTCGTCGATGGTGGCCTTGGCGACGCTGGACCTGATGAAGATCGGGCGGCTTTAGAACCGCGGTCCTTGACCGGCGCAACCGCACGCCCAGACAAGGACAGACTGGGCTTCGGTCAATCCTGCGTGCCGTCAGTGTAAGCGAGCTTGCCCTCGACGAGCGCTTGCCTGCGTGCATGTACTGCCGATGTGTTAGGCGTGCCTTCGACGAGATCTCGAAGGTCGACGGCGGTAGCGCCGCCGGTTTGAAGACAGCGTGCAGTGTGTTCTCGATTATGCCGCCCGGCCCGGACAAGGGCTCGGAGAGCAAACAGGAGCGTCGTGACGCCTACCTCGGCTTCTCGTCGCTACGGTGACCTGATGACCTGGCATAGCCACATCGGAGGACTTGCTGTGGCTGTGCAGCGGTGGGAGTCGTTCGCATGGCGGTACACCACGACCGCCATCTATCAGGCCGCAGATACGCGAAAGGCGAAGGCGGCGGTTCTCGTGGCGTGGTCGGAGATCCGGATGGTCGGCAACCCGGAGCCGCGCGCCGCCGCTGAGGAGATCACCGCGGTACTCGGTGAGCTATTCGACGTAATGCCCGGCGCGAAGAAGGCGACAGTACCAGCGTCGTCGTTCGAGGACACGAGTCGATGAATGTTCCGGCTCGGTGAAGCGCAGAAAGACTACGTGCTAGCTGTGCGGCGTGACCTCGGCTTCGCGAAGAAACACTACCGCCGGAATACGTCGTGACTGGTCGAGCCGTGCTCGCCGAACAGGGAGTTCTCGGGATCAAGGACGGGACGCGACGCAAGTGGGCAGATGTCGACGAAGTGCGCACGGCTGGATAAACCGTTCGTAGGCTCTTCGACCGACCCGACGCCGTCGGATCAGTCGCACGTCGCAGTAACAAATGCGCCGACTACCTCGACTTGGTAGCCACAAGCGCTGATGGGGGCACTCATGGAGAACGATGGCTTGGTGATCCGGTTCACCGCCGCGGACGTGCTCGAGCACATGGTCGCGCTCGACCTGGCGAGTTACTGGGCGAGTGCCGTTCCACGCCAAGCCAACGAATACAGGCAGGTGCTCCGCGAACTGATCGAGTCCCATGCCCTGGACAGCGTCGCATCTGAGATCGAGATCCGGGCTCGCTTCGGCAGAGTGCTCACGTGCGGGCATCTGCTGGTCACAGCAGCCCATCAGCTCGAGGTTTGGGGCAGGAAAGTAGCGAGCACCGAGCCACCGAAACCCGTACCCATGCTTGCCAAACTGCGTAACAGCCTGACGCACCTTGACGAGGCTGTCCTGTCCCTTGGACACGCAAGAACACGGCTCGACGCTGACGGGAAGAAAGCCGTGGGCGCGTGGGACATCCGTAAGCTTGTCGGTGGGTTCCTTCCGCTCGACGTTGTCCTCAGCGAAACTAATGCAAAGGTGTTTCAGCAGGTCAGCATTGCTGAGATCGAGAAGAACGCCCAATCGTGGACGAGATACCTTGCTGCGGAGCTAGCCAAACCGGCTACTGAGATCGGGAGAAAGCCCATATAGTAAACATTTATTGGACTCGTCCAGCTTAAGATTGGTGCCGCAAACAATCCCAGTGTGAAAGTCTTCAAAGATACCTGCCAATTAACGTAAGTGTCTGCTGAGGTGGTGTGCGAGCCCGCTATGTGCACCCCGCGAAGAGCGTCTCAGGTCGTCTAAAGGTCGTTGCCGCCCCGCAGCTTCCGATGAGGGTGCAGAAGTGTCACCTCGCGATCCTGCCTGCGGAGGGCGTGGCAGCCACCGTTCCGTGGCCCGCCAGGCTCGCCTTCGGATCGGTCTCTCCAGCATCGAGGGCGCGGACCCCTGCATGCCAACCGCTGGCAGGCGAGCAGAAGCGGAGACGCTCGGCGCGCGACATCGACAAGAACGTGTCCGCTCGCGGCCAAGACCATTGCCAAGCCGTCGGTGTCGATGACGTTCTCGGCTTCCTGGCGGTCGGTGTCGCGGGCCGGCAGGCGTTCGGGTTCCGTGCAGGCCACCGACATGTGAGGCGATGTGGTCCACTGCGGCTAGATTGCGCGTATGCGTATCGAAACTGTGCCGGTTCCTCAGGCGGTCGCGACGCGTCCTCGTGATCGCCGGGGTGTGCCTGTACCGGCGATCACGCATTGGGATGATGGCGTTCCGCAGTGGGCCGAATCGTCGGGCAGTCGTCAAGTGCTGTGCGCGGTGCAGCGGCGGTGTTCGGTGTGCGGGCGGCGGATGCGTGAGGGCGAGACAGAGTGGCATGCCGTGGGGACGTCGACGGCGAGGCGGGTCGCGTATGTCCTGAGCCGGGCTGGGGAGTTCGCGCAGCCGATCGTGACCCGCGAGGTGCCTGGGCACGAGGTGTGCATGGTGTACTCGGCGATCGTGTGCCCGTTCCTGTCATCGCCAGGTGGGCGCCGCAGGCATGACGGTGACGGGCTGGCGGCAGATGTACGGGCGGGGGACCTGCGGGGTGAGGAGTCGGCGCTGGCCGGATTCGGTCCGTACCGGTTGCAGTGGCGGCCGGACCGGCCAGACCTGGTGTACACGCTGCAGCTGACCGAGCCCCGCGGACTGTACCGATATCGCACAGGCGATGAACTGCTGGAAAGGTACCGCGAGCTCCTGGCGGCGGATTCGGCGCCGCAAGAGCCGGACCCGCCCATCCTGGGGACCAACGACGACGACGCGCAAGCCGAGCTTGAGCGCGAGATTCGCCAACAAGTGTACTGAATTCAGGTCGGCCTGGATTCAGTACACCTGCAGCGTGGCCGTGTGAGAGAGACCGAAGAAGCCGAGGACGGCGACGACCACCACTGTCGAGGGCGGACTTCGTGGGTGCGCGGCGAAATTTGATCGACGCGATGAGGTACGACTTCCTGGAGAGGATGTTCGGCGAGGACGGTGGCGGCTGCAGCGATGCCCGCGTTCGGTCGTGACCAGGTCATCGAGTATCTCGCCGCGCTCGCGTTGCGTGAATCGGCCAGCAAAGCGGTCGGCGAGGCCGGGTTGGCGTCCATAGTGGACACCAGCGTGTCCGGGATTGAGGCGCCAAGGGAAGCACTGGTGGTGCTGAGCGGCAACGCCGAGGAGACGGCGGATTTCGCCACCGTTCCTCAGCCGCTCCGGCAGGCCCTGCACGACTTCGCGATCACTGTGACGGTGCGGGCGAGCGAGCACGACGAGGTCACCGACGACCTGGTCGATTCCCTGCTTCTCGAGGGCGAGCAAGTCCGTCTGGTCAAACGGGAGCCCCGCACGTGACCTGGCAGGCGTGACTACGCGAACCGGCTGTTGCACACGGCCTCAGGTGCCGTGGTCCACCAGGACAGCACCGCCGGATACCGGGGCGATCGCCAAGCCCACGGTATCGATGACGCACTCGGCTTCATCCCGGTCGGTGTTGCGGGCGAGCAGGCGTCCGGGTTCGACGAGGGCTGTCCAGATCGCGCCAGGGAGGCGGCCGCCGAAGCCGCCGGCGGCGTAGATGCGGGCCACGTCGCGGGATTCGGTCCAGGACCAGTCGTCGCGGCGGTCGGCGACCGATCCCCGGTACAGCCGCAACGGCTGCGTGGGGCGCGGGACCCGGCGCCCGTCCTCTGTGTAGCCCGCAGCTGCGAATAATGTCCGCCAGCGGTCGCGGGGGAGCGCCAGGTCGGGGCGTTCGGCGTTCGACCAGGCGAGCCCAACGAAGCCGCTTAGCGCGTGATCGGTGACGAGCTGGTGCCGGTGCAGGGCGTCGAGCAGGACTGGCATGTCATCGCCGGGCACCCGATACAGCGCCACTGCGAGTTGCTCCGTGGTCAGCGTGTCGCTGCGGTTGATCAGGTGCGCGGCCAGTTCGACGACCTCGAGAATGACGGGGATGTCGAGGTCGTCGGGCGGTTCGTTCGACGGTTCCGCGGAGTGGTGGGGCTGAAGCTGTGGGTCAGGCATCGGTGGCCTCCTGCTGGATTGGCGAGTGCCAGGGGCACGGGCCGCGCATCGTTGTGGCGAACCGGCTTCCGGGAATGTCGATTCGCGTGTCGAGTCCGACCGTGGTGTTTGGCGCGGTGTATGAATTGCGAGCGGGAGTGCCCGGCTAGAGGTTGGTCAGGTGGATCGCGTAGTTCATGACCGCGTCGCCGACGAGCTCGCCGCGACCGATGACTCCGTCGGTGTCGCCCCGCAGGTGGGCGCGTTGGAAGGAGTTCTGGCACTCGCGTACTTGGGCCCGCAGTCGCACGGACGTCGTGTCGTCTGGTGGCGCGGCGGCCAGAGCGGCGAGGTGATGCACCGACTCGATCGCGGCGTTCACAGCGGTGGCGATCTGGTCGCTGTGCCCGAGTTTGATCCCCTGACGCAGGCGTGCGACCGCCTGCTCTGTCGCGAAACGTTCTGTCCGGACCGCCAGCAGGTGTTTCAGGTCGCCTGCGGGAAGATCGTCCGGCTGGTCAGCTGCCACCATGCGGGCAAGGGTACTGCGACGGGCATACGAGACTTCGCACCGCGGCGGCCACGCCCAGATGGGCTGCGTTCGTGCACGTCGAACGCAAGGCGAGTTGCGGAGGGACACGTCGATCCGGTTCGACGGGGGACACGTTAGCCTCGCCAGGAACGATCGGAGCCTGCTGTGCCCCAACCCCTCACCGTGACCCGCACCAGCGCTCGTCGCTCGACGTCCGCGCACAGAGGCCGGAGGTGCGAGTGCGGTTGCTTCGCGGAGGGGAGGGAGCGGCCGCCGTTCGCGCCGCCTGTCAGGCCGACGGCCCGATTGTGGCCCTGGATGTCCACGAGCCGCATGTCGCCGCAGGGACTCGGCCACCGCGCGGTGGCTACCGCAGGGAACTGACCCAAGCGTGATCACTGGTCGTCGCGAAGGACTCGGCTTCCGGACTCACTCACGGTCCGCCCCCCCCCGCAGCGGTAGTTGACCGCTACCGGTTGTCGGTATCCCGCCGCCAGGACCAGGCTCGGCGAAGCCATCGCCGCCGCGAGCCTCCGGCCTTTGGCGAGGCAGAAGGCGGCAGTGCGGTCGATGAGACATCCGCCGGTGAGGTGGTGTGCGCAGCCGTGCTAGCGGGGTGGGGGTAGTGGATATGGATGTCCCTGGCTTGGACGAGATTGCCGTTGACATCCCCGGTGACCTCGTTGGAGGTCTCCGGTGCCGCGGATGGCGGCTCGGTGAGAGTCGGATCGGCGGCGGGCCGGCGGCGGAGGGCCTCGGCGGTGAGGTTGTGAGTGACGGTCTGCACCTCCTCGGCGTTGTCACCGCTGACCTCGATTCGGGTTTCCCCGGTGACGGCGACAAAGACGGACGCCCGGCACCCGAGGCGCCCACAGCTCACTAGCATGTTGTGGGGCACCTGCGCAGTG
Source organism: Amycolatopsis sp. lyj-108 (assembly GCF_046549005.1). Lineage (NCBI taxonomy): Bacteria > Bacillati > Actinomycetota > Actinomycetes > Pseudonocardiales > Pseudonocardiaceae > Amycolatopsis > Amycolatopsis sp. lyj-108. Next base: position 255,912 of record NZ_JAJPWQ010000013.1, on the reverse strand, counting down.
ATTAGTCCGCCGCACTGAGGGCAGTAGCCCGCAGCCTCTTTGAGTTCCGGTTTGGGCGCCGCTTGCCGCGGGGGTGGAAAGTCTTTCCACCGGCGGCCGCAGGCTTCGCAGAAGGGATCCTCGGTGCGCAGGATCGGCCTGAAACAGCAAGGACAGTCGATGCCGCTTCGCTGTTCTTCTGTCACAGTCAGCCCCGATCACCTCTACCGCACCGAGCCCTTGTGTCGCCACGCGGCGTCCAACCGTTGCCGTAGTTCTCGTCGCAGTCACCATCCGCCGAATCGAAACCCTAACCGCACCCTTTGCCGACAACACGCTTGCCTGATGTACGGATTGTGTCGGTGCCCGCTCGTACTGTGACCGGCATGAGCGTCTATATGGACGAGCTGGCCGTGGCTCGACAGCCAGGACCTGGGGAGCGCGAGGTGCCGGGGGGGCGACCGGCACCTGCGGGGCCGCTACGACGAGCATCGTTCGATGGATGTCGAGCTGCAGGAGCAGACCGCCGACAATCTGCGCTACATGCTCGCGGTGGACGCCGCGGCTCGCGCGGACGGCGACCCGGTCGCCCATCACCGCGACGTCGTCGAGCCGGGCGACGAGCTGTGCTACGCGGCGGCACGGCTGGAACAGCTGACCCAACCCGCTCGGCTTCGCCCACGACGCCGACCTCGGCTGGCGGCCCACTGTTTCGGCGGTGCTGACCGAGATCGGCCGCGTCGCCTCGTCGATGTCGTCCTGGGCGCCGCTGGCGACCGATAGGCGCTGTCGCTGAGCGGTGTCCTCAGCTGCCGGCGCCAGCGATGCTTCTGGTCCGGCCATCGCGGATACCGAGAAGGTGGCTGTCTCGTCGGTAACGCGTGGTCGCCGTGGTCTCGTCCTGGGGTCGGGGGGGGGTGATGACGTCGAGCCGGGGCAGGGTATCGGAGATGAGCCGCCGCCCGTAGTCCATGGCCCGATCCCGGACGTCGGCGACCTCGTCGACGTCCGGCTAGATGGAGAACAGCGCCTCGGCGAGGATCGGGCCGGAGTCGATGCCGTCGTCGATGACGTGGATCCGTGATACCCGCGAGGGTGTCGCGCTTGTGCAGCGCCCAGTTCACAGGCCGGTAAGCCGACGTAATCGAAAGGTGTTGGGGTGGAAGACCAACAGGAATTCCTGTAGATCGTGCGGGCCCGGGTCCGCGACGCAGACCTCGGGCTGACGCGGGAGATTCAGGCCGGCGAGGCGACGCTCGAGGATCGGCTGGAGCTGCCCGACCTGAAACTCGTCGAACACACTGAGCGGACAGGCCATGTGCCGTTGGCGCTTCGCCTGCTCGGCGCTACACGGTCGAAGCATCCCGACTCCCGTCCTGTATGGGAGCTGGAGTGACGGCTGGCCCGCTGCTGTCTTGACGAGTCGGTGATTTCCTGCCAAGGTCATGTGACAGGTAGTGCAACAACGTCACATTCTGATCGGTCGCGTTCCGGAAGGTTCGCTGCACTGGGGAAGTCCCGCCCGGCGTGGGGTCTTTCGTTGTGCTGTATTGGGGCGCGTGTCGCACGCAGGAAATCCGAACGCGGTGCGTGACGAAGACGGCGTGTCACGAGCGCGCGTCGCATCAGTATCTGAATCAGGGGCTCACATCGGTTTTCGTGTGACACCACACGCTCAATGGGGCTGGGGCGTTGGGTGTCGTCGAATTGTTTCTGCGGGTAAAGGACGATAATGATGTCAATCTCAGCGACAGTAAAAAAGGGCGTCATAGTCCTGACTGCCGCGGTCAGTGCGGCCGCGCTGACCGTCGCCTCGCCGGCGGCCGCTGTGTCGGCTCAGCCGGCGGCGGGCGCTCAGTCCGCGGCCGCCGCCTATACGGTGAGCCCGGGTTCCTCGGTGAACGTCAATGCCCGGGTGGTGGTGCTGCCTGGCATGACAGTGTCGTTGTCGATCGCCCTGGGGAACTACAGCGCGACGCCGTCACAGGCGAGGGTCAGGTTCCGGGCTAAGTGCATCACGAAGGACATCGACTTCCTGACGGCCTGGTCCGATCCGCAGATCGTCACGGTTCCGGGCGATCCGGCGAACCCGCCGAAGGGCGGTAAGGACCTCAAAACGGTCAGTGCCAGCATCACGCTGCCCGCGACGTGTGCCCCGCAGCCCGATCAGGGGTCGATCACCCATGACGGTGATTTCGCGGCGGAAATGGGGCCGGCGGCCGGCGCGGCGACCGGCTTGAAACAGTCCCTGTACTGGATCGGCAAGCCGTTCACCAAGGCCTACTATAAAGACAACCTCATCTTGCAGACGCATGGCCAGCCCGCCGAGTCGGCCGCTCACCACACGCTGCCTCAGAAGGTCGAGGCGAAGTTCAACAAGGCCGGTATCCCGACGATTCACGACCCGATCTACCTGCGCTGGTGGTGCTCGCGTCCGGGTGTGCCGGGAAACCACCCCAGCAAAGCGGCTGAGTACAACGCACTATGGGACACGTTCTTCGCGCAGAAGCCGAACCCGACAGCTGCCGAGGTCCTGTCCTATCGCGCATCGATCCAAGGCAGGTACACCTACACATGCCCACCCAAGACGATCGGCGCTACATCCTCGAGGCCCGCTCCGCAGCTCGTGACGTCTGGGTCCTGATCGAGCACGATGGGAAACCGCCGCCGGTCCCATGGCTGCTGCCCGACGGCTCCGATGTCTTCCAGCTGATCGACAACGGACATACCGAGGCGCTCGGCTTCGTTCCCCGGTTCGTGCAGACGAACCGGGGAACCCGGCTGGGCGACCTCATCTGGACGACCGGTGACACCAAGATCGCCAGCCGCCGGTTCGTGGATGTCCTGGCCTCGATCGACGCCACCGGCTACCGGACTTTCCCGGTCGAGGTCGTCGACCGGACGGGAGCGACACTCGGCGCTTTCGTCGGGCTCGCCATCGAGGACGGCGACACGGACAAGGACCTGCACGTCAGCAACGGCGCCCAATTCTGGAACTTCGCCGCCACCAGGCGGGTCGTTGACGCCCTCATCCAAGCCGGCGCCACCGAGCTGTCCATCACACCCGCCTAACAGCCGAGGCCCCCGGTGACCGCGGCAGGGGACACCTTTGCCCACTCCGCAAACCAGGGTGGCGTTGCGTGGTCAGCTTCGCCGCCCGACGGCCGACTCAGGTGAGTCGGCCGAGAGTGCGGGCCGGGAGTTCGGCGGCGGTGAGCCGGTAGGGAGCCCATTTATCACGCGTACCAGGTTTCATCGACGCGGAGAACCGGTACCGACTGCGGCTGTCGGGTTCGCTGGCGTTCTCCTCGAAGTCCGGGCTCGGTACCAGCCAGGCGTTCATGATCTGGCCGTGGGCGACCGCGGCGGGCATGCCCGCCGGGCTTCCGACAGAACCACACGGCTGTCCGGGATAATCGCTGAATGGACTGCCCAACGAACGGATGTGGAACGTGACCCTCGACATCGATGTTGCCACTCGCCCAATCGCCCGCATCGGAAAGGTTTTCGCCGCGGTCGCATTCGTTGAAGCAGCGACATGGGCAGGCCTGCTGGCCGGGATGTTCCTCAAGTACGTCACCGAAACCACCGAGCTAGTACTGCAACGGCAGTCAGGTGAGTAGGTAGCCTCGTCGTTTGTAGTGGCTGAGGCGGGCTTGGTGTTGTCGTCGGCGACGGAAGCGTGACCAGGCCCAGACGTGCTCGGCGGCGTCGGTGACACGCAGGATGAGTTTGGTGAGCAGGCGGCGGATCTCCGGTAGCGTGAATCCGATCATGCCCGGCTCGCTGACACCGATTCCCCTCTTATGGCCAGGGATCGGGTGACGGCGAGCCAGGCGTGGGCGAGCATGGACAGGGTGATGTGGGCGTACCACGCTCGCCAGGATCGGACTTGGTAGTGGTCGAGTCCGGCTTCGTTTTTGGCTTGCTGGAAGCATTCCTCGATCCGCCAGCGGGTGCTGGCGATCCAGGCCAGGTCCAGCAGTGTCGAGCGGCGGGGTCCGTAGCAGACGTAGTAGGCGATCTCGGTCGGGTCTGAGAGTGAGCGGCGGGCGAGCAGCCAGTGCCCGCGCCCGGCCCGCCAGCCGATCCCGATCGGGATCGGCTGGCGGGCCGAGTCGTACTCGCGTGGGCCGTGCGCACCGGCACCGACCGACAACCGCCGCCACGACCGTGCGGGCAACTGCTCGATCAGCTCGTCCGCCCGGGCCTCGGCGCCGCCAGTGGTGGCCAGCCGGTCGTTGACCTTGGTGGCCAGCACATACGCGGCTTCGTGGGCCTCCAGCCACGCCCGCAGGTACTTGACCTGCCCGTAAGCCTCATCAGCGGTGATCCACGCGAACGGCACCTTCGCCTCGAACGCCCGCGCCAGCATCCCCATCGCCTGCCGCGGCTTCGTCTCGAACTCGGTCCCGTCCGGGATCCCGGCCCCCCGGCAACGATCGGGGTCGGCGATCCACGGCTCGGGCAGATACAGCGCCCGATCGATCAACGCATGGCCATGACCGGAGGCATAGGCCAAGAACGTGCCGATCTGACAGTTCTCGATCCGGCCCGCCGTCCCGGAGTACTGCCGCTGCACCCCCGCCGACCGCACACCTTTCTTCAGGAACCCGGTGTCGTCCACGATCAGCACACCACCCGGCTCGCCGAGATGCTCGATCACGTAGTCGCGCACGTCGTCGCGGACTCCGTCGATGTCCCAGTCCGCCCAGCGCAGGAGCCGTTGCATGCCGTCCGGGGACATTTCGCCGGCCTGCTCGGCCAGCGTCCACCCGTTCTTCCGTTCCAGACCCGCGACCAGCCCGGACATGTACTCCCGCGCCCGGGCCCGCGGCTCCGACCGCGTGAACCGACCCGCGATCCGCTCATGCACCCGATCCAGCTGATCCATCACCACATCGACCACCACCAGAATGATCTACCACAAGCCACCCGAGTGCCGTTGCGGTATTAGAGCGACGCTCGACACTGGCCAGGGACCGACGCGTCCGGCCACGTCGGCTGCTCAGCCGTCAGGGTGGCGGAGTTAACTGTATGTCGATCATCATGCCGTCCGTTGCTACGAAGGAGTTGCCGTGCCCGAACCCGTTCTGATCTCGATCGCTGCTGCGCTGGCTGCCCGTGGTGTCGTCAGCTTGTATAGCCTGGTCAAGGACAAGTTCGCTCACAGCCCGGAAGCTATAAGTGTGCTGGAAGCAGCTGAAGGTGCGGCGGAGGACGCGTCGGAGATCCTCGATCTCGCGGCCGTGATCGAGGGGGTCGAAGGGGAAGATCCGGAGTTCCGTGACCGACTGCGAGAGGAGTGGACTCGAGTCAGTGTCAAGCAGCATGCGGATGCTGGAGGAGTGAACAACTTGGTGAATGGCCAGGTTACGGGCAAGGTCGTGCAGGCCCGCGACATCCACGGCAACATCTCGTTCTGACCTCGGATGGAGTTGCGGCGTTCTGTTCCGCTAGCAATCACCAGGCCGCTATCAGTGCCGCGGCCGTCGCCGTGCAAGAATGTACTGTACTTGGCAGGATGCTAAACCGGCGGCAAGGTCGGATACCGACAGATGAGTCCCCTGGGAGCCGAACACCGGGAGTTTTACGCCGCGAGGGCACGGTCTTGACGATCGCTGATGCGGTTTCGCGTGGTGCCGGCACGCAACACCGGGAGACGAGTGGGCCGGCGTTGGCGGGCCGCGCGGCGCCGAGGAATGACGTGCTCCGGGCCATTCGAACGAGCCTGGAACAGTCGTACATCATCAGGGATGCCAACATTGGAGACCTGTCATCCGGCCCCGTTCCTTGTGACCACGTCCCGCGTCGTACCCTGCACTGGCTCGGCAGCATGAAGCAGGAAGGCAGATCAGTGGATGGCGAAAATCTTCGCAATGTTTTCTCCGGTGTTTCCAGCGGCGTAATCGTTCAGGCGCGCGATTTGTATATCCATCAGAAACCCACCTACCCGCGTCCGAGGCAACTGCCACCCAAGCCGACCAAGTTTACCGGGCGCAGCGACTGTCTTGCAAAACTTGACTATATCATCACTCAGGATAGCAATGAATCGGCGAACGTTGCAGCTATCGTGGGTCAGCCTGGCGTAGGAAAAACTGCCTTGGCGATCTATTGGGCCTATCGAGTCCAAGACAGATTTTCCGATGGGCAACTCTACGTTGATCTTCGCGGTCATGACGCGAGTGGCACCCCAGTTGAATGGGAAGACGTCCTTGAAGACCTTCTCCGAGCACTTGGCGGCCCGGAGATCATGATGCCGACGAGTATTGCCGCCAGGACGGGCCTGTATCATTCGATGCTTTCCGGCCGGCAGGTGTTACTGGTCCTTGATAATGCTCTGAGCGTCGAGCAGGTGCGCCCACTTATTCCTGGGGGGTCAGGGTGCTGCGTAATCGTAACCAGTCGGAACGCCCTGCCGGGCTTGGTTGCCCGCGATGGCGCCCAACGGCTTAGACTTGACGTGTTCCCAACCGTTCAGGCGACCGAGCTCCTAGCCAATGTTCTTGACGCTACGAGGACTCCTGCTGCATCCCTAGAACGACTGGCCGACCTATGCGGCGGCTTGCCTCTCGCCTTGAGGATCGCGGCCGAGCACGCAGCAAGTTCGTCAATGCATATCGACGATCTTCTTGCGGGACTCAGTGACGAGAGGTCGCGTCTCGACTCGCTTACCTTAATTGAAGTAGATGCCCCGACCGCCGTTCGTACTGTCTTTTCTTGGTCATTTCGCACTCTGTCTCCAGCAGTCGCTCAAATGTTCCGACTTCTTGGCCTGTGGCCAGGATCTGACATTAGCCTGGACGCTGCGGCGGCTCTTGCTGGCACCACCGTTTCTGCGGCTGGAAATGCGTTGCGACAACTCGCGAACGCTCACCTAGTCGACGTCGAAGCGGACCGGTTTCGCATCCACGATCTGCTGCGAGCGTACGCGAAGGACATGGCTGAAGAATCCTGTACGAACGACGAGCGAGAACTGGTCGCTCTTCGCCTAATATACTGGTATATGATCACAGCTAATGCCGCGGAGGCTGCTGCTAATCACCGCTACCCGCCGCTGGACCTCAAGCCGTCACCCATTGATATTTCGCCGCTGAAGTTTCGCGATTCAGGCGAAGGTGTTGCATGGCTTGCCGCTGAGCGAGCTAATTTGCTGGCCATCCAGTATAGCATCAGTGCGCCGAGTCAGCAGGCGCTAAAGATTATGTTCTATATTCTCATGCGGTTCGCAGATCTTCGGTATCTGGAGTTAGCGTATACTAAGATCAATAGCGCCGATGCGAAGACTATAGCCTCGCAAAAGGAATCGATTAATCACCTTAAAGAGGCGATTGCAGCTCAGGGGCAAAGCTTGGAGCACAACAAACGAACTATCAGAGCGCAAAACGAATCAATCGAAGCGCTTAAGCGGACAATCGATATTCAGAAGAAGACAATCGATGCATTGAGCTGATCTCAGCAAGGGTTGCGACAGGCACGCCAATTCCGAGGGCGAATGGGGTGGCACTGACGGAAGGCGCGGCGGCCCTCGTAAGAGGTGTTTTCACCACAAGACCTACCTCGGTGAGGACCCGTATGATTGCCAACAAGCCATCCTTGATGTCTCTAGTGAACTGGCCCAGTACGTGGACGTGGTTGCCCGCCGCGCACCGGCGTGAAGCGGGCACCCGCCGCGAGGTTTCTATCCTCACCAGCGCGATGCTGAGGTCCTGATCGGCGCGTGCGGCGTCGCCACGGGCCCCAGTGCGTAGTCGGCTGTGCATCAAACGCGTCGCGGGCGTCGGTGTTGAGCTAGTGTTGGGCGGCGGCGAGGTCTCCTTCGGTCCGCTCTAATACTGCAACGGCACTCGGGTGGCTTGTGGTAGATCATTCTGGTGGTGGTCGATGTGGTGATGGATCAGCTGGATCGGGTGCATGAGCGAAGTAGCGGTTCTGCCAGCAGCCGCGTCACGGCGTCGTGCAAGCCCGCCGCCATGATTGCCGTGGCGAGCAGCGTCGCTACGGGAGATCACAACGTCGGCCAGCGCGAACAGATCAGGCAATTAGGCACCGACGAATCCGAACTGTAGTCCGGTCAGTTACGGACCGCGGTGTGAGCCCATGACCTCGCCGTGCGCCCGCGCAGTGCAAGCCGGTGGACCAGTTCTGTTGCCCGATCTGCCCAGGCCGAGTCGTCGGCGCTCCACGCGGACCGACAGCTCGTGCCGGCGGATGCAGTGCAGCCCGAGCCGTTAGTCGGTTGCGAACCTCCGTTGCGGGTGACGGAGGAACGCCTGCCATAGCCGCACGGTGTCCAGGTCTTCCCACTTCTGCTCGTGGATGCCGTCCTCGGACAATTCCAGGATTTGCGCGCCGGGTAGTGCCGCGACCAGGGGAGAGTGGGGCGAGTAGATCACCTGCGCGTTGGGATGGTCACCAGATCGCGCAGGTGATTGAGGAGCAGCAGGGCGGAGTGGAACGACAGCGGCCCTTCGGCCTCGTCGAGCAGGTAGACGCCCGGGCCGTCGAAGCGGCCAGTGATGGCTTGCAGGTAGGACTCGCCGTGGCTGACCTCCCAGGACGGCCGGTCGCCGTAGCCGGAGATGCCTATGTCGGTCATGTAGGCCAGCATCCTGTGGGCGGTTTCGGCCCGGAGGAAGAACCCGGTGGCTTGCGTCCGTGAACCCGGCCACGCCACAAGCCGCCGAGGTCCGGCGGCGCTTGCGCATGCTCAGACAGCCCTATGAACCGGACTACCTGCGACCGGAGCCCACATGACACAGGAACTTCCGCAGGATGCGACCCGATGGCAGCGTGCGACCCGATGGCAGCGCCCATGTCGGCAACCCGCTGGTTAAGAGTGAGCTGCTTTCTATGTCGGATGATGTCGAGTGATGCCGGACAAGACCTTTTCGTCTGGTCACAGCACATCGTCGGTGTCGGGGTATGTCGCCTGGTGTCGGAATGTTTCGGATCTCTCGGGCTCGTCTCGGGCTCGCGGATGTCGGGCTCTGTCGCTTAATCCAGCCGCCTTGAAGGACTGCGTCGCTGGGCGGTGCGGACGATGACGGTGGAGGAGCGGCGCGATCCGGTTGTGTCGGCTGTGAGCACGATGGTGGGGACCGTGGTCGGCCTGACGTTCCTCTTCGGGTTCGGCAATGTCTTCGCGCTCGCACTCCGGTTGGGGGTTCCGGTGTGGGTCGCGCCCTTGGTCGCGCCTGCGGTGGACCTGACGGTCGTGGCGCTGCTCGTTGCGATCCGCCGCCTCTCGGCGCATGGGGCGGCGCCTGAAGTGCAGCGCTCGGCGCGACGGCTCCTTGTGCTCTCGAGCGCGGTGACGTTGGCGTTGAACGTGGCGGAGCCCCTGATTGCTGGCGAGCTCGGCAAGGCGCTGTTCGACGCGGTAGGGCCGTTGTTGCTGATCGGCTGGTCCGAGGTCGGACCGGGCTTGCTTCAGGCGCTCCCTGACCTTCGGAAGGATGTTCAATCCCCTGCCGTCGTTGTGTCGGTGAACTCGGCGAAGGAAGGCTTGTCGGATAGATCGATTGTGGCTCCAGCAGGGCTCGACGACGGCTTGGTTAAGCGCGCGAAGCTGCTGGATGCTCAGCATCGGGAGTTACACCAGCGGCCGATCTCAGCCGAAGCGCTTCGTAAAGCTTTGGGCGTGGGGGCTGAGCGCTCTCGCGCTCTGACGCGTTTGGTGCGTGCTGAATGGTGCGGATCGTCGGACCTAGCTGAAGAGTCGGTTGCCTAGACCGAACTGTTTTGCGGCTCTAGCTGTTCTTTCGCCTGCCTGAGTACGGCGATAGTTGCATCCTGTGGGCCGCGTACATTTTTCGCAAGGGCGCGAAGTACCGCTTCCTGGTCCCCATCCATCTCTCCGGAGATGTCGTAAACCTCCATCCACCGTGACCCACCCCCCCTCGGTTGATAGGTGATGCAGCCTGGATCACCTATCAAACGAGGCGTGCAGGGCGCGAGGCCGTCGGCCCGCGGCCTATACGGTCTCGATCAGCGTCATCGGCGTTGACTCTCCCCGGTCGAGTTGTTGGCGCATCCGGGCGATCGCCTGGTGCTGTATGACCCGTACGGCACCAGGCGCGAGGCCCAGCGCTTCGGCGGTTTCTCTGCCCGAAAGGCCGACCATCATCCGCAAGGTGACGACTTCTTGCTGGGTCTTGGTAAGCGCCCCGAGCGAACCGGAGAGACGGCTTTGAAGGTCACGAGCGTGGTGTGAGCACAGCTCGACACCGGCTGGCTCCTGCAGCCGCGCAAGTCCGGATCGGCTATCTCGTTGAGCTGCGCGACGTACGTCGGTGACCTTGTTGTTCGCGATCGAGTAGACGAAGCGCAGGAACGAGTCACCGGTGCCGTGATACCGGGGCAGGGCAGTGAGGACCGTGATGCAAACCTCCTGGGCGACGTCGTCCGCGGTCAGGGAAGAGATCGTTTGTCCGCTTAGCCGGGCGCGGCAGTACGTGACGACCGCCGGCTGAATGACTTCGAGCAGGGCGCGGACCGCGAGCGGCTGACCGTCCTTGGCGTCCATCACCAACTTGGTGAGGTCCTTGGTGGACACTCGTCGAGTCGGGGAGGTGGATGTGTCCTCCGCGCGATTGAGTGCGTCGAGGGCGTTGGCGGCGCGGACGTTCCTGTTGACGGGATCCGTGCAGTAGAGCCACTTGGTGTCGGTGAAGAAGATGCTTAACTGGGAGGTGAAGGTGAAGTCGAAACCACTGTCGGTTGGAGTGATCAGACGATCCCACTTGAACCGGCGGCTCAGTTCCACCGCCAGATTTGTCGTTGCGAGCGCGTGGAAGCCGAGTCGAGGTGCGGCCGTCTGCCAGCTCTTTCCTGTCCGGTGGCCCCAGATCACGATGTCCCGACTCCCGTCAGGCACCAGCGCGGCGGAAGTGGGCTCGTCGGGGCTGTTGTTCAGCTGAGCGGCGACGACCTGGTCGAAGAGCGGTGTCTCCGCCTCGGCCCGGTTTTCGGCAGGGACAGCGTCCTTCGTGAGCTGGGCGGCTAGGCTCGTCTCTTGCTCGTCGGCGTGCGCCTCGCGTCGCTGCGGGATCGGGTCGGTACTCGTGACGCAGATGGCGCGCATCGGCTCGGCGTCGTCGATGCCGTAATCGACCGCGGTGGAGAGCCACGGGATCGCGTCGGCGAATCGCTCGGTGGCCATCATCTGCATGCCGATCTCGAAGGCCTGGTAGGCGATCTCGGCGACGTGGGCCATGGTGGGCATCACGCGGCCGTGCTCGGCGAGGTCGGCGTCGTTGGCCGCCTGGGCGCGGTTCATGACGTGGTCGACGTCGAACCGGAGATCGTCGGGTACAGGGGGTGGGGTCATCGCTGAACCTCCGGTGCGGGACTGCGGTAGTGCGCAAGCAGGGGGGAAGCCTTGAGTTCGGCGAGGCCGCGCTGGCGGAGCGCCTTGACGCTGGGCTTCGTCGTTGCGAGAAGCGCCGCGGCCTCGTCGAGGCTGTCCTCGTAGCCGTAGAGCCGGATCAGCACCTGACGTTGCCGGGTGGGCAGCGTTCGGAGCGCCTTCACGAGGAGTTCGTCGGTGAACAGCCCGTTCGCGAAGTCGGGGTCGTCCTTGACGTTCGCTGCCGTGGCCCGCAGGATCGCGGCGTCTTCGGCCGCGTCCTTGGTCCTCACTGCATCGCGGTGCAGGGCCGCCGAGATGTCCTCTTCGGTGCTCGGGGTCGGACGCCGCGTCCGTTTGCGTAGCTCGTCTTTGACCCTCATCTCAACGATCTGGATCAAGAGAATCCGGGGCTCGCGCAGCGATCCCTGTTCCTGCCACCTCCGGACGAGTTCATGGAAAGCGGTGGCCACGACCTCCTCGGCGGCCGCGTGGTCGCCGTGAAGGCGTTTCGTCGCGTAGGCGATTGCTCCGGGCACGCCGCCGTCGCGGACGCGGAGGACTTCGTCCCGGTCGTACCGGATCCGCGGCTGATGCTCGTACTCGCCGGGGTCCGGGTCGGGGCTTTCATGATCGCCGCTCGGAGTGAGTTGGGCGCCCGTCATGCGGACTCCGAGGTCGACGGTGCGGCCGGGCCTAGAGTGACGGCCCATTCGTCGCCGACCGGGTCGCGGCTGATCAGGTGGGCGGCGCGTCCGGAGTCGCTGAGGACCTGCGTGGCGTCGACGAGGGCGTCATGGCGGTCGCGGGCCATGGTGCGCCTGGTGTGCAGGGTGACGACGTCCAGGATCGCCCGGATTACCGAGCGGGGGCGGGGAATCATGATGCAGTCTGCATCAGGGGAGTTGGCGGGGCCTGTGTCCATTGTTGGCCTCCCTTCCTGCTCCCATACCGAACCGACCGGTGAGGAAGAACCGGTACCGGCGAAAGATCTTGAAATTTCTTCCGGCCAGCCCCAGAACTTGCTCTCAGTGGGGAAGCTCTACCATTGCGCGTCGAGCGCTGCCACACCGGGCCCTTTCGTCACCGTGACGAAAGGGCCCGGTGTGGATGTCATCGTCATCGGCACCCTTCGGCACGGCCCGATGTTCTGATAATGCCTATTATCGAAACATCTTCGCCACGACCTGGGTGGCTCCTCCGCGAGGCTCGCGCTAGAAGTTCAGGACATGCCTACATGTCCGACGCAACGGCGAAGTCGCTACCCGCCGGACATACTTCACCCGCATGGAGGCCTCGCGAAGGCTCGACGATCCCACCAGGCACACGATCCAAATTCGGCGGGTTCTGCCGCCCGTCGTACGGCTTCGACGTCATTTGGTTCACCGGGCATGTCTTGAAAGCTCCGCTCGACCCGTGGGAACAGGTCGCCGTGATCCGGCCCGGCAAGCTGTTTGCCGGACAGCGCGACGCCGCGGTTCCGGACGGTGCTCATTATTGTGGGCCGCCAGAATGGCACGACCCACCTGTGCGTCGTGCTCACGCTGTATTGGCAGTTCATCGAGCGGCAGAGGCTCATTGTCGGTACGAGCACGAACCTCGGGTACGTGAAGGAGAGTTGGCAGAAGGCCATCGATCTCGCGGAAGAGACGCCGTCCCTTGCCGTCGACATCCCGACGAACGGTAGCCACAAGGCGGCGGGTGAAGAGTGCTTCACGACCGTGGACGGGTGCCGCTATCTGATCAAGGCGTCCAACCGGTGCGGCGGACGGTCCCTCACCCTGAACCGGCTCATCCTCGACGAGCTGCGCGAGCACGCCGATTGGTCAGCGTGGGGCGCGGCCACCAACGCCATGAACGCGGTCCCGGACGCGCAAGCGGTCGCCATCACGAACTCGCTTCGGAACTCGGCGCTCGACGACATCGAGACCGGCGACGGCGACCCGCGCTTGTGCATCCTCGAATGGTCCGCCCCGCCGGGTCCGAGCCCACCGACGTCGACGCGCTCGCCGCGGCGAACCTTAACCTCGGCCAGCGGATCTCGCTCAACTCCCTGCTTGGTCCTGCGAACCGGGCGATCCTGAACGGCGGGGAAGAACTCGCGACGTTCAAAACCGAAGTCGTGTGCATGAGGGTTCACGCGGCGAACCCCGCGATCGACCCGGACCTGTGGGAGGCGCTCGGCACCGACGAGCAACGACGGCAGGTACGCCATTGAAAGTGGTGTGAGACCACCTGGTCGACGCCAGGTCGGCGACGAACGTCGGGTGCTGGCGCCGGTATCGGCGTTTCACCTGTAGCTCATGCCGAAATCGGGATGCTCGAGTGGTCTCACGGTGAAATCATGAACGGGTGACGAACGAAGCAGGGACCGACAGAAATGTGAAGTTGCCCGCGTTCCGACCGGCACGAGAGTCACGCCCGGTCTTAGCCGGTACTGCCGCGCATCGCTTCCCCGAGCTGCAGGCGCCGCGTGAGTATCTCGACCGGCTGCGCGTTCACCATCTCGACCTAGCGCACCGTGTGCTTGAAGTCGATGACGGCAAAATCTACTTGCCTGACCTCCTAGTTATATCGATGATGCAGCGGAGCTACGGCCTGGTGGAAGCGGTCATTGACTGCGTTGACGGGTACAATTTGGCAGCGGCGGCTCCGCTGCTCCGAATGCAACTCGACACCCTCGTGCGCGCTTGCTACGTGGCGCGTGTGGCGTTGGCCGATGACGTGGTCACAGCGATGCTGGAGGGAACCGAGTTCCGCAGGATGAAGGATTCGGATGGGAAGCCACTGACCGACGCGCGACTGGTCGAGCTTGCGACGCCGCATCACCCGTGGCTTCCACCAGTCTACAAAGAAACGTCGGGTTGGGTGCATCTCTCCGTCAATCATCTCCACGCCGCGTGGCAGATTACCGGCTCCCAGGTCAGCGCCGGCGTTCCGCTCCGACCCGACGTAATCCCTGGAAGGCTTTGGTTGGAGTTGCTGGCAGCGATGACGAAAGCAACCGAGCAACTCTTTGGCTACGTCGAGATGTGGGAGAGCCGGAAAGGCCTACCTCCTGGGCAGGCGCGAAAATAGCCGGATGCTGAGCTCCAAGCGAGCGCCGCGTTGCAAACCCCCTGCTCTATCTAGCCGGTGTAGTCGCCGACTGGCGACACAGAGCCTGAGGGTAGCCCGAGCACGAGGGCAAGGCCGAGTACTGGCAGATCGGAAGGCTGTCCGGTTAACTAACCTTTAGCGGTATGCCTCGATCCGGCCGCGCTGCGGCGAGCGACGCCCAACCGTGAACGTGGCTAGAAATTATCGAACAATGTTAAGGATATTGTGAACGTGGAAGATTTTGACGAAGAGGACTGGGATGACAGCTGGCTCGACGAACCGCGATTGACATACGCAGAGGCGATGGCCCGCCTGGCAAGGGACGTTGCTTCACGTGTGGATGTCAAGCTCGAATGGAGTGGGCAGCGTGGGCCCAGAAAGAACGCACGGCTGGCCTTTTTGGATAAGGGCGGAGCCGAAATTCTTGCAAGACGCATCGGTTCGGCTGAGCAGGCGGAAACCCTCGGCGCTGTTGTCCGCGGTGCACATCCGATGCCGGGCTGGCATGCCCTGTGGTACCCGCGGGAAGACGTCATCGTAGCGCGCCTCGTTGGAGACTACGACGATCTGATCAGTGCGGTGGCCCGCCGCATTGCCCACCTCAAGGCCAGGACGAGAACATCGATCGAGAGTCCGCTTGGGCGTGACGTTCTTGGTCTAATGTCCTCCAGTGGCGTCCTCGTTGTTACAGATGACGCAGCCACATCATCGGGGCAGGAGCGTTCCTTGCGGTTGAAATTGGCAAGCACGGAGCTCGGCACGCTCTATCGGCGCGGGTACCAGGGCGCGCGCTGGCTCGCGGTGGAGCTGCGGGACTTCGGCATGTCTGATGTGCACGACGCGGAACAGGTACTTGCCGAGTATGGGGCAAGCTACCTGCATGAGATCGCACGGTCGTCCGGTGTCTCGCTTCGGCTCTGGAACTCTGGCTACCGCATGACGTGTATGGCGAGTTCGGATGTGGATAGGAAGGTTCGGTTTCCTGTACACAGATACGATCCCATCCCCGCTGCCTTGTACGCAGCCGGCAATGCTGCCGACCGGGACCCGTTGGAGAGGTACCTGAAGTTCTACCAGGTGCTTGAGTACTACATGCCTCGAGCCGCGGAGGACCTTAGGAAGAAGCAAGGGGTCGACAAGGTCAACAAGGCGATCACTCCCTATCCGACCGGCGACAACGACAGGCTCAATGCCGAGCGAAATAAGCTCGCCGCGGTAATCGACGATTCCGTCACTGACGTGCAGATCACTGGATTTCTTCGCGGCGGCCATGCGCTAACAACCTTGAGTGACCGGCAAGTCATCAGAGATGTCCGGGTACTGGCAGCCGACCAGAACGGAAACCCAGTACGGGGGAAAAACTACCGGCAAGATCTTTCGGAACGCGTCTACGAAATCCGTTGCCGGATCGTGCACGCGAAGGAGAGTGACGGCGGAAAGAACAAGGACTTGCTGCTGCCCTACGACCAGGAAGCTCGTGATCTCGGCGCAGACATCGAGGTCGTCCGTTTCCTAGCCGAACGAGCCCTGAAGCGCTGGGCGGGTAGCTTGAGTACGAATCCTGGTGGGCGGCGCACGTGACCGAGCAAGTCGCTTGCCGAAGGCGACACCTCTAGATGGCCCGCAGGGCTTCCCGAGTCCCGCAGAAGGATACGTCGCGCCAGGACAGATCGATATTGTGGTGCACTCTGCCACAGCAGGTTCCGCCGCTCAGGACATGGAGTGGCCTGCTGCATGTCCGTGCGCCGGACTTGCTGATGACTTGGTTGAGCGGGCTAAACGGATAGACGCCCAGCATCGAGAAGTACACCAGCGGCCGATCTCGGCCGAAGCACTTCGCGAGGCCCTGGGGGCTGGGGCGGAGCGCTCCCGTAGCTTGACGCGTGTGGTCCGCTTGGAATGGCGCGGGCGGGAGCATCTACCTGCGGAGGGCGCTTCCTAAGTCCGACGGTTCGCGTACCGGTGGGGTCTCTCGCCGCGCTGGTTGGTCAGTGTGGAATGAGGACGTCTAGGCCTTCGACGCAAACATCTGGGACGAGGCGATGAGGAATGCCAGGGCAGGCGAGACGGCACCACGTCGTGTCGAAGTTCTATTTGCGCTATTTCGCGAACGACAACGAGCGGGTCACGACCGTCATGCTCCCCGGTGATCGCACGTTCCAGCAGAGCATTGGTGACGCGTCCGTCCAGGTCGATTACTACACCGTGATCGACCAAGCGGGACAGCAGAGCGACGTAGTGGAGCAAGCTCTCTCGCTCGTGGAGGCACCCGCGGCGGCGGCATGGCGAGAAGTTGCGGCGGGGGCATGGCCGCTTAGCGACGAGCACCGGCAGAGCATGGCTGCGTGGATCGCGCTTCAGCTACTGCGCGGGAGCAGCGTTCGCAACAGGATGAGCGAGTTGGCGTCCCATGCACTTCTGTTGGAAGTGATTCTTGGAGGGCGCACACGGCTGCGAGAGGCGCTCAGCGCAGGGGGAGAACCCGTAGACGACACCGCGGTGAACCGCGAGTGGATCGGACTCTTCACGAACCCAATTCGCGCAGAGGTTGCTACGAACCATCACATGCAGCATCTCGTCAACATGCTACCTCGGGTCACACAGTCCCTCCTCGACCGTTGGTGGATTCTGACGGTGTTCAAGCGCAAGGCACTCGCGACCTCTGACCACCCGGTCCACCTCGTTCCAAACGAAGAGATGCTGCGGATGGGCATGGGGACGGGGATCGAGAACGCGATGGCCATCCACGTGCCGCTAACCCGCCGCCACTCGTTGGCCATGTACCAGCCGTCCGCCATGCCATCGCAGCTCGCCGCCCCTGGAAGCGACATTCGGCAGGCAGGCGTCGTCGCCACTGCGCTCTACAGCAACTCATGCGTCGTCAACAGCGCCCGCCGGTTCCTGTTCCATCACCCCGACGACGCGCCGCTCGACGGCTTCGATCTGTCGCAGCCGCGTGAGCGCGAGGTCGTGGTTCACGCCCAGTTGTGGGGCTGGATCGCCGAGGACGACCGGCAGGTGCTCTTGGAGGCCGGGTTCGGTCCTGACGACCTCGCCGCTCTCCTTGACCGGTAGCAGAAGAACATGTGAGTGTGACGCCGGGATTGCCGGGCCGTACAACACGATCGCTGGACGAGGCACCCGCACGTCGACATGTCAAGTGCGTTGCGAGACGAGCTCTAGGCCGTTGCGCCAAATTGCTGGCACCTATTTGAGCGTTGATTAAGGTCGGTTACAGTTCTGGACTTTCCTCAATATATCGATAACGTCCAGATCAAAGCGTTGCGGCTATCTGTCGTCCTTGCTTGCACGAGGGTGCTGGTCTTGGTGGGCAGTGGTGTTCTCCCAGGCGAGCTGTGATTTGGTGACTGGGCCGTTGATGACTGGTCCGTGGTGGATGGTCGTTGTGAAGGTGTTGCCGGAGCGCTGGTTGCCATCGAAGAGGAAGTCCCGGCCGGAGGCCGTGATGTCGGGCCACAACACGCCGTCGACTTCCTCATCGATCGTTGCGGCGGTGATGTACCTGAGGTCGTAGAGATGTTTTGCTTCGCGTTTGAGCTGCGCCTCGGTGAAGGCAGTTCCCTCGAAGCGGACTTGGTCGCTGGCGAGGAACTCGTCCCAGTTGGGGGACTCGGGATGTTCTTCAAGCCACTGGAGCATACGGTGCCGCAGTGTCGTTGCGCGGCGCTTGGGCCGCTCGTTGATCAGCTGTTGCGCTCGACGGACACCAGCTCCGGTCAGTCGGCAGCGCACCTCACCCAGGGTGTAGGTGGGGTGGACCAGGCCGCGATTTTCCAGGTCCTGTACCAGGTCGGTTGGCGTCGCCTCGTCGAATCCACGCTCGGTAAGGAAGTCGTCGACGACGACTTGTTGACCAGTCTCATGGATGTGCAAGATCAGCGCGTCGCAGTGTTCATCGAAGGAAGTCGTCATGGTGCCCTCCCGTGACCTGTTCTGGTGTTCAGCTGACTCCGGTCAGTCCGGCGATTGCTGCCTTCGCCCAGTCTTCGGCGCCGGCGGCGAGACCGGTGATCAGCCCATCGCGGATCGGTGACAGCGCACCACGCAGCAGGTTGATCGCGCGTCGTAGCTTGCCCGGTTCAGGTGACTCGACGCCGGTAATCTCCTTGAGTACGTCGTTCGCTGCCTCGGCGGTCTCGAGGCGGTCCTGCTCGTCCAGGCCGACTTGCGGCAGCTGCTCCAGTAGGTCGGTGACCAGCTTGGCTAGCGGCTCGTAGCCGGGTGCGACAGTGCTGGTGTTGGTGGCGTTCTGCTGGTTCTGGGTCACCGTCTCGTTGTTCCACGCGATCTGCGCGCCGGAGACGTCACCGTGGAAGACCGGGCCGTAGTTGTTCACGGTCGTGCCTGAGCTGCCGGAGCCCAGAGGAGGCAGCTCAGGCATGTCGGTTTCGACCGGGATCCGGATCGGCCCTTGCTTGTCGAACTCGCGCTGGAGGTCCTTCGTGAACTTCGCGATGGCGCGTTTGTCGATCGAGCTCCCGCCCATGCTGACTCCTTCCCGCTGAACGTATAGCTCGGAACTGTACGCGTGACCACCGACAGAACACCGTCCACAATGTCGTCAACCTGGGCGACATTCGACGATCCTGTTGCGTTTCGCGATGAGGTGACGATATCCCTGTGAACACACATGATGGAGGCAGAGCGATGACCACCGACTTCGACGAACACCGCAACGCCCTGCTCATCCGTCTGCATGAGTCCGACCTTCAAGACATCAACAGTTTCCTGGCCGAGCGAGGCCTCCGCGACGAGAAGGCAGTGGACCTGGTCAAGGACCTGGAACAGGACGGCCTGGTGAAGCCGCTGTTCGGGTCAGGCGGGATCGCAACCTGCCGTCTGACCGGCCGTGGTGAGCAGCAGGCCCAGCGACTCGTCAAAGAACGACCGGCCCGACGCCTTAGTGTGTTACGTCAGCGGATGCTCCTGTGGCTGGAGGGCCATCGCGACATCTTGGATTGGACATCGTTCCTGCATAGTGACCAGGCCAGGTATGCCGACGGAGACTTCACCTGGGACGACATCGCTCACGAAGCGACCTACTTGTCGAACAAGAGGCTAATCAAGGCGCTCGCCGGTGATCAGCGGCCCGACGGCACACTCAAGCCACGGCTCACCTCGGCCGGCCGCGATTGTGTACTCGACCATGACGGTGATGTCCGGAGCTACCTCGCCGGCGGGCCTGCCTCGGACGGAGCACCCACCACCAACTACTTCGCTCCGGTGATCCACGGTGCGGTGTCCAACTCGCAGTTTGCCAGCGGTAACGCCCAGGTCACCCAGAACCAGCAGAACACGATCGCAAGGGCCCCCGAGCAGTACCAGGAGTTAGCGAGGATCGTTGCTCAGTTGCTGGAGCAGCTCCCCGAGCAGCGCGATGTTGACGAAGAGAACCGGCAGGACGTTGAAACTGCCGCCCTCGATGTCCTTGCCGAAGTCACTGAGTCGGAGGATCCGCAACGGGGAAAGGTGCGCCGCGCGACCAAAGCTCTCTCTGGCATGCTGCTCCACCTTGGTCAAGCTGCCGCCGCAGGAGCGGCTGCCGGGACGCAGTCCGGTGTGCAGGACTGGGCACAGGACGCCATTAACGCCCTATCCAACGTGATCTTCTGACCGGCGCCCCGCGGCGCAGCTCGGGGCCGCGGTGCCATATTCGTGGTACGGATTGCCCCGCCCTTGGCGCACCGAACTCCAGTGACGCGCGCCGTGAGGAACTGGGCTGAAACGGAACACCCCGCCCGGATTGCTGGACTTCCTACTCCGCTAGAACTGTCGGTGCCCTCGTGTATACGGAGGGTTCCGTTGATGCTGGAGGAGGAGCTGTCCGATGTCCGATGTCCCGATTTACCATCGCAGCGAGGTGCCCGAGCACCTGATGACCAGCCGACAGCTGACCGCGGCAGGGAGGGGCGCCGGTAGTCCAGGCCGCCCCGACGCCTACATGCTGGTGGAGCTGTTCGACTCTCGGTTGCGCAGCGAAGGGTTTGTCGAGGAGTTCGATCGTCGCGCGGTTGACAGGCATCGCGCGGCAGTGTGGGCGCAGGAAGTGTTGGAGGATCCCACTTCCGTGCTGCTGGACACCGAGACTACCGACTTGCATGGCCGTGTGCTGGAGATCGCGGTGGTGTCCTGCGGCGGCGAGGTGCTGCTGGAGACCCTTGTCAACCCCGAAGGGGAGCAGATCTCGCCGTTCGCGGCCGCCAAGCACGGCATCACTGCGGAAATGGTTACGGAGCCCCTCGTGCCGATCTTTGCCGCCGTGCACGACGAGCTGGTGGAACTGCTGGCTGGGAAACGGATCGTGTGCTGGAACGCCGACTTCGATCGCCGGGTCCTCACTGCTGAGGCTGACCGACTGTTGCCCAGCTACAGCACAGCCGTCTCCACCGACTGGGTGTCCGCCCAGTGGGAAGACGCCATGGCCCGCCACGCCGAGTGGTCAGGAGAGCGCACGGCAGAGGGCAACGGCTACGGGACGCACAGGCTCGACGGCGGTCACCGGGCGCTCAGCGACTGTGCCGCGATGCTGACCCGGCTGCGGGAGATGGCCGTGAACCCCGAACTTCCGCCGCCGCCGAAGAAACGCGGGGAGTGGACCGCAGACGAGCAGGCCGAGCTGGAGATGATGGCCCGAGCCGGCCTCAGCGCTACGGAGATCGCCGAACGTACTGGCCGCACGGAAACCTCTGTTCGCTGGCGGCTGTATAAAGTCGACCTCGGCGACTTTCCCTCAGACCTCGTCACTCCTCACACGACGCCGAAAGCTGAGCCTGCCTACACGATGGACGAGCTGAGGACCGTTCACCGCAACTCACACAAGCGCTGGACCGACGAGGAAGAACAACGCCTCGCACGCCGTCACGCCGAAGGCGCCTCTATTCAGCAATTGGTCGAGGAGTTCGGCCGAAACGAAGGCGGCGTTACCGCGCGCCTGGCCCGGCTCAGCCTGATCACGCCACCTGAGCCCTCGTCGTCGTCGACGACGCCGCCATTTTGAGACTGCACCAACTTGGGCTGGAGCAGGGGAAGGTCAGAGGGGACGCCGCCTGTTCAAGCTGGGGACGGCGCGTCACCGATCGCCACGAGGGACACCCTTCGCGGAACGAATTGTGGTAAAAGCTGCTGATGAACCCCGCCGTCCTCAGTGCTTTGATCAGCGTCGTCACAGCGACGGTCGTGACCTTGGGGATCGAATTCGCCGCGAAGCCACGGCTGGAAGCGCGCAAGGACCGGGTGGTGTCCGCGCATCGAGAGTTCCGCGCGCTGGTTTCCACCCTGGTGGAGCTGGGCCACCAGTTGTACGAGGAACGTTTAGACACCCAGGTAGGTGAGCGGCCGAGGGCCGAGACGGCAGCTCAGATTGTTTCGTTGGCCCAGACAGCCCACCGACAAGCGGTAAACGCAGAGAGCACGGTTCCGCGCAAGCTTCGTCGGACCGCCTTGAATGCGGTAGTTGACCTCCGCCACCACTGCGAGTTGGTCGCCGAACTTCGAGGAGTCGACGTCAAGGGTGCGGAGTCCGCCCGCGCCTTTGAAACCCTCACTAGCTACCTGGAAAGCGCTGATCGCGCTCGCAACAAGGCCGAACACCTGTACACGCTGCCTCGCTGGAAATTCTGGCGCCGAAACGCCGCCATCTCGGCGACATACGACGCTTGGAAGCTCCCGCCATTGCGCAACTTCAACGATTGACCATGTGCTGCCCCCGTCTGCCAAGCAACTGCCCACGGACCAAGCCCGCCGACGGCAGGCCATGAAGCCCGAACAGCTCGGCCGCCCGGACTTCGGGCTGCTGCAGAATGCCGCTGGCGGCGACGTGGCCGTGGCGTACTTCGTCTTCGATGTCCTGCAGCTCGGCGGCGACCGGCTGCTGGATGAACCCTACGAGCGGCGGCGGGCGGTGCTGGAGGGGATCGAGCCGCCGGATAAGAACCTCGTCGCGATCACTCCGTCCTACAGCCACGCCGGCCTCTCGGCCGCCGGCATGGGTCCGCACGCCCTGCTCGACGTCGCGAGGGACCGCGGACTCGAAGGCCTTTTGTAGACAGGGTTTGCCGCTGGCCAGTTGACCGGTTCGCTGGCCGAGCAGTTTGTGGCCCGTCACCACGACGACCAGGAAAACGCCCTGCCGTGGTGTCGTGAGGTGTTGTGACTGGCTGGGTGACACCGGGATGGGTGAGGCGGCTAGCCGAGGCGGCGGGGGTGAACAAGATGTGTGGCGCTGGCCGGGTGGTGGCCGGATGGTTGCACAGAATGGAGTATTGACGATGCGTTATCGGGCTATGTCGATGGCAGCGGTGGTCGGGGTGGTGACCGCCGGCCTGATCGCGGGCGCAGGCCGGCGAGCGCGACGCCTCCCTGTGCCGTACTCGGCAACTGCGGCAGCGAGGGCGGGGAGGGCAACTTCCTGTGCGGCGTCCTAGGCGGCGTTCCCGTAGCGGGGGACATTTTCAATTGCAATTCTGCGGCTCCTTCTCCCGGCGACGACGAGCCCGAGGACGACTAGACGTACCGGCTTCCTGAACATCCCGTCGGGCAACGTCGCGCAGGGCACCGTCAGGTGGGGCGTGCGCCAGCCTCGCGGGCATCTACGTCGGCGGCGGCCCCGCCGACCACGGCCGCGGTGGGGCCGCCGCCGGAGTCCACGCAGAAGCTCGGCGGGTTCATACCTGCAGGTCGTGCACGGTGAGGTCGGGTCGCACCCGGTGCACTTTCGGTCGTAGGCGGTTCGTGAACGTCGCGATGGTGGCCTCTACCCGGACCTCCACCACCACATCCGGTATCACCGGCCGGAACTGTGTCTGGCCGCGGCCGAACACCCCTGACGACACCTTCTGCGGCGGCTCCCCGGTCAGCCTCACCTGGCCTGCGACCTCGGAGGCGATCTCCGGGGTGATCGGCTGGGATAGTCCGATCTTGCGGAGCTGTCCGGTGCTGTCGGGGCGGGCCAGAACGAGTTCGTCGGGACAGTCCGGGGTACCGGTCACTCCCACCACGACCGCGTCGACGACGACCATCTGCCGGATCTTCACCCACGATCCGGACCTCCCGGCTCGATAAGGCGAACCGAGTTGCTTGCCAACACATCCCTCGATTCCCACCTGGCTAGCGCCGGGATCCATCCAGGTCAGGGCGACGGACTGGTCGGTGGTACTTGGAGCGAGCTGCAAGGGCGGCGTGACTACGGCGAAGAGCTTCTCCAGCCGTTTCCGGCGATCGCGGTAGGGCTTTGGCCGGAGGTCGGTACGCCCGTCGGCGAGCAGGTCGAAGGCGACGAAGTAGATCGTGATGCCCGCTTCCGCACGACCGCGCGGTGTGGAGGTCAGCGCCCCGAAGTCCAGCCGTCCGTCCTTGAGGGCCACGAGCTCGCCGTCCAGCACGACGTCGCCGAGCGCTGCCGCGGCCGCCGAGATCTCCGGGAAGCGTCCCGTTAGGTCGGTCTCCCGGCGGGACTGCAAGTACCCGTCCACTGTAAACAGCAGGCAGCGCCAGCCATCGAATTTCGGCTCATAGGCCCAGCGTCCCGTCCGGGACGTCGGAATCTCCGGAACCGGCTTGGCCTCCACCACCGCCACCGGCGGGCGCAGCGCGGCCATCATCGACCTGCCGAACGCGGACGTTCCGACGCGTGACGACGCCGCGACGGGCCGGGTGCGGGCAGGGAGGCCATGGGCCGGTCACCTCCGTTGCGTCGGCGTCGTCGCCCTCTCTTCGCACGGTAACCCTTTCGGCCTAGTGGCGCGGTGTTTGCGCTGGTCGGGGCCCCAGGTGGGTGATATTGCGGGCGTTGTCGAGAGCGGCGCGGAGGTGTTCGTTGTCGATGCTGAGCCGCTGGATGGTGGCGATGGCGAGCTCGAGGTGCTCGGTGTGCTCCTGGTTGGCCCGGCGGAGCCGGGCGTTGTCCTTGCGCAGGTCGCTGTAGCTCTCGGCCGCTGTCGCGGTGTTGGCTGAGGGTGCTTTGGTGGTCGCGAGTTCGGTGACGATGCGCTCTCGAACAGGCCCGTGGTCAGCGGAGCGGAAAACCCTCCGGGTCGTTCCCGCGGCCACGCTCCCGACCAAGCGCCTTGAGGAAGTCGTCTTCATCAGGAGTGGGGACACGAGCGAGAATGCCGTCACCGATGATCTGCTGGCGAAGCGAATGAGCGCGGTTGAGGTCTGGTGCGCCGTCGGGTTTGGAGAGCACGTCCAACACGACCTGGCCCGCAGGCGCGTCGGGGGCGTCCACGAGCCGGACGTGCCAGCTCGACACCCCGCCGACGTCGATGTACCCGTGCCAGTCACGATGCCGTCGGATACGCCGACGCTCACGCCATTCCCCGAACTGCTTCCAAATCCACACGACCACGCCCGCCAGGACGGAGAGGCCGCCGAGGATCGTGGCGATCCACGCGCCGCTCTGGAGCACACCGTTCATGAACGTCCCGGCCTTCCCTGAGGGCTTCGGCGTTCGGCGGCCGAGCTTGACGAGGATGTCACCAATCGCGCGACGTGCGCAGCGGGGGCGGGTTGAGCATCGTCCTCAGGTCGTCGCCGTCGAGGTGATAGGTGTCGTGGCTGGTGAAGCCGCGGTCGGCTTTGCGGGCATCGATGATCGCGCGGTAAGCCCCGAGCATCTTCTCGTAGTGGTGCAGTACCGGCATATGTGAATTGCCGCCCTCGTGCTCGTCGTCGAAGTGGTACGCGAGCGGCTCCCAGCGGCCGGCGGCGATGAGGCACTCGGCGAAGCTGGCGAGGTTTCTCTCCCGCTCGTGGTTGTGGTCGAACCCCGCGAAGCTCAGCCAGCGAGAAGCATGGTCACCCAGTTCTGCCACCGCCTCGTCACCGAGTCGCTTGAGCGCAGGCTGTGGGGGTTCCCCGCGGTAACACCGCTCGTATCGAGCGGCTTCAGAGGCAGATCTCCGATACCCGAGCCTCCGGCAAATCTTGGCCGCTGCTGCCAGAAACCGTTGCCGCATCGGCCCGGCGGGTTCTGCCGCCCAGGCCCGGCGGGCCCGCGCGTTCCCATGCTTCGTGGACGTCTGAGCTTGAAGCCGCACTGCGCGAGCAGTGGCTCGCCGCCGACCCCGCCACGGCGCCGACGGCGCTGCACGACCAGCTCGCCGAGCAGTACGGGCGCACGGTAGGGGCGATCCGATCCCGCTTGATCAAGCTTCACTGCGATATCGACTCGGCTGGCCAAACTTGCACTCCTGACCGCGCCGCCGCGCTCAAAGCCCGGCTCGACGCCGAATACGCAGCCGCCCGCAGCTAAGCCTCGGGCCTCGGCGCGGCGGCCGTCCTGATTGGCTCGCCTGGTGGCGTGTCGTTGCCGACAAATACGGACAGGCGATGTCGACAATGGACAGGTGGTGTCGATGACGGAGGACGGTGGATCGTTGCCGGAGCTGCCCGATGAGGTGGCGTCGACGATCATGCGCGAGTTGCCCACGCAGGGCGCGAGGATCTTGGCGTGCCTGCGGACGGCGTCGGTGTTGATCGTTTACTCGCTGGACGACGAGGCAGATCTTCGGCTTGCTGAGAGCGCGGCCTACAACGTGCGCGAGGCGGTCGATGCGGTCGTCAAAGAGAGCAGCCCGTTGCCCGGTGGGGGTCTTTCCGTCGTGCGTGAGGCTTGGCAGCGGTACGAGGCGGAGATAGCGCGGCCGGATAACGACGGCGAGGCATCGCTGGCCGCGCTCACGGACGTTCTGCGACGCATCGCCGAGAAGCGGGATCGGGACTCGTACCACGCCGCTCGTCTGTTGCAATATCTCCGGTCGAAGGCCGGCATCGATCCTCTGAGCGGCGAGCTCGACCCGGTCAAGGAGTACACCCGGCTTTACGGCGAGGCAAGCCAGGCTCTGCATTCGCAGACGACTCTTCAAGCCGCTGTCACGCTCTATTCCCGTGCCGTGGCGTGGTTCATCCGGATGTTCACACCATCCGATGAGATCGTCCGGGCACTACGGGCCTTGGCAACCGAGCCGTGGAGCGGCCACGACCAGGTTGAGCGTTTGCGGAACCTGGCGCTGAACGAACATCATCTCCGGCTGTTTCTCGGGCTGCTGACCGACCCCGGCTGGCTTACACCCCTCTACGACGCGAACGTGATCGCGCTACCGACACCGAGCGGTACCTGGCCGGGGGCGGCGCTGCTGGAGGGCCTCGGGCGCACCGCGCCAGCAGAGGTTGCCGTCGTTTTGATGAGTCTGGTGAAGGACGTGAAGCAACGCACGCTCAAAGAGGACAGGGCGAACGTGGCGTTCACCCTGCTGCTGTTCGCGTCCCAGTTAGGATCCGCCGGACATAGCGCAGTCGGTCACATCGTCTCGGCCTATTCAAGCAACCGGTCGGTTCGTGTGATCGGAGCCGACGTGATCAAAAAGGCCGATCCGACAATCCCGCTTGTGGAGACTGTGGCCAGGAAGATCCTGAAAGACGATCCTCTCGACACCGA
Organism: Amycolatopsis sp. lyj-108; assembly: GCF_046549005.1. Taxonomy (NCBI): domain Bacteria; kingdom Bacillati; phylum Actinomycetota; class Actinomycetes; order Pseudonocardiales; family Pseudonocardiaceae; genus Amycolatopsis; species Amycolatopsis sp. lyj-108. The sequence goes on along the minus strand of NZ_JAJPWQ010000013.1, from coordinate 229,027 downwards.
CCGCTACTACTACAAACTGGTGCTCGAACGACTCGAAGCAGGGCTCAACCGCGACAACGCCACGAGCCGCATTCGCATGCTCGCGGCCAAGACACGGGAAGCGTCCCAACATCACCAGGCCGGCTGGATCACTCGAGACAGTGCGCGCCTCACCGCCGACCTCGGCGAACACGATCGCCACTATCTCGTCATCCTCGCCCACGGCCTTGCGCGCCTGCTAGAGCAAGCACCGAACCTCGGCATCTCCACCGCGGACCTTCTTAAGTGGACAAAGGACATCGGCGGCGATCTCGGGGAAAGGATCACCAGCCGCGTCCTCGCACTCGCCGCCGACGTCCCGATCCACGACAAGATCGATCACATCACGCGCCGCCTCGCGTCGTCCGCCCCCACCGGCGACGACAAAGATCTCATCGACGCCGTGCTCCTCGCCGACCCCGAACCGGGTCTTCTCGCGCCATGGGCCGAAGCGCTCGGCCTACCGGGAGACGATCCGGTCGGTGATGGCGAGTCCATCCCGGCCGCACTGCGCCGTGCTTGGCACTGGTCGACAGTGCTGCCCGGCTCTGCACTGGAGAGCTGGCAGGACCGGATCGCGGAACTGGAGGAGCGCCACGGCTCCCTCCCGCAGGAGCTCTTCGAGCACAGGACTGATCATGTGACCATGATGTCGGGGCAATCCGCATACAGCGCGAAAGAACTGTCCTCCCTGTCCGTCGCCGACGCCATCGACACGATGGCGCGTTGGCGGCCCGACAGTGATAGCCGCGGCCGCATGGTTCTTGCTCGTGAACTTGCCCGGACCCTCGAAGGTGTCGTCGAAGCAGAACCTCAGGCGTGGACGGCCGATCCCGTGTCGGTCGTGACTGCTCTGCGGGAACCTGTGTACGTCCTGCACTATTTCGACGCGGTCGCAAAGAAGGCAGCCGATGTCGTCGAGAGTGCACCGGACATCGTTGCGGCGGCCCAGCTCGTGCGGACCGAACGCTGGACCCCGATCGTTCTCGGGGAGGACGATTTCGACTTCGAGCCGGACTGGCGTCGCGTCGAGCAGGTGACAGTGGACCTCGTCCGCGCGTTGGCGAATCACGACACCCGACTTGCCGACCATCTCGACACCGTGTGGGCCTGGGCGCTGGAGTTGATCGACCGTGCACCTGAGAGCGGAGACGCTGCTCATGGTGACCACGACGCGCTGTTCCGCGCGATCAACGGCCGCCGCGGAAAAGGACTACAGGCAATTCTTTCGCTGGCGGGCTGGGAATATCGCAACGGAGGCGTGATCCGCCCTCAGTTCGTCGAACTGCTCGACGAACTCGTCCGGATACCTGGTCCAGTCGGCATGGAGTACCGGGCCGTCCTCGCCCAGCACCGCAGATTCCTCGAAACAATCGCAAAGGACTGGCTCGGCCGACGCGTCGACACCCTGTTCCGGGACACCGAACTGGGCATCGAGACGCTCGAGCTGACCTTGAAGTACGCTCAACCCACCCCCTGGCTCTACGCCAACCTGCGAGATGAGTTGATCGCCGCGGCAAGACAAAACGCGGACAACGCGGTCGATACCCTCCTCGTAGGAATGCTCCGCCGCGAGACAGGGTACGAGATTCCCGCTGTCCTCCAGGCCCTCCGCGGCTGCCCTGAGGCGCTTACCGCCGCATCCTCAGGAGCCGCTGTCTTGGTGCAAGGCAGCACCGACGGTGAACCCGAACTTGACGCCGCCGCCGAGTTCTGGCGAGCCTTACTCGATGCTAACCGTGTAACTGTGCCCGCCGACGCACTCCGTGCCGCCGGCCGGTGGGCGTTCGTCACCGGCCTGCCTGAAGAAACGTGGGCACAGCTCATGGTCCGAACACTCGCCATCACCGGCGGCGTGGACCACTACGCCATCGAAGTCGCGGATCGCTGCCGAACAGCACCCGTCCCGGACGACAGCACCAAGATTCTGCTCATGCTGCTGGGCAATGGCGCGCCGTGGGAGCAGGACTACGTCGCACGAGCCTCGATCGACGCACTACGAACCATCGGCACGACACGGTTCGACCCCAACTTCGATGAACTCCGCACCAAGGTCATCGACCGCGGCTACCCCGAAGCAACCGACATTGATCCGTATGCCGACCCAAACAGCTCCTGAACAGCAGGTCGGTCCACCGCAGCCCGTCCGGCCATGGCCCGCCGACGGTCAGCAACGAAGCAGGAACAGCCTGAGCGCAGTGGACACGTTCTTCCGCACGAACTTGTCCGGTTCGGCGGCCGACAAGGCACGCCCGTTGCGGCCAAGCCGGTCGACCTCGTGGACGGTGAGCATGTCGCCGGTGAGCATGTCGCCGGTGGGCATGTAGTCGAGAGCGGCTTGCAAGCCGGGCCGGAATGATCCTGCGGGCAGGGCCCGTCGCCGGGCTGTGTCAGAGCCCTTGCGCCCAGTCGCGTATCGCGGCGTGAACGTCGTCACCTGGGATGGTGGCGGTCTCGACGGCGGATCCGACGTCTGGGTGGTCCGTGGGGGAGGGCCAGAACTGCAGGAGGAAGTTCTCTGTGCGGTGGATGGTGTCGTGGGGGTTGGCGTTGAAGATCGTGTCGACCTGGTCGCCGCCCCAGCGGTGGACGCGGACCTTGTAGTGGCCTGGGTTACCGAGGTGGAGGAAGTCAGTTTCGCTGGCTGGGGCGGAGAATCCTCGGGCGCCGATGTCGGGGTTGTCGAAGGAGAGATCGATCGTGGAGGTGTCGGCGTCCGGTGGGCCGCCACGGGCAGGTTCTGCGAGCCAGGCCTCCAGTCGCACGGCTGCGGCGATAGTCCATTCGCTGGCCGGGTGAAGGTGAATGGTGCCTGGATGTGCGGCGGCCCAGCTGGTGCCGGCTGGTGGGAGGTGCGGGGATGGTTCTGTTCCCCGCACCTCGATCACGAGCTGGCCGTGGTCGACGCCGGTGTGTCCTTCCACGAAGGCAGTCGGCGCCGGTGGCCCTTCAGGTGGCCAGTCAGCGCGCCCAGACGTAGAACTCATCCAGCGCACCGTACAGGACACGATCGCGGTCGTACCACCATCTCAGGACGCCGCCCGCTGAGCCGTTCTGCGTGCCGTTGACGTACTTGACCGAGAAGTTCCCGTCTCCCTTGCCCGCGCCCTGCAGCGTGGTCGCGAATGGGTATTCGTCGCACTGGTCCGTCGGGTTCGGTTTCGGGATCGTCGCGCAGGCGATGTTCTTCGCGGCCTCGTTCGTCTTCCAGACATCGCCTTTGTAGGCCACCCGGTTCAGACCTGGCTTGGTCAGGTCTGCCCATTTCCCGGGGATCACCTTCGGCGTTCCCCTGTTCGGGTCGGTCTGTTCCGGATGGTCCTGGGCGAGCATGATGTGGTCGACCACCTGGTCATACCCCTGGCCCTTGATGTAGTTCAGCCGCGAGGTGACGTCGGTGAAGATACAGGACCTTGGGGTGGTGAAGTACGCGGCGGAATCACAGCGCAACCCCAGCCGGGTCCCTGGTCCCCAGTCGATACTGCGCCCGAAGTCGTCAACCCCGAACCCGCTGCCCGCGACGAAGTTCCGGATCACCTTCTCCGGCTGCTGGGTGGCCACGTTCTCATCGGAGTTCATGTTCCACTGCACCCAGTCGCCGTCGTCCCAGTCGCCCACATCCATGACGACCGTTTCGTTGTCGATCGAGCAACCGGAGGTCAGGACCGTGCACTGGAACGTGACACCCATCGTGGACCAGGCAGAGAAAGTTCCGCGGGTGTTGTAGTCGTCACCGTGGATGAAGATGTGGGTTTTCCGCTCAAGTGGGTTCGCCACGGCAGCGGCGCGGTACAGGACCTCGAAGTAGCCTTCCTCCTTGCCGTTGACGTAGATCGCGGCCCAGATCTTCCCTTGCTGGCACCAGAAGTTCCGATTGAGGATGTGCCCTTCGTTCGAGCCCGCGCCGGGGCGTTTCAGACATTCGTCCAGGATCGGGATCGGCGGCTCTGCCCGTGTGGCGGCGGCGCCCAGGGCAGTCCGGGCGGAGTCGACCTTCTCTCGGTCGTTGCCGTAGCTTTCCGATACTTGTCCCCGTTCGGCGGCGATCCGGCGGGCTTCCTCCAACGACCCGGTCCGGGCAGGCGCCGGTTGCTGCTGCAGCCGCGGTGTCGGCTCGTTGATGCCGGCGAACCCGCCGACAGTGACAACCTCGGGCCCCGTGGCAACACGTCCGACGGCCGATGCCGCACCCGGCACCACCAGAGAAGTGACCACCAATCCCGCTGTCGTCAGTGCGAGAACACTACGAAATACGCGTCTTTTCACAACAAGTACTCCCCATAGCTCATGTTCCGGTCAGCACGCACGAACACGAAGGGAATCAAGTTCCCAGAAATTCCCCGACCAGTTTCACTTAGGAAACTTCCCCTCAGTTCGCCGCCGATGCTAGTGAGAACAAAACAACATGGTCGAGTGCCGTCACCCAGAAAGACGCCGCAGATTCCGGGCGGCAGCTTGCTGGCGGACTATCCAATGCGCGTAGACGTGGACGGATTCTCTCGGAAAACTCATCATGTGCCATCGGATGGTCGCAATGTCGTAGTGGCACGCCGTCTGGGCTGGCCGTGCTGGCGCCGGTCCTGAAGAGGAGGCTGCCGCGGATCGGAGGCAGGTTCGACGCGGCCAGCGTAGGCAAACGTCACTCGTCCCGCGCGGCCCGCCGCCGGGTCCATGCCTTCCTCGAACCGCGCTACCTGCTAGCCCTGGCCGGCCGGGATCGATCTGTCAGAGCGGTCGCGTAGGCCCGGGCAATACGGACCTGGCGTGCGGCGCCGAGTCCGGGGTCGTAGTCAGGCAGAGTCCTGGAAGCGGCGCAGAGGGCTGATTGTGCGTGCCACGATGGCCCGGTCCGGAGGTTGTGGCGGATGAAAGTACCGTCTCCATGATCCAACGCGACTTGGAGCGAGGCCGCACCTGAAGTGGAACCAGCTGGCCCGCGCTAGGCGTCTGTGCCTGGCGAGGCGAGCACGGCTGGTACGGGAACCAGTCGTGCCCACATCTCTTCTGCAGCACGTGGTACTTCAGCACTCCACCCTGACGGCCAGGACGAATCCCCGATTGAGTCCACGCGGATACTCGCCCCAGACGCGCAAGACGCTACGTCGAATGTCGCCTTGTCGAAGTAGGCGTGGCCGGTGAAGCTCACCACGTCGAACCAGACGTGGCAGGCGAAGATCGCTTCACGGAACCAGGCGTGGCCGGTGAAGGTCGCTTTGTTGAACTGGGTGTGGCTGGCGAAGGTCGCCTTGATGAAGTAGGTGTCGCTGAAAGTCGCCTTGATGAAGTAGGCGTCGCTGGTGAAGTTCGCCTCGCGGAATAAGGCATTGTCGGTAAAGTTCGCCTCGTTGAACCAGCCGTTGCCGATGAAGCTTGCCTCGTCGAACAAGGCGTGACTCATGAAGGTCGCCTTGATGAAGTAGGCGTCGCTGGTGAAGGTCGCCGAGCTGAACCAGGCGTCGCTGGTGAAGTTCGCCTCGCGGAACCAGGCGTCGCTGGTGAAGGTCGCCGAGCTGAACCAGGCCCGGCCAGTGAAGGTCGCCTTGTCGAACGACGCGTGGCTAGCGAAGGTCGTATTGCGGAAGTAGGCCTCGCTGGCAAAGGCCGTTTCGGCGAACCAGGCGCCTTGGGTGAAGGTCGTGTCGCTGAAACCGGCGTCGCCGGCAAAAGTTGCCCTATGAAACTTAGCTTCGCGGATCTGGCAGTCATCGAGATTGAAGTCGATAAGTGTGGCGCCGGTGAGGTCGACGTTGACGTCCCTCCAGAAGGTCCGTGCGGGATGTTCCGGGTCGCCACCCGGCCTTAGGTGTGTGGCGAGGATGCGCTGAGCTGTGAGGCGGACCTCGCGCTCCTGCAGAGCTTCGTCGTCGATTTCAGCCACCGTCGATGATGTGGCCTGCTCGGCGACCGGGCGGGTATGTCCGTGCCTGGGGGCCAAAGGGCGGTGGATCCCGGGCCGATTATGGGGCCGGCGCGTGCCTGGTAGCTGGAAAGGGGACCGCAAGTAGGCGCAGATCACGTCGACCACGACCTGGCGGTGGTAGGGGTTGTCCTGGGCGACGCGTTCGAGCGCATACAGACCGCCGTGGCGGACTGCGGGTCTATCGGAGCCGAGCTGTTCGACGGCCTTGACGTACAGCTCAGTAAGCCGTCGTTCCGTGGCGTCGTGCTCGGTGACGCGGTTGGCCTGCTCGGTGGCCCATTGACGCCGGCCCGCGAGTACCAGGGCGACCACGCCACCTGTGCCGACTCCGACCGTGAGTCCGGTTCTGATCAGCTCAATCTTGAGCTGCGCGTTGCCCGCGGTAGAGACGGTCAGCATCAAGGTGATGACGGCCGCGGCCGCGAGCAACGTGACCGGGACGACGATGGCTGCGATCGCCCACCACCACGTTCCCCCTCGGGCCCGCCACAGTCGCCACGCCGCGGCCATCGATCCACTTATCCACTTCACGACTCGTAATCGTATGGGGGCCCGCTGTTCGCTACGCGACTCCGGACATCCATTCGAAGAAGCAGCAGGCTGCTCATGAGCAGCCTCCAGCTACGGGCCAGATCAGCACGGCGCCGAGGTCGGTCGCCCCGCCTTCCCGCTGATTGCGCCCTTCCGGAAGAAACAGTCCCAGCATCATGCGGCGCGCAAGATAGTTCGGGAGGCCTCGTCGCAGACGAAGAACGTCTCCACGTTGGAGTGAACCTGCTCGGCGGGCAGGTCGAGCGGGCCGGTTCTGTCGGTGGTGTCTGCTCGGATCTGCGCTCATGAATCACGATTTCACCGAGCTGCTCGCTCAGCTGCGTGCCGCCACCACCGATTCTCTTGCTGACCAGGCCGAGCAGATCACGCAGGGCGCGCAGGAGCTGGGCTTGCGGGTGATCCCTGCCCGCCTCGATCCCGATCGTGTTGTCGAAATCGACTCGGCGACGCTGTCGGCGGAGCAGGTCGTGGCCATTGCCGCGTCTGTGGATGCCGCCCTGCTCTACCTGAGCCGCGTCCTGGTGACGCAGGATGCCGTGGACACCGCGTTGGAGGATCTCGACGCCGGCGCGGAGCGGACCCGGGTGAGCAAGGCGCTGTTCCGGATCGTCGGCTGGACAAGTCGTGTCGAGGTCGGCTTCGCCCACGCCGGTGTCCTGCACGTGTGGGAGGTGACCGCGTCCTGGCACGATGCCCTGGACGAGCTCACGACCCCGGCTCGTTCGTCGCGCTGGGATCCCGAACCCCGCGTGAGCGACGACGCCGAGGACGAGAAGCTCATGGAGCTGGCCAGGCAGGTCGCTGCGTCCCCGGAGTTCCGGCGGGCCCGCTATGCCCTACGCCGGTCCGTCGCCGAGCAGCTCCCGGTGCTGGCCGAGCTGCGTAAGGACGCGGACAACGGCCCGTGGATGATCTCCTCGGTCATCAGCGCCGCCGACGAACTGGTTCGGGAGCGTGCGGCCGAACGCGCGGAACTCCTCCAGGCCCGGCGGGACGACCTGGTCGCCGAACTGGCCACCCACCCCGACTACGCCACTATCCGCACCGCCGAAGCACGCCTGAAGTTCGTCCAGACCTGGATCCGTGACACGCATACCGCCGGGCTGCCGATGGAGACCTGGTGGCTCAAAGAGCTCGTCGCCCTCACCGCCCAGGCTCGCAAGACCAGCGGTGCCCTGCAGCTAACCCTGTAGCCGTCGTAAGGCGCGGATGAGGGCCATGGAGCCGGGGGCCGTCGGTGGTGAATGCGCCCGTTCAAGCGGCTGAAATGTTCCAGCACCACGCGGCGCGCAACACGGCGACCAGGGCTTCGTCGTCGGCGATGGTGGGTTCGGCGTCTCCGACCGGGAGCCAGAGTTGGTCGACGACGCGCCCGCGCTGGCGGCGGGTGACCGTGATACCGGGATAGGTCATGGTCTCCGCCGGGCCGCGAGGGTCGTCGACGACCACGGCCCGGGTTTCCCAGCGCAGCTGAACATGCCGTTCGTTCCGCATTCGGCGCCGTCCCTTCTAGCCGGTCTCGTCCGGCTATGTCGTCTATCAAGCGGCGCATGTAACAGGCCGTGTCCACAGCTAGCGACGAAAACCGTGGTCACCTGGGTGTGTCACGACGGAATCCGGCGATACTGCGCCATTCGGGTTACGGTGAATCGCGGACGTGAGAGCGCGTCCGTAGATACCCGGCTGCTCGGGAGACCGTCATGGCACAGGACGCCGCAAGGGGTGAGCGGTCGCGGGTGCCGGCGTTCATCGAGCCGATGCTCGCGAGCCAGGCGCGGGAGGAGCTTCCGGACGATCCGCGGTACGCCTACGAGTGGAAGTGGGACGGCTACCGGGCGGTAATGAGGGTCGCCGCCGACGGAACGACGAGGCTGACCAGTCGCAACGACAAGGACTTCACCGGCAGATTCCCGATCCTCGGCGAAGCTATGGGCGACGCGCTGGAGGGTCGCCAGGCGGTGCTCGACGGCGAGATCGTCGCGCTGGACGAGCACGGCCGTCCGGACTTCGGTCTGCTGCAGAACTACGCCACCAGCGACGATGTGCCCGTGGCGTACTTCGTCTTCGACGTCCTGCTGCTCGGCGGTGACCGGCTGATGGACGAACCGTACGAGCGGCGGCGGGCGGTGCTGGAGGGGATCGAGCCGCCGGACAAGAATCTCGTCGCGATCACCCCGTCCTACAGCCACGCCGACCTCTCGGCATCCGGCATGTCCCCGGCTGATCTGCTCGACGTCGCGAAGGACCGCGGCCTCGAAGGCCTGGTAGTGAAGGCGATCCAGTCGAAGTACGTCCCGGGGGGCCGATCGCCGGAGTGGATCAAACACCCATTGATCCAGACCATCGAGGTCGTGGTGTGCGGGTGGCGTTCCGGGCAAGGCCGCCGTGACGGGATGATCGGCGCCCTGTTGCTCGGCGCCCTCGACCCCGGCTCCGGCGACCTGGTCTACATCGGCGACGTCGGCACCGGATTCAACAACCAGGCCCTCATCGACGCGAAGAAGAAGCTCGCTCCGCTGGCCCGCAAGACGAGCCCGTTCGCCGACGAGGTGCCGCGGGACCGCGCCAAGGACGCGCACTGGGTAAAACCGGACCTCGTCGGCGAGGTCGTCTACCGCCAGTTCACCCCGCGCGAACACCGCCTCCGCCATACCGCCTGGCGAGGATGGCGCCCCGACAAGCAGCCCGCCGACGTCCAGGTCCCCGAGTAGGGCTGAGGCGCACCAGCGGCAGGCGCTACATCCAAGCGGAGGCGAAAGCGATTGCCCTTCGGGAACGCGGTCATTTGGCTATTCGATTTTGCGGTATTGAAGATACTTCACGGCGGCGTGTGCGGCCGTGCCAACGGCTGCGATTCCCATTCCGACCGGTGTCGTCGCGCTGGCTAGTTTCGCTGCGATGAACGCCATAACCGGGATAGCCAAGACTGAAATCAGGGTGGGCGTTGTGAACGTTGCCCAGCGCCACGCCCACGTTTTCAGAGGCTGCTGGGCCGCTGAGCAAGACGTAGGAGAGCCGCGTAGCGTCGTTTCGAGCTTGGCGCATGGGTCTGCTTCGACGACCACGCGGGAAATGACAGATAGAATCTCCCGGAGGTCGTCGCGCGCTACGCTATTTGACAGATTTGGCGCTGCGGCGAGCGCCAATAGCAAGCGTGTCTTCAGCTTGTCGCGAAGGACTGTGTCCCCCTGCAGATGACCGCGGCCGCTGATACTCATGAACTGGTCGGGAATCGTGGCAGCTGCATGGCGAAGGTATCCTCGAAGCTTCCTGATACGAATTTGCTGTATCCTGGCAGGATTTCCTCGCCATACGCGGAATTGCTGCTCTGATTCGATTCCGTCGACCTCCTTCAATGACTCCAGTATATGTGCAATCTGAAGCCGAATGCGGTCATGAGCGAACCGTGGCGCCCATACCCGCATCGCTAAGATCAACAACGGTAGCCCTCCAAAGAGGAGAACCGCGGCAGGAATCAGGCCGCGTGGCATCTTCTCAAGAACGCCACGAAGGGATCCAACGGTCAGAAAGGTGATGCCGACGACATAGAACGCCCCCCACTCTGCCCGGTGAACGCTCCACCTGGCCCGACGTGCTTCTGCAGGGGTATTCAAACCTCGCTCAACGAACTCAGCGAAGATGCCCAAACGGAACTCGCTCACGTCCTTGCGTACTCCACGGAGCAGCCACCCGCCGATGCGGCGCAGGATCGACCGACGGCGGCGACCAGGCACTTTACGGGGCTCCGCAACGTCAGGGGCAAGTACTATCGGGCTGGGAACAAGATCGTTACTCGTGGCGGTCATCGTCCTCATTCGCTATGCAACATTACGGGCGTGCTGACTTAGAGAATTGTGAGTGATAGTGCTTTCGCGCCGATGGTCCCTGGTGACGATTTCCGCACATACTAGTAGAGCAGGCGTGTCCGGGCCGAAGGGCAAGGCGTTCAATATAGCGTGAGGTCTCCTTGGTGCGCAGTGGTCTCGTGTGGTCGCGTCAACGCGACGACGCCGGAAGCCTGCTATCGAGCTCGCCAGAACTGCCACCACTTCCGCCGTCGGCTCCTCAACGTCAAGGTCGTCACGGGAGCGGCCTGCTGTGGCTGACGTTGAACGGGATTCGGGAGAGGGGCAGGTTGCGGAATCGCGATCGGCACCGTGGGCGGTTCGGTGGGCAGCGTGGGAGGCCTCGTCAGCGGCGGTTCGGCTGATTTCGCGGCCATGACGTCGTCGAGGCGTGCCTGTGCTGCCACTTTAAGTGCCTGCTGCTCGGCTCGGAAAGTACGGTAGCGGTCGACGTCGGTGTCCAGCGCCCATAGTCCTGACGGGTGTCCCAGTGCGTGAGGTGGGTACCAACGGCGCCGACCGGAGAGGACTTCGCGCAGGAAGGCGTAGCCCTCCATCGTTCCGGTGCGGAACCAGGCGGATCGCGGGTTGGCCGAATTCATGGTCGATGGCGGGTGCGCGACAGTGGCGAAGACCTGCAAGTGGGCCCGGGAAGCGAGGTCCTGGTCCTCGGGGTCTGCCCATGGGCTTAGTGTCCGTATCCGGGGATTGCTCTTGTCGATCACCCTGAACCGCACGGCCGGCAGCGTGAACAAGGCCTTGGTCAATGCCTTGGAGTCCACGCCGTCGACGATCCACCAGCAGACGGTCCCGCCTTTTGCCTCCCGGGCTTGGGTACGTTTTTGGAACTGGGTGGAGCGCAGCTGGACCTCGAGGCAGTATCCCGGCTCGTGAACGAACACGTCGGCACGCGTTGAGGGGTGTTCCGGCGTGGCTGTGTAGCCGAGCCTGCGGGCGATCGTGGTCAGTCAGTATTTGACCCACTCGTGCTGCGCCGTCTCCGGGCCACCGCCGTGATCATGGTCGGCCCAATGGTCGCAGGAGCGGTCGACCGACTTGAACCTGAAGAATCGGGGATTCTGCTTGAAGCTGCGGTTCTCGCACGAGATCAACTCGACGTCGCAGCCAGGCTCCGGGCATACGAGGGGAGGGCGGGGCGTCTGTCGAACGACCGCCCAGTCTTCGGGATCGCCGACCCACAACGGCGCCGACCGTGGCTGATGCCGGAGCTGAGCATGTCGCTTGCGCTGCGTATGTCGACATGGATCCATGTATCCGTTATCCCACGACCCACCGACAGAAACGCGGCGGTCACGATCATCGTCGGCGGCTGGCGGGCGCCGTGCTAAGCCGGCTCGACTGGAAGTCCCGGGATGTTTGCACCCGCCGTGCGGAACGCGATGGCCATCCCGGGCCGGATCGGGTCGGATGAGGTCTAGTTCGGCACTTCGGTCCAGGTCGGCATGTCGCGCAGCGTGGAGGCGGCGACGAGGGCGGGGCGAGGAGTGCCGTCGAAGGGTTGGTAGTAGGTGGTGTCGTCGGGCAGGACGTACCAGTGGCCGCCGCCGAGGGAGGGCTTGTCGGCGGTTTCGTACACGGTCGCGCCGGTCAGGTCGGATTCGTCCACTGCGCCTCCCAGGTCACTCTTACGGCCTAGCGTGTTACCAAGTCGAGTCAACCATGCCAGCCGCTGCGCGTGGTTCGCCGGTCGGAGTGGTGGCGGGTCCACTACCTGGTGTTATGTCGGCCACTGGGCTTGACGGGAGCCGTGTTCGGCGTTCAGGATCGTCGGCAGAGTTCGTGCGTATGTTCGAGTGTTTGTCGCTGGCTTCCCCCCACGGCAGAGCGTGTGTGGTGTGGAGCTGGTGTGGCGTTCAACAATCCTGCTGTCCCGTGGCGTGAGATTCAGCGGGTCGCGTCCGGTCGTCCTCGTGTGGAGGGTGATGGGAACGATGCGCCCGCGTGGTCGCGCAAGCGGGAGGGCTATGCGGGGCCGCCGGTGGATCTGCGGGTCCGTGAGGGGGACGACGACGGCGGTGCGGTGCCGCGGGTGCCGTACGCGGAGTTGCACGCGCATTCGAACTTCAGCTTCCTCGACGGCGCCAGCCACCCCGAGGAGCTGGTCGAGGAGGCCGCCCGCCAGGGTTTGGATGCGATCTTCCTGACCGATCACGACGGCATGTACGGGGCGGTGCGGTTCAACGAGGCCGCTCGCGAGCTCGGGGTCCGCGTGGGTTTCGGCGCGGAGCTGTCGCTGGATCTGCCCGCGCCGCAGAACGGCGTCGCGGACCCGGGCGGGGCGCATCTGCTGGTGCTGGCCCGCGGCCTGGAGGGCTACCGCCGGTTGTGCCGGGTGATCTCGCGGGCGCAGCTCGCGGGCGGGGAGAAGGGCTGCCCGCTCTATGACGAGGACGCGCTGGTCGATGATCTGGCGGGGCATGTGCTGGTGCTGACCGGCTGCCGCAAGGGCCGGATCCGCCGCGCCCTGGCCGTCGGCGACAAGGTCACGGCGATGTCGGAGCTGGTGTCCCTGGTGGACAGGTTCGGACGCCACAACGTGGCGGTGGAGCTGATCGATCACAGCCTGCCGCTCGATTCGACCTTCAACGACACCCTGGTCGCGATGGCGGAGGCGGCGGGGGTGGTGACGGTGGCGACGAACAACGTCCACTACGCCCACCCCGGCCGGGGCCCGCTGGGTGACGCCGTCGCTGCGGTCCGCGCCCGCCGGTCGCTGGATGACATGGAGGGCTGGCTGTCGGCGGCGCACATGGCGTTCGTGCGGTCCGGCGCCGAGCAGGTCGAGTTCTTCGCGCGCTATCCCGGCGCGGTCACCCGCGCCGCCCTGCTCGGCGTCGAATGCGCCTTCGACCTGAACCTGGTCGCACCGGATCTGCCGCCGTTCCCGGTCCCGCCGGGGCATGACGAGATGTCGTATCTGCGGGAGCTGACGTGGGCGGGTGCGGCGAAACGCTACGGGCACCGCGAGGACTATCCGAAGGCCTACGCGCAGCTCGAGCACGAGTTGAACGTGATCGAGAAGCTGGGGTTCCCGGGGTATTTCCTGGTGGTGTGGGACATCGTCCGGTTCTGCCGCGACGCCAACATTCTGTGCCAGGGCCGGGGATCCGCGGCGAACAGTGCGGTCTGCTACGCGCTGGAGATCTGCCACGCCGACCCGGTGAAGTGGGGCTTGCTGTTCGAGCGGTTCCTCGCTCCTGAACGCGATGGGCCGCCGGACATCGACATCGACATCGAGTCCGACCGCCGCGAAGAGGCGATCCAGTACGTCTACGACAAACACGGCCGCCTGCATGCGGCGCAGGTCGCGAACGTGATCACCTACCGGGCGCCGTCGGCGATCCGGGACGCCGCCAAAGCCTTAGGTCTCAGCCCCGGTCAGCAGGACGCCTACAGCAAGATCGTCAACCGCTGGGCTGGCGTGACGAAGACCAGTGAGGAGGCGGCGGGGGAGATCCCGGCCGAGATCCTCGAACTCGCCGACGCCCTCGAAGACTTCCCCCGCCATCTGGGGATCCACTCCGGTGGGATGGTGATCTCGAAGGAGCCGGTGTCGGAGGTGGTGCCGGTGGAGTGGGCCCGCATGTCCGGCCGGTCGGTGTTGCAGTGGGACAAGGACGACTGCGCCGCCGTCGGGCTGGTGAAGTTCGACCTGCTCGGCCTCGGCATGCTCTCCGCGCTGCACTACATGATCGACCTCATCGCCGAATATCACGGTGAGGCGGTCGACATCGGCAAGCTCGACCTCGCCGACCCGAACGTGTACGACATGCTGTGCGCGGCGGACGCGATCGGCGTGTTCCAAGTGGAGTCCCGGGCGCAGCTGGCGACGCTGCCGAGGCTGCGGCCGCGGAAGTTCTACGACCTCGTCGTCGAAGTCGCGCTCATCCGGCCCGGCCCGATCCAGGGCGGCTCCGTCCACCCCTACATCGCCCGCCGCCGCGGCGAGGAAACCTGGCGGCACAAACATCCCCTGCTGGCCCGGAGTCTCGATAGGACACTCGGCGTGCCACTGTTTCAGGAGTTCTTGGGGCAGTTCAAATATGTCTCACGAGATGCGCATGCCGGTTGATCGAGTTTTTGGATTGGCGGTGATCAGCTGCTATCTCTCGTGCGATGCCATCTCACGGAGGTACGAGGATGCGGCGGTTCACAGTGGACACCAAGCTGGCCGAGCAGTATCTGGAGAGCCCGGTGTTGTCCGGTGTGGACGTCGTGCGGCTGCTGCGGGAGCGGTCGATCTCGGACGGCACACCGATCTACCTCGACGACGAGACGATGATGCCGATCGAGCCGCTGTGTTCGTGGGGCCGGAACTTGTCCTACGCGGAGTTGTCCCGGACGACGATGCAGGACTACGGGCGGATCATGGCCCGCTTCGCCGCGTACCAGGCTTCCCGCAGTCGGGACGTGATGTCGGCGTCGGAGTCTGATCTGGTGGCTTACCGCCGCCAGCGCACCCAGCTGCAGCGGCGACCGATCGGTGTCTCGGCTTGGCACAAGGAGTCGGTGCTGCTGGACCAGTTCTACAATTTCCTGGAGAAGACCGGGCACCGGAGGCAGCGGCCGGTCCGAGTGGTCGCGCGGGGCCGCAACCCGTTGTCGCCCAGACTCCAGCGGGCGATGGACATCCGGCATCTCACGCTGGAGCAGTACCGCTACTTCCGGGACGTCGGCCTTGGCGGCCAGTGCCCGGACTCGCGCATCGACCGTGGGTTCCGCGGTTGGGCGCCCCACCGCAATCGGGCTGGGGCGGATCTGGCGTTGGGCACCGGGATGCGGTGGCAGAGTGGGCCACTGTGCTGTTGCCCGAACTCGGCATCGGGACCGCCAAGCCGGGAATGTCGGCGGAGTTCACCGTCCAGGCCTGCGCCAAGTACGGCAAGGCCCGAGGGATCTATGTCCCCGAGGAGTCGATGCGCTCGGTGGAGACCTACCTGCTGCTGGAGCGGCCAGAGCTGACCGCGGCTGCGGCCAAGCCGCTGGAGCGGCGGCATCGGGAGCTGTTCGTGGTTTCGCGGATCGACCGGGAATCGGGCCTGATCCACGGAGTTCAGGACGGCGAGCAGCACGTGTTCACCCTGGCGGGCATGCCGCCAAGTCTGCGACGGATCACTGTTCACGAGGGCGAGTTCGGGTTGGAAGCGCTGGCGGTGTTCGTTTGCCGCGGCGGGCTGATGCCTGGCGCGGACTCCTGGAAGCGGTATCGGCACGCGGCCTGGCGGCGCATGGTCGCCCTGGCTGATGAGTCCGCACCGCGCCTGCCTGGGAGACGGTGGCGCTGGCATGACCTCAGGCACACGCACGCTCTGCAGCTGCTGACCTACCTGGAACGGCAACTGGAGGGTGCCGAGCCCGATCCCGCCGCCCGGCAATGCCGTCACATGCGCTACCTGACCGAACACGTCCGCCGCAACCCACTGCTGATCGTGAGCCGACGGCTCGGTCACTCCAGTCCCGCTGTCACCTACGCATACCTGGAATACACCGACGATCTGATCAACGAGTTCGAGGAGGCCTTCAGCGGCTGGATCGGCGCGCAGACCGAGGAAGTCACGTATGCCCAGATCGCCGCCCATGCCTTCGCCCTCGATGGCGAGCCAGGACAGGACCTCGGCTGATGGCCGCTCAGGACGCAGGCTGGCCGGAGGACACACTGGCGGGACGGGTCGGCATCCGCGAGGTCCGGGTTCTGCGGTCGCAGGGACGACCGGTGATCCAGCGGCTCGACCCGGACGCGTATCGGTGCTCGCGTTTGGCGGCCCAGCTTGCCGATGAATGGGTGGACTACGTCGCGGCCACCGAGATCACTAGCGCCCCGTCGGGTGCCTACCGGCGGGGCATCGACCTGTTCTGCATCGCCGTCGACAGCGATCCCGGGGTCAGCCCGGAGTCGACGGATCTGGAAGCTTCGCAGCTGGCGCGCGTGTTGGCCAGGTGGGAACGTCAGTTGCCGGCGGCGTTTTCCCCCGGATCGAGGTGGGCTGCCTTCATTGCCAGGGCGCTGCGCGTGCTGATCATCCGGCGGGATGACCACCCGGGCCGGCCTGTCGCGGACGAGATCGTTCGCTTCGCCCGAGGCCCGGCGACGACGCACTCGCGTGAGTCCTCGGAACGCGATGAGTTCTCCCGTCACGACAAACGGGCTCTGATCAAGGCCGCTTGGGCCGAGGTCAACGCGTTGGAGCACCGGTTGGACAACGGCTGGCACCTTGCCGCGCAGGGCCGACACCCTGAGCAGGGGAGCTGGCTACACCCGCCGGACTTGCTCTGGGGTA
The DNA here is from genome assembly GCF_046549005.1 of Amycolatopsis sp. lyj-108. NCBI lineage: Bacteria > Bacillati > Actinomycetota > Actinomycetes > Pseudonocardiales > Pseudonocardiaceae > Amycolatopsis > Amycolatopsis sp. lyj-108. The sequence goes on along the minus strand of NZ_JAJPWQ010000013.1, from coordinate 212,393 downwards.
TTTCCCGGGGAACGGTCGCTTTGAGTGAGCTGCGCGCGCAGCTTCCGTCGCATGTTGGTGAGTGGCCGGACGAGCTGCGGAGACTGGTCGCCCGGCCGGACGGGACGATCATGCCGAACCTCGCCAAGCGGCTGCTCGTCCACCACCTGATCGCGCAGCTTTATCCCAACACGATGGATTTGCATGCCTTCCGGGTTCTGCTGATGGACGCCACCGGCCTGAGCTCGGAGGAGGTGACGTCCTTCGGCGCGAAGGACGTCGAGTTTCTGCCTCAGGGCGTGAGGCTGACGATCGTCAAGAAGCGCGCGGGTCGGGTCCGCCACCGCGCCTTCCGCGACGACGCACCGCGGCCAGGCGGCGTCGAGCAGCAGGCTGAGGATCGCGGTGAGCCAGCCGCCGAAGGACCGGCCACGCACGACCTGCACGATCGGCCCCGAAGAGAAGTCACCGCGATCATCCAGCGGCTGTTGAAGGTCACCGCGAAGGTCCGCGAACAGCTTTCGGAGATCGAGGACTCGCTCTTCGTTCGTGCGGCGTTTCTGCCCAACTACGCTTTGGTGTTCCGGCGTTGGGACCCCGATTCTCCACGAACGACGTTTAGCGCCTGGCTCACCAGCGTCGGCGTCGAGGTCAGCGGACCAGCCCACATTGGCCGGCTGCGCAAGTCCACCAAGGTCGAGAAGGCCATCGTCGCCCGCGGCAGGGTCGGGATCGCAGCTGATGACCACACCCGAGAGACCTTCGCTGGGCACTACGCGCAGGGCACCACCTTGCGGATCATCTCCGGCGAGGTGATCACCGCCGCCCAGCGACACTGGTTCGACAAGGCCATCACTGGGCCAATCGTCATTACGCCGGAGGCCGAGGCAGCTGCCGGCGACAGCGCACGGCTGCAGGAGCTGGGGATCCCCGCCGAACAGGCCGAGGGCATCGTGACCGGCCAGCTGGATATGGGCCTGTCGCACTGCAAAGACCCCTACGACTCGCCGTTCAGCTCCACCGGGGAACTCTGCTCGGTGGCACCGTTGCGTTGCCTGGAATGCCGCAACGCCTGGATCCTGCCCAGCCACCTGCCCCAGCTGCTGTTGTTCGAGCAGCACCTGGAGAACACCCGCCGCCGCATGCCCCCGGACCGGTTCACCGCGCTCTGGGGCCAGACCTACACCAACCTCCGCGCGGTCCTGGCCGACCGGACCGTGGAAGAGAAAGCGTTGGCGCGCAAACACATCGACGCTGGAACCGCCGCATTACACCTGCCTCTGACCGCACACCAGGAGTTCGACCGGTGAACCTTGACCAACCCGCATCCGAACGGCGATCACTCTTCGGCGAGAAGGACGCGGTCCTGCAAAGCCACCCGTTGCTAGAGTCCGCCCGCCACCCCGACGCCACGGTCCCACGCTTCGGTGACACGGCCGGTTGGGACTTCAACGGCATCGTCCGCCGCCCAGCTAACCTCAGCCCCGCCGAATGGCGGATCCAGTTCTCCTCAGGCCTGGAGGAGCCCCACTGGAATCTGCTGGCCCGCGAACTGCTGACGGCTATGGCGAACCCACACCACGAGGTACTCCAGGAAGCCGGCGTCTATCTGGGCACAGCCCCAGCGAAAATCGCTACCTTGATCCAGGCCGCCTCCAAGCTGCGCAGCCTTCACGCCTGGTCCAAGACCGCCGGGCTGCCCCCTGACCCCAGCCACTGGAATGCGGCGGATCTGCGGCTGCGGGTGAAGAGCCTGCGGGCGACCCAGAAGCCAGGCACGGTCGCGACCCACGTCGCCTTACTCAAGCGTCTCGCCGCCATCGCCTCGGCCCTGACCTGCGACTGGCCCGGTGAAGACCCGTGGCCGGGACGCAGCGCACGCCAGGTCGCGCACTGCGCCGGCGAACGAGAGCTTGCGACCAAGGCCATCCCTCCAGAGATCTGGTTCCCGCTCATTCGCGCGGCCTGGGCCTACGTCCACACCTTCGCCCCGGACATCCTCCGGGCCGTCGGCCGCCGCGACGAACTTCTCGCCATCGCGTCACCGTCGATCTTGGGCCGCCACGCCGGGGTCGAGGCCTGGCTGGCCAACACCGCGAACAAGATCCCCGTCCACGCTGCGACGCAGGAGGACGGCCAGCCACGGGTCAACTGGCTCCTACTGGACCTGCTGGTCGGACTGCGTAGCCAGCCCACCTACTCCCTCGTCAAGAGCTCGCGACACAAGTCGCATGTTCTGCGGGCTGCCGCCGAAGGGCGGACTACCACGCAGGGACTGGTGGACGGCCTTGCGCAGGTGAGCAGGCCGGACGGCACCGTCGGCTCGTGGCACCCCGGCATCGGGCCGCAGCATCTGTTCAATCTCACCGTCGCGCTGCGCAATGCCGCATTCGTGCTGGTCGCTGCGCTGTCGATGATGCGGGATTCGGAGATCCATGCCATTACCCGCGGGAACGTCGTTGAGCACTACAACTCCCCGGCCCTCGCGTCCATCGACGAGAAGGGCAATCCCAGCTCGCCCCGCAAGCACTGGTGGATCATCGAGCCGGTCGCCGAGGCCATCGCGGTCGCCGAGGCGGTCTCCCCACACGCCGAGAGGGTCTTCGCGCCACTGGCGCGCCCGCACGTGAGCGAGACTGTCGACGGCGCGGAGATGACGGCGGCGTTCATCGCCTTCGTCAACGCGTCCCGGGACTGGACCGGGCTCGAGGAGATCCCTGCAGGAAACGCTCGGCCGCACATGTTCCGCCGGACGATGGCGATGCTCACCGACCAGTTCCCGGGATCGGAGATCGCCCTGGGTATCCAGCTCAAGCACGCCACAACCCGTGCGCTGGCCAACCGCGTCACGCAGGGCTACGCCGCCTCGGACCCGTCCTGGTCCAAGCACCTGGAATCCGCGATCGACGCCGCCCGGTTCCGCCACATCAGGGACCTCTACCAAGCCCACAAGAACGGCCACCCGGCCGGGTTCGGCCCCGGAGCGGCACAGATCAGCAAGGCCTTCGACGAGATCCAGGAGTCGGTCGCGGCACGCGGCGGGGACGCAAGAGTGGAGGAAAGCCTGCTGCGCAAGGCGCGGATCACCATTCGGTTCGGCACGCTCAACCACTGCCTGTTCGACCCCAGCAACCCCGTCGGCGCGGTCTGCCTGGAACACGCCACGATCCCGGACGGCCACACCGGGCCACTGGAGGAACGCTGCCGCCCGGATCGCTGCCGCAACAGCCTGATCGGCGCCGAGCACGTCCCGATCTACGACGCGCATCGGCGCACCCAGCTCGCACTCCTGCAAACCCCGAACCTGCCCGCCTGCCGCCAAGCCCTCATCCGCCGCGAGCTGGAACGAGTCGAGACCGTCCTGGACACCATCCCGAAGGAACCACGATGAGCACGAGCCGCACGATCACCAGCGACGGCGTCTCCACTGCGACATCCGAAGCCCTACGCGCCGCCATGCAGCGGTTGTTTGAAGGCAAGCCCCGGCGGACCGACGGCCGGTTGACCAAGGAGAACCTCTGGCGCGAGGCCCAAGTCAGCCGCGCGACGATGAACCGGGCCACAGGCATCCTGGCCGACTGGGAGGCCCACCTCACCCAGCATGGCGCCCTCACACCGGGCGAGGCCCGCCGCGACGACGAGATCGGTCGGCTCCGAGCACGACTGGCGGACAGAACCCGCGAGAACACCGAGCTCCGGAAACAACTTCAAGCCGCTGCGACGGCGATCGCAGCCCTACACCACGACAACACCCTGCTGAGGCAGGACCTGGAGCAGGACGGCAGGATCATCGCCCTCCACGAGCACCACCGCAGATGACACCAGGACGGGCAAGCAGAGACGAGCACCAATTCACCCATACCACCCGGAGCTGTTGGCATGTCGACGCGAACTTCCCCAGGGACATCGCGGAGCGCTCCACCCGACGTACGCAGCTGACGGATCTTCGGACGTCCGGCCCTTGCCCAAATCGGACAGTGGCGTTCGGACTTGAAGGGAGCCGATCCGGCGTCCGGGTCTATGAGGTGGTGAGGATGGGAGCGGTGGCTCCTCGGTTCCAGGTGATGGTGCCGTGTTGGAACGTCTGGGTCCATCCGGTGGGGGTGGGTTGTTCGTCGGTGGTGGGGAAGCCGAAGCGTCCTTGTTCCCAGCCGTTCTGTCGCCAGGTTTGCCGGATGGAGCCCTGGACAGTGTGGGTCTCCTTGGTCTGGTCGCTGTAGTAGATGGAGGCGTTGGCCGGACTGTTGGGGTCGAGTTGGTTGGCTTCGGTGGGCTGGCCGAAGTGCACGTAGGCGCCGGCGCCGTTGGGGCCCGTGGCGTTGGGGGTGGGGGCGAGGCTGGTGAGGGGTTGGCCCTGCCAGGCGGTGCGGCCGAGCGATACCCATTTTTTCCAGATGGGCCCGTACAGCGTGTGTGCGCGATCGGGTTCATCGAACGGGGTGATTTCGGGGTTCCAGTAGATGGATCCGCCGTTGCTGCTGCCAGCGGCGGGGTTGCCGGTGAAGTCGGCGTACCAGCCGCCGCCGGGGGCGTCGCCCTGGCTGGTGGCAGGGTAGCCCAGCGGGCCGGCGGGGCCGCCGGTTTCGAGGTATCGGGCGAGAACGCTGCCATAGATCGCGCGGGCGCCGGTGGTGGCGGTGTAGTAGATCGCGCCGCCGTCGTAGTACTGCTCCCATCCGACGTTCTCGGAGCTTTCGGCTGCGGACGGGTTGGCGCGGTGTATGCGCCCGATGGGCTCGCCGAGGTAGAAGTTGGCAAACCCGTCGGCGGCGAGCCGTTGCCGTTCGGCGGTGACCGCGGCGTAGCCCCGTGCGGTGGCGGCGCTGATCAGCCGCAGAGCGGACGCGGCCGTCTGTTCTTTGCCGGCTCCGACCGCGGTCCAGCCGCCGAGGTCGATGTCGACGGCACCGGCGGCACCGGAGCCGTCGATGAGGGTGACGGTGATGGGGTGGGCGTTGTCTCCGGCGAGAAGGTAGGCGCCGGGGACGTCTATCGCGTACTCGCCGAAGTCGTCCGGGATCTTGAAACACACCGGCCGGCCATCCCCTGCCGAGGACTTCACCCGCACGACGTCGGTGCGCCCGGCGCAGCTCACCGGCTCCAGTGTTACCGGATCCGCGACGGCCACGGCCGGCACGCTCAGCCCCACCAGGACACACACGCCAATCACGACGATCCGAGATACGCGCAACACTGTTTTCCCCTCGGTGAACCAGCCAACTCGAGCTGACGTATCGGAAATCGCGCACTCCGTATCGCGGGATTCTGACTACGTCCGCACGCCATCATAAGCACTATCGACTTACCGGAGACAGGCGGATGCCTTTTGTATTGTTCGCAGTACGGGTAGGCGTTTACTACTCTTGAGTAGCCGCCGGAAATTGACAATCGGTCGACCACTGTGGTGGCCGCATGTGTTTGCCGAGAACGCATAACCCTTCAGGGGGATCCGTGTGACCTGTCGCGACGTGAGGTCTATTACAAACTTAGATCACTGATCATCTCGACACGTACGCTCCGTCCGCCGGGACTGAGGGCCGGAAATCGCTTCGACAATGGTGTGCTTCTAAATCTGCGCGCGGTGCGCATTCTTCCGCGTGCTGAAAACGGTGTGTCTGTTTCTGAGGGGTTGATGGGGAAATGCGGACATTATGGACGGCGCGTGCCGGGCGCGGTGCGGCCGCGCGTGTGCTGGCGGGCGCGCTGGTACTGGCGGTCACGGCGGGTTTGATGGGCGCCCCGCCGGTGTCCGCGGATCCCGCTCCTCCGGCTGGGGCCGCCGTATCGGATCGGGAGCGTGTGCTCGCGGTGTGGAAGGACGGCGGGCCCGCGGCACAGATCGCGGCGGGTGCGGCGTTGACCGGCACCGACGCGCAGGTGAAGGCGTTTCTGGACACCGGTCAGGCCGCCGCTGAGCAGCTGGACGTGCGAGGCCAGGTGGAGCAGTTGGCCGCCGGTGGCGGCCCGGTGGTCCGTGAGCGCGCGACGACGGCGTTGGCGGGAACGCCCCAGGACGTCCAGACGTACCTGGTGTCCGGCTGGATCGATGCGCATCTGCAGGATCTGCGCAGGCAGGTGGACCAGGTCCGTGCGTCGGCCGCGGAGGGGTCAGAGGTCCGGGCTCGCGCTCAGCGGGCCCTCGACGCGGGCACTGTGGAGGCGCTGCGGCAGTTCGTGGACAGCGGGCGGGCCGGCGCCGAGATCGTGGACATGGAGATCAAGATCGCCCGGCTGCTGGATGTCGCGCCGAAGGGATCCGCGGTCTACCAGGCCATCCAGGTCGCGTTGGACGGCACTCCGGAGGAGGAGCGGGAGTTCCTGGACTTCGGGTACTCGCTGGCCGTCGCGCGCGACAACGAGTTGCTCTCGGTACAGACCTTGGCCGAGCAGGCCCAGCAAGCCCGGCAGCGGGCCGCTGAGGAAACGCAGGCGGCCAAGGACGCCTCGGCCCGTGCGATCAGTCTTGCCGACTCCGCGGCGTGGCACGCGGATCAGGCCGGATCGTCCGCCGGGACGTCAGAAGAGCTGGCAGGGTTGGCCGGCGGCCAGGCCGCCCGCGCCGCTGACTTGGCAGGCCGGGCCGCGCAGGCCAGCCAGCAGGCCGTGGCGTCGTCCCGCGCCGCCGCTGCAGCGGCGCGCACCGCGGTGTCGGCTGCCTCGAAGGCCGCGGCGGCGGCGGCGGTCGCTTCCCGCGCGGCGGGGAAGGCCGCCCGTGCCGCGTCGGCGGCGTCGGGGGACGCGCGCAAGGCAGCCGATGCCAGGGTCGCGGCCAAGGCGGCCGGCGAAGCCGCTTCCGGCGCCCGGGTCGCCGCGGACGCCGGTCGGGCCGCGGGGGCGGCGGCGGTACAGGCGGGCATCGCCGCGTCCGCCGCGGCCGGAGCCGGTGAGAAAGCCGCCGCGGCCGCGGCGGCGGCGGCCAAGGCGGCGCGCGCGGCCGGCACGGCCAGCGCGCACTATCGTCGGGCAGCACGAGCCGCCGCGCGGGCGCAAGCTGAGGCGGTTCACTCCCGGGCCGCGGCGAACACCGCGACGAACTTTGCCGCGCAGGCCGACTACGCCGCCCAAGAGGCTGCGAACACAGCCGACAACGCCGCCGGCTTCGCCGAGGGAGCCGCGAGCTTGGCGGAGACCGCGGCCGACATGGCAGGACGCTCCGCGACCGCGGCCCAGGACACCGTCACAGCTGCGAAGGCCGCTACCACCGCGGCTGATGCCGCACGTGCGGCGGCGGACAAGGCCCAGGCGATCGCCGACAAGACCCGGCAGGCTGAGACCGAGCTGCTGGCCGCCGAGCACGAGCACAAACTTGCCCTCGCCCGCGCCGCGGCAGATCTGCCGGACCCCGATCACCCCGACGAGCCTGCCAACGATCAGCCCACCGTAGGGCCTGAAACCAGTCGGTGGGATTCGATCACCCAGGAGCGGCTCGCGGCCGCGCGTGATCCGCGCACCGCGCCGGCGGCGCGGGTCGGGCTGGCGCGGCAGGTGGCGCTGCGGCTGGCCGGGAACCTCACCACCGGGCCGTGGACCCAAGCGGTCGCCGAAGCCGCTTTGGGCGGTGACGACGCAGCGGCCGAAGGATTCGCGCGTGCCGGGCTCGACGCCGCGGCCGAGGCCGACGACCGCGATCGGATCGCCGTCCTGGCTGCTCCGGCGACCGTCGTGCCTGACTCCGGGGATCCCGCGAAGCTCCGGGCAGCGGCCACGACCGCGGCCGCCGGGACGATCGAGCAGGTCCGCGGTTTCCTCGCCGATCCCACCTATCCCGGCCGTGACGCGGACGACCAAGCTGCGGCGCGCGCGGTCCTGGGCACCGCCCGCACCGTCGGGCAGCAGACCCTTGTCGACGCCGCGACCATAGCGCTGGCCGGGACCCCGGCCGATGTGCGGGCGCTGCTGGCCCGTACCCAGGCCTACCGGCAGCAGCACGACGATGTCCTGGCAGTCGCCCGCGTCCAGACCGAGGCCCGCACGAACAAACAGCAGAACGTGGCCAACGCAGCGGAGGAAGCTCTCGCTGGGCCCGCCGCCGGGATCCGGGACTTCCTCGACCGCGGCCAGTACCTTGCGCTCGCCAAAGACCAGGTCGCCGCCGCCCACGTCGCGAGCGTCGAGCGTTTCCTCACCCTCGCCCGTGAGGCTGGCGCGCTTGCCGCCCGCGAAGCCGCCGACGCCTGGAACGCCGTCGCCCCGGCGCTGGCCGCGGCGAACAAGGCCGCGGAGCAGGCGGCACGGGCCCGTGGCTACGCCGACCAGGCCGCCGGCTACAGCGCCCAGGCCCGCGCCGCGGCCCAACGAGCCGCAGACTCCGCCACCCAGGCCGCGGCCTCATCACAGAAAGCCCGCGCCGCCGCCGACCAAGCCGGACACTCCCAGAACATCGCCACGTCCGCGGCTTGGCGCGCCTACCGATGGGCAACCAAAGCTCGGATATCAGCACAAAATGCGGCCGTCTCTGCCACGCGCGCTGCCAACGCAGCAGCCAACGCCGCCCGTGACGCTGCGGCGGCCCGCGACGCCGCCGACGCCGCCTACAGCACCTACCTCGCCAAACTCGCCAACGAGTCCCGCCTCAACCGGGACAACCCTGAAGAGAAAACCCACGACGGCGATGATGACGTGGTCGAACTGGACCAGTCAGCTGTCGGCGGAAGCCTCAGCGACGAGCGATACGAGGCGCTGCGAGGACTCGGCTACACAGGGTCCAAACGGTTCACTTGGCGCGAGGCCCTGGCCTTCGCCGCACGCGGCCCCTGGCCTCAAGCCGAAGTCTGCTACGCCCTCGGCGGCACCACCGACCAATGCCGCCCCAGCGGGCCTCTCGGCGGCCTAGCCGGCTTCATCTACGACGTCTTCCTCTCCGACCTGAAAGCCTGCTCCACCCTCGACGGCAAAGCCTGCGCCATGATGGCCGCCGGAGCCATTGGAGGCGGAGCTGGAAAAATCCTCCGCGAAGCAGGAAAGATTACCGAAAAGGCGATCGACGGAGTCGTCAAGGGAACGAGACCCGCCATCAACGCGGGCAAACAAGGGAAACACGTACCTGGGCACCCAAACTTCCTGGAAGGGCGCAGCGAACTCACCGCAGACCCGAACAAGTTGGTGCAACGCGCTGGCACCGGTGAACAAGTCGGCAACGTCGCACGCGGGCAGGCAGGCTTCAAGGAGCGTGTAGACTTCGGTGAAGTAATCGGAAAGTATGTTGACGGTTCGGGAACCAAGATACCCACCACCAAGGGAATGATCGTGTACGCCAAGGACGGGACCGTTCACATCTACCCAGTCAGACCATGACAGCCTCGAACAGGAAGCCAGAGCGACGTGAATTTCACTTTCGCTGACTCGGAGCCGACACCGCACCAGTTTCCAGTCATCGCCACTCCGCTCGGTACCATAAGCTTCACAGGGTCCCTCGGTACGGAATCGTTGGCTGACCTCCCTATTGCAGTACGGCAGTTACCTAACAGGGCAACGGTTGCGCTGGCACGAGGCAATGACACCACAGTGGAGTTCACTGTTGGGCAGATCAAAGCTGCCATACCCAAGCATTTCCCTCCAGTGACATTGTGGGCGGCGGTATGTCGGATTCACGCACACGCCGTCGTGTCCGATTTGGTGTTATCCGCCCAACTCGTCGGCGCGCCCGCAGATGTCGTCGGCGGACCAGATCCCGGTGAACTACTGGAGGCGGTCACCATCCAGAACGCCGATTCTGTGCTCACACTGGGTGGCCCGGACCTTGAGGCGATAAGCATCTGCGCTGAAACCGGACAAGACTTTCCGCGCAGATGGGTTCATGAACTGCAGAACCGCAATAAGGCTGCCTACGGGGTCAACTTTGACTCTCCGGCGACACTGACCTGGCGCTTACCGGCTCTCTGGCCCGACGAGATTGCTAGATTCTGTGTCGCCGCCGCATGGCGTGCACCCAGCCAAGACCCGGCAACCTGGTACGCCGTAGACATCACAACCGATTTTGCTTTAAGTAAACTCCTTGCGGATCAATCACCGCTTGAGGAGTGACCGACGAGCCCGTCGCGCTGATGGGAGGCTGCCGAGCTCGCAGCCCGCGAAACCGCTTACCATACCTACCTCGCCAAACTCGCCGCCGAAACCCACCTCAATCGAGCCAACCCCGACGAACACGACACCACCGAGACCGGCCTCTGAATCTACCGCACGGGACCAGTCACCACACCCTGGAAACCCTTCGGCATCGACGACATGTCCATTCCTGAGGGCTATCCAGTCGCCGTGGAACAGGTTTGTACCGTTCTGGACTACTTCGATGTGCCCGGCAGATACCGCTGGCCCGCTCGACGACGTGAGATACACGTACTTCGTCAGCGCCTTCACCGATGCGCGCTGCGAAGCCTGCCTCAAGGCCGTCCACATAGAACAAGATGACGGGCGGTCGAGATCGATGTGGGCCGTTTCACGCGGCCGAGAGAGGGACACAACGTCGGGCAGGTTCAAGGTGCGCGACGAAGGAAGTGTCGACGAGGGGTTACAGCCCAGCGTTTCCGGCGAGCCCATGTGCCTGGTTCACTCGGCTAGTCGGGTCCGGGGCATTGGGGTCGTGTACTCGGTCGGTGATCAGGAAGTCGGGGAGTTCAAGTCCATGGTCTTCCGGGAGCAGAAAGGTTCCACCGCGCACAGCTGGTTCCCAACGGTCTGGGTGGCTTCGCCACCGTCGATGTCGTCGACGATCTGGACGGATACCTTTTGTGCCATCGAAAGTGCCTTCCGCTAGGTCATGCCACGCCACCTCAGATTGGCGCAGTGCCAATGAGCCTAGGCGTATGAAGCGTCCGTCATGCAGACGGTATCGGAACGGTGCTGTTGTGCGACGTCAGGTTGCAACCGTCGACCAGCTTCCTGGTCCCGTGAGCAAGCTGTGGGAGATTGCGTTGTTGATCATGCTGGGTTCGTCTTCAAGTTAAGTAACGTGTTTCCGCCAACGGTTAGGAGCCGTTGGCGGTAAGTGACAGGGCTGTTGGTCGGCACCCGCGCCTCGTCGCCGACGTCGATCACAGTGATTTCCGGTATCGCGCCGAGCGTGGCGAGGTGGGCCCACAGGTTTCCGGGGTCGTTGCCGGAGACGTCCGGAAGCTCACCGGCTTGCAGCGATTCAGCTCCAAGTAAAGTTGGCGTGAGAGCTGGGGGCGACAATACGGCGGCAGGTCGGCGTGACCGCAATCTTCGAGTCGAGACAGCCACCCCACCTGCGATTTGGGGACTGACAACCAGCTGGTCAAGAGTCGCGATCTTGGCGTGCCGGACGGTGTCGAGTGATGCCGAACAAGACCTTTTCGGCTGCTTGGCGGCGGTGCCCCTGGTCGTTGATGTTGACAAGTGTCGGCCGCTGTCGTCCTGTCCGAGCGCTCTCGGGCCGGAAGGGTGGTGCAGGATCGTGGGAATGCCGGGTGTGCGGCGCCCTCGTAACGGGCGAACATCGCCTGCATCACATCCGCGTCGTCGCCGTAGATGACGGGATCTCTACCGGATCGCGGACCAGCTGCCGACCATTTCAGACCGCGAGTTCACCGGCGCAGCGCTGCCGATGCGGGGTCGGCTTCGCTGTCACGCCCGTGCTCCGGAACGTCGCGAATTTCTGACGTTCACGGATGATCCCTGGCGCGATATCGATGCCGGACTGCTCCGCGACCCTGCACCAGACGGTAATCCACGTCAAACGGCGAAGCGTTCCGGCTCTACTCGTTTTTGACGCTCCACTCGATGAGCGGGTGCAGGACGCGCATCAGGCTCGCGCCTCGCTCGGTGGGCCGGTACGTGATCTGGACCGGAGTGGTCGGCACCACGACTCGCTCGATCAGGTCGTGGCTCTCGAGTTCGCGGAGGCGCTGGGAGAGCAGCTGGTTCGAGATCCCGGTGACGCGTGCCCGGTAGTCGACGAACCGGCTGGCGCCCCGCATCGCCGCCATGAGCACGGCGGCGGTCCATTTTTTGCCCACGATCTCGACCGAGCGCTGGAAGCTGCGGCACACGTCGTCGTCGATGTGCTCGTAGTCGACCTCCGCGCGGCTCTGGCCAGGGACGGCGGCGGATTCGTCGGTGGATCGCGAGGTGGTCACTCGGTCATTATAGCTGACCGAGTTGCTTTAGGTGACCTGGCAATGTCCCGTTTGTCGCCCGTGGTCGTCTTCGGGCAGCCTGGTCGTATGAACGCACCCACCGCCCGTCCCGACACGCCGTGAACTACGGACACCGGCTGAGGTCCGGGCTGCGCCTGTACACCGGCGCCGATCGCGAACCCGATCACCTGATCAAGTGGGTGGACCTGGCCCAGCGGTGGGGGCTGGACCTGCTCGTCGTCCCGGCGGGAACCGACGGCGCCGATCTCGAGCCGGGGACCGTGTCGTCGTGGATCGCGGCGTCGACGGGCTCGCTCGGACTGGTGGTGGAGTCGCCGCCGCCCTCGCATCCGGCGGTGCTCGCCAGGGCCGTCGCAAGTCTGGACCGCCTCACCGATGGCCGGGTCGAACTGGCTCTCCACGCGGATTCCGAGGAAGCACTCGGCGACACGATCGCTGTCGTCCATGAGCTGTGGAACGTTCTCGACCGCGGCCTCGGCCGGTTCACGGGCCACGTCCACTGGCTCGCCGGCGCGCAGAAGGCCGCGCCCGCGCACGACGTGCCGATCGCCGTGCACGGTGATCGGCACGTGCTGCGGCTGGTGGGTCAGCAGGCCGACGAGTGGTCGACGGTCGGCGACGCCGCCGCGCTGGCGGAGGGCAACCGCCTGATCGACGAGGCCGCCCGAGAAGCAGGTCGCGACCCCCGCGAGATCCGCAGGCGGATCACCATCCGAGGTGACTTCGGCGAGCGTACGGAGAGGTTCACCGGAACCGCCGCGGACTGGGTGAGCGACCTGCTGCCTCTCGTTCTCGACCATGGAGTGGGCACCATCGTGCTCGACACCGACACCGACACCGACACCGACACCGACACCGACACCGCGGCGCGGTTCGCGAACGACGTCGTCCCCGCGCTGCGGGCCGCCGTTGACGCGGCGCTGCCCCACGGTTGGTCGAGCGCACGGATTCGCCGTGCGGCGGCGCTCGCCAGGCGCCGTCAGGGAATCGACTACGAGGGCGCTCCGGCGGAGATGGCCGAGGTCGTCGAGCCGGGGGACCTGGCCTACGCGCGGCTGCGCTCCGGTTACCTGCGCGGAGGTGCGCCGGGGATCGTCCTGCGGGCCGCGACGAACGAGCAGGTGGTGCAGGCGCTGGCGTACGCCCGCCGGCATCCCGGCGTTCCCCTGTCGCGCCGCAGCGCGGGGCACGGGGTCTCGGGACGCTCCACGAACGACGGCGGGATCGTCATCGACGTGTCGCTGATGAACGCGATCGAGGTCCTCGACGAGCAGACGCGCCGGGTGCGCATCGGGCCGGGCGCGCGCTGGGGCGAGGTGGCGGCCGCGCTGGAACCCTACGGCTGGGCGTTGAGCTCGGGCGACTACGGCGGTGTCGGGGTCGGCGGCCTCGCCACCGCGGGCGGCATCGGCTACCTCGCGCGTGAGCACGGCCTGACGATCGACCACCTGCGGGCCGTGGAGGTGGTGCTCGCGGACGGCTCCGTCGTGCGGGCCTGCGACGCGGAGAACGCGGATCTGTTCTGGGCGGTGCGGGGCGCGGGCGCGAACTTCGGGATCGTCACCGCGTTCGAGTTCGAGGTCGACGAGGTCGGCCCGGTCGCCTTCGCCAAGCTCACCCAGGACGCGAGCGACGTCGAGCGTTACCTCGTCGAGTGGGGCCGGGTGGTCGAACAGTCGCCGCGGGACCTCACCAGCTTCGTGATCCTGTCGCCGCCGCGGGGCGGGCGACTGCCGGTGGCGCTGAGCCACACCATGGTCCATTCCGCCGACCGCGAGACCGTGCTCGCCCGGCTGGAACCGCTGGCCGCGATCTCCCCGATGTACGCCCAGGACGTCACCATCTCGTCCTACGCGGCCGTGCTGAACAACGCGAGTGACGACGCGCCGGTGTCCCGTGGTGAGCCGGTTTCGCGCAGCGGCCTGCTCCGGCACGTGACCCCTGAGTTCGCCGCGGCCGCCGCCCGGGTGCTCCACAGCGGCGCGATCGGCTGGTTCCAGCTCCGCGCGGTCGGCGGGGCCGTCGCCGACGTTGCCGCGGACGCCACCGCCTACGCCCACCGCGACGCGAACTTCTCGCTCGTGGTGATGGGCGGTGACGACGACGTGGTCGACGCGGCCTGGGAGCTGCTGCGTCCCTTCCTCGACGGCCTCTACCTCAGCTTCGAGTCCGGTCTCCGGCCCGAACGCCTCGCCGAGGCGTGGCCACCGGCGACTCTTTCGCGGCTGCGTGAGCTCAAGTCCCAGTACGACCCGGAGGGAGTGTTCGACGACAACTTCGCGCTCACTCCCGCCACGAACGATCCCGGAGGAAGCGAGAAATGACCGACTACGGCCACGACCTGTGGTTCGGCAGCTTCGTCACGCCCGCCGCCCGCCCGCCTCAGGCGCCGGTCGAGCTGGCACTGGCCTCGGAGCGGGCCGGGCTCGATCTCGTCAGCTTCCAGGACCACCCGTACCAGTCGGCGTTCCAGGACACCTGGACGCTGATGTCGTACGTCGCGGCGCGCACCGAGCGGATCCGGATCAGCGGCAACGTGCTGAGCCTTCCGCTTCGCTCGCCCGCCGTGCTGGCCCGCGCCGCCGCGAGCCTGGACCGGCTCACCGGCGGGCGGGTCGAACTGGGCCTCGGCGCGGGTGCGTTCTGGGACGGCATCGCCGCGATGGGCGGCCGCAGGCTCACTCCGGGCCAGGCCGTGCAGGCCTTGGAGGAGGCGGTCGTCGTGATCCGTGGGCTGTGGGCCACCGACGAGGCGGGTCCGCTCAAGGTCGACGGCGAGTTCTACGCCGTGACCGGCGCCAAGCGCGGGCCCGCGCCGGCCCACCGGATCCCGATCCACCTCGGTGCCTACAAGCCGCGCATGCTCCGGCTGACCGGCCGGATCGCCGACGGCTGGCTGCCGTCACTCGGTTATCTGCCCGAGGGACCCGCATCGCTCGACGCGATGAACGAGCAGATCGACGAGGCCGCCTCGGCCGTGGGCCGCGAACCCGCGGCGGTCCGCCGCCTGCTCAACCTGAGCGGCCGATTCACCACCGGCGGTGGCGGCCTGTTGCAGGGAACGACTGCCGACTGGGCCGAGCAACTCGCCGACCTCGCACTGCGGTACGGCGTGTCCGGGTTCATCCTCGCCTCGGACGAACCCGCCGAACTCGATCTCTTCGGACACGAGGTCGCGCCGCGAGCCCGCGAGCTCGTCCGGTCCGAACGCACGGCGTGACGCTGTCAGACCTGGGAGCCGCCCTCTGTGCGGGGCAGGGGGAGCTGGCCGGACGCCGCGACGAGACCGCGGTTCTCGACGAACTGCTCGATCGGGCCCGCGAAGGGACCGGTGGCGCGCTCGTGCTGTGGGGTGAGCCGGGGATCGGCAAGTCCGCTCTGCTCCGCCACGTCCACGGCCAGGCCGCCGACTTCCACCGGCTGAGCTACCTGGCCACCCGCGCCGAGTCGGACCTGCCCGCGTCCTCGAACGCGGTGTCGATATCGGCGAAGCCGTAGCAGGACAGCAATCGGTCGATCGGGAACCGGCCGGCTCGGTAGAGCTGGGCGAGATCGTTGATCAGCAGCGACGAGACGGCGTCGCCCTGGATGATGCTCTGTAACGACTGGCCGAGGGTGAGCCGGCCGGCGTCGAGGTTCTCCGCGCGGCCGCTCGTGTCGAGGACGTACTCCAGACCGCGCTCCTCGATCGCGCGGAGCGCGGCGGTCAGGTCCTCGACCTCGCCCGGGTTGACGAGGTGTGTCGCTCCGAGTTCGCGCGCGAGGCCGAGCCGCCATCACCGCAGCCAGGTCGCGGAATTCGAACGGCCCGTCCTTGGTTTCGAGGACGGCCGCCCGCGCGGAAGTGCTCATACGCGGTGCGCCTCCCGCGAAGCGCCGACGGCGCCGTGGTGGCAGCGGACAGAGACCATCGAACGACTCCCGGGTCGGGGATGTGGGCGCCACGGCCCTCCGGCGTGTCCGAACCTACGTCGGCGGGCGGTGTTCGCGGATCCGCCGACGTATCGGTCATGGCCGGGTTTCCCTACTGCCGCATACCGGTGCGCGAGGCCTGTTCGACGCGGGCGATCAGCCGGCTGTTGTGGACGGCGCGGTCGAAGCCCGGGGTGTGGTACGTCCCGTTCGCGATGTCCCGCGCCAGGCTGGCGTACACCTCGCCCACGTTGATCGACGCACCAGTCCAGATCTCGGCCGCAGTCGGCCCGGTACCGGTGGCGACCGGGGTGTCCGGCGCGGTGAAGTCCACACTCGACGACAGCGTGAGATCGCCGACCTGCACGCCGGCGGGGTGATCGCCGGTCAGCGCCAGCCAGCCGTCCGAACCGCGAACCTCGAGACTGAATCGAGCCTCGGGCGCGGGAACGCCTGCCAGGATCTGCACTCCGACCGGCGCGCCGGACGAGGTCTTGGCGATGGCGTCGAGGTGATCCGGGACTTCCCGGATGGAGACCGTGCCGGTGTCCGCCAGTTTCACCTCGGGCCAAAGGAGTTCCGTGCGCGCGTCGATCTCGGTGATGTCGCCGAGTACCGCTTCGACGACGTCCAGGACGTGGCCCGCCGCGATAGTCAGGAAGCTCGCGCCCGACGCCGCCTTGTCGAAGTACTCATACGCGCTCACCGACTCGGGACCGTTCCCGAACGTCGTCGCGACGACCCGAGCCGAGAGCAGCCGCCCGAGCCTGCCCTGTGCGATGATCTCCGCCGCGCGGCGGACCGACGGGTTGAGCCGTCCCTGCAGGCCGATCGCCGTGTGCAGCGAACCGGCCGCGGCGGCCATCTCCTCCGTCTCCTCAACGGACGCGCCCAGCGGAGACTCCGAGTACACGGCCTTGTTCGCCGCCAGGGCCGCCAGCACCAGCTCGCGGTGCGCAGGGACCTTGACGGCCACGGTGACAAGATCGATCGACGGATCGCGGATGAGCTCGAACGGATCGGCGAACCAGCGCTCGGCCCCGAACGCCTCGGCGGCGGCGCGGGCACTCTCCTCGTGCCGTGTCGCCACCCCTGCCAGCTGGAAGCCGGGTTGCGCGGCCAGTGCGGGGATATGCGATGCCCCCGCCCAGCTCGCCTTCGTGTCCGCGCCGATGATGCCGACCCGAATTACGGTGTGTGCCATGGTGTGGTGCTCCATTCGTTCAGCTGCAACAGAAAATGGTGGGTTCCGGGGTTCGTGAGGAGCGGAAGGCCTCACCGGTCGATGGCGGCCAGGTCGGGCTCGGCATGACGTTCGCCGGACGCCGGTGTCAGTTCGTTCAGCCGGGAGAGCTGCGCGGTGCCGAGCCGGATTCGGTCGGCGGCACTGTTCTCCTCGAGCCGGTCGGCCCGCCTGGTGCCCGGAATGGGCGCGATGCCGTCTCCCTGCGCGAGCAGCCAGGCCAGCGCGACCTGCGCGGGCGTGGCATCGACGTCGTCGGCGACCGCGCGGACCTCGTCGACGATGCGCAGGTTGCGAGCGAGGTTGTCGCCGGTGAACCGGGGATTGGTGCGACGCCAGTCGGCGGCGTCCAAGCCGTCCAGGGTACGGATCTCGCCGGTGAGGAAGCCGTGGCCCAGCGGCGAGTAGGGCACCAGGCCGATGCCCAGCTCGCGCAGCGTGGGCAGCACCTCCGCCTCGGGGTCGCGGGTCCACAGCGAGTACTCGGTCTGGACCGCGGCCACCGGATGAACGGCGTGCGCCCTGCGGATCGTGGCCGCGGCCGCCTCGGACAGTCCGATGTGGACGACCTTGCCCGCGGACACCAGCTCGCTCAACGCTCCCACCGTCTCCTCGATGGGCGTGCCGGGGTCCACCCGATGCTGGTAGTACAGGTCAATGTGGTCGATTCCGAGCCGCCGCAGCGATCCGTCGACAGCCGCGCGAACGTTCGCCGGCGTGCTGTCCGGACCCGGCCGGCCGGTGTGGGAGACAAGGCCGAACTTGGTGGCGACGACAACCTCGTCCCGGCGGCCCCTGATCGCCCGGCCCACCAGTTCCTCGTTGACGTAGGGCCCGTATACCTCGCCGGTGTCCAGATGCGTGACACCGAGGTCCAGGGCTCGCCGAATGGTGCGGATCGACTCGGCGTCGTCCCGGCCAGCGCCGGTGTAGAACGCCGACATCCCCATGGCCCCGAGCCCGATCCGCGAGACCTCCAGTCCTCCCAACGATGTGCGGTGCATCCGATGGTCCTTTCACGACTCGATGGGCAGGTACGACGCCGGTCGCCTGAGTGGCTAAGAGATCCGCCGGCGCCGTGAACTTGACGCTTCAATATCTACCCGCTCGAACTTGACCCGTCAACAAGCTCGGCTAGGATGGTGTCATGGCGAACACCGCAGCGGGCACGAGCGGACCACGCCGCCGGCGTCCGCGTAAGGACGTGGCACCCGAGGTGTCGGCTCCCGCCGCTACGGGGGCGGGCAAGCCCGCGGCCCCGGTCGGCGACACGCGATGGCTGAACGGCGATGAGCTGGCGGCATGGCTGGCCAACTCCGCGATCATGATCAGCCTGCCTGCCGCCCTGGACGCGCGGATGCAGCGCGAGTCCCAGCTGACCTTTTTTGAGTACATGGTGCTCTCGGTGCTGTCCGAGCAGCCGGATCACACGCTGCAGATGAGCGATCTCGCCGCCCGGACGGCGGCATCGCTGTCACGGCTGTCGCACGTCGTCGGACGGCTCGAGAAGCGCGAACTTCTCACCCGGGCCCGGATTCCCGGCCCGGGTAGGCGGACCAACGCCACGCTGACCGAGGCGGGCTACGAGGCCGTGGTGGAGGCGGCACCGGGGCATGTCGCGGCCGTCCGGGAGTACCTGATGGACGACCTCGAGCCGCACGAGCTGACGGCATTGCGCCGAATCGGCACCGCAGTCGATGCTGCCATCAAGCGCGGGCAACGCGACAGGGACTCGACGGTGGCCTCCCCGAACGAAACGTCGACCTCGGAGTCGGCCCACCATTACCCCAGACGTCCTCGACCCGCATCAGCCTCCGGCTGTTGAGGTCACCGCGGTCAATTTCGCGAACTTCCAGGATCCGATACTCGCTGTCGACGTCCTGGAACTGCCGCTCGAGGTGTACGACGAGGTCATGCACGTCAACGCGCGTGGCTTCGTCCTGTGCACCCAGGCCGCGCTGCCGTTGCTCTCGAACGGGGCGGCGGAGCCATCTTCTACACCAGTTCCGCGGCCGGGCACGCGCTGATGCGGCACGTGGCGAGCGCGTTCGGCGCCCGCGGAATCCGGGCCAACACCATCGCCCCCGGTTACGTCCTGCACGGCGCAGGGTTGCTCGCCGGCAGTAGCGGCTGCCGTAGATTAACTGCTTTTCCTGAATCCCAAGGACTTTTCCAATTTGTTGACGGCATTCTCGTGGGTTCCGTCCGCTGGATCCATGACCCACAGCTGGCCGGTGCTGGGCGGAACCCGAGTGATGCCCAGGTGCGGCGTGCCTGTTCAAGTGCCGGTTCAAAGACCGCGTCGTTTTTGATCAGAGTACGGTCGAGGTCGACGGGGAACGGCAATCCGGAGCAGCCGGGCAGTGAGTAGTCGGCCAACTCCGCCGAGGCCACGCCAGGCCGGTGCGAGTCGTACTCGGTCGATGATGACAACGTGGCTGCCGAGAGATTGGATCTGGTCTTCAAGCCCATTTTGGAGGGTGACGAAACCGAACTGGTCGCGGCCGCTGCGGGCATCGAGTGCGTCGTGGACGTCATCGACGTGCTGGAGGTCGATGGTCAAACCGTTAGCTTCGAAGATCACAATCTCAGAGCGTTGTTCAGGTGGCCTGGCGGAAGAACTCCAGGTTGGTGACCATGTGGATCACGCTTGGTAGTTCGGTCAGGCGGCCGCGGTAGCCGGTCGACAGGATTCTCCACTGCTTCAGTAGCGCGATCGTGCGCTCGATCGGGGCTCGCATCGAGGAGATCCGGTGGTTCCACCTGTCCGACCTTGCCCTGCCCCAGCAACGATGCCGGTCAAGCCGCTATCAGACCGCTCCCGATCCACACGCGCTGAATAACGCTCTGAGCTCGCGGATCGCCATCTCCTCGGGTCCTGCGGCAGTGCCTCTCCCGGGTTCAAAGATTGGAGTTCATTCGGTCGGGGCGGGACGGATGCTGCCGATGACCTGTTTCAGCGGCCCGTGTGATCGCCTCGAGTACCCGGTGGCGATCGAGTGCGACCGCGAAATCCGGCGCATCGGCGGTTCCGTCGCGGAGGTCGGCGGCGAACTGGGCGTAGAGGCGGGCGACTCCCGCTGCGGGTGCGTCGAGTTGCAGGTCGGGAGCCGCATAAGCGGGGGGGACCTGTAGCACTTGGACAGGCTCGCTGCCGCGGCGCAGCGTGATGGTGAAATCGGTGAAATGGATGTAGCCCGACGCCGACTCCACACGCACACCGCCCTCGGTGCCCTGGATCTCCCATACCATCGCCGAGCCGGCAGACTGCCCGGCACTGTAGTGCAGCGAAGTGACGATCCCGCCTTCGAGAACGCCGGCGACGACGATCTCATCCGGCGCGTCCTTCGGCAGCGACGCGCCATCGGAGAGGCGGACGCCGTCACCGCGCTGATTGGCGACGACGGCGGACAGACTCTCGAACGTGCCGAGCACGCGCGCAAGCGGTTCGAGCCCGTGGCCGAGCATGATGCTCAGAAGCGTGGCGCCATGCTTTGCGTGAGCCATGTACTCGACCGGCGGGTCATATCGGCCGACCCACATGTCGTCGGTCAAATGCGCTCGGATGCTCGTGCTGAGCGGCTTGCCAATCACGCCTTGCGCGATGAGGTCGCGAAGGAAGAGGATCGGCGGGTGCAGGCCGCCCTGCAACCCGACAACCGTCCGCAGCCGCCGCTCGCGGGCAAACCCCTCCAGCGCTTCGGCCTCCGATAGGTTTCTTGCGAGCGGCCATTCGCAATAAACCATCTTGCCCGCGGCCAGCGCGTCGGAAACAATCTGCTTGTGCTCCGGCACCTTGACCGCAACCACCACCAGGTCGACCTCCGGTCGCACGACCAGAGCCTCATGTGTGTCGAAGGCGAGATCGGCGCCCAGCCGACGAGCGGTCGCGTTCGCGCTCTCCATACGAGTCGTACTGACGGCGCGGATCTGGAACGCGTCGAGCGCCTGTAGCGCCGGGACGTGAGCAATTCCGCCCCAACCCCGATCGGCACTAGCCCCGATAAGGCCGACGCCGATCCGGGTATTTGCTGAATTCGTCATTAGGACGCTCCTGCCTTGTGCAGCCCCGGCATCGCTCTCCGGGCTGCGTCACGATGATTCGTTTCCAGGCAAATGCGTGGGCACTCGGGGCTCACCATGGCGAGCGAGCAATTATTGCCGTTCGCGTAGCGGCCGCGGGGTTTGAGCCCGAGTGACCTAAGCGCAGGTTTTACGCGTGAGCCCAGTGGGCCTCGAGTTCGCGCGCGACATCGGCCGGACGCTCTATCATCGGCCAATGCGAGCTGCGCAGCTTGAAGACGGCACGTGCGCGTGTGGCATTACCGAGCTCGTCGGCGAAGCGGTGGGGGAGAAACGGATCGTCCAGGCCCCAGATCACTAGCGCTGGTGCGGTCACGTTGCTCAAACCTGGCTTCCACTCCGCCCCGACCTCGATCGCCGAACGGTAAAGAGCGAGAATGCTTGCCCTCATAGTGGCATCGAGATGCCGAACCGATTCGTTTGCCGCGTCGCGCGGCATCTGCGCCTCGTTGAGGCTTGCGGCAAACGCCTCGAGGTCGAGGTCCGCCATCCATTGCTCGCCCTCGCCTGGCGTTTGCCAGATCTTGGCAAGATAGTGCCACGGATACTCCGGATCGATTGGCCCGCTGATGCCTGTCCATGTCCGCACCAGATCTGGTCGGACAGACGCGAGACGGCCCGTCAGCAGAGACCCCCAATCATGACCGACCAGGTCGACGGGTTCGCCGATTTCTTCGATCTTCTTAATAAGCCAATCGAGATACTCTTCTTTCGTCGACGTGAATCCCGGTGGTAGGGGTACGCCAAACCCGGGGAGATCGATCGTCACAATATCTTCGCGTTGAAGGTAGGAACGGACGGTGTCCCAAAGCCGGTGGGTATCAGGGACACCATGGACGAGGACTGCAGGCATTTCGGATTCTCCAATTGATTGTTGTCGTGGTGGAATGGCCGGTCGGCCGAGTCAGGGAAGAAGGATGACTTTGCCGTGGGTGTGGCCCGTGGCGACGAGGCGATGGGCGTCCGCGGCCTCGTCGAGTGGGAAGCTCCGGCCGATGCGTGCGGTCCATGCGCCGGCGGCGATCAGATTCAGGGCTTCCTGGACAGGGCCGCGGTCGCGATTCCCGCTGCCTCCCGGGCTGAATGCGACGCCGTATCGTGCGGCATCGCGGTCGGCGAGCGTCACGATCCGGTCCGGGCCGCCGAGGAGATCGACGAGGGCGGGAAGGAGTCCCTTGCCGGCGGTGTCGAGCGCGGCATCGATACCGTCGGGAGCGGCTTCGCGGATGCGGTCGACCAGGCCCGGGCCGTGGGCGACAGGGATCGCACCGAGACTCCTGACGAAGTCGGCGTTGGCAGTCCCGGCGACGCCGATCACCGTCACACCGCGCTGTCGCGCGAACTGCACGGCGGCGCCGCCCAAGGCACCGCTCGCGCCGGTGACCACGAGCGTGTCACCCGGGCGAAGGTTCAGAAGCCCGAGCGCCCTCGCCGCGTTGTCAGCGCCGATGACGGTGGCCGCGGCCTCCTCGAAGGAAACGCCGTCGGGGATCGCCGCGAAGTTGCTGCTGACCGTGTACTCGGCGTAGGAGCCCTGGGTGGCGGAGTCCGGCCACCCGGCGACGCGGTCGCCGACCACGCCCTCGTCGACGCCCGGGCCGACCGCCTCGACGACGCCGGCGAACTCGAATCCGATGATGGCGGGAGCACGCAGGCGGAACGCTCCGGCGCGTGCGAGGAGCTCCGCCGGGTTCACCCCGGCGGCGTGAACCCGCGCCAGTACCTGACCCGGACCCGGCACCGGTCGCGGAGCCTCCGCAATCCGCAACACGGAGGGTTCACCGAACGAGGTGATGACGGCGGCTTTCATGATGATCCTTCTCATATCGAGCCGGCGGCACTTCCGCTGCGGCGTGCTTCGGCGTGCTCGCTCACGAAGGCCCGGTAGCGAGGTCACGTCCGGGGGTCCAGTACGTTAATTCAGGACTGATCGGTACAGAAGTAACGTACCCGGGCAGAGATTTATTCGCAAGCCCTCAACCGTGCGGGCACGCGTCACGGCCCGGGGCGTCAGGCCTGGGTGATCGCGCCGTCCTCGGCCCGCGCGAGTTCGACGCCCGCGTCATGACATCGCGCTGCGCGGCGTCGGGCGGCACGCTCATACGCCCAGAAGGATTCGTGAGCCACGGGTACTGGCGGAACACCAGCGCCAGCTCGGGGGCGAAGCGCTCGGCCAGGCGGCCGCGGACGTCCTCGTCTGCGTCCGGCGGGAGGGCGTCGAACTCCTCGCCCGCCTCATCCGACCGGTCTGCCTCATCCAGCGGCATCTGCCGCATATCCGCCAAGGCACGACTGTCATACAGTGTCGTCGACAAGAGGATCGCCGCTTTCTCGGTCGATGACAGTCGCAGGAGCCGGATCTCAACTCGCGGTGACGCTGAAGCTCCAGGTCACGCCGAAGCGGTCGGTCAGCATCCCGAACCCGGCGTTCCAGGTGGAAGCGGCCAGTTACTCCACGATGACCGCATCCTGAACCGGGGCGTCCCAGTCGCTTTCGCGTTATCTGGACTGCCTGGTCCGTAAGGGGGCATAATGACTGCCATGCCCGTATCGCAGACCAATCTGGGGCGACCCCGCGGGTTCGATCCCGACCACGCCCTCGAACAAGCCATGAGAGTGTTCTGGGCCAAAGGATACGAAGGGGCGAGCCTGACGGACCTGACCGAGGCGATGGGCATCACTCGCAGCAGCATGTATGCGGCGTTCGGGAACAAGGACGAGCTGTTCCACCGAGCGCTCGAGCGCTACACGGAAGGCCCAGCCTCCTACGGAATCCGTGCACTGTCCGAGCCGACCGCACGCGAAGTGGCCGAGTCCCTTCTTCGCGGCGCAGCCGCTGCCAGCACGCGTCGCGAGGCACCCCACGGATGCCTTGGCGTCCAGGCTGCACTGTCCGCCGGCGACAACGGGCTCACTGCCCAGAAGGTCCTCGTCGACTGGCGCCAGGATGCCGCTGCGCGCCTCGAGTCCCGATTTCTGCGTGCGCGGGCCGAGGGTGATCTGCCGGAGACCGAGGATCCGCGCACGCTGGCGGCCTACATCACGACGGTCGCGTACGGCATCGCCGTTCAGGCGGCGACGGGCAAGAGCGAGGCGGAACTGCGCCGGGTTGCTGATGTGGCGATGAACGCGGCGTCCTGGTCCCACGGCTGAGACAGCGAACTCTGCGATCGTCTTCATCGACGCCTTAGGCGTCACCCCCGAGTCCGCTCGACAGCAGGGTGCGGGCCGCCGCCGGTAGCGGGCGTGATTCGATCGCGTTCGTGGAGCAGATCATCGTCCGAATCTCGACGTCGTAGTCAAGGAATGGGGTGAATTCATCCCAAGCATTGCGCCATAGGCGGATCACCGCCGAATGCTTCGCGCCCCATTTCTCTTCGAATGCGACGAGAGCAGCCACCGCGGCGTCCCGGCTGGGTGCTGTGTAGATGGGTTTGATGTCGCGTTTCACCGCGTCCCGATCCCGGCGGGACACGAGCCGGAAGGTGTTGCGGATCAAGTGAACAATGCAGGTCTGGACAATGGTTTGTGGCCACGCGTTCGTCACGACTTCGGGCAGGCCTTTGAGTCCGTCGCAGACGAGGAAGAACACGTCCCGGACACCGCGGTTCTTCAGGCCGATCAGCACGCTCATCCAGAACTTCGCCCCTCGCCGCCGGTGCCCATCCACAGCCCGGCGGGCTGGTGGGATCGGGCAGGGTCTTCCGGCGTATCTCGTCGTCGACGGGGCGAATGAGGGTGTGCAGGGCGGCGCGGCTTCGCGGCGGAAGCGTTCGGAGCGCCAGGTCCAGGGTTTCCCGTGCCAGGGGCTCGCAGCACGGGCAGCCGAGAGCCCAGTGTGGTGCTCGGTACTGGTGGGCGACACGGGCATACCGCTGCCACTCGCGCAACGCGGTCGCGATGTCTCCCGGTCGGAGCTGGGTGGCCTCTAACCGGTGGATGTCTGCCAGCGCCCAGCGCGGCAACCCGGGCACGACGGAGAACTGCCGGAGGCGCGGGCGAACAGGAAGGTGCGCGCGGACAGCCGCAGGCGGTCTACGCGCCATGACCCTTTCTGAATGTCGTCATGGTCAGATCATGCCATAGCGGCACCGCACAGACAGAAACTTCGCAGGGGACGTTCTGACACCGCCGGTCTGGTTCGGACATAGGAAGTCGCCCACTGAGCGGGACAACGGCCGACTCCGATTGGGCTCCGTTGCCGAAGTAGAGCCTGGTACGAACCGACATGGCCTGACACTCGGATGGGCAGGAGGTGCACGTTGACCTGCACGAACGGTCAAAATTCGGTACCACGCGACACTCGCCGACACGGTGGCGGAGGGACTCGTAATCCCTTGGCCGTCGGTTCGAGCCCGACCCGGCCCACCACGTCAGTATCGTTGCCGACCTGCAGGGACGTTGGGCCTTCGGCGGCAATTTCGCCTCGGCGTTAATAGCGACTGGGCTCCGTTATGTCTCCGTTTGCTCCGGTGTGCCGAGAGGTGGAGAAGTGCTCTGTGGAGCCGGTTGGTGGCGTAGCAGTTTTCTGCTTTCTCGTCACAACCGCTGAGGTGGGGCTTCAGCGGGTCCGGGGTTCTTTGCTTCCGCAGTTCGACAAGCTGGGTGCGTTCGCAGGTCGGCTGGCGTGATCTCGAGCAGAAGGTCGGTGACGTCCACGGTTTAGGTGTGGGCTGGTCCAGCCGCATGTCCGGAGGTCCTCATAGCGGCATGAGCGGATGATGGTCAGTCATCGCCTATGACGTCCAGGAGTGGATCGCCTGGCACTGTCAGCAGTCGTCGAAGGAGTGGTCGGTCGAGCTCGATCGCATATTCGCACGGATCCGACGCCGCCAAGCAGAACCAGTCGGCCATATACCCCTGATTTGCCAGCTGCCACAACGTGTCGGCTTAGGCTCGAGTCGGTTGAGAAGCCAGTGAAGATGATCGGCAAGTTCCTCATCAGTAAGAAGCCGCGAGGCCCGGCGGCGCTTGCGCAAGCTCAGACAGCCTCTGAACCGGACTACCTGCGACCCGAGCCCCCATGACACAGGAACTTTCGCAGGATGCGACCCGATGGCAGCACCCATGTCGGCAACCCGCTGGTTAAGAGTGAGCTGCTTTCTATGTCGGATGGTGCCAAGTAATGTCTAACAAGACCTTTTCGTCTGGTCGCGGCGCATCCATGGTGTCGGGGTGCGTCGCCTGGTGTCGGACTGTTTTGGACGTCTCGGGCTCGTGGATGCCGGGTTCTGTCGCTTGGTCCAGCCACATTGAAGGACCAAGCGTCGCTGGGTGGTGCGGACGATGACGGGGGAGCGGCGCGATCCGGTTGTGTCGGCGGTGAGCACGATGGTGCTCGAATGGGTATCAAACGGACCTCCAGTGGCCCGGACTGTCCTCTGTGGACGATCGGGGCGCGCGGTAGTCCTCGTCGGCGCCCGCGCCTCGCCCCGGAGGCCTCCTTGCTCGGCTCAATATCTCGGTGTCAACTCGGCGGGCGCAGACGTCCTGGTGGCGTCTCATTCGCTCTCGGTTGGTCCTCTTCGGGACGACTGTGTTCATTCGGTGGGGGGGGGGGTGGGGGGGCTCACCGCCCTGGGAGAACACGCTGATCTCCTTGGTCGGCAGGAAGGTCAGGCAGAGAACGTCGGCGATTCGCTGTTCATCAACGGTGGTGTGGCGATTCGCTGTTCGTCACGCGGGTGGACTCGTTCAGCTCGCCGCCGCTGCGTGAAGGATCGCCGCGGCGGAGCGCTCGACGTCCGATTCGGTGGTCGACCAGTTGGAGACCGAGATTCGCAGGTAGCGGCGACCGTGCCAGGTGGTGCCGCCCAGCCAGCAGGTGCCGTCACGTTGAACGGCGTCGATGATCGCGTCGGTTCGGTCATCGTCGCCGAACCTGACCAGTACCTGGTTCAGGACGACGTCGTTGGCGATCTCGGCACCACCTTCGGCGAGGATCGTGGCGAACAGCCGGGCAAGCCTGCAGCAGCGGTCGACGAGGTCGGCCACACCGTCGCGTCCCAGCTCGCGCAAGGCCGCCCACACCGCGAACACCCGTGCGCGGCGCGATGCCTCGAGCGTGAGGTCTCCCATCCGGGATAACTCGGCTGAGCCGGCGAGGTAGGGAGCGCGATAGGCGATGGTCTCGGCGTGCAGTGCCGGGTGTGCGCAGAACGCGAAGCCCGAGTCGTAGGGGACGTTCAGCCATTTGTGGCCGTCGCACGCCCAGGAGTCGGCCAGCTCCAGGCCGTCGACCAGCGCCGCTGTCGCGGGGTTGGCTGCGGCCCAGAGCCCGAAGGCACCGTCGATGTGGATCCAGGCAGCATGCCCCTTCGCGAGTGTGCAGGCGGCGCGCAGGTCGTCGCAGGCGCCGGTGTTCACGTTTCCCGCCTGCAGGCAGACGATCGTGGGACCCTCACCTGCGGCCAGAACCCTGGCCAGGTCCTCGACGTCGATCGCGCCCTGCGGACCCGCTGCCACCTCCTCGATCGCCCTGGTACCGATACCCAGCAACCTCAGCGAGCGGTCGATGGTCGCGTGCCGCTCGACGCTTGCCACAACCCGGAGAGCGGGTGCGCCGATGAGGCCGTCCTGTTCGACGTCCCAACCTGCTTGAGCGAGGACGTGGTGACGTGCCACCGCGAGTCCGACCGTGTTGGCCGCCTGGCCTCCGGTGACGAACCCGGTCGACGCGGTGGCCGGAATGCCCAGGAGGTGCCTGAGCCATCCGCCGGTGACGTCCTCCGCGGCGGACGCGGCGGGTGACAGAGCGGGATTGAAGCTGTTCTGATCCCATCCTGCCGCCAGGATGTCCGCCGCGACCGCGGACCTCAAGGCGCCGCCGATGACCAACCCGAAGAACCGTGGCCCCGCCGTCGCCACGAGTCCTTTCTCGGCAATGCGAGCGAGTTGCTCGATGACGGCTTCCGGAGAGCTGGGATCGCGGGGAAGTGCTTCTCCGAAAGCTTTCCGTAGGTCCGCTAGGTCGACCCGCTGAGCGACAGGCCGATCATCCAGGCCGGCCACGTACTCGGCGGCCAACTCCGCCGCTCGCGAAAAGAGAGAGTGCTCTTCGTGCATGAATGTCCTTCCGGCAATGCCACGCTATACATGGTTTATCTGGTTCTCATACGCTGAGCGGCGATTCGGTGCACGATGAGGCCCGGTCGGTCAGCCCGAAACGACGGGCGTCTTGCACGTGCGGGCCAGCAGGGGTATTGCCCCGGCAAGTATTGCAGTTCGACGGCACCGTGAGCGAGCCCGCCGAGAAAGGACAGCGTGCGGTGCCCGCCAGTGTCCTTGATCATGGAGATGATCTCTGTGGTGTGGGGCTCGACGAACAGGTGCTTAAGCGACCGATCGCGCTCCGGTCATCAGCAGGGCATCGTCGCCGGGGTCATTCCGGTTCGGATCGTTCGAGAGCACAAGTGAGGAATTTCGGAGAGCGTCAACACGCCAGCCTCGACATGGCATTCGATCGTAGACCACCTGTGAGATGTTTTCTCGTTGAGGTCTCTTGAGGAGTAAGGCAAACGTGGCGGGTTGTGAATGCCTGTCGCGCAGGTCTTTCGCCGGGTTCGCCGGGGTCGTGAGTGGTAAAGAGCGTTAGAACGACACTTGCCACTCGCGCCCCCCGCGCCAGACTGCGTAAAGTGCGCAAAACGGGCGTCACAACTCGGCCTGGCGTCCCTTGTGGACAGTCGTGACCGCGCCGGGTCCTCGTGACGATCGGCCCGCGGCCGACCCGCCACGTTTGCCTTAGTCCTCAATAAGCCGGTGGATGATCTTGAGGTGCGGGTGGTCGGTTCGGTGTGGTGTCGGTCGAGGTCATCAAGGTGGCGATCCGGGTCCGGTTGCTCACACCGAACTTGGTCATGATGTTCTGCACGTGTGTTTCCACCGTGCGAACGGAGATGACCAGTTTTGCGGCGATGTCCCGGTTGGGCAGTCCCGCGCTGACGAGGGAGGCGATCTCACGTTCGCGGATGGTGAGCGATTCGCCCGGTATGCCCAAGTCTGCGGGTGTGACGCTCTTTCCGAGCGCGTAGGGCATTGCCGTGTCTTCGCAGTCACAGCCGTGTCGCCTCGCATACGACTGCTGATCTCGGCCACACGGTGTATCCGGCTGCTCATCCTGTTTCGTGACACCCCCGTAGATCCCATCTTGAGGTGGTTCCGCTTCAAAATGCGGAACCAGCTATACCGGCGGAGGCGGATCGCCGGGCTGGCCTGGGCGCTAACCCGCGACCAAGCTCGTCTCGCTGGCCGCTCCACGGCCGAGTTTGGGCTCGGGGAGGTACTGCTGTGGTACGCCGAGAGCCCGCACGAAGCCAGACGCCGAGCGATCTTCAGCGGCTACATGGCTGAGATGATCACGGCGATCAGCACCGGCGACACCGTGCCCGACATTCAATTCTCGCCGGCGAAACGATTCGCCACCCGCTCACCCCGTAGCCGCTTCGCCCGGCTGCTCCGCACTGTCGTCACCGCCACGATCACCTCAAGCATCATCGCCGCCCTCGTCACCGCCGTGCTCAGGCTCGTCGTCAAGTAGTCACAACGAGCCTCTGCACAGGCGAGGTAGACATGCACGCACACGCCGACGAACTACTGACACTCAAATGTCGTTTGGCTACTGACACTCTGGTGTCGTCTCACAGGACGAGGTGCATGTGTTCCATGACCTGGTCGGGCTGAACAACATCAGCGGCGCCGGGCTGAAGCCGATCACTTGGGCGGCAGCAACATCGACCACCTCGTGGTGACCGGGTGTGACTGGTTGTTGATCGATGCCAAGGGCTGCGGCGCTGGCAGTCTCCAGGTTGGCCGGGGCAAGGGCGTGCTGGGGCGGGCGGACCGCAGCCGCAGCTCCCAGCCGTGGATGGACGACCGCAAGGCGTACTCCCGCGCCGGGGTTCCTTTCCGTCTCACCGAAGGCAAAGGCGGCGTCGCGATCTGGGTCGTGCCGCAGGCCACCACCTATTGCCACCCCAGCTTCCCGACCGCCCGGTTCCTCGCCCATCAGAACGCCCGGCTGGGTTTACTCAACGGCGCCGAAGTCGCCGCTGGCGAACTCGACGCAGAACTGTCCGTGCCCGCGACCCCGGCTGACCCGCTCGACGTCGACCGGCTGCATTCCTATGTCAGCGCCCCCGACGTCCTGTATCGCCTCGACTCTGGCAGCGCCCGGCCCGCGTCATCCGCGGAGAGCGAACGCTGAGGTTGGCGGGCTGAGGCGGGTGACGCCCGGCGGTCAGCGACGGTTTGTAACGCGCCGGACCAGGTTGAGGTTGTCGGTGATGTGGGCAATCAGCTGGTCGGTGCGTTCCCGCATCTCGTCCAGTTGCCGCAGGGTCTCAGAAGAGTTTCTCGCCCCATACGCCGTGAGCTGCACGGCCGTACCGGGCTTGTGCCAGTGCGCTTTGTGGTTCAGGCCCTCATCCACTCTCAGGCTGTCGGTGAGCCGCGTCGGGCAGCACGTCCCGTGGGGACGGCCACGAACTGGGAGGCGATCTTGTCGAGTCCGGAGTCCGTGGTGGCGGGCTTGATCCTCCAGGCGACCGCGACAGCCAGCAGGAGGTCTGGCTGGCCAGAATTGTCGATCAGGTGGGGCTGTCTGCTGCTGCCGGACCTGAGCTGCCGACTCGCGCGGATCGTTTGCGGGCGGAGCCGAGCCGCCCCTGATCAGCAGTGCCCCTTCATCGGCTTGACAATCCATCGGCGTCCATCGATGAAGCTTCTTGGTTGGTTGGCGTGGATTTTGAAGCGAATGCTGGGTTCGGGGCGTAGCAGTAGCGCGGATGGCGTAATTGATGTCCCGGTCACGCAGTAAGTAATAGGTCAGAAAAGTTCCAACATAACGTAGGGGAAATGCGGCAAACCGGCAGCATCTGACGAGTCGCCGAAAAATGCCAGATCATGTTCCATGATCATTCACTCTGATGGAGTCTTCCTTCACTCGATAGTGGTCGTGAAGAGTCATGATGACTTTGTGGTCGCGTGGCGTCGGGGACGCGCGTTGGCCGTCTGAGGGGATTTTTCCAATGTTGCGTCCGTCAGTGGCGCGTGGCTTCAGGCTGCGCACGCTACCCATGGTGTTCCTGATGCTCGCTGGCGTCGTCGTGGTGACGGCGAGTTCACCGAAGAGTTCGCTGCCGACCCCGGTCGTTCCCGTGGCGGAAGCGCCGGACGCCGCTAGCGCGTTCGCGGCGGCGCGGTTGCAGGGCACGCCGGTCGGAGTGGCCGATCAGACCGCCGAGGCGAAGAAGGTCCTGGCTAATCCGGATGGGACGTTGACGGCGCAGCTGTCGCCGCAGCCTGTGCGGGTCCGCAAGCGTGACGGTTGGGTTCCTGTCGATACAGCGCTGGCGTCCGTGTCGGATGGCACGGTCAGGCCGAAGGCTGCCGTGGCTGATGTGGCGTTTTCGGCCGGTGGAGCCGAGGGGCCGCTGGTGCGGTTCTCGCGTGATGGTAAGCGTCTCGCGTTGCGGTGGCCTGGCGTGTTGCCGAAGCCTGAGCTTGACGGCAGCACGGCCAGGTATCGGGAGGTGCTGCCCGGCGTCGACCTGGAGATGCAGGCCGAAGCTGAGGGATACAACCAACGCTTCGTGGTCAAGACGCCGGAGGCAGGACGTAACCCAGCGCTGGCGTCGATCAAGCTCGCGCTTGAGACGGAGGGCGTGCAGCTCATGTCGGACGGGACCGGGCGGGTTCAGGCCGTCGATGGCGCCGGGCAGAAGGTCTTCGTCGCACCGGCGGCGATCATGTGGGACGCCAGAGGACGCGAGAGCACGAGCACGCCCGTCGATGTCGCGGTCGACAGCTCCACGATGACGTTGAAGCCGAACGCCGCGATGTTGACGGCCCCGAGTACGCGGTACCCGGTCGTGGTCGACCCTGACATGCGGTCGCCGGGACAGAGCATGTGGGCGAAGGTGTTCCGAGGGCATCCTGACATGCCTTATGTCAACGGCACGGGTGACGGTGACGCGTGGGCGAAGGTCGGAAAGTGCACATGGGCTCAATGCAGAGACATCGATCTCGCTCGTACCTTCTTCCAGTTCGATACGGGCTTCCTGGCCGGCAAACTCATCAAGACGGTCAATTTCAATACCGCCGTGGTTCATGGTCCGGATTGTGGTGCGAACGAGCACAAGCTCTTCATCGCCGACCGCAATCTCGACTGGGGGGTCACCTGGAACAACCAGCCGGGCGGGCAAGAAGTCAGTACATCCTGGGTGCCCGGTAGCTGGGACTCGTGTCCGGGCAATCAGCCCGCAGGGTTCGGTGTTGGCCTCTACGTCAACCCTAATGGCCCCTCGACCTACTTCCTGCAGGCGAAGTCCGAGTCGGACTCCGATGCTTGGCGCAGGTACGACGTGCCGAGCACGATCCTGCAGATCACCTACAACACGAGGCCGAATCCGCCGTATGACATGAAGACCGATCCGCCGCTGCGCGCGCCGTGTCGCTGGTGTGACGGGGTGCCGTATGTCGGGGACCCGTCTATCCGACTGTTGAGCAGGCTGTCGGACCCGGACGGCAACGATCAGCTTCGCCCGGTCTGGGACATCTACGGTGGTGCCCCTGATCAACGTGCGCCCGCCACCTACCAGGCGTCTGGCGCTTATCACAGCACGGATGTCGATTTGACGAAGCGGAATGGGCAGCGTGTTTCATGGACGATGTGGGGTCACGATTCCGCTGATGGTGGTGATTGGAGGAATGGGCCGGGCCCGTTCATCGTCGACCGGACGGGTATCGGTAATGAGCCGACTGTGACAGCGTCGCTCTACAAGGCGGACAATGCTTGGCACGGTGGTGTCGGCGTGCCGGATGTGTTCGAGTTCGATGCGAGCGACGCGACTACGACGGTCACCGATGTCGATCACTATCTCTATGGCTGGGCGGATCCGCCGACGACGAAGGTCGATGCAGTCGCTCTCGGTGGTAAGGCCTATGTGAAGCTGACTCCGCCTGGGGATGGGCCGCGTGACCTGTATGTGCGGAGTGTCGATCGTGCCGGGAATCCCAGTCCTGTGCAGACGCACCACTTCTATGTGCGGGCGGGTAACGGCCCGTTGGGGCAGTGGTCGTTGGAGGGCAACACGAAGGACACCGCGACCCTCGGATTCCGCGACGCGACGTTGCACGGCGGGACGGTCTATGTGCCGGGCAGTACCGGTTCTGGTATCAAGCTGGACGGTGTTGACGACTACATGACGGCGCCGATCTCAGCGGGCACGTACCCTAGTTTCTCCTTCTCTGGCTGGGTGAACCTTGCGGAGAAGAAGCCAGGATGGTCGACGCTGCTGAGCCAGAACGCGTCGACGACGGCAATGGTGAAGCTCGGGCACACCGGCACCGCGACCGATCGCTGGGCGCTGGAGTTCAGGCCTGGTAACGACCCGGGCACGGCACCGACGACGGTGTCCTCGCTCTCCCAGGCGCAGGCGAACACGTGGACTCATCTCGCCGGTGTCTACGACTCCGGGGCACAGCAGATCCGGCTGTATGTCAACGGCGATCTCCAAGGCAGTACGACGTGGACGGCCCCGTGGCCGGCGACCCACGAGTTCGCGGTCGGGCGCGCGATCGTCAACAGCGCCGGGTCGGACTATCTGGCCGGTGCGGTCGACGAGATCCGTACCTATGACCGGGTGCTGACCGATGCCGAGGTCAAGTCCGCGGTCACCCGGGACAATGTCACCGCGGGCTATTGGAATCTCGACGACGCGGACGGGACGACCGCGCGCAATGCGGCCGCGGGCGGCGAGATGGCGGTTCTGCAACCTGGTGCCAGGTTCGCTCCCCAGGGGGCGGTCAACGGTGCGGCCACCTTTGACGGAGTCAAGGGCTATGCGGCGACGTCAGGTCCTGTGGTGCGGACCGATCAGAGTTACGCGATCACTGCCTGGGTAAAGCCGGACAAGCTCGGTGACATGACCGCCGTCTCCCAGGACGGCACGGCCGTGAGCGGCTTTTACCTCAAACAGATCAACGGTTCCTGGGTTTTCGGCATGAACCCCGGTGACGCCACCGGCGGCACAGCGGCAGAGGCCAAGTCCGCGGCGAACACGGTGCAGACCGTGCCATGGACACACCTGGCCGGCGTGTACAACGCGACCGCCAAAACCCTTACCCTCGTCGTCAATGGGAAGCAGGTCGCGAGCGTTTCGGCGCCTGCGGCGCCGTGGCACTCCGCCGGTCCTTTCGCCATTGGCCGAGGGAAGTACGGGACACCGCTCGGTTACTGGGCAGGTGGTATCGACGAGGTCCGTGCCTACAGCCGCACTCTTGACCTCGCGGAGATCCAGGGCATCGTCGCGCAGAACAATGTCACCGCCGCCACCTGGAAGCTCGATGGCGACGCGCAGGACACCTCGGGTATGGCGAAACACGCATCCGCGAAAAACGGTGCCCAGTGGATAGCGGGGCAAACCAGCTACCCGGATCAGACCGATCTCGCGGTGAAGCTGGACGGCGTCGACGACCACGTCAGCGCACCCTCGCCGGTCGACAGCAGCATGAGCTTCTCCGTCGCCGCCTGGGTCAAGATGACCACCAAGACCCCGGGCTGGGGTGCTGTGCTGAGCCAGAGCGGGCAGAACGTGTCCGCGTTCAACATCGGCTACACCGGCACTGCCGATGACAGGTGGGCCTTCGCGATGCACGGCCCTGACAGCACCGCACCGACCGCAGTCGTCCGCGCACGCTCGGCGCAGCCGGTCCAGACCGGTGTCTGGACACATCTCGTCGCGAACTACGACAGCAACACCGGCGAGATGCAGCTGTATGTGAACGGCACCCTGTCCGGGACAGCGACCTTCACCGCGAGGTGGAACGCGACGACCGAGTTCGACATCGGGCGCGGCAAGTGGGCAGGTAACTGGCTGGACCACTTCGGTGGCGCGGTCGACGACGTCAAGGTATACAGCCGCACCTTGTTCACCGACGAGATCCGCACCATGTCCGGGCAGGACCTCACCCTGGTGCACAACTGGCAGCTTGACGAATCCGGCGGCATCAAGGTGTCAGACTCCACCGGCGCCCGCACCGGAACACTCGAGCCCGGTACGCAGTTCGCACCCGGTCGGGTCGGGAACGCCGTCCAGTTCGACGGGAAGACCGGCGCCATCGGAACCACGGGTGTCGACTTGCGGACTGACGAGAGTTTCAGTGTGTCGGCGTGGGTTTACATGGACCGCAGATCCGACATCGTCTCCAAGCTTACGGCGCTGAGTGTCGATGGCGAGCGGACCAGTAAGTTCCGGCTCGGGCACGTGGCCGATGAGATGAACGCGACCTGTTTCGGTGGTGAATTCGAGAATCCCAATGCCTGCGGTAAATGGGTGTTCGAGATGGCGGAGACCGACACGGACACTACGGTCGCGAGAGCGGCGGTGCCGGCGTTCCCCGCGGAGATGAATTCTTGGGTCCACCTTGCTGGTACCTATGACCGGCAGACCAAGAAGACCTGGCTGTATGTCAACGGTAAGCGGGTCGGGGACGCGACGTTGAACGGGCGCTGGCAGGCGTCCGGTGGTGCTCAGATCGGTCGTGGTCTGACCGCGGACAAGCCGAGCCAGTTCTGGACCGGCAGGGTCGACGATGTCCGCGTCTACACGACAGCCCTCGATAAGGACCGGGTGTCGGGTCTGTACAAGTCGTATCCCGCCGGTGACGGTGGTACTGCCACGTTGCCGGTCGCGGATGCGGGGCACTGGCGGTTCGATGAGAACGCCGGGCAGGTGGCCCTGGACGCGAGTGGTCGTGGATTGACCGTGGCGTTGAAGGATAGTGCCGGGTGGGGCGGCGGGATGAACACGCCGGGGTTGCGTTTGGACGGGGCCACCGGCTACGCGCAGACCTCTGGGCCGGTGCTGGATACGGCGAAGAGCTTCTCAACGGCGGCTTGGGTGCAGCTGACGAAGACCGACGGCGGCTACTACTCGGTGTTCGGGCAGGACGGTAATCGGGTCAGCGCGTTCCTGGTCCAATACGACGGGGGCGCGAAGAAGTGGCGTGTCGTCGTACCCAGCGAGGACAAAGACAACCCCCCGGCTGTCGCGCTGTGGGCCAGCCAGGCTCCTCAGGCGCATCAGTGGGTGCACCTGGCCGTGGTGTATGACGCTCAGTTCCGGCAGCTGAGGCTGTATGTCGATGGCGTGCAAAGCGCGGCACAGGTGGGTGTTACGACGATTCCGTCGGCGGGTGCCTTCTCGATCGGCAGGG
Organism: Amycolatopsis sp. lyj-108; assembly: GCF_046549005.1. Taxonomy (NCBI): domain Bacteria; kingdom Bacillati; phylum Actinomycetota; class Actinomycetes; order Pseudonocardiales; family Pseudonocardiaceae; genus Amycolatopsis; species Amycolatopsis sp. lyj-108. Next base: position 175,841 of record NZ_JAJPWQ010000013.1, on the reverse strand, counting down.
CACGCTGGAACGGTGGGAACGCTGGTTTCTTCCCGCAAGGAATCGACGACATGAGGGCCTTTTCCCGAGCACTCACCGACGCCGAAGTGCGCAAGGTGCACGATGACATCCCCCGGGGTGACGGCGGGGCCTGGCGGTTCGACAACGGCACCGGCAAGGACTACAGCTGGCGCGGCAACACTGTCGTCCCGGCCGGTGGCGCGTCCTTCGTACCGGGTGTGAGCGGTACCGCGCTCAAGCTGAACGGCACTGACGGGCAGGCCACCGCGCCGGAGCGGGGATTGGCCATGCAGGACAGTTTCACCGTGTCCGCGTGGGCCAACCTTGCCCGTACCGATCAGGTCGCGACCGTGATGTCGCAGGACGGGGCGCGGATGAGCGGTTTCGCCCTGCAGTATCGGCCGGAAGCCGGGCGGTGGACGTTCGGTGCGACCGCGCAGGACGTCGACGTGTCACCGGTGTCCTACGTCAGCTCGTTCGACCCGGCAGTCGTGAACCGGTGGACACACCTCACCGGCATCTACGACCAGGCGGCCCACCAGCTCCGGCTCTATGTCGATGGGCAGTTCGCCGGTAAGAAGGACGGTGTCGTCCTCTGGCAGGCGAACGGGTCCTTCGTCATCGGCCGCGGCAAGACCAACGGCAAGGCAGCCGAATTCTTCCCCGGCATGATCGACGAGGTCTACGCCCATTACGGCATGGCCTCCGAAGCAGCGATCAGAACCTATGGCAGCTTCCCCGCACCCGATGGCGGACAGCTGGGCAGCTATGTCGACGCGGCTGGGCGCAAGCGGACGGCGAGCACGAATGCCGCCCCCGCGGCCGGGTACCGGTTCGAGGAAAGCCTGGGCATGCTCATCGACAGCGCACAGCCCCACACCCGTGTGCTGTACTCCTGCCAATCCGGTACGGACTTCTTCACCTCGACCGACGCCGCCTGCGAGGGCAAGACCAAGATCAGCGAGATCGGCTCCGTCTACACCCAGCAGCCGACCAACATCCCCACGATCCCGGTCTACCGATGCACCTCGGCGGCCGGGCACTTCGACAGCCGCCAGGCCGACTGCGGGGGAGCGACCCAGGAAGCACTCCTCGGCTACACCCTCGCCTACGCACCACTCGTGCGGTACTACAACAACGCCGCCTACGACCACCTCAGCACCACACAAGCCGCACGCCCCGGCTACTACGCCGAGTTCCGGCATGGGTATTTGCCGCTGCTGCCGCAGACCGGAACGCAACCGCTGACCGCGTGCGTGAACGACGCGGACCAGTTCGTGTCACTCGACACGAACTGTGAGGGCAAGAACGTCATCGGGCCGCTCGGACAGCTGTGGACACAGCCGCCGGACGGACCGGACGTGCAGATGCTCTATCGGTGCGGCAGTAGCAGTGTCGAATCGATGACGAACACCAGCGACAACTGCGGCGCCATGGGCAACGACCGCTTGCTCGGCTACGTCATCACCAAACTTCCCCAGGTCGAGCCCGTCTTCGCCGCAGCGAGCAGCGGGTCCACGGTAGGGCGCGAACCCGCACCGCCGACGGGAACCGGCGGCGGATAGATCGCCACCGGAATTCGCGACCCCGATCGACTACAGCCACTTGAGGCACTCCCCAGGCCGTGGGGCAGGGTCTCACCGCGTCCAGCCTGGAGAACTGATGCGACCGAAGTCGTCCACACGCCGTAGCTCGAGAACCCTGACCATGGCGCTGATCTGCTCGCTGGTCGTGACCGGCGTCAGCACCTCGCAGGTCGCGAACGCGGCCAATGGCTGGAGTGTCGACTCGCCGAAAGTCAACTCGACTCCGGTGACGAAGCAGACTATGCAGGGGCGAAACCTCGACGATGCGAGCCTGGCTGCGCTCACTGGGAACCAGCCCACGGGATCCACCACACCCGACGGTGGCGGTACTAGCAGCGCGACGTCCCTGTCGCCCTCGGCGACGTGGGATGTGTCGAAGCAGACCGGTGACTTCACCTGGTCGTACCCGCTGCGTGTACCACCCGCACCCGGTGATCTGCAACCCAACCTGGCCTTGTCCTACAACTCCTCGACGGTCGACGGACGCACGAGCGCCACCAACAACCAGGCGTCGTGGGTCGGCGAGGGATGGGACCTGCACCCCGGTTTCGTCGAACGTACCTACGGCAGTTGCCAGGACGACAAAGAAGGCGGAACCACCCCACCGAAGGTCGGTGACCTCTGCTGGAAGAGCGACAACGCCACCGCCGTCTACAACGGGTCCGGCGGCATGCTCATCCACGACACCGACAAGAAGGTGTGGCGGCAGAAGAGCGACAACGGGTCGCGCATCGAGCACCTCACCGGTGCACACAATGGTGCTCGTGACGGCGAGTACTGGAAGATCACCACGGTCGATGGCACCCAGTATTTCTTTGGGTCCGCTCCGGCGTCGAAGTCGACCTGGACCGTTCCCGTCTACGGCGACGATGCTGGCGAACCGTGTCACGCAGCGGACAACACGTTCGACAACTCCGCCTGTGTCCAGGCATACCGCTGGAATCTGGACAAGGTCGTCGACCGGCACGGGAATCTGATCCTCTACAGCTACGACATCGAGACCAACAATTACGGGCAGAACGTCAAAGACACTGCGGTCTCGTACGTTCGTGGCGGGACGCTCAAAGAGATCCAGTACGGACTCCGTGAGGGTGACCCCGCCCCCGCGGCAGGGAAAGTGACCTTCACGACCGCGAAACGGTGTGTTCCCGGGAGCGAGTGCGTCTACGAGAAGCCCGAGAACTTTCCCGATGTCGCCTTGGCCGATCGTTGTGACGGCCCCACGTGCAAGGATCACTACAGCCCGACGTTCTGGTCGACCGAACGCCTCGCGAAGATCACTACCCAGGTCCGCGCGGGCGCTGGCTACACCGACGTCGACAGCTGGACACTCGAGCAGCAGTTCCCGAATCCCGATGACGGCAACAAAGCCGCTCTCTGGCTCAAGTCCATCATGCACGTCGGCCATGTCGGCACTCCGATCACGCTGCCGAAGGTGACGTTCGAAGGCAAGAAGCTGCCGAACCGGGTCGTGAAAGAGGACGGTGTCGGCTATCTCAACCGCTACCGGCTCTCCGCCATCGTCTCCGAAGCCGGCGGCGTCACCACAGTCAGCTACGCGCCCGCCGACTGTTCCGCCACGTCCTTGCCGGACAAGCCGGAAACCAACACCAAGCGTTGTTTCCCGGTGACGTGGACCAAGCGGGACTTCGCTGAACGTACCGATTATTTCCACAAGTACGTAGTCGGTTCCGTCGTTCAGTCCGACTGGATGAGCACCAGTTCCGAACAGGTCACCAACTACGAGTATCCGGAAGGCGCGGCGTGGCACTACACCACCTCCGAGTTCGCGCCTGAGAAAGACAAGACCTGGAACGAGTTCCGTGGCTTCGGCAAGGTCATCGTCCGCACCGGTAGAGCCGACAACCCCAGCGGACCGACCAGCTACACCGAAACCCGATACCTCCGCGGCATGCACGGAGACAAGCTTCCCAACAACGGCACGCGACCTGTCAGCGTTCCGGACAGTGAAGGCGGCTCCTACGTCGACGAGGACTGGCTCCAGGGGCTGGAGCTGGAAAGCCTCACCAAGAACGGCGAGGCCGGCGCCGTTGTCGGCAAGACGATCACCGAACCCAGCTGGCAAGGCCCCACGGCGACCCGCGGGGCGTACAAGGCATACATCGTCCGAGCCGGAACGCAGCGTTCCTTCACCGCATTGGCATCAGGCGGCTGGCGAACCACCAAAACCACCACGGACTACGACCCCAACGGCCTGCCGACCAAGGTGAACGACCTCGGCGACATCAACGTTAACGGCGACGAGCGCTGCACCAGTACGACCTACGCCCAGAACACTGGCCGATGGCTGCTGAACTTCCCGTCACGGGTCGAGACCCTCTCCACGGTCTGCGGATTCCTGCCGGTCTACCCACGGGACACCATCTCCGACGTCCGGTCCTCCTACGACACGCTCGCACCCGGCGTCCCGCCCACGGTGGGCGACGTCACCCTGGCCGAAGAGGTCGACGGATACAACGGCTTCACTCCGATCTACCGCCCCGTCGCGAAGACCAAACGCGACGTACACGGGCGCGCGATCGAAATCACCGACGCCGACGGCAACACCGCCACCTCCACCTACACCCCTGCCACCAGCGGCCCGGTCACCCAGCTCGTTACCGCCAACGCACTGGGACACAAGACAACCACCGTCTACGAACCGGCGTGGGGATCCGCGCGGACCATCACCGACCCCAACAACCGGGTCATGGAGATCGCCTACGATGCACTCGGCCGCAAGGCCGAGGTCTGGCAACCCAACCGGCCCCGGGCAGACCACCCCACCGAACCAAGCGCACGATTCACCTACGACGTCCGGAACAACGCACCGAGCTCGATCACCTCGATGCGGTTCGGCCCCAACAGCAACTACGTCACCTCGACCACCATCCTCGACGGTCTCTACCGGACCCGGCAGGTCCAGGCGCCCGCACCGGGAGGTGGCAGGCTGCTGGTCGACACGCGCTACGACTCGCAGGGCCGCGCCTACAAGACGACACAGCCGTACTACAACGACCAACCCGTCGACACCTCCCTCTGGGTGGCCAGCGACACCGAAGTCCCCGGTCTGACCGTCACCGACTTCGACGGCGCCGGCCGCGCGATCGCCGCCACCTACCGAGGCGGGACCAAAGAATGGCGTACCAGCACCACCTATGGCGGAGACTCGGTCAGCGTCACACCGCCGCAAGGCGGCAGCGCGACCACCACGATCACCGACGCCCGCGGCCGCACCCGCGCTCTCCGACAGCACCACGGCGCTCAACCGACCGGCGACAACTACGACGAAACGAAATACGACTACACCAACTCGGACAAACTCGCCGCACTCACCGACTCCAGCGGTAACCGCTGGTCCTACACCTACGACATCCACGGCTCTCTGATCCGCACCGACGATCCCGACCGCGGCGCCACCACCTACACCTACAACAAGCTGAACCAGCAGACTTCGAGCACCGACGCACGCAACGTCACACTCGCGTTCCGCTACGACAAACTCGGCCGCAAGACCGGCGTCTTCAAAGACACCCTCGCCGGTACCAAGCTCAGCGAGTGGGCCTACGACACCGCGTTCAAGGGCATCGGGCAGCTCGCGTCGTCCACACGCTGGGTCGACGGCAACGCCTACGTCAACAAAGTCAATGTCTACGGACCGCTATACCAGCCGACGACGACGTCGATCATCATTCCGCCGAGCGAGGGCCCGAAACTGGCCGGCACCTACCAGACTTCGCTGCAGTACAAGGACGATGGAAGTCTTGGAGCCGTCGGCTACCCGAAGGCCGGTGATCTCTCGCCTGAGACCATCGCCTACACCCAGGACGAACTCAACAACGTCCTCACGGCCGATGGTGGCGTGGACGACGACTTCCAAACCTACGTCTCCGGGACCGAGTACACCCGATACGGCGAACCGCAACGCCTTCACCTCGGTGGATCGAGCAGCACCGCAACCAACGGGAAACGCGCCTGGCTGTCCTTCTACTACGACACCAACACCCGTCGCCTGGACCGCACGATCGTCGATGCTGAAGTGCCGCAGCCGATGCAGACCGACACCCGCTACAACTACAACCCCGCAGGCAACATCACCTCAATCTCCAACGCCCCGATCGGGCAACTCGCGGACAAACAGTGCTTCGGCTACGACTACCTCCAACGCCTCACCGAAGCCTGGACACCCGCCAACACCGACTGCGGCGCGGCACCTACAGTCAACGGCCTCGGCGGCCCTGCCCCGTACTGGCAGTCGTACGCCTACGACAAATCCGGGAACCGGACCGGCGACACCCAGCACGTCGCCGGCGGTGACATCACCCGCAAGTACAGCTACGCCACACCCGGTACACCGAAGCCCCATCTGCTGAACGCGGTCACCTCTGAGGGACCCGCGGGCACCAAGACAGCCCAATACACCTACGACGAACTCGGCAATACAAAGACCCGCCCTGGCGCCTCTGGGCAGCAGAACCTCGACTGGAACGTCGAGAACAGGCTCGAGAAGGTCACCGACGGCACCGCCGACACGACCTTTCTCTACGACGCCGACGGCAGCCGTCTCATCCGACGCGACCCGACCAGCGCCACTCTTTACCTCGGACCGCAGGAAGTCCGCCTCGACAAGGCGAGCGGCAACGCGACCACCACCAGGTACTACACCCACGGTGGCCTGACCATCGCGATGCGCAAGAGCGGTGCCCTGACCTGGCTCGCTGGCGACCATCAAGGCACCACACAGGTCGCGATCAACGCCAGCGACCTCACGGTCAAACAACGCCGACAGACCCCGTTCGGCGCCGAGCGCGGTCCAAGCGCCGGTATGCCGGGTGAACGCGGCTTCGTCGGTGGCACGATCGACGCCTCGACCGGGTTGACCACACTCGGGGCTCGTAGCTACGACGCGGACCTCGGCCGGTTCATCTCCCTCGACCCGATCATGGACCCGAGCAGCCCGCAACAGATCAACGGCTACAGCTACTCCATCAACAACCCGATCGCATTCAGCGACCCCTCCGGCCTCGCCCACGAGGACTCACCCGGATACTGCGTCGGCTGGCGCGGCGACTGCGGCATCGACCCCCGAGTCGGCAACGACATCAACGGCCACTACACCCCCGAGCAATTAGAGCAAAAGGGTGTCAAAAAGGGGCAGCCTAAGTCGAAACGCAAGGATTGGGAAAAGAAGAACGCTCCCAGTTCGCGAAAACGTAGTGAGCTGATGGCCGAGTTTGAAAAGGTGATTAGAAATCCGGCTGCATCCATGGACTATTGGCTGCATCCGCTCAATGTGGAGCCGGGGGTTAATGCTTGCTTTGGTGAAATGGGTTGCGATAAGGCATGGAAATACCTGAGTGCACCTGAAACCGAGAATGACCTTGAAGGTGCGAAGATAATCGCGGCCACCTATTGTGTGGACAACTATGACGAGTGTAAGCAGGCTGCGGGAATTCAGCAGCTTGGCAGGGATCTACTTGCCGAGATAGCCAGGATGGTCGGTGGTGGCAAACGGGGAAACAAGGGAGGTGGTGACACTGGTTTGCCCTCAGGTAACTGTGCCACCCCGAATAGTTTCGTCGCAGGTACTCTGGTGCTGCTCGTCGGCGGAGTGACGAAGCCGATCGAAGATGTCACGGTCGGTGACGAGGTCGTGGCTACGGACCCTGAAACCGGCCGCACCGAGTCACGGCCGGTAATCGCGACCATCGTAGGAGAAGGTCGAAAGAACTTGGTCGGGCTGACCGTCGACGTCGACGGACCAACTGGGGATCGAGTCGGTGTTGTCATCGCGACCGATGAGCACCCGTTCTGGTCGCCCGGCAGCGCGTCCTGGACCGACGCGACCGATCTCAAGACCGGTGATACCCTTCGGACGGCTACTGGAGCGGTCGTCACTGTGGTCAAGGTCGACCGGTGGCAGGCCCAGCGTCAGCGCGTCTACAACCTCACCATCGACGCCCTGCATACCTACCACGTGCTGGCCGGTACCACGCCGATCCTCGTCCACAACACCGGGCCATGTGGCATCTCGGCACGCCACGAGAAGGCTGGGGATATTGGGAAGTACACTGACGGCCAGAATACTCGAGACCCAGCTTCGCAGTGGTATCACGAATACTTGAGCAACCAGGAACTTTTGGACGGTATCAACAAAACTAATGCTGGCGATGGAATTCTTGTTTCTCGTGACGGTACAATTCTTGGAGGACATCATCGTCGAGATGAGCTTCAGGCGAGAATCAGGGATGGGCGCATCGCCCCGGATACGCCAATTCGCATTGACGTTTACGATGGAGAGTAGTGCTTCATGTCTTTGATTCGCTCGGCCGACTCGGATTTTCGCGTGTGTCAGATCAGTTTCGATGCGCTGATCGCGATTCAATTGGAAGCGGAGGGGCGAGGCTGGGCAACTAGATGGTCCTCCGTAGACGCCCTTCGTAGGCAGGTCGGGGAAGATGTCGTTGTCCTCCAGACTCTGATGCGTGAAGAACAGCAAGGCGAAATTCGGGCATATCGATGTCTGGTTTTATTCTCACCTGTGTATGATCAGGGTGGTGGTGGAATTGCCACGATAGATCTTGAGCCGAGCAGGCTCGAATCGCTGGAGAGAATCGATCGGGACCCGGATGTTCGAAGGGTGCTCGTGCGTATGTTTTCCCTTGCGATGGGCGGGATTTCGATGGTCTCAAAGGGGTAGCTTCAAATTATGTGCCGCCTGGGGCGAGGCTGCCGAGTTGGTTTCTAGCTGCCTTGCAAGAAGAGTGGCGTGTTGATCGATGTGAGAATCCGCTAGTTTCTCTGGGCTGGTTGTCAAGGTGTTTGATGCGTAGGTCGTGGCTATTTTAACCGCCGTGTGCTGTTCATGCTCAGTTGAGTCGGGAGCAGGGGCGCCTCTGTGATCGAGGTTGAAGTGGGGATATTGAGCTCGTTCATTGGTAATCCTGTTTCCAGGCGTGCAGGTGGGGTCTGGTTGTTGGTGCTGGCTCTGTGCTGCGCGTGCTCAAGTGAGTCGGGGAATGTGGTAACGAGTCCCGCCGGCCTGGCCTCGGCTCCCTCTTCGAGTTGGGCTCCGGCGGCATCGCCAGAGGTTGTTTCTGCGGCTTGCGTGTTTCTTGGCGCGGATGAGCTTCAAGGGGCCCTGGAGTCGAAGGCTGCTTACCGGTCGGTCGAGGAGAAGCCGGTTGAGGGGCAGCGGAGCATTGCCTATGGTTGCGAGTTCAGTCGTGTTGATGATGGGTCTGGCGTCGGTAGCTTGATGGTGACCGCCATCAAGGGCGAGGCGGCGCCGGAGAGTGCACTCGCCGTTGCCGAACAGAACTGTCTGGGTGAGGGGCAGGCCCAGCCGCTGGCGGGCGCCGGGGAAGCGGCGATGTGGTGCCGGAACGAGGACCTCGACACACTGGTCGTAACCGTGAAGCGGAGCCACGGCGAGGTCCGGATCGCTCATCTGACGCTTGCCGGTAGTCCAATGGCTGCCAATATCCCCGGATATGCCTCGCTGGCGCGGCTTCTCGGCGGCAGGCTGTAGTGTCCGAAGTGTAAGCGAGCCATCCGGTCTCTGATCGACCCGGGCACGGCATGGCGCTCAATTGCCTGCAGGCAAGGCCGCGAGACGCATTGGCCTCGATGGGAACAACGTATCCGAGGCAGCACAAAGACGGGAGCACGGACACGGACATACCGTGAACGGCAGAACTGGCCGTCCGCGGCTGGCGAGGATCGACCCAGGCGCATGATGCCTCGGTTCTCCACGTAACGGGCGAGCTGGTGGAGCTCCTCGGCAGCCGACCGTAGCGTTGGAAGAGTGGAGCGGTGGGGGATCACGCCGTCTCCGATCAAGCCGTTGGTGCAGGCGGACGTTCTCGGAAGCGCGATACTGGTCGTGATCGTTCTGTCTGTGCTGGCCGTCCCATTGTTCGCGCGGCGCAAGGGCGGTCGACGCGGAAGGGGCCGAAAGTCGTTCCGGGATAGCCGCCGGTGATCCCCGCGACGATCGCCGGTACATCGAGTACGAGGGACCGTGAGATCCGCGTGCGCGCGAGTTCGGCCGGGTCCGGTTGCGCCTGGTCGCGAAGTCCACGACCGGGTCTCGTCGAGCCCGTCGCCGTGCTGACCTGGCTCGACTAGGGGACACAGTCGCCCGGCAAGGTGATCGGCCACGCCGAGCAGAACTACCAGGTCCAACTCGGATGGCAGGCATCCGTTCCTGATGATCATCGTTAACCGTAGCCGAGTGGTCCGCGCACCAACGCCAGCCTGATGCGCGGGACTCCGGATGACGCCCGGGTTGGTGGCGGCGGGTTGCGCTGTTCGCCGGTCACGGTGACGTCGTTGTTCCCGTTTACTGGCCAGGACATGTGCGGTGTGGTCGTTAATGATGAGGGCGGGTATGTGGTCGGAGAGTCGGAACGCCCGCAACGTGCTGGGTGTGGCGGCGGTAGTGGCGACACTGGTCTTGCTGGGTGGGTGCGAGGTTCCTCGCGTTTCTCCGGCGAACCCGGGCACAGGCCGGGCCGAAGCTTCTGCGGTGCCGGAGATCCCGGTGGCCGAAGCCCGGAAGCTTCTCGGTGAGTTGCCGGTCGCGGTGCGTGGGGTTCTGGATGGCTATGACCGGGCCAGGAAGTTCCCGCAGTGGAAAACCGTGTCCGGCAGGGGCGATGTTCGTGAGGAGTTGCTGAAGCGTGACGGGACGAATGTCAAGGTCAACGCGGAGTGTGCCGCGGTGTCCGGGTCCTGGCGCAGCCCCTACGACGGTAAGACGTGGACGACAGCGTCCGACGTGGACGTGGACCACGTCGTACCGCTGGCGCACGCGTGGGTGAGCGGCGCGAAGTCGTGGGACCAGGCCACGCGTGAGCGGTTCGCCAACGACCTGACCCAGCCGCAGCTGCGGCCGGTGACCGACAACCTCAACCAGGACAAGGGCGACAAGGCTCCGGACCAGTGGAAACCACCGCTGGTGTCGTACTGGTGCACCTACGCGACCGACTGGGTCATGGTCAAACACGCGTACGCGCTGACGATCACCGTGCCGGAACGGACCGCGCTCTCGAGCATGCTGGACCGGTGCTGACACCGCGGTCTCTCCGCTCGCGCCCTGGGTCGCCGGTAGGAGAGTGCTGCACAGCGGGCGAGCGCATCTGGCTGGACGCGCACCATGAATTCTCTCCAGTTGCCCTGCTGGGATAGGTCGCGGTGAATGCCACCTACGTTGTCAGTGCAGGGCGGGGACTGGATGTGGTGCTGGCCATCCCCGGTGGGGACGGCCAGCACACGGCGTTACGGGGTACGTCAGGTGTTGCTGGTGGGTGCGGGTGTGGTTACCAGGATTGGCGGCCGTCGAGCAGGACGGCGACGATGCCGAATTGGTCGCCGTCGAGGATGCGGGTGGAGTTGTAGTAGTTGCTCATGATGCCGCCTTGGGAGTCGTTGGAGACTTTGGGCACTGTGCGGGTGGAGTAGTCGTTGGCGGCGACTCTGGAGGCGCCTTGGTAGGTGCTGGCGAGGGCGAATTCGTCGCAGCTGATGGGGCTGCCCGCAGGGCAGGCTTTGTCCCGGTTGGCGTCGATGATCGCTTGGTTGGTGGTGCGGGTGAGGTAGTTGTACTGCGGGTTGCCCCAGTGGCTGGGCAGGCTGGCCTGGGCGTCGAAGACGTGCTGGGACACGGCGGCGATGGCCGGGTTCTTGACCGGGTCGTAGACGACGGCGGTAATCGCGGTGGGGTTCACGCAGCCGGTGCGGATGGTTGCCCGGTCACAGCGCGCGTCCAGGGAGGCGTCGGTGTGGGACCAGGTCAGGCCGCCGGCGTTCTTGAGGGTGATCCCGATCAGGCCGGTGAACTTCTCGATCGCTCCGGCCGTGCCGAGGTTGTTGGCGTACTGGTTCCAGGTGTGTTCGACGGTGGTGTTCGGGGTGAGCGGGACTTCCTTGGTCGGCAGGACCGTTCCGGTGCCGCATTTGGAGGTGTTGGTCAGGCACGGCGTGGCCAGATGGGCGCGGGTGCCGCCGGCGAGGTTGCCTACCCCGGTGCCGACGTCGATTTTGGCGTCGAGTTTCCAGGCCGCGTTCCCGCTGTTGAACTGGGTGACCTTGTCGAACTCGACCGAGAGGGTCACGGTGTAGGGGAGGCGTCCGGTCTCGCGCAGGGTGCCGTTCTCGCTGCGGCGTTCTTTCAGCACCCAGCCCTTGCGAGAGCACGCGGTCCATCGGTCGGGGTTGGACACGTTGCCGCTACACCGAGGGGACAGCCCAAGGGGTGCCGGCGCGGAGCGGGGTTGCGGGCCGAGGTCGTCCAGGGCGGTGGGGTCGGTGGTGTTGTCGCTGGGGTTGATCCGCTGCGGTGTCGTGCTCGCCGTGAGTTCCTGTGACCCGGCTTCCGCGTCGATTATGTGGACGTTCCAGTACAGCGAGCCTCGTTCGAAGTCCTGTCGGCGGCCGCCGCCGAAGTCGTACTCGTCGCTGACCGGGAACCCGTAGGCGCCTTTCTCCCAGTCCGCCTGGGCCCAGTAGTCCCGGATCGCGCCACGCACGATACGGGCCGCGGCCGCACCGTTCTTCCAGTAGATCGAGCCGCCCTCGAAGTGGTTGAACCGGCCACCGTTGACCGGGGTCTCCGAGACCAGGGGATAGCCCAGGGAGCCGCGCTCGTCGCCGTTGGTCAGCCATTTCTGGAGGATCAGTCCGCCGACCTGGTTGGCTTTCCCGCCGGCGACGTTGGGGTGCCAGTAGATGCGGTTGGTGTCGACGCCGAAGGCCTGCCACCGGCCGCCGCGGGCGGCGTCGAGCTCATCGCTGTTGGGCTCACCGACCGTGGGCGGGCCACCGGGCCACAATGTGCCCAGCCGGATGAACTCCTGCTCGATCGCCCCGCGCACCCAATGCCCGTTCCGGAACTGATCCGCGGTGGCAGGGCCTGCCGACACCACGACCGCGGCCATGATGAGGGCCAGGCACAGCGGATAGTGCAGCCACCGCCCCCGCAGGGTCCTTCGTCTGCCCGACACGGGGGTCCGTCTCCGAACTCGCATCTGCATGTCCGCCTTTCATCAGCCGCTAGCGCCGCACTCAGTCGATCGACGTTAGCGATTCACGATGAAATCCTGATGACACGGCAACGCTCGCCACCTGCCCGCGGCGGGTATCGCGACGGCGGTCGTCAGCTCAACGTCCGGAGCTGCCCGCCCCGGTCTCGTCCGCCGGCCTGTCGCTTCTGCTGAGTGGCGCTCGGGCGTTCTGCCGAATGCACGTTCTGATCGGCTCGGCTGATATAGGTGGGCCGCATACTGCGAAACGAGTGCAGTAGGTCGGCAGAGAGCGCGAGATCCTGGTGGGGCCTCGGCAGCGGACAGGATTTCCAACACCGCGAGATGGCTGATTGGGGCCCACGACGCGTCGAGGGCGGTGCCGGCGAGCAGGCCGCGGGTGCGGTTGCTGACCCGGGTGGCTCGTTTCCTGCAGACCACCACGGTCCTCGCCGGTACTGGCCCTGGTCAGGAGCTGGTCGGGATGAAGAACCGTTGCGGTCCGTGCGCTGGCACGCACGTTTGGGCGATGACAACTGTTAGCGACGTTCCTCATGCCACGAAGCGCACGCTCGGCTGTGGCCTGGCCCTTTCGATGAGTGACCTTCGCGAGCATTATGGTGTGGGTGACAGTGTTGCCGGCAGTCTCAGTCCTTGTCCGCACATGGTTCGGTGATGACAGTGCGTGGGAGTCACTGGTCGTGGCGGTTCAGACGCCCAGCGAGGAGGGGTTTCTGGCGACTGTCGCTCTGGTGAACGATCCGGTGTTCGAGGGCCTGAGCGTCGAGGCGTTGACGGTGACGCAGAGGGCTGGGCCGGCCGTTTCCTTTCTGGCAGACGAGGTAACTCTCACCGGTGTCGAGCGGCCCGTCTTGGCGGTCCGGGTTCTCCCGCGCCGGGACGGCGACGCACGCGATCATCGGCCGTTTCGGGTGGTGCCTGGCGAGCTGTGGAGCGTGGAGAACAACATCAACCTGGCAAACATGGACTGGACGGACTTTACTGACTCAGTATCCGGAGACGGCGTCTTCCGCGGCTTCTGAAGCACTTTTCCGCATGGGCTACGGACTGCCTCGCCAGCCTTAGCGATCCGGGTGCTGGCTCCATCGCCGTAGAGCCAGCGCCCGACGGTGTTATGGGGTGGTGCTGATTCGGAGGGTGGTCCAGCGTTGGCTGGCGTGCCGGAGCTGGCGCGCCTAATCACCCCGATCCTGCGCGCGGATTACGAAGTGTTCGAGACATACCGGCACTGCCCAGGCGCTCCACTTCCGGTCCCCACCACAGTCCTCGCGGGCACCAACGACCCGGAGGTCACCTCGGCCGAAATGACCGCTTGGCGTGACCTCACCGCGGAAGACCCTGAATTCCACATCTTTCCCGGTGGCCACTTCTTCCTGTCGGATCATCTCAAGTCGGCAGTCAGCGCCGTGGTGGCCAGATTGCGCCAGCCAACCCTGTAAAACTTCTCGCGACGTGCCCCGTCCAATGAGGCGCATTGGCCAGCATGGGTGCGAGCCGGTTAAGGCTACAACCCGGCAATGCTAGGGCTCTCCGGTGACAATCTTTGGTGTCACATAATGTAAGCTCTCTTGAAGAATGCGGGGTGAAATTCCGAGAAAGTGCCGTGCGGTTCATCGTGACCTACGGCTGCCGTGCCATCACCGACGCCGCACCTGTCTTGAGCCATGAACACAAACGCGTCGGCGAATTCACCGCGGACGAGGTCTCAGGCCTGGTCATGCCCGACGGCTACAAACGCTCGATCGAGGCCTGGTTCACCCGGCTCGGCGCGGACAATGCGGTCGGGTAGGTCTGTTGTGGACCGGCGGTGCGAACGTTGCAGACACCGCCTCGGCGGCTTCGAAAGTTCGGCGGTGTGTCCGGCCTGCAGCAGCGGTAGTGCCTCCCTCGCTACCGCGCCGCTCCGGCTCGCGTCGGTATGTGGATGTGGTCGGATCCCGCCGCCGCGGCGTTTGCCTCAGCGGCAATGTCATTTCGCCGGTCTGTGACGTCCCGGTTTACCGAAGGTGTCCCTTGTGGACAGCGATAGGCGATGTTATTGCGGAAGTGGGGTCTCCAGTGTAAGGAAGCCGTTAAAGCCGCGCTTGAGGTAACTCAATAGGTAAGCGTGGCGAGAATGGCACCCGCTAGCACCCGGTAGCCCCCTAACTGCAACCAGGACTCCAAGCGAGCCCAGGAAGCAGGATGCGGCCCGCCTCGGGCGCAGTGACCGCATCCTGCCAGTTCGCCCACCCAACATCCTTTCCGGTACTCTCATCCAGACAGGTGAAGAACAAGATGAGGAGACAGAGTGCGCACACTGGGTGAAGCATTTGGAGCATTGCTGGACTACGAGCCAACTGCCGGTGCGGGCACCGTGGTTTACAAAGAGCAGACCGGAGCTGAGGTCACCAGTGCTGTCGCCATCACACGTCGGCCCTTCCCTGCTCGGTGGAGGATAGAAAATAGCCACGGGCTCCGGGTAAATGACGGCGTTACCGAGTGGACAGTACCCGTACACGGAAGTCAGAGTTCACGTCCTGCCGAGACGAGTCTCCTCGTCCCTTTCCCGCTCTACCCGATCTTGCCAGAAAAAGCCCCGATTCTCGGCAGGTCGACTGACGACTGGCGACCCATTAACGCCCACAAGGCTGGCAATTCCTTTGTCGTGATAACGGTCGAAAAGATGGATCAACCCGAGACTACAGGAACACTGACTGTCGACCTGTCAGATAAGATCATCCGAGAGATGGATCTGGGATGGATCACCATCGAAGTTATCGATTGGTCATCCGCATGGTTACCCGAGTCGGACACCTTCAACGTTGCCATGTGATATCAAGGCTTGGCTTCTTCTCCGTTGGGATAGATGCATCCACTGGCTGGTTTGCACTCGAATAGCGGGCCGGGCGCATCGCCGTGAAGGTCGAAGACCACCCCAGCCTCCAGGTCGTTAACCTTGAAGTTTGTCATATTGAAATAGAAGAACTGTCGATCCGAATACTCGGTTTGCAGATAAGTGGACTTCTTGTCATTGGTCGCGAAGACGCTATTTCCCGTGGGGACGGTGTCGGCGACAACATCAGTGCCAGGCCAGTAAATGTAGCGCTTCAGTTGGATGACAGCACTGAAGGCGACCAGCCTATTGTCGTTCTGCGTCCAGTAGTACTCAAACCAGTGATTATTCGACTGAAGGCTGATTATTTCACGAAGGAACATACTGGTTGACCAGTCCGTGCCGCCACCTGACTGACCATAGGCGGCAGGGTACTCAGCGCGCCCACGGTAAGGGGTGTCAACGTAAGTTCCGTACTTTATTAGCGCTTGATCGTCGCCCTTGACCTCGGAGACAAGTGACTTCCTTTCGTGTTCACTTTTACCTGTCGTCTCGCGATATTCGTGACTTGCCTCGTTGACTACGAACGTCTTCTTTTTGCCTTCGATGGTTGCTGAGACGTTGGCGATGCCATCAAAGCATATAAAGTCGGTACGCGCCTGAAGCTTTACCGCCTTGGCGGCTTGCACGCAGGATCTTTCGACTATTGTATCGGCATTCGCGACGCTGACGCTTGCGAGTGTTACGGTCAGAAAAGTGCAGAGCAAGATCGCCACAGATTTCGCGCTTCTACGCATTAATATTCCCCAAGACGTAAGATATTGGCGAAGTCGGTTGACGCGGGCGGCGACCTAGAAATAGCCCGCTCAATGACACCTCCCCAGTGTCGATCGCCAATGATCACTGTATTCGCCTCACAGCTGTGCTCGTCAAGGGAAAGAGCAGTGGTTCACCTGCCTGGCCGAGCGCCTTCCAAGCAGGCGAACCGCACCGCCCTTTGCTGCCTCAGGACTTACTGTAAGTCGCATCGACTAGCTGGAGCCGCTGGACGCCTTGCCGCGTCCCTTCGCTTTGGGGGCGGAGCTGGCCTTCTTGCGGGCGGCGCCGCGCTTCTTGGCTGCGGCGGCGGTCTGTCGCTTGCGTGGAGGCATTCAGTTCACCCCCTCTCGGTGTCGTCGGGTTCGGGCATCGTGACGCCGAGCAGTTCCGCGGTGGCGTAGCCGTCGAGGTACTTGTCGCCGATGACGACGAGACCGGCGGCGGCGAGGAAGGTGTCCTTGTCGTCCTGGCTTGTGAAGCAGACGCAGAACCAGTACTCGCTTTCGGTCGCGAGCTGCATTCGTTCCAGTTCGCGGGCGGTGCGTTCGCGGAAGCCGCGGTGCAGCGCGTCGAGCTCGGCCGGGCGTCGTCCTCTTTCGTCGCCCGTGTACTCGACGCCGGCGAGCGGATCGGGGGCTGGCTCGGCCGTGAGCAGGGCCAGCACGTCATCGTTGGACTTCATGCCGGACACGGACGACGACATCTTGAGCTGCGCGAGCAGCGCAACATTGGGATCGTCAGCGGGTGAGGTCATGGCGCAGCAACTCCAGCTCTGCGAGGGGGAACCAGTCCAAGTCTCGGGTGTAGTCCTCGGGTGCATGACGGCTCAGCGGTTCGATGAACCGGTAGTCCAGGCCGTCGAACGAGTGGCCGTGCGATCCCGTCGTCGATTGGCACTGGACAGTCGCGGCATGGGTGCGGCCGCAACGTCGGTGCTTTGCTGCTCCCAGACGGCCGATGCCCTGCGCATGCATCGTTCCGCAGCCGTATTAACAATCTGCCATCGTGCGGACCGGCGGAACACGTAGTTCATCAGCGAGTGTCAAAGGGAGTTGTCCAGAGCGGCGATCGGTCGGCTCTTCGTTAGTGCGCCGGGCCTGAGTCTGCAGCGTCCGGCAGAACGTGGCGGGTTCGAAGGCAGACCTCCCCGAGGTGCCCGAGTTGGGCCCTGAGCGCTGGTTGCGGTTGCTGTGATGTTTAGGCAGTCTTGGTGTTGTTGGTTGTGCCCTCCCAGTGCGACGGATCTGGGACGTGTCATGACTGCATCTCGTTTGGTCAGTTCCGGTGTTCAGCGGGATGACGGTGCCGCCCCAGAATTTTCGCCGGTTCCTTCCGGGCGGGCGGCTGAGACTGAGCCGATGGCCGACAGGATCGTGTCATCGTTGCTGATGCCTGTCAGAGGTTCGGGTCGCAGGGACCCGGTTCCTCCGCCGATCGCTGAGCTCGGTTCGCTTGTCGATAGTGGGTCGGTTGGATTCAGTCTTGTTCGGATTAATGACACTGGCACTGTGGCCGCGAAAGTTGCTCTGTCGCAGTTGGCGTGGTGTCCTGGCCAGTCGATTCGGTTCGATGTGTCCGCCGGTGTGCTAGTGGTGGCACGTGTGGCAGGCGAGCGCGTGACCGGGCGTATACCAACGAAGATGGGTGTGGTGCTGCCTGCGCGTTTGCGGGCGAGGTGCCGGATGCGGGTGGGGGAGCAGGTGTTGCTGGCGTCGCTGCTTGAGCATGATCTGCTGGTGGTGTATCCCCAGCACATCCTGCACGCGATGGTCACGGGGTTTCACGCCTCGCTGCTTCGTAGTCGTGATCCATAGGGTGGCTGACAGCTGCTGAGGGTGATGCTTGCGGGCACGAATCCGTGGCCGCAAGCACCACCTCCAGCAGCCTGGAGCACGCTTGGTGAGTTGGGTCAGGCGGCGAGCGGGTGTGGTTCGCCGGTGAGTGCCGCGAGTGCGGCGGCGACTTCGGTGATGTCGGCTTTGACGTAGCTGGTGGTGGTGAGGTCGCTGCCAGTGTCGGCGTGTCCGGCGTAGGCGCGGGCCACGCCGATGCCGAAGTTACGTTCGACCCAGGTCAGAGTGGTGTGCCGGAACCAGTGGGCACTGACCTGCAGAGCCCGGGCCCACTCGAGCTCGGCGCGGACTCGTCGGAAGATGTAGTCGTAGCGGCGTTTGGTGATGGGATTGCCGTTGGCGTAGCGCAGCAACTGACCGTCTGGGTCACCGCAGCCACGCTCCTCCCCGTGAGCGATGAGGTGGCGCATCAGGGTGGGGGAGACGGGTTGCCAACGTTCGGTCTCGCCTTTCTCCCGGAGCCGGATGGCGCACTGCCGGCGATCGAGGTCCCGTGGTCGCAGGGCGAGCGCGCCGCCGCGGCGGCAGGCGGTCTCCTCGTGTGTGCGGCAGAGGAGGGCGTCGAGTTCCGGGTCGTCGCCGGTGCTGGCGACGACGTCGTTGAGCTCGGACAGTTGCGCGTTGGGCAGGGCGCGCCGGGTGGAGGCGTTACGCCGTGGTTTGGTGACCCTGCGGGCGGGATTGCGGTGTTGATCGAGCCGGCCGTCGTTCTCCAGGTGTTTGTAGAGGCAGCGGACGGCGGCGATGAAGTTCTCGGCGGCGTTGCGGCCGCCGCGGGAGTTGCGGCGGACCACGGCGGTGGCGCGTGCGATCTCGGACTGGGCTTTGATCTCGGTGGCGGTGATCGTGTCCATCGGCCGGTCACCCCACGCGGCTTCGGCTTTCGCCCAGTACGAGCCGTAGGAGGCCGCGGTGCTGGGGGACAGGAGCGCGGCGACGACGGGGATCCATTCCCGGATCGTCGGCATGGGTTTGCGCCGCGACGGGTCGTCCTGGGGCGGCGGGCCGGCGGCGAGGAGTTCGGCGGGGTCGACGCCGAGACGATTCAGAAGGAGGCGGGCGGTTTCGAGGTCCTGCGGGCTGGCGGAGGTGGTCATGATGCCTCCTCGGTGGTGGCGAGCGTGGCGTGAAAGGTGCGGAGCATCGCCTGCACGGCGGATTCGGGGTGGACGACGAGGACGTCGTGCTCGGCGTCGGCGACCAGGAGCATGCGGGCTCCCGCGTCGACGCCACAGGCCCTGCGGACCGCTGCGGGCAGGCAGACATAGGGCTTGCGGGGCATGACGAACACACCGTCGGTCCGCCGGTGGATCACCACCGACGTCTTGACGAGCGTGATCAGCAGCCGATCATCCGTGGTCCAGCCGAGAGCCGCGACCGCGCCACGGTCCTGCAGGCGGCCACCGGCGTCGAGCACCGCGATCGACAACCGCGGTCCACTGGCAGCGCCCAGCGTGCGCAGGGACGGAAGCTCCAGCGGCACCGGGGCTGACAACGGCGCTCGCACCCGCGCGGAAGAGGGGACTGTGCCGGGCAAGGACACCGACGAGATCGGACGAGTCACGACACACCTCCCCGGACTGCTCCACGCGGGGAGGGCGTGATGATGATCAGTCTAGCCGAGCAGGACCTAACGCAAGAAAGACCCGCCGTAGCGGGCCAATTACTCTGTGCTGTGGGAGATCCACCATGAATATGTGTCCGAGGGGGGACTTGAACCCCCACGTCCGTTAAGGACACTAGCACCTCAAGCTAGCGCGTCTGCCATTCCGCCACTCGGACTTGCTGATGTGAGAAGAGTATACGTCGCCTCGGAGGCCTCAATCAGGGGGGTCCGTGTCGTCACGCAGACCTACATTGAGACCATGATCGGTTACCCTCCGACAGCTTTCGTGCCTCTGGAGGGGTGGATAATGCGGGTAAGTCCCCAGGTCGGAAACTAGAAATGCGTAGGGTGACCGCTAGTGACAGAGGGTCGTGGGTGGTGGGGAATCAAACCCGGTCACGGAGCGCTTACATGTGCTGTGAAGAAGATTGGCTTCCTCTCGTTCGGCCACTGGTCGGCGAGTGAGCACTCCGAGACCCGGTCCGCCGCGGACTTCCTGCATCAGTCGATCGACTTGGCGGTCGCGGCCGAGGAGCTCGGCGTGGACGGTGCCTACTTCCGTGTTCATCACTTCGCGCGGCAGGCGGGTAGTCCGTTTCCGTTGCTGTCGGCGATCGGCGCGCGGACCTCGAGGATCGAGATCGGGACGGGCGTGATCGACATGCGCTACGAGAACCCGATGTACATGGCGGAGGAGGCGGGTGCCGCCGACCTCATCTCGAGGGGCAGGCTCCAGCTCGGGGTCAGCCGGGGATCGCCGGAGCAGGTGATCGACGGGTGGCGGTACTTCGGTTACGGGCCCGCGGAGGGGCAGACCGCCGCGGGCATGGCGCGGCAGCGCATCGAGGTCTTCCTCAAGCTGCTCGACGGCGAGGGGTTCGCGCAGCCGAATCCGCGGCCGATGTTCCCCAATCCGCCGGGGTTGCTGCGGCTCGAGCCGTACTCGGAGGGGTTGCGCGAGCGGATCTGGTGGGGTTCCAGCTCGAACGCGACGGCTGTGTGGGCGGCGGAGCAGGGGATGAACCTGCAGAGTTCCACGCTCAAGGACGACGAGACGGGCGAGCCGTTGCACGTTCAGCAGCGCAAGCAGATCGAGGCCTACCGCGAAGCCTGGAAGGAGGCCGGCCACGCGTGGGAGCCGCGGGTGTCGGTCAGCCGCAGTATCTTCGCGTTGACCAACGACCTGGACCGCGCGTACTTCGGCCGCGATCGGAACTCGCGCGACCAGGTGGGCATGATCGACGAGACGACCAGGGCGATTTTCGGGCGGTCGTATGCCGCGGAGCCGGATGAGCTGGTGCGGGCGCTCAAGGAGGACGAGGCGATCGAGGCCGCGGACACCTTGTTGCTGACGATCCCGAACCAGCTCGGTGTCGAGTACAACGCGCACGTGCTGGAGAGCATCCTCACGCACGTGGCGCCGGAGCTCGGCTGGCGCTGAGAATGCGCGATTCGGCGGATGGGCCGGGGCGCCTCGCTCGTTACGATCAGGGGATCCCCGGCCATCGGAGGGTCCCATGAGACTGCCCCGATTCCACTTCCTGTTCGGCCTCGCCTTGGTCTTCTGCCTGGCCCTGCCGCCGACGGCGCAAGCGAGCGCGCCGGCCCCGCTCGGCGGCGGGAGCGTGTTGCAGACCGGCGTCTCGTCCCGGTGCACGGCGGGATTCGCCGCCGTCTCCGGCAAGACCGGCTACCTGATCGCGAGTTCCTCCTGCGGCAAACCCGGCGACACCATTCGCAGCGGGGGCCGGGTGGTCGGGGTGGTCGTGGGCGCCCAGGTCCCGCCGACCGGCGCGATCGTCATCAGGGTCACCAACACGACCGACTGGCGGCTGGTGGGATCGATCCCGCCCACCGACAGCCGGGTGACGATCACCGGTTCGGTCGAAGCGCCGGTCGGTTCGTCGGTGTGCCGGTACGGCGCGACCACCGGCTGGCATTGCGGGATCATCCAGGCGAAGAACGTGTCGATCACCTTCCCCGAGGGAACGCTGACCGGCTTGACCCGCACGTCCGTATGCGCCGAGCCGGGTGACAACGGCGGGCCGTTCGTCAGCGGGACGCAGGCGCAGGGAGTACTGGTCGGCGGCAGCGGGAACTGCTCCAGCGGCGGCACCACCTACTTCTTCCCGGTCAACCGCGTCCTGTCGGCCTACGGGCTGACGATCCTCACCGGCACCTAGAACGGCAGGACCCTCGGATACGGTGGAGGGGAGTGCCGCGCGAACGCGGGTGTGGTCGTGACCCGGGCTTCTCCGACGGCGTCGAAGATCGTCTGGTGTTCCGGGGCGAGCCCGGCGGCTTCGGCGTTCAGCGCGGCAGGCCCGCTCGACGGCCAGTGTCCGCGGTCCAGCCGCCGCTCCAGCGTGCGCAGGGCGGTGATCTCCTCGGACGCGGTGAACACACAGTGGCCAGCCCGGTTCACGAACAGCTGACGAAGGTTCCCCGGGTCGCCGGCCACCGCGACTCGCTCGGCGTAGGCGCGTTCGTGCGCCGCCGGCGCGGTGCCGTCCGCGACGGTGTGCGTGGTCAGCACCGGGAACGGCGTGCGTCCCAGTGGCAGCCCGAATCGCGCCAGGTAGCCGGCCGCGGCCGGATCAGGGGAAATACGTGGCGCCTTCGCCAGCTTGTCGAGGTCGGCGCCGAGATCGAGGCCCGCTTCCGCGTAGGCGCGTTCCACCAGCGGCCGCTCGCCTGCCTTCGCCAGGACCCGCCGGTAGTCGACACCCACGTTCCAGCTCGGGTTGCCGCCCGCGCGCTGTTCCAACGCGACCCTGTCGACGCCGAACGCGCTGGCACGATAGAAGCGATCCCATACGCCCTGCCAGAAAACCTGTTCCGCGACGTCCGGCGGACGGGGACGGGTGGCGTCGAACCAGCCGGGGATCTCGGCCAGCGCGTTCGCCAGCGCGAGCCGGGCCTGGCCTTGCGGGTTCGCGGTGGCGGCCTGCACCACGTTGATGAACTTGCCTGCATTGGCCGCGGGGTCGGTGATCCGCACCAGTTCCAGCTGCGCGTCGAGCAGCGTGTTCAGCGCGTAGCCGAGATCGAGCCCGGAGTTCCAGTGCGCGGCCCCGCCGGCGAGGTTGCCGCAGAAGGTCATCAACCCGGCGAACCGGCGCGGGTTCCGCTCGGCGAGCAGGGTCGCGGTGATCGCCCCGATCGATTCGCCCGCCGCGATGGTCCGGCGCGGCGGGCCGACCGTGCGGGCGAACCAGTCGTGCAACCGGATCTGGTCGGTCAGCGCCTCCTCGATCGACCAGCCGCGCACGGTCCGGTACTGCGACGCGGCCAGCGCGTAACCCTGCTCCAGTAGGTAAGACTCGGTCGTGGGCTGCGAGGTCAGCGCGATCCGCTCCGGCTCCGGATACTCCAGGGAGTACATCCCGTGGCTCCACAGCATGAGCGTGCCGTTCCAGTTGTCCGGCACCAGCACGAGATAACGCGCGCCTTCGAGTTCGCCCTCGTATCTGGTCACCGGGCCGGCGGCCGAGGCGCCGGGAATCACCAGCCCCAGAAAGACGGTGAACAGGGCCAGCAAAGTCAGACCACGCCGTGCCATGGGCAATCACCCCGGGAGTCATCTTTCCAGTGCGAGGTGAATTGTCCAGATCCGCTTGGCCTAACTGAACACCACTGAACGCAGGAGAAGTCTGTCCGAACCGCGGCCACCGTAGGGGCGGAGTGAGAAGTAGGAGTCGCTCTTGCATTCGTCGTCCAGGAAGACCACCGCCCTCGAGTCGGTGTTGTTGCGCGGACGGAACGCGTCGACGTCCCAGTCGGCTATTTCGGGGATTTCGATGCATTCGCCGCTGGGCGGGTCCACCAGGGTGCCGACTTGGAGCTCTTCGTGTTCGTCATAGTAGCGGTAGGTGAATTCACCTTCGGCAGCGGAGGCCGTCGCGGGGATCGTGAAACACAGGGCGACGGCACTGGCCATGGCGAGGAAAGCAGTACGTGGACGCATAGGACGACGTTAAGTCGATGATCAAGATTTCCGGTAGGCCTCACGGCCAGGTCCACTCGGGGGAGTGGACCGAAGTCCGGCCGGTGATCGATAGTGAGGGGCATGTACACCGGCAACCCCGACGTCCCCGACGACGTGTTCGCGGCCGTCCTCGGCCAGATCGACGACTTCGTCCGCACCCGCGTGATGCCCCGTGAGCGAGAAATCATGGGCACGGACGCCATTCCGGCCGATCTGCGGGCGCAGGCGGCGGCGATGGGGTTGTTCGGGTACGCGATCCCGCAGGAGTGGGGTGGGCTCGGCCTCGATCTGGTACAGGACGTCGAGGTGGCGATGACGCTCGGCTACACCTCCTTGGCGTTGCGGTCGATGTTCGGGACGAACAATGGGATCGCCGGACAGGTACTGGTGGGGTTCGGGACGGAGGAACAGCGGGCGCGGTGGCTGCCCGGGATCGCGTCGGGTGAGGTCGTCGCGTCGTTCGCGCTGACCGAGCCGGGTGCCGGATCGAATCCGGCCGGGCTGCGGACCAGTGCGAAGCCGGAGGGTGACGGCTGGGTCATCGACGGCGGCAAGCAGTTCATCACCAACGCCACCGAGGCCGGTCTTTTCGTGGTTTTCGCGCGTATGGGCACGGGGATCGCGGTGTTCCTGGTGCCCGCGGACGCGCCGGGCATCACGGTCGGCGCGAAGGACGCGAAGATGGGGCAGGAAGGCTCGCGCACCGCGGACGTCACTTTCTCGCAGGTGCGTGTCGGGCCGGAAGCACTCGTCGGCGGGGACGGGGAGGTCGGGTACAAGGCGGCGATGACGTCGCTGGCCCGCGGCCGGATCCACATGGCGGGGCTGGCGGTCGGGGCGGCGCAGCGGGCGCTCGACGAGTCGGTCTCGTATGCCGCGACGGCGACCCAGGGTGGCACGCCGATCGGGGATTTCCAGCTGGTGCAGGCGATGATCGCCGATCAGCAGACCGGTGTGCTCGCCGGCCGGGCGCTCGCCCGTGAGGCGGCGCGGTTGTATGTGACGGGGGAAGACCGGCGGATCGCACCGTCCGCGGCGAAGCTGTTCTGCACCGAGATGGCGGGCAAGGCCGCGGATCTGGCGGTGCAGGTTCACGGCGGAAGCGGCTACATGCGCGAGGTCCCGGTCGAGCGCATCTACCGGGACGTCCGGTTGATGCGGCTGTACGAGGGGACCAGTGAGATCCAGCGGCTGATCATCGGTGGCGGGCTGGTGCGGGCCGAGAAGAAGAAAGCATGACCCGGCCGCTCGAAGGGGTCACGGTCGTCGCCATCGAACAGGCTGTCGCCGCTCCGCTGGCCACCCGCAACCTCGCCGATCTCGGCGCGCGCGTGATCAAGGTCGAACGTGTCGACGGCGGGGATTTCGCGCGTGCCTACGACCACGCCGTACACGGCACCGGCGCGCATTTCGTCTGGCTCAACCGGGGTAAGGAATCGCTCGCCGTCGACCTCAAGACCGCCGAAGGCCGTGACGTCGTCCGGCGGCTGGTCGCGAAGGCCGACGTGTTCGTGCAGAACCTCGCGCCCGGCGCGGCCGAGCGGCTCGGTTTCGGCGATCTGCGTGCGGACCATCCCGAGCTGGTCGTGGTGAACCTGTCCGGATTCGGGGCGGGCGGACCGATGGAGCGGCGCAAGGCCTACGACATGCTGGTCCAGGCCGAGGCCGGACTCATCGCGATCACCGGCACCCCGGACGCTCCGGCGAAGACCGGGATCCCGACCGCGGACATCGCGTCCGGCATGTACTGCGCGCAGGCGGTGCTGGCGGCGTTGCTGCGCCGCTGGCGCACCGGCGAGGGCGCGACGATCGAGGTCTCGATGCTGGAGGCCACCGTCGAATGGATGGGATACGCGCTCAACACCCGGATGTACGCCGGAACCGAGCCGGAGCGGATGGGCCTGAGCCACAGTTCGATCGCGCCGTACGACGCCTTTCCCACCCGCGACGGCCAGATGCTGATCGGCGTCCAGAACGACACCGGCTGGCGCACCCTCGTCACCGACGTCCTCGACGCGCCCGAACTCGCCGACGACCCGCGCTTCACCACGAACGTGCGGCGTGTGGCCCACCGCGCGGAATGCGACGCCGCCGTCACCGCCCGGACTTCGCAGTGGTCCAGCAGCGAACTCGACGATCGGCTCGCCGCGGCCGGGGTTCCCGCCGCGCAGCTCAAGGACGTCGGCCAGGTCGCCGAGCATCCCCAGTTGCGGGCCCGTGATCGCTGGCGCAAGGTCGGCACCGAATTCGCCCGGATCGACGCCCTGCTGCCGCCGGTGACCTTCGACGATTTCGAGGCGTGCATGGGCGACGTCCCGGCGCTGGGGGAACACACTCGGGCCTTGCTCGTCGAGTCCGGAGTGGACGCCGACGACTACCTTCGCCGCGGTATCGCAGGCTGAATTCAAATCGGCGCGACTGGAGGGGCTCCAGGTTTACGATCAAGTTCATGCGATTCGCCATCAAGACTTCGCCGCAAAACACCGTTTGGTCCGACATGCTCGCCGTCTGGCAGGCCGCCGACGAGATCGAACTCTTCGAATCCGGTTGGACCTTCGATCACTTCTATCCCATTTTCTCGGATTCGACCGGTCCGTGCCTGGAAGGGTGGGTGACCCTCACCGCGCTCGCGCAGGCCACAAAACGGCTCCGGCTGGGCACCTTGGTCAGCGGGATCCACTACCGGCACCCCGCGCTCCTCGCGAACATGGCCGCCACACTGGACATCGTTTCCGGCGGCCGCCTGGAGATCGGCGTCGGAGCGGGCTGGAACGAGGAGGAATCCGGCGCGTACGGCATGGAACTCGGCACCATCAAGGAACGCAGTGACCGGTTCGAGGAAGCCTGCGAGGTGCTCGTCGGCCTGCTGACCCAGGAGACCACCACGTTCCAGGGTGAGCACTACCAGCTGGCCGACGCCCGCTGTGAACCGAAGGGTGTGCAGAAGCCGCATCCGCCGATCTGCATCGGCGGCAGCGGCGAGAAGCGGACCCTGCGCACGGCCGCGAAGTACGCCCAGCACTGGAACTTCGTCGGCGGCACGCCGGAGGAGTTCGCGCACAAGCGCGAGGTGCTGCACCGGCACTGCGCGGACATCGGCCGGGATCCGAACGAGATCACCTTGTCCTCGCACGTCCGCCTCGACGCGGACGGCGACTACGCCAAGGTCGCCGCGGATGTCGAAGCACTCGGCGAAAAGGGCCTCGACCTGGCGATCATCTACCTGCCGCCGCCGCACACCCCCGCCGTGCTGGAGCCGCTGGCTAAGGCGCTCGAGCCGCTGCGCTGAGGTCTCGAAGGCCGGCCGGGGAGCGACGGCCCGTTGCGGAACCGGCCGGTCTCGCTATACGGTGACAGAACTAGAACAGGTTACAGTTCTGCACGGTGGGCGGACCGAGGAGCGGACATGGCGAACAGGGCTGCGCGCGGCGACGAGGCCGACTACGTGGTCGTCGGATCGGGCAGCTCGGGGGCGGCGATCGCGGGCAGGCTGGCGGAGTCCGGTGCCAGCGTGATCGTGCTCGAGGCGGGGAAGAGCGACGAGAAGATGCTCGTCAAGAAGCCGGGGCTGGTCGGCCCGATGCACGCGGTGCCCCAGCTGAAGAAGCCGTTCGACTGGGGTTACTACTCGGTGCCGCAGAAACACGTTCTCGATCGGCGGATGCCGGTGCCGCGCGGCAAGGTGGTCGGCGGCTCCAGCTCCATCAACGGCATGGTCTACGTCCGCGGCAACCGCGCCAACTTCGACTCCTGGGCCGCCGAGGGCAACAAGGGCTGGGACGCCGACAGCGTCAACGCCGCGTACAAGCGGATGGAGGACTTCGAGGACGGCGAGACCGAGTTCCGGGGCTCGGGCGGGCCGATCCGGGTCACCCGCAACAAGACTCCGCAGGAGGGCACGCTCCAGTTCCTCCAGGCGACCGCGGAGGCGATCGGCTGCGAGATCCTCGACGACTACAACGCCGAGTCCCAAGAGGGCGTCAGCCGGATGCAGCAGAACGCCGCCGACGGCCTGCGGTACAGCGCCTCGCGCGGCTACATCCACCACCTCGCGCCCGCCACGCTGCAGGTCCAGTCCGGCGTGCTGGCGAAGAAGGTGCTCATCGAGAACGGCCGTGCGGTCGGCGTCGAGGTCGTCGACGCGAACGGGGGACAGCGCACGCTGCGCGCGGGCAAGGAGGTGATCCTCGCGGGAGGCTTCGTCGGCTCCGCGCAGCTGCTGATGCTGTCCGGGATCGGCCACGCCGAGCACCTGAAGGAGCACGGCATCGACGTCGTCGCGGACCTGCCGGTCGGCGACAACCTGCACGACCACATGTTCCACGCGCTGACCTTCCGCGCGTCGTCGAGCAAGAACAGGGGCACGCCGCCGTACTTCGCGCGCGGCCTCGTCAGCGAACTGATGCGGCCCGGCACGACGTTCCTGGCGAACTCGGTCTTCGAGGCGGTCGCCTTCCTCAAGACGTCCCAAGCCGCCGAAGTCCCCGACCTCCAGCTGCACCTCCTGCCGTGGGCGTACGTGACGCCCAACCAGGACGCGCCGATCCGGCACGACGTCGACAAACGGCCCGCGCTCACCGTGCTGACCACGCTGATCTACCCGAAGAGCCGCGGCACCCTGCGCCTCGCTTCGGCCGATCCCTCGGCGGCACCGCTCATCGACCCCCAGTACCTGTCCGACCCGGCCGATCTCGAAGTGCTCGGCGAGGGCTCGGAGATGGTCCGCGAGATCTTCGCCTCGGGGGCGTTCAACGGCTCGATCAAGGAAGAACTCCACCCGGGCAAGGGGCTTCGGGGCCAGGAGTTGCGCGACGCGATCCTGAACCGCGCGACTTCGGTCTACCACGGCGTCGGCACCTGCCGGATGGGCGTCGACGAGCTCGCGGTCGTCGGTCCCGACCTGAAGGTCCGCGGTGTCGACGGCCTGCGGGTCTGCGACGCCTCGATCATGCCGTCGATCACCGGCGGCAACACCAACGCGCCCGCCATCATGATCGGCGAGATGGGCGCGCAGCTCGTCCTGTCGGACAACTGACGGAAAAGAGGGCCATGACCGTCACACCGCTCGCGCTCACCCGTCCGGCGTCGGTGACCGACGCGTTCCTGCGGCGCCTCGTCGCCCGCGTGCCGGGCTCGTCCGGCGCGACCTGGAAGCTCACCGAGGTCTACACCGGTGACGTGCTCGTCGAGCTGCCCCAGTCGACACCCGCCGACATCGAGCAGGCGTTCACCACCGCTCGCGCCGCGCAGGAGAAATGGGCGGCGACGCCGCTCAAGCAGCGGCTGGAGGTGTTCAAACGGGCGCACACGCTCTTCGTCGACAGCGCGCCGGCCGTCACCGACCTCATCCAGGTCGAGAGCGGCAAGAACCGGCGGATGGCGATCGAGGAGACCTGCGATCCGGCGATGGTGATGAGCCATTACCTCACGCGGGCCGCCAAACTGCTGGCGCCGACCAAACGTGGCGGACCGGTCCCGTTCCTGACGACGTCGACCGAAGTCCGGCAGCCCAAAGGCGTGGTCGGGATCATCGCGCCGTGGAACTTCCCGTTCGCCACCGGCATTTCCGACGCCGTCCCGGCGTTGATGGCCGGGAACGCGGTGGTGCTGAAACCCGACAACAAGACCGCGCTCTCTCCGCTCTACGGCGTCGAACTGCTGGAGAAGGCCGGGCTGCCGAAGGGCCTGTTCCAGGTGGTGTGCGGCGAGGGGCCGGAAGTCGGCCCCACCCTCATCGACCAGGCGAACTACGTGATGTTCACCGGTTCGACGGCGACCGGCCGGGTGATCGGCGAACGGGCGGGCCGTAACCTCATCGGCTGCTGCCTCGAACTCGGCGGCAAGAACCCGATGATCGTGCTCGAAGACGCCGACCTGGCCGAGACCGTGCAGGGCGCGATCTTCGGCGCCTTCGGCAACACCGGGCAGATCTGCATGCACATCGAGCGGATCTATCTGCCGGAGTCCCGGTACGACGAGTTCAAGAACGCGTACGTGGCCAAGACCAAGGCGCTCGACGTCCGCGCCGCCTACGACTTCGGGCCGGACATGGGCTCGCTCGTCTCCGTCGACCACATGAGCCGGGTCAAGTCGCATGTCGACGACGCCGTCGAGAAGGGCGCGACCGTCCTTTGTGGAGGAAGGCCGCGGCCCGATCTCGGCCCGGCGTTCTTCGAACCGACGATCCTCGAAGGCGTTACGAAGGACATGCTCTGCGGTGTCACCGAAACCTTCGGACCCGTTGTCGCACTGCACAAGTACCGCACGGTCGACGAGGCCGTCGCGTTCGCCAACGACACCGAGTACGGCCTCAACGCCTCGGTCTGGGGCGGGAAAGTCGACGCCGCCCGCGCCGTGGCCGCGCGGATCGAATCCGGCAACGTCAACATCAACGACATCCTCGCCACCGCGTACGCCGCGAAGGGGACGCCGTCCGGCGGCGTCAAGAATTCGGGCGTCGGCGCCCGCCACGGGGACCAGGGCCTGCTCAAGTACACCGACGTGAAGAACGTGGCGGTGCTCAAGAAGCAGGTCATGGGTCCCCGCGGCGGCCAGACCTACGAGAAGTACGTCGAGGGGATGCTGTCCGGGCTGAAACTCATGCGGCGCCTGCGTATTCGTTAGACGTCGTCGGTGTGCTGAGGTGCGGCCAGCACACAGGCGATGCTGAGCACGCACATACCGATCAGCAGGCCGATCGCCGGCCAGACACTGCCCGTCGCCTGGAACAACAGGGTCGACACCAACGGCGAGAGGCCGCCGAAGAGCGCGCCCGCCAGCTGGTAGGACAGCGAGATGCTGGTGTACCGCGCCCGCGGGCGGAACATCTGCGACAGGATGGCGGCGATCGGGCTGTAGGTCGCCGTCATCGCGAGGCGCATCGCCACGAACGCCGCGATGATCAGCGCCGCGTTCTTGGTCGAGAGCACCAGGAACTGCGGAGCCGCGAGCACGGCGACACCGACAAGGCCGATCACGACCACCCGCACCCGGCCGAAGCGATCACCGAGCCAGGCCGCGCCGAAGCTGACGACCAGTTCGACGAACGCGGCGATGGTGAGCGCGTTGAGCACCAGCGATTCGGAGACGCCGACGGCCGGATCGGTCGCGTACGCCGTCGCGAAAGTGGTGACGAGGTAGTAGCCGCCGACCGCGACGGGCAGCACGCAGATGCCCAGCAGGATCGGCTTCCAGTTCGTCCGGACGGCGTACAGGATCGGCGCGCCGGTTTCCTCGGCGGCTTCTTCGAAGACCGGTGACTCCTCGACCTTCAGGCGCACGATGAGGCCGACGCCGATGAGCAGCACGGACGCGAAGAAGGGGATCCGCCAGCCCCACGTGGTGAGCCATTCGGTGCCGCCGATGCTCAGCAGACTGAACAGACCGGTGGCCAGCAGCGCGCCCGCCGGATTCCCCGCCTGCGCGAAGGCGCCGTAGAAGGTCTTCTTGTCCGGAGGCGCGTGTTCGACGGCCATGAGCACGGCACCGCCCCACTCGCCGCCGACGGCGAGCCCTTGGACGAACCTGAGCACCACGAGCAGGATGGGCGCCCACGTGCCGATCTGGGCGTACCCGGGGAGGCAGCCGACGAGGAAGGTCGCCGCGCCCATCATGGTCAGGGTCACCACGAGCGCGGTCTTGCGGCCGACCCGGTCACCGACGTGGCCGAACACGATGCCGCCGAGCGGCCGGGCGAAGAACCCGACCGCGTAGGTCGCGAAGGCCGCCGCGACCCCGGTCAGCCGGTCGCCTGTCGCGGGAAAGAACACGGTGCCGAAGACCAGGCTCGCCGCCGTGGCGTAGATGTAAAAGTCATACAACTTTTTCTAAGGCGCTCTGACCAGCCATTATCTAGTTGTTGATCTTGCCAGGCCGTTGTCAGGCCGTCTCGGGCCGTCGACGGGGCTTGAAAGTCTTGTTCGCCGCCAGCCGGGCCCGCTTGTGGCTAGAGGGCACGAGGTGGGTGTACTGGCGCAGAGTGTAGCCGGGGTCATGGTGCCCGAGGTACTCCGCTACTTCCTTGATAGAGACACCGTTGGCCAGCCAGGACGACGCGCAGTAGTGCCGCAAGGCGTGCATTCCGTCGCGCCGTTTGCCGTAGTCGTACCCAGCCGCGCGAACAGCGGGATTCCATACCTCGTTCGTGAAGTTCCCGCCCCGCCACACGTTCGTGGCCAGCGTCCCCCGATACTTGCCCATCCCGTCGGAGTCTTTGTTGATCAACACCCGGACCGTGACCATGTCACCGCCGGGGTGCAGCCAGGGCAGCGTGAGCGTGGCAGGCTCGAACATCTCGCAGTAGTCGTCGATCGCGTCGAGAACCCCTTCTCCGAGCGGCACAGTCCGGGTTTTCCCGCCCTTGGGAGGCGCGAACACGGGCACTTTCCCGATCCACCTGATTTGCCGCTCTACGTGCAACTCAAGGGCGTCACGGTCGATATCGTCCGGACTGGTCCCGAACATCTCCATCTGCCGCAGCGCGCACCCGCCGCCGAGGGGAACCATGATTTGGTACACCGGCGGTAGTACGAGCTGAACCTTATGGATCTTCGCGTCAGGCCAGGGAACAATCTTCCGTTGCTCCGGTTTCGGACGCCGGACGCTCTTCGCCTTGCATGGGTTCGCGCGGATCTTCTTGTCTACTACCGCAGCTTCCAGGATGGCCGAGAGTAGATCCCACAACTGTGCCCGATAGGACGTCTCTACTCCCGCCGTCTTCTCGTCGCCATCTTTCAGCCATTCCAGCCAGTCCCGCAGTGTGTCCACTTTGGCCACGACCTCTAGCGGCTTGTCCCCAAGCTTCGGATACACGCGTGCCTTCAGTCGGTGTGCGACCGTTTGCATGGTCGCCGCGTCCTGCGACTGTCCTTTGAGCCACTGCGCCGTGTAGACGCGGAGAGACACCTTGCCCGCATCCGGATCGATGTACTCGCCCGATAGCACATCGTGCTGCATTTTCGTCAGGAACGTTTTCGCCCTTCCCAATTGCTTGTCCGGGAACGACTTTGCCCGCTCCTTTCCGTCCTCGTCATAGTAGTGGACCTTGTACCGTTCTCCTTTGCCGAACAGTTCGGTCTTCTCCCGCACCGGACGGCCATTGGCGTCGAAAACGAGCCGCTTGCCTTCCTTTTTCTGCCGCCACCACCGGTCTTGAACGTGACCTTTCATCGGATAGTCCCTTTCTCTTCGAGGCTGCCGAATGTCGGTGCCTTCTACAACGACGACAAGGGATCCGGGCCGCCCATAGCAGAGCGACCCGGATCCTCGCCGGTTAGGAGCTGGACAGTTTCGCCAGCCATGCCCTTACTTGTCCGGGCGCGTACCGCACATGCCGCCCGACCTTCATCCACGGCGGACCCGATTCACCCTCAGATCGCCAATTCCGTAACGTCTTCTCCGGTATCCGCAGGAACGACGCCAGCTCATCCGGCGTCCACAACGCTTCGACGTCGGCCACATCCGCGCTCACCTGATCCCCCTTCCCCTCGATCAAGCAGCCCGCAGCCCGGTTGCCGAAGTTTCCGGACTGTCGTCACCGGGTGGATCTTGAGCGGCCAGCAACGCCCTGTCGTACTCGGCTCGCCAGGTGATCCGTTCGGAGATGGCGCGCATCACGAGGTGGTCCCTTGGTGGGCAGTGGGTGTCGCCGGGTTCGACCTTGCGCCACACGAACCGATCCGGCGACGGTTCCTCTTTCACCACGCCAATATCGGCCAGCGCGGACACCACGAACGCTTTCCGGTCCGCCTTGTGATCGGCCACGGTCTTGCCCGACCACTTCCGCGACACCAGCACCCGCCGCCCAGGAAGTCCCAGCGTCGTCCGGCGATGCGCACGCCCCTTGCAGCGCCCGGGTACGGTCTTTCCGTTGGCTCCCTTGGGGTTGATGCCGTACAGCAGCCACACCGCGCACCGAGGCGAGCACGGAGTCACCGACAGTTCAGCGTGAAGCCGGTCGTGGTGATCCCGCTGTGCGGCGGTGTCCGCGTCGACCACCTCACCCGTGGATTTCGTGAGGTACTTGGTGAGGTAGCCGATGTGACGCCCTGATTCTTCCGTGCCACCCAGGATTCCCTTGGAGTGCACCTGACGGCCGAACGTGACGACGTGCGCGGGTTCCTCCACCGCCTCCACGGCCTCATCCCACGACGGCAGCGGCTCCCGCGTGTCCGGATCCACAAATGAGCGGGAATCCATGTCCCACAACGGTTCCCTGTCGGTGTAGACGATCTCGTCATGGTTGGGCCACCACACCTGGTGGTAGGTGGCCTCGGTGACCATCCGGATGACCTCGTGGGAGATGGAGCCACGGAGGGCGGTGTGCAGGTGCGGAGCCGCCCGCCGTTGGGGTTCCACGGTGGCGAAGTACTGCACATCCCAGCCGACCACGCGCCGCAGGTTCTGCCACCACCTGTCCACCAGCGCCGAGAAGTGCACCGCGTCCCGAGCAGCCCGCCGGTAGTCATACGTCGACGGGTTCACCGGCGAACCGTCCGACCGCACCGGGCCGTAGGTGTCGCAGGTGAGCGTGACGAACATCGACGGCCGGAACCGTCCCGCGAACTCACGGCCCACAGTGGTCTTGCTGACCTTGCGGCGTGGCAAGTTCGGCGCGTCCTGCCGCCGCTTGGTCGACCGCTTCACCGGACGCTTCTCCGGGACGTCGAGGGCAGGCAGACGGCCCGTCATCCCCGACGCCCGCAGCTCCTCATCCACCGAGGCGACCTCTGCCCGCAGCTCCTCCATCTCGACCTCATCACCGACCGCCAGCGCCTCCCGATAGGCCGCCGCCAGATCAGCCCGGAACGCCACCAGCTCCGTTTGCGTCTCCGACGGCGTCTCGCGGGCGATGACGGGTTCCTCAGTCATGTGCCAGCCCTCACGGCACTGCGCCTGACGAAGCGCCTTTGCCTTGCGAGCACAGGGAAGACACACCGATTCCACCGTCGACCCGCACGGCACGGGGACGTAGCGGATCTCTCCGGTTTCGGTGTCGCCAACCTCCATCGTGAACGGCCGGACACAGACCCCGTGCTTCTCGGCGGTAGCCTTCACGACGTCGGCAGAGAGTGCCCCGCGGCTTACCTTGATCCCTATTCCATTCGGGGGTGCCGGCCGCGCGTCCGCACCCGCTTCGACCTGCGAGTCTGTGGTTAGGGTGTTCATGCCGTCCCCCTCTCGCCGCGCCGGTCTGACAGGTGGACGATCGAGGCGCCGCCGTTGGTGACGTAGTGCTCCAGGTGCTTGATGGTCTGATCGGACACCCAACCTGCGCGGACGCGCAGCGGTTCGCGGATGCCTTCGCCCCAGACGTAGCCGACACCGGCGGAGCCCTCGGGGATTCGGTTCGCCCAAGCACCGCGTTCGTAGGCACCGTCTCCGAGGACCATGGGAACCTGTGTCTTCGACGTCAGCCGCAGCGCCACCCGCCGAGGCAGCAACTCCCGCACCGGAACGGTGTCCTTCGTCGGCTCCTGGACATAGCCGCGCACCGTGAACAGCAGCGCCCGCCCTTGGGTGGCTAGAACCGCCACCCGCTCCACAATGGCCTCACGGGTCTTGCGGTCGGTGTACTTGGTCAGGGCGCCGATCTCATCAAATTCCAGTAGCTCCAAGGGAAACTCGGTCGAGAGCGGCACCTCACGGGTGTTACCGGCGAAGACGCGCTTACGGTTCTCCAGTTCATCGATCAGCGCGTCCAGGACTTCCAGGGCTTCCTTGCCCGACTGGCCGTAGCGGGTGAAGATCCCGCGCCCGTAGGACAGCTCCATGGCTTTCGGGTCGATCCCCGACACCCGGATCAGACCAGCGCGGATCGCCGGAGCCGCTGACACCAGCGGAGACCACATCACCGAGCCCTTACCCGCACCCGTTGCGCCAGCCACCAG
Source organism: Amycolatopsis sp. lyj-108 (assembly GCF_046549005.1). Classification (NCBI taxonomy): domain Bacteria; kingdom Bacillati; phylum Actinomycetota; class Actinomycetes; order Pseudonocardiales; family Pseudonocardiaceae; genus Amycolatopsis; species Amycolatopsis sp. lyj-108. Next base: position 140,241 of record NZ_JAJPWQ010000013.1, on the reverse strand, counting down.
CGTGTGCGCGCCACGGCCCATCAACGGCACCGTCCAGGGCTTGCCGTACTCGGTCGACCCCGCGTACACCGCCCGCAGATCCACCCCCGAGCCGTCCACGGACACCAGTTCCGGAACCGGCAGGCACGTCACCGCAGTGTCGAGCAGATCCCGGCGCATGAAGTCGATGGACACCACATTCGGCTCAAGCTCCCGGACCTGACAGCGGGTGACCTTGCGCGCCACCGCCAGCTCACGCGCGACCTCGTCGAAGTCTTCCGGCTTCTGCCCAGGGACCAGCCGGACCCGGACCTCATCCCACGACGGGCCGGAGCGGACCGACAGCAGTTTCGGCACTGCCACCCCGGACGCCTGACGGGCTTTCGCGACCGCCTCACGCCGACGACGCCGAGACACCAGGTTCACCGTCACGTCGACCGGGATCGCGTCATCCCGCACCGTCAGCCCGCAGGCGTGCAGCCAACCCGCCAGCTTGCGCCCGTAGAGCGCCCAGCGCAGCCACCACGCCCGCAGCCACCGCCCGCACCACTGGTCATAGCCGACCGCGTCCCACCGCCACCACACCAGCAGCACAGCCGCCAGCACGCCGACCGTGACGACGAGGGAGACCCAGCCCAGCACCGTGCACCAGGCCCACAACGCCACCAGCCCGAGGCAGGTACGCCAGTGCGTGACCAGTTGCCGAACAATCCAGCCGACCGCCCGCAGCAGGCCCCACAGTGCAACGCCGAGCACTGCCAGCGCGGCCAGCGCCTCGAACACACTGGCCAAAACACGGCCGACCTTGGCCAGCACCCACAGCACCACCGCCAGGCCGCCGCCGACCGCGAGCGTGGTCATGATCTCTTGCGCGTTCATCGTCGACCACCCCGCAGACCAGCAGCGGGAACCACGATCGGCAGCGGCAGCATCCCCATGCACGGGGCGCATTTCTCCTCACCCGGCAGCAGCCGAGCGAACCGCTTGCATTCCGTACAGCGCGTTCGGGTGACCCCCGTTGACGCGCACAGTGTGCCGTCATTTATCTTCGTCATTGTTCACTGCTCCAGTGGACAGGCGCAGAACCGGAACAGGTTGGTAGCCAAGGGCCGGTTCTGCGTTTTATAGGGACACTTTTAGCCACGCAGGGACGTGTTTATACGTCACACGTCCCCACGTGTGAAAATTTGTCGATGTTCAGTTTTTCTCTAAATAATCAACCTCGTGGGTGCGCACGCTCCGGGCGCCCAGACGCGTACCTCGCGTAGCGGCTGCTCGCGGTTTCGACGTGACGAGCGGACCACTCGAAGAGCTGCACTCGCGGAATGTCCAGGGCGTCCGCGAGGCGCAGGATCATCGGAACGCGCTCGATGCCGTAAATACCGCGCTCGATCGCCGACAAGGTCTGCGCCTTCATGCCTGCCCGCTCCGCTACCGCGACCTGCGACAAGCCACGCAGAGCCCGAACCCGAGCCAGCAACGCCCCAAGGGGCACATACCTTCCGGCCTCAACATCCGGAAAGGTGACCCGATCCGGGGTCGCGTTGCTGTTCTTCACGTTAATTCCCACCACTTTCCAGCCTTGGACCTGTACCGTCGGAATCCGTTTTCTGAGCCTTGATTTTTTCCGCCAGTGCCTCCGCTTCGTTGTCCTCATGTGAGACCCAGTACCGAATCTCGTGATGATGAAACCTGTCCACATCGGACAGCGCGTGGTACATCTTCGCGTTGGCCCGACGCCATTTCAGCCAGGTCACGAGGCTCGCACCCGGCAGCGGTCGAGTAGCCGCCGCAACATGGTGCGCATCCTTGAGCGTTTGTGGCTCATTCCTGCCGGGAGTTGTCATCACAGGCCCCGTTCGCCGCGCGGCTTTCGAGCAGTACCGCCAGTTCGTCCGCGCAATCTCGGAGTCGGCGAAGGAAGACGACCCGATCCAGCCAGGTGCCCCGGTTGTCCGGCGGCCTGATCATCAGCAGGCCAGCCACGCCCGACAGGACCAGCGCCGGGGGTGCCCACGGACTCGAACCAGTCTCCTCCACCGTCACCTCGTCCCATGGGCTGATCACCCAAGTCGGACCGAGTCCCTCCCGCATACTCGTCACCTCCCGCCCTGCGTTCCCACTCCCGCGCTTGCTCCTCAAAGGCTTGCGCGGCCGAGCCCACGGCAGCGACTACCCACCACGGCTGATCGCGGTCACCGGCCAGAGCGCGCCAGGCGTGCGCGACCGACCACGACACCGCCGCCATCTCCCGCGCAACTTCCGGGTTCGTGCCCCGCGACCGAGCCACCGCGTCCGACGCGTCCCGATAGGCGCGGTACGCCGACTCCCACGCTGATACCTGTTTGTTCGGCATCCCGACACCGCTTCCCTGTAGAAGTCAGTGCCGTCACGCGGCCTTGGCCGAGGACTCACCGGCCGTCGACCGAGGCGCCTTTCCTCCCGAGGTTGAGCCCGTACCACTCGCTGCCGCCTTGAACCCGGTAGCGCGGAACACATAGGACAGGTACTTGAACTCACCCTGTCCGGTCACCTTGGGCTCAGCGGTCAAACCGTCCAGCTCCACCGGCCGCATTCCCGGCATCACCTCCGCCGTTGTCGGCACCGGCTGCACATCGGCCAGTAGCGTGATCTCAAACGAAGCGCGCTTTGCCTTGGTCTCGCCCAGGTCCGTAGCCGTGAACTTCCACTGCCGCTTTCCGGTCGTCTCGTCGATCCGCTGCCTCACCGGCCGCCCCTGCGCCTTGTCCTCGCGCGACTGATACTCATTGTCCGGCGACACCTCGCCCACCATCACCAAGCCCTGAGGAAACGCCTCGTCGTGCTCAACGCTGAATCGGATGCCCTTTTCGATCGCCATGTCGTGTTGAACCTTCCCGCTTGTTGGATTCGCCTTTACCGGCGTACCTACAACAATCGGCCAAACGTGTGTCCCGTCACGACACCGTCTAGGTCTCACCTCAGAGCGTCTCGTACTCACTTGGTCTCATCTTGTCTCATCTCGCGTGGTAGATTGGTCTCGTGACCGCCGACACAGCCACGCAAGAGGCCCGCCCACTTGTCCTCAAAGTCCTGCTCAGGGGACGACACTTGCAGAGCTATCGCGCGTTCTGCCGCGAGTACGACAAGGTGGCCGAGAAGGTCGACAAGACCCTAAGGGGCGGCTACCCCAGCAAGGCCCAGTTCTATCGATGGCTATCCGGCGACATCGTCGGCCTGCCCTACGCCGACCACTGCCGGGTCCTCGAAGCCATGCTCCCCGGATGGCAAGCCGAACAACTCTTCGAGCTTCACGAGGGCGGGATCGAGTTCGTTCCAGAACCGCCGAACACCAACCCGGAGCCGTCAACTCCAGCGGTTAGCGAGCCAGTGGACGCACCCGCCAATCAGCCAGCGGACATGGTGGCCCTCTACGCGCACCGGGCGAACGTTCCCAAGCAGCTTTGGATGGACCTGCTCACCGGCGCGCAAGAACGAATTGACCTGTTCGCCAATGCGAGCCTGTTCCTTCCGGAGGACAACCCGGAAGCAATTCAGATCATCAAGAACAAAGCGAAAAGCGGCGTCAAGATCCGAATCCTACTCGGCGACCCCGAACAGCCTGCAATGGAGCTGCGAGGCAAAGAAGAGCGCCTCTTTGAAGGACTCGTCGGACGAATTCGCATGGCTCTCGCCTATTATCGACCGCTGGTCGGAATTGACGGAATTGATTTCCGTCTACATGGAACGTCGTTGTACAACTCTATATTCCGTTACGATAATCAGATGCTGGTAAACCAGCACATCTATGGCACGTACGGCTACATCGCTCCCATTCTTCACCTGCGAAAGAGTTCCGCGGGAGACCTGTTCGATACCTATATGAGGAGTCTCAATCTGGTGTGGGACGAAGAAGCGTACGACATCCAGGATGCAAAGAGCCGCTAGACCGAGGCGTATCCAGTGCGGACGTAATGCAGTGCAGCGAGGAATCGACCGAGATCAGACAGGTCTTCTAGAACGGCATCCGCGCCAGCCGCAGTAAGCTCCTCCATGCCGTAAATCCCAGTCGCGACCGCGATAACTTTGGCGCCGCCGTCATGCGCGGCTTTGATATCGAGCAGCGTGTCACCGATCAGCACGGTTGACGACTCGTCGAAGGTGCGGTCGTACTTCCGCTGAACCTTCCCGCGTGCCGCACCGACCAAATTGGACCGAACTACATCATCGGAGCCGTAGCCGCCGACGTCCAGGTCAACCCACTTGTCCAAATGGAACGGCGCCAGCTTGGACAGCGCGTTCGGAGCGATGTTGCCGGTAAGAACTGACTGCACAACAGCCGGAACGGCCGACAACGACGTCAACGCGGCGACTACGCCCGGCAAGATGTAGCCGAGTCGAGGCAGATCCGGCGCGTTCCGCTCCATCGCCTTGATGAGAGGCCCCTCGAACTGCGAAATACTGGTGTACCCCTCGACGTCCACCGAGTTCGCCGCCAGTAGCTCACGCATGATCTGAAAGTCTGTCCGGCCGTCAGTCTGCGGACGTACCTCCGGCGGACGCCCCGTTAGTAGCTCGAACGCGGACGCATACGTCGCCTTACTTACTCCGCCGTTCTCGATCAGCGTGTGATCCACGTCCCACAACACAAGCGTCTCCGGCAACGACGCGGCCACGTTCGTCGAGCTCTCAGTCATGCCGCCATACTTCCACACCCCAGCAGCGCCAGTCAGGTCATGCGTTGCCTGCCGAATTTGGCTCTATGGGATCAAGGCGCCGCCGTTGGCGGCGCGCGGGTCACCTCTCGTACGGCGGGCTACGCCCAGGAGGCGACGCCGGCCTCCCGCTCCGCTCCGGCAGGCGCCGCCGGGCGAGCCCGCCGTAGGGCAGCTCCCGCAGCGCGCCGCCAACGACGGCGGAGATCCAGGAGCCACACGGCCAGATCACCCGACCCACCCGACCGACGTGCAGTGGTCACTTGGGGTCCCTCGCTTCTCAGCGTCTTACGCCGAGCCGCCCGTATCAAGGCGGGAAAGCGTGCCTTGACACGACCGACTCAGCGCAAGGCGCGGCAGGGACGAGGGAAACGGGAGCGAGCAGGCACCGAACATGGGGGTCTGGACAAGGCGATAGCCCCCACCTCACTGCTAAAGCGGGGGCTACCTCCCTAAGGCGTACCACATTTGGATCAGGGTGCCCAAAACGCACCACGTCGAACAGCGAACCGGAAGCCTGGCAGCCCACCACGAGACCACCCGCCAGGCCGTCTACAGGCCGTCAGACGTCAGGACGCGGCCGGACACAACAGGACACAACCAGCCGGAAAATGCAGGTCAGAGCATCTTTGGGCCCGTGGAGCCCCAGGTGGCTTTCACCAGGCATCAAGTTGTCATACCACTCGATCGTGGTGCCGACGAAGGCCGCGAGCCCGGCCCGGCGCGCACGCCGGAGCGACTGGGTGTCGGTTTGGACGGTCATCGGGCCACCTCGCCGTCGATCCAGGTTTCGAGCACGCGGATACCGGCGATCCGGTCCGGCTCGCAGGTGAGGGGATTCTCGCCGAGCAGCACGAAATCGGCGCGTTTACCGGGGGTGATCGAGCCGAGGTCGCGCTCACGGCCGAGCACCCTGGCCCCGGCGATCGTGTGGGCGGCGACGGCCGACCGGACGTCGATCAGCAGCTCGTCGCCGCCGAGCCGGTGACCGCGCCGGGTCGTCCTGGTCACCGCGGTCTGGATGGCTTCGAGCGGGTTCGGCTCCGCGACCGGGGCGTCCGAGCTCAGCGTGACCGGCACGCCCGCCGCCTGGAACTCGCCGAGAGGGTTGAAGCGCTCGCCGGGAGTGCCGACCGCGTCGGTGACGCCTTCCCCCCAGTTGTAGTAGTGCTGCGGCTGGTTGACCGGGTGGACGCCGAGCGCGGCCATCCGCTTGATCTGCTCCGGGGACGGCAGCCCGCAATGCTCGATGCGGTGACGGGCGTCGGGGCGGGGATTTCGCCGCTGCGCGTCCTCGATGGCGTCGAGCACCATGGCGATCGCGTCGGGGGACTGGGCGTGGGTCGCGGTCTGGAGCCCGGCCTCGTGCGCCTTGCCGATCAGCGCGGAGTAGTCCTTCGGGTCGTGGTAAAGCTGCCCGGTGCGGCAGGGATCGCCGACGTAGCCGTCCGGGAAGTACGCGGTCCAGCCGCCGAGCGTGCCGTCGGCGTAGAACTTGATCCCCGCGAACGCGAGGCGAGTGGTGCCGAAAGCGCCGTGCAGCCCCATTTCCAGAGCCTGGTCGAGCAGATGCGACAGCAGGTACATGTGGACCCGCGTCTTGAGCAGGCCGGCTTCGTCCAGCCGCAGGTACATGTCGAATTCGCGGCGCGTGACCTGGGCGTCGCCGATGGCGGTCACGCCCGCGGCGAGGAACTTCTCCTGCGCGGCGGCCAGTTGCCGCGCGTGCTCCTCCGGCTCGTCCTCGAGGTGGAAGTTCGGCCCGTGCCGCCCGACCTTCACCCCGGTGACGCCGGTGAGGATGTTGCACGCCGCGTCCGACAGCTCCCCGGTGAGTTCGCCGTGCTCGTCACGGAAGAACACCCCGCCGTCGGGATCCGGGGTGTCACGGGTGACGCCGTTGCGCCGCAACGTGAAGCTGTTGACCACGCCGCCGTGCCCGCTGGCGTTCATGAGGTAGACCTCGCGGTCTTCGGCGACCGCGTCGAGCTCCTCCTTGCGGGGATGCCGTTTCTCGGCGAGATTGCGGTGCTCGTAGCCGTAACCTCGGACGGGCCTGCCCGCAGGGGTGTTCTCGGCCGCTTCGCGCAGCAGCGCGACGATCTCGGGAATGGTCGACGCGCGCTCGGGGCCGCAGTCCACCCAGGTCATCATCTGCCCGTACATCAAGGGATGCGCGTGCGGATCGATGAAACCGGGCAGCAGCGTGCCCGGCAGCCGTCGTGCCTCCGGCTCCGGACGGCCGAGGCTCGCCGCACGGGCGCGGCACTCGTCCACGGAGCCGACCGCGGCGATCTCCTCGCCGAACACGAGCACCGCTTCGGCGCCTTCGGTGGCGTCGTCGACGGTCACCAGCTCGTCGGGAAGCAGGATCGTCGCTCTCGCGTCGAGGACTGAACGATCGAGGGGCAACAGACGCATCGCGCGGACTCCAGGGATTCGACGGTGAAGTGGGGCGAAGGTAAGCGACGAAAACCGTGAGCGCAATCAGATCGGTCGTGTACGGACGGTGTTCACGATCGATATGTCGGCGCTCATGGACAGAACGCGCAATCTCGGCTGTCGTTCGGGCTGCCTGGCCGGTGATATGGTGCCGCAGGCCGCCGGAAATCCAGCAGAGGGGAAACCGCCGTGGACGACGCGTTGGTCGCGGCTTTGCGCGCGGACGGCCGGATGAGCGTGGCCGATCTGGCCCACCGTGTCGGGGCGTCACGGTCGGCCGTGTCGGCGCGGCTGGAGCAGCTGAAGGCCGACGGTTCGCTCAACGTGGTCGCGGCGGTCCATCCCGAGTTCCTCGGCCTGACCGCGTACGCGCATCTCGCGATCCGCACGTCGGGCCGTTCGCAGGCCACGACGGACGCCATCGCGGCGCTGCCCGCCGCGGCGTTCGTTTCCGCGGTGAGCGGGGAGTACCAGACCGTCGCCGAGTTGCGGCTGCCCGATTCCCCGGAGCTTTACCGCACGGTGGCGGACATTCGCGGCCTGCCGGAGGTGGAACAGGTCAACACCCTCGTCTACGTGGACGTGGTCAAGGGCCTGTTCATGCCCGGCCGTCCACTGCCGCCCTGGCTGCGGCTCGATGATCGCGACCTCGCGATCATGCTGCGGTTGCAGGCCGACGGGCGCGAAAGCTACGCGCGCATCGCCGAACACGTCGGACTGTCGCCGTCGGCCACCCGCACCCGCGTGCGCTTCCTCGTGGAGCACGACGTCATCCGGATCGCGCCGGTACTCAGCCGGGCCCGCCCGGACGCCGGCCTGGTCTGCGGGATCGGCCTGAACGTGCGGGGCGCGGGGGACTCCGTGACGGCGGCGCTCGCCGCGCGCGACGACTCCGAGTTCCTTGCCAGGACCATCGGCCGGTTCGACGTCGTCGCCACCATCGCGGCGCAGTCCGCCCGCGACCTCGACCGGGCGCTCGAAGAGATCAGCGGCAGGCCCGACGTCGTGACCGCGGAAACGTGGGTCCACCTCCGCATCGCCAAGGAACGCTACGAGTGGCCGTTGCCGACCGCGGAAGAACTCGCGCGCCGCTAGTCGTTGGCCAGCAAGGATTTCCGGATCTCGGTCTTGAGCACCTTGCCGATCTTGGATCGGGGGAGATCCGGCCAGATCAGGATCTCCTTGGGGGTCTTGACGCTGCCCAGCCGCTCCTTGACCACGGCACGGAGTTCTTGCGCCGCCGCCGTCCTCCCGGTGTGGAGCTGGACCACGGCGGTGATCTGCTCACCCCATTTCTCGTGCGGCAGCCCGATCACGGCACAGTCCTGCACTGCTTCGCAGGCCATGAGCGCCTGCTCGACCTCGGCCGAATAGACGTTGAAGCCGCCGGTGATGATCATGTCCTTGGCGCGGTCGACGATGTAGAGGTAATGATCGTCGTCGAGATAGCCGATGTCGCCCGTGTGATGCCAGCCGTACGCGCTCGCTTCCGCCGTCGCGGCCGGATTCTTGTAGTAGCCGAGCATCACCAGCGAACCGCGGACGACGATCTCGCCGCGTTCGCCGGGTGGCAGCAGTTCACCCGTCTCGGACATGATCGCGACTTGGGTGAGCGGGGTGGGCCTGCCCGCGGAGGTGAACCGTTCGAGGGCGAGCGATCCGTCGGGATGGACGTGGTCGGCGGGGGAGAGAGTGGAGATCATCATGGGCGCTTCGCTTTGGCCGAACAGCTGTCCGAAGACGGGGCCGATCCGGGTGATCGCTTCGGCGAGTTTCGTGGCCGACATCGGCGCGGCGCCGTACCAAAGGCATTGCAGCGACGAAAGATCGGCGCCGTCCAGCGCCGGATTGTCGAGCAGCAGGTAGATCAGGGTCGGCGGCAGGAAGGTGTGCGTGATCCGGCGGCTTTCGACCAGTGCGAGGAACTCGCCGAGGTCCGGCGACGGCATCACGACGATCTCGCCGCCGAGTGTCAGGACCGGGAAGCAGAGCACGCCCGCCGCGTGCGTCAGCGGGGCGAGCGCCAGATAGCGCGGCCGCCCGGTGAACGGATAGCTCATCAGCGTGAGCGCCGACATCGTCTCGACGTTGGTACCGCTGAGCATCACCGCCTTCGGATGGCCGGTGGTGCCGCCGGTGCCGACGAGCAGGACCATGTCGTCCGGCGGAATCTCCTCCCACGGCTCGGCCTCATCGAGCCAGTCGGAAAACGGGACGGCGCCGGGCATCGAGCCGTCGAGACAGACCACAGTGGACAGTTTCGGCAGGTACGGAAGCATCCGGGAGACGAGCGGTGCGAAGGACTCCTGCACCAGAAGGCAGGTGCAGTCGAACAGGTCGAGCAGTTCCCTGTTCTCGGCGGCCTCGTTGCGCGGGTTGACCGGGCACCACACGGCGCCGGCCCGGCTGATGCCGAACACGCAGCCGAACGACAGCGGGTCGTTCCCGGACAGGATCGCCACCTTGTCGCCGGGCTTGACACCCGACCGGGCCAGCGCCCGCCCCACCCGCCACGACAGTTCCCGCACTTCGCCGTAGCTGAGGGACGTGTCGCCCATGGTGAGGCAAGGGGCCGCCGGATCGAGTGAAGCGCCCTTGTCGAGATAGTCGGTCAGTCGCACGCGCTCGTCCTTCCGGTCAGTCGTGGACGGTCAAGACCGGCTTCGAAACCAGCCCGAAGCTTCGTAGCACGCCGAGCAGTTCACGGTGGCCGAAAGCCTGGCACCCGGACGCGAAACCGACCTGTTTCGGTGGCTGTTGCAGCAGCGAGTACGCACCGTACGCCTGCATCAGCCCGGTCTGCTTGTAGTTGCAGGTGCCGTGGATGACGCAGTGCGCGCGGCCCAGCGGTCCCGAGGCGTGCACCGAATCGAGCGACGTGTTGAGCCGCTGGTTCTCCCGCGGCGGCATCTCGTCGCGCACCGCCGCGGCCTGCTCCGCCAGTACACGCAACTTTTCGTCCAGCGGCAGGTCTTTCACCTGTTCCAGGACGGCCGCGACGATCTGCGGCACCCCTTGCATGAGCGCGCGGTCGAAGACGCCGCCCACGGCCTTGACGTTCGCCACGCGGGCGTCGTTCTTGAACCAGACCGGATGCGACGTGCCGCCCCAGGGCAGGGCCAAGCCGGTCTCGTGATGGCCGGGCACGGTGACGTCCTGCAGACCGCCGTCCGCGGGCCAGGGCAGGTACTCGTTCTGCTCGAGGTAGTACGCGGCGGACAGTGCGGCGTTGACGAGGATGGTCTTCGTCGAAGCGACCGTGGGATAACCCTTCCAGAAGACCAGGATGTCCAAAGTGTCCAGTCCCGGGGTCTCCAGGCAGAGGTTCGCCGCGATCTCGCCGGTGGTGTACATCTGCGCGATGCCGGGAGAGAGCAGGAGGCCCTTCTCCGCCATCTGCTCGCCGTAGCGGTCTTCGGCGGAGATCAGCCAGTCCTGTTCGCCGGTGGTGTCGAGATAATGCGTTCCGGTGCGCAGGCAGGCTTCGACGACCTCGTGGCCGTACTCACTGAACGGGCCGACGGTGTTGCAGACGACCTTGGCGTCGCGGAACAGTTCGGTGAGCGCTTCGACGTCGTGCGAGACCTCGACGACCTCGTGGTCGATGGTGTCGAGACCGGGGACGTGGTCGAGCGCCTCCTGGATGCGGGCCTTGTCCCGGCCGGCGGCGATGAACGGGACGTTGTACTCGCGCAGGTACTCGCAGATCAGCCGTCCGGTGTACCCGGAGGCGCCGTAGACCACGACGGGCTTGGGGCTGCTCATGGTGATTCCTTTCGGTTGGTGCTGGTCACATGCCCATTCCGCCGTCGACCGGAAGCCCGGCGCCGGTGATGAAACGTGCCGCGTCGGAAGCGAGGAAAACGACGGCGTCGGCCATGTCCGCGACCTCGCCGAGCCGTCCGGCCGGGGTCTGCCCGATCACGGCGCCGATGGCGTCTTCGACGCTGGGGAACAGGCCGACCTCGACGACGTCCTGCGCGAGCTGATTACCCATCTGGGTGGGGACGAGGCCGGGGTAGACGCAGTTGACGCGGACGCCGTAGCCGAGTTTCCCGGCCTCCATCGCGGCGACCCTGGTCAGCCGGTCGACCGCCGATTTCGTCGCCGAATAGCCCGCGATCCCGGGGAAGGCGATGGTCGCGGCGACCGAAGAGATGTTCACGACGGCGCCGCCGGTGCCCGCGGGCCCGCCGGGCCGCATCGCGCGGAAGGCGTGCTTCACGCCGAGCGCGGTGCCCAGCACGTTGACGTCGAGCATCTTGCGCACGTCGGCCGGGTCCAGATCGGCGACGAGCCCGGTGATCTCGACACCGGCGTTGTTCACCACGATGTCCAGCCCGCCGAGTTCGTCGATGACCGCGGCGACCGCCTGCTCCCAGCTCTGGTCGTCGGTGACGTCCAGCCGGACGAAGCCCGCGTTGGCGCCTTTCTGCTTGATCTGGTCGGCGGTGGCGCGCCCGAGATCCTCCTGGACGTCGCCGATGACCACCGAGGCGCCCGCCAGGGCGAGCGCTTCGGCCATCCCGGCTCCCAGGCCCTGCGCTCCACCCGTGACCAGGGCTTTCCGGCCCAAAAGGTCGTACGAACCCATGGACTTCTCCTCCTTGAGACGGTCCGCGGTTGCGGTGTGGGTCACATCCTGAGCTTGTTTTGGACAGTCGTCAAGATTTTCTTGGACAGTCGTCAAGAATTCCGCGACGCTAGACTGAGGGACCCGCGGCAGGCGCGGGCTCCCGGACCGGACAGGAACTCGTGGTGACCGAGACGAGCGAGCGGATCGCACGCCGGAGCGTGGACAAGTTCGCCCAGCGCCGGGCGGAACTGGCGGACTCGACGCTGCAAGCGCTGTCCGAACTGGGATACGCCAGGACGAGCCTGCGCGAGATCGCCCAGAAATCGAACTTCTCGCACGGGGTGCTGCACTACTACTTCACCGACAAGGTGGAACTGCTGACCTACGCGGTCCGCAAGTTCGAAGAAGTGTGCGTCACCCGCTACGACGAGGCCGTGTCCGCGGCGCGGTCGGCCGAAGAACTCAAGCAGGGCTTCGGCGCCGCGATGGCGGGCACGCTGCGGGCCGACGCCGCGATGCACCGGCTCTGGTACGACCTGCGGAACCAGAGCCTGTTCGAGGCCGCGTTCCGCACCGACGTGCTCGAGATCGACACACAACGGCAAGCGATGATCTGGCGCGTCGTGGAACGCTATGCCGAACTCGCCGAGGCGTCGCCGGTCGTGACGCGGTCGGTCGCGTATGCGGCTTTCGACGGCTTGTTCCAGCAGGCGCTGCTGCATCATCTCGCCGGTGAAGAGACCAGTCTGGCCGAGGATGCCGGGTCGTTGATGGGGCAGCTGGTTTCGTAGGTCTGGACTTTGGGGTCGCCTCGGGCGTGGGGGCTCTGTGTTCGGCGGTGAGCGCTTACTCTTTGGCAGGCTTGGGGTTGTGCTGCGAAGTCGATGCGCCGGACTCATGCCGTGCGGGTGCTCGGAGGACAGTGAGCTCAGCCTTGTCGCGGTCCGCCCGAATCGCCGCCGAGGGGTTGGTCGGGGATGAGCGGATCGACCAGATCCTGGAGATCTTGAAGAAGCTCCCGGCCGATACCTCTGTTGAGGATCGGGCGAGCGCGGAGAAGATCCTCGCCACCCTCGCCCGCGACGCGGGTCCCCGACAGCTCTCGGACGCCGAAGCGAACCTCCTGGCCTGGTTCGACCGGACGGCAATGAGCCGAAGGATCCCGAACCTGCTCAGCCGCGCCGGGAAATCACCCTGGAGCGCCGCAAAGACGGCTACTGGAAGCTCACCGGCTTGCTCGATGACGAGACGGGTGCTCGCACCGCGGCCGCGCTCGAGGCGTATGCGAAACCGCGCCCGGTGGACGAGTTCGGCCAAGCCGATCTGCGGATGAAGTGCGAACGCATGGGTGATGCGTGGGTCGACATCCTGGACTTGGCGATCGCCTGCCCGGACCAGCCGGGCACCAGCGGCTACCGCACTCTGCTGCATGTCACGATCGGACTCGACGAACTGAAATCCGGCCTGGGCAACGCGTGCCTCGATTTCGTCGGGACGATGACTGCCCGCGAGGCCCGGCTGGCGGCCTGCGACTGCCTGATGCTCCCGGTCGTGATGAGCGCCGCCGGAGAACCCTCGATGTGGGGCGACTGCGGCGGTTCGTCACCCCCGGCCAGCGACGAGCGTTGAACATCCGCGATGGCGGCTGCGCGTTCCCTGGCTGTCACCGGCGACCCAAGAACTGTCACGCCCACCACATTCATCACTGGGCAGACGACGGCCCTATGGATCTCCGGAATCTGGTGCTGCTGTGCGGTTTCCACCAGTCGTCCATGTCATTAGTAACATGAGGCTATGAACGCTGAAACGCCTGGTGAGGGGCCTTTGGTTGATGTGTACGCCCGGTTGTCGTACGCGGTCAACGGGGACGAGATCAACGTGAACGAGCAGATCGAGTGGTGTTCGGCTGAGGTGGTGCGGCGCGGCGGCCGGGTCGGTCAGGTGTTCAAGGACAACTCGCTGTCGGCGTGGAAGCCGAAGGTGGTGCGGCCGGACTGGAACAAGCTCATGGCCCGCTTGGAGTCCGGCGCGTCGGACGGTGTGATCGTGCTGGATCTGTACCGGTTTTCCCGGAAGATTATGGAGGGCGAGCGTCTGGTCGACCTGGCCTCTGCGGGGATTCTGGTGTGGTCGCTGTCGGGCAGCTATGACCTGACCACGGCTGACGGCCGTCGGCATTTCCGGGAAGCGATCGTGGCGGCGGCCGGGGAATCGGACAAGATCAGTGAGCGGGTCAAGCGTGGGCACACGCGGGGCGCGAAGCGGGGTCGCAGGCCGGGCGGGCCCCGGGGATTCGGCACGGTGGGGTGGGCACCGAAACCGGACGGATGGGAGCAGGGCGACCCGCGCGAACTGGTCGCGGCCGAGATCGTCGAGTCGGAACGCGAGGTGATCCGGGAGTGTTACCGCCGGTTGCTGGGCGGGGAATCCTTGTCGTCGGTGGTGCGTGACTTGCGGGAACGGGATATCCGCACGGTGGACGGGTTTCACTGGCAGCGGTTCACTTTGTCTCTTGCGTTGCGGCGGCCGAGTATGGCGGGATTGCGTGCCCATAACGGGGAGATCATCACCGTCCGGAAGGACATGGACCCGATTGTGTCGCGGGAGGAGTGGGAGCGGCTGTGTGCGTTGTTCGACGGCCGGAAACGGGGCCGTCCGGCCGGGCGGCGGCATCTGCTTGCCGGGTTGGTGCGCTGCGGCGGATGTGGCGGTCCGATGATCGCTCAAGTGCGTAAGACGTTGCGCCCGTACCCGGACGGGTCGCCGAACCGGGAGTACCGGTGTCGCCGGAACGTGGATCAGCCGTTGGGGTGCGGGAAGAACTACATGGACGGGCTGATCGCGGACCGCGCTGTCGCTTACGCGGTCAAGGAACGGTTATCTGACCCGCGTCATGCCGATCAGGTAGCGCTGCGGTTGGCGCGTTCCTCTAAGCGGCGCGAGGAACTGACTCAGGAAATCACCCGGCTTGACGAGACCGCTGACAATCTCGCGGTCAAGGTCGGAACGTGGGGTGAAAAGCGTGTGGACAAGGCCATGACCCCGATTTTGAAGCGGCTCACCGAACTGAACAAGGAACTAGCGGCCTTGGACGACACTGACAGCGGGTTGGGTGGCGGGATTCCGAGCGAGGACGTCACCGCCGTCTGGGATGAAGCTGAAGCAGCCGGGGACACGGAGGTACTGCGGGCAATGGTCCGACGCGCGTTCCCCGCGCTCACGTTGCGACCGCACACCCGCTCCGGCGACTTCGCGGTGACCCGGTTCGACTGGGACGGAAACACCCTCCCCGCAACCTCCTAACCGGACGCTATCCGCACGCCAGAGGGCCGACCCGCACAAGGCGGATCGGCCCTCTCAGTTAACCCCGTTGTGGTGGTCGTGGTCCGCTGTGCCGAGTACTCAACGGCTGGAGTGTTCGCGGCACAGAAGCGACCGGACGGAAATCTGGCTGCGGGGTGGCGTCTTCCTAAAGGGGTCGCAAGCGGCCATGCCGAGCTATCCAAATTGCACAGATTGATCACCGATTCTGGTGAGATCATTGACACTACCGGCCTGCTTGAAAAGTAGCTCACCGTCGCTTGCTGTCGAGATACTTCCGGTAGCGCTCGATGTTGATCGCATATGCCCACGTGAGCCTAATCTGTCGATGTGGAGCGTCCTCAATTCGATTGAACGCGCGGATTCTTACGTCCCCTGGGGGCGCATCTTCATCAAAATCAATAAAAGTGACCTCTTCTCCATTGGAGACATTTACGACCTCCTCAATAACAAATAACTCTTCCGTATCTCCGATTTTTACCTTGTATCCAAAATTCTGTAGAAGTTCTCGCATGGCGCCCAAAGGGTTCACGGCGAGTTGATCAAGATGACTCTCTTCGCCGTAAATGCGATACGCATCGAACAAGCGCACTTCCTTTTGTTCATGACGACTACCAATGATCAACATTACGTGCGGACTGCCATACTCCACTTTGCGCCCGGCAATAAAAAACAACATGTCGTAGGAGCGATAGAAGAAGATGCGATCAGCCTCGCTCAAGGCTTTCACGACGCGATCTTTGCGAAGAGTGTTCAGTAACAGGCTGTTCAACTTTTCAAACTCGGGGTCGAAGGTTACAAATTGTGGACTTATGCCTTTGCCGCCGCCTTGTCGCCGATCGACTAGAATTTCACTTATCGCAGGATCAACAAATTTCCAGACAGAGGTCGCGCCGACAGACAATTTGACTGAATCGATGGGCGGATCCGAACGGGGATTCCGATGCTTAAGGACAACGGATTTTCGGCGCGTTGCATAATGATCTGCATATTCGACGTGATCCTCGTGCGGGAAGATCTCATCCCATGCGACAACAACAAGGCTGACGCTGCGGCACATGTCGCCGGACAGCGTGCGCATAACTTGATCTATTCGTTCTTGGACGTCCGACGGTATTGCGTCGTCGCCCAAGATGTCCGGAGGGGCATTCCTGTCGACGTGAACAAAGACGACGCCCGCTTTTTCGGCATCCGCAGCCCGAAGCTGCTTATTGGCCTTCTTTAGCACGGTTCGAATACGCTGCTCCGAACTGTCGGGCTTGATCCGCTTAACCTCGCTCCAGAAAACGACCGGGCCGTCGATTCGAACATCTGGCATGCCCTCGTCTTCAACCAAGTAGGCGTCGTGTCCGTTGTTTCTCAGCCACCCCCAGAAGTATAGTTCGGCGCCAATATCATCGAAAGTATCTTCGCCACGAGCTCGCGCCACTACAAATTTTCGAACACCTTCGTCTTCTAGTACTGATAGGCAATTTTCAGTTGGAGACGAGATAGCCCACGTCATGCGGTCCATTGTCAGTCGCATTGTGTTACGAACAACCTGAAATTGCCACCGCTTCGGCACTTTTCCTGCAATTCCAGCCATGCGCACTGTATCGAATATTTCAATTGCGGGATGACGGGGCCTCTTACGTTTAAGCCATGCGAGTCCGGGGTCGTCGCAAAGTTCCTCCAGATGGCGAATCAAGCTTGTCAAGTACGCCATGAACTCCGGACTGGTAGTCATTCTCGCAATCTCAGGCATCGCGACATCTTAAGGTCTGCCGCCGCCCGCGTAGTACCCGTCTGCGGCCCGCTGAGCGTTCGGTAAGGCCGTGACGTGATTCAGCGCGGCCTGCGCCGAGTGCGGGCATGACTGATGACGTCACACCACCCCGTGATCTCCTCATCGGTAGCGGGGGGCAGAGCGCGCACACTGGCACGTATCCACTCCCTATCCCGCCCGGACAACACGGAGCCCTCCACAGCCCTCTCAGCGCTCCGGACGGCGGCGCCCTGTCCGGCGTGCCGGGGCGCGTCGGCGTCCGATTCGTCCGCGTCCTGTGGGCCGTCGGCGCGGTCACCGTCCGGTGTGTCCGGTCGGGCGTTCCCGCTGTCTCGGCTGTCCTCGGGTTCGTCGGCGTGGTTGTCATGGTCGCTGCCTTTCAGTCGGTGGTCTGCGGTCGCTGGTCGGGGGGTGCGGGGGGAAGCTCCGGGCGTGGTGCCGATTCCCCTGGTTTCGGGCGGCTTACGGGTCGTCGGTGGTGGCATTCCCCCGCCTCCCCCTGGGGTGTTCTCCCTGGTCAACCGGGGGATCTTCGGCGGGGGAGGCCAGGGGGAGAACTCCCCCGGTCCCTGGTGCTTCCCCCACTTCCTCCCCATGTGCCTGACGGCGGGCCTCGGCGACGTCGTCGGCGTGGACGTACATCAGCCCGCGCACCTTGCGGAGCCGTTGCCCGTGGTCTGTCAGCGCTGCTTTCAGGTCGGTGAATGCCCACGGTTCGTATTCGTCCGGGTTGTACTCGGCAAGGCGGGTGAGCACGGTCTGTGTCCGCACCCGCTGTTCCCCGCCGAGTACGTGCGCAATGTCGGCAAGGTGATCCACCGGAGCCGCTTCAATCTCGATTCGCTCCGTTGTCTCCACCGCCCGCCCGGCGTCCTGAATGGACGCCATGGCGCGGGTGATGACGGGTGTCACGTCGTCGGCCCCGTCCTTGAACGGCACATAGAAGGTGCGCACCAACTCGAAAATCTCGTCCGTGATACCGACCGCGACACACGTTCCCCGGTCGGTGTTGATCCGAAGGTCGGTTGCCCGGATACCGGCCGCATACTTGCCGGAACCGAGCAAGCCATCATTGGCGACCTGATCCGCCACCGAGAACGCGACACCACACGACACGTTGCGGGTGATCTCCCGAGGAATGCTGTCCCGTGTGGGCGACTGAGTCGCCAGCAACAGCACCACGCCGTACTTGCGGCCGCGTTTGATCAGCCGCACCGCCAACTCAGCCGCCCTCTTCCCGAACTTGGGGTGCTGGAACAGCTCGTGACACTCATCGATCCCGCACACCAGCGGGTGCAGGCCCAACGCGCGCTTATCGGCCAGCTTGCGCGACACCTTCGGCGGGCTACCCGGTTGCTGCCCGAGGACCTTGCCGCGTCGCTCCATTTCAGACAGCAAGTCTTCCAGGGCTTGCGTCGCCGCTTCGGCGACATGGTCGTCCATTCCCATGCGGTAGCGGGACAACCGAGGTTCGAACGGCGCGAAGTCGGGTGACTCGCCCATCACGTACACCCACAGTTCGGTGGTCGGGTCGAGTGCTGCACCGAGCATGAGCGTCCGCAGTGCAGAGGACTTCCCTTGTCCGGGCCTGCCACCGACAAGCCAGTTGACGCCGATCAACGGGGCGTTGATTACCGTGCCACGTTGGGAAAGCCCGAACGGGACACCCTCGAAAACATCCGTCTGTCCATCATGGACAAGGGGCCAGTCGCCGGCGCCGCGGGCACCTTTATCA
This sequence comes from Amycolatopsis sp. lyj-108, assembly GCF_046549005.1. Classification (NCBI taxonomy): domain Bacteria; kingdom Bacillati; phylum Actinomycetota; class Actinomycetes; order Pseudonocardiales; family Pseudonocardiaceae; genus Amycolatopsis; species Amycolatopsis sp. lyj-108. Next base: position 121,729 of record NZ_JAJPWQ010000013.1, on the reverse strand, counting down.
GCGATCCACAGATCAAGGATTCCGTCCTCTTCTCCTTTGGTAGCCCAAGTTTCCAGCGAAGCTCGTCCAAGGTTCGCCGCCAGCTTCGACCGCCGCGCGGCGACCATGTCAGCCGTGACACCCATCGGCAACCTGATCTGAGCGGCCGTGCCGTCACCGTCCTTCCGCGCCGCCACGGTGTAGGCGAGTTCGCCACCGTCCTTAAAGAACCGGTCCAACGGACTGATACCAAGATGCGCCAGCGCCCGGGAAATCATCCGTTCGTCAATCCACGAGTCCGCGTCGTCACGATCCGGCCGCACCAGCCATCCCGCACCCGGGGTGCGGTCGCGCCCCTCAAACGCCGCCGCGACCACCAACACCAACGGCACCACCCACAGCAACAACGGCACCGCCACCGTGAGCACCGACCATGCCACGTCCAATCCCGTGTAGACCTCGGCCAGCCACGTCCACATGTCCGCCCGGTTCATGAACGCGTTCACCGTCCACAACACAGCGGCAACCGGTGCCAGCACCCGCACCGCGATCACGAACCGCCTGAGCGTGATCCCGACCTTCGCCCACCGCGCCACGGCATCCGCCCTGATCAACTCCTGTGCCGCCCGCCGCGCCTCGGCGTCCCCGGCCAGCCGCGCCCGCCGCGCGTCCGCCCGCAGATCCGCGTACGTGGCCCAGCTCCAGAACTTCAGCAGCCACCGCCAGTTCCCGCGCAACACGAACCACACCAGCCGCGCCACATCGCGCGGCGCCTGCCGTGCCCGGTAGGCGGCCACCGACCGTGCCCGCGTCACCGGCCCGGACTGCCACACCCGACGGCACCACCGCCCGAACCGGCGCCGCACCGTCCGGCGCCGTGGTTGCGGCAGCGTGTCGTCCACCAGCTCGCCGTCAAGCACCGGGCCGACGTGTTCGACACTCCGTTCCCCGGACCGCTCCACATCACTTGTCATGACGCACCCCCGCAACCTCGGCGGTCAGTGCGGCAGCCAGCCGGGAGGACAGACCCCGTGAACAGCCGGTGGCCTGCCGCACCCATGCTGGAGAGATCTCCACATCGGCGGTCCACGCGGCCCGTGCGTCGGCCAGATACTCGGCGAACAGCTTCCGCCGCACCGGACGTTCCTCGGCCGTGGTCGCTGCGGGTTCGTCCATGGCGGGTTCATGAACCTCTGTCCGGTTCATGGACGTGGTGACCGCGACATGAACCGCGTCGGTGAGCTTGTCCCGCAGGTCGGTGACCGCCTCGGCGGCCACGAACACCACCACCGGGGGAACCGAGTGCAGCACCACCCCGGCCGGTGACCCGGCCGCCCACGATGACCACGTGTTCATGACATACGTGGCCGCCAGCGTGAGCCACTTCGCCGCACGCACCCACCGACCGGTGTGGACCTGGTACCGCGCGGTCACCTGCTCCGCTCGCAGGATGGCCAGCAGCACCAGGCACACCGTCGGATCGAGCAGCCACGCCGTCAGCCACGGCAGCGACCCGACCTCGGCGCCAGCGGCGGCGAACCACTGCACGTTCGCCGTCGTGAACGCCAGACCCAACACGATCCCGGACCAGCACAGGCGGTCAACCTGCCGCCGGACACGCTCCACCCGCCACGCGACCACGTCCGGGTGGGACTGCCAGCGCCGGACCTCGGCCGCGTCGGCAGCCTCACGGGCGAGCCGACTCGCCCGGGTGCTCTGTTCGTTCGTGGTCATCGGCGACCACCACCCCGGCGCCGCGACGTACCGGTGTCCATCGTGGTCACCGTCAACGCCCGTGTCAGGACATGCGCCGCGATCAGATCAGGCACCGCCAAGATCACCAGAAGCAGCAGCGGACTGCCCGGGTGCGTGATCACCAGCCACTGGACACCCACGAACGCGGCACCCGTGAACAGCACCCGTCCGGCCAGCGACACCACCCGGGCGCTAGCCCGTGCCGCGTCGGCAGCCTCACGAGCCTTACGGGCACTTGCCCGCCACACCGTGAACAGCAACAGCAGGACACCAGCCCCGGCCAGAATCTGTGTCGTCGTCAGCGAGACCGTCATCGTGTCTCACCGCCCCGGCGACGCAGCCACACCGGATACAGCGCCCGACGTACGGTGTCCGGCAACGCGCCCCACACACCGACCGTGTTCTCACCGGCCGTGCGGAAGTCGAGTTCGAGACACTCATCGATCACCGGACACCCAGCACACAACCGGGCCGCCAACTCACGATCGGGCGAACCACTTCCGCCCACCGTCGGCATGTCGGCACGGTCGAACGCCCAGAAACACAGCCCGTCCCTAGTCACCACGTCGGCAAGCACGCCATCCGGAACCACGGCCAACCTGTCGAGCCCCGAAACCATCTCCGTGTACTCATCCCCGGTCATCGCGCACCACCGCCCAGCACACGCCGCAGTTCAGCAGCGGGAATTACGAGCCGGGAGCGGCGACGCTCGGCCCGGAGAGTGCCGACACGGATGGCCATGCACACCTGGGACTCACTGACTCCGAGAACCCACGCGGCCTGACGGATCGAAAGAAACGCCGGAGAACCGGCACTTCGGATTGCATTACTCATGATTGTTGAACCCTTACTCTTGGCTGCGACTCGCGGAATTGCGAGCCACTGCCATCAAGTAAGGCGCCAGAGCGGCACATCAACTATGTTGACCCTGGAATAAACTATGCCACCCGCGAATAGTTGCAGGTCGATAGCACGTGAATCTGATCAAACATTCTGAGAAAGAATACTGAAATGGCTAAATATTCTTGGGTGGAATATTGTCCTTGGGTGCGCGCTTGACCTCGGCCAGCACGTCGCGGAAGTCTCTGCCCGCGCCAGTGCCGTAGGTCGCCAGTTCATCGTCCAGCTCAGCCGACACCATCAACAGTGTTGGGCGGCTCTGGCGGCCACCCTGGAGCGCCCGTAGCCCTAGCCCCGCCGCTTCCTCGACGTCTCCGCGCCTTGCGGCAATGACTGCTAGCGTCAACTCGGCTTCGGCTACACGCATCGGGGACAGCTGGACGCCCTCCGGGCTGACACCTCGGCGGATCACTTCTTCTGCGTTGCGCTGCGCGAGTCGATCCTCGCCCACAATTCGGTAGGTGTCCATAGCATAAAAGTCCCACTTATCCGGATCGACCACAAAATGGTTGTCCGGCCTCTCCGGAAACGGAAGTTTGTCCAAGAGGGCACTGCCGCTATCCAGCGCTTGACGAACATCGTCAGGTTTACCCATGCGCGCATATGCCTTCGCCTGTTGGCCGTACAGTTGAACAGCAACAGAGTGGGAAGGGGCAGCCAAAATTCCTTCTTCGGCAGCCGCAATCACAGCGCGAAAATTGCCAGCTGTCAGATTGAACCATGCGCGCATTTCATGTGCCCAACCGACAATTCCCTGATCCCCGGCTTCTTTGCCTAGTTCAAGCGCCATGCGGCGTGTTGCCTCTGCTGCACGGGAATCGCCGGTGTCGTACTCAAGGCATCCGACGAGCAATGCCAGGGTTCCCGCTTTACTGAGAACCTCGCGATGTTGTGCAAGTGACAGACGATTCTCAAGCAAGTTTGTCATCTGGCCCAGCCAGTTCTTGCCTTTAGTCATCAGTGTCCGCGCGTCCGCGTGCGGGTAGTCGCAGCATAGTTGCTCTACGGTAATGCTTACCGCATCGATTGTCGACGAGTTAATGTCGGATGCCCGCAGTCGTCGCAGCAGTTCGAGCGTGTCCATTCCCGTGTTAACGACCAGGAGTTCGTCGCGCTCACTGCTGGGAACAATTAGATTCTTTGATTCTGAAGTTTGCGGAAATGTCAGCCGACTCTGTCCTGGAAAGTCGAACCAAAGAAGATGCTGCGGCAAGTGCAGCTTCTTGGCATAACTCCGGAGAGCGTCAAGGTTTTGTTCCGCCTTGCCATTTTCAAGCTTGCTTACTTGAGCCTGAGTAAGCCCCAGCCATCGGCCTAACAACTCCTGATTGAGAGCCTTGCCAAAAAGTTGACGGTGGCGCGGATGGTTCCGGTAGGCTTTGAAAACCTTTCCAATGTGCTGACTCGCGAACGCCGCTCGAAACTCATCGGTCTGGAAAAACTCGTTTCGCAACTGTGCAGGAGGAGTTCGGAGCTGGTCACGCTGATCCCTAAGGCACTTGCTGCACATTCGGGCGGTGTTATCGGCGGCCAGCAAGGTTCCGCACTCCGGGCAGCTCCGCGTTCCACCAGGTGCACTCATGCGATCCCCCTTGCCGAGGTTCAAGCCGATCAGCCCCTGACCAGCGTAGGTAGCACTCTCTAGCCAGCCTACCTAGCGCAACCTGCCATCACCACCGCGTAAAGGTCACACGCCGCAATTCGGCCCTCGACCTGCGGATATGCCGAATCCGGCATGCCGCATGCCCAGTTTGATATAGACCGCCGCGCCATGCCCCCTGACTGTAGGTCGAAGTAAGCCCGGCAGGTCCGAGACCGGCTCGAACGACTGAAACGGTGACATGCATACATTGGTTGTGACGGCGTCGCTGTCCTCTGGCGTTGGTCGAGTCACACGCGGAATGGCTACATCGGTCGCGCTCATAGAAGAGATCTTGACAATAGAGCACATCTCCTCCGAAACGACGCTCTCAATTGGCGACGTCGAGTTCTATAGAAGTAAGGAGCGTGGGCCGTTTCCAAACCATCAGTTCCGGGTTAGCGTCCGTCCGTCAATCGGCTTTGCTGCTCTGAACTACATGGACCACGACGACAAGGAAATGCCGGTCGCAAACTCATTCAATCCCCGGCGTCCACTTCCTGAGGCAAACCTGATCTTCAACGGTGTCGTGTGTTCGGTGTTTCCACGAACGGCGGCGATTCCAGTTTCGGACGCGCGTAGTGCATTGTTGGAATGGCTAGGCACGAGAACTCGGCCGACTTGCATTTCATGGGTTCCATTCGACCAATACTAAAAGGAAGTGTCGCATGACACCTGAAACCATAGCGCTTATCGACTCACTTAACGCTGTCAGTAGCCGCGCCAAAGGAATTGGCGAGGCTCTACGTACCGGACAGATGAAAGCGGAGAGGCAGCGCCAGTATGCAAAAATGCTCTCCGACCTGGCTAGTTTGCTGTTAGACCACGCCGACCTTCAGGATTCGCCATTTCATGACACGCCAAGTCCACCTGTTCCACAGGTGTCCCCCTCGGATGATGCGGCATGACAGCGATGGCGCCCGACCGTTTCGAAGTTGAAGTGAACGGTCAGACGTTGTCGAAATTTGTGTCCCGCTATCACGGCGCGCTCCCGGGGCTCATACTTTCGGACGGGGCGACCGAAGTCGTGTTTACAGCAGGAGTGCGAAGGCACGAAACGCGGTCGGCCAGGGAGTTTGCAATCAACCTTGCGTTTAATGCGCTCGCGTTCGCGAACGAATGCAGTGGTCGCTTATCCGTCGGTACTCGCGATTGGCCGGAAGATGACAGAAACTTCTAATCAAGCCTTGCGATCCCGCACCCGCGCGCTCCAGGAGAAGCGTTCGAAGTGCCCGCGTTGGCTATCAAGCTGCTGTTCTGGTGGGTGTCAGTGCCATTGGCCTCGACTGTTGCCGAGACCGCCACTGCCGGAACAACGCGGAAATACGGAGCGGATACCCGCGCCATGAATTGCCGAGACCCTAAGCAAGAACTTGATTCCATGCCGTGGGATGAGTTCGTTGAGGTCAATGACTTTTACATGGGTTACCGGGGCTGGGAGCGGTACGATTCTCCGCACGGCGACGCCGTGAGGTATGTGTTCCAAGACAGCCTGAGCGACGAGTTAGGGCAAATAAGGACGACGACACTTGGAACCGCCTTGTTGCAGGTGGCGGAATGTCACTTCACGCGGACTCGTCGCGGTCTGCGGATCAGGATCATCACGAGCGGCGCACCTGGCGGTTGCCGCAAGCATGACAGCTCCTCGTTCAGAGTCGAGATGTGCAAAGTCCGTTCGGTTGATCGCCTCGTGAAGGCCGTGGAGGAACGAGCGACCATGACGGCATCGACGGAGTTGGCGTACTGCCTGATATTCGGCGCGTGCGCCAAGCGGGTGTCTGCCCTGCTGGAAGCGGCAGCGACCAAGTACGAGCCTGTCGCCGAATGGTGAGCCAGCACGCACAGCCAATCATGAACGCCGTTAAAGTCACCGCCCCCGGTTTCACGCAGTCCGGGACATGCGGAACCAAGGTGGGGAGCGGTCCTTGACGATCCAGCTGCTTTGATCCACCTGCGGCAAGCATGAGTGCCAGAGTTGAGCCGCCCGCCCTTGAGACGACCGGGGCCGGGCGGCTCCTCGTGAGCTAGCGGACAGATCGTTTGCGCAGGTCAAAGTACTGTTATTAATGACATGATTGACCATCGGCTGATTCACCACGGTGATTGGGAAGTCCGGATGGCGGGCGATGGGTTACCGGAGTTCATCCCGCCGCAGTATCTGGATCCGTTACGAAGATCCCGGCGCAACACCTTGCACCGCGCCGCCGCTTGATCCGAGGAGCCCGTCGGCCACACCGACGACGGGCCCTTCGGCATGCCTACAGGCTGGCAGCACTGGTTCAGATGGGTAGTGCAGGGCAGGTCACGTTAGTGCTAACGGATGCCTAGGGCCTGCCCGATGTTCCCAATGTCGCATCGGAGACACTGAGCGTCTCCAATGCGACATTGGGAACCAGGAACGTCAAACCCGGCCGCCGGTGTCCCGGTGCGGTCCGGCGGAATGCTCGAAACCGGAGTCGACGACGTCGACGCGGGAACTGCGCAATCCCTGACCGCCGGACCCCAATTCCGAGCATGGGAAACCCCGTGACCCACCCGTAGTTTCGGCGTTGTGCCCGACATCGAACCCTTCACCATCCATGTTCCCGATCCCGAGCTGGCCGATCTCCACGCTCGCCTGGCCCGGGTGCGCCTTCCCGAAGCCGAGACGGTTTCCGACGCCACGCAGGGAATCGAGCTGAACCGGTTGACGGCGTTGCTCCAGGCGTGGCGAAAGCACGACTGGCGGGCAAGGGAAATCCATTGGAACACGCTGCCGCACTACCGCGTCCGGCTCGACGGCCTGGACATCGCGTTCTGGCACGTCCGTTCACCCGAACGCACGGCGCTTCCCCTGATCCTGACGCACGGCTGGCCCGGCTCGATCATCGAGTTCGAGAAGGTGATCGGGCCGCTCAGCGATCCGGTGGCCCACGGCGGTTCCGTGAGCGACGCCTTCCACGTGGTCGTGCCTTCGTTGCCGGGCTTCGGTTTCAGCGAACGGCCCCGCGAGCGCGGATGGCATCCCGGCCGGACCGCGCAGGCATGGGCCTGCCTGATGACCGCGCTCGGCTACGAGCGTTTCGGGGCCCACGGCGGGGATTGGGGCGCCGTCGTCAGCACGGAGCTGGCGCGCCTCGTGCCCGAACGCGTCGCGGGCCTGCATTTGACGATGCCCTCGGCGTCGCCGCTGCCGGAGGACCGGACGGCGCCGAGCCCGGACGAGCGCCGCAAGCTGGACCGGCGTGACCTGCACTTGGCCGACGGATACGGCTTCGGGATGCTCATGGGGACGCGCCCGCAGACCCTCGGCTACGCCCTGCTCGATTCACCGGCGGGACTGGCCGCCTGGCTCGGCGAGAAGTTCGCCGCGTACGCCGACGACCGGCCGAAGACCGGGGGCGGGTTGAGCCTGGCGGAGCAGGTCGACAACATCGCGTTGTATTGGCTGACCGGAACCGGTGCTTCGAGCGCCCGCTGGTATTGGGAGGCGATGCGGTGGGTGCCGCGTAGTGCGGAGGAGGAGAACGCCCAGCCGGTGACCGTCCCCACCGCCGTCTCGCTGTTCCCCGCCGATCCCTGGCCCGCCGCGCGACGCTGGGCGGAGCGCCGCTACCGCGACTTGCGCCAGTGGAACGAAGTGGACCGCGGCGGCCACTTCCCGGGGCTGGAGCAACCGGAACTGTTGGTGTCCGAGATCAGGGACGCGTTCCGGAGCCTCCGGCAAAGCGGTTGAACGCGTCAGAACTTCGGAACGACCTCCGCGATCCTCGGCGGCGCGCCTCCCGGGGCCCAGAGGAGCCGGATCTGGCCGGTCACGACGCCCTCGGCGGGCAGTTCCGTGTAGCCGCCCGACATCCTGCCGATCGTGCGCCAGCCTCCGGCCGGGTCCTCGATCTGGACATCGGCGCCCGCTCCGGCTTCGGCCGCCAGGACGACGACCTTGTCCAGCGGTTTCGGCGTGGCGGAGGTGACCACGAGTGCGTCGCCAGGCATCGGCGCCGACGCCGCCGTGTACAGCGAATCTGCGTTGTTGTCCGCGGCGGCGGCCAGGTTCGACCCCGCCGGGGTGCCGGTGACCGTGTACTTCGGACTATCCGGTGTGGACACGGTGAATTCCCGGACCACGACCCAGAAGGACTGCGGGCCGGTCGTGCGCAGGCGGACGAACCTGGCCTCGGCGCCGTCCGGGAGGTCCGCCGAGATCACCGGTTCGGTGACCGTCTTCACGGTCGTCCATCGCGTGCCGTCTGCGGAGTATTCGAGGACGCCGTTGCGCACGAAGTCGTCCGGGCTGGTCGGTTTGCCCATCAGGATGTCCACATGGGACACCCGTTGCGATGAGCCGAGGTCGACGCCGATGGTGGCGCCGACGCGGGGCGCCCAGTCGCTCCAGTAGTAGGTCTCGGGGTCACCGTCGACCATCCGGGCGGGCACGTTGTCGGTGTAGGTCCCCAGCGACGTCGTCGGCTGCGGCCGGACCCCCGGCAGGCCGAACCAGCGGTCCGCCGTGGCCAGCGCGCTGTTGAGGAACGGAACGCAGACCGCCGTGCAAGTGCTCGGGTTACGCGGCCCGCGCGATGTCGGGACGCGGATCGCCTGCGCCTGCTTGAGCGCGGCGACGAGTTCCCCGCGCTCCGCCCACGCCTTCGCGCCGTCGCCGTCGAACTGTGCCAGCAGCATCTTCACCGCGTGACCGCCTGCCCGGCCGTAGAGGCCGACCTGGTCGAGCCACGGTCCGACCTCGGCGAGGAACTTCGGGTTCGACGCCATTCCGCGTCGCAGCTCGTCGGGATCCGACGCCATCGCGGTGAGATAGCGATCCAGTTTCGCCGCCGCGTCCCACGGGTCCTTCTTCTCCAGTGCGGACCAGAAAGCGGCGAGCAGGGGGCGCAACACCGGCGAATCCAGATCCGGCTTCCCGGTTTCGAGGCGGACGAGCAGACTCGAATAGTTGTTCTCCGCGAACACCTTCAGCGCCGGCGCGGCGGGGCCGCCGAGGTCGGCGATGGCGGCGAGCCACGATTCGTCCGGGTCGTAGCGATCCGGGTTCCACAGGAAGTCACCCGAGGTGAATTCGGCGATCTTGGACGCCTCCGCCTGCACCATCGGGTTCGCGGTGATCCCGGACAGGTACTTCGCGACCCCGGGCTCACGGCCGATGTACGGGCCGAGCAGCAGCCGTTCGGTGATGTAGTCGTTGACCGGGTAGTTGTCCCAGATCAGGATGTCGTGCCCGAACACCTCTTTCGCCTGCCGGGCCTGCTTCTCGGTGATCTGCCCGGCGATCACGCCGACACCGGTCCACTCGACGATCACCGCCTTGTCGAGCTGAGTGCGCAGCGCGGTCTTGTACGGGGAGTCGGCGAGGTCGTAGTACTCGGTCGGGACGGTCTGGAGCCGTTCGACACCGGGATGCGTGGCGATGAAGTCCTGCTGAACCCGGTTGAGCAGGAACGACTGCGCCGCGCCCGCGGCCGCGCCGCCGGTGCCGAACTTCGCGGCGTCGGCGTCGCAGTTCCAGCGGGTGTAGGAGATGTCGTCGAGCGGGATCGCGAACGACCGCACCCCGATGTCCCACAAGGATTGGAACTTCGTGACCAGCGCGGTCTTGTCGGCGTCAGAGGAGTAGCACACGGAAAGGCCGGGGGAGAGGGCGTAGGTGAACTCGACGTGGTTCGCGGCGGAGCGGGCCACCAGTTGCGAGAGCAGCGCGAGCTGTTCCGGCGGGTACTGGTCGCGCCAGCGGGCACGCAGGAACGGGTCGTCCTTGGGGGAGTAGACGTACATGTTCTGCTTGGTGCGGCCGTAGAAGTCCAGCTGCGCCAGCCGATCGGCGTGCGACCACGGCGCGCCGTAGAACCCTTCGATCACGCCGCGCAGCGGGGCCGCCGGCCAGTCGCGCATGCCGAACGCGCGGCTCTTGCCGGACGCGAAGAGCTGCCGGAACGACTGCGCGGCGTAGAACGTCCCCGACGTGTCCACGCCGGACAGCGCGATCACGCCGCGGTCGGCGGCGAGGACGTATCCGCCCGGGGACAGGCCTTCGGGGCCGTCGACGCGGAGCGCGGCGAGCGCGAGGGCCGTCGCCCTGCTTTCGGTGGGACCGCCGACGAAGACGACGAGCCCGCCGTTGCCGCGTTCCCGCTCGACGGCAGTCCGGTCGTTGTCGGTGATCTTGACGATCGTGCTCGCGCCCGCCGAGCGGAGCACCTGGTCCACGACGGCGAGCGCGGACGGATCGGTACCCGCTCCGACCACTTCGACGACGGTGCGCGGGATGGTCACCTGACCCGGTCGCGGCGTCAGCTGCTGGGGTGTCGGCCACACCCGTGCCAGTGGTGGTTCGGCGGCGAGAGCCGCGCTCGCCGGTGCGGGGACCGCCACCGCCACCGTGGTCACGAGAAACATGACCGGAATGAGTCGAAGTACCCATCCGAAGGACATCGGCCGCCCCCAAATCGTCGATCAACGACGTTCTGCGAGCAAGGAAACACCCAATGTGATGACGAGGCTAGGTCAGTCTGGGTGATTTTCCGACAGTGTCGGGGCCTGCTGGACTTATGACTCGTCCGTCAGCGCGGCCGCGGTGAGGGTGAGATGCCGGGTCAGCGCCTCGCCCGCCGCATCGGCGTCGCGGGCCAGCGCGGTCTCCTCCAGTAGACGATGTTCGGCGAGATGGTCGCGGCCGGGGGCGCGTCGGGCGGCCCAGCGGCGGGCCAGTTCGCTCGCGGTCCACATCCGGTCGAAGGTCTCGAGCAGGACGGGGTTTCCACAGCCGTCCAGCAAGGTCCGATGGAAGACGCGGTGGGCTTCGGACCACGCCCCGCTGAGGTGCTCGCCTTCGCCGGGCTCGAACGGCGGCGTCCGGCTCAACCGGTGATGGGCGGCGCGGACGCGGGCCTCCCAGTCGAGGTCGCCGCGTTCGACGGAGAGGCGCAGGACGAGCGGTTCGATCGTCCGGCGGGCCTCGGTGATCTCCTGCCAGCGGCGGTCGGAGAAGGCCGGCACGGCGAAACCGCGGTTGGGCAGCCTGTCGGCGAGTCCGTCGCCGACCACCCGCACGAGTGCTTCGCGGACGACGGCCAGGCTCACGCCCTGTTCCCTGGCCAGGTCCTGCGGCTTGAGCGCGGCACCGGGGGCGTGGTCGCCGCGCATGATCGCGTCCCGCAGGCGCGTGTACACCTGTTCGGAGAGCATCTGCTTGTCCGGTGAAGCCATCCGCGAAGTATAGACGAACCCGAAGATAATCGATTATCTGTGTTATGGTCGATTCATGATCGCCGTCAATGACCCTTTCGCCCGGCTGCCCGAAGTGGCCTCGTTCGCTGTCGCCAGTACCTCTGTCGTCGACGGTGCCGCCTGGTCGCCCGATCAGCTGGCCGGTAAGGACATCTCGCCGCAACTCAGCTGGAACGGCGCCCCGCGAGGCACCAAGAGCTACGCCGTCACCGTTTACGACCCCGACGCCCCCACCGGCTCCGGTTTCTGGCACTGGGCGGTCGCCGACATCCCCGCAGCCGTCACCGAGCTGCCGGAGGGCGCCGGCGACGACAGCGGATCGGGGCTGCCCGAGGGCGCCTTCCAGCTGCCCAACGACGTCCGCCTGGCCCGCTTTCTCGGTGCCGCGCCGCCTGCCGGGCACGGCGTGCACCGCTACTTCGTCGTGGTGCACGCCCTCGACGTCGAGTCGCTCGGCGTCCCGGCCGACGCCACGCCCGCGTTCCTCGGCTTCACCATGACCTCGCACGTGCTCGGTCGCGCCGTCTTGATCGCCACGGCCGAAACCCCGGGTGAGGAGCGCGTCGAGGTCTCGCGGCTTATCCCGGCCTCCGCCGAATCTGTCTTCGCGGTCTTGAGTGACCCGAAGGGCCATGTCGACATCGACGCGTCGGGGATGCTCCTCGACGCGGAAGGGGACCCGGTCCGGCAGGCGGGCGATCGGTTCCTGGTCCACATGGACCGGGAAGCGCTCGGGGACGTGCCCTTGGGCAAGTGCGACGTCGAGGTCGTCATCACCACGCTCGCCCCGGACGAGGAGATCGCCTGGACCGTCGAAGGCCAGGTCCGGCCGCACGCCCGGCACATCTACGGCTACCGGCTGGCGCCTGCCGAGGGCGGCACCCTCGTCACGTCGTACTACGACTGGTCGGAGGTCGGTGAGGAGTGGAAGAAACGTCTCACGTTCCCCGTGGTCCCGGTGTCCGCGCTCAAGGCCACGCTCGGCATTCTCGAACGGACGGTCCGGCGTCGAGGCGAAACACTCCCGCGCGGGCGCTGAACCCGCCAGAATGACCCCGTGCGAATACTTCGCGTCGTAGTGGCGCTCGTCCTGCTCGGTCTCGCCGGTTGTCAGGGCGGGGTCTCCGGCCAAGCCGAGCCCGAGGGCGACAGCTTCACGATCAAGGACGGGTCGCGGCTGCGGTTCCGGCCGGTGCTGGCCGAGCTCCCGCCGGGGCCGCCGACAGGTTCGGCGACCGACCGGCAGAGCACCGATCCCGCCGGGCAACAGGCCGCGGCCGCGGCGCTGGACTGTTCGGCGGGACCGGATCCGCTGGACGGCCGGGACGATCCGGCGCTCCCGCTGGTCAGCTGCGACCGCGTGGAGGGCACCAAGTACCTGCTCGGCCCGGCGTTCCTCACCGGGGCCGACCTCAGCCGGGCGAACGCCAGGCTCGCTACGGAATCGGGAGGCCCGCTCGTCGGGCTCAGCTTCACCGACGCGGGTGCGCGGACCTGGGCCGACTGGACCGCGGGGAACGTCGGCAAGCAGGTCGCGATGGTGCTGAAGAGCCGCGTGCTGACGGCACCGATGATCCAGTCCGCCATCACCGGCGGCGAAACCCAGATCACCGGCAAGTTCACCATGACCGAAGCCCGCCAGCTGGCACGCGACATCGCCGGCGCCTGAGCCTGGCGGTGCGGTGGGTCGTGAGTGGCGATTCGGGTTAGAGCCAAGGGTGTCTTAGGTACCTACGTGATTCAGGCTGCGGTTGATCCCCCAGGCTCGGTGACCGCCATGTTCGCCCCACAAGCACCAGCAGGTCCGTGAGGGGCCCCTTGCCTACCCTCAGAGTAGGCAAGGAGTCCCTCACGTCATGCCGGGCTGAGCTCAGCCCTGCGTGAAGCGACCTTCACGCCTTTCCTCAGTACATGAAGGACCCCTTCCTTGCGCCTAGGTCCAGGCTCGCCGGAACCCGAAACGCCACTCACGACCACCTGGACAGGCCTCGAACCGGCGCGGAATACGATCACCCGACCCGACGTTTGAGCGTTCAACTACTTGAGGAGTTGGACATGGGTTACGAGATCCTGGGCACCCGGCAAGAGCCGACTTTCGGCCTGGACACGTTCGGCGACGTCGAGAACGGCACGGACGGCCAGCCGGTTAGCCAGGCCGAAGCCATCCGTCAGGTCGTGGCCGAGGGCGTCCTCGCCGACCAGGTGGGCGTGGATTACTTCGGCGTCGGCGAACATCACCGCGCGGAGATGGCGGTGTCCTCGCCGGACGTCGTGCTGGCCGCGATCGCGGGGCAGACCGAACGGCTCCGGCTGGGCACGGCCGTCACGGTGCTCAGCTCGGACGACCCGGTGCGCGTGTACGAGCGGTTCGCCACGCTGGACGCCGTTTCCCGTGGCCGCGCCGAAGTCACGCTCGGCCGGGGGTCCTTCACCGAGTCGTTCCCGCTGTTCGGCTATTCGCTGGACGACTACGAGGTGCTCTTCGCCGAGAAACTCGACCTGTTCACCCAGTTGCAGGGGGAGAAGCCGGTCGACTGGTCCGGGACCGTCCGCCCCGCGCTGGAAGGCGCGCAGGCGTTCCCGGTCACCGAATCGGGCAGTCTGCCCGCCTGGGTCGGCGTCGGCGGGACTCCGCAGTCGGTGGTCCGCGCGGCCGCGTACGGCCTGCCGCTGGTGATGGCCGTGATCGGCGGGTCGCCGGAGCGGTTCACCCCGCTCGCGGACCTGTACCGGCGTGCGGTGAAGGAGGCGGGTCACCAGGAGCTGCCGATCTCGATGCACAGCCCTGGTCACATCGCCGAGACCGACGAATTGGCCGTCGCCCAGCATTTCGCGCATCATCAGGCCGCGTTCGCCAAGATCGGCGCCGAACGGGGCTGGGGCCCGATGTCCCGTGCCGACTACGACGCCATGGCCGGGTCGCGCGGCGCACTGTTCGTCGGCTCGCCGGAGACCGTCGCGCAGAAGATCGCCTGGGCGGTGCGGACCCTCGGCCTGTCGCGCTTCCAGCTCAAGTACAGCGTCGGCGCGCTTCCGCACGAGCAGCGCCTGAACTCGATCCGGCTTTACGGCGAGCAGGTCATCCCGCGCGTGAAGGAGCTGCTCGGCTAGCCTCGAAACCGTGGTGTTCGATTCCAAGCGATTCGACCTTCAGCCGTACACCGGTTTCGACATGTCCCGTTATGTCCGGCGGACCTCTTGCAGCTGGGAGGATTCCGGCTGGGAGTCGCTGCTCGTCCAGCGGTTCGAGCACGTTCCGGTCGCCGAGGACCTGCGGCTGCCCGCCGTCGCGGATCTGCATCTGATTCTGCCGCTCTCGGGGCGGGCGGTGATGGAGACCCGCGGCGAAGGCCGGTGGAACCGCCACCACTGGGGGCCGGGGCGGCTCGAACTCGCCGTACCCGGCAAGTCGTTGCTGCGCCGCTACCGCGGGGACGAGTCGATGCGCAGCCTGCAGGTGCACATCCCTGGCCCCACGGTGGAATCGGTCGCCGCGCGGCTGGGCGGCCGCGCGGTGGACCACGAGGCGATGGCGGCGTCCGTGGCCGGCGGAGATCCGATGCTCGACGAGCTGGTCCGGGCGGTCGGGAACGCGAGGGAGAACGACGACCTCTACGCCGAATCCGCGGCCGCTTTCCTCACCGTGCACCTGCTCACGCGCCACGCGCGGAAGCCGGGCCCGCCGAACGCCGGACGGGAGGACGAACGGGTCCGCGCCGCTGTCGCGATGATGCGTGACCGGCTGGGCGACCCGCTCAGCGTCGCCGAAATCGCCGGGGAAGTGCATCTGAGCGTCTACCACTTCATCCGGGTCTTCAAAGAGAAGACCGGCGAGACACCGCATCGTTTCCTCGGCGGGCTCCGTATCGAGGAGGCGCGAAGACTGCTGCGCGGCACCGATCTCCCGATCGCGCGGATCGCGGAAAGATGCGGATTCGCCACTCCCGGCGCCTTGTCGGCCGCTTTCCTGCGGCACACCGGATCGCGGCCCTCGGACTACCGCAATTCCTGATCACGGCCCCGCAATTCCGCGCATGGTGACCCCGGCCGCCCGTTTCTAGGGTGAGCCGGGTGAGTAGTTCTGGAATGCAGTCGTACGACGTCACCGCCGAATCGCCGGCGCCGCCCGCCGCGGTGTGGGCACTGTTGCTGGACGCCCGCAGCTGGCCGGTCTGGTCGCGGGTCGGGTCCCTGGAAGTCGCCGCGTCGCAAGGACTTTCCGCCGACGGGCGCGACGATGTCGGCGCGGTCCGTGCCTTCCGCACCGGCAAGACGGTCACCAAGGAGCGGATCACCGCCCTCGACCCCGAACGCCGGTTCGCCTACGAGGGGGTGGACGTCCCGGTGATGGTCGATTACCAGGCCTCGGTCGAGTTGAGCGAAATGCCCGGCGGGGGAACGCGGATCCGTTGGCACGGAACGTATCGCGTGGGCAAGGGGAACGCGTGGATCTTCCGGTGGTACCTCCGCCGCTTCATGCGGAGCATGGCGACCGGGCTCGCCGACCACGCCGGCGGCCCGGCCAGGAGGCCATGACGAGGGATCAATGCCGATGAGCGGTTTCGCGGTGGAAGCCCGCGATCATCGCTTCGGTGCTCGGGGGGTTGAAGGGCTGCCCGAGCGTGCGCATCAGTGAGTTCACGCTAGGGCGGTACATCCCGGTCTTGCAGTAACGGGATCCTTCGAAGGCGCCGACGGTGCCGCCGTCGGGGGAAGGCTTGCCGAGCCAGGCGTACCACTTGGCTTTGCGGTCCCGCATCTGCGCGGCCGTGAGCGCGGAAGCGTTGGGCTCCCGGGGTTCGCGGGCATCGCAGGTGCCGTAGTCGTACTCGTCGGCGAGCCCGCCGATGGAGTGCCCGAGTTCGTGGGCGACGATCTGGCTGGCCTGGACGTTGCCGCCCGAGGAGGTCGCGACCCCGCCGCCGGCGCCGCCGTACTTCGTGGTGTTCGCCAGCATGATGACCTGATCGACGTCCGGCGCGGCCGCGGCGTACTGGTTCGCCTTGGTTTCGTTGACGCACAACAGCCGTTCGATGCCGCCGCACCAGAAGTACGAGCCCAGCGCGGTGTTGCGCCGGATCCCCTGGGTCGGGTCGTTGGTGATGCCGGACTGCGGTGACACTACGTCGACCTGCCAGAGGTTGAACTGTTTGCGGTAGCTCTTGTACGGCTCGATGGCGAACAGCGCCGCGATGCTGGAGCGGACGTGCTGCGAGTACGTGCCCAGCTGGGTCGAGGTGTAGCCGTCACCGACGAAGACCAGGTCGAAGGTGGTCTCGCTCGGGCCGTTGGTTTCGATCGGGGTCACCGCGGCGGCGCTCGCGATCTGCTGCGGCGCGGCGGTTCTGTCCGAAACGGGCCGGGTGACGTCCACCCGGGTGATGGTTCCTCCTGGTTCGAAGGCCTCCATCGACGTCGTGAACCGGGGAGCCGCCGACGCCGTCGCGGGAACGAGTGCGGCGGCGAGGGTGGCGGTCAGCGCGAACACGAGACAGGCGCGTCGCATGCGTACTCCTTGCGGGGAGGGTGGGGGAGCACGAAAAACGATCCCGACTTTCGACGGCTTCCGGCACATCCCAAGTGGCCATAAGGTCCGCGTGATGGACGTCGAGTTACGTCACCTGCGCGTGGTGTGCGCCGTCGCCGACGCGGGCAGCATCACGCGCGCGGCGATCGAGATCGGGAGCACCCAGCCCGCGCTGACCGCCGCCGTGCAACGGATCGAGCGCGCGTTCGGCGGAACCCTGTTCGTCCGCGGGCGGGGCGGCGTCTTCCCGACGGCGTTCGGCGAATGCGTGCTCGGCCGCGCGCGGGCGGTCCTCGCCGCGGCGGACACGATGCACCACGACGCGGCACGCTGGCTGGCGGAAGGCGAAGAACGCCCTGTCGCGCTGGGTGGGATCGGCGGTTCGATGGTCGTCGAACTGGCGGACCGGCTCGGCGATTCCGGCCGGGGGCAAGCGGTTTCGGTGACCACCGAGTTCTCGCCGTCGCGGCTGCTGGATCTCGTGGCCTGCGGACAGCTCGACGCCGCCGTCGTCGCCGACTATCCCGGGCACGTCCTGCCGTCCGCGCCGGGTGTGGTTTCGCGGCCGCTGGCCACGCAACCGGTGTTCGTGGCGATCGCCGCGGACCATCCGGCCGCCGGGCACCGCGAGATCGACCTCGCCGATCTCGCCGGGGAACGGTGGGTGCTCGGACCGTCCGACGGGGCAGGCTGGCCGGAGTGCTTCGAGGAAGCCTGTGCACGGGCCGGATTCCGGCCGAAGGTCGCGCACCGGAGCACGGAACTGCGGCCGCTGCAACGCCTGATCGCGGCGGGCCGGGCGATTTCCCCTTGTCAGGTCACCTTTCCCGCCTCGCCGGGAATCGCGATCCGCGCGCTGTCGGGAGATCCGTTGTGGATGCGGTATCTGATCGCCTGGAGCGTCGAAGGCGCCTTCGGCGGGAACAGCGATGCCTTGATCGCCGCGGCCGAGGCGGCTTACCGGTCCGACACCGAAACCAGCCTCACCTATCGCCACTGGCTCGCCCGCCGCGGTGAACCGGTCGCACGGCGTGCCATCGGGTGACACCTGGTCGGGGAATTCCCCTTGTCGTGCAGTGGGTCCTAGCCTCGGATCATCTCATCGACGAAGGGTAAGAAATTGCGTCTGCGCGCCCTGCTGGCCGCTGCTGTCCTGACCATCACCACCGCTCCGGCCGCGCTCGCCGCGCCGGACGTCGCCCACGGCACCGATGTCCCACTCGGGCAGTTCGGGTTCGTCGCGAAGATCGCGATGACGAAGATCCCGCGCCCGGACGGCTCGACCTACAACAGCTACTGCACGGGTGCGCTGATCGCACCTGGCTGGGTCGTCACCACCGGGCACTGCTTCCACGACGCGCACCGCAAGCGGGTCGCGGGCAAGGTGCCGTATCCGACGATGGTGACGCTGGGCCTTGTCGACGAAGCGACCGAATCAGGCGTGGCCCGCAAGGCGACCGAAGTGTTGCAGGCGAAGGAAAACGACGTCGCCCTCATCAAACTGGACACCCCGGTGCCCACCGTGGCCCCGCTGACGGTGAACCGTGTGCTGCCGAAGGTCGGCCAGCAGTTGACGTTGGCGGGCTGGGGCAGTTTGACCGCCACGAATCCCGCTCCCGCGACCCGGATGCAGCAAGGCACCGTCCAGGTGGCGACGGTGGCGCCGTCGACGATCGGTGTCCGCGGTGCGGCGCCGTCGATCACGACCAGTGCCTGCACCTACGACTCGGGCGCGCCGTACTTCGTCCCGGGAGGCAAGAGCGGCGTCTTGGTCTCGCTGGAGGCCACCGGGCCGAATTGCCCGCACGCCGGGATCGAAACGACCTCGCGCGCGGACGTCATCGCGGACTGGATCGCCACCCATACGGGCTAGCGGACCGTTTTGGCCGGCGGAGGATCGGGTAGTGGCGTGAGCAGGAGGTAGTGCGATGACGAGTGCTCGAATGACCGCGCCTCCGGCGCCGCCGGACCCCATGCCGCCGGATCCCGGGGTCCCCGATCCCGGGATCCCCGAACCGGTGCCGGATCCGGGCAAACCTGAGCCGGTCCCGGACCCCGGGGTGCCCGAACGGCTCCCCGAGCCGGGACCGGACCGTCCGTTGCCGGATCCCGGGAGTCCGCCGGAAACCGAGCCGGGGCCTGCCGGGCTCAGAGGGTGAACGCGAGCCAGAGCGCGAGCCAGGCGCAGGCCGCGACCGCGACGACGACCGCGAACACCCGCAGACCGGCGGTGGCGATCCGGAGCGACGCGGTGCCGTCGTGCTGACGGTGGTGCTGTCGGTGATTGCCCATGGTGCCGCCCTCCTTTCAAGATCACCTTCCGCCGTCCGCGTGTTCTCCGCAGCGGGGATGGGCCAGCCGGGTGACCCCATCCGGGTGAGGGGTGGTCGTGAGGCTTCGTCAGAGCCAGCCGTTGTGGGCGGCGAACACCCCCAGCTGAAACCTGCTGGAGACGCCCGCGCGGTCCATCAGGGTTTCGAGATAGCGGAACAGGGTGCGCCTGCTGACGCCGAGCGAGGCGGCGATCTCGTCGTCCTTGAGCCCGGCGGCGAGCAGGATCAGCAGCTGTCGCTCGATCGGCCGGATCGGCTGCTCGGCCGTCCGTCCTTGCCGGTCGAGCGGGAGCGCCGCGGCCCAGGACGTTTCGAACAGTCCCTCCAGCGCGGAGAAGAGGCTGCACGGGCGCACGACGACGATGGACTGGTTGCGATCGGCCTCGCGGATGGTCAAGGCGATGGTGGCCGCACGGTCGTCGAAGAGCGTCAGTTTCACCGGGAGTTCGGTCAGGAGGCGTGCCTGTTCGCCCGCCCGCAGGCATGGCAGGATGTTCTCGGCGAGATAGCCGGGATCGCCGAACGACGCTCCACTGTAGACACAGCGGTAGGTGATCCCGCGCCGAAGTTGCTCCTCCTCCAGCAGATTCCTGCGGCCACCGGTGAAGTACGGCGGGGAATCGAGACGGCGCACCTGATGCCGCACGGTGGTCGCGAGCTGCCGCAGCCTGGGGATGATGGCGTCGCCGGTGACCACTTCGAGCAGGTCCTGCGCGTTCGGCATCCCCGAATGCGCCCGGCGGAAGGCGCGATACGCGGTCTGGACCGCGAGCCGCGCGTCGTGCAGCTCGGCCTGCCGCCGCGTGGTCAGCGCCGTCAGCGCTTCGCTGGGGTTCGCGGGGAGGAACTCGGCCCCGTCCACTCCGGACGGCACCGCGAGTCCGGCGTCGGCCAGCTCTTTCAGTGCAGGCCGGACCGTCTCCGCGTCGTCCAGGCCCTCGGCGGTGACGGGTGCGGACTCGAGCATCCGGAGATAGATCCGGGCGGCGGCCTCGCCGACGCCGAGTCTGATCAGCTGCGCGGCGAGGCCGTCCGAGGACACGCTTAGATGCCCGAAGTGTTGCGGATCCAGGTGCGGTTCGCCGAGATCGCGGTGTGCGTCGAGCTGTCCACCTTGTTGCCGGCGATGTGCACGCCGACCTGCTTGCCGCCGACGAAAACCGGCCCGCCCGAGTCACCGCCGTTGGTCAGTCCGTTGCCCCGGCGCGCCTTGATCAGTCCATTCCCGACACTGGTCACCGTCATCCGGGCGACCTTGAGGTAGCGCTGCAGGTCACCGTCTTCGTTGTAACCCCAGCCATAAACGTATTCGGTGTCTCCGACGGCGACGGAGGTACCAAGGGACGCATAGGTCGTGCTCACCGACCGGTCAAGCCGCAGCAGCGCGATGTCGGCGCCGCTGGAGGGCGTGTAGATGTCGGCCACCACGGCGTACGTCCCGGCCTGGTGGTCGACATCGCCCACCCGCACCGAGTATTCGGCGCCGGGTTCGTCGACGCAGTGCTCGGCGGTGAGCACCCAGCGGGCACCGATGATCGAACCGGAGCACCACTGCCGGCCGTTCTGTTCGATCATGGCCGCCCACGGGCCGGATTGGGCGTATTCGCCGTCGATGATGGGGGCCGCGCCGGCGGCCGGAGCGACCGTCGTGAGCCCGGCCGCGCACAGCAGGGCGGTGAGGAGACCTCGGATACGCATGAGTGCCTTCCAATGCAGGGGAATCGGGGAAAGCGGCGGATCATCCGTTCACGGCCGCGGCGGATCACCAGGGATCGCCCGGCCGGATCCGTTACCGGTTTCCCATGCTAGGCAGGCGGATACGGCGGTCGATAGCGACTAAAGACGGGAGAAGGCCGCACGGCATCTGGGCTTTCGGCACGACAGTGCCGATGGCACCGATGTGTCACGGCGACGCTTCACCAGCGTCCTCAAGGAGGCCTTCACGGACAGGGATCTATTGAGGGGTAAGGCAAGCGTGTCGTGTCTCGGGCGAGACGGTGGGGCTGGGTGACGCGACGTCGCACTCGCGTGCTCAGACCCGGATCTCGCGTGTTCAAAGACGTAACTCGCGTGTTCAGACTCCGCACACCCGAGTGCGGCATCCAGGCACGCGAGTCACGTCCCCAAGCACGCGAGTCACGCCTTGTCGGCCGGTCGGCCGCCGAGGTCACAGCCGTCCCACTGTCACCAGGGACCACATCGGACGGTAGCGAAAGCCTCCTTCGCTACCCTCAGAGTAGGCAAAGAGGCCCTCACTGCCAGGAGAACGCCTACGCAGGAGCGACACCGGCCCCACGCCACGACACGTTTGACTTACCCCTCAATAACTCGCGGTCATCGACGACGGGGCTTGGGATCGAGTAGTTCCTCGGCGAGGAGAATGGCCCGGTCCGAAAGCGTGACGGACAGTCGCTCAACCGAATCGCCGATCCGGCCCGCTTCCCGGCGCACGCCCTCGCCTACAGGCTTGCTGTGCCGATCGGCGAGTCCCGCGAGCCTGCTCCCGGAGACCAGGACCAGATCGGCGAGGCGCTCGCCGAGTTCGGTCAGCCGGTTCGCCGTCCTGCCCGCGCGCCGGGCCACGAGGTCCCCGGTCTCCCGTCGCAGCTCCCGGACGGCGGACCTCGACTCGGTTGTCGTCCCAGTGAGCGCGGACTTCAGGGTTTTCGTCACGTCCATCAGGAATCGACCTCCACGCGGATTGCCTGATTTGAGTGTACAGCCGTACTCCGAGTAAACGGAACATGCAGTTCGCGTTCCGTTGCTGCATAAGAAATAAGCCGAGCACCGGTGAACGGTCGTGGGCTGAATGTCAAACCCCAGGGATCACCCGGGCCCGCCCACAAGGCAGGCAGTCGCAAAATTTCTGAAACATGTCAACTTCTTGCATTCTGTCCCCGGTTTGTTGCATGCTCGTACGGCTCTGGCTCCCTCCCCGCCGTCTCAAAGAAGAGAAGACGCCATGACACGTATGCGCCTGTCCCGGCTCATCGCCGGTTTCCTGGTCACGGGGCTTTCCGTCGCCGGACTCTCCCTCGCTTCCGCCGCGAGCGGGCCACCTCCCGATCCCGCCGCCCCACCAGGGCCCGCCGCGCTCGCCGAGGTGCCGTTGACCCGCACGGTGTCGGCGAGCAGCGCGCTGCCGGGTTACCCCGTCGCGAACGCCGTCGACGGAAATCAGGAGAGCTACTGGGAATCCGCCAACAACGCGTTCCCGCAGTGGATCCAGGCCGACCTCGGCGCGGCCAAAACCCTCTCGCGGATCGTGCTGAAACTGCCGTCGGGCTGGGAATCCCGGACGCAGACGCTGGCCGTGCGCGGGAGCACCGACGGCGCGGCGTTCACCGACCTCGCCGCACCGGTCGGCTACACCTTCACCCCCGGCTCGAACACGGTCACGATCTCGATGACCGCGTCGGCCCGCTACGTGCGGCTGCAGGTCACCGCGAACACGCGGTGGCCGGCCGCGCAGCTCGCGGAGTTCGAGCTGTACGGACCGGACACCGGTGACACGCAGGCGCCGAGCGCGCCCGCGAGCCTCGCGCTGACCGAGCCCGCCGCCGGGCAGATCCGGCTGAGCTGGGCGGCCTCGGCCGACAACGTCGGGGTCACCGGATACACCGTCTACCGCGACGGCACGCCGGTCACCACGATCACCGGCACCACCTTCACCGAGGCCAGGCCCACCGGGACGCGGGTCGAGTATTTCGTGCGCGCCAAGGACGCGGCGGGCAACGAATCCGGCGACAGCAACCACGTCGTGCGCTCCGGGACGAGCGCGGGCGCGAACCTGGCGGCGGGCAAACCGATCGAGGCCACCTCGGCGGTCCACTCGTTCGTTCCCGCCAACGCCAACGACAACAACACCGCGACGTACTGGGAATCCGCCGCGGGCTACCCGAACTCGCTGACGGTGAAGCTCGGGACCGACGCGGACGTCGACTCGGTCGTGGTGAAACTCAACCCGGACGCGATTTGGGGCGCGCGGGCACAGAACTTCGAGATTCTCGGCCGCACGCAGGGCGCCACCGCGTTCACCGCTCTGTCGGCGCGGGCGGATCACCGCTTCGACCCGGCCACCAACCAGAACTCGGTGGTCATCCCGGTCAGCGGACGTGCGTCGGACGTGCGCTTGCAGTTCTTCGCCAACTCCGGTGCGCCAGGCGGCCAGGTCGCGGAATTCCAGGTGATCGGCACCCCCGCGCCGAACCCGAACCTGGTCGTGACAGGCACGAGCTGGACGCCCGCGAACCCGACGGAGACCAGCGAGCTCACCGTGTCGGCGACGGTGAAGAACATCGGCACCGCGAACGCGGGCGCGACGACGGTGAACGCCGCCCTCGGCGGAACCGTCGTCGGCGAAGCGGCGGTCGGGGCCCTCGCGGCAGGCGCGTCCACCACGGTGACCGTCGACGCGGGAACGCGGCCGCAGGGCGCGTATACCGTGGCCGCCACCGTCGACCCGGCCGGCACGGTGCCCGAGCAGAACGAAACCGACAACACCTACACCTCGCCGACGCCGCTGGTCGTCGCGCAGTCGCCGGGTCCCGACCTCGAGGTCACCGGCATCACCTCGAACCCGCCCAACCCGTCGGCCGGTTCGGCGGTGTCGTTCACCGTCGCGGTGCACAACCGCGGCACGAGCGGCGCGGGTGCTTCGGTGACCCGGCTGGCCGTCGGCGGCACCACGCTGACCGGCGCCACCGGCGCGATCGAGGCGGGAGCCACCGCGAACGTCGCGATCTCGGGCACGTGGACCGCCGCAGACGGAGGGGCGACCTTGACCGCGACGGCCGACGCGACCGGCACGGTCACGGAGACCAACGAGGCCAACAACGCCCTCTCACGGGCGATCGTGGTTGGCCGCGGCGCGGCGGTCCCGTACGTCGAGTACGAGGCGGAAACCGCGCAGTACCAAGGAGAACTGCTGGTGGCGGATCCGCTGCGCACCTTCGGCCACACGAACTTCGCGACCGAGTCCTCCGGCCGGAAGTCCGTGCGGCTGGCGAATCAGGGTCAGTACGTGGAGTTCACGTCGGCGAACCAGGCGAACTCCATCGTCGTGCGCAACTCCATCCCCGACGCCCCCGGCGGTGGCGGGCAGGACGCGACGATCAGCCTGTACGTCAACGGGACGTTCGCGCAGAAGCTGACGCTGTCGTCCAAGCACAGCTGGCTCTACGGCAGCACCGACGATCCCGAAGGCCTGACCAACACCCCGCAGGCCAACGCGCGGCGGCTGTTCGACGAGTCGCACGCGTTGCTGTCGCAGTCGTATCCGCCGGGCACGAAGTTCAAGCTGCAGCGGGACAGCGGTGACAACGCGGCGTTCTACATCGTCGACCTCATCGATCTCGAGCAGGTCGCCCCGGCGTCGGGGAAGCCCGCGAACTGCACGTCGATCACTGAGTACGGCGCGGCGCCGAACGACGGGAACGACGATTCGGCGGCGATCCAGCGCGCGGTGACCGACGACCAGAACGGCGTGATCGGCTGTGTCTGGATCCCGGCTGGGCAGTGGCGGCAGGAGAAGAAGATCCTGACCGACGACCCGAACGTGCCCAACGGCGGCGGCCAGTACAACCAGATCGGCATCTCCAACGTGACGATCCGCGGCGCCGGGATGTGGCATTCGCAGCTGTACTCGCTGACGGAGCCGCAGAACGCGGGCGGCATCAACCATCCGCACGAGGGCAATTTCGGGTTCGACATCGACAAGAACACCCAGATCTCCGACATCGCCATCTTCGGTTCCGGCCGGATCCGCGGCGGTGACGGCGGCGCGGAAGGCGGCGTCGGTCTCAACGGCCGGTTCGGCACCGGCACGAAGATCTCGAACGTGTGGATCGAGCACGCCAACGTGGGTGTGTGGGTCGGCCGGGACTACACCAACCTCCCGGCGCTCTGGGGCCCGGGCGACGGCCTCGAGTTCAGCGGTATGCGGATCCGGAACACCTATGCCGACGGTATCAACTTCACCAACGGCACCCGGAACTCGAAGGTGTTCAACTCTTCGTTCCGTACCACCGGTGACGACTCGCTCGCGGTGTGGGCGAACCAGTACGTGAAGGACCCGTCGCAGGACATCGCGCACGACAACGTGTTCGCCAACAACACGATCCAGCTTCCCTGGCGTGCCAACGGGATCGCGATCTACGGCGGCTACGGCAACAAGATCGAGAACAACGTCGTCCACGACACGATGAACTACCCGGGCATCATGCTGGCGACGGATCACGATCCGCTGCCGTTCTCCGGGCAGACGCTCATCGCGAACAACGCCCTGTACCGCTGCGGCGGTGTGTTCTGGGGCGAGCAGCAGGAGTTCGGCGCGATCACGTTCTTCGCGCAGAGCAAGGACATTCCCGGGGTCGTCCTGCGCGATACGGAGATCCACGACTCGACCTACGACGGCATCCAGTTCAAGACGGGTGGCGGCGTCGTGACCGCGGCCGTGACGAACGTCAAGATCGACAAGTCGAACAACGGGGCGGGCATCCTCGCGATGAGTGGCGCTCGCGGCAGCGCGACCTTGACGAACGTGACGATCACGAATTCGGCGGGCGGCGACGTCGTCCGTGAGCCGGGATCGCAGTTCGTGATCAACGGCGGACCGGTGCCGGCGGTGGTCTCGTCGGGCCGCCGCGGTACGAGGTAAGGAAAGTCGTCAGGGGCCGGAGCGGGCGACCGCTCCGGCCTCTTTCATGTCCGGGGGCTCAACCCTGCCACGGCCAGCCGGAACAGCCGGTTCGCCTGCGCGGCCGGATCCGGGTGATGCTCGGTGGCCAGGACGATGCCGACGATCATCGTGATCAGATCCGCCACGGTGACCTCCGGCGCCACCACGCCGTCCCGGGCGGCCTGCCGGAGCAGCGGGCTTCCGGCTTCCTCGATGGCGGCGGAACAGGAGTTCTCGTGGGTCGGGCCGTCGTAGGCGAGTGCGGCCGCCAGGCCACGGGCGGAGACACAGTAGGTGACGACCTCGTCGAGCCAGGTCAGGAGCGCCTTCCGGCTGTCGTCCTCGCCGGTCAGTTCGGCGGCGCGGGTGCACAGCGCCGCGATCCGTTTCGCGGAGACCGCTTCCAGCAGGGCCCGGCGAGTGGGGAAGTGGCGGCGCACGGTCGCCGAGCCGACGTTGGCGGTGCGCGCTATCTGCTCCAAGGAGGCGCTGGAGCCGTGGGCCGCCACCTCCTCCTCGGCCACCGCGAGGATGCGCGCGTAATTGCGCCGTGCGTCGGCGCGTTGGCCGTCGGACATGTCTTCACCTCGGTGTTTGCGTAAATGGCGGGCCCCGCCATATGGTAGCGGACGACAAATGGCGGGCCCCGCCACTTAGCTGTCCGAAGGAGCGAACATGTCCTCAGCACCTGTTTTGGTCACCGGTGCCACTGGCAGGCAGGGTGGTGCGACCGCCCGTGCCCTGCTCGCGGCCGGCGTTCCCGTCCGCGCGCTGGTGCGTGACCCGGCCAGGGCGAAGGCCGTCGAGACACTCGGCGCCGAACTCGTCGTCGGCGATCTGCACGACATCGATTCCGTGATCCGGGCGGCCAAGGGTGCCCGCGCCGTCTTCTCGGTGCAGATGCCCGGCGTGAGCGCGGAAGGGTTCGACTTCGCCGGGGAAGTGACCCAGGGCGTCAACCTCATCGAAGCCGCGAAAGCGGCCGGAGTGCCGCAGTTCGTGCACACCTCGGTTTCGGGGGCCGGCCAGCACGTCGACGCGGACGGATGGGCCGACGGGCGCTGGAGTGCGATGGAGCCCACGCTGGGCGCCAAGGCGGCGATCCAGGACCGTCTCCGCGAGGCGGGCTTTCCGCAGTGGACCCTGCTCAAGCCGGGCTTCTTCATGGAGAACTTCCTGCCCGACATGAAGTTCCTGTTCCCGCGCGGGGTCGACGGCGGCCTGGTGAGCGTCATCAAGCCGTCGACTTCCCTCTCGCTGGCCGCAGTCGACGACATCGGCATCGCGGCCGCCGCGGCCATCGCCGAACCGGAGCGGTTCTCGGGCGTCGAACTCGAGCTCGCGAGCGACTTCCTGACCATGGCGGAGATCGCCGCGGTCCTTTCCGAAGTACTGGGCACGCGGCTGCCTGCCCCGGATATGACCGTGGAGCGGGCGGTCGCCGCCGGGATGCCGCCGATGGGCGCCTCGCATGAGTGGTTGAACGTGATCGGCCAGCCGGGGCGGCCGGGATACGCGCGAGAGCTCGGCATCCCGCTCACCGACTTCGCCACCTGGGCGCGGAAGTACCTCGCGTAGCGCGTGATCGTTTGACAAAGCGGAACGCCGCTCCGTATGTTTGTGGAACAGCGCTCCGCTTATCGCGGGGTCGTCACGCAAAGGGGAAAACTCACTATGAGCACACCTGTTGTTTCGATCGCCCCGTTAGTCCTGTCGACGCCGGATCGGGCCGTGGACCTGCAGCTGCGGATCTCCGCGCCGATGACCGGAGGCGAGCTGCCGGTCATCCTGCTGTCGCACGGCCAAGGTCCGTCGAACCATCTCTCGTCGCTGAACGGCTACGCCCCGCTCGTGAACTACTGGGCGGCGCACGGCTTCGTCGTCATCCAGCCCACGCATCTGAGCTCGCGGACACTGAACCTGCCGTCCGGCGACCCGGAAGCGCCGCTGTACCAGCGGTCCAGAGCCGAGGACATGATCCGGATCCTCGACCGGTTCGACGAGATCGAGGACGTCGTCCCCTTTCTGCGAGGGCGGCTGGATCGGGCCAGGATCGCCGTGGCCGGGCATTCGATGGGCGGGCACACCGCGAGCCTTCTGCTGGGCGCGCGGTACACCGATCCCCGCGGCGGTGAGGAGGTCGACCTCGCCGAGCCTCGGATCTCGGCCGGTGTCCTGCTCGCCGCGCCCGGCCGCGGTGGCGACGCCGTCACCGAATTCGTGGCCGAGAACTACACCTTCTTCCTCAGCGCCGACTTCTCCGCGATGACGACGCCCGCGCTCGTCGTCGCGGGGGAGAAGGACGCCTCCACCCATCTGACGGTTCGCGGTCCGGAATGGCATACCGACCCGTACTTCCTTTCGCCGGGCCGCAAGACGCTCCTCACCCTGATCGACGCGGAGCATGGGCTCGGCGGGGTTTCCGGCTACGACGTCGCCGAGACGACGGACGAGAACCCCGAGCGCGTGGCCGCGGTGCAGCGCCTGACCTGGGCGTACCTTCGCTCCGAGCTTTACCAGGGAGACAGCGCCTGGCAGGTGGCGTGCGAGGAGCTGGCCGCGGCGCCGGATCCGCTCGGCCGGGTCGAGACGAAGGATTGAGGGAAGTGATCGGGTTCGTCAGAGCACCGGGATCTCCGCCCACACCGTTTTGTATCCGGTGCCGGTGTTCACGCCCCACTGCGTGCTGATCGCCTCGACCAGCTCCAACCCTCGTCCGCGGGGGCTTGTCGGATCCTGTTTGGCGACGCGGCGCGGCCGCAGGAGCGGACGGTGGTCGTCGACTTCCACGCGGACGACCTCCCTGTCCGAGGGCAGGGAGACCCTGAGTTCGCAGACGCCGTTCGCGTGTTCGTGCGCGTTCGTGACCAGTTCGGTGGTCAGCAGTTCGGTGTCCGCGATGGTGGTGCTGCCGACCTCGCCGAGCTGCTCTCGCAGCCAGGCCCGTACCTTTCCCAAAGGCGGGGCGATACCGGCGGGGAATTCGTAAGCCTGCCGTGTTCTTGTGATACCCACGCGTGTCTCCTTAGCGGGTTTCCCAGCTTGGCCAAGAGCATGGGTGCAGTCTGGGGATACCCAAGGAGAGTCGCGTTCACACGCGGGAAGGTCCGGCGATCGCGGTGACCCTGATCTCGACCCGCATTTTCCGCGCGCCGAGGGCGGGGACGCCGATCTCCGTCCAGATCGGCGCGCGGTCGCCCATGCGCTCGCGGAACTGCTCGACCATCACGCGGTTGTGGACCTCGCCGATGAAACCAGGCGTTTCCGGGACGTGGTACGAGTTCACGGCGATCACATCGCGCCAGGTCGCGCCGGCGGTGGCGAGGGTCCGCTCGACGTTCTCGAAGGCCCGGACGATTTCCTCCTCCAGGTCCTCGGGGAAGCTCAAGTCGTCGTCCCAGCCTCCCTGTCCCGAGATCTCGATGCGATCGCCGACGCGCACCGCCTGGCTGTAGCGCATCTCGGCGAGTTGACGGTCGCCGTATCCGGGAGTGGCGAAGAACTCCGGCTGGGCCATGGTGGATCCTCTCGTTGACTTCACGCTTGAAGTCAACGTAGCACGGTTTGACTTCATGTGTGAAGTCGTCTGGTTCTGGGTAAGGTTCCGCCATGGCCACCCCGGACCCGGACGAAGCGCTGTGGCTGACCCCTGCCGAAAAAGAGGCCTGGACCGGCCTGGTCTCCTTGGTCCTCCTGCTGCCGGGGCGGCTGGAGTCGCCGTTGCAGCACGACGCCGGGCTGACGTTGTTCGAATATCTGACCCTCAGTCATATTTCCGAGGCCCCGGAGCGACGGCTGCGGATGAGCGAACTGGCCTACCTCGCGAACGGCTCGCTCTCGCGTCTGTCCAATGTGGTCAAACGCTTCGAGCAGCGGGGCTGGGTGGAGAGGACTCCCGACCCGAGTGACGGCCGGTACACCCTCGCCGTGCTCACGGACGACGGCTACGAAGTCGTGGTCGCGGCGGCGCCAACGCACGTCCGTTCGGTGCGGGATCTCGTCCTCGACCCCTTGACCGCGGAGGATCAGCAGGCGCTGGCCCGCATTGCCGCGAAACTGCGGACACGGCCGGTCGATCTCGCCTAGGTTTCAGTACTTCGAGGCAGTCGATTGTGCGCGCGAAGGTACCTTGTGCCCGCGTTCCGGACTCTGGTCCTCTGTCAGGGTTCATTCACGCGAAGAGGGGGAACTCTCGTGTTCAAGAAAGTATTCGCCGTCCTGTCGGTGTTTTCGATGGCACTCCTGGGTGTCGCGGGAACCGCGCACGCCGGGATCGTGCAATGGTCCGACGGTTACGAATCGAATCCCCATGGCGTCTGGGAGCGGGGAATCCAGGGCGGTGACGGGCATTCCTGGTTCGACATCGGCATGGGAGTGGCGCGGACCGGCAACAACAACGGCTGGCTCTTCGCGGACAACGGCTGGTCGGCGATGAGGACCGCGAAGTCGCTCAGCGGTTTCCCGTCGAATCGATCGAATTGTGCCGCGGCGATCCACGCCGACCCGGTCGGCGGCGGGGCGAACATCGGCCTCGAGATCTGGGATCCCAACGGCTGGCGGAAAATCTCCCACACGGTGAAGTGGATCGACGACCGCGCGGGCTATCAGCTCATCGCGCTGCCCAATCTCAATCTGAACGGCGTGGGTACCGTCTATCTCCAGCCGATCTACGGCAACAACGGCGGACCGGCGAAGTACATCCGCTTGGACGACGCGATCATCCAGTGCGTCTACTGACCGGGCGCCACAAGGGAGCCCGATGTCTCGCCGCGGTATCGATCGGCGGGCGACGTTGCGACATTCGGTGAATATTCGCTGATGAGAACCGGATGAATTCGGGTTCCGCCCCGGCGAGGTGATCACGGAAAACGTAGAACACTTCGGCACCTCTCACACTGAAGAGTGAGAGGTGCCGAAGGTCCTTCGGCTGGACGGTGTAACGCGGACATGGTCCACGTAGGCCGGATTCGCGGTAACAGCCCGTTGAGCGCCTTGACATGGAGCGTTCGGGTCGCGCGCTAACGAAATGCGGATCTTTCCGTCTTTCCAGGAAGCCCACAGGAATTCCGGCTCCCGCCGGGTCTCGAAAGGGAAGTCCATGTCGCGAAGACCATTTTTCGTCGTTCTGACCGCCGTCACGGCGATGCTCGCGTCCACCGCGGTCGCCGCCGCGGCCCCGCCGGGAGTCGACCCGGCCACGGTCGATCTCACCCTGAACGCGGGGCAGAGCACGACCGTGACCAAGAACGTGACGACCTCGGCGGTGCCGCCGAATCCCGACCTCGTCCTGCTCGCGGACACCACGGGCAGCATGGGCGGGCCGATCGGCAACGTACGGTCGAACGCCGGCGCCATCACCGGCGACGTGCTCGCCGCGCAGCCGACCGCGCAGTTCGGCGTCGCCGAGTACAAGGACTTCACCGATTCGGTGCCGTTCAAGGTCAACCAGGGCATCACCGGGGACACGGCCGCGGTGCAGGCGGGGATCAACCAGTGGGCGGCAGCGGGCGGCGGGGACACGCCGGAGGCGAACCTGAACGCCCTGTACCAGCTGGCCTCCGGCGCGGTCGCCTTCCGGCCGGACGGCACCCGCATCATCGCCTGGTTCGGTGACGCGCCCTCGCACGATCCGAGCGGCGGGCACACGCTGGCCCAGACCATCGCGGCGCTGCAGGCGGCGAAGATCCGCGTGGTCGCCGTCAACGTCGGCAACCTCGATGCCACCGGACAGGCCACCGCCATCACCTCGGCCACGGGCGGCGTACTGCTGAACAACGTCCCGGCCGGTCAGGTCTCCCAGGCCATCCTGGACGGCATCAAATCCATCGAGGTCACCGTGACCCCGAAGGTGACCAGCTGCGACCCGCAGCTCACGGTCACCAACGATCCCGGCAGTGTCAAGGTGGCCAGCGGCGACGTCGCCACGTTCACCGAGACGATCACGGCGTCGGCAGGCGCCGCTCCCGGCACCTACCAGTGCGTCGTCGACTACCAGGTCGACGGTGTGTCGCGCGGGTACATCGAGACCACGACCGTGCGCGTGCTCGGGTTGAGCATCGACGACGTGACGGTCAACGAGGGTTCCGGGGGAGCGCAGGTACCGGCGACGTTCACGGTGTCGCTGCTCGGCGGTCCCAGCCCGAATCCGGTGACGGTCCAGTACGCGACGGCGAACGGCACCGCGACGGCGCCCGCCGACTACGCGGCAGCGAATGGGATTGTCACGTTCGCACCGGGACAGACGACCAGACCGGTGACGGTCCTGGTCAACCCGGACACCGTCGACGAGCCGAACGAGACGTTCACGGTGAACCTCTCGGCCCCGTCGGGCGCCGGTCTCATCGACGCGACCGGGGTCGGCACGATCGTCGACGACGACCGTGACGGCGTCTTCTCCTGCACGGGTACCGCGGCGAACGTCCTCGGCGTGACCGCGGCGCGGGCCAACCCGGCGAACCTGCCTTGTGCCGACGACAGCAGCACCGTCGCCGCCGCGACGCTGAACGCCGGCCTGATCAAGGTGGAGACCAAGGTGCTGACCGCGTCGACCGATCTCACGCCGGACGACCAGTCGGCGGCTCCGGCCGCGGGCGATCGCGCGCTGGCGTCGGCCAAGATCGACAAGACGGTGATCAGCACGCTCGGGCTGACCGTCGAACTCGGCGTGATCCAGTCGCAGGCCACGGCGACCTGTCAGCCGTCGGCGGGCGGGCTCGCCCCGGTGCTGGCGGGCAGTTCGAACGTCGCTTCGCTCAGGATCAACGGCGAGTCGATCACGGTGGGCTCGGCGCCGCTGACCATTCCGCTGGTCATCGGCTCGCTGAAGCTCAACGGCCAGACCGTGGCGAACGGCGTCGTGAAGCAGCAGGCCGTCGCACTGGACACCGCGCTCGCGAAGATCGTGCTCGCGGAGTCCCAGGCCGACGTGCACGGAACCTCGGCGCATCCGGCGGGTAACCCCTGCCGTCGCTGAGCCGGTGAGTCCCGTCGGGGCGGACGGATCCTCGTCCGCCCCGACGGGACAAGCCGTCCGGTGGCTCAGGGGAGGGCTTTGACCACGGCCGCGGTGGCTTGAGCGAGGAGCTTGTTGTCGATTTTCGCGTCCTTGGCGGACCGGTCGGTCAGGATCGAGATGACGATCGGCGCCCGGTTCGGCGGCCACACGACGCCGATGTCGTTGCGCGTCCCGTAAGACGCGGTACCGGTCTTGTCGGCGACCGGCCAGCCGGGGACGCCTGCCCGGATGTTCTGGTCGCCGGTGGTGCTGGCGCGCATCATGTCGACCAGGATCTTGCGTTTGTCCTCGGGAAGGGCGTCGCCGAGGGCGAACGCGCGCAGGCTCGCGGCGAGAGCACGGGGCGTGCTGGTGTCCCGAGGGTCGCCGGGCGCGGTGTCGTTGAGTTCGGGTTCGATCCGGTCGGCGTGGCTCGTGGTGTCGCCGATGCCGCGCAGCACCGCGTTGAGACCTTCGGGGCCGCCGAGTTCGCGGAAGAGCAGGTTGCCGCCGGTGTTGTCGCTGTACCGGAGGGTCGCGTCCATGACGGCGCGCAGCGGCAAGCCCGTCCCGACGTGCTTCTCCGTGACCGGCGAATTGACGACCACGTCCTTTTGGCCGTAGGTCACCGTGCGGTCCAGGTCGGCGATCGACGTCCGCTGCAGAACGCCGCCGGCACTGAACACCTTGTGCGTCGAGGCGTAGGCGAACCGTTCGTCGGCGCGGAAGGCGACCTCGCGGCCGTTCGCGGTGTCCACCGCGTACACCCCGAGACGGGCGGCGAAAGCACGTTCGAGCTGTTCGAAGCCGGCTCGGTCGACCGAAGCGGCCGGAGTGGCGGCGGGCGGTTGCGCGGGAGCGGGAGTGGAGCACGAGGCGAGTGACACGACCGAGAGCGCCAGCAGGGCGGCCCAGCGGCGAGAAGTGACGGACACGGTGATTCCTTTCAAGATCATTCGATGTCCGCAGTCTGTCCAGCGCCGGTCATGCTGTCCAAGACACAAATGACCTGTTTCATGCGAAATCCGCATAGCATGTGGTCGTGGACCTGATCGGCAGCTGCCGGGCGTTCGTGAGCGTGAGTGAGGCCGGGACCTTCACCGCGGGAGCCGCGATCGCCCGCATTCCCCAACCGGTGGCGAGCCGCCGGATCGCCGCGCTGGAACGGCATTTCGGCGAGCGGCTGTTCGACCGCTCCACCCGGCGCGCCCGGCTCACCCCGTTCGGCCGGGACATGCTGCCGTCCGCGAAACGCCTGGTGGCACTGGCCGACGCCATGGAACACGACGCGCAACGCGCCAAACTGCGGCCGCTACGGCTGGCGATGCCGGAAACCTGCACCGTCCGCGAGCTCGCCGAACTCGACGCGGCGGCGCGAGCGCTCGGCGTCTTCCTGGAGTTCCGGCAGGCCCCGCCGAGGGAACGGGCGGAACTCGTGCGTACGCAGGAGGTGCGCGCGGCGCTCACGGTCGTCCCCGCCGAAGAGGGCGGGTGGAAGGTGCCGCTCGGCCTGGCGAGCAGAGGGAAGCCACGGGCGGGCGCCCTGCACCTGGAAACGCTGCGGGTCGGCCGGTCGGGCCGCACGCCACGCCGGGTCTGGATCCAGCCCGAGGACGACGTGCCGCATATCCGCGACCGCCTGTTCCGGATCCGCGACTCGGTGGGGCTGCGGCCCGCGCAGGTGTCCGTCGCCGATTCGCTCACCGCGGCCGCGGCGGCCGTGTTCGGTTCGGACGATCTGTTGTTGTGCTCGCCCGCCCAGTCCGCCGAACTCGGCTTGGCCTGGCGGCCGCTCGGCGAGCTCCGGCTCGCGCGCGGATTCGAGATCACGGCGGGGCTCGGCGAGGACGCGCAGCGGCTCCGGGCACGATTGTGGCCGGACATCGCCCGATGTCTCGGCGCGGAGGAGACGACATGAACACCGAAACACTGCGCGCCGAACTGGACGACGGCGGCCTGCGCGGTTCGTTCCTGGTGCGGGATCTGCGGACCGGATACGAGATCGGCATCGACCCCGACCTGGAGTTCCCGAGCGCGTCGCTGGTGAAGATCCCGCTCGCCGCGGCGACCCTGGAGCGGATCCGCCGGGGCGAACTGGACGGTTCGGCGCCGATCGACGTCCAGCCCGGGCGGGCCACCGCGCCGGGACCGACCGGGCTGACCCGGTTCCGGCATCCGGCCAGGGTGGCGATCGACGACCTGCTCTACCTGAGCATGGCCATCAGCGACGAGACCGCGGCGGACGCGCTCTTCGCGCTGACACCGCCGGCCGAGGTCACCAGGATGACGCGCGAATGGGGCGTTTCCGGGATCACCGCGCGGCATCCGGCCGCGGACCTCAGCGACACCCCCGCCGAACGGTTCGACCCCACGGACGTCCACCTCGCGCACGCGCTCGCGATCAACGCGGGCACCGCCGGGCGAGGCCATCCCGTTCCGCAGCTCGACGTCACGCGCGCGAGCTCCGGTTCGGCCCGCGCGTTCGTGAACCTGCTCGAAGCGCTGTGGAAACCGTCCAAAGTGGACGAAGAGGTGGCGGCGCGGGTGCGCGAGCTCATGGGACTCAACCTGCTGCGTCAACGACTGAGCCCCGATTTCGTCTCCGACGCCACGAAATGGTCATCGAAGACGGGCACCGTACTGAACCTGCGGCACGAGGTCGGGGTGGTCGAACACGCCGACGGCGGGATGTACGCGATCGCCGCGCTGACCGCATCCCGGGTGCCCGCGGCGATCCAGCCGGAGGCCGAAGTCCTGATGGCCCGGGTGGCGCGGGCGTTGCGGGATCACCTGCGCGAGGGATGACCACCGCCTCGTGAGTGGTGAGGACGGTTAGTGAGGGGTAGAGCAACGGGATGCGTCGCGAAAGCCACTTTCGCGACGCCTGAGGTTCCGAAAGTGGCTTTCGCGACACGGCCTCCCCGCGGCCGCGAGCGAATCCCCGCGATCCGACACCTTTGAGTTACCCCTCAACAGAACCGTCCCTGCCACTCATGAGGTGTCGAGATCCTGCCATGTCGGGTATCCGCCAGCTCCGGGCCGTGTGGGAAACCTGATCACCCGTCTTTACTTCACGTACGGACGTCGGGGGCTCTTGTCGAAAGGGATCATGGTGATCGGTAGTACGAGAAAGACGCGGAGAGGCACGGTGGCCGTGGTCGCCGGTGCGTTCCTGGCCTCGGGCCTGGTACTGGCTCCCGCCGCGGGTGCGGCTCCCGCGGCCAAGGCCGACCCGGACACCGCGGCGCTCGCCGGCGCGCTGACCAAGCAGGCCGTGGCCTGGGGCGAGTGCTCGTTCCCCTCCGTCGCGCCGGCGACGGAAGCCGAACTGAAGAAGGTGAAGGGCCTCGCCTGCGCCACCATCCAGGTGCCGCGCGACTGGCACAACCCGCAGGACGGCAACACGATCGGCGTCCGCGTCTCCAAGACCGCGACCGCCTACCCCGGCACCGGCAGGCAGGGCATCGCGCTGGTCAACCCGGGCGGACCCGGTGGCGAGGGCCTGCCGTGGGGCGCCGCGATGGCGATGCGCAGCCCTGTGCTGGCCTCGCAGTACGACTTCGTCGGTTTCGATCCCCGCGGTGTCGGCCAGAGCACTCCGCTGACCTGTAGCTACACCGTCCCGGACAGCACGGATCAGAACGTGATCAGCCGGGCCAAGGTCGAAGGCTGCCTGAAGAACCCGCTGACGAAGTTCATCACCACCGAGCAGACCGCGTATGACATGGACTTCATCCGGGTGCTGCTCGGGGAGAAGAAGACCAGCTACATCGGCTACTCGTACGGCACGTGGCTGGGCACTTGGTACGCCACCACGTTCCCGAGCAAGGCGCACCGGTTCCTGCTCGACTCCTCGACCGACGCGAGCCGTTCGACGCTGGAGAAGACGTGGGATCTCCAGCCGCGCAGCCGTGACCGCCAGTTCCAGGAAGCGCTGCTGCCCTACATGGCGCGCAACGATGCCAAGTACAAGACGGGCACCGACCCGCTCGAGATCCGCCGCAACTGGGAGAAGGCGGGCGGCACCCGGGAGTTCGCGGGCATGCTCTACGCCGCGTGGTTCATCATCCCGGCGATGTACGACACCTCCCAGTACCCGTCCGCGGCCTCGATGGTGGCCGCGCTGGCGAAGGGACCGGCGCCCACCGGGACCGACGCGGAGAAGCTCGAGCAGGTCGTCGCGAAGGCACTGGCCACGCCCGGTCTGACCGACGCGAACAAGGCGTTCCTGAACAAGGCGAAGGGCAACGCCCTGGAGGCCATCGCGAAGAAGGACTCGGTCGAGCGCAAGGCTTCCTACCAGGGCGGCGCCGAGGTCGAGACCTGGGACGCGGCGTTCGAGGCGATCCGGTGCCAGGACGGCCAGTGGAACCAGAATCTCCACTATTGGAATTACTGGCAGGCCGACCTGACCGTGAACGCGCCGTTCATCGCGCCGATCATGGCCCTCTCGGGTGCGCCGCTGTGCGCGTTCTGGCCGACCACCAACGCCAAGCCGGCGCCGGAGGAGAAGACGTTCCCGAAGCTGCTGATCGCGCAGACCGAACTCGACGCGGCCACGCCGTACGAGGGCGCGCTCGCCACCGCGAACGGCCTGCCGGGCGCCAAGATGATCAGTGTCGACAACGAAGGCAGCCACGGGATCTTCCCGTACAACACCGACTGCGTCGACGACCCGATCGTCGCCTACTTCCAGACCGGTCTCACGCCGAAGAAGAAGTTCACCGGCTGCCAGGGGCTGCCCCTGCCGGGTGAGGACAAGACGGCCGAGGTCGGCGGTCACCTCGGGCACGACGGGAAGATCAAGATCAAGATGATCACGCCCCAGGTCCGCAAGGCGAACGAGATCGTCCGTGAGCTGCTCGAAGGCGCCGCGACCCCGGCGGCCGACGAGAAGGGGATGCCCGCCAACGCCTAGTCTCCGAAAGCGCTGAACAGAGGCTCCCGCGAGCCCGATCCGGTTCGCGGGAGCCTCTTCGGCGTGCCTCCACCGGGATCTGTGATCCTTTCGTTACTGGTCCAGCCGCACGATTCCGGCGCTAACCCCCTCAAGAGCAGTGAACGGAAGCAGCGATACCGCGAGGCGTGACATCGATGTCACGCCTGTCGATCCTGGGGTGGGGGAGGAGAAGCGTCATGCTCGCCGAGTCGCGGGGCCTGTCGATGGAGGCCGAGCAGCTGTACCGGGCCTTGCTGGACGGGCGCCCGATCACGCCCGGCGCCGAGCTGGCGGAGCTGGAGCGGTTCGGTCTGGTCCGGGCGGGCGCCTCCGGGGTCGAGGTGCGTCCGCCGCGTGCGGCACTGTCGGCGTTCGCGGCGCAGCACGAGGCCGCGGCCGTCCGCGCGCGGGAAGCGGCCGAGGTACTCGGCGCCGCCTACTCCTTGCGGACCGGCCGGGACGCGGATTTCGTCGAGGTGCTGCGCAGCCGCGACGAGGTGATCGCCACCTTCGAGGCCATGCAGACGCAGGCGAGCGTGGACATCGTCGCCCTGGACCCCGGGTCGTACATGAGCCCGAAAGCCGAGGTGAGCACGGTGCAGCCGGGTTCGATGGCGCGGGGCATCGCGTACCGCGTCGTCTACGACTCGTCCGTGCTGCAGGACGATGACGGATTCGCCCAGGTGCAGTCGAGTATCGCACTGGGGGAGCAGGCCAGGGTGTTCCCGAGGCTGCCCTTGAAGCTGGTGATCGCCGACAGCAAGCGGGCGCTGATCGCCGTCCCGAACTCCGACGCCGGTGACGTGCTCGCCCTGCTGATCCATCCGTCGATGATGTTGAGCGCGCTGATCGAGTTGTTCGCATCGTTCTGGCGGATGGGTGTGCCGGTGCGGGCGGGTGGTCCGGACGACGCCGAAGCCGCCCAGGAACCGACAGTCGCCACTCGCCGTCTGCTCGCGCTGTTGAGCGGAGGCCTGACGGACGAGGCGATCGCGCGCGAGCTCGGCATCAGCGAACGCACGGTGCTCCGGCGGATCAGCCGCTTGCAGCAATTGCTGGGCGCGCAGACGCGATTCCAGCTGGGAGTACAGGCGTCGCGCCAAGGCTGGCTGTGAATCGCGTTTCTGTGGTGTGGGCACCAAGGCCGACGCCGGAAATTGTCACGCGAGAATGGGGTCGCGTCTCGCGGGTGGTAAGTGTCCTTAGAGCCGACCGTGCCGTCCATGCAGTCACGCGAAACCGCAAGCTCGGTACAGGTAGTCATGAGAACTATTGAGCTGAAAGTCAGGGACCACATCGCCGGGTAGTGAGGGCCTCCTTCCCTACCTTCAGGGTAGGGAAGGAGGCCCTCACTACGTCCTGGCTGGGGGTGGGCGCTTCGGAGTACATGAAGGACCCCTTCCTGTACCTAGGCGCAAGGAAGGGGTCCTTCATGTACTTGGGGTAGGAGGCCCTCACGGACCTGCGGTTCAGGCGTCCGTGGGAGCCGTCCTTACCGCTCACGAGGAGGGGAAATGGGCCCGACGCTCCTCATGATCGCGTTAGGGGCGTTCGTCACCACCCTCGACAACACGATCGTCGCGGCGGGCGCGCCGTCGATCGCCCGGGATCTCGGCCTCGATCTGCCCACGCTGCAATGGGTGAGCATCGGCTACATGCTCCCGTTCGCCGGGCTGCTCCCAGTGGCGGGCACGATGGTGGACCGGTGGGGCCAGGCCG
Source organism: Amycolatopsis sp. lyj-108 (assembly GCF_046549005.1). Taxonomy (NCBI): domain Bacteria; kingdom Bacillati; phylum Actinomycetota; class Actinomycetes; order Pseudonocardiales; family Pseudonocardiaceae; genus Amycolatopsis; species Amycolatopsis sp. lyj-108. The sequence continues at coordinate 82,044 of NZ_JAJPWQ010000013.1, read as the reverse complement.
CGACGCTGCGGGCCGGGCTGCTCGCGTTCGGGGTCGGCGCGGCGGCCGGCGGGCTGGCCACGACGGCTTGGCTCGTCATCTCCGCGCGGGTACTGCAGGGCGCCGCCGCGGCGTTCCTGGTCCCGGCCCTGCTCAGCCTGCTGCGCACCAATCTCGACGCGCGAGGACGGGCGGTCGGGGCGACGGTGTGGACCGCCTGTCTCGCCGCCGCGCTCGCGCTCGGTCCGACGCTCGGCGGGGTGCTGAGCGAATATTGGGCCTGGGGCTGGATCTTCTTCGTCAATCTCCCGTTCGTGGCGGCGATGCTGCTGCTGTCGCGTACGGTCGCCCTCGCGGATCGCGATCCGGCGGCCGGGCGGCCTGCCGTGCTGTCCATGCTGGTGGTGACCGCGGGGATGGTCCTGATCACCGCCGCCGTGGTGGAGCTGGGCGAGGGCGGCGCGCTGCTGTCCGCAGTGTTCGGCGTCGCGGGGACGGGCTTCGCGATCTGGTTCGTGTTCAGGGAAAGACGCGCGCGCGTGCGGCTGGTACCGGTGGAGCTGACCGGTCAGCGGGTCTTCGCCGGCGCCCTCACCGTGCAGTTGCTGTGGGGATTGGGCGTTTCGGGCGTCTTCTTCTTCACGCCGTTGCTGCACCAGGAATCCCTCGGGCTAGGGCCGTTGCACGCCGGATTGCCGCTGGTCGTGGTGGCGGTGGCGGTCGTCGCCGCGACGCCGCTGGTGCCGTGGACCGTACCGCGGTTCGGTCCACATCGGACTGTCGCGGCGGGGCTGGCGACGGTGGCCGCGGGACTGCTGGCGATCGCGGCGGTCAACCACGTGCCGGAAATCCTTCCGCGGATCCCCGGGTTGGTGCTGATCGGTGCCGGATCGGCCCTGACCACACCGTTGACCTCGTACGCGCTGGAAATCGTGGCGGAGCGGCACGCGGGCACCGCGTCCGGGCTGCTCACCGCGTCGCGTGAACTGTCGAGCGCGCTGGGCGTCGCGCTGATCGGGGCGGTGCTGGCGGTGGTCCGCACGGCCCGGCTCGACGAGGGCGCCGCGTCCGCGTTGGCGAGTGGTTACACGGCGGGCCTGCTGACGGCGGCGGGGCTGGAACTCGCCGGCGCGTTCCTCGCGCTCCGGTTGCTGAACCCCCGGCCGGGCCGAAGTTCGTCCCGAAGTGACAAGCCGGGTGCCCCCTTTCTCTCTTCCCGGTGAGCACGTCGGCATCGCCGTCGGCGTTTCACCGTCCTTTCATTGACACTCTTCCCGCGGTATCCATACAGTTCCGGGCAGATAAAGAACGGTCTCCGGAATGGAATCCGCTTTCGGCAACGGTGCCGTTCCGAATTCACCCGCTCCTGCTCACGTCGTCAAACGAGGGGCCATGGAAACCATTTCGGAATCGGCCGTCGCCGCCTGCGAGCCGGACGACGCGCGCGGCGGCGAGTCGTTCGCGACACTGCTGAGGTACTGGGCGTGGCGGCTCGGCGACGAGGTCGCCGTGACCTATCTCGACCATCGCGCCGGAGCGGACGGCCGGGCGGTCACCGTGTCCTGGCGCGAACTCGACGACCGGGTCGACGTCCTCGCCACCCGGCTGACGTCTTTCACCGCCCCGGGGGACCGGGCGGCGATCCTGGCGCGGCAGTCCGTCGACTACGTCGTCGCCTTCCTCGGCGCGATCCGCGCCGGGCTGGTGGCGGTCCCGCTGTTCGCCCCGGACCTCCCGGGGCATGCGGGCAGGCTGGCCGCCGTGCTCGCCGACTGCGCGCCGCGGGTCGTCCTCACCACCGCCGACGGGCTCGACACCACCGCCGGTTTCCTTTCCTCGACGGACATCGAGCGCCCCGCCGTGCTCGCCGTCGACACCCCGACTCCGGTCGCGGCCGGTGATCGTTCCTGGCCGCGACCGGAACCAGACGGACTGGCGTACCTGCAGTACACGTCCGGTTCCACGCGGACGCCGGCGGGGGTGATGCTGACCCACCGCAACGCGCTCACCAACGCCCGCCAGGCTTGCGACGCCTACTCGATCGAGACGGGGACGACGTCCACCGTCAGCTGGCTGCCGCTCTTCCACGACATGGGCCTGATCCTCGGGATCGGCGCGCCGATGGCGGCGGGCGCGGCGTCGGTCCTGATGGATCCGCTCGCGTTCCTCGAACGGCCGTCACGCTGGTTGCGCGCCCTCTCCGCCAGCCCCGGCGCGATCAGCGCGGCACCCAATTTCGCCTACGCCTACAGCGCTTCCCGGGTGACCGAGGACGAGAAGAGTTACCTCGAACTGAGCCGGGTCGTCTCGTTGATCAACGGTAGCGAGCCGGTCCTGCCCGCGACCATCGCGAAGTTCCACGGCGCTTTCGAGGACTGCGGGCTGCGGCCCGAGGTGCATCGCTCGTCCTACGGGCTGGCCGAGGCCACCGTGCTCGTCTCCGTCACCGAAGCGGGCAAGGCCCCGCGACAGGTCGCCTTCGACCGTGAGCGGCTCGCCGCCGGGCTGGCGACGCCCGCCCTCCCTGGCGCGGTGTCCACCACGCTCGTCTCCTGCGGATTTCCGGCGGGGCAACGGGTCCGCATCGCCGACCCGGTCACCGGCGCGCTCGTCGAACCGGGGCGGGTGGGGGAGATCCAGGTCAACGGCCCGAACGTCGGCGTGGGCTACTGGGGACGGCCCGCCGCGTCCGACGGTGTCTTCGGCCTGCCGCCGATCGATCCGGAGTCCGGCGCGGGCTGGCTCGCGACCGGGGACCTCGGCGTGCGCTACGAGGGCGAGCTGTTCATGACCGGCAGGCTCAAGGACCTCGTCATCGTCGACGGCCGCAACCACTACCCGCAGGACATCGAACAGACCGTGGAGACGCATCCCGCGGTCCGGCCGCATTCCGCCGCGGCGTTCGCGATCGAGCGCGAAGACGGCGAAGTGGCGGTCGTGGTGGCGGAACGGGCCAAGGGCGCCGAGGCCGACATCGCCGTGGCGGCCGCGGAGATCCGGAGGGCGGTCTCGGCCGCGCACGGTCTGCGGCCGCACGACGTCGTCTTCCTCGCCCCTGGGGAGGTTCCGCGCACCTCCAGCGGCAAGATCAGCCGCGCCCTCTGCCGGAAGTCCTTTCTGGACGGTTCGCTGACCGCGCGGCGGCTCGGGTGACCGCGGAGATCCGCGCCTGGCTCGTCGCGCGGGTGGCGGAGCGGACCGGGCTGCCGGCGGATCAGGTCGACCCGGACCGCCCGCTGCACGAGAGCGGCCTTTCCTCCCGGGAGTCGATGGAGCTGGCGGCGGAGCTGGGCCGGTACCTCGGCCGTCCGCTGCCACCGACCCTCGTGTGGCAGTACCCGACGATCGCCGCTCTCGCCGCGCGTCTGTCCACAGTGGAGGAATCCCTGATCGCGGGCGGTGAAGGCCGCGAGGAGGAGCCGATCGCGATCGTCGGTGTCGGCTGCCGTCTGCCGGGCGGGGCGGACTCGCCGGAGCGGTATTGGCGGCTCCTGGACGACGGCCGTGACGGCATTCGCGAGGTCCCCGAAGGCCGATGGGACGGGTTCGAGGAGGACTTCGGCCGTGGCGGATTCCTCGGCGACATCGCCGGATTCGACGCCGCGTTCTTCGGCATCACCCCGGGTGAGGCCGAAACCATGGATCCCCAGCAGCGGATGCTGCTCGAAGTCGCCTGGGCGGCGCTGGAGCATGCCGGGATCCCGCCGTCCACCTTGCGGGGGACCAGGACCGGCGTGTTCGTCGGGCTCTCGGCCGGCGAGTACGGCCACTTGACGATGGCAGATCCCGCCACCGTCGACGTCTGGTCCGCCACCGGCGCCGCGACGAGCATCGCCGCCAACCGGCTTTCGTACCTGTTCGACCTGCGCGGGCCCAGCCTCACCCTGGACACCGCGTGCTCGTCTTCGCTGGTGGCGGTGCATCAGGCGGTGCAGAGCCTGCGCCGCGGTGAATGCGGGACGGCGCTCGTCGCCGGGGTGAACCTCCTGCTCTCACCCGCCGTCACCGCGTCCTTCCGGCGTGCCGGGGTGCTGGCCCCGGACGGGCACTGCAAACCGTTCGATGCCGACGCCGACGGCATCGCCCGCGGTGAAGGCTGTGGTGTGGTCGTGCTCAGGCCGCTGAAGGCCGCTCGCCGCGCGGGGGACCGGGTGCTCGCCGTGATCCGCGGCAGCGCGGTCAACTCCGACGGCCGGTCCAACGGTCTCGTCGCGCCCAGCCCCGGCGCGCAGGCCGACCTGTTGCGTGACGCGTACGCGGCGGCGGGGGTCGAACCGTCCTCTGTGGACTACGTGGAGGCGCACGGGACCGGGACGGCCGTGGGGGATCCGATCGAGGCCGTCGCGCTCGGCGAGGTGCTCGGAGCAGGCCGCGAATCCGGCCGACCGCTCCTGATCGGGTCGGTGAAGGGTAATCTGGGCCATCTCGAAGGCGCGGCGGGGATGGCCGGGCTGATCAAGGTGGTCCTCGCGATGGTCCACCGGCGGCTGCCGCCGACCCCGCATCATCGCGCACCCAGTCCGCATATCGATTTCGCCGGTCTCGGCCTCCGGATGGTCGGCGCCGGGGCGGACTGGCCGCGGTACTCCGACGTCGTGCGGGCCGGGGTCTCGGCGTTCGGGTTCGGCGGCACCAACGCCCACGTCGTCCTCGAAGAGTGGCCCGCCGCGTCGTTCCCCGCTCGCGGGACGGACGCCGAGGGCCCGCGGGTCTTGGCGCTGTCGGCCCGATCGCCCGAGGTGCTTCGGGCGCGTGCCGCCGATCTGGCCGACTGGCTCGAAGACCCCGCCCATCGCGCGGTACCGCTCGACGCGGTCGCCACGACGCTGGCCAGGAGCCGGGACCATCTGCCGATCCGCGGCGCGGTGGTGGCCGGGGAACGCGACCGGGCCGCCGCCGCGCTGCGGGAACTGGCCGCCGGACGCGACGGCGGTGACGTCGTCGCCGGCGAGGCCGGTCCCCTGCCCGACGTCGTGTTCGTCTTCTCCGGCTACGGCTCCCAGTGGCCCGGCATGGGCCGCCTCCTGCTGCGCTCCGAACCCGCCTTCCGTGCCGAGGTGGAGGCGCTCGACCCGGTCTTCCTGGCCGAAGCGGGATTTTCCTTGCGCGCGGTCTTCTCCGGCGAGCGCGACCTGCCGGACCTCGCCGCGACCCAGCTCGCGTTGTTCGGCATGCACCTCGCCCTCGCCGCGCTCTGGCGTGCGCACGGCGTCGTCCCGGCCGCGGTGGCCGGGCATTCGATGGGCGAGGTCGCGGCCGCCGTCGTCGCGGGAGCGCTGGACGTCACCGACGGCCTGCGCGTGATGGCCACGCGCGCCCGGCTGCTCGCCGAGGTCGACGCGTCCGGCGACGGCGCGATGGCGGTGGTCGAACTGTCCCCGGCCGAACTCGCCGAGCTGGAAGCGGAGTTCCCCGGGATCACCGTCGCGGTCTACGCCTCGCCGGTCCAGTGCACCGTCAGCGGTGGCGCCGAGCAGGTCGAGGCCCTGGTGTCGCATGTGGAGGGTCTCGGCAGGCTGGCGAAGCGGTTGCCGGTCGGAGGTGCCGGCCATTCGGAAGCCGTCGACACCGTCCTCGGCCGGTTCCGCGCCGAGCTCGACGGGCTTTCCCCGCGACCGGCGGAGATCCCCTGTTACAGCAGTGTTCTCGACGATCCACAGTGGTCACCGGTGTTCGACGTCGACTACTGGGCGGCGAATCTGCGCCGTCCGGTGCGGTTCAGCCAGGCGCTGGCGGCGGCGACCGCGGACGGGTACGGCGTATTCGTCGAGATCTCGCCGCATCCGGTCGCGCTGGCCGCGATCGAGCAGAGCACCGGCGCGCTCGCGCTGCCGTCGGCGAGCCGCCGGATCGACGAGCGGACGGCGTTCCTGACCTCGCTCGCCCGGCTCCACACCCTCGGACTGCCCGTGGTGCTCGACGGCGGCGGCCCCCGTCCGCTTCCGGTCGAGCTGCCCGGACCGCGCTGGCGGCACGAACGGTTCTGGCCGCGACGGACGGCCTCCCGGCCTGGATCCGTTGGCGCGCATCCGTTGCTGGGTGTCCACATCGAACAGCCGACCGGCGGTGGGCACCTGTGGCACGCGGACGTCGGGACAGCGGTGCAGCCGTGGCTGGCCGACCACGCGGCGATGGGGGTCCCGCTGTTCCCCGCCGCCGGTTTCCTGGAACTGGCGCTCGCGGCGGTGAAGACCGTCCTGCGGCCCGGCGGGCACCTGCGCATCAGCGGTCTCGAACTGCACCGCGTGCTCCCGCTCGCCGCGCACACCGAGGTGACGACCAGTCTGAGCACGGGTTCCGGACCGTCCGAAGTGGACGTCTACGCGCGGGCCGCGGACGGCGGCTGGGTCCGGCACGCGACCGCCCGCGTCCGCGACGGGAACACCGCGGTCGTGCCGTTCGGCCCGGTCGGCGGCGACGCCCGGCCGGTCGACCTCTACCAGGTGCTGGCCGCGGCCGGGCAGAGCTACGGTCCCGCTTTCCGTGGCCTGCGAGAGGTCCTGGCGGCGCCCGGCCGGGCCTCGGCGCGGATCACGCTGCCCGCAGGCCATCCCGCGTACGTCCTGCATCCGGTGGTCGCCGACGCCTGCTTGCACGCGCTGGCCGCGGCCGCCGGGGACGCGCTGCGCGAAGCCGACGGCGTCTTCCTGCCGCTGACCCTCGGCGAGATAATCCTCGCCGGTGATCCTCGGCGCGGTGTCCGGGTCGACGCCGTACTCGACTCGCTCGACCCGGCCGGTGACGGCCTGGTCGGCGGCGTCCAGCTGGTCGACGCCGACGACGTCGTCCTCGTCGAGTTCCGCGACGTCTACTGCCGCCGGTTCCAGCGTTCGGCACTGCCGGTCCCGATGACGGATCTGCTGTTCGAGACGGTCTGGCGGCAGGCCGAGCCTCCGGCGGCGAAACCGGGTCCGCACAGCTGGGTCGTCCTGGAGGACGGGTCGCCGTGGCCGGCGGCGTTGCGTGAACGACTCGCCGGAGACGAACTGGTGACGGTTCCGCTCGGGGATCGGGCCGCGCTGGCGGAGGTCCTGCGTTCCCGCGAAGTGACGGGAGTCCTCGCGTGGGTGGCCGCTTCGGACGCGCCCGACCCGATGCGGGCCGCGCGGAGTGTCGCCACGCTCTCCGGCGTCGTCGCCGAGCTGGCCGAAGCGGCGTCCGCTCCACGTTTGTGGCTGGTCAGCGCCGGCGCCTCGGCCGTCGAGCCCGGCGAACGCGGTGATCCCGGGCAGGCCTGGCTTCGCGGGCTGGTCCGTGTCCTCGCCTTCGAACACCCCGAGCTGCGCGCGAGCCAGGTCGACTTCGATGCCGAGCCGGATCCGGCACAGCTGTGGGTCGCCAGGTTGGCGGCGGAGCTCCACGCGGACGCGCCGGACGACGAGATCGCCTGGCGTGAGGGCGTCCGGTACACACGGCTGCTGGCCCGCCCGGACCTCGGCGAAGCCGGCCACGAAACCGTTGTCCGTGACGGCGCCTACGTGATCACCGGTGGTCTCGGCGGCCTCGGACTGGTCGCGGCGGACTGGCTGGCCGGACGCGGCGCGACCAGGCTCATCCTTTCCGGGCGACGTGGCGCGAGCCCCGCCGTCCTGGCGGACCTGCGTGCACTGGACGCGGACGTCCGCGTGGTGACGGGCGACATCGCCGAGCCGGGAACGGCCGAAGCGCTGGTCGTGGCCGCCACGGAAGGCGGTATGCCGTTGCGTGGCGTACTGCACGCGGCCGGTGTGCTGGTCGACGGTGCCGCCATCGCCGTCGACGAGGATGCCGTCGAGGCCGTCTGGCGCGCGAAAGCGCTGGGAGCGTGGAGATTGCACGAGGCCACGGTCGGACACGAACTCGACTGGTGGCTGACGTACTCGTCGGCGGCGGCGTTGTTCGGATCGCCGGGGCAGGCCGCGTACGCGACCGCGAACGCCTGGGTGGACGCGCTCGTCGAGTGGCGCCGGGCAGGCGGGTTACCGGCGGCGACCATCGGCTGGGGAGCCTGGGGTGAGGCGGGAGCGGCCGTCGGAAGCCGCAACCCGGTACTCGAACCGCTCGGCACGGATGAGGCGCTGGCGGCGATGGACGCCGTGCTGAACCGTGATCGCGGATCGACCGGCATCGCCCGCGTCGACGCCGGGACGGTACTGGCCCTGTTCCCGCGTCTGGCCGGACGACCGTTCTTCGAGATGCTGGTACCGAAGGAAGAACCGGATACCGGACCGTCCACTTGGGACGGGTTGGACGCGCTGCGTGCGGTCTTGCCGGAAGCGGCCCGCGAGATGCTGGCCGACTATCTCGCCGGTCTCGTCGCCGGGATGCTCGGCCTCGCCGCGGACGAGATCGACAGGCACGTCTCGCTCACCAGGCTCGGCCTGGACTCCCTCACCGCCATGCGTGCGAAGGGTGTCGTGGAACGCGATTTCGGCCTGCCGCTGCCGATTCCGTTGCTGTTGCGTGGCGCCAGCCTCGGTGAACTCGCCGATCACCTCGCCGACCAGGCAGGCTTCGGTGAGGGAGGCCCGCGGCCCGCCCGGCCGGCCGTGACCGTCGGACCGCGTGATCCGGCCGAACGCTGGATCGCCCGGCACTGGCAGGCGGAACTCGACGGTGCGGAACCCGGCGTCCACGACGACTTCTTCGCCGCGGGAGGCGACCACGAGGCGGCGAAGCGACTGCGCGCGGTGTTCGCCGGGCAGCTCGGCGCGGTCCCCGACGTCGACCTGCTCTTCGCCACGCCGACGATCGCCGCGATGGCCGATCTGCTGCGTGACCGGATCGAGGGACGCGGAGGCTGTCCGGTCCGGCCACTGCGCGAAGGCGGCGCGGATCCGGTGTTCCTGTTCCATCCGGCGGGCGGACCGACGAGCGTGTACGAGGGACTCGTCCGCCTCTTGCCGGAGGGCAGGCCCGTCTACGGGCTCGAACGGATCGACGAAGAGGACACCGTCGAGGACAAGGCCGAGTGTTATCTCGAGCTGATCCGCGAAATCCAGCCGCAGGGCCCGTATCGGCTGGGCGGCTGGTCGTTCGGCGGCTGCCTCGCCTACGAGACCGCCCGGCGGCTGAGCGCGGCGGGGGAGCGGGTCGATCTCGTGTTCATGATCGACAGCATCTTGCCCCTGCCCGCGCAGGGGAAGGCGGCGGACGAGATCCTGCTGGACCGGTTCGACCGGTTCGCCGAGCACGTCGAACGGATCTACGGTGTGCCGCTGGACATCCCGCGCGAGGACCTCGTCCGGCTCGGCGACGACGAACAGATCCGGCTCGTGATCAGCAGACTGGCCGCACAGGTCCCGGAGATGGGGCAGGGCGTGCTGCGGCATCAGTACGAGTCCTATGTGGACGCCCGGGTCGCCGAACGCTACCAGCCGGAACCCTATGCGGGGCCGGTGCTCCTGGTGCGCGCGCAGGAGCCGCATCCCCTGACCACCACCCTCGATCCGCGGTATCTGCGTACCGACGACGCCCTCGGCTGGGACGTCTTCTGCACGGATCTGGAAGTGGTGCGGGTGCCCGGCGATCACCTGTCGATGATCGACCCGCCGCACGTCGAAGTGGTCGCCGCCGAACTCTCCGCCCGGCTCGGGGCATCGAGGGCGGCGAGACCATGACCGATGCCCCGTTCGCGCCGACGACGGCGTTCCGGATCGCCGATCTCGCCGCCCGTCAGGACGAAGCCGTCCGGATCGCCGAGAAGCGGGCCGTCGACCGGCAGCACGCCAAGGGCAAGCTGACCGCGCGCGAACGCGTCGAGCTGTTGCTGGACCCGGGTTCCTTCGTCGAACTCGACCAGTTCGCCCGGCACCGGTGCACCGAGTTCGGGATGGACTCCAACCGGCCGTACGGCGACGGCGTGGTGACCGGCCACGGCACCGTCGACGGCAGGCAGATCTGCGTGTTCTCCCAGGACTTCACGGTCTTCGGCGGCAGCATGGGCGAAGTCTTCGGCGAGAAGGTCCTCAAGGTGATGGATCTGGCGATGACACTGGGCTGCCCCGTCGTCGGGATCAACGACTCCGGCGGTGCCCGGATCCAGGAAGGTGTCGTCTCGCTGGCCTATTACGCCGAGCTCGGCAGGCGCAACGCGCTGGCCTCCGGTGTCATCCCGCAGATCTCGCTGATCATGGGGCCCTGCGCCGGCGGGGCGGTCTACTCGCCGGCGATCACCGACTTCACCGTGATGGTCGACGAAACCGCGCACATGTTCGTCACCGGGCCGGATGTCGTGCACGCCGTCAGCGGCGAACGGATCACCGCCCAGCAGCTCGGCGGCGCCGCGGTGAACAGCGAGGTCTCCGGGAACGCCCACCACCGGGCGGCCGGCGAAGAGGACGCGATCGACTGGGTGCAGACGCTGCTCGGCTACCTGCCGTCCAACAACCTCGACGCCGTCCCGGAGTACGCCGACGAAACCGATCCCGAACTCACCGCCGCAGACCTCGAACTCGACCGGCTGGTGCCCGATTCGCTGAACCAGGTCTACGACATGACCGAGGTGATCGTCCGGCTCGTCGACGACGGCGACTTCATGGAGGTGCACAGCGGTTTCGCGCCGAACATGATCTGCGCGTTCGGCCGGGTGCGGGGCCGCACCGTCGGCGTCGTGGCCAACCAGCCGCGGCATCAGGCAGGCGTGATCGACATCGACGCCTCGGAGAAGGCCGCGCGGTTCGTGCGGTTCTGCGATGCCTTCAGCATCCCGATCCTCACCCTCGCCGACGTCCCCGGCTACCTTCCCGGCGAGGCGCAGGAACGGAACGGGATCATCCGCCGCGGCGCCAAACTGATCTACGCCTACGCCGAGGCGACCGTGCCGATGGTGACCGTGGTGATCCGCAAGGCCTACGGCGGCGGGTACGCGGTCATGGGGTCGAAGCATCTCGGCGCGGACGTCAACCTGGCCTGGCCCACCGCGGAGATCGCGGTGATGGGCGCCGAGGGCGCGGTGCGGGTGCTGCACCGGCACGAACTGGCCGCGCTGCCGCCGGAACAGCGCTCCGCCGAACGAAGGCGGCTCACCGAGGCGTACCGCGAACGGCATTCGAATCCTTACCTGGCAGCGGAACGCGGCTACGTCGACCAGGTCATCGCGCCGTCGCAGACCCGGCTGCAAGTGGCGCGGGCCCTGCACACGCTCCGGACGAAACGGCAGACCACCCCGTCGAGGAAACACGGAAACATCCCGTTGTGAGCGAGGAGAAACGATGAAGCGAACGTGGCGGTGGGGTGCGCTGGCGCTGTGTTTGGCCGCCCTGCTCGGAAGCTCGATCCCCGCGAGCGCGGCACCAACGCCGGTCACCGCCGACAACGGCGCGAAGGTCGTCGAGGAGACGTGGCTGGACGCGCGCACCGTCGATCTCAAGATCAGTTCGCCCTCGCTCGGCACCACCGGCATGGTCCGGCTGCTCGTCCCCACCGGCTGGGCCGTGCAACCCACCCGGACCTGGCCGACGCTGTACCTGCTGCACGGTTGCTGCGAGCCGGTGGACTACCGCTCTTGGGACCAGTTCACCGACGTCAAGGCGTTCACCGCGGACAAGGACGCCCTCGTGGTCATGCCGACCGGCGGGCCCGCCGGGATGTACACGAAGTGGTGGAACTTCGGGCTCAAGAGCACGCCGGACTGGGACACCTTCCACACCCTCGAAGTGCGGCAGATCGTCGAACGCGGTTACCGCGCGGGCACGCGCCGGGTGATCGCCGGACTGTCGATCGGCGGATACGGCGCGCTCGCGTATTCCTACAAGCACAAGGGGATGTTCGCCGCGGCGGCGTCGTACAGCGGCGTGCCGAACACGCTCAACCAGGGAGCGCCGCTGTTCATCCAGGGGATCCTCGCCCGCGCGGGGATCTTCAACTACCTCGAACTGTGGGGCGACAGCTGGGGGATGCGGCCGCTCTGGACGGCGAACAACCCGTTCGACCACGTCGACGGCCTGCGCGGCACGGCGCTCTATATCTCGTGTGGGAACGGCAAGACCGGCCCGCTCGATCCGCCGGGCCAGTCCGACATCTTCGAATCCCAGGCGCTGGCCTCCTCGGTGAGCTTCACGGATCGGTTGAAGGCCAAGGGAATCCCGGCGACCGTCGACTACTACGGCGACGGCACGCACAGCTGGCCGTACTGGCAGCGCGCTCTTCGTAACTCCTGGCCGGTACTCGCGGGTGGGCTCGGCCTCTGATCGCGCCCATCGCAAGTAGGTGACGAATTGCGGGGGTTACTCGGACGCGATCAGTTCGGCGAAGCGTTCCGGGCTGACGTTCCCGCCGCTGATGATCACCCCGACCCGGCCGGAAACGGGAATCCGCCCGCTGAGCAGCGCCGCGAGACCGGTGGCCCCGCTCGGCTCGATGACGAGCTTCAGCCGTTCGAAGGCGAACCGCATGGCGTCGCGGACCTGGTCGTCGGTGACCAGCGCGATGTCGTCGACGAGCTTCCGGTTGATCGAGAAGGTCAGTTCGCCGGGGATCTCGGCGGCCTGGCCGTCGGCGATGGTCCGCGGCACCGGGATCGACACGCGCTCCCCGGCGTCCAGCGAACGTTTGGTGTCGTCGCCCGCGGCGGGTTCGACGCCGACGACCCGGATGCCGGGCCGCACGGCCTTCGCGGCGGTCGAGCTGCCCGCGATCAGGCCGCCACCGCCGACCGGGACGACGAGGGTGTCGAGGGAATCGGTGTCCTCCAGCAGTTCCAGCGCGGCCGTGCCCTGTCCGGCGATGACGTGCGGGTGTTCGTACGGCGGGATGAGCGCGAGGCCGCGTTCGGCCGCCAGCGCTTCACCGATCGCGACGCGGTCGCCGGTGTACCGGTCGTAGGTGACGATCTCGGCGCCGTAACCCGCAGTGGCGTCCTTTTTGGACTTCGGGGTGTCCTCCGGGATCAGGATGACCGCGCTGCTCCCGAGTTCCCGCGCGGCGAGCGCGACGGCCTGGGCGTGGTTGCCCGAGGAGTAGGCGGCGATTCCCTTGGCCAGCTGCTCCGGCGAGAGCCGGGAGGCGGCGTTGTACGCGCCACGGAACTTGAAGGCCCCGACGCGCTGAAGGTTCTCGCACTTGATGAAGACCTCGGCGCCGACGAGGGCGTCGAGGGTCCGGGAACGCACGACCGGGGTCCGGTGCACGACACCGGCCAGGCGGGCGGCGGCGTCACGGATGTCGTCGATGGTCACGGGGGCGGTCATGATGCTCCTTGATCACGGATTTCGGCGAGATAGTTGTAAGCGGAGGCACGGGAGATCCCGATGCGTGCGGCGACCTGGGGCACCGCCCGCCGCACCGCGAAGACACCGCGCGCGTGAAGGCTGCGGAACAGGTCGAGCCGTTCTTCGCGGCTGAGCGCGGCCCAGGGTTTGTTCAGCCGGAGCTGGTGTTCGTCGACGATCGCGTCCACCACCGCGTCGACGTCGTCGCCGAAGGTGGTGGTCGGCGTTTCGGTGGCGGTACCGACATCGGCGAGTTCGCCGACCAGGGTCTTGAGCTGGCCCAACGCGGTGACGTCGAGGTTCAGGCACAGCGCGCCGAACACCGAGCCGCCGCTGTCGCGCAACAGCATGGTCGAAGACTTCACCAGCTTCCCGGACGCCGTCCGGGTGACGTAGTTCAGCTGGTCTTCGGCGTCGTCGCCGCGGGCGAGCAGGCCCATGCCGATCTCGCTCATCGATCCGCCGACACCGCGGCCGGTGACCGAGCCGGCGATCGCGACCACCGATCGCTCCGGACGGCGGAAATCGTGCACCACGACCTCGCAGAACGAGCCGAGCGTCGCCGCGATGCCGTCGGCCACCGGGGCGAGCGCGTCGAGGATCGCGTCCTGCTCAGACATCGCGTACTCGGGCGAGGGCCTCGACTTCGACGCTGCCGCCATAGGGCAGAGACGCGACGCCGACACAAGTCCGAGCAGGCCGGGGCTCGGCGAAGAACTCTTCGTAGACACGGTTGAGGCCGTCGCGGTCGGTGATGTCCGTCAGGTACACGACGACCTTCACCACGTCGGCGCGGGTCGCGCCCACCGAACGCAGCGCGACGTCGAGGTTGGCGAAGGACTGCGGGCATTCGGCGTCGAAGCCACCGGGTGCCAGTTCTCCCGTCTCGGTCACGCCGAGCCGTCCGGACACGGAAACCAGGTCGCCGCTGCGGAAGGCCGGCGGGTACGGATGCTCGTTGGTCACGAGACCGACTGTATAAGCGTTGGACAAAAAGTCCAAGCAGGTATCCAGTGACGTACCGCTCACGCGCGAGGAAGGCGGTTGATATACCGTATACAGCAAGGGAGGGAGTCTTGATGACGACGGCTTCGGGTTCGATGGGTGCCGTGCGGTATGACGACGGCCGGATCGTCGCGCCGCCGAGTATGGCCGACCTGGCCACCCAGGCGCTGCGCGCGATGATCCTGTCCGGCGAACTCCCGCCCGGCACTCGTTTGGTCGAGGCCAAGCTCACCGAACGGCTCGGGGTTTCCCGCCCGCCGCTGCGCGAAGCGTTGCAGGTGCTGGCTTTCGAAGGACTGGTCGTACCCCATCCGCGGCGCGGTGTCATCGTCCGCCCCCTGACCCGCCACGACGTCTACGAAATCGTCACCCTGCGCGAAGAGCTCGAAGCTTTCGCCGTCCGGATCGGGATCCCGGTCCGCTCGCCGGAACGGCTTCAGGCCTGCCGGGACGCGCTGGCCGCTTTCGAGCAGGCGGGCCTCGACGGTGACGAAGGTGTGTTCACCCAGCGCAAGTACGACTTCCACCAGTCGATCGTCGCGCTGGCCGGGCACGAGCGCGTCACCGAGGCGTATCGCGCGCTTTCCCTGCAGATGCAGTTGTGCATGGCGCTCAACCGCAGTGCCCGCCGCGGTGGTGAATCGTTGCTGCAGAACGTCGAGCGGCATCGCGAACTGCTCACGACCATCGAGGGCGGCGACCCCGAAGCGGTGCTGAAGGCGCTGGCCGATCACGGGCACGGCAGCTTCCTCGACGAGGTGGTGGATCAGCTCGACGGCGGCACTCCCGACTCTGAGCGCTGGCTGGCCGAACGCCGGTCCCGCTAGCCTCCGGCTGGTCGTGAGTGGCGTTTTGGGTTATTGAGGGGTAAGTCAACCGTGTCATGGCGCGCGGCCGGTGTCGTTCCTGCGTACGCCGTTCTCCTGGTAGTGAGGGCCTCCTTGCCTACTCTGACGGTAGGGAAGGAGGCTTTCGCTACCGTCGGATGTGATTCCTGGTGACAATGGGACGGCGGTGACCTCGGCGGCCGGTCGTGAAGTACATGCAAGGCGTGACTCGCGTGCCTGGATGCCGCTACCCCTCAATAGAACCCGAAACGCCACTCACGACCACCTGTACCGACGCCCCGCTGGACCGTCCGATGTGGACCGTGCTCAGCCCCAACCGGGCAGGATGAACAGCAGCCAGGTCGCGATCGGCGCGATCGCGCACATGCTGAAGCCCCAGATCATCAGGCCCCGGAACACTTTGTCGTTCTGGCCGGCGGGCGCGTTGGCCACGACGAGCGCACCGCTGGTGGAGAACGGCGACGAGTCGACCACGGACGACGAGATCGCCAGCGCGATGATCATGCTGACCGCACCGACCTCGCCGGCCAGTAGGAACGGCACCGCGAGCGGGATGAGCGCGCCGAGGATCCCGGTCGTCGACGCGAACGCCGAGACCACCGCGCCGATCGCACAGATCAGGATCGCGGCCAGCAGGGGTGAACCGATCCGCGTCACCAGGTTGCCGAGCCAGTCGATCGTGCCGACCCGCTCCATGAGCGAGACGAAGGTGACGATTCCGCAGATCAACAGCACCGTCGGCCACGCCACCTCGCCGACGGCCGCCTTGGCCGAGCCCGGCGACACCAGCGACAGCACCGTCGCGACGGTCAGCGCGGTGAACCCGACGTCGAGTTTGAACACCAGTGCGCCCACCGCGAGCGCGGCCAGCCCGATCAAGGTGAACACGTGGTCGCGAGTGAGCGGGAGACGCTCGTCCGGCTCGTCGGTGCCGCCGCTGGAGGGCGCGGGCTCGTCAGTCAGAGTCGTGCCTGTCGAGGTACTGCTGAGCGCGAGCGCCGCCGCGGCGACCCTGGGCTTGGCGGCGGAAGACCGGCGGACCAGTTCGCGGCCGCCGAAGAGGAAGAACACCACGACACTGAGCACCAGGTTGAAAACGAAGGAAGACGCGAACAGCAGTCCCGGATTGCTCGGCAGGTTGTCGCGGGCGACGACGCCGTTGACGATGCTGCCGAAGATGCTGATGGGGGAGAAGCCGCCCGCGCTGGCGCCGTTGATGATCAGCAGGCCCATCAGCATCGGGTTGATCGAGTAGCGGCGGGCGAAACCCATGCCGATCGGCGCGATGATCGCCACCGCCGCCGGGACCACCGCGCCGACCGCGGTCAGTGCCGCGGTGACCACGAACATCACCCAGGGGATCAGGGCGATCCGGCCGCCGACGGCGCGCACCACCAGATGGACGAGCCGGTCGACGGTGCCGTTGCCTTTGGCGATCGCGAACAGCAGCGTCACCCCGACGAGGATGACGAAGAGATCACCGGGGAAGCCCGAGACGATGTCGTCGGTGCTTTCCCCGGCGAACGCCGTGCCGATCACGAAAGCGGCGACGAAAGCCAGCGCTCCCATGTGGACGGGGAGCACGGTCGCGATCAGGAACACCAGGGCGAGCGCCACGACGGTGACGAGTTGGATGGACATGGGAATCCTCTGCGGTCGGCGCTGACACGGTCAGGGAATCGGGTCGAAGTTGTTTCGGGAACCCCCTCGACGGAGTTCGGTACACGGTATACCTTTCAAGCAGCGAGACCAAGGTTTCGCTCTGTGGAACATCTCGAAGCCGAGCGTGGAGGCGCACATGACTTATGCGGCCGGACGTCACTTCCTGCAGATCCCGGGCCCGACGAACGTCCCGGACGTGGTGCTCCGGGCGATGTCGGCGGCGACCATCGACCACCGCGGCCCCGAGTTCCAGGAGCTGGCGACACGACTGTTGAGCGACATCAAGCCCGTCTTCGGCACCACGAATCCGGTGGTCATCTATCCCGCCACCGGGACCGGCGCGTGGGAGGCGGCGCTGACGAACACGCTGAGTCCCGGCGACACGGTCCTCGCCTTCGAAACCGGTCACTTCGCCACGCTGTGGCAGGACATGGCGCGGGGCCTCGGGCTGCACGTCGACTTCGTGCCGGGGGACTGGCGGCACGGCGCCGACCCCGAGGTGGTCGCCGACAAGCTCGCCGCCGACACCGCGCACCGGATCAAGGCCGTCTGTGTGGTCCACAACGAGACCTCCACCGGCGTCACCAGCCGGGTCCCGGAGATCCGGGCCGCGATCGACGCCGCCGGACATCCCGCGCTGCTGCTGGTCGACACCATCTCGTCGCTGGGTTCGATCGACTACCGGCACGACGAATGGGGTGTCGACGTCACCGTCGCGGGCTCCCAGAAGGGCCTCATGCTCCCGCCGGGCATGAGTTTCAACGCGATCAGCGACAAGGCCCTCGACGCCGCCAAGACCGCGGGCCTGCCCAAGGTCTTCTGGGACTGGGGCCCGATGCTCGCCGCGAACGAACGCGGGTTCTTCCCCTATACCCCCAACACCAACCTCATGTACGGCTTGCGGGAGGCCTTGCGCCTGCTTTACGAGGAGGGCCTGGAGAACGTCATCGTCCGCCACGCCCGGCACGCCGCCGCCACGCGAGCCGCCGTCCGCGGCTGGGGGCTGGAGGTCCTCTGTCAGGACGAGCGGGAGCATTCCGGTGCGCTGACAGCGGTCCTGGTTCCCGAGGGCGTCGACGCCGACAAGGTCCGCGCGATCATCCTCGACCGGTTCGACCTGTCCCTTGGCGCGGGACTGGGCAAACTCGCCGGGAAGATCTTCCGGATCGGGCATCTCGGCGCGTTCAACGATCTCACCCTCGCCGGAACGCTCGCGGGAGTCCAAATGGGACTCACGCTCGCCGGTGTCCCGGCCGATCCGCGCGGTCTGCAGGACGCCCTCGAACTGCTGCAGAACGACTGAGGGCCCGCCGATGACAGCCGAACTGACCCGCACCAGTCCGCTCGAAGCCGCGTTGTCCGCGCGGATCAACGGTGAAGTCGCTTTCGACGACTACACGCGCCACCTCTTTTCTCGCGACGCGAGCATGTATTCGATCATGCCGCTCGGTGTCGTGTTCCCCCGCGATCACGACGACGTCGCCGCGGCCGTCGCAACGGCGGCGGAGTTCGGTGTGCCCGTCGTCCCGCGCGGCGCGGGCACGAGCCTGGCCGGGCAGACGGTCGGCCCCGGCCTCGTGCTCGACCTTTCGCGGCATATGAACCGCATCGTCGAACTCGATCCCGTCGCGCGCACCGCCGTCGTCGAACCCGGCGTCGTCCAGGACCAGTTGAACAAGGCGGCGGCCGCGCACGGACTGATGTTCGGGCCCGACACCTCCACCAGCAACCGCGCCACCATCGGCGGCATGGTCGGCAACAACTCGGCCGGTTCCGGATCACTGACCTTCGGGATGACCATTGACCACATCCGGGCGCTGGACGTCGTCCTCGCCGACGGTTCGACCGCCCGGCTGGAGCCGGTGAGCGAGACCGAACGCGTGCGACGCGCCGAGGCGGACACGCTCGAAGGCCGCATCTACCGCGAACTGCCGGGACTCGTCACCGCGCACGAGGACGCGATCGCCAAAGGCATGCCGGTGTTCTGGCGTCGCGCGTGCGGCTACCGGCTCGACCGCCTCTCCGGATACGGCGACGGGAATCCCTTCGACCTCGCCAAATTCGTCGTCGGTGCGGAAGGCACCCTCGTGCTGGCCACCCGGATCGAAGTCGACCTGGTGCCCAAACCGAAGAAGACCGTGTACGCAGTCGGGCATTTCGATACGACGCATGGCGCGATCTCAGCCACGCTCGACGCGCTCAGCCGCGGGCCGCACCAGGTCGAGATGATGGACAAGACCATCCTCGACCTGTCACGGGAGAAGATCGAGTACGCCGATCTCGGCGACCATCTCGTCGGCGACCCGGCGGCGCTGCTGTTCGTGTCCTTCTCCGGCGACGACGAGGCCGGACTGGGGGCCAAACTCGACGAGGTCGCCGCCCTTTGGAAGCGCAACGGGCACGGCTATCACACGCTCAAGCTCGTCACGGCCGCCGAGCAGGAGGCGCTGCTCAAGGTGCGCAAATCCAGTCTCGGGCTGCTGATGGCGGCAGGCGAGGGCACCAAACGGCCGCTGGCGTTCATCGAGGACACCGCCGTCGCCCCCGAGCATCTCGCGGAGTACACCGCGCGGTTCAAGGAGATCCTCGACGAGCATCACCTCGAAGCCGGGTTCTACGGCCATTGTTCGGTCGGCTGCCTGCACATCCGGCCGTTCGTCGACCTCACCGATCCCGCGCAGGTCGACACGATGCGCGTGGTCGCGGAGAAGATCAAGGATCTCGTGGCCGAATACGGCGGCGTGAACTCCTCCGAACACGGTGACGGCCTCGCCCGCTCCGAGTTCAACCGCGAGATCTTCGGCGACGAGCTCTACGAAGCCATGCGTCTGGTCAAGAAACTGTTCGATCCGGCCGGCACGATGAATCCCGGCAAGATCGTCGACGCGCCCTCGATGACGGAGAACCTGCGTGACCGCGACGCCCTGCCGCCCGCGCCGCCGTTGCGCACCATGCTGTCGTTCGAGGTCATCGGCGGCGGTGGCATGCGTGACGCCGCCGACCGCTGCATGAACATCGGGTTGTGCCGCAAGACCACCGGCGGCGTGATGTGCCCGTCCTACCAGGTCACGCTGCAGGAGGAGCATTCCACGCGCGGCCGGGCCAACGCACTGGTCAAGGCGCTCTCCGAACCGGATCCGAAGGCCGCGCTCGGCGGGGAACGCCTGCACGAGATCCTCGACCTGTGCCTGATGTGCAAGGCCTGCAAGAGCGAATGCCCGATGAGCGTCGACATGGCCTCGCTGAAGGCCGAAACCCTGCACCAGCACCACGAGGAACACGGAACCCCGCTGCGGTCACGGATCTTCGGCTCGATCCGGTTCCTCAACCGGGTCGGCTCGGCCACGGCGCCACTGTCCAATGTGCCCGGCCGGATCGGGCCGCTCCGCCGGATCATGGAACGGGCCGTCGGCATCAAAGCCGAACGTCCGCTGCCGAAGTTCGTGCGGGACAACCTCGTGCGCTGGAATCGCCGCCGCACCGCGGCGCCGGGGACGGCAGGCACGGTGAACTGGCTGGCGGACTCCTTCACCACCTTCACCGAACCACAGATCGGCAAGGCGGCCATCGAACTGCTCGAAAGCGCGGGCTGGGCGGTGGAACTCGCTTCCGGCGGCTGCTGCGGACGGTCGAGCCTGTCCAAGGGGTTGCTCGACGACGCCAAGAAGAAGGCCTCCGGGCTGGTCACGTCGCTGGCCCGCGACACCGAACCGGGATCGCCGATCGTCGGCTGTGAGCCGTCGTGCGTGTACACCTTGCGCGACGAGACTTTGGCGCTGCTGCCGGACCTTCCCGAAGCACGGCAAGTCAAGGAACGAGTCCGGCAGGTCGAGGAACTGCTCGTCGAGGCCATCGACGACGGGCGGCTGACACTGCCGGAGCGATCTTGGCTCAGCGGGCGGCGCGTGGTCTTCCACGGCCATTGCCACCAGAAAGCGGAGGTCGGCACCGCCGCCACCATGGCGCTCCTGCGCCGCATCCCAGGGCTGGAGGTCGTCGAGATCGACTCCGGATGCTGCGGGATGGCGGGCTCGTTCGGCTTCGAGGCCGAGCACTACGAGACGTCGATGGCCGTCGGCCGTGACCGGCTTTTCCCCGCGCTGGAACAGGAACCGGCCGAAACACTGGTCGCCGCCACGGGGGTTTCGTGCCGTCAGCAGATCTTCCACGGGGCGGGCAGGACAGCGTGGCATCCGCTCGAACTCGTCCGCGAGGCGCTCGGTGGTGCGGAATGCGCCTGATCCGATTCGCCGCCGACGGAGCCGGCCGGACGGGATGCGTCGACGGTGATCTCGTCCGCGCCTACGACCCGGTCACCGGTCCCGGCGAGGTCGTCGGCCCGCTGTCCGGCGTCCGGCTGCTGGCGCCGTGCGACCCGCGCACGATCGTCTGCGTCGGCAGTAACTATCCCTGTCAGCTCAAGGAAAAGGGCCGTCCGTGGCCGGAGCGGCCCGCCTTGTTCCTGAAGGCACCCAACGCGGTCACCGGTCCGGGGGCGCCGATCCTGCACCCGCCGGAGGTCGAACGCCTGGAGTACGAGGGTGAACTGGCCGTCGTCATCGGCAGGACCGCGCGGAAGCTGACCGTCGGCAACGCCAGGGAACACATCCTCGGCTACACGTGTGCCAACGACGTCACCGCGCACGACTGGCGGGCCGACGGCCAATGGGCGCGGGCCAAGAGCGCCGATACGTTCCTGCCGCTCGGCCCCTGGATCAGCACCGACATCGGGAGCGGAGACCTCGAGGTGACCACGCGGATCAACGATCGGACCGTCCAGCGGTCCACCACCGGGGAGATGATCTTCGGCGTGCCCGCGATTCTCGCCTGGGTGACCCGCTGGTTCACCCTGCGCCCCGGCGACGTCGTGCTCACCGGCAGCCCGGCCGGGGTCGGGCCGATGAAGCCGGGGGACGAGGTGACCGTCGCCATCGAAGGCGTGGGCGAACTGACCAACCCGGTGCGGCTTCGTGAGTGGTAAGACGGTTCTATTGAGGAGAAGGTCAAAGGTGTCGGGTCGCGGGGCTTCGCTCGCATCCGCGGGGCGACCGTGTCGCGAAAGCCACTTTCAGGACGTCAAGCGTCGCGAAAGTGGCTTTCGCGACGCATCTCGACCACGCCTTCAGCGACGACACCGTCATAGCGAAGGGCCACTTTCGTGGCCTTGAAGGTTGTCAAAGTGGCTTTCGCAACCTGCCACCTCTGCCTTACCCCTCAATAACCGTCCTTACCACTCCCGAGGGCTTGACCGGCTCGGTGCCAGTTTCCTTGCTCGCCTGGCAAGGTGTGAAGGTCGAGTTTCCTTGGCTGAGCCGAGGGAAGGGGGCCTTCACGGACCGGGCCTGAGATCAACCGCAGCCGGATCACGTAGGTACCTGAGACACCCTTACCACTCACGAGCCCGGCACCTGCCGCACCTACCCTCAAACGACCTCGAAGTTCGCCATCATCGCCATGTCCTCGTGTTCGGCGTTGTGGCAATGGAAGACGTAGCGGCCGCGGTAGCCGTCGAAGCGGGCGATGATCTCGACCGACTCGCCGGGACTCAGGTCCACGGTGTCCTTGATGCCACCGTCGAACGGCCCTGGCGGACGTCCGCCGCGCGAGAGGATCCGGAAACCCACCAGGTGCAGATGCACGGGGTGGTGGATGTCGGCGACGAACCGCCAGATCTCGACGTCGCCGAGGCGGGGGCTCGCCGACATCAGGTCCGGCGAGAACGGTTCCCCGCCGATCACCCAGCCCGCGCGGCCGTGGACGGTGCCGGCGCGGAACGAGAAGTCCCGCGTGGTCGTGGCCTGTCCGCGAGTGAGCGGCGGGATTTCGCTGAGCTTCGCCGGAATCCGGCTGTCGTCCGCCGCGTGACGCGCGACGACGAACCGCATGACCTGAGCGGTCGAGCCGGTGCCGAGCCGGTTCACCAGGGTGACCTCGGTGCCGACCGGATACCGGCCGAAGTCGACGACGAGGTCGTACCGTTCCGCCGGTGCGATGGGAAGGTGGTCGTGTTCGCGTGGCGCGTCGAGGAGGCCCTGGTCCCCGCCGATCTGGACGAAACCGCCTCCGCCGGGTGGTGGCGGGTCCAGCGCCAGGTCGTAGCGCCGGGCGTTGGAGCCGTTGAGGACACGCAGGCGGTATTTGACGGCAGCCACTTCCTGCACCGGCCACGGTGCGCCGTTGACCAGGATGACGTCACCGAAAACGCCTTCCACGTAAGCACTTTCCACACCCGGCGTGGTCCGCAGCGTCCGGTCGAGAGACGGGTACGCGAAGGCGCCGTGCTCGTCGAAAGCGCGGTCGGCGATCATCAGCGGCAGCTCACGGTCCCCGGACGGGAGCCCCAGCGAGTCTTCCTCGTCGTCGCGGACCAGATGGAAACCGGCAAGGCCCCGGTACACGGCCGGACCGGTGAAGTCCATGCGATGGTCGTGGTACCACAGGGTCGCGGCGCGTTGCCGCAGCGGGAAGACGTAGTCACGCTCGCCGTTCGAGATCCGGGCGCGCGAGTCGACCATGCCGTGCCCGGTGTGCCCGGCGGTCCAGCCGGACCGCGGCAGGACGAGATCGGTCGGATAGCCGTCGGACTCGGCGGGCGTGTGCCCGCCGTGCAGGTGGACCACGGTCGGGACGGGGAGTTCGTTGCGGTGGTGCGCCACCACCGTCCTGTCCCGCCGCGATTCGATCGTCGGTCCCGGGAAGATCCCGTCGTAGCCCCAGATCGGCGTCCGGACACCGGGCAGGATCTCGGCCGTCGCCGCCCGCTGGGTGATCGTGTAGTGATCGGCGTCGGCGGTCCTTTGTGGACGCAGGATCGGCGGGATCGGCAGCGGTACCCGGAACGGTTCCGGCAGTGGGAGTGCGCTGCGCAGCAACTCGCCCGTCCCGGGCGCGCCCTGGGCGATCAGGCGGGGAGCGGCGATCCCCGCGGCGACGAGGACGCCGGCCCCGCCGGCGAGCCCGAGGAAGGTCCGGCGGGGAAGACGGCGGCTCATCGGCTCGCCCGCCAGGTCTGCGGCCGCCAGACGGCTATCGTGGTCAGCACGGTTCCGGTGACCAGTGCGACGCCTAGCGGGACGTGCAGATCGAGCGCGCCCTTCATCCCGGCGAGATACTGCCCGGTCTCGCCCAGCGCGAGCAGCAGGCTGACCCAGAACAACCAGCGCGGTCCGCGCACCAGCCACAGGACCAGCGCGGCCAGGATCTGCGCGTACGCCAGGTAGGACACCGCGTCGGCGCCCCAGCGGTGCAGCCAGAGCATGTCGTAGTCGCCGCCGAGATAGCCGCCGGCGAACACCGGCTGGCCGATGATCGCGACGGCGTGGGCGGTCACCAGCACCCGGTTCACCACCAGCGTGCCGTTCGCCTTCCGGCTCGGGCCGGTCAGGGTTTCACTCACGTGCTCGAAGGTAAGAGACCACGGCTTATGCTGTCCAAGACAAGATCGGTTATCTGTTCATAACAGGTGAGGTATCAGCAGTGGATCTTCTGGCGCTCCGGTACTTCCAGATGGTCGCCCGGCTCGAGCACGTCGGCCGCGCCGCCGAGAAGCTGCGTGTCGCGCAGCCCTCGCTCAGCCGCACCCTGGCCAGACTGGAAAACGACCTGGGTGTGCCGCTGTTCGACCGGCACGGCCGCCGGATCCGGCTCAACCGGTTCGGCATCGCGTTCCTCCGCCGCGTCGACCGGGCACTGGCCGAACTCGACGACGCCCGGCAGGAGCTCGACGACGCCGCCGGGCTGGAACGCGGCGCGGTCACCGTCGCGGCCGAAAGCCTGCTCGTGCTCACCGAACCATTGCGCACGTTCGTGCCCGGCCACCCGCTGGTGGACGTGCGGCTGTCCCAGGCGTCGGGAGAGGGGATGGCGGAGAAGCTGAGATCCGGCGACGTCGACCTGTGCGTCACGTCGCAACCCTTGTCCGGTAACGAGATCCACAGTCGCGTGCTGCTCGACGAAAAGGTGATGCTCTGCGTGCCCGCCGGTCACCGGCTCGCCGGACGCGGTCGCGTCGGGCTCGCGGATCTCGAGGGAGAGCCGTTCCTCACCACACGGCCCGGTTACTGGCAGCGTGCGCTCGTCGACCGTCTTTTCGCGAAGGCCGGTCTCGCATTGCACGTCGTTTGTGAGGGAGACGAGGCCGCGGTGCTCTTCCAGCTCGTCGACGCGGGACTCGGCATCGCGTTGGTGCCCTCCCTGGGGCTGCGGTCGGTCACCAGCCCGACGGTGGTCTGGCTCGACGTCGACGATCCCGACTGTCGCCGCGTGCTCAGCGTCGCGTGGCGCGAGGACACCTATCTTTCCGTTGCCGCCCAGCGCTTTCGTGACCACACAGTCGAATATTTCCACGCACAGGCCGGGCCCCGGTCGCGGTGACCAGGGCCCGGCCTCGGGGCGTTTACGGGTTGAGCGTGACGCTGTAGGCGCTCAGCGCCTCACCGATCGGCTGGTAGTACGAGGTGCCACTGCCCTTGCCGGAGGTGATGCCGAGCCCGACGCTGCCGGAGAAGAGGCAGCCGCCCGAGTCACCGGGGTTGGCCAGCGCGTTGGTCTGGATCAGCTGGTGCACCGAGCCTTCGGCGTAGTTCACCGTGACGTTCAGCCGCTGCACCGAACCCGAGGTGAGGCGGGTGGTGCTGCCGCTCTTGCTGATCCGCTGACCGACGGTGGCGGTACCGGCGGAGGCGATCCGCTGGGTGGAGCCGTTCCACAGGGTGACGGCGCCGGGCGCGCTGCCGGTGGTGTTGCGGATCAGGCCGTAGTCGTTGGTCGGGAAGCTGGCGCCCTGCGACGGCCCGACGTTCCACTGCGAGACCGCGCGGGTGCAGTGGCCGGCGTCGACGATGTAGTTCTGGCCGCCGCGGTTGGTGTTGAACCCGACCGAGCAACGGGTGCCGCCCCCGGTGATGGCCTCGCCGTTGTAGATCGCGGTGTGCATCTCGCCGGTGGTCCGCTCCACCCGGACCCGGTCGCCGAGCGCTTCGGCGGCCTTCACGAGGGCTTCGGTGCCCTTCGCCGCGTCGGAGATGGTCAGCACGACCTGGTTGGTCTTCGGGTCGAGACCGATCGATGTGTGCGTGACGGCGGGCAACGCCTGCAAGGCGTTCTGCGCCCCCGCCAGCGCCGCGCTGGAATGCTTGACCACGCGGGCCTGGGCCCCGGTCGCGGTCACCTGGTCCGCGGCGGCCTGGTCGAGCACGTTGACCACCGGCTTGGCGGCGTCGTCGAGGTAGCCGTCGGCGGCACGGGCGCCGAGCGACGCGGTGACCTTCTGCAGTGTTTCCACACTGGCCGTCTGCGTCCGGAGGAACTCGACGGCGGCGGCCGTGCTGATTCCGGCTTCCGAGGCCAGGGACGTCACGGCTTCGTGCTGCACCGTGGGGGAGTAGCCCGAGATGGTGGTGGCGGTGGCCGTGGACGGGGTGAGAAAACCGATGACCGCGGCCGCGGCCACCAGTGTGGTGGCGGTACGAGCTAAGGGGTTTGTGCGCATACCGGTTACTCACTTTCGCGAGGGAGGATCCAGCGCGAGGGGTGGCCGCACTGGACACAGTGGGGTAGCCGGGCACGGTCGAGGTGCTCCGGCACCGGTGATCCGGTGCCGATCATGGTGATCGCGTCACCGGTGGGCGGGTACCGACTTTCGTTGGACAGGAAGAAAAATAGGTACCGTGAAAGGGGCTACCGACGTATACGCGCACAGTAAACGCGGCGACCCCACGCTCACGACCCGCCGATGACGAGGTGTTTCGCGAAGCGCTCTCCGATGAGCCGGTGCGTGGCCGCGTCCGGATGCAGGCGGTCGGGCAACGGCAGTTCGGCATGGTCGGCTTCGCCGTACAGTTCCAGGCCGTCGATGTAACGCAGGTTCGGATCCGTCGTGCTCCGCTCCTTGACGATCCGGGTGAGTTCCCCGCGGATCACGCTGAGCGTCAGCTTCCCCGCGGCGGTTTCCGCGGGATTCCCGGTGGCCCTGAACCGCACTTTTCCTTCCCGTAGGCCATCGGGGTCGAACTGGCCGGGCCCAGGGGTGTGCTCGTGGATGGGGCAATGGATCGGCGAGACGACCAGCAACGGCGTGCTGGGATGCCCTTCCCGGATGGTGTCGAGGAAACCGTGCACCGCCGGGCCGAACGCGCGCAGCCGCATCAGGTCGGCGTTGACGACGTTGATGCCGATCTTGACGCTGATCAGGTCCGCGGCCGTGTCCCGTATGGCGCGGGCGGTGAACGGGTCGAGCAGCGCGCTGCCGCCGAAGCCCAGATTGACCAGCTCCACGCCGGCGAGAGCCGCGGCCGTGGCGGGCCAGATCCCGGTCGGGGTCGCCGCGTTGGAGCCTTGGCTGATGGAACTGCCGTGGTGCAGCCAGGTCTTGCGGCCGCCCGACGGTGCATTGTGGACGGTCGTGTCGGTGCGCAGGGCGACCAGCCGGGTCGTTTCGTTGTGCGGCAGCCAGATTTCGACGTCCTTTTCGTCGGCGGGCAGGCCGGTGAAGCGCAGGGTGCGCACAGGCCCTGGCTGGTGCGTCCTGGCGCCGGTGGCCATGTCGACGCTGATCGTGTCGCCCTCGGTCACGCTCGCCTGTCCCGCATGCCTGCCGTCGACGAGCAGTTCGTAGACGCCGTCGGGTCGGGGTGGCACGCCGACGAGGAACCGTTTGGTGGCGAGGACGTCCAGTTCGACGATCGTCGCAGCGGTGCGGAAGACGAGCCGCACGCCGGACGGCTGCGATTCGGCCATGGTCAGCTGATCGTCGGGGATCTGCTGCCTGGCGCGCGGGCAGCCGGTGGGGGAGTACGCCGCGTTCGGTGTACTCGAGGTCCAGTGCGCCGCGGACGAGGGCGGCGGTGATCGGGGTCGTACGCATTTCTCCGGTCATTTCGTTCGGGGCCAAGCGCGCAGCAGGATGTCGAGCGCGTCGAGGATCTCGGTCCAGCTCTCCTGCGAGCCGGGGGTGCTGTGGCTGAAGCCTCCGGCGGCCTCCAAGCCGACGTACCCGCTGAAAACGCTGCCCAGCAGCCGGACCGCGTGCGTCTGATGCGGTTCGGCGAGGTCGTAGCCGCGCAGGATCGCCCGCATCAGCTCGGCGTGCCGGACGCCGGCGCTGGTGGCCGCCTGCTCCGGCGCGAGCCGGAACCTCGCGGCGGTGAACCTGCCGGGATGTTCGAGGGCGTAGTCGCGGTGGACGTTCGCCAGTGCGATCAACGCGTCCTTGCCCGCCAGGCCCGCCACCGCGGTGGCGGCGAGATCGGCGAGTTCCGTCAAGGCCAGCAGGGCGATCTCGGTCTTCAGTTCGTGGGCGTTCCTGACGTGCGAATACAGGCTCGCCGTCTTGACGCCGCACCGCTTCGCGAGCTGTGTCGGCGTCACGAGCTCGAAGCCGATCTCGTCGGCCATGTCCGCGCCCGCCCGGACCACCCGTTCCGTGGTCAGTCCCGCTCTTGCCATGCCGTCGACTCTACCATAGTCCATTCGGGACTTGCCTAATAGGATTAGGAAGCAAACCTGGGTTCGGTAGCACCCGGTTCGACGGAGGCTGGGCGCAGCCGAACGGAGGTGAGCGTGATGAACACAGTGGACCCGGCCCGTGCCCGGTACGAGCGCATCGAGCGCCTGCGAGGTGACCGCCGCCTGCTCGCGGTCGCGATCCTGGCCTCCGCGGTCACCCTGGTCTGCGGTTTCGTGGCCGGACAAGGATTCGGCGACATCCTGGAGCAGTTCCGGACCATGGCGATCGACAGCGTCTTCGACGACCGCGGCGACGGCGATCCGCCGTACCGCGCGATCTGGGGAACCTTCGGTCTCCTCGGGTGTTTCGCCGCGGGCGGCCTCGCGGGGGTGGCCGTGCGGCGGTACCGGGGACGGCAGTCGGGGCCGGCGTTCCCTGCCGTCCTTGCCCTCGCGGCCAGTACGCTCGGCCTCTGGGATTCGTCGCTAGGGTGGCTTCCGCCGCTCGCCGTCGGCACCGCGGTCGACCCCGTCTTCCACACGGACGAAAAGTGGGGATTCTGGGCGTGGCTGATGTACTACGCCGACCTGTGGACGCCCGCGTTCCTGCTCCTCCTGACGTTGCTCGCCTTGTGGTACAGCGTCGGGCTTTCGCGACGGCATGCCGAGATGGCGCGCACCAGGGAACGGCTGCTGCGGTCCGGGCGGCGGGTGCCCGCCGAAATCGTCGACGTCAAGCTGCGCCTGGGAGGCGACGAGTCCGGCACCCGCGTCGTGGGCGCGGACGTGACGGTGATGTTCGCCGACCTCGCCGGTGTCCGGCACTGGGTGACCCGCCGCACCAGGGACACCACCATCGCGGGCGCCGAAGTGCTGTTCGACCCGGCCTCACCGGCCGACGAGAAGAAGATCTTCGTGGCGCTCCGGCGCCACCCCGCCCTCAGTGACTGGCTGCCCGCGGACTGAACGCCGCCCGAAAACCTGGAGTCACCTTGACGCCACTCGCCCTTGTCCGCGGATTTCTGACCGGGATCGTCAGTGGGACGACCCTGTGCGCGTTCGTCGTCGGCATCATGATCGAGTACGTTCCGCTGATCGTCACCGGCGTCGGACTTCCCGTCGTCTATGGGATCCTGCTCTACCTCGCCGGGGCGCCACGCCGTGCCCGTGAGGCGGCGACCGTCCCGGTCATCGCGCTCGCCAAGATCGAAAGCCTCCGGGCAGGAGGCACCGAGACCGGCGACATCCCGGTCGACTTCGTCCTGACCGTCGCCCCCGAAGGCGAGGCGTCGTACCGCTTGAAGGTCAACCACGGCATCAACCTGGTCGACCTCCCGAACTACCGGCCGGGCGACGTCCTCGTCGTCCAGTACCCGCGGGACCGGCCGTGGAAGGCGCGGATCGTGGAGCGGCTGTCGCCGGAGTGGGAGCGCCGCGTGGCCGCGGCCGTGATCGAGTCCGCTCCGGAGTCCACCCTGGTGCAGGAGCCGCCGGAGGGCTGCACTTTTGGCTTGCTCGCGGTCCTCGGGTTCTTGCTCGGCGCCGCGCTCGTGCTGTTCCTGTTCCGCGCCGAACTGTTCACGCCGGAAGCACCCGCGCTGACGGAAGAAACCGAGTCCAGTGTGACCACCTCGTCCTCGGGATCCGCGACCGTGAACGTCGACAGATCCCTGCTGGGGGAAGGGGAACTGCGCCGGGCGATCGACGCGCTGGCGCAGGCCGCGGACGTCTCCCGGGTGCTCACGGCGGTCGTCGAGGACCAGCGGCTGACCGTGGTCTTCGCGCCGACGGACGCCCAGGTGCCGCGGTTCGACCTCCGCGAGCTGGCGGCCGACCGCGTCCCGGCCCTGGTCCGGAGGGCGACGGCGACGATCGAGGTCGGCACGCCGCAGACGTGGCAGGTCACGATCGTCCCGATCGGGACCGCTGTGAGCAGCAGGGTGATCGTGACCGGCCCCGGCGGCAGCGGCTCACTCGCGGACGGTGGCTGAACCCCCGGCCGTCCCGTGCTTTCCGGGCGCCGCGCTGCCCGAGTATTCACCGAGATCGGTGATCAACCTGGTCAGCTCGGCGTCGTTGTCGTAGCGGCGCTGGTGCAGTTCGGCGATCTTCGCGCCCATTTCCGGATCCGGGTCGTCGGTGACGTCGAAGGACGCGAACTTGTCGACCAGCGGCAGCCCGACCTGGTCGGTGTTCCGGTGCGCCGGATGGATGAGGTACTCCCAGTAGCCTTCGAGGTCTTCGAGCACGAAGACGGCGCCCCATTCGTACTCGCCGCCGAAATCGCGGCCGACGACGAAGGACTTCACCGACGGGATGACCCGGCCCTGATTGCGAAGGCTCTCCAATGCTTCTTCGACCTGCTCGGGGGCGGCGTCGGGCCGTAGGGTGAAACGGTTGCCGTGGTAGATCATCGTTTTTCCTTTCCGTTGTTCCGGTTGGTCAGAAGAGCGGCGAGTGCCGCTCCGGCTCCCATGGCGACACCGGTCCAGGTGAAGGCGTCGGAGATGCCGATGCCCTGGACGAGTGGCTGGACGACGAGCGGGGACAGGAACTGCCCCAGGAAGATCCCGGTCACCAGGCCGCTGAGGACCCGGCCGCGCTGTGCGGGATGGGCGAACTCGGCCAGTCGCAGGTTGAGGTTCGGGACGACGAGGCCGACGCCGAGCCCGCCGACGAGCAGCCCCGCCACCACTGGGGCGACGGTGCCCGCCGTACCGATCACCAGCCAGCCCGCGCCCATGAGCGCGACGCTGAACGTGGTGATCGCCGTGGGGCTCAGCCGTTCGCGCAGGCGGGGGAACGCCAGCGCACCGGCGACGCCGGTCACCGTGCTCCCGGCGACCACGGCGCCGATGACGGCGGGACCGCTGCCGAAGCCTTGCAGCAGGAATGGCAACTGCGTCGGCGCCATGTAGAAGACCAACGTCGCCACCAGCGCCAGGACGTACACGCCGATGATGCGAGCGGGCAGCCGAGCTCGCTGGCTCTCACTGGCCGCGGGGCTGCTTCGGGCCGGTTCGCGCAGGGAGACGATCGCGAAGACGGCCACGATCGCCGAGGCGGAATAGATCCAGAACGGTGCCTTCCAGTCCACTGTGGCCAGTAATCCCGCCAGAGGCAGGAAGACGACGCCGCCCAGACTCGCGAACGCCTGCTGCAGGCCGAGGAACGAGGCACGCCGCTCGCCGGAGTACCAGTCGGTGATCAGGGTGCTGACCGCGGTCATGATCGCGCCGACGGCGAGTCCGAGCCCTGCCCGGGTGGCCAGCAGCAGGGGGAGGTCGCTCACGAAGAAGCCGGCCGTGCCGGAGATCGCGTAGAGCCCGAGGCCCGTCAACAGCAGCGGACGGCGCCCCACGCGGTCGGCGACGATCCCGGACAGCGGCGCGCTGATCGCGATCGCGAGCGAGGTCACGGTCAGCGCCAGCCGCACGAGCAGATCGGAGCCGGGCGTTCCGGCGAAGACCTCGCGCATCGCGGGCAGGCTCGGCGCGATGATCGCCGCGGCCATGATGGTCAGCGGCGCCGCGGCCAGCACGGTGCCGCGCGCCAGGCGCGTCGGCGTCAGGGTGTCCGCTCGGTTCGTCACGCCACCAATCTCGCAGCGGGAGGCCGGGGTTCGCGTCGGTGAAAATCGCCTAGCTCGGTAGCGTGCGGGTATGACTGCCGAGATCCTGCCCGCCATCGCCGGAGAGATCCTCACCGGAGAAGCGGACCTTTCCGTCGCGAGCAGGGACTGGGGAAACCTCGTCCACGCCAGGCCGGGCCTGGTGGTGAGGCCTGCTTCGGCGACCGACGTGGCCGTGGTGCTCAGGTTCGCCGCCGCGCGCGGGCTGCCGGTCGCCGCCCGCGGTGCCGGGCATTCGCCGTACGGCCAGGGACAGGTCGAGGGCGGGATCCTGCTGGACATGACCTCGCTGCCGCCGCGAAGGGTGGTCACCGGTGAGCTGGTTTCGGTGGACGCGGGTGCTCGCTGGCGTGAGGTGCTGGAAACGACTCTGCCGCACGGGCTGACCCCTCCGGCGCTCACCGACTATCTCGAGCTGACCGTCGCGGGCACGCTCGTGGTCGGCGGGATCGGCGGGGCCGCCCACCACCACGGCACGCAGACCGACAGCGTGGTGGAACTGGAAGTGGTCACCGGCGCCGGCGAAGTGCTCACCTGCTCACGCGACAGCGGCAAGGACCTGTTCGACGCCGTCCTCGGTGGCCTCGGGCAATGCGGGGTGATCACCCGCGCGACTCTGCGCCTGATCCCGGCCCCGGCACGGGCCCGGCGGTGGAAGCTCTACTACGACTCTCTTCCGGCGTTCCTGGCGGATCAGCGCGCCGTCGTCCGCGATGGTCGTTTCGACTACGTGGAAGGCCAGCTGATCCCCGTCGACGACGGCTGGCGGTACATGCTGGAGGCGGTCGCCTATTACACGCCGCCCGGCGCGCCGGACGAGGACGCGTTGCTGGACTCGCTCGACTTCGGCGAGTCCGAAGACGAGGACACGACGTATTTCGACTTCCTGAACCGGATGGCCGACGGCGAGGCGGCCTTACGGGCGGAGGGAAGCTGGTTCCATCCCCACCCATGGCTGAACGTGTTCCTCACCGACGATACGGTCGAGCACTTCGTGGCCGAAACCCTCGCCGCCACCGGCGAACCCGAACTGGGTGCCACGGGACTGATCCTGCTCTATCCGGTGCGGAACGACCGGTTGAAGACCCCGCTGTTCAGCGTGCCCCCGGGTGAGCTCTCGTGGCTCTTCTCGCCGCTGCGCGTCGGCCCTCCCGACGACCCGCTGCACAACGCGCGTTTGCTGGAGCTCAACGTGGACCTCTACCGGAAGGCACGGGACCTGGGCGGGAAGGTCTATCCGTCGAACGCGCTGTCGATGTCCACAGAGGACTGGCGTGCGCATTTCGGCCCCGCCTGGCCGAAGCTCGCCGAGGCGAAGGCCCGGTACGCGCCGGGGAACCTGCTCAACCCGGGACAGCGGCTCCGGTCGCCTTGAGGACCGCGGCCACGACCGGACATCCCGGACACGGTAGAAAGGTCCGATGCGGGATTTCTTCAAGGGTTTCCGGATGTTCGGGCAAGGGCTCGGCATCCTGGCGCGGTCGCCGAAGCTGCTCCTGATCGGGGCGTTGCCCGCGGTCCTGACCACACTGCTGCTGATCGGCGGGATCGTCGCGCTGGCGTTCTGGATCGACGACCTCTCGCTGCTGGTCACCCCGTTCGCCGACGACTGGTCGCCTGGCTGGCAGACGACCATCCGGGTGGCGGTCGGTGTCGCGGTGTTCGGGGTGGTGCTGGCCATCGCCATGATCGGGTTCACCGCGATCACCCTCGCCGTCGGCGGACCGTTCTACGAGCACATCGCGGAGAAGGTCGAGGACGACCTCGGCGGAGTGCCGGGCGCGGTGGACCTCTCGGGGTGGCGGTTGCTGGTGATGGGCCTCAAAGACGGGCTGTCCCTGGTGCTGCGCTCGCTGATGTTCACCATCCCGCTCCTGATCGCGGGGTTCATCCCCGTGGTGGGGCAAACCGTCGTGCCGGTCCTGCTGGCCTTGGTCACGGCGTGGTTCCTGGCGCTGGAACTGATCGCCGTGCCGTTCTACCGGCGCGGGATGGATCTGAAGCAGCGACGGGTCCTGCTGCGCCGCCACCGCGCGCTCGCGCTCGGACTGGGTCTTCCCGTGTCACTGCTGTGCCTGATCCCGTTCGCCGCGCTGATCGTGATGCCGATGGGCTTCGTCGGCGGTGTCCTCGTCGCCCGTGAAGTCCTCGCGGCGGAGACGGCCTGAGCTACGCCGGTGCCGTGGCCCTCACTGGACCCATGGGCGAGATGTGTCGCGAAAGCCACTTTCGCGACGCCTGAGGTCCCGAACGTGGCTTTCGCGACACGGTCGCCCCACGGCCACGGGCAATCCTCGCGACCCGACACCTTTGAGTTACCCCAATAACCGCCCCAAACACTCACGACTGCCTCGCAAAACGCCCGAATCGGGCACTTCCGTCCCGGAAGCGTCCCTTGTGGACAGTCGAAAAGGGTGTCAGTCCGCTGTGCCGGATCCGCCTCCATCGCCCAGCTGAGCAGCGGTTATGGGACCTTGCCGGAACACTGGGCTCAGCCGAGGAAAGGGGCCTTCACTCGCCCCACCGCTGAGGCGAGGTTCGATGCTGGGCCGGGGTGTCCCCAGTGCGGCATTGGAGGCGCTGAGCGTCTCCAATGCCACATTGGGGACACCGATCGAGCGACCGGCACGCACCGTTCCGTGGCCCGTCTCAACCGACGGGTTCGATCCAGATGTTGCGGAATCGCGGGTTCTCGCCGGGATCGCCGTGATCCTGGAGCCGGATCGCGCCCGGTCCGGCGTTCTCCGGGCTGTTGTCACCCGTGCCGCCGTCGATCGCCACGTCGTTGTGGACCACGACACCGTTCCAGACCACGGTCACGCGGGCGTTGTCGGTCTTGTTCCCGGCACCGTCGAACCGCGCGGCCCGGAAGGTGACGTCGTAGGTCTGCCAGGTTCCGGGAGCCGTCGCCATGTTCCGGTCGGGCGCCCGCTTCGAGTAGATCGAGCCCGCTTCGTTGTTGGCGAGCGTGGTGTCCCCGAACGACTCCAGTACCTGGAGTTCGTAGCGTTCCTGGAGGTAGACGCCGCTGTTGCCCCTGGCCTGTCCGGTGACCTCGGGCGGATAGTTCGGCTCGTTCCACTCGACGTGCAGCCGGAAATCGCCGAACTGCTGTTTCGTGCGGATGTCCCCGCCGTTCGACTCCATCGCGCCGCCCGAGACCGGCCACGTGGCGGCGCCGCCCGCGCGTTTCTCCCAGGCGTTCAGGTCGGTGCCCTTGAACAACTGGATCCGCTGGGACTCGGTGACGGTGAGGCTGTCGAGGTTGACGTTGCCCGCGTCACCCGTGTCGTAGCGATAGGAGATCGTGTTCGCCCCGGCTTTCAGGTTCAGCGTTTCGGGTTGTGTGTTCCACGTGTCCCAGTTGCCGGTACTGGCGAGCCTGACCTGTTTCACCTTGGCGCCGTTGACGTAGACGGTCACGGACTTGGTACCGGGAGCCGGATCCGGGCCGTTCGAGTAGCGCAGTGCCGCGTTGTAGGCACCGGTCTTCTGCGCGTTGACGGTGAACGTCGTCGCGGCGCCCTGGTTCCAGTAGCCGTCCACGAAACCGGTGCCCGTGTAGCCCGCGTGGTTCGTGTTCGTGCCGGCGCCACCGCTGAGCGCGGCCCGCTCCGCCTCGTAGGTAGTGCTCGCCGGCGTGCCACCGGCCAGCGAGTTGAGCGTGTACCACGCCTCGGTGCTCCACAACGTCGCACCGGACTCCGCGGCGAACGGACGCGGCGACCGCACGTGGACCACGTGCCCGGCCTTCAGTCCCGCCATCTGCAGCGTGACCTTCTTGCGGTCGGCCGAAAGGCTCGCGGAGGTGACGGACAGCGTCTTCTCGTCGATCTTGGGCCCGCCGTACGCCGAGGTCGGCTGGTAGCGCCACTGCTGCGCCTGGTACTTCGCCGCCAGGTTCTGCGCGGTCTCGGCCGACAGCGGCTGGGTGTACTCGAGTTCGAATCCGCCCGCGACCGCCCGCATCGCCTTGATGTCGAAGGCGTTCGTGCCGTTGGGTGTCACCTTCTGCAGACCGTAGGCGAGTTTGCCGGGCTGGCCCCAGTTGCCTCCGCCGTCGATGCCGCCGGTGTAGATCGCGCCGTCGGGACCGAGGCTGATCCGGCTGACGCCCGACTCGAGTCCCTGCGTCAGGCGGAAAACGGCGCCCTGGTACTCACCGTTGACCTTCTCCAGGAAAGCGCGCTGGAGCCCGCCGTAGGTCACGTCGCCGTACACCATCTGCCCGGCGAAGGGGCCCTGCGACAACATGACCATGTTGCTGGGCGAGTTCGCGATCTCGTTGTGCGGCAACCACAACACCGGCGCGGTCACCGGTTTCGAGTCGAACGGGCCCGCGGGATTGGTGTAGTGGTTGAAGAAGCGGTCCTGCTTGACCCGTACGAGCTTGTTCGCCGGCAGCCAGCCGCCCTGGTTGTCGGTGACGAACACGTCGCCTTCCGGTCCCCAGCCGATGCCGTGGGGCGTGCGCAACCCGCCGGCGATGTAGGAGACCTGACCGGTGGCCTTGTTGACCTTGATCGTCGTGCCCCGGTTGGGCGCGGGCTGCGGATCGGTCGTGGCGCCGCCGTAGTTGATGGAGACGGAAAGGTTGGCGTAGAAGAAGCCGTCCTTGTACAGCAGGCCGAAGGCGAACTCGTGGAAGTTGCCGCCGAACGGCCAGGTGGCGACGGTGCGGTAGTCGTCGGTCACGCCGTCGCCGTTGGTGTCGTTCAGTTCGACGAGCCGCGTCTTCTCTGACACGTACAGCTTGCCGTCGACGTACTTGACGCCCATCGGTTCCTTGAGCCCGCCGGCGACGCGCTGGGTCCGGACCTTGCTCGGGTCGGTGTTCCCGCTGACGTTGCTCAGCAGGTGGACCTCGCCGAGGACCTTGTCGGATCCGCCCCAGGTGGCGATGGCGAGCCGTCCGTCCGGCAGCCAGTCCATGCCGGTGACCTGCGGCTGGAAACCGTCGGGGCGCAGGTTCGTCAGCGTGAAGCCGGGGTGGACGCCGTTGAGTGGCAGGCCGTCACCCGGCGAGTCCGCGGCGCCCTCGCATTCCTTGCGTCCCGGCGCGGTCACCCGGACGACGTCGGCGTCGGTGCTGAGCACCGAAGTCGGCACGAGCGCGAAGCCGGCCGCACCGGGCGGCCGCCATTCGAGGGTGACCTGCTGGTCGTGGAGATTGTCGAAATGGTCGATCCGCAGCGCGTGGTACCCCGTGCCCAGCTGGACCGAGCCGGTCGCCGGGGTCGCCCCGTGCAGGCCGTCGTGGTTGATCACCGTCTGGCCGTCGATCCGGAGCCGCGACCCGTCGTCGCTCGTGAGCCGGAATTCGTACTGGCCGGCGGAAGCGATGTTGATGTTGCCGATGACCTCGGAGACGAACTGTTCACCGAGCCCGAAGTCGGCCGTGGTGGTCCAGTTGATCGTCGGCATCAGCTTGTCGACGTTCGGCGTCTGGCCGGATTTGATCGTGCAGAGCTTGGTGATCTCGCGCTGGAGGTCGTACGTGCGGAGCGTGACTCCTGGTTGCTGGGGTGGGATGGCCGCTTCGGCTGGGGCTGTCACCAGCCCGGATATCGCCGTGACCAGCGCCAAGGAAGCGACGATGGACCGGTTGAAGCGCTTGCGGACGGACGGAAGCATCGTCGCTCCTCGGGTCGGCGGCGGAGCACCTCTGTGACGACGCTGAACCTAAGAGGACTTTCGGTCGAAGTCAACGAAAGTATGTACAGAACGGACGAAAGTTAGTCCGAACGGTCGCGCTGCCCGACAGCCCTTACTCACGAACTCCGGCACGACACTCGGATAGAGTTGTGGCCGGAGCGTGGGGAGGGCGATTGACGACGGGATCGGGCGGGCCCCGGCTGCGTTCGGCCGTCCTCACTCAAGCCTGGGAGCGCATCGACGGTGTCGAGGTCCTGTCGTCGGCCGACGGCGGTCCACTGACCCGGACGATCAAGAAGATCATCGACCCGCTGGTGATCCGCACGGCGGCGCGGCCCCGGCTGGGGCGTCCGGTGCTGGATCCGGTCGCGGCGGCGGAGGTGGCGGAACTGCTGCTGGCCGACGCGGACAGGTTGCGCGCGACGGCCGCGTGGTTCACCCACCTCAAACGCCAGCGCCGTGCCCTGCGCATCACGGCGGGCAACGTCCAGGACGTCTGCTTCCCGCTCGCGTACGAGCTGGCGACGGGTTTCGGCACGCCAGGTCCGGACGCGCCGTCGACGGCCGCGGCGGCGTTGCGGGATCTGCACGGCGATAGCGGCACGGCGGGCGTCGATCAGCTCACCGCGTATCTCGCGGATCCGCGGCATTCGGCGGATCTGACCGCGGAGCTGCGTCGCCGCTGGAACGCCGAATCCGCCGTAGCACCGGACATTTCCGCGCTCCGGACGTTCGTCGACGAGCTGTCCGACACCGCATGGCGTGCCCTTGCCGACTCGGCCACCGGCCACGCCCTCGGGCTCGGCCTGCGACGGCCGGGAGGGGTCCGCGCCCTGAGCGAAGCCGTTCGGGAGATCTCCGGGCTCCCGGTTCCGGATCTCGGGCTGCAACGCGGG
This sequence comes from Amycolatopsis sp. lyj-108, assembly GCF_046549005.1. NCBI lineage: Bacteria > Bacillati > Actinomycetota > Actinomycetes > Pseudonocardiales > Pseudonocardiaceae > Amycolatopsis > Amycolatopsis sp. lyj-108. Next base: position 43,733 of record NZ_JAJPWQ010000013.1, on the reverse strand, counting down.
GAACGCACCGCCGTCCCACCTTTGAACCGGCGCGACGAAACCGGGGCGGAACTCCTCGAACGCAGTGTCGAACGGCGGGTGCGCGCGACCTTGCGCCGTCTCCCTTCGGACGAGCGGGCTCCCGTCGCCGACCTCGTCGACGACGAACTCGCCAGGGTCGCGGCCGGATTCGGGCTCGGCCTGCCCGCGTTGGCCGCCTGCTTCGCGCTCGGTGTCGTGCTCGCGCCCGCGTTGCGGCCGCTCGACGGCGCGGCGCCCGCGGGCGTCCCCGAATTCGCGCGGCAGCTCAACGCCCAGGTCGCGCGGGAGGGCTACGTCCTGCACGCCCGCCGCGCTCTGGCCGGGGCCACGCCGCTCACCCCGCGGCCCGACGCCGAACTCCTGCGCGACCTTCGCGAGTTCGCCAAGCAGTTCCTCAGCAGGCTGTGGGTCCGGCTGCACGGCTTCGACGTCCGCGGCGAGCTGCCCGCCGACGCCGCGGACGTACGCGACCTCGTCACCGGCGTGGTCCGTTCGACCTCGCTGGATCTGCGGACGAAGGTGCGCCGCTCGCTCATGGCCCGCCTGCCGGATCTGGAGGCCGTGTCGTGACGCATCCGGTGCACACCCCCGTACTCGCGGCCGACGGCGGCCTCATTCGCTTCGCCCTCGCGGATCTCCTCGCCGGCCGGACGACCACGATGCACATCGAACTCACCGACGCCGGAGCCGCCGAACCGTGGCTGACCCGGCTCGCGGGCGCGGAAGCCGGCCTTGTCGCGCTCGGCCAAGGCCAGGCGGACCTCGTCGCCAGGCCGGAACTGGGCAGACTAGCTTTGCTGCTCTGGCTGCGCCGTTGGTGGCCCGCCAGCGCGTCGCTCGGAATCCCTTCGCTGGACCCGGCGTTGCTGGACCTCGAAACGGCGGTCGCGACGGCGGACGTGGAGGATCTGGCTGAAGGTCTCCTTGACGATTTCGAAGCCTCCGCGGCCGAACTGTTCGACACGGCGATCGCGGACGGCGCACTGCTGGCCGCCGCGGCGCCGGTCGCCGGCGAAGTCCGGGAATTGTGTGCTCGCCTCGCGGCCTGGTTCGACGACCAGGATGACGTTGTGCGCGCCGAAGCGGCGGCGCGCTTTGAGATGGCGGCCCCGGGCCAACGTGCGTACGCGCTGGCAGCGGGCACCGATCCGGTCGCACCCGGCGAAGGCGTACTCGCGAGCGGACGAGCGAGCGTCGACTGGGCACGAGTGCCGCCGGGCATCCTGGACGCCGCGGAGGACACGGTGACGTGGCGGATCGTCGCCGCCGCGTCCGCCACCCGGCTCGAAGTCGTTGTCGCGGGCGCGTTCGCCGACGCGGCGATCACCGCGTTCGCGACGCACGAGGGTGAGCCGTTCGCGGAAGTGCCGTTGTCACTGGGCGCCGGGCGGTTCACCGGCGCGGCCGACCTTGACGAGACCGCGGCCCGGCTCGCCGCCCGCGTCCAAAGTGGACAGATCACCCTCGTCGTCGGCGTTGCCGACGAGGGGGTCGCCGGGACCACGGCGGAAGACCGGGCGGAAGTGGTCGCGCTCGTGCGGGCACGCCCGCCGGAGGCCAGAACGCTCGCCGAACGGGCGGCGGCCGCTTCCGCCGATGAGGAGTTCTGACGTGCTCGTCGGCATGCCACCGCCCCGGAATTCGCCGGACCGGCCGCTCCCGCCCGAACTGGGCCCGGCCACTTCGCACGGTTACAACTGTCGTTGTGTCGCGCGGCATTTCGGCCTCGACCCGGCACCGTACGGCGAACTGCCGGCGTGCTCGCTTTCCGAACGCCAGTACCGGAAGCTGCTCATCGACGCCGCCAAGCTCCAGGCCAAGGCCAAGCGGCTCGCCGCCGCCCGGGACGTCGCCGGCGCGCACCGGACGTACGGCAAGATGCGGGAGATCGCGCAACGGCTGGACCGGACGGATCTGGACCTCGCCGCCGTCAGCGACCTGGCCACCGTCTGCTATTCCGCGGGTGACCTGCGCAACGCGAGACAATGCGCCGAGGCCGTGCTTCAAGCCTTCAGGGTGAGCGCCGCCGCCATTGTCCACTTCGGACAGTACGCCGAGATCCGGATGATCGAAGGCTCCCGGGAGGTCGCCGAGCGCGTGCTCATCTCCTTGAGCACGGAGGAAGGCGACGTCGTCAAGGCGCGTGAGCTGATCGCCGGGCAACGGCGCCGAGCGGCGCTGCGCAGGCAAGAGGGGCCGGACCAGTACCCGCCCGAGCTGCTCGACGTGCACGGCGCGGACGAGCTGGAGTTGCGGATCTTCGACGTGCGCGTCCAGATCGCCGCCGGGGACATGGCGGGCGCGCGGGCCGCGATCGAGGAGATCCTGACGGCGTTGGACACCATCGCGGAGATCGACGAGGTCCGCGAGCAAGTGGCGGCGCTGCAGGCGATGGCGCGAGCCGAACGCGCCCGCGTCCGCCAGGCGGGCGGCGAAGACGCCGACGCGCGCGCGGATCTGCTGCGGCTGAGCGCCCAGCACGAAGGCCGCCCCTTGGCCGCCAGGGCGAGCATCGAGCTGGCGGCCGACCGGGCCTTCGGCGGAGACTTTCCCGGAGCGGTCGCCGCGATCGTCGCCGCCCGTGACGAACTCGCGGACGCGGGCCTGAACGGCGATGTCGCGGAGGCGAGCCACGCGCTGGGCACACTGCTGCTGTACACGGGTGATGTCGCGCAGGCCAGGGACCAGTTCGAGCACGCGGGAAAGATCTGGACGGCCAACGCCGACGTTCCGGGCCTGAGGCGCCTCGACGTGGCGCTGGCTCGCTGCGCCATGGCCGAAGGAGACTGGGCGACGGCGGGGGAGCACGCGACCCGCGCCCGGGAGTCGGCGCGGACGTCGGGGGACTGGTCGGACCGCCTGCACACGGATTTCGTGGCGGCCACGATCGGCTTCGCCCACGGCGAGGACCTGCGCTCGGTGCTGGACCTGCTGCTCCCGCTCGCCCTCGCGGCGGCGGAGTACCGGTTCGAGTTCACCTCGCCGCAGGCGCGCACGGCATGGGCGCGAGACGTCGCCGGTCCGGCGACGGAAATGCTGATGGCGCTGCTGGCTCAGCTCCAGGAGCCGAGGCTGGCGGCGGAACTGATCGAACGCACCTGCGCCGTCGGCGCGTACACGGGCGTGGAGGGGCGTTCGCTGGACCTCACCGGCGCGCTGCCCACCCTCGAAGTCGGCCCGGTCGCCGAGGGACTTCCGTTGGCGGCACTGGGTTCCGTCACGTCGTCGCTACCGCTGCGGCTCGCCCCGCCACTCGCGTTGCGCTGGTCGCCTTCGTCTCCCATGGAGCTTGACCCGTGGCTCCGCCTCGCCGCGGAGCGATATCAGCTGCCCCGTCCGGTCGCCGAAACCGTCGAGACCTGGCCCGCCGCGAAGCCCGGACGCGAGACTTTCCTGCTGCGCTACGCCGACGCCGGCCACACCTTCCTCACCTGGCGGACCGCGGAGGATCTCGATTCCGTTCACACCCATCCGATCGAGTTCGCCCTGGTCGCGACCGCTCGCCAGTGCCTGGATGCCGCTTCCCCCACGCCGCGCGAAGGCGAGAGCGTGGCCGACGCCGTTCGGCGCTCACTGAGCGAAGACGCCTTCGGTAGCTTCGCCGGCGAACAACGCCTTGCCCGCGTCCTCGCCCTCAACCTCCTCCCCGCCGACCTGGTCGAACGGCTCCGGCGTGCCGCGGACGGCGGAACCCGCCCGCTCCTGCGGATCCAGCCGTCCCCGAGCCTCGCCGGTGTCCCGTGGGGACTGCTCGCCCTGCCCAACCGCCGGGCCGATCACGTGCTCGAGATCGACGAGATCGGCAGCTGTTTCGACGGTGACGAGCGCGTTCTCGACGTCGCCGACGTCTCACTGCTCGCCCCGGCCGCGATCCCACGCCGCCCGCCCGCCGCCGACGGCCCGCCCGTCTACCTGCTCGACCCGCGTATCCCCGGCCAGAGTGCGTTCGGCGAGCTGGGTTCGGTGCTGGGCAAGCAGGACGCGACGTCGCCGCTGATCCGCCATCTGGACGCGCGGCTCGCCGAAGGCCCGGTCCTGCCCGACGCCGGGCGTGGGCTCGATCTGGTCCGCCGCACCGACACCGACCGCCGACTGCTCGCCGAACTCCTCTCGCGGCCCTGTTCGCGGCTGGTGTTCGTGGGACACGTCAGCCGGGTCCGCGACGAGTACGGCGCGCAGACCGCGCTCCATCTGTCCTGTTCCGCCGATCTTCCCGGCACGGCCACGCCGATCGGAGCGCACCGGCCGTTCACCGCCGCCGACCTCGCACTGTCCGAAATGGACAGAATGCCGGCGCGGGTGGCGCTGATCGGCTGCGCCAGCGCGAGCGATTTCGGCCTGGCCGAACCGTTCGGTGTGCTGCTCGCCGCCGTCGCGGCAGGCGCGGGACTGGTCGCCGCCACGGTCTGGGCCTTGCCGACTTCGGCCGCCGTGCCCGGTTCGGACCCGATGTCCGAACTGGTCATCGCCGTCGACGCCGCGCTCGCCGGCGAGGATCCGGTCACGGAACTGTGCGCCTGGCAGCGGTCCCGGCTCGCCCGCTGGCGCGAGAAGCCCGAACCGGCGGCCTCGCCGGTCTTCTGGGCACCGCTGACCTGCCTCGACGCGACCGACGACGGGAAAACCTGGGTTCGGTAGCGGGCCGGTCCGCCGAAGCTGTGTCCAGCACGAACGACACGGCGAAAGGCGGCACCCGATGTTCAAGAAGATCCGCGACAAGATCAACGACGCGACGCAGCAGGGCATGGCGCGTGGGGAGCAGGACTTCCACCGCCACGCGGAACAGTTCCGGCAGGCCGCCGCCGCGCAGGGGCACGACATCACCCCGCAGCTGCCCACACCGCAACTGGCCGCGCAGGCGTTCCGGAACCTCAACGCCGACCCGGACATGGCGGCGTTCCTGGCCTTGCCGATGGACGAGCAGTTGCGCCAGCAGCAGGAATTGCAGGCCTACGGCACGGAACTGCGGCGGCTCTACGACACCTGCGAGCCCGCCACCCTGGTGATCCGTGAGCTGGAGCCGACCGGCCGGAAGATCGCCGGGCAGGCGCAGTACACCGCGACGCTCGAGGTCACCCGCGCCGACGGCACCACCTACCGGACGGTGTCGCAGCTGATCGCGCCGCTGGCGACGATCCAGCAGTACGCGCCCGGCACCCGTCACGAGGCCCGCGTCGACCCCGCAGACCCGGCGAAGGTCGCCGTGTTCGGGCCGATCGCGTAGGCGGCGGCGATGTTCGGGTCCTTCGAGTTCGGCCTGCCGGGAGACCCCCGGCAGGCCCGCCGCCCGGGTCTGCGCCTGTGGTTGCTCGGCGTGCCGACGACCCTCGCGTGGGCGGCCGTCGGCTGGTCGGGCGCCCTCGGGCTGCTGGACGGCTTCCGGCTGATGTCGCTGAACCGCGTCGACGCGTGGGGGCCCGACGCGGGTCCGGCGGTCTCGCTCGTCCTGTTCTTCAGCGTCTCGATCACGGTGGCTTCGTCGCTCGGGTTCGCGATGCTGTGGGGCGGCGGAATGTCGCTGCGCGGGATGGGCGTCGGCTTCCGGGCGAGCAGCCTCGCCGCGTCCCTCGGCATCGCGCTGGGCAGCGGCGTCGCGATCCCGTCCTGGACGCCGCCCGAGTCGGTGGGGCAGCGGCTGCCGTCCGACCCCTGGACCGATGTGGACTGGATCGTCTACTACGAGCCGTATCTCGTACCGGCGGTGGCGGGGGTGAGCGCGCTGGTGATGATCATGGTGCTGGGGCGGGCCTTCGTCACCAGGGCCGAGGCGGACGACCGCGCGCAGGCGCTGGCCCAGACCGGCCGTCAGGTGATCGGCCACGTGCTCGGCGTCGAGTTCACGAACGTCTGGGTGATGGGGAATCCGCGGTTCAGCGTGCAGGTCCGGTTTCCCACGGACAGCGGTGAGCGGACCGTCATCACGACGATGATCACCTCGCCGATGCAGGCCCCGGCCCGAGGTTCGACGGTGAAGGTCACCTACGACCCGCTGAACCCGGACTCGGTCCAGGTGGATCCGGATCCGGCCGATCGGGCCGCCGGCGGAAACTTCGGTGCGTTCCTGCCTCCACTGTTCTGATCGCCCTCTACACTCCCGCGGATGGACGAACAGACGGCAGAGGTGTCCACCGCGTCAGCGGTCCGCAAGGCGATGATCCGGCTGGTCCCGTTACTCGGGCTGCTCTATCTGCTCAACTATCTCGACCGGGTCAACGTCGGGTTCGCGGCGCTCACCATGAACGCCGACCTCGGCATCAGCTCGGCCGCCTACGGGCTCGGCGCGGGCCTGTTCTTCGTCGGGTACTTCTTCTTCGAGGTGCCCAGCAACGTCATCCTGCACAAGGTCGGCGCCCGGATCTGGATCGCGCGGATCATGGTCACCTGGGGCATCGTCGCCTCGGCCACCGCGTTCATCCAGGGCGAGGTCAGCTTCTACATCGTCCGCGTGCTGCTCGGGATCGCCGAGGCCGGGTTCTTCCCCGGCATCATCCTGTACCTGACCTATTGGTTCCCGCGTAAGCAGCGAGCCAAGATCGTCGCGCTGTTCTTCCTCGCGGTGCCGCTCTCGTCGGTCATCGGCAGCCCGGTTTCGTCTCTGCTCATCAAGCACGGCGACGGCGTCCTCGGCTTCGACGCCGGCTGGCGCTTCATGTTCTTCGCCGAAGGGGTGCCTTCGATCCTGCTCGGGGTGGCGGTGTTCTTCCTGCTGCCGAGCAAACCGAAGGACGCGAAGTGGCTCTCCCCGGGGGAGCGCACGGCGTTGCAGTCGGCCATCGACGCGGAAGACTCCCGTGAGGTCGGCAAGGAGGTGAGCACCCGATCGGCGCTGACCGATCCGCGCGTGCTCGCGCTGAGCGCCGTCTACTTCGGGATCATCTTCGGCCTCTACGTCCTCGCGTTCTTCCTGCCGCAGGTGATCAAGGGCTTCCAGCAACAGTTCCAGACCAACTACAGCATCGTGGAGATCGGGCTCATCACGGCGATCCCGTACGCGGTGGCCGCCGTGGCCATGGTGTTGTGGGCGCGCCATTCGGACCGCACCGGCGAACGGGCGGGGCACGTCGCCATCGCCGCGTTCGTCGGCGCGGTCGCGATCGCCGGCGCGCTGTATCTCGGCTCGCCGCTGTGGGTGATGATCGCGGTGACCGTCTGCGCGGTCGGCGTGTTCACCGCGATCCCGGTGTTCTGGCAGCTGCCCAACGCCTTCCTGACCGGAGTCGGTGCCGCCGCCGGGATCGGCCTGATCAACTCCTTCGGTAACCTGTCGGGCTTCGTCGGTCCCTACCTCACCGGCTGGTTGCAGGGGTTGACCGGGAGCTTCCGCGCCGGGATGTGGGCTGTCGCGTTCTTCATGGCGATGGCGGGGGCCATCGCGTTGACCTTCCGCAACAAGGAAAAGAACGCGATCAAGTGAGGTGGTCGAAGTCGCCGTTCACCCACCGGATGTGGGTTTCGGCGCTTCGGCGCACCACGGCCTTGGCGTCACGATCGATGGTGTCGCCGCCGAGGGTGTAGAGCCGGTCGTAGGCGAAGTCGTCGAGCCGGTCGACGATGCGGCGGACCACGGCGCCCGAAAGCGGGACGTGCTTGGGGAAGTTGCGCTGGAACGACACCCAGTCCGGCGCGAGCCCACCCGAGATCGTGTCCCCGGCGAGGATGCTGCCGTCCGGCGTCCTGGCCACGGCGCTGCCCCGCATATGCCCGCCGAGCCGGACGAGTTCGAGGCCGGGCAAGGGTTCCGCGTACTCGTCCCAGAACTCGAACGCCGGATCGGGTGCGGGCAGCCATTCTCGGTTGCGTTCGTTGACGAGCACCGGGACGCCGCCGAGCGCGCGGCTCCAGCCGAGCTGGGCGCCGAACATGTGCGGATGACTGGTGGCGATCACGGCGACGTCGCCGAGGCCGCGCACGACGTCGAGCACCTCGGTGTCCAACCAGGACGGCGGATCCCAGAGCAGGGTGCCCGCCGGGGTCACCGCGATGAACGACCAGTGCCCGATCGCGAAGTTCGGTTCCCGTTTGATGCTGTGCAGGCCGCGGCCGTGATCGCGGTGCAAGGTCCTGTGCGGCGCGGAGATCAGTTCCTCGTGCGTCCACCAACGTCCGGTGTGCGCGCCGAGGTCGCCTGCTTCTTCGATGCCGACCTCGCCGCGGTCGAGAACGCACCGGGGAGGTTCGGGGGTGGCGGGATGTTCGATACCGCACCTGTCGCAAATCCACATGATCGACAGCTTGCGACCTCCAGTGCGCTGGAGGTCAAGACGCGTCTTCCCCCGGCTCGGCGAGCCGGGGGAAGACGAGGGTTCAGCTGACGGTCGTCTTGCCGAGGACGGCGTCCTGGTCGGGCGGGTCGAGCGCGAGCTGGACGTCGAACTCGCCGAGGGAGCTGTCGGTGACGATATGCGAGGTCGCCGCGGCGTCCACGCTGCTGGTCGCCTCACCGGCGGGGGTGCCCGCGGGGATGGTGAAGTCGACCTTGCCCTCCGCGGTGAACTTCAGCGGTCCTTCGGCGGGCACCTCGGTGTCGGGGATCGGCAGCTCGATGGGGATCGCGATCTTCTGCTCACCGAGCGCGATGTTCACCTTCGAGCTGATCGTGCCGGAGAGCTTCTTGGCGCCGACGAGCCGGAGCCCGTCGCCCGCGGCCTGACCGGCGTCGACGTCGAGGGTGAACGGCACCGAAACCGGCTCCCCGGCCTTCGCCGCCGCCGGGATTTCCGCCTTCACGACCACCGCCACCTTCTGGTCGCCGATGATGGGGAAGCCGCCCTTGTACGTGAGATTCTTTTCGACGGCGGCAGCGGTTCCCGCCGCGGCGAACATGACCGTGCCGGCGACCGCGGCCGCGATCCCGGCCGCGCAGAACCGCCGAACACCCTTCCGTACGAGGGTTTCCGTCATGTCAGGTCCTTTCGTCGTTGAATGGGCTCGACGCCGAATCTAGGTGGAAAGTCACCAACGAGGAAAGGAAAAGATCTCTCGCGTTTTCTTTACGTGTGGATCTTGTCACGCATATGTGGAATGGCGTGTTCATGAATTGTCATACGAAGGCGGAAAGGGGAAATACGTGCCGCATTCTTGTCATCCCGGTGACAGGTGCTCCGGTCGTACCGTGCGCGGTCTAAGGTCTTGATCGTGACCGAACGACCCGAGCCGTGGCATCGCCGGACCCGCAGGTTCCTGCGTGCGACGGACCAGCGCGGCGAACTGGTGCGCGGCGCGCGGTTCCTCCGCAGGCTCGTCCCGGGGGACGGCACGCCCGGCGACCCGCTGGCGCCGTCGACGGGCCGTTCGTCCGACCGGCTCGCCCGCCTGCTCACCGAGGCGGGCGCGGACCGGCCCAGCGCCACCCGTGAGCTGGGACTGGCCGCCGTGCAGGCCTGGCAGGCCGTCCGCCGGACCGGCGCGCAGCCGATGTCCGCGGACGGGATCACGGTGCTGTTCACCGACCTGGTCGGCTTCTCGACCTGGGCGTTGCAGGCGGGCGACGAGCGCGTGCTGGAGCTGCTGCGTTCGGTCGCCGAGGTGACCGAATCGGTCGTCACCGGGCACCGCGGCAGCATCGTGAAAGGGCTCGGCGATGGAGTGATGGCCGTGTTCGCCGACCCGGGTGAGGCGGTGAAAGCCGCGTACGAGACGTGCTCCGCCGTGAGCGTGATCAAGGCCGAGGGCTACCTGCCCCATCTGCGCGCGGGGCTTCACCGCGGCAACCCGAGCCGCGTCGGCAACGACTACCTCGGCGTCGACGTGAACATCGCCGCCAGGATCATGGCCGCCGCAGACGGCGACGAGGTGCTGGCCAGCGGAAGCGTCGTCGACGAGCTGGACCCCGGCGCGGTGATCGTGCGCCCGCGCCGGAGTTTCCGCGCCAAGGGGACCCCGAAGGACCTCCGTGTCTACCGCGTCGTGCCTCGCTACTCCTCGTGACGAGCCAGGAAGGTCCGTGAGGGCCTCCTTCCCTACTTTCAGGGTAGGGAAGGAGGCCCTCACGGAGCCTTGCCACGTACCGAGCCGCAAGCCCTAGCCGGGCATCTCCGAAGGCTGCGAGTCCAGCCCCGTCCGGGGCTTCGACCAGCCGCCGCGCGTGAAGTCCGGTACCGCGACCGGTTTCCCGCCGCGGGCGAGGGACACCACGCTCAACGGCACGGGGGAGCACCAGGCCGCCGAGTCGTAGACGTCGATGTCCGGCACCAGCCCGGCGCGCATCTGCTGCACGATCCGCCACTGCAGCACGTAGTCCATGCCGCCGTGCCCGCCGAGGTTCGGGTCGTCCTTGAGCTTCTTCCACAGCCAGTGGTCGTGGCGTTCGCGGTACGGCCCGAAGTCCTTCCACGCGTGCCCGCTGTGGTCGGGCTCCAGGTAGATGCGGGCGGGGTAGTCCTCCACGATGCCTCGGCTGCCGGCGAGACTGTTGATGCGGCTGTACGGCCGCGGCGAGCTGACGTCGTGCTCGGCGCGGATGATCCGCCCCTGCTCGGTCTCGATCAGGCAGGTCACCAGGTCGCCGTTGACGTAGGTCTCTTTCCACGACGGATGGCCCGGCGGCATGTGGCGTTTCCGGTAGTCGGCGAGCCCCTTCGGCTCGGTCGCCGTGGCGCGCAACGTGGCGAACCGGTCGCCGCGGTTGACGTCCATGCAGGCGGCGATCGGCGCGAGGCCGTGCATCGGGTAGAAGCTCGCGGTGCTGCGGGTGTGCCATTTCCGGCGCCACGCGTCGGTGTAGTACGTGTCGGAGAACAGCAGTGCGCGCAGGTCGTGCAGATAGCCGCCGTGCCCGTTGGTGACCTCGCCGAAGACCCCCTCGTGCGCCATCTTGAGGATGGCCAGCTCGTTGCGGCCGTAACTGCAGTTCTCGGCAAGGAACAGGTGTTTGCCGGTCTGCTCGCTGGTGTTGACGAGGTCCCACAGCTGGTCGAGCTCGGTGGCGATGGGCAGCTCGACGCCGACGTGTTTGCCGGACAGCAGCGCGGCCTTGCCCTGTGAGTAGTGGAACTCCCACGGGGTGGCGATGTAGACGAGGTCGATGTCGTCGCGGGCGAGCATCTTCTTGTAGGCGTCGGCGGATCCGCCGTACTCGGCCGGGCGCGGACGCCCACCGGCGGCGAGTTTGTCCGCGGCGGCCTTCGCGCGTTCGGCGCGGATGTCGCAGACCGCGGTGACCGCGGCGCCCGGTACGGCGCTCCACCCGCCGATCATGGACATGCCGCGATTGCCGAGACCGATCATCCCGACGCGGACGGTCTGGTGCCGTTCGAACGGCACCCCGATCATGCTGCGCTGACCAGGACGGCGAGGCGCGCTTTCCGCCTCTTCGGCTGCGGTCGCGCTCGTCGGGATCGCGGCGAGCGCCCCGGCGGCGAGCGCGCCGCCGAACAGTGTCCGCCGGGAGACAGAGGGCAGGTCGGCCATGAAGAACACTCCTTCGTGTCGCCTTCGGTGCCCAGACCTTGTCCAATCGCCGCCGGATATGTCAAGAGATGCGTCAAAGTGAGCAGTAAACTGCACTAATGCGCAGTTTGACTGCTTGTTTGCGGGCGCTTCGCGCAACCCGGGTGCGCGCACACCCGGGTCACGCTCGCGCTCAACGGCGGATCAGCACCTGGTCGATCGACTTGCGCACCAGGTTCGGCACCACGCAGTCGTCCGCCGGATAGCCGACCGGGATGACGGCGAACGCCTTCTCGTTCTGAGGCCGTTCGAGCAGCTCGCCGAGGAACCGCATCGGCGACGGCGTATGCGTCAGCGCGGCCAGTCCGGACAGATGCAACGCCGTGATCAGCATGCCGACCGCGATGCCCACCGACTCGTCGACGTAGTAGTGCTTGTGCTTGGTGCCGTCCTCGTCGAGGAAGTAGCGCTGCTGGAAGACCACGATGAGGTACGGGGCGTCGGTGAGATGGGTCTTCACGGCGTCGGTGCCCAGCGGGCGCAAGGCGGACAGCCATTCTTCGCCGAGCCTGCCCTCGTACGAAACCCGCTCCTCTTCTTCGGCCGCCTCTCGAATCCGCTGTTTGGTCGCGGCGTCCTTGATGAGTACGAAGGTCCACGGTTGCTGATGTGCGCCACTGGGTGCGGTGGAGGCCACCGCGATGGCGTCCACCACTGCCTGCTCGGGTACCGGGTCGGTCGAGAACATCCGCACGGTGCGGCGGGTGTCCATGCGGCGGCGCAGATCGGCGGCGGTGGCCAGCGATTCTTCCGCGGACATGCGCGCCGGGCGATAGGGCACCGGCTCGAAGGGGTCGCCGTAGGTCGGGGTCCACTGTGCTGCGGTCATGGTCCCGATTGTGGTGGCGGACCTGGTTTTCGGGAAGCCCTGGAGCCAGGTTATGTCCCTGGGGTTATGCCGCCATCCGTCTCAAGTGGACGGACGCCGGTCGTCGTAACCGGTGGGCCGTTCCAGTACCTAGAGGGCCACTTAGCGGTGGCCGCGACGTAGGAATAGGTATCTACTGCACGACTTTCGTCGGTGTCAGGCTTCTCTTGCCGCGCCCCAGAATCAGCACACCCGTCCCCATCGCGCGGCCGAACCCGGGTCGCAGAAATGAGTCGGAACCATGCGACTGCGCTCCTTCGCCCTGATCGCCGGCACCGCCTTCGCGGCGTTGCTCGGCGTCACCGCCCCCGTGGCATCCGCCGCGGAACCGTCCTCCGATGTCCAGCCGATGATCATCGGCGGCCAGAACGCGTCGAGCGGCCCCTGGGCGGCCAGGCTCTTCGCCAACGGCAGGCAGACCTGTACCTCGACGATCATCGCGCCGCAGTACATCCTGACCGCGAAGCACTGCGTGGCCAGCAGTGGCACGTTCACCTTCCGGATCGGCAGCCTCGACCAGCAGAGCGGCGGCACCATGGCCACCGGCTCCACCGTCACCCGCCACGCGAGCGCGGACCTCGCGATCGTGCGGCTCACCGCCCCGGTGAACGCCACGTACTCGCCGCTGGGCACGACCGCCAACGTCTCCGTCGGGCAGACCGTCCAGGTCTACGGCTGGGGCGCGACCAGTCAGTGCGGCTCGGAGATCAACTGCCAGTCGCGCTACCTGAAGGTCGCCAACGTCTCGGTCACGTCGGTCTCCTGCCGTGACTACAACGGCGGCATCGCGGTGTGCGCGCGCCGCGGCGACGGCATCACCGCCGGCGGCGACTCGGGCGGCCCGATGTTCGCCTCCGGCCGTCAGGTCGGCGTCGCGTCGACGAGTGACCGGCAGACCACGACCGCGTACACGAACATCACGCGGTACCGGCCCTGGATCCAGCAGATCGCCGGCGTCTGACATCTGGTGTAGCAGGGCCCTCCCCGGCGGTTGCCGGGGAGGGCCCTGTGCTGTGCTCTTAGCGCGCGTTTCATAAGCCAAGCTCGCGATCTTCGCGCCCAAGCGTGGTTCCGGACTGGCCGACAGGAGTCAGCTGCGCTCTGAGTGTCCACAAGGGACGCTTTCCAGCGACGAAATGTCTACTTTAAGGCATATGCCCGTTTAGGCAAAGAGGTCGTGAGTGGCGATGAGGGTTCTATTTGAGGGGAAGGGCAAACGTGTCGCGGCGTGGGCCGGTGTCCGCTTCTGCGTATGCGTTCTCCTGGTTGTGAGGGCCTCCTTGCCTACTCTGAGGGTAGTGAAGGAGGCTTTCGCTACCGTCGGATGTGGTCTCTGGTGACAGTGGGACGGCTGTGACCTCGGTGGCCGGTCGTGAAGTACATGAAGGCCCCCTTCCTTGCGTCTAGCGCAAGGAAGGGGGCCTTCATGTACTTCGGTAAGGCGTGACTCGCGTGCCTGGATGTCGCACTCGGGTGTGCGGAGTCTGAGCACGCGAGTGCGGTGTCGCGTCACCCAGACCGCTGTCTCGCCCCAGGCACGACACGTTTGCCTTACCCCTCAAATATGAGACACGCGCTAGTCGGGACGGCCGACCTGGGTGTTCGACAGGTCGAGACCGATCGCGAAGTCCGCCGTGTAGCCGCTTCCGGCCTGCTGTGGGCGCAGCAGCATCTGGGCTCCGCCGCTGCGGTAGATCGAGTCCCGGCTGTTGGTCGTGTCGGCCGGGCCTTTCCGCCGGTACGGTTCGGTCCGCAGATAGGCCGCGCCGAACTCGGGTGTGAAGTAGAGCTGCGAGGTGAACTCGTACGGCCGGCCGTTGGTTCCGACGGTGCGTATTTTGAGGTGGATATGCAGCGTGCGTCCCGTGTACCAGCCGGGAAGAATGGTCGTGAACTTGGCCGCTCCCGATTGGTCGGTGTTCTGGTAACCGCGCAGGAAACGGCGTCCGCGACTTCCCTGGGACGGAATGTCGGAATACAGCCCGAACGCGTCGCACTGCCAGAGGTCGACCATGGCCCCCGGTAGTGGGGTGCACACCTGCTGGCGAATTTGCTGAACGGTGAAATTGATGGCCAGCGCGGTGCCGGCGACCAGCTGTCCGGTGGATGGCTCACTGCGGATATCGGAACGGTTGAGCCGTTCGTCGACGAAGTACGGACCTTCCATTTGTTCTGGCTTGACCACGCAATCAAGCGTGCAGACCTCGGGTGTGCCTGCGCTGGAGGTGGTGGCACTCGCGGTGGCGGATCCGGCGACAGTCAGTGTCGCGCCGGCGGCGCCGAGGAGAATCAACGCCTGCCGCCTGCCGAGTACCCGGCCTACGGGCTCATCATCGTCATGCATGGGTTTCCTTTTCGCCGAATGAGGGGAGCGAGGGAACTGAGCGCGACAAGGGATTGCCGTAATGTGTCGCGCGCATTCGATTGTCCGCCACGACTCGTCCGCTGTCGAGAAAGTTCACTCGCGCGCACCATACTTCGAAGTGGGCAGTATTCTTTGATGGGCCAAGTTCTCGAACCGCTGCTACGGCATTTGCCTACGACGCCCGGAAATCCAAAGTCTCGGCGGCCTTACGTGCCCGGTGGTTGGCCACGTTGACGCGATTTCCGCATAATCCCGGCATGCAATAGCGACGTCGCCCAGGGCGCGTTGTGTCGATGAACGCACCTCGGCACGTAGGTGCGCCACAGGCGCGGAACCGTTCCACGCCGAGAGACTGGACGACGCCGAGTATTCCGACGCCACAGATCAGGGAAAGCGCGTCGAAGACGGTCGCGTCCGGCCGGAGCGAGACCGCCCATCGAGCGCGGTCGCGCGAGGTGTCGAGGGTGACGTCACCGATCGAAGTGGTGAGCGCGGTGGCGCCAGTGATGAGGCGCGCCTGGTCCGGGTGGTCGATCAGATCCCGGACTTTGACGCGTAGCCGGTGAACGGCACGCAGATCGCCGGGCCGGGAGGGCTCAGGCAGTGAGTGAAGCTCGGCGAAGGCGGCGAGAGACGCCAGGTCGGGCAGCTTGTCTTCGCCTTGCCAGACCTCCGCGGTGGTGTTGACCAGGTCGGTAGCGATGCCCGCCGCCCAGACGTAATCGTCTAATGCTACTTGCATCCCTTACCGGCCTCTCGTACGTTCGCGGTTAACCGTTACTTTAACCCTTACCGGGAGGTTCTCCGTGGAGATCGACGCCTTGGTGTTCGACATACTCGGCACGCTCGTCGACGAACCGGCTGGGATTCGCGCGGCCATCCGGGAAGCCGCGCCGGATGCGGACGCTGACGAGCTGGTCGAGCTGTGGCAGGGCCACGTCGAGACCGAGCAGCGGCGCATCGTCGAGGGGGAGAGGCCGTACGCCCCGAGTGACGTTCTCGACCGCGAAGCGGCCCAGGTCGCCACCAACACAGACGTGGTGCCGAAGCTCTCGCCGTGGCCCGACTCCGTCGAAGGATTGGCCAGGCTCGCCGAGAACCACCGGCTGATCGGCCTCTCCAACGCCGGCCGGAGGAGCCTGCTGCGGATCAATGCCCACGCCGGCCTCCGGTGGCATCTGGCGCTCTCCGCGGAGGAGGCACAGACCTACAAACCGGACCCGGCCGTCTACGAACTGGCCGTTGGGGCCTCAGACGCGCCGCCGGAGCGGCTGCTGATGGTCGCCACCCACGCGTGGGACCTGAGGGGAGCGCAGAGTGTCGGTCTCCGGACCGCCTATGTCGCGAGGCCTGTCGGGGACCCGCCGGTGGCGACGGACCGGTTCGACTTCTACACCGAGGACCTCGCCGATCTGGCGGTTCAGCTCGCAAAACAACGGATGTGATCAAAACTGTCGGTGCCGCCCGCTAGGTTCATCCCAGTCCCCACCGAGGCACCCCGCAAGGAGAAGATGCGTTGTCAGACTGGGAAAGAGCGAGCACGGCCCGGGTGTTGCCACCTGCCCGCCCGCGCAAGCTCGCGAAGGTCCCGTTCGTCGAACTGGCCGACGGACGGGTGCAGGGCGTGGTGTCCAGCGGATCGGACATCGGGCGCGTGTACGTCTCGTCGGTCGCGGCGAGCACGTACGAATTCGCCTGTAGTACCAACAACAACCGGCCTTGCGGCGGGGCGCGGGGCATGTTCTGCAACCACATCCTCGCCCTGATCAACGAATCCACCCTTCAGTACGGCGCCGAGCGTGTGGCGCGGTACCTGCGTGTCGAAGTTCCGGAGCCGACCGCGCAGGCCATTTCGCAGACCATGAGCGCGACGCGGCCGTCGCAGGGCGACAACACCGCCGCCGCGTCCGTGTTCAGCCAGTTCTTGCGGCACTTGGCATATCTGGAATTCGAAGCGTCGACGGCGCCGGTGCCGGAACTGCACTGGTTCCCGCCGACCAGGGCGGTGGTGTGATGCGCACCGATCTGCTCACCGACCCCATCGCCGGTCTCGATGAGGCGCTGGCGGTTGTCGACGCCTTCGATGACGTACTCGTCGCCGGCTTGCTTCGTCCACAGAAGATCGCCGGTTTGACCGAGCTGGCCGAGGCCGTCGCGGGGTCGCCATTGGCGTCGCGAGTCGCCGAGGCGGCCGAGAAGACGGCAGCCGGTGCCGCGGGGGAGGAACACTTCGTTTCCCTTGCGGCGGCGAGGATCGCCGTGTTCGGTTCCGTGCACGACGCCGTCCTCGCGCGCCTTGCCGAGGCGACCGGCCGGCCGTCGGAAGAGGAGTCCATTCGGCAAGTGTCCGAGACGGACATGCCGAATCTGCCGGCCGCCGCGCGTTCCTGGCTGTCCGATCTGGCCCGCGCCGGCTGGCAGGGCATCGACCACGATTTGATCTCGGCTTCGGCGCAGGTGATCTCCGCTCTGCTCGCGGAACCGAGTCTGCGTCGGCTGGCTGTCCTGCTCGACGGCTTTGCCGCGGAGCTCGCCGCGTCCTGTCCTGGTGCGGCGTTGGAACGAGTTCCGGTTCGACGCTGGGGCGACCTGTGGTCGCGCGGGATGCTGCTGACCTTGCCCGCGGCCACGCCCGCGATCGGCACGGTCACCGGCCGCCTGCTGCCGCTCGGGGTCGATCTGCTGGAACACTCGACGGCAGCGCAAGCCCAGGTCCACGCCGTATTCGAGCCCGAAGACGGCAGCACGCCGCGTCTCGTGCGTGCCAGCGTGACAGTGCCGAAGCCGGACACGATCATCGGCGCCGGGATCTGGCAGCTGCTGCGCCCGCATCTTTCCCTGCTCACGGCGATCAGCGAGGGCCGCTCGATGGACCTTGCCGAGATGCCGCTCACCGCCGAGGGCGACCTGCTCTGGCAGGACGAACTTGCCCGCCTCGGTGAGCCCGCGGACGCTTTCTCCACCGCGCGTGTCGCGCTGCCGAAGGCTGTCACGCCGGCGGTCGCACCACTGGATCGGCATCCGGTGCGGATCGCCGTCCCCGTCTTCCTCGAGGGCTACGGCATCGAGGGCGACGAAGACGCGCTCACGTTCACGTTCGCGGGGAACCACCTCGCCGTCGAGACCGACCGCATCCCGGCAGCCGGGCCGCTGACACCGAAAGCGGTCGCGAGTTCCAGTGCGTGCATCGGCCTGATCCGGTGGGACGGCGGTTTCCGGCTCCAACCGCTCGCGGTGGAGACCACGGTGCGCAAGAAGACCACCGCCGTGCACGCCGGGGCCTGGGCCGGGGGCACCACGGACAAGGCCGGGGTGAAAGCCGAGAAGGCGGCCACCGACGCCGCGGCCGTGCTGCGCGAACGCGCCGGAAGGCTGTTGCGGAAATGACCGAATCCGAGGACAACCGCCGCCAGGTCCTGTACTGGCGGCTGCTCGCCCGGCTCTTCGACCCCGAGGAGCAGGCCGCGCTCGAAGCGGCGAGTGTGGCCGTGGTCGAGGACATCGGCCTGCCGTCCGCGCTGCTCGATCCGAACGTCGCGGTCGACTCGGTCGTCCAGCGTCATCCGGAACTGGCCGTCGAGTTCGACGGGCTGATGGTCCCCGAAGCCGAAGACAGCCGGGACAAGGCAGCGGAGGTGCGGCGAGCGGCGCTGGTGTCGAAGGTGCTGCTCAACGTCTTCGCCGCGGCACCCTCCACCGTGACAGCCGGGCAGCTGTCCAGCTGGCAGGCCGACGCGGGCTGGTTCGAGCGCGCACTGGGGTGCCGCCCCGGTGAGCTCCGCGGCGGTCGTCCCGGTGGCGCTCCGACCGGGCTGGGTGGTACCGGCGGGGGCCCGGCTCCCGATCTGAGCACGCTGCTCCCGTCGATCGGCCCGGAACTCGGTGCCATCGAGGCCGACCTCGTCAAGCGGATGCATCTGCGCGAGGTCCTCGCCGATCCCGCGCTCGCGGCGAAGCTGAGCCCGAGTATGTCCCTCATCGAACAGTTGTTGCGGGACAAGGACAATCTGTCCGGAGTGGCGCTGGCCAACGCCAAGTCGCTCATCCGCCGCTACGTCGACGAGATCGCGGAGGTCCTGCGGACCCAGGTCGAGAAGGCCTCGACGGGCAAGGTCGACCGGTCGGTCCCGCCGAAACGTGTGTTCCGCAACCTCGACCTCGATCGCACCATCTGGAAGAACCTCACCAACTGGAGCCCCGACGAGGAACGGCTCTACGTCGATCGCCTCTACTACAAGCAGACCGCGAAGAAGACCACCCCGCAGCGGCTCATCGCGGTCGTCGACCAGTCCGGCTCGATGGTGGACTCGATGGTCAACTGCGCCGTACTGGCCTCGATCTTCGCCGGACTGCCCAAAGTGGACGTTCACCTGATCGCCTACGACACCCAGGCCCTCGACCTCACGCCGTGGGTGCACGATCCGTTCGAAACCCTGCTGCGCACGAATCTCGGCGGCGGCAACGACGGCATGGTCGCGATGGCGCTGACCCAGCCGAAGATCGCCGAGCCCGCCAACACCGTGGTGGTGTGGATCTCCGACTTCTACGAGACCCGCGTCGAGCAGCTCTTCGAAAGCATGGCCGCGATCCACCGATCCGGGGCGAAGTTCATCCCGGTCGGTTCGGTCACCAGCGCCGGCCGGGGCAGCGTCAACCCCTGGTTCCGTGAGCGCTTCAAGGATCTCGGCACGCCGGTGATCTCCGGTCACATCACCAAGCTCGTCCACGAACTCAAGACCTTCCTCACCTCCTGAACTTCCCCGAAAGGCAAGACATGTCCGACGTCCTGCGCGCCCCCGCCGAACTCAAGTACGCCGAAGAGCTGGACTGGCTCGAGTCGATCGACGACGGCCCCAAACCGTTCGCCTGGCGCCTGTCCCCGAAGATGGTGCGCCTGTTCGTCCTCGGCGCCGAGCGCGCCGACGGCCTCGACCGTGAGATCTCGCAGAAATGGTTCGGCGACCGGAGCATCGTCGAACGAGCCATCGTCACGCTCGCCTCCGACCGCGGGCTGCTGCTGATCGGCGACCCCGGCACCGGCAAGAGCTGGCTCGCGGAACTGCTGGCCGCGGCGATCTCCCGCAACTCGACGCTCGTCGTGCAGGGGACCGCCGGAACCACCGAGGATCACATCAAGTACTCGTGGAACGTCTCCATGGTCATCGCCAAAGGCCAGTCCCGGGAGTCGATGATCCCGTCGCCGATCATGACCGCGATGGAGGCGGGCTCGATCGGCCGGTTCGAGGAGCTGACCCGGTCCACCAGCGACGTGCAGGACGCGCTGATCTCGATCTTGTCCGAGAAGTACATCTCGGTACCGGAACTGGACAGTGACGGCATCGTCTTCGCCAAACCCGGCTTCTCCGTGATCGCGACCGCCAACAGCCGCGACCGCGGCGTCAACGACCTGTCCTCCGCGCTCAAGCGCCGCTTCAACTTCGTCCGCATCCCGGTGGTGACGAACAAGAAGAGCGAGGCGGAGATCGTCCGCTTCCGCACGGAGGAACTGCTGCGCCGCCACCAGATCGAGCTGGACGTGCCGCCGACCCTGCTCGACGTGCTGCTGCGCAGCTTCGGTGACCTGCGTGCCGCGGCGGCGTCGGCGGGCAGCGACGACGAGAAGCTGGAGTCCGCGTTGTCCACCGCCGAACAGATCGGCGTGCTCGAAGACGCGGTGCTGCACAGCAACTTCTTCGGCGAACAGGCGCTGACCGCCCGAACGCTCGCGTCGTCGCTGGTCGGCTCACTCGCCCGTCGTGAGCCGGAAGACCTGGCGATCCTCAACAAGTACCTGCACGGCGTCGTCGAGCCGCGCAGCAAGGACGAGGGCGGGGACTGGCCGGAGTTCCTCGACGGCGGCCGCGACGCGATCGCCACCCTCTCGTGAGCGGCGCCTTCGAGGCGCTGCGCGGCCAGTTGCAGGAGGCCGCGGCCGCCTTCGCCGACGGGCCCGGCGCGCTGGAGGGCATCCTGCTCGGGCTCGTCGACGACGTCGACCGCGCCGTGCGGGAACCGTTGGAGATCTTCCCGGTCTGCCACCATTCCCCGGCTTCGGCCGTGGCGATGGCCCGGCGGTTGCGGGAGAAGCGGCCGAAGGTGGTGTACCTCGAACTGTGCGAAGACATGGCGCCGTTGCTGACCGAGCTGCGCAACTGCCGTCTTCCCGTGGCGGTGCAGGCTTTCGCGACGGACGTGAAGGGATTCCCCGCCGAGTGGGCGCCCTTGTCCGTTGTCGCGCCGATCACCGAGGCTTCGGCCGAGTACCAGGCGATCGCGTACGCCCTCGACACCCCGGGTGTCGAACTCGTCCTCGTCGACCGGTCGGCCGACCACGTCTTCCAGTGGAACGAAGGCGAACCCGTCCCGGATCCGGACGCGCCGCCCGCGGAGGAAGAGGCCGCGCTGCACGGAGACGCGGTCGGCGTCGAGATCGGTGACCTGCGGCCGCGGTTCGCCGAACTCGAGGAACACCTCCTGCGGCACGGGCGGGTGCGGCACTGGTCGGAGTGGTGGCACCAGTACGTCGAGCTGCCGCTCGGTGACAGCGACCACGACACCTACCGCCAGGTCATGTTCCTGATCGGCAGCCTGTTCCGCCGTCTCGCGCCCGGCGACACCCGGCGCGTGCGGGTGGACGAAGACCGCGAGCGCTACATGTGGACCCGCATGCGCGAGCACCTCGCCACTTCCGGTGCGGATCCCGCGGACTGCCTCTACATCTGCGGCGCGTTCCACGCGGCCAGCCGGGTCGCGGAGTTCGGCGTCGAAGGCGCGGACGGGTTCGTGATCAGCCCGCGCAGCGCGAGCACCTGGCAGTACGGGCTGATCCCGTCGAGCCACGCCTCGATCGAGGCGCAGTTCGGGCTCGCCGGGGGATCGGTGTCGATCGCCGCGACGGAATGGGCGAAGAACCTCAAGCGCACGAAGGTGAAACAGTTTCAGCTGGACGGGCAGGTGGGCGTCCCGAAGCGGAAGAAGGCCGCGGAGCTGCCTGCACAGACGCCGGATCCGGCGGCGTCGGATCAGCTTTCCGGTTTCCTGCAACGGCCTCCGGTGCTCGACCGGCTGGACGAGGCCGAGCTGCTCGGCTGGTCGGTCGAGATCGTGCGGGCGGCGCGCCGCAACGGGTACCTGTCCTCGACAGCCGACGCCATCGCGGTGTTCGAGACCTCGATCCTGCTGGCGGGCCTGCGTGACAGGGCCAAGCCGACGCCGTACGACTTCCAGGACGCGGCGGTCACCTGTATCGAGAAGGACGTCGTGCCCGGCAGGCGCGACGTGCGCCGCCTCGTCGAGATCATGATGGGTGGCGACCGGATCGGCCAGGTCGGCTACGACGCGTTGCCGCCGCTGGCACGCGACGTGCACGACAGGCTCGAACCCCTGAACCTCAAGCTGCAGCAACGAGGTGTGCAGCGGGCGTTGCTCGACATCGCTTCGAGGCCGGAGCTGGAGCCCTGCTCCGATCTGCTGTGGATGCTGCGGTACCTGATGCCGCACGGTGCGGCGCGGCCGATCATGGGGGAGCGGCGGCTCGGTGAACGGCCGATCCAGGAGTCGTGGGATCTGGCGCTGGGCACCCACCAGCGGGCCCTCATCGAGCTGGGCTACGAGGGTGTCAGCATCGAACAGGTGCTGGAGCAACGCCTTCGTCGTGCCGCCTACCATCCGCAGGCCACCGCGGCGAAGGTGCTAGGAGCGGTCGAGGACGCGACGCTCTACCTGCGCAGCGCCCGGCTTGCGGCGGAGCTGGGCACGCGTGCCCTGGAGGTGCTGGCCACCGAACGTTCCGTCGACGGCGCGCCGGAAGTGCTGCGGCGGGTGCGGAGGCTGCTGGCGCACTACCGGACCAGCGAGCCGGTGCTGCCCCGGTGGATCGAGGACTTCGTCAGGACGGGGTACGCGCATTACTGCACCCTGCTCCCGGCGGCCTTCGCCGACGAGGAGGCCGGGGTCGAGCAGGTCGCCGCGATGCTGGGCTTCCTGTTCAGCATGGAGGCGCTCGCCTTGTCGCTGGGGTGCGACCGTACGCAGCTGGAGCTGGCGATCTCCGGATCGCATCCGGAGGAGCCGTCGAAGGTGGCGTTGCTGTGGGCGGCGCAGGTCCAGCTCGGCCGCCTCTCGCGCGCGGAACTCCGCGAGCGGTGCGCCGGACTGCTGGCCAACCCGTTGGTGCTGCCCGCTTATCCGCGCTACCTGAGCGGGTTCGTCCACGCGTTGGAACCGGCGCCGGGATTGGCCGACTTCGTCGTCGAGGCGGTGTCGAACGCCTTCTCCGAGCTCCCGGACAGGTTGCTGCTGCCGTGGTTGCCGACGTTGATCACCACGCTGCGATCCCGGGGCGCGGATCTGGTGCCGCTGCTCGTGCGTGAGGCGGGGCGGATCTTCCCCGGCCGCCTGGCGGCGCTCGATGAATGGGTTCCGCCTTGGAAAGACCAGCCGGAACCGCTTGCCCTACCGAGGAAATCGGGCGGGAGCGGGCTCGCGCTGCTGGCCGCGCACCCGGCGGCCTGCGACGCCGTGGCGGGACTGCTGGGCTGCGACGAGCCATGGGGGAGCACCGCACCCACCGGTTTGACGCTGCTAGAGCGGTATCCGGACTCCGCCGCCGCGCTGGAGGAGGTACTCACCGGGGTGTGAACCCGAGGGGCGGTCGCCGGGGCGTCCGGTGACCGCCCGATCGGTCAGTCGGCGACCCAGCTTCCGTGGAAGCCCAGCGGCACCGGCCTCGGCAGGTGGATGCGCGCCAAGGGTTTCGCGGTGAAGTCCTGTGCCGAAAGGATCACCAGGTCCGAGGCGTTACGGTCGGGATTGTTGACGTAGGCGAGGGCATAACCGTCGTCCTCGGACTTGCCGCGGGACGACGGGACGAAGACCGCTTCGCTCGCGTCGGCGCCCCGGCCGAAGCGGTGCACCTCCGAGCGTCCGTTCCGCAGGTCGTGCTTGATCAGCGCGTTGCCGAAGGTGTCGGCGGGCTTGTCCAGGTAGACGTCGAACAGTTCGCCGGGGGAGGCCGAGTAGCCGTACCGGTGCCGTCGTGACACCAGGCTTTCGTTGACCCGCGGGAACTCCTGTGGCCGGTCGTCGAGGACACGGCGCCGCACGCGGCCCTGCGCGAGATCGATCGTCCAGCGCTCCAGCACCGGCGGCCCCGACGCCGACGGGCCCCCGAAGCCCTGCTTGCCTGCCACTTCGAACGGCGCCGGCATCGTCGTCAGGTCGACCACCACAGTGGAGCCGTGGTCGTAGGCGTTGAGCGTGTGCGAGTAGAACACCGGATCCACGCCGAACCAGCGGACCGGGCCACCGTCGCGTTTCATCACCCCGACCCTCGCCGGGTGATCCGTGTTCCACTTGTAGGGCACGACCTTGCCCGGCTGCGGATCGAAGGTGACCGGTACGTCGAAGACGACCACGTAGTTCTCCGTGAGCCCGAAGTCGTGCATCATCGGGCTGTCGGTGACGGGGATCCGGGTGGTCCGCACGACGCGGCCGGTCCGGTCGATCATCAGATGCCGTACGTGGTCCCAGATCGGGTGGTAGGTCACGGCGTGCAGTTCGTCGGCGCGCGCGTCGAACTTGGTGTGCGCGGTGTAGGAGCCCTCCAGCGAGCCGCTGAAATCGAAGGGCCCCAAGGTGTTCAGCTCGCCGTCGAGTTCGTACGGCGGTGCACCGGACTCCTGCAGGGCGAGGATGCGGCCGTGGTGGCTGATCACGTGGGTGTTCGGCGCGAAATCCTCGGCGGGCACCGGCCACGGATACCGTTCGCCCAGTTTCGCCGCGACACCGGACGAACGCACCCAGCGGTTGCGGTACCACTCGGCCTTCCCGTCGCGCAGCCGGACACCGTGCACCATTCCCTCACCCAGCATCCAGTGGTGAGCGCGCGGATCTTCGAGCCCGAGCACGTTCGGCCCGGTGCGCAGGTACCGCCCGCAGAGGTCGTCCGGAATGCGGCCGGTGACCGGCAGGCCGAACGCGGTCACCTCCTCCTTCACCGGCGCGAACGCGCCTTCGATGAACGGGTAACGCGGTTTCGCCGGATTGGGCGCGGCGGACGCGGACCCGGTGCTCCCGTAGGCCGCGGCGGCTCCTCCGATGGCGAGCGCGGCCGCGCCGCGGAGCACGTTCCGCCTGTTCGGTTCGGTCATGGTCGATCCCCCAACTCAGGAAGTAACTGTGTATGCCATGAACAGTGTATGCCTTTACCTGTTTTGGGTGCAACAATGCCCCGATGGACGACGTCGAGATCGAGTTGCTGCCGCCGGGTACCGCGCTGGCCTGGGGGCACACCCCGGCGCCCCGGCGCGGGCCGAAACCGGGATACAGCCTCGAGCAGATCGTCGACGCGGCCATCGCGCAGGCCGACGCGGAGGGTTACGCGGCACTGTCCATGCCGTCGATCGCCAAACGGCTCGGCATCACCGCGAACGCGCTTTACCGGTACCTGAGCTCCAAGGAGGAGCTGCTCGTCCTGGTCGCCGAAGCGGCCTGGGGGCCGCCGCCGGAACTGTCGTCCGGCGACTGGCGCGCCGCGGTGACGGCCTGGGCCCGCGCGCTCCTCGCACGCTGCCGCCGCCACCCCTGGCTGATCGACCTGCCGGTGCGCAGGGCGCCGAGCACGCCGAATCTGCTGGGGTGGCTGGAAAACTTCCTGGAGGGGATGGCCGGCTCGGGCCTGAGCGTCCAGGATGCGACCGGCTGCGCCGTCCTCGTTGACGGCTGGGTCCGCAGCACCGCTTCACTGCTGCGAGACGTGAACGCGAGCCCTTCGGATCAGGTCCGGGCGTTGAGCGCGTTCCTGGGGCCGCGTCTCGAAGGCCGAGGCTACCTGCGCGTCGCCGCCGTGATCTCCGGCGATGCGTACGGCGAAGAAGGCATGGAGGAAGCCGACATCGAGTTCGGCCTCGGCCGCATCCTGGACGGCATCGAAGCGCTCATCGATCGCCGCTGAACACCTCGTCGAGCCGGTAGTCGACGATCTCCGCCGCGCGTTCCGGGGTGTAGGCGTCGACCATGATCGCGGTCACGAGGCCGGCGGACATCGTCGCGAGCGCGTCGGCCTCCAGCGTGGGGTCGAGGCGGGCGGAGACGTCGCCCTTTGCCTGCGCTTTTCGGAGCAACTCGGTGAGCGCGCGGGTCAGGTGGGGTAGAAGCGGTTCCTGGTCGGGGTCCTGGCTTCCGCGGGTGACATCGACGGCGAAGTAGGCGATCTGGACCGCGGCCAGCATGCGGCGGCGTTCGCCGTCCGGCAGGACGGCGGTCAGGTAGGCGCGCACGATGGTGCGTTCGTCCCCGGTCGCCATCGCCTCGACGATGCTCTTTCCGGCGATCTCGCCGGTCAGTTCGACGACCCGCTGCCAGGCGAACCGCAGCATCTCCTCCTTGGTCGGGAAGTAGTACTGGACCAGGTTCATCGAGATGCCTGCCTCCGCGGCGACCGCACGCAGCGTGACCGCTTGCAGGCCTCGGGCGGCGGCGATCCGGAAGAGTGCCTCCGCGATCTCGCGCCTTCGTTCTTGGTGGTCGACACGTTTCGGCACGCGGTCACTCTGCCATGACCTCCTGGGGGTGGTCCGAACAGCCACCCGCTGTTATAGTGCAAGTGCACCATAAACCTGAGGGGGTCCCATGCTGGGGGAGTTCATCGACAAGAAAGCGGAAGAGCGGTTCTTCGGCGTCTACGACGCGATCCTGCGGAAATGGCCGGTTCCCGCCGAGGAACTGGACATCAGGACGAGCTTCGGCCCGACCCGTGTCCGGCGTTGTGGCCCCCAAGACGGTCCGCCGATCGTGCTGCTCTCCGGCGGGATGGGAACGTCACTGTCCTGGTACCCGCATATCGCGGAACTCGCCGTCCGGCACCGGATCCACGCCGTCGACACGATCGGCGAACCGGGGCGATCGATCCAGACCGCGCCCATCGAGTCCACAGAGGACTGTGCGGATTGGCTCGCCGAGGTCGTCGACGGGGTGCTCGCGGGGACCGGCCACGAAAAGGTCTATCTTGCCGGTGTTTCACGAGGCGGCTGGCTCGCCTTGAACCTCGCTACCCGGGCCACCGACCGGATCGCCGGGGTCGTCACCTTCGAAGCCGCGGGGTTCGGTGCGATCGGCCGGAGCTTCATCTGGTGGAGCTTCCGTGAGATCTTCCGCTGGTTCTTGCCGAAATGGCTGCTCCGGCTGGTGTCGTCCGGGGATCCCGAGGTCCGGCACATCGTACGACCTCTGCTTTTCGGTGCCCTCAAATACAAACAGCGCCTTCCTGAAATGCACCTGTTCAGCGACGACGAGTTGTCCGCGATCGACGTGCCCACCCGGATCGTGGTCGCCGAACGCAGCGTCATCCACCGCGCTCGCGAAGTGGAGGCCCGGCTCGGAGCACTGAATCCGCACATCGATGTCGAGGTCGTGCCCAAGACCACTCATGGGTTGTCTCTGGAGAAACCGGAGCTCGTCACCGCACGGATTCTCGAGGCCGCGCATCACGCCAGTACGGCTTCGTGACGCGACCACGACGGCGAACGGCCGAGCAAGGCGACGATCGTGTCCAGGTCGGACGGCCCCTTCTCGGCGACGGCCGGGGCGAAGGCGGCGCCCGGTGCTTTCCGGTTCTTCCCGTCCGGAATCGACTCGGCGAACCGCAGGCCGGCGTCGAGCACCTCTCGCTGGAACTCGAGCGGCAGGCCGAGGGTTTTGGCCACGTCCCAGGAGTGCACCAGGTAGTCGACGAAATGGAAGCCCAGTGCCTGCTCCGCGGTGAAGGTGATTTCGGTGGAGAACTCGGGGAGAGCGAACTTCCGGTCGGCGAGGTCGTAGGGGACGAAGGCGTTCAGCACTCGCTTGACCGAGGCGCGGTAGGTCTCGACGGGGTCGTCGCCCAGCGGGAGCAGGCGCCAGTGGCCGAGGTCGGTCTCGCCGTCGGCCGCGGCGGCGAAGCCGTGGTGCTGGGTGGCCATGTGCGCCAGCAGGCCGTGCAGGGTCCAGGCGCTGCACGGCGTCGGCTTGGTCAGGTCGGCGGGCGTGATCTTGGTGACCAGATCCAGGCTGGCCCGGGTCACGATGGCGTCGAGGATGCGGAGTTCATCGATAGGCATGCGCATATCATCTACATATGCGTACGAGTTCGTCAACCGGTTTCGCGAACCAGGTCGGTATGGTCTGCGCATGGCGGAGCAGGGGAGGCCGGATCTCGCGGCGATGCTCGGCGGGCTGATGCGACGGCTGATGAACGCCGAGACGCCGGTGCTGGCCGAGCACGGGTTGACCATGTGGGGCTACGTGGTGCTGAGCGCGCTCGACGACGGGCCTGTCCGCACGCAGGCCGCCCTCGCGAAGGCGGTCGGCGCGGACAAGACCCGGATCATCGGCACCCTCGACAAACTCCAGGAGGACGGGCTGATCACCCGCGAGCCGGATCCGAAAGACCGCCGGGTCCGGCTGCTGGGGATCACCGAAGCCGGCCGCGCCGCGCGAAGGTCGGCCCAGTCGAAGATCCAGGCGCAGGAGGAGCGGCTGCTCGGACAGCTTTCCGCTGCCGATCGCGAAGCCTTCCTTCGCGCCGCGCGTGTGCTGTCCGAGACGCGGTGGCCGTGAGTCAGCGGCTTGTCAGCGCTCGGAACGACGCCAGGAACTCCGGCTGGTAATCCTCGTCGATGTGGTTGACGTTCCACAGTCCCGATTCGCGGACTTTCTCGTGCACCGCGTGATGGCCGAGCCATCCCGCGCTCGGGCGATCGGGTGCGTCACGCCGGTTCGAGAGCAACGCGATGCTGTTCCGTTCGATGTCGCCACGCAGACTGGTGCCGTCAGAGTCGGTGGGCACCGCCAGACAGAGGAACGGCATCCGGCCGATGTGCTCGCTCACCTGTCGCTCGATCTCGGCCTCGGCCGCGGCCCACTCGGGCAGGCGGCGCTTACTGGTCCACGCCGCGAGCAGATCGCCGGACCCCCGGTCGCGCTTGATCAACGCCGTCCCGACGTGACGGCGAAAGATCGAGGCGCGATGGTTCCCGCTGCCTTTGAGCGTGCCGCGATGCTGGGCCAGGCGTTGCCACAGCTTCGTCCGGCCGCTGCTGCCCAGGCCGTGGGTCCCGACGCGTACCACCCGCGGCGTTCCGTCGGTGCGCAGCTCGCCGTCCTCGAAGAAGAAGTAGACGCCGTGACTCGGCCAGTCGTCCCGGCCGGTCGCCTCGCTCAGTAGTCGAGGAGGTCCCAGTTTGCCGAGCAGGGTGTAGAACTCGGCGAGATCCGTATCCCTCATGCCAGCTCCTCCACGACCATGCCCGCCGGATAGTCCGACGGCGACCGGCGCCACCATGCGCCGAAAGCCTGCGCCAGCCGCCGTGGCACCTCGACCTGCGCGCCGCCTCCGTGGAAGTCGACGGTCACCAGAACGCCGCCGATTTCTGTGGAACCCCAAGGGATCCGCCGGATCAGCTTCGCGTAGTCGGCGCTGGCGGACACGAATGTGACCACCTTCGCCGCCCCGATCCGGCGTGCCTCGCCGAGGACGGCGTCTTCGAGCACACCCGGCGGCCAGTCGCCGAGCTTGAGTTTCCGGTCGTAGTAGGAGATCGGCTCGTGGGCGCGCAGGAGTCCGTAGCCGCCGCTGAGGATCAGTGTCCGCCCTGACGCGGCGGCCTCGGCCAAGGCGCCGCCGACGTTCCGGTAGAAGTTCCCGTTGTAGCGCAGCCACGCGGGCCGCAACCCGCCGTCGTCGACCTTGGACCTCGCCAGGACATCGGCCCGCGCGCGAAGCATCGCCTCCGGCCAGGCAGTGCTGGACTCGGGCAGGTCACCGCCTCGGTTCTTGGCCTTGGAAGGGCCGAGAACGGTCAGCGCCTCGCGCGGATCGATCGCGTCGAGAACACCGGTCGCCTCCATCGACGGGATCCTATCGGCGACGCGCTGACCGGACGCTGATCGGTCCCGGGCATGCTGGAAGGACCAGACCGCGGAAGGGGGGATCATGTCGCCACTCGTCGTGCACGGCCTGTGGTCCCCTGGCCGCGGGATCCTGCTTTGGGGCGAACACGGCGACCGCCCGGCGACGACGTCGATGCGGCCGTCGAGCGCGGCCCGGCCGCATCCGTTCGCCGCGTCGGTCGCGGATCTGACGGCCCTGCATCCCGGCAAGCCGGCGTCGGCCGTCCTGCTGCTGCCGTCACGGCGCGGCGGGCCGGTCGCCTCGCCCGAACTGGGCGTTCGGGGTCGTCCGCAGCAGGAACTGACGCTGGAACCCTGGTCGGTGCCGGCGCTCCTGATCGACCCGTCCGAGCTGGGCGACCTGGCCGACACGGTCAGCTACGGCACCTCCGTCCGCCATCTTCGCGCCGTCGTGCGGCTGGCGGACGACCTGGTGCGCCGCGGCCGGGTGCTTCCCACGCTCGTGCGGAACGAGATCGTGGCGCGGGCGCGCTGGCGGCCGGTGGCCCGCGGCGGCGACGCGGTCGCGGTCCGGGCGCTGATCGCGGCCACCCCGCCGGTCGGCCGGGCCGAACACCCCGGACCGGATCCGGCGGCGCTCGTCACCGACGCGCTCCGCACCCTGGTCGACGCCGCGGTCCGAGACCGGCTGGCCGCCGCCGGACACGCCACGGAAAGTGACGGGCGCGAAGGCCCGTTCGGGTCGTGGCTCCACGCGCTGAAGAGCGCCGATGACCGGATCGGCCAGTCGCCGGGACGGATGGGGATCGTCGCCGAAGGCATCGCAGCCTGGGACGCCGTCGGCGACACCGACCTCACCGAGGGCACCGTCTGCTTCCGTCTCGACGAGGTTCCCACGCTGCACGGCCCGGCCGACGATCCGGACGACCAGACCGGCGACGGGACCAAGTGGCAGCTGCGCTTCTTCCTGCGTTCCGCGGCCGACCCCAGTCTTCTGCTCCCGTCCGAGGACGTCTGGTCCGGTAAGGCGGGCGCCAAGTTCACCGACCCCGAAGGCCTCTTCGCCGCCGAGTTGGAGCGGGCCGCCGAGGTGCTGCCGCTGCTCCGCCCCGCGGTCGAAGCCGAGAAGCCGGGCATCTACGACCTCACCGTGGCCGAAACCGTGGAGTTCCTCGACGGCGGCGCGGAGCACCTGGTCGCGGCCGGGTTCGACGTCCAGCTCCCGGCGAGCTGGGGCGGCAGGCGGAAACTCGCGCTCAAGCTGTCCGTCCGCGGCGCGCCCGTCGACCAGGCCGCGGTGCACCGGCTCGGCCGCCACCAGCTCGCCTCCTACCGCTGGGCGCTCGCCGTCGGGGAGGACGCGCTGACCGACGAGGAACTCGCCGGGCTCGCCGCCGCGAAGTCGTCGCTGGTGCGGCTGCGCGGCCGGTGGGTGAGTGTGGACCCCGAGCTGCTTCGCGCCGGTCTCGAGTACCTCCGTCGCGAGCCGGATCGCGAGAAACCGCCGCTGCCCACACCGGCGGAACTGCTGGCCCTGCTCCACGGCTTCGACGACACGCCGCTCCCGGTCACCGAGGTCACGACCGACGGCTGGATCGACGACTTCCTCGCCGGCCGAGTCCAGCGCACCATCGAACCGGCCGAGCCGCCGCCCACGTTCCTGGCGACCCTGCGGCCTTACCAGAGCCGCGGCGTCGCCTGGCTTTCGTTCATGACGTCGATCGGGCTCGGGGCCTGCCTCGCCGACGACATGGGGCTCGGCAAGACCGTCCAGCTGCTCGCGCTCGAAGCGATCGAGCGGGCACAGGACGACAGGGCGCCGACGCTGCTCGTCTGCCCGATGTCGCTGCTCGGGACGTGGCAACGGGAAACGGCCAAGTTCGCGCCGGAGCTGCGTGTCCACCTCCATCACGGTGCCGATCGCGAGCACGGCGCGCGGTTGACGGCGCGCGCCGGCGCGGCGGACCTCGTCGTCACCACGTACTCGACCGCCGCCCGCGACGCCGACGAACTCGCGGGCATCCGGTGGCACCGGCTCGTGCTCGACGAGGCGCAGGCGGTCAAGAACCAGAACACCGGACCCGCGCAGGCCCTGCGCCGGATTCCCGCCGGGCACCGGATCGCGCTGACCGGGACGCCGGTGGAGAACCGGCTCGCCGACCTGTGGTCGCTTTCGGATCTGCTCAACCCCGGCGTCCTCGGTGGCAGGCAGGAGTTCCGCGAGCGGTTCGAGGTGCCCATCGAACGCCGGGGCGACCTTTCCGCGGCCACCGAGCTGCGCCGGCTGACCCGGCCGTTCCTGTTGCGGCGCCTCAAAACCGATCCCACCGTGCTCGCCGACCTGCCCGAGAAGATCGAGATCCTCCAGGAATACCGCCTCACCCGCGAACAGGTGACGCTGTACCGCGCGACCGTGGACGAGATGATGACCAGGATCGCTGACAGCGCCGGGGTCAAACGGCGCGGCAACATCCTCGCCGCGATCACCAAGCTCAAGCAGATCTGCAACCACCCCGCGCATCTGCTGCACGACGGTTCGCCGATCGGGCACCGCTCCGGCAAGGTCAACCGGCTCGAAGAACTCCTGGCGGAGATCTTGGACTCCGGCGATCGCGCGTTGTGCTTCACCCAGTTCGCCGAGTTCGGACATCTGCTCGTGCCGCATCTTTCGAACAGGCTGAACGTGAAGATCGCCTTCCTGCACGGCGGGTTGTCGCAGCGGCGCCGCGACTCGATCGTCGAGCACTTCCAGTCGGGCGAGGGGCCGTCGATCCTGCTCGCGTCTTTGAAGACCGGGGGAGCAGGTCTGACGCTCACCGCCGCCACCCACGTCCTGCATCTCGACCGGTGGTGGAATCCGGCGGTGGAGGAGCAGGCCACCGACCGTGCCTTCCGCATCGGTCAGCGGCGCAGCGTCCAGGTACGGAAGTTCGTCTGCCCCGGCACCATCGAGGAGCGGATCGACGCCGTCATCACCAAGAAGGAAGCGCTGGCCGGTCTCGTCGTCACCGACGGGGAGGACTGGCTCACGGAACTGTCCGCCGATTCGCTGCGCGAGGTCTTCGCACTGGGCCGGGAGGCGGCCGATGACTGAGGGATTCCGGCGGGCACTGGACGAACTGGGTGTCCACAAAGGACTTGTGCCGCCCTGTCGGGTCGACACGCTCACGGTCGGGCCCGGCGCCGCCGTCGCCCAGGTCCGGGTGACGCGGCAGCGGTTCTACGAGGTCCGTGTCGGTCTGCCGACCTTCGGCAAACAGGTGTGGACGGCGGTCATCGCCGCCGTGGCCGCGGACGAGGTCACGAGGACGGCCCTGCTCGACGGCCGGATCCCGGACGACATCGATCGCTTCTTCGCCGCGGAACAGGTGCCGCTGTTCCCCGAGGCGGCGTGGGAACTGTCGCTGGACTGCACCTGTCCCGGTACCCGCGTCCCGTGCGATCACCTCGTCGCGGGGCTCATCGCGCTCGAAGAAGAGGCGGACCCGTTCGCGATCTTCGCCCTCCGCGGCCGCGACCGCGCGACGCTGCTCGAAGAGATCGGACGGCAGGCGGGCGCTCGCGTGACGGCTCCGTCGGCGGACGACGAGACGCCCGGCCTCGACGAGGTGATGGACGACTTCTTCGGCTGGGGCCCGGCCGGCGACGTCACGAACAAGCGCCGACCGGCGGCAGGAGACCCGCTGGGACTGCTCGACGAGGTCCCGCCGCTCAAGGCCACCGTGGACGGAACCTCGGTCACCGCCCTGCTGCGGCCGCTCTACCGGTCGCTCACCGGCCCGGAATGAACGAAAAAACCGCCAGCGAGGAGCGGGTCCCGTCTGGTAGTCATCGAATATGAGCGATCAGCCGACAGCGGCGGAGCTGGCCGACGAACTCCTCGACGTACTCGCGACCGAGATGCCGTTGATGGCGACCTTCGACAACATCCCCGGACACGATCACGAGTTGCGGGACGTCTCCGAGGCCGGTGACGCCCGGCTGCGGGAACGGGCCGTCCGGATCGCCGGGCACGCCGCGCGGTCCACGGATCCGGACCGGATCACGCTCGGCGTCGTCACCCACCACGCGGAATCGCTCCTTTCCCGGCTGGACTCGCGGAAGATCGAGTTCACCATCGCCGATCAGATGGCGGCCGAGGGAACGGGCGTGCTGTCCTGGCTTCCGCAACTCGAGCCTTCGGGAGAGCAGGCCGAGGAGGACTACCTGGCCAGGCTGGCCGCCTTCCCGGAGTTCTTCGCGGCGTTGGCCGATCGCCACCGTGCCGGGGTCGCGGCGGGCCGGACGCCGGTGGATCGCGCGGTGCACGGCGCCATCGACCACGTCGACCGATTCTTGGCCGCCGAGCCCAATTCGCTACTCGTCCCACCGCTGACCGGTGACCGGGTGTCGCGCAGGGAACGGCTGTTCACCGAGAAGGTGCGCCCGGCGCTCGTCACCTATCGCGACACTCTCGCGAGCGAGATCGCCGGCCGCGGCCGCCCCGACGACCGGCCGGGCCTCTGCTGGCTGGAAGGCGGCAAGGAGAGCTACGCGGGCCTGGTCAGAACACACACCACCACCGGGATCTCGCCGGAGGAACTGCACGAGACGGGCCTCGAAATCGGCCGGGCGCTGGACGACGAGTACCGGCGGCTGGGCTCGGCGGTGTTCGGCGAGGACGACCCCGTCGAGGTCCGGCGTCGGCTGCGCACCGATCCCTCCCTGTGCTGGCGTGACGCGGACGAGATGATCACGACCGCGACGGAAGCGGTCGCGCGGGCCACGGCCGCCGCGCCCGCCTGGTTCCGCCGGGTGCCGTCCGCCGAATGCGTCGTGCGCGCGGTACCGGAAGCGGACGGGCCGTCCGCCGCGCAGGCGTACTACATGCCGCCGTCGGCCGACGGCAGCCGCCCTGGCGTCTACTCCACCAACGCCTACCGGGTGACCGAGCGGTTCCGGTTCATCGCCGAATCGGTCGCCTTCCACGAAGCCGTTCCCGGACACCACTTCCAGGCTTGTGTGTCCTACGAGCTCGACGGAGTGCCTCGGCTGCGCAAACTCGTCCCGCTTTCGGCATTCGACGAGGGCTGGGCGCTCTACACCGAACGGCTCGCCGACGAGATGGGGTTGTACTCCGATGACGTGATGCGCCTGGGCATGGTCGCCGAAGACTCCCTGCGCGCGGCGCGGCTCGTCGTCGACACCGGGCTGCACGCGCTGGGCTGGACCCGGCAGCAGTGCGTGGACTACCTCGCCGAGCACTGCGTGCTGAGCGACGTCGAAGTGCAGTCCGAGACCGACCGGTACATCGAATGGCCCGGTCAGGCGTTGTCGTACATGACGGGCAGGCTGGAGATCCAGCGGCTGCGCGCCTTCGCCGAGGAGCGGCTGGGCGAGGACTTCGACATCCGCGATTTCCACGACGTCGTGCTGAGGCAAGGGCAGGTGCCGTTGCCCGTGCTCGGCGACATCGTGCGGGAGTGGGTGGCGGGCACGCGGCGCCGGGAGTGACCCCGGCGCCGCGCGAGCGAGCTCAGCCGCGCTTCGCGAGCGTCGCGACTTCGGCGTCGGACAGCGGCCGGTCGTACAGCCGGACGTCGTCCACCGCGCCACGCAGGAAGTCGACCTGCTGACCGCCGTACTGGCCGCGGCCGATCACGGTGTGCCCGGTGCTCGGTGCGGCGGAGCAGGCGTTCTGCGAGGCGACCTTCTGGCCGTCGACGTACAGCGACAATGTGCCTGCCTTGGCGTCGCGAACCCCGGTCAAGTGGTACCAGCGGCCGACTTCCGGCTTCTCCGGTGACAAGGCGCGAAGGCCGACGAAGCTCATCGCCCACCGCTGATCCTGCCCGGAGTACTGCAGGAAGAACGCGCTGTCGCGGCCGGTGTCCTGGCTGACGACGGTCTGGAAAGCGCCGCTCGCCTCATCCAGCTTCGCCCACGCCGAGACCGAGTAGCTGCTCGCCGTGTTGACGAGGTTCGCCCCCGTGTCGGCCTGGCCGTTGCCCGCGAAGGCCAGCGCGCCGCCTTCGACACCGCCTGCCCACTGCGTGTTGGTCAGCGTGGCGTGCGCGGTGCCGACCGAGTCCGCCGCGCTGGATCCGGTGCCCTCGTTGAACTTGTAGGCGTGCACACCGGCGAGCCCCGGAGTGCCGGGACCCGGGTCGGGTGCGCCGGAACCGCTACCGTCGGCGCCCGAGATGATCGCCTGGTTCACGGCACGCACCTGCGCGAAGTCCATCTTCTTCACCTGCCTGTCGTAGGTGAAGAAACCGTTGACCTCGTGCTCGACATCGGTGATCTGCGTGTAGATCGAGCCGCTGATGCCACAGCTCTGCGCCGACGCGAGTACGTCGCGCTGGTTCTGGACGTAGCGGCTGTTCAGCGTCGCCTGGTCCTTCACCATCTCGTAGGCGTGGCCTTCGCCGAACCACATGTGGTCCTCGACTTCGAGGCCGTAGCCGCCGTGTTCGCCGTCGATCGAGATCCGCTTGCCGTCGGGCATCGGTTTCGCGGGGCCAGGGTAGGCGTGCCAGTCGATGACGTCACCCTTGCCGGAGTCGCCGAGGGAATCGCAGCAGTTGACGCCGCTGTGCGCGTTGACCAGCCGGGTCGGATCCTGGGCCTTGACATCGTCGGCGATCTTGCCGGTGGTCTCGCGCGACCATTCGCCCCAGCCCTCGTTGAACGGCACGTAGCCGACGATCGAGGTCCAGTTCTTCTTCTGCTCCACCAGTTCCGTCAGTTCGACCTGGAACTGCCGCTGGGCGTCGGCCGGCGGACGCCCGCCGGTGCGCATCGACGGCATGTCCTGCCAGACCAGCAGGCCGAGCTTGTCGGCGTGGTGGTACCAGCGGTCGGGTTCGGTCTTGATGTGCTTGCGGACCGTGTTGAAGCCGAGGACCTTGTGCTGTTCGAGGTCGAAGCGCAGCGCCTGGTCGGTCGGCGCGGTGTAGATGCCGTCCGGCCAGTACCCCTGGTCCAAAGTGGACTGCAGGAAGAGGATCTTGCCGTTGAGGGTGAAGCGGAGTTTGCCGTCGGCGCCCTTCGCGGTGCCGAATTCACGCATGCCGAAGTAGGACGAAACCTTGTCCACGGTGCGGCGGCCGTCCTTCAGTTCGACGTCCAGGTCGTAGAGGAACGGCGAATCCGGCGACCAGAGTTTCGCCTTGGGTACCGGCAGGGAGATCGTCCCGGCAGCGGACGCCTTGCTGCGGCTGATCACCTTCCTGCCGTCGCGGACCACGGCCTCGACGGTCAGCCCGGAGTCGCCGCCGGTGTCGACGGTGAGCTTCAGCGTGGAGGACTTGAGATCGGGGACCATGCCGAGCGTGCCGATGTGCTTCGCCGCGACCGGTTCCATCCACACCGTCTGCCAGATGCCCGAAGCGCCTTCGTAGAAGATCCCGCGGTCGGGGACCAGCCGCTGCTTGCCGACGGGCTGCCAGGTCGCGTCGGCGCGATCCTCGACGCCGACGATGATCTCCTGCTCTCCCTTGGGTTTCAGCGCCGAGGTCACGTCCGCGGAGAACGCGCCGTAGCCGCCCTGATGCGCGGCCACCTCCTTGCCGTTGACGTAGACCTTCGCCTTGTAGTCGACGGCGCCGAAGTTGATCCGGAGGGTGTTGTCCCTGCCGACGTTCCAGTTCCTGGGCACGGTGAACGTGCGTCGGTACCACATGAAGTCCTCATGCCGCTGGATCCCGGAAAGCGCCGATTCGGCAGGGTAGGGGACCAGGATCTTCTCGGCGAGCTTCTCGCCGAAGGGCGGGACCTCGCCGGGGCCGGCACCGGCGAACTCCCAGACCCCGTTGAGGTTCTGCCAGTTCTCGCGCACCAGCTGCGGCCGCGGGTACTCGGGCAACGCGTTCGAGGGCGACACCTGGTTCGTCCACGGCGTGGTCAGGCGCGGCTTGCCCATCTTCCAGCCGCTCTCCGCGGCCGTCGCGGCTCCCGACGTCATCGCCAGGGCGGAGACCACCGCGACCGCGGTGGCCAGTGATTTCCGGAAGCGTCTCGGCTTTCGGGAGCGGTGAGGTGACAACGTTGACAACATCTGCTCGACACCCTTCTCCGGGGGCGGCCGCCTCGGCGGAGGTGCGCCGCCCACTGGACTTGTGCAGGCGTGAAACCACGACGCCGTGGGCCGGGGAACCGGTGTGAGCCGGGCCACGGTAGGCCGTCAGGATGTTTTTACATCGTTGATACAACGTTGTAAAGCGTCGAAGGCCTCGAATCGGTCCTGGGTGGAGGGCTGGCGGGCGAGGTGAAGGGCCCTTTCCTCGCATCCGATGCGAGGAAAGGCCCCTTCACCTCCGGCTCGGCCGATGCGTTGACACAATAATTGACCGATAGGTAACTTACTGGCGAGTCAGATCGAACGGAGGCATCGATGCCGACCGAGGAGCGTTCCTGGTGGGGCTGGGGCACTACCGCCGGCGCACTGTCCAGGGAAGAGTCCGACGCGCTGGTCGCCCGCACCTCGGGGGTGCTGCCCGCTCACGACTTCACCGACCACGCCCCGCCGGACCCCGCGGGGCTCGACGTCCCGGTATCGCGGATCCGTCCGCCCGCGGCGCTCGCCTCGTTGTGCAGCGACCTTCCTGTCGACCGGTTGTCCCACGCCAGGGGCAAGGCGTTCCGCGATGTCGTCCGCAACCTGCTCGGACGGCCCGACCACTTGCCGGACCTGGTCGCCCGCCCGCGTACCGAGCAGGACGTCGTCGACCTCCTCGACTGGTGCACGACCTCCGGCACTCCGCTGATTCCGTACGGTGGCGGCAGTTCCGTGGTCGGCGGGGTCGAACCGAGGTTCGACGGGCCGGCGATCTCGATGGATCTCGCGGGCCTCGGTGACGTGCTCGAAGTGGACACGGTCAGCCGCGCGGCCCGGATCCAGGCCGGGATCTTCGGGCCGGCGCTGGAAGACCGCCTTCGCCCGCTGGGGCTGACCCTGCGGCATTTCCCGCAGTCGTTCGCCCATTCGACGCTCGGCGGCTGGCTCGCCACCCGCGCGGGCGGGCATTTCGCCACTCTCGCCACGCATATCGACGATCTCACCGAGTCGCTGCGTGTCGTCACCCCGGCCGGGATCAGCGAATCGCGGCGCCTGCCGGGCTCGGGTGCGGGCCCCTCACCGGATCGGATGTTCCTCGGCTCCGAGGGCACGCTCGGCGTGATCACCGAAGCGTGGATGCGTCTGCAGGACCGCCCGGTCTGGCAGGTGACCGCGTCGGTCGCGTTCGAGCGGCAGGAAGACGCGGTCGCCGCCACCCGCGCGATCGCGCAGTCCGGGCTCCACCCGTCGAACTGCCGTCTCCTCGACCCGGCCGAGGCCTTCATCAACGCGGGCGCGAGTGTGGGCGGTGGCCTCCTGCTGATCGGGTTCGAATCCGCCGATCATCCGGTCGACCCCTGGCTCGACCGCGCGCTCGAAGTGACCGCGGGCCACGGCGGAGTCGTGAAAACCAGGCGCGGCAAGGATTCCTCCGGCCAGGACAGTGCATCGACGTGGCGATCGTCGTTCCTGCGTATGCCCTATCAACGTGACGCGCTGGCCCGCCGGTCGCTCATCGTGGAGACCTTCGAGACCGCGTGCACCTGGGACGGCTTCGAGGAGTTCCACGACGCGATCACGTCGGCCGCACGCGCCGCGATCGACGAGGTGTGCGGCGGTGCCGGTGTCATCACCTGCCGCTTCACCCATGTCTACCCCGACGGTCCCGCGCCCTACTACGGGATCTATGCCGCCGGGCGCTGGGGGAGCACGGTCGAGCAGTGGGACGAGATCAAGGCCGCCGTCTCCGAGGCGATCGCGTCCCATGGCGGCACGATCACCCACCATCACGCCGTCGGCCGCGACCATCGACCCTGGTACGACCGGCAGCGCCCCGACGCGTTCGCCGCCGCGCTCGACGCCGCCAAGTCCGCGCTCGACCCGGCCGGAATCCTCAACCCGGGAGTGCTGCTCCGCTGACCGGCGGGCGGACGAACGAGGTCAGCAGCGCCGTGAACCGCAAGGCCGCCAAGGACAAGGTCCGTCCCGCCATGGTCTGCACCTGGGCTTCGCGTTTGCGGAACACGGCGTTGTCGAGCAACACGTAGGCGACGCCTTCGGTGGCCGCGTCCTGCTCGATGTCACCCAGCCCGCCGACGAGCGCGATCCCGCCGCCGCACCGGACGAACTCGTACTTCGGGCTCAGTTCGTTGCACTCCAGCACCGGATGGGCGGCGAGATTCTCGATCCTGGCGGCGATGTCGAACAGGTCGCGCAGACTCTGCCCTGGCGCCGGGAGCGCGAGCGGATGACGGCACAGTTCGGCGAGTTCGACGGAGTCACGGCTGGTCAGCGGATGATCGAGCGGGACGATCGCGTACACCGGGACGACGACCGCGCTCTCGACACGTACCCCGTGCTGTGGTCCGGTCGCGAACGTGACGGCGACGTCTGCCGCGCCTTCGAGCACACGCCGAGTCGCTTCCTCCCTGGTGACGACGTCGATGTGGAACGTGACGTCGTGCTCGCGCCGGAAGGCGGCGATCGCCTGCGGGACCACGCGGCGCGCGAACCCCTCGGAACAGGCGACCGTCAGGGACCGGGCGTGCAGTCCGCGGCCGGTGCGGAGCTCGTCGACGAGAACGGCCGATTCGGCCTCGCTGCGCCGGACGTGGTCGAGCAGCCGGGTCCCGGCCCCGGTCGGCACCATGCCGCGCGGATGCCGGACGAACAACGGCACCCCGAGCCCCGCTTCGAGTTTGGCGATCTGGCGGCTGATCGCCGACGGCGCCACCGTCAGTTCTGTCGCCGCTTCGGACACCGAGCCGGTGCGGGCGACTTCGAGGAAGTACGTCAACGCGATCGGCAGTAGTCGCATCAGGTCTCCGCAGGATTGCCGCAATGAGAACGCGGAGCACGGTAAACGGCAATGGTCCCGATACGCAAACCGACTTACGCTCCTCTGCGACACTCGACGAGCGAATCGGGAGACAACACGGTGATCCCTGCAGACTTGGTCGCGAAGGCCCACGAGCACGTCGACTCGGGAGCGTTCTTCGCCGAACTCGCCGAGCTCGTCCGGTATCCGACCGTGAGTGATCATCCGAGCGGTCGCGTTGCCATCAAGGCATACCTGGACGAGGTGCTGGCCCCGGCACTCACCGCGCTCGGCTGTTCCGTGGCGATCCATCCCAATCCGGATCCCGGCGGCGGCCCGTTCCTGATCGGCACCCGGATCGAGTCGCCAGAGCTGCCGACACTCCTGTGTTACGGCCACGCGGACGTCGTCGACGGACACGAAGGCCGGTGGAGCGGTGGCCGGGACCCGTGGACGCTGACCGCCGACGGCGAGCGCTGGTACGGCCGCGGTTCGGCGGACAACAAGGGCCAGCACCTGATCAATCTGACCGCGCTCAGGCTGCTCCTCGCCGAGACGGGTTCGCTCGGATTCAACCTCAAGTTCCTGTTCGAGACAGGGGAGGAAATCGGCTCGCCGGGGCTCGACGAGTTCGTCTCGGCGCACCGGGAGGCACTGAGCGCCGAGGTCCTCATCGCGTCGGATGGCCCCCGCCTGGACGCGGAGACGCCGACGCTGTTCCTCGGCGCGCGAGGCAGTGTCCGGATCGCCCTCGACGTCGACCTCCGCCCTGACGCTTACCACTCGGGGAACTGGGGTGGCGTGCTGCGTAACCCCGCCACCACCCTCGCCGGGGCGATCGCCTGTCTCGTCGACGGGCACGGCCGCGTCCAGGTGCCGGAGCTTCTGCCGCCCGAACTCCCGGACAGCGTCCGCGCGGCGCTCGCCGAACTCGAGATCGGGAACAAGCCGGGCGATCCGGCGCTGGACGTGGGCTGGGGCGACACCGGGCTGACCGCGGCGGAGCGGCTGTACGGCTGGAACACCCTCGAAGTCCTCTCGCTCGGCGCCGCGGACATCGACCGGCCGGTCAACGCCATCCCCGGCCGCGCACGGGCGATGCTGCAACTGCGCTACGTCGCGGGCACCGATGTCGACGGAGTGGGCGAGGCGATCAGGAAACACCTTGCTGCACAAGGGTTTTCCATGGTCGACGTTACCGTCGAGGGGAGTTTCCGTGCCAGCCGCACGCCGGTCGACGACCCATGGGTCGGCTGGGCGAAGAGCGTCCTCGACGAGGTTTCCGATCAGAGCGTGGCGATCCTGCCGAGCTTCGGCGGGGGACTGCCGAACCATGTGTTCACCGACCTCCTCGGCCTTCCGACGCTGTGGCTGCCGCACTCCTATCCCGGATGCCTGCAGCACGCGCCCGACGAACACCTGCTCGCGCCGATCGCCCGCGAGGGAATCGTCCTCGCCGCGGCACTGTTCCACGCTCTCGGACGGCGCGGCGGGGAGGCATGATGAGCGAGCGGACGGTGGCCAGGCCGCGCACGCCGTCGTCCACGCGGCGCGCGATCGCCGCCGCGACCATCGGCAACGCGCTCGAATGGTTCGACCTCGGCGTGTACGCGCTCATGGCGGCCTATATCGGCAAGACATTCTTCCCCGGCGGGAACGCGGCCGTCCAGCTCGTGCAGGCATACGCGGTCTTCGGCATCACGTTCCTCGTGCGTCCGCTCGGTGGTCTCGTGCTCGGCGCCTACGCCGATCGGTTCGGCCGCAAGAAGGCGCTGGTGCTGACCATCTGGCTGATGGTCGCCGGGACGTTCCTGCTGGCGGTGATGCCGAGCTACGCCACGATCGGTTTCCTCGCGCCGGTCGGCGTGATCGTCGCGCGGCTGATCCAGGGCTTCGCCGCGGGCGGGGAATTCGGGGCGGCCACGTCGTTCCTGATCGAACAGGACGATCGCCGCAAGGGCTTCCTCGGCAGTTTTCAGTTCGCCAGCCAGGGTTTCGCGACATTGATGTCAGCCGGGTTCGCCGCCGGGCTGACCGCTTCGCTCAGCGCCGACGCGATGACGTCCTGGGGCTGGCGAGTCCCGTTCGTCTTCGGGCTGCTCGTCGGCCCGGTCGGCTACTACATCCGGCGCCACGTCGACGAACCCGAGGCTGCGAAGGAGGATCAGCCGAAGTCCACGCCGGTCCGGACGCTGTTCCGCTTCCAGTGGGGCGGCCTGCTGATCGCCGGTGGAGCGCTGGTCGTCTCGACCTCGCTGAACTTCATCCTTCAGTCGCTGCCGACGTTCGCGATCAAGAACCTCGGCCTGGACGACTCGCTTTCGTTCGTCGCCCTGATGATCACCGCCGCCATCCTGACCGTCGTGACACCGATCGTCGGGCTGCTCACCGACCGGCACGGCCGCATCAGGATCATGATCGGCGCCGCTGCGGTGATCGGGGCAGGCGTGGTGCCGCTGTACCTGTGGGTCACCACCTCACCGTCGTTCCTGACCCTCACGATCACGATGACGATCCTGGGACTGCTGAAGGCCACCTACTTCGGCGCGCTTCCGTCGGTGATGGCGGACGTGTTCCCGGCGCACACCCGGGCGACGGGACTTTCGTTCGCCTACAACGCCACCGTCGGGGTCTTCGGCGGGTTCACGCCGACCATCGCGACCGCGATGATCGCGGCCACCGGATCACCTGTTTCGCCTGGTTATTACCTTTTGGCGACCGCGTCGCTCAGTATTGTCGC
The DNA here is from genome assembly GCF_046549005.1 of Amycolatopsis sp. lyj-108. Taxonomy (NCBI): domain Bacteria; kingdom Bacillati; phylum Actinomycetota; class Actinomycetes; order Pseudonocardiales; family Pseudonocardiaceae; genus Amycolatopsis; species Amycolatopsis sp. lyj-108. Next base: position 546 of record NZ_JAJPWQ010000013.1, on the reverse strand, counting down.
GCTGGTCGCGGCGAATCGGCGGCGCGGGATTCGGTGAGAGGAGGTTGGTGCGTCGTTCCGAGGAGCGAGACCGTTGGCTTGGCCTGGCTTCGCGCGGTGCTCCAGGCATGCCGAGGGGCCCGTCGCCAAGTGGTCGGCGGGCTCCTCGGGTTCAGCGGTGGTTGTGGCGGGGCTTCTGTAGCGGGTCGAGGTATTGGGGTGGGATGAATTCGGGGCGTCCGTTGGTCATGCGGACTTTCCAGCCGGATTGGCCGTGGATGACCATGTGGTGGTAGCGGCAGAGCAGGCAGAGGTTGTTCAGGTCGGTGTCGCCGAGTTGGCCCCACGGCAAAATATGGTGGGCCTCGCAATGTTTCGGCCGTCGATGGCAGCCGGGGAAGGCGCAGCCGTGGTCGCGCAGGTTCAAGGCCCGGCGTTGTGCGGGGGTGACGCTGCGGGTGGCGCGGCCGATGTCGAGGGGTTCGCTCTCGGTGCCGAGGACGGCGGGGATGATCTTGGCGTCGCAGGCGAGCATGCGGGCGTGGCGTGCGGTGATCTGGGTGACTC
>NZ_JAJPWQ010000012.1:0-353493 GCF_046549005.1 Amycolatopsis sp. lyj-108 | reverse complement strand
CGGTGGTTATAGCGTCAGGGAAACGCCCGGTCCCATTCCGAACCCGGAAGCTAAGCCTGACAGCGCCGATGGTACTGCAACCGAAGGGTTGTGGGAGAGTAGGACACCGCCGGACTAACATTGAAAAGAAACGGGCCCAGGCCGGTTGAGAACCCCGAGTTCTCCCGACCTGGGCCCGTTTTTTCATACCCAAAACCCGCGGCACCCGTGACCAGACGGACGACACCCGTGATCCGGTGGACAACACGCGTGATCCGGTGGACGACACGGCATGGCGACTCCGCAACGTCGTGTCGTCCCTCTGAACACAGGTGTCGTCCACACAAGCACGCGTGTCGTCCGTCTGATCACGTGAGTTACGCCCCTGAACACGCGAGTCACGGGTCCAGACACGCGAGTTACGCCCCTGAACACGCGAGTCACGCGACTGGACACAGGTGACCAAACCCGGAACTCACGTGCCTGAACCCGTGACTCACGTGACTGAACCCGTGACTCACGTGATCAGAGACGTAACTCGCGTGATTGAAGCCGTAACTCACGTGATTTGAGGCGTCACTGGGCGGCGCAGGTGGTAGATGTCCATGATCCAGCCCTTGCGTGAGCGGGCCGCGGTGCGGGCGGAGCGGATTTCCGCGGCGAGGCCGGCGGACAGGGGGCCGGAGAGCAGGAGCTCGTCGGGGGTTCCGAGGTACGCGCCCCAGTAGATCTCCAGGCCGGTGTCGGCGAACTGGGTGAAAGTGCACTGAGCGTCCAGCATCACGAAGACGTCGTCCACGTCCGCGGGCCAGCCCGCCTCGAGGCGACGGCCGGTGGTGACCAGTACCGGGCGCCCGATCTGGTTCATCGTGGTCCGGTGCCGAGACGTCAGGGCGGCCACGCTGCTGACGCCGGGGATGACGTCGTACTCGAACTCGACGTTCCCTCGGGCGAGCACGGCGTCCAGCAACGTCAGGGTCGAGTCGTAGAGCGCCGGGTCACCCCAGACGAGGAAGGCGCCCTGCTCGTCGGGCCCGAGTGACGCGATCATGTTCTCGTAGACGTCGGTCCGGAGCCGGTGCCAGTCGGCGACGGCCTTGCGGTAGTCGTCAGGAGTACGGTCACGTTCGGGGTCCGGTGCGCGTACGACGCGGTAGCCGGGCTGTTCGACGAAGCGGTCGAGGATCTCCTGGCGCAGGCCCACCAGGTCCTGTTTCTCCGACCCCTTGTCGAGGACGAAGAACACATCGGTCTCGTTGAGCCGCCGGACGGCCTGGACGGTCAGGTGTTCCGGGTCGCCGGCGCCGATGCCGATGGCGGAGATCTTCCTCATTTCCGCAGTGTGCCCGCACCCTCTGTGCAAACTCCTACCCCCACGGGGTATAAAGGAAGTGATCGCTTCGCCCGTCCTGTAGAGGAGTTCGTACCGATGGCCGAAACCACCTACACCGTCAAGGGCATGTCCTGCGGACACTGCGCCTCGTCCGTCACGGAGGAGGTCAGCGGGATCGCGGGCGTCAGCGCCGTGAACGTGGACGTCGCCAGCGGCAAGGTGACCGTCACCAGCGAGTCGCCCCTCGACGTCCAGGCCGTCGACGCGGCCGTGACCGAGGCCGGTTACCAGCTCGTCTCGTGAGCACAGTCGTCAAGGTGTCGGCGTTCGCCGCGGCTCTGGTCGCGGTGTTCGCCCTCGCCTGGGCGATCGGGTCCGCGGTCGGGCCACTCGACGAAGCGCCGCCGCCGGCCAGCGAACACCACGGGCACCACCCTGGAGGTACGCCGTGAGCGTCGCGGCATCCCAGCGGGTCGAACTGGCCATCGGCGGGATGACCTGCGCGTCCTGCGCCGCGCGGGTCGAACGGAAACTGAACAAGGTCGACGGGGTCTCCGCCACGGTCAATTACGCCACCGAGAAGGCGCAGGTCGACTTCCCGGCCGCGGTCTCGGTCGACGATTTGGTCGGTGTCGTCGAGTCCGCGGGCTACACGGCCCAGCCGCCCAAGCCCGACGAGGACGACGACCAGGCCGCCTCCCTGCGAACGCGGTTGCTGGTCTCCGCCGTGCTCGCCGTGCCGGTGATCGTGCCGGCGATGGTCCCGGCCTGGCAGTTCACCTACTGGCAGTGGGTCTCGCTGGCGCTGGCCGCCCCCGTCGTCACCTGGGGCGCGTGGCCGTTCCACCGCCCCGCCTGGACGAACTTCCGCCATGGCGCCGCCACCATGGACACCCTGATCTCACTCGGCGTCGCGGCCGCCACGTTCTGGTCGCTGTACGCGCTGCTGTTCGGCACCGCCGGGGTGCCCGGTATGCGGCACGGCTTCGAGCTGACCATGGAACGCGGGTCCGGCGCGGGCAACCTCTACCTCGAAGTCGCCGCCGGGGTGACCACGTTCCTCCTGGCAGGCCGCTACTTCGAGGCCCGGTCCAAGCGCCGCTCCGGCGCCGCTCTGCGGGCGTTGCTCGAGCTCGGCGCGAAGGACGTCGCGATTTTCAAGGGCGGTGTCGAGACCCGTGTCCCGATCGGCGCGCTGAAGATGGGCGACGAGTTCGTCGTGCGGCCGGGGGAGAAGATCGCCACCGACGGTGTGGTGACCGACGGTGGATCGGCCGTCGACGTGAGCATGCTGACGGGTGAGGCTGTTCCGGTCGAGGTGATCGCCGGGGACGCCGTCGTCGGCGGGACGGTCAACGCGGGCGGCAGGCTCGTCGTGCGTGCCACCCGGATCGGCGCCGACACCCGGCTCGCGCAGATGGCGCGGCTGGTCGAGGACGCGCAGAACGGCAAGGCGCGGGTCCAGCGGCTCGCCGACCGGGTGTCGGCCGTATTCGTCCCGGTGGTGATCGCGCTCGCGGTCGGCACGCTCGGCTTCTGGCTCGGCGCGGGCAGCGGGGCGGATGCCGCCTTCACCGCCGCCGTCGCCGTCCTGATCATCGCTTGCCCGTGCGCACTGGGCCTGGCCACGCCGACGGCGTTGCTGGTCGGCACCGGCCGCGGCGCGCAACTGGGCATCCTCATCAAGGGCCCAGAGGTGCTCGAATCCACTCGGAAGGTCGACACCGTCGTCCTGGACAAGACCGGCACGGTAACCGCCGGGAAAATGAGCCTTACTGATCTCTATGGCGACGACGAGACTGAGGTGCTTCGCCTCGCCGCGGCGGTCGAGCACGCTTCCGAGCATCCGATCGCCCGCGCGATCGTCGCGGCCGCCGAAGACCGGCTGGGTGAGCTGCCGCCGGTCAGTGGGTTCCGCAACGTCGAGGGCCTGGGTGTCTCAGGTGAGGTCGAGGGCAAGACCGTCCTGGCAGGCCGTGCTGCTCTCCTCGACCAGCACGGCATCCCCGTTGGCGCCGAGTTCGCCCAGGTCAAGACGGCCGCGGAGGGTCGCGGCGCGACCGCTGTCCTCGTCGCCTGGGACGGCGAGGCCCGTGGTGTGATCGTCGTCGCCGACACGGTCAAGCCGACGTCGGCTCAGGCCGTGGCGGAACTGAAAGCGCTCGGGCTCCGGCCGGTCCTGCTGACCGGCGACAACACCGGCTCCGCGAAGGCCGTCGCCGCCGAAGTAGGCATCGACGAGGTCATCGCGGAGGTGCTGCCCGCCGGCAAGGTCGACGTCGTCAAGCGCTTGCAGGCCGAAGGCCGCGTGGTCGCCATGGTCGGTGACGGCGTCAACGACGCGGCCGCGCTCGCGCAGGCCGACCTCGGCCTCTCGATGGGCACCGGGACCGACGCCGCGATCGAGGCGGGTGACCTGACGCTGGTGCGCGGTGACCTGCGTGCGGCCGGGGACGCCATCCGCCTTTCGCGCCGTACGCTCGGCACGATCAAGGGCAACCTGTTCTGGGCGTTCGCCTACAACGTCGCGGCGCTGCCCTTGGCCGCGTCCGGCCTGCTCAACCCCATGATCGCCGGGGCCGCGATGGCGTTCTCCTCGGTCTTCGTCGTCACCAACAGCCTGCGGTTGCGACGGTTCGCCGGCGTGGCCTGATCAGGAACGGACCAGCCGGGCGATGGCGTCGGACGCCTCCCGGACCTTGAGGTCGGCCTCCTCGCCACCCGCGGCGGCGGCGTGGACCACACAGGTGGCGAGGTGCTCGTCCAGCAGTTCGAGGGAGAACGACTGCAGTGCCTTGGTGGCCGCGGACACCTGCGTCAGGATGTCGATGCAGTACTTGTCCTCTTCGACCATCCGCTGCAGACCGCGGATCTGCCCTTCGATCCGGCGCAGGCGCTTGAGATAGGCCTCCCGCTCGCTGCCGTAGCCCGTCATCGCACACCCGTTCTCTCGTCCTTCGCCCGTCGGCGACCACTATACCCACCCCGCGTATGTGCCCGGGGAGCTCGAAATTCGCGGGTGCCAGGATGTCGAGGACGATCCGGCGGCTCCGACTCACCCGTGAGCGGCCGGGGAGCCGGCCGGACGACCAGGAGGAACACCGATGAAGTACATGATCATGATCACCATGAACCCCACCGCCTGGGACGCCCTTCCCGAGGAGGAGCGCAACGAGGTGGTCGCCCGCATCGACCCTTTCATGAAGAAGCTCACCGAGAGCGGCGAACTGCTCGGGACGCAGGCGCTGGGGGAGCCGAAGGAGAGCACGGTGGTCCGGGTGCGTGACGGCGTCCCGGTGGTCACCGACGGCCCGTTCGCGGAGTCGAAGGAGTACCTGGCCGGCTTTTACCTGGTCGAATGCGACAGCAAGGAGCGCGCGATCGAGATCGCGGGCCAGATCCCGGACGCGCACATCAACGCGATGGAGATCCGGCCCGTCGTCTTCTCCTCTGGCGACAACGCTTAAGTGGTGGCCGCTTCGGCGCCGGCGCGGGCTTCGGCTCTGCTCCGGCGCTGAACGGGCACTTCCGGTTTCGGTGAGTCGGGAACGGCCAGGACCGAGCCCGCCTCGGTGAGCAGTTCGCGGCAGCCGACCAGCTGTTTCAGCACGTCATCGCGTAGGCGGAGGGCCACGTCGGCCTCCTGCCGTGCTTCGGCGACCAGGCGCTCGCTCTCTTCGGCGGCGGCGTCGAGCAGTTTTCGCGCCCGCTCCTGCGCGGCTTCGTCCTGTGCGGCGAGCGCGCGCATCGCCTCCGCGCGGCGCAGCGTCATGGCGCGTTCGAAATCTTCGGTGATCCGCTTCCGTTCCGCCTCGGCCTTGGCGGCCTCTTCGGCGGCGCGGGCGGTGATGTCGTCGGCTTCCTCGCGGGTGAGTTCCAGCATTCGGCGCGATCGCTCCTGCAACGCGTCCGGCGCGATCGGCACGCGGCTGATCCGGTCGACGCTGGCCTTCAGTTCGCGGTTTTCCTCTTGGGTGGCGGTGAGCCTGGCGGCGAGAGCCTCGCCGCGACGAATGGCTTCGTCGCGTTCGGCTTCCACTCGTCGTAGTTCGGCTTCCACCTCGCGGACGAATTCCCGGACCTGAGCGCGATTGAATCCGCGCCACGCCAGATCGAAGCCGGGCATCTCCATTGGTCACCTCCACAGTGGTCGATGTGTCGCCATTGGGCGCTTTCTCTTACAGCGCACGGGCGTTGCCACACGGGGCTTTCATCGACCAGTGTGCCTGAAGCTTCGGCGACACGCGCCACGGGTGGGTGGTCTTTGCGGTGAACGGTCCGCCGCAAGCGGGAAGAAGGGTGTATCCGTGGACGATGGGAGAATGGACGATCATCCCTTGCCCTACTGGAGGTGGCCGCGTGACGAGCAGCCGAATTCGGGTCCCTGGCTGGAATCCGGCGACCGCGGCCGAAGGGTATCGGCAGGTCAGGGAGAACATCGCGATCTTGCTCACCGATCACCCGGTCGCGGGTGAGCGGCCCGTCCCGGCTTGTCCACAGTGGACCATCCGGGATCTGATCGCCCATCTGACCGAGATCTGCGATCGGGTGATCACCCGATTCGGCGGTGAGGCCTGCCCGATTCCGGAGACGGCGTCGGTCGCCGAATTGCTGCGGCTCTGGATCGAACGCGGCCCCGAGGCCGACGCGCTCCTCGCCGCCGACGGTGACGGCAAGAGCCGCGGCGACATCATGGTGATGGACGCCTTCACCCACGAACTCGATCTCCGGTTCGCGCTGGGCGCGCCGCCGCCCGAGGTGCACGGGGCCTGGCTGCGGGGTTTCGAAGTGCTCGTCGGCGGCCTCGGCGCCTCGCTGGGCAGGCATGGGCTGCCGGGGATGCGGATCGAGACCGAGGGCGCGACGTGGATCGCCGGTACCGAACCGGTCGCCGCGGTGCTCTCGGGCGGGCCCGTCGACCTGTACCGGTCGCTCGCCGGGCGCCGGAGCCCGGTCCAGATCGCCGCCTTGGACTGGCTGGGCGATCCGGAGCCGTGGCTCCGGGCCTTCACCTGGGGGCCGTTCGCCCCGCCGGACGAGGAGATCGAGCGCTGATCAGCCGGTCGGGGACATCGAGGACAGCGCCGCGGCCAGTGCGAGCACCACGGCCACGATCAGCACCTCGACCCCGACGCTGACCCGCAGTTTCCGCAGGTCGGCGGTCACCACGCCGGTGCCGCCGCGGCCGGAGATCCCGCGCCGGACCGCCGCGCGGCTCAGGTTCGCCACCAGCAGCAACGCGGCGAACCCGGTCAGCTTCAGCACGAAGACGATGCCGTACGCCGACGTCCAGAGCGCCTCCACCGACGGGACCAGCCGGAAGCCCAGGTAGGCGCCACTGGCCACCATGATCACGATCGACCAGGTCGCGATCGGGTGGAACCGCGCCAGCGCCGGCTCGGCCTCCTCCGCCGAGTGCTTGCCGCGCAGGAGCACGGCCAGCTGGATCAGCCCGCCCACCCAGACCGCCATGGCGCCGAAGTGGGCGAGGTCGGCGCTGACCGAGAGGAACATGATCTTGTCGGCCACCGCGTGCCCGGTCGCGGAGAAGCTCAGCATCACGATGAACCCGGCCGCGATGCCGAGGTTCTCGTAGCGGGAGCGCGGCCGCTGCGGAAGCTCGCCCGCCAGCAGCCGTCGCACGATCACCGCGAGCGCGACGATCGCGACCAGGCGCAAGAGCAGGAGCTTCCCGTACGCCACCCGCAGGGTCGCCTCGATCAGCGCCGGGTCGAAGACCGCACCCACCCCCCGGCCCGCGACGTACGGGCCTTGCAGCAGGAACCCGGCCACGGCCGTGACCCCCGAGAGCCACAGTCCGGTGGTGATCAGCTTCCGCGCCGCCGGATCGGTCCGGCCTGCCGGGCGGCAGACCAGCAAGAACACCATTCCGCCGAGCAGTGCGACACCGCCGAAGGAACCCCAGCGGAAGATGGTGAACAGTGCGTCGGTCACCGGGTCGGTCCCGGTGGAGGCGGACACCGCACCGGCCGAGGTGATCAGGGGGCCGGTGCCGATCACGAAGGCGATCGTGCCGCGTACCGGATGCGAGTCGGTCGAGATGAAGGCGTACTCGACGAGGTAACTGCCGTCAGGGAGATCGGGCTCCAGCTTGACGGCGACCTCTTCGGCGACCTCGCCCGGCTGGAACACCGGACCGGACACCACGTCGGTGCCTTGCTGGTCGACGACCTTGATCGAGTTCGGCTGGATGCCGATGTTCTCCGACAGGGTGATCGAGACCTGCGCCGGCGCCGAGGTGAGCCGGGCGCCGTCGGCGGGATTCGAGGAGAGGAGTTCGACGTGGGCCGAAGCGGGGGCCGCGGCGAGCACCGCGACCCCGAACCACGCCGCCACGAGGACCAGGAGCGCGAAGAGCCTCCTGGTCACGAGGCCGTTGTCGCCAGCTCACGCCGGCTTTCGGGCGAGCACGTGCAGCCGGTGAGCTCCCGTTCGGCGGCGGAGGCCTTCCGGTGCACGAGCATCGCGATGATCATCGGGATGGTGACGATCGTGTTGTAGAACAGGTGCAGCTCCACCCGGGGGATGAACAGCTGGATGATGCTGCTCGGCGCGGTGCCGCCGCCGAGGCGCCAGCCGGTCTGCGCCTGGACCAGCAGCAGCAGATGCTCGATGTGGTGCCAGAACTGCAGGCCGAGCGCGAGGTTCCACCACTGCCGCGAGCGGCCGGCGAAGCCCTTGCGCAGGGCGAACAGCGCGATCAGCATGACGATGGCGTAGCCGTAGTGCAGCCATTCGGAGCTGATCAGCTTGGGGAAGGGGATGCCGAGCACGCCGCGGGCGTCCGGGGTCTTCCAGCCGAGGGCGTAGATCTGGAACGCCTGCACCAGGTGTTCCGCCCAGTGGGCCACCACCACGACCGCGAAGACGCCGAGCGCGGCGCGGTGGTATTTACCGTTGAGCGACGCGATGAGACCGGGACGATCCGAATCGAGTGCGGCCATGATGGGGGGCTCCTTGGGCGAAAGACCGGCCGGTGACGGAAGTCGACGATAGCCCGTGAAACGACGGTTCAATTACTCCAGATTGCTGATCCGACCTGGAGTATTAGGCCGTTCAGCGCAGTACGATTCCCTGCGAGGCCTTGGGTGCCGCCGGAATGTGGAACAGTTCCGTGAACAGTTCCAGGTATTCGAAGGCGCCCTCGATACGGACCTTCCCGGTTCGCATCGCTTCGGCGGCGGTGAGGTCCCCGCTCAGCAGATCCTTGATGAACGGGCCCAGCGGTTCGATGACCGCGTCGGCGCCGGGAAGCGCGCCGTCCGCGACCTTCAGCGCGCCGTCTTCGACGATCGCGTGCAGGACCATGTCGCCCGGATGGCGCACTTCGTAGGTCACCTGGACGCCCTTGGCCTTCTCGCTCTGGAAGGTCGTGTACAGCGAGAGGATCGCCGCGTCCTTGGTGAGCACGTCCTCGGGGGCCGGACGGCCGAGCGACCGCGCGCCCCACAGGCCGAGGTCCAGCACGACCTGGTCGAGTTCGCTGCCGTATTCGGTGAGTTCGTAGATCACCGCGGCGTCGAGCTGGGGGAGCAGACGGCGGCGGAGCACCCCGGACTGCTCGAGTTCGTTGAGCCGCGCCGACAGCGTGCTCGCCGAGATCTTGGGCAGACCCGCCTGCAGTTCGGTGAACCGCTTCGGGCCGAGGACGAGGTCACGGACGATCAGCAGCGACCAGCGCTCGCCGATGATCTCCAGCGCGCGGGCGAGGCCGCAGAACTGTCCATAGGTACGACTGCTCATCCGTCGATCCTCACTTTCGTTTCCGTGGTGGGAGCGGGGGTTCACGCGGGTTCACCCTCGGAAAGCAGGGCGTGGTGCAGTACCTGCAATTCGTCGCAGGGCTCGACGCCGAGTTCGTTGTTGAGCCTCGCGCGCACCTGACGGTACGTGGCGAGCGCGTCGGAGCGCCGCCCGCTGCGGCCGAGTACGCGGATCAGCTGCCCGTGCAGGGCCTCGTCCAGCGGGTTCGCGGTGACCAGGGAGCGCAGTTCGCCGATCAGCTCGTGCCGCATCCCGGCCGCGATGTCCGCCTCGATCCGCAGGTGCAGGGTGCTGCGCCGCTGTTCGACGAGGTCGACCGCGTAGGCCGACAGCACCGGTCCACAGTGGACGTTCGAGAGCGGGGGCCCCGACCACAGGTCGAGCGCGGACCGGAAGGCCTTCGCCGCTTCGACGTGCTCGCCCCGCAGTTGCAGCTCCCGGCCCTTCTGCTGCAGCTCCTGGAACTGGAAGACGTCCACCTGCTGCGGGGCGATCCGGAACACGTACCCCGGCGGCTTCGTGGCCAGCATGGTCTCGCCGTACGGGGCGAGGTCGTTCTCGTCGATGCACTTGCGCAGCTGGTAGACGTAGGTGTGCATCGTGGTGCGGACGCTGCGCGGCGGGTCGTTCGCCCACAGTTCCTGCACGATCGTGTCGATGTGCACGATCTTCCCCGGGCTCATCACCAGCATGGCGAGCACCTGCAGCAGCTTCGGCGTCGTCGGCGCGTAGTCGATCCCGTCCCGCACGAGTTCCAGCGGGCCGAGGAGGGTGAAACGGACGGGGCTCGCTGGCGTGGCCGGGATCGGGTTCGGTGCCGAGCCGTGGTGCTTGTCCGCTACTCGTGATCCGGTGTACATCGCAAGCGCCCTCCAGCTCGATACGCGTCGTGGGCTGTTTCCCGCCTACGTCGACAGTGACAGAGCGGCGGGTCGCCGGGCCAGTGAGCCGTCCACCAGGTCCCGCGTGCGTGCGTCCCGGGAAGACGTGGGTTTTTCATGCCGGAAGCGTGAAACGGACACTGGCCGGTACAAGGCTCCGCGCAGCAGGATTCGAGGACCAATCGACCTATGGGGGTCTTCATGCGCGAGGCATCGTCCACGCCCGGCTCGGTCAGCGGCGGTCTGGGATTCAAACGGCATCTGCGTGCGGAGATCAGCGAGGGCAACGGTGCCTACCTGTTCTCGGAACAGGGGGTCATCGCGATCCGCGGCGCGCAGGTCGCGTCGGTGGCGGCCCTGCTCGACGGCACCCGTGACCTCGACGGTCTCCTGTCCGCCTGCCCGGACGGGATGAACGCCGAACAGGTCACCGGGGTGCTGGCCCGGCTGGTCGAGGCCGGTCTGGTCACCGTCCACGTGCCGGAAGAGGTCAGCGGGGACGAACGCGCGCTCGCGTACTGGGACGCGTGCGGTCTCGACGCGTCCGCGGTGGCGGGCCGCCAGAAGCCGGCGACGGCGAGCCTGACCGCGATCGGCCGCGGCGTCGACACCTCGCAGGTCGCGAGCGCGCTGGCCGCGAGCGGCATCGAGGTGGTCGGGGCGGCGTCCGAGCTGGCGATCGTGCTGTGCGACGACTACCTCGACCCGAGGCTGGCCGAGATCGACGCGGAGCACCGGCGCACCGGGCGGCCGTGGCTGCTGGCCCGCCCGTCGGGCTCCCAGGTGTGGATCGGGCCGATCCTGCAGCCCGGCCGGTCCGGCTGCTGGCACTGCCTGACGAACCGGTTGTGGGGGCACCGGCACGCGGAGGCCTGTGTGCAGGAGGTCCTCGGGCACGACGGTCCCGCCTCGTTCCCGATGCCCGCCGTGCCGCCGCTGACCGCGGCCGCGTCGCAGCTGATCTCCCTCGAAGCGTCCAAATGGCTGGCCGGGCACCGCTATCCGGGGCAGCAGGCGGTATGGATCCTGGACACCCTCGACCTGCAGGGGCGGCTGCACGAACTGCGCCGGCGCCCGCAGTGCCCCGAATGCGGGGACGAAGGCATCGTCGCCGCGCGGACCGCCGAGCCGATCGTGCTGCGGGAGGCCAAGAAGGCGACGTCGGGCGGCGGCGGGCACCGCACGCTCACCCCGGTGGAGGTGCTCGACCGCTTCGGTCACCTGGTCAGCCCGGTCACCGGCATCGTCAAGGAGATCGCCCGCGACCCGAGGGCGCCGGCGTTCGTGAACGCGTACCGCTCCGGGCTGAACGTCGCGCGCCGCGTGCGCGGTGAGGCGGGGTTGCAGGCCGGGCTGCGCGGGGACAACGGCGGCAAGGGCGCGAGCCCGATCGACGCCGAGGTCGGCGCGCTGTGCGAGGCGATCGAACGGTTCTCGGCGAACTACCAGGGTGACGAACTGCGGATCCGCGACACCTTCCGCGCGCTCGGCGACGACGCCGTCCACCCGAACTCGTGCATGCTCTTCGACGAGCGCCAGTACGACGGCCGCGTCGAGTGGAACGCCGCACACGCGAACTTCCAGCACGTCCCCGACCGGTTCGACACCGAGGCCGCCGTCGACTGGACGCCGCTGTGGTCGCTTTCGCAGCAGCGCCGGAAGCTGATGCCGACCGCGTACCTCTACTACGGGGTGCCGCCCGAGTGCGGGATCAGCGGGATGCGCGCGGACTCCAACGGCTGCGCGGCCGGAAGCAGCATCGAGGACGCGATCCTGCAGGGACTGCTCGAACTCGTCGAACGTGACGCCGTCGCGATGTGGTGGTACAACCGGCTTCCCGTGCCCGGCGTCGACATCGCGTCGTTCGACGACCCGTGGGCCGAGGAGATGATCGGCCAGTACGCGCGGGCCGGCCGGGAACTGTGGGTGCTCGACCTGACCGCGGACCTCGGCGTGCCGGTGATGGTCGCGCTGTCCAGAAGTATCGCCGGGCCGCGCGAGAACGTCATGATGGGCTTCGGTGCCCATCTGGACCCCAGGACCGCGCTGAGGAGGGCGGTCAGCGAGCTCAACCAGATGATCCCGGCGGTGCTCCCGAACGACGTCGAACTCGACGACCCCGACGCGTCGAAATGGCTCAGGTACGCCACGGTCGCGAACCAGCCGTACCTGCTTCCGGCGCCGGGGCGGTCGGCGAAACGCGCCGCGGACTTCAAGTTCGTCCGGCGGCCCGATGTCCGGGACGACGTGGAGAGCTTGGTACGCAAGCTTTCCGCGCTGGGAATGGAGACGCTCGTGCTGGATCAGACCAGGCCCGACATCGACCTCCCGGTGGTCCGGGTGGTCGTTCCGGGGCTGCGTCCGTTCTGGAGCCGCTTCGCCCCCGGACGGCTGTTCGACGTGCCGGTGCGGATGGGCAGGCTCGCCGAACCGACCCCGTACGAACGGCTCAATCCCTTCCCCATGTTCTTGTAGATCCGGCTGGAGCAGCAGTTGACGACAGATTCCCCCGGCGGTGTGGCCGAAACGATCCCCTTGTGGTCGCTCACCGACGACAGCCTTGTCGAGATCGGTGAGGACGGCTCGCTGGTGGTCGTCACCCGCTGGGGCGAGTACGAGTTCGGCCAAGCGGAACCGCTGGTGCGGGAATCGTTGCGGCGTATGGCCTTGGGGCCGGTCTCGCTCGCGAACGTGACCTCGTCCTGGGAGCCGGTCGAGCGGGAGCCCGATCTCGAAGGCGAGCTCAGCTGGACGGCCGAGGGCGCCGACGCGCTGCGGCAGGCGCTCAAGGAACTCGGCGGTTCCGTGGTGCGCTCGCTCGGCCTCGCCGACGGCCGGGGGCCGCTGCTGTCGGTGATCCCGGTGGTGCTCGCGCCGGTGTTCACGCCGGCGGAGATCCCGCCCACGCGCCCGATCCGGTTGTCCCGCTTCAGTTCCCTGCGGTCCGACGCCGAGGGGTTGGGGCTGGAGTCGCCGTCCGCGCGGTATCGCGTCGTGCTGTCCCAGCCGTGGGCGGTACACGTCGCGGCGACCTTGGCGATCACGAAATCGGTCACGGACATCGCGTCCACGACGGGTATCGACGCCGGGGTGGCCGGCGCGATCGTGTCGTATCTGGTCGCCGCGGGTGTCGTCCAGGTCGCCGGGGAAAACGGCCGGTTCGCCGAGGACGAGGATCCCGAACTGGGCCTGTGGTCCCCGGACGAACTGTCGTTCCACACCACCAGCCGGACCTGGCGGCCCGGTGGCCCGGCCGATCTGCCAGGGCTCGGGAAACCGCCGGTGGTCAAGGCCATGGCAGGGAACGGGCCGGGTTATCCGCTGTACCGGCCGGATCTGGACGACCGCGCGCAGACCGATCCGACGCTGACGGCGTTGCTGGAGCACGACCACACCTGCCCCGAATTCACCGAGGGCGTGCTGTCCGCCGAACAGATCGGCGAGTTCCTGTTCCGCGGCGCGCGGATCCGGTCTATCGGGCCCGCGCACCTCCCGAACGGGCCCGCGCACAGCGCCTCGCAGCGGCCGTACTTCAGCGTCGCCTGCCTGTACGAGCTGGAGTTGTACGTCTCGGTTAACCGGTGCTCGGGGCTGGATCGCGGGATCTACCACTACGACCCGCTGGAGCACCGGCTCGTCCTAGTCAACGACGACGAGGCCGATCTCGACGCGATGCTCGACATGGCGATGATCGGCGGCGGCAACCATCAGCGGCCTTCGGCGCTCATCACCGTGACCGCGCGGATGCCGCGGATGGCGTCCGTGCTCGGCGGCGGCGCGTACGCCACGACGCTGGCGCATGTCGGTGCCCTGCAGCAGACGCTGTACCTCGTCGCCCGCGCCATGGGGCTGGCCGCGCACGCCGTCCCGGTGGACGCCGGCGACCGCGTCGACCGCGCCCTCAAACTCGACTGGCCCGCCGAAGTGAGCGTCGGCGAGTGCGTGCTCGACCTCCCGGTCTGAGCCTTTCGCAACACGGCCATTGAGGCCGGGTTCCCAATGTCGCATTCGAGACGCTGAGTGTCCCCAATGTGGCATTGGGAACCCGGCCGCGAAGCTGACGGCACCGGCTCGGCCGTCCGCCGATCGCGCAGCCGGTGGATACACCCCGATGGAGCCCGTCTCCATCGCGAGTCGAGTGCTCCGAAATCGCCGCCGCGTTTGCTGTCAGCAGAGGAAAAGCGACAGCGAATCCGAGGTTGGTCTGATGCAGCTACGAACAGTCGCCATGGCGGCGAACGAGAAAGGCGTCACCGAACCCGGTCGGCCCCCCGAGCCGGCGTCCCCCTTGCAACCTGCGGTGCTGCAGGCCATCTCATCGATGCACGCGAGGTACTTCGACCCGATCACGTTGAGCGACCTGGCATCGGAAGTCTTCGTCAGCCCGTTCCACTTCTCGCGGATCTTCACCAAGGCGACCGGGGTCACCCCCGGCCGGTACCTCACCGCGATCCGGCTCTTCGAGGCGAAACGACTGCTGCTGACGACATCGCTGACGGTGTCGGACATCGTGTGCAGTGTCGGCTACAGCAGCGTGGGCACCTTCACCAGCCGTTTCACCCGTGCGGTCGGGATGACCCCGACCCAGTACCGTGACCCCGAGGTCGGCGAACTGCTCGTCGCGCTGGCCCCGCATTTCCAGCGGCTCCCGACACTGGAAGCCTTGCACAGCGCCGGAATGGGCAGCGCCACGATGCGCAGCGGCACCGGCACGATCAGCGTGCGCGTCGAGACCCCGCGCGGGGCGGGCCCGGCGAGTGTCCTCATCGGACTGTTCGCCGAGTCGATCCCGCAGTGCGGCCCGGTCGCGTTCGGCGGCAGGGCGAACGTCCTGTCGGCGGACATCGAGATCCAGAACGTCCCCGAGGGCAGGTGGACCGTGATCGGGGTGGCCGAGCACGCCGCCGGGACCGCGGCTTCCGCGTTCTCCGTGGGCACCCTGCCCGGCAGGGTCGACATCACCCGGTACGGCCGGGTGCATCTGCGGATGCCGATGCGCGCTCCCCGGCCGACCGACGCGCCGATGGCGATCACCCTCGCCGGCGGTCCGACCTCGGCGGGCAACCGGATGACCATGCCCGCTCCCGACTACCTGCGCGCGGTGGCCTGACCGACGGTATTCCCGCGTTCTCCCGGTCTCGCAAACCGGGAGAACCGGGGCGCAACCGCGGAGTAGCCGCACCCTCGTCGCGCGTGTGAGCCTTTAACCAATCCAGAATTCGAATCCACCCGTTAGGGGGAGAGTGCGTTGGGCAATGGTTGGCGCACGATCAGACGTCGCATGATCACGCCGGATGTCTCCGAGACCACGCTGGAGAAGCGGGGTTTCCACAAGAAGAGCCCAGCCGCTCAGGAATTGCTGGAGACCGTCGGTGAGAAATTCCTGCTCGGCTACGCGCACGCGGTCGAAGCGCGTACCACCGGGCAGGCCGAAGAATGGTTGGAGCGTATTCCGGTCAAGTTCCGCGGCTTCGCCTACGAAGGCGCGGGAATGGGATACGGAATGCTGGACGGCCTGCCGGGCGGCGGCCGGGGGCATATCGCCGACTTCCTCGACGGTCCTGCCGAGAAGCACGACTACATCATCTACGTCGGCGTCGGCTGGGCGATGGCGCGGCTGCCGCGGTTCCGCTGGCCGTCCGCCGAGGATTTCGACCCGTTGCTGCGCTGGCTGGTGCTCGACGGGTACGGCTTCCACCAGGCCTACTTCAAGACGGCGAAGTACATCGACGGGCAGTTCCAGGACCCGGACTTCTCCTGGCCGCCCGGTAACGACGGCTACTCGTCGAGGGCGATCGACCAGGGCATCGGGCGGGCGTTGTGGTTCATCTGCGGCACCGACGTCGATCTGGTCGCCGACACGATCGCACGCTTCCCGGAGCGGCGGCACGGAGACCTCTACGCCGGCGTCGGGCTCGCCTCGACCTACGCGTGCGGTGTCACCGGCGACGAACTGCGGAAGCTGGCCGAGTTCGCCGGTGAGCACCGCGGGAATCTGGCACAGGGCAGTGCTTTCGCCGCCGAAGCCCGTGTCCGCGCCGGGTTGCTGATCCCCGAGACCGAGGTCGCCACGCAGGCGATCTGCGGGCTGCCGGCCGAACGGGCCGCGGCCATCACCCAGGAGGTGCGCCCCGCGACCGTGGTCGACGGCGAACTCCCGGCATTCGAAACCTGGCGGCAGCGTATCGCCGCCGAGGTTCTCAACTCTGGAGGTGCAGGGAAATGACCGCGACCTTGGGCTGGCTCCGCAAGCAGCTTGCGGGCATCGTGGCGCTGTTGCTGATGGCGGGACTGTTCGTGGTGGCCCAGCTGCCCACGGTCTCGACCGCCGAGGCCGACACGATGGCCTCGAAGTACGCGTTCGAACCGCTGACGATCGCCTTGCCGGAGGCGGCGAAGAGCCAGTCGATCCGGACGGTGAACAAGGACTACGAGCACATCCGGGCCTGGATCTCTTCGGTCGGTGCCGCGATCGCGGTCAACGACCTCGATGGCGACAAGCTCGCGAACGACCTGTGCTTCGTCGACCCGCGCAGCGACCAGCTGGTGATCACCCCGACGCCGGGCAAGGGCGGCGACCGCTACGCGCCGTTCGCGCTCGACGCGGCGCCGCTGCCGATGGGCAAGTACATCGCGCCCATGGGTTGTGTGCCCGCGGACTACAACGAGGACGGCCGGGTCGACCTGCTGGCCTACTACTGGGGCCGGACCCCGATCCTGTTCCTCTCGAAGCCGGGCGCGACGAAGCTCGAGCCCAAGGCCTACGAGCCGGTGGAACTGGTGCCGGGCAACAACTCCAAGAACGGTGAGTACTCCGGTCCACTGTGGAACACCAACGCCGCCTCGGTCGGTGACTTCGACGGCGACGGCCACCAGGACATCTTCATCGGCAACTACTTCCCCGACAGCGCGGTGCTGGACGACCGCGTCCAAGGCGGGGTCGAGATGAACAAGTCGATGTCGCACGCGGACAACGCGGGTGGCAAGTACATCCTGCGGTTCACCGGCGCGACACAGGGCGCGAAGCCGAGCGCGACGTTCGCCCTCGACGACAAGGCCATCCCGGCCGACGCCCAGGGCGGCTGGTCGCTCGCGGCCAGCGCGACCGACGTCGACGGGGACAACCTGCCGGAGCTCTACATCGGCAACGACTTCGGGCACGACCGCCTGCTGTACAACAAGTCCCGCCCCGGTCACGTCGAATTCGCCGAGGTGAAGGGTGTTCGCGGGCCGAACGAGCCGAAGTCGAAGGTGCTCGGCAACGACTCCTTCAAGGGCATGGGCGTCGACTTCGCCGACCTCGACCACGACGGTCTCTACGACCTGTACGTCAGCAACATCACGACGTCCTGGGGTATCGAGGAAAGCCACTTCCAGTTCATGAACACCGCCAAGGACACCGCGGATCTGCGTGGCCGTCTGCAGGGCGGCGAGGCACCGTGGGTGGACCGCAGCGCGCAGGCCGGCACCGCGTGGTCCGGCTGGGGCTGGGACGTCAAGATCGCCGACTACAACAACAGCGGCGAATCGGTGATCACGCAGGCGACCGGATTCGTCAAGGGTGACGTCAACCGCTGGCCGCAGCTGCAGGAACTGGCGACGTCGAACGACGAACTGCTGAAGCACCCGTCCTTCTGGCCGAACATGGTGGCCGGTGACGACGTCGGCGGCGACCACACCCTGCACTTCTGGGCCAAGGGTTCCGACGGCCGCTACACCGACCTGGCCCCGCGCCTCGGTCTCGCCGTCCCGGTGCCCACCCGCGGTATCGCCACCGGTGACGCCGACGGTGACGGCAAGCTCGACTTCGCCGTGGCCCGCCAGTGGGAGCAGCCGATCTTCTACCGCAACGTCAGCCCCGATGCCGGGTCGTACCTGAACCTGAAGCTGGTGCACGACAAGGCTTCGGCGGACGGTCCGCTCAAGGCGGCGGGCACCGCGGCGATCGGCGCGCAGGTCACCGTCGTCACCCCCGACGGCAAGAAGTACATGGACCGCGTCGACGGTGGCAGCGGCCACTCCGGCAAGCGCAGCCACGAGATCCAGATCGGACTCGGCAAGGTCACCGGGCCGGTGAAGGTGAGCCTGCAATGGCGCGACCTGACCGGGACCATCCGCACCCAGGAGGTCCAGCTGACCCCGGGCAGCCACACGTTCCAGCTCGGCGCTCAGGCTAAGGAGAAGTGACCGTCATGGCTGAGCAGACACTCACCGCACCCAAGAGCAACAAGACGATCACGGCCCTTCGCCGGTTCGCGATCTCGATCACCGTCTTCAACATCATCGGCTACACCGTGCTCGGGTTCGAGCAGCCCTACACCTATCCGTTCATCGCGCTGGCGACGGCGTACACCACGGAAATCCTGCTGGAGATCATCGGGGCGCGGGCACAGGGCCGCCCGGTCCGCTTCCGCG
This sequence comes from Amycolatopsis sp. lyj-108, assembly GCF_046549005.1. Classification (NCBI taxonomy): domain Bacteria; kingdom Bacillati; phylum Actinomycetota; class Actinomycetes; order Pseudonocardiales; family Pseudonocardiaceae; genus Amycolatopsis; species Amycolatopsis sp. lyj-108. The sequence goes on along the minus strand of NZ_JAJPWQ010000012.1, from coordinate 335,100 downwards.
GCAACGGGTTCAAGGGGCTGGTGGAGTTCCTCTTCCCGGCGCATATCACCGGTCTCGCGCTGAACATGCTCACCTACGTCAACGACCAGGTGCTGGTCATGATCTTCGGTGTCGTGGTCGCCGTCGGCGCCAAGTGGGTCCTCCAGGCCCCGGTGCGCGGCAGGCTCCGCCACTACATGAACCCGTCGAACTTCGGCATCACGATCATCCTGCTGGTGTTCCCGTGGGCGAGCATCGCGCCGCCGTATCACTTCACCGAGCAGGTGGACTCGTGGGTCGGCTGGCTGATCGTCGGCATCATCATCGTGTCGGGCACGGTGCTCAACGCGATGCTGACCCAGCGCATGTGGCTGATCGGCGCCTGGCTGATCACCTTCGCGCTGCAGGCGATCATCCGTGGGTGGGTGTTCGACACCGCGATCCCTGGCGCGCTGGGGATGATGACCGGGGTGGCGTTCGTGCTCTACACGAACTACATGGTCACCGACCCCGGCACGACACCGTCGAAGCCCGCGTCGCAGATCCTGTTCGGTTCGGGCGTGGCGATCGCCTACGGGTTCTTCATGGTGGTCCACGTGTCGTACGGCCTGTTCCTCGCCACCGCGCTGGTCTGCCTCATCCGCGGGATGTTCCTGTGGGGCCTGCACTTCTCCAAGAAGGCCACCGAGAAGTGGGAGGCTGACCAGGCGAAGTCGGCCGATGTCACGAGCCTGCCGAAGCCGGCCGAGAAGCCGGAAACCGGGGCCGTGGCGGCATGACCCACGAGGCGGAACTCAGCCGGGCGGCGCGTCTCGCGCCGCCCGGCCCGCCGCGCCGGGCGACCTTCGGTCTGCTGAAGAAGCTCTTCACCGACCGGCTGGCGCTCATGTCGGATTCGGCGGAGGCGCACGGGGACGTCGTCCGGATCGCGATCGGGCCCAAGACGATGTACCTGGTGAACCACCCCGAACTGGCGAAACACGTGCTCGCGGACAACGCGGCCAACTACCACAAGGGAATCGGCCTCCAGGAGGCGAGGCGGGCGCTCGGCGACGGGCTGCTCACCAGCGACGGCGACGTCTGGAAGAAACAGCGCCGGACCATCCAGCCGGTGTTCCAGCCCAAGCGGATCGCGCGGCAGGCCTCTGTCGTCGCGAACGAGGTCGAAGGCCTCGTGAAACGCTTGCGGGACACCGAGGGGCCGGTGGAGATCCTGCACGAGATGACCGGGCTGACGCTCGCCGTGCTCGGCAAGACCCTGCTCGATTCCGACCTCGGCGGCTTCACGTCGCTGGGGCATTCGTTCGAGGCCGTGCAGGACCAGGCGATGTTCGAAGCGGTGACGCTGAGCATGGTCCCGCAGTGGGCCCCGCTGAAGAAACAGTTGCGGTTCCGGGAATCCCGGGACGACCTCCGCCGGATCGCCGAGGAACTCGTCGAGCAGCGGCTGGCGAATCCGGTCGAGGGCGGCGAGGACGTGTTGTCCCGCCTCATCGCGACCGACGGGACCCGCGAGCAGATGCGGGACGAGCTCATCACCCTGTTGCTCGCCGGGCACGAGACGACGGCGAGCACCCTGGGCTGGGCGTTCCACCTGCTCGACGAACATCCCGGCGTCGCGGCGAAACTGCGTGCCGAGGCCGACGCGGTGCTGGGCGACCAGTTGCCGACGCACGACGATCTGCACCGGTTGCCGTACACGGCCAGGGTCGTCGAAGAGGTCATGCGGCTGTACCCGCCGGTGTGGCTGCTGCCGAGGGTGGCGCAGGCCGACGACGAGATCGGCGGCTATCACATCCCGGCCGGATCCGACGTCGTCGTCGTGCCCTTCACCCTGCACCGGCATCCGGCGTTCTGGCCGGAGCCGGAGAAATTCGATCCGGACCGGTTCGATCCGGACCGGCCGAGCGGGCGGCCCCGGTACGCCTACATCCCGTTCGGCGCGGGGCCGCGGTTCTGCATCGGCAACAGCCTCGGCGTGATGGAGGCCGTTTTCGTGCTGACGATGGTTCTGCGCGACCTCGAACTCAGGAAGGTCCCAGGCTACGACGTGGTCCCCGAAGCGATGCTGTCGCTGCGGGTGCGCGGCGGGCTGCCGATGACGGTGCACACCAGGAACAGGAGGTAGGTTCCGTGGATTCGGACGAACAGGTCAAGGTGTCCACTTTGGAGGCCTACGCGGACACGATCTTGCCGGGGGAGAAGCGGTACCCCGGGGATCACGCGATCGCCGGTGCCTCGCCGGGGCCGGGCGCGGTCGTGGCGGGCGCGCTCGAACTGCTGCACACCGAGGCGACCGGGGTGACGGTCGGGCTGCCCTATCTGGCGCAGGCCCTCAACGATCACGCGAAGATCTACGCGAAGGAAAACGACCTCGAACTCGACGAGGGCTTGCCGCCGTTCGTCGCACTGTCCTTCGTGGACAGGACGGCGCTCGTGCGCTCGCTGACCGCGCCGGGGCATCCGGAGAAGGACGGCTGGGTCAGTCTCGCCTTGTTCTGCAACATGTCCTTCGACAGCGCGGCGCACAAGCACACCGCCGAAGCGATCGCCGAGAGACACCCCGGCCTGCTGGCGATGGGGTACACCGCGCCGGACGAAGACGGCCTGTGGCGGTTCCCGAAGTTCTCCTACCGTCGCGAACTGGCGCGACTCCACCCCGACACCACGCCTTCCGGGAGTCCGGCATGACCGCCTATGACAAGACCGACGTCGTCATCGTCGGCAGCGGGTTCGGTGGCTCCATCCCCGCCTACCACTTGGCCGCGGGCGGGGCGAAGGTCACCGTGCTGGAACGCGGGCCGTGGCTGGAGACGAAGGAGTTCGAGCACGACTACCTGCTCGGTTCGTCCTACACCAGGGCCTTCGATTTCGTCGTCGGCGACGGGATGAGCGTGCTCGGCGGGAACTGCGTCGGCGGCGGCAGCGTGGTGTACTTCGCCGCGATGCCGCGCGCGCCGAAGTTCGTGTTCGAGCGCCACGGCAGTATCGGCAGGCGCATGTGGCCGTCGGTGCTGACGCGGGACACCCTGGAGCCTTGGTACGACCGGGTCTCGGATTCGCTTCCGGTGTCCACACAGGACTGGAACGACGTCTCGTACGCCGGCGGGCTGTGGGCCGCGTTGTGCGACCACTCCGGCCGGACCGCGAACCCGGCGCCGGTCGCGGTGGACAACGACCGCTGTGTGAACTGCAACTTCATGATGGCGGGCTGCCGGTTCGACGCGAAACGCTCGCTGCTGACCAACTACCTGCCCGCCGCGCTCGCGCACGGGGCGAAGATCCGGCCGCTGCACGAGGTCCAGCGCATCGAGCGGATCGACGACGGCGACTACCGCGTGCACTTCAACGTCGTCGACGACACGGACTACCGGGCGCAGACCGGCAGCGGGACGATCGACGCGAAGGTCGTCATCATCGCCGCGGGCGCCGGGGCGACCCCGGTGATCCTGCAGCGTTCGGAAGCGGCGCTGGGCACCATGCCGCACGCGGTCGGCCGGTACTTCTCCGGCAACGGTGAGCGGCTCAACACCGCGATCATCGACGAGGAGCGCGTCCGCGAGGTGCTCGGACTGTCCCGAGAGGACGGCAAGGTCTACGAGGCCAACCACATCGGCAAGGGCCCGACCGTGGCGAACTGGGACAAGCTCGACGGTTCGCTTCCGGAGTACGAGCGGTACTCGCTGGAGCAGTTGTACTTCCCGCCGGGGCTCGGCACGATCCTCGCGCAGGTGCCCGACGGTGACGAACCGCGGTGGTTCGGCGCGCAGAAGAAGGAGATCCTCAAGAAGTGGTCGTCGTGGCTGACCATCTTCCTGATGACCGAGGACGACAACGAGGGTGTCTTCGGCGCGCCGCCGCCCACCGGCAACGCGTACCGCATCTCCCAGCAGATGCTCGGCCGCGGCCCGCTGAAGTACGACCCGACGCCGAACACCCTGCACGGCTGGTCGCTGGCCGACGCGGAGTGCAAGGAGATCCTCGAGAAGGACGGCCTGGCGAAGGTGTCGCCGTGGACCAACGACGTCGTCGGCGCGTACACCGTGCACCCGCTGGCGTCGTGCCGGATCGGTGACGACCCGGAGACCTCGGCGCTGCACCCGAACCACGAACTCCGTAACCATCCCGGGATCTTCGTGACCGACAGCGCCTCCGTGCCGGGCGCGCTGACGGTGAACCCGGCGATGACGATCGCGGCGCTGGCCGAACGTTCGGTACCGGGCATCGTGCGGGCGTTGCAGGCACGCGGTGTCGACGTCACGTACGGCGCGCCGGCTCCGGACGGCTCGATCACCGGGCGGCGGGCGGTCAGCAAGCTGTCGCTGGTCGCCGGGAGCTGAGCATGGCCCCCACGCTGGTGAGACTCGCGCTGAGACGGGTGTTGCGCGAAGTCCGGTACGTCCGGCCGGTTCCGTACGGCCGGGCGACCGGGCTCGTGCGTGACGTCTACCGTCGGCTGGAACGCGAATTCGGCATGCTGGCCCCGCCGGTGGCACTGCATTCGCCGTCACCGACGGTGCTCGCGGCGAGTTGGGTGATGCTGCGGGAATCGCTGGTGGCGGCGGGGGCGACGAGCCGGGCGGACCGGGAGGTCGTCGCGACATTGGTGTCGCGGGCGAACTCGTGTCCGTACTGTGTCGAGGTCCATGGGATGACGCTGGATTCGCTCGGGCGCTCCTCGGAGGCTTCGGCGATCGCGGAAGGGCGTCCCGTCGCGGATCCGTTCGCCGGGACGTTGTCCGTGGCGGCCAGGGCGGAGCTGACCGCGGTCGCGTTCACGTTCCACTACCTGAACCGGGTGGTGAGCGTGTTCCTCGGGCCGTCACCGCTGCCGTCGACCGTGCCGGATTCGGCACGTTCGAAGGCGAAGGCCGTCCTCGGGCGGCTCCTTCGCCCGGCGTCGGCGGCCCTGCCCGGTGAGTCGTTGGACTTGCTCCCGGCAGGGTCGCGGGATTTCTCCTGGGCCGCGGGGAATCCGATCATGGAGGACGCGTTCTCCCGGGCGGCGTCGGCGTTCGCCTCGCTGGCGGTGCCTTCGGCGGTACAAGACGTGGTGGCACGCGAACTGTCCACATGGGACGGTTCCGCGCCCGGACTGAGCCGTTCGTGGGTGGACGCCTTCGACGATCCGGCGGTCCGGCTGGCCTTGGTGGTGGCGAAAGCGCCTTATCAGGTCGACGACGCTTTGGTGACCGCCGCGGGCCTTGGCGATCGAGAGCTGGTCGAGCTCGTGGGGTGGACGAGTTTCGCCGCGGCCGCCCACCGCGTCTCGCTATCGGGCTCGCCTTCAACAACATGAGAGAAGACTTCTCGCCCTGCTCCGGTTCATGCTTGACCGGACTGCAGGTGCGGACGGCGCCCTCGTTTCCCGGAACAGGGTTCTGGCGCCGAGACTCCGATTCCGTGACTTGAGTGGTTGAGAGCTAGGGGAGTGCGGTGGCATGAGCGTTGAGCGGATTTCGATTGTCGGTATCGGTCTCCGATACCCGGACGCCGGTTCCCCGGAAGAACTGTGGGAGAACGTCCTCGCCGGCCGCCGGGCGTTCCGAAGGCTGCCCGACGAGCGGATGAACCGCGAGGACTACTACTCGCCCGACGCAGGAGCGCCGGACCGTTTCTACGCCCAGAAGGCCGCCGTACTCCGGGACTACGAGTTCGACCGGATCAAGTACAAGGTCGCGGGCAGTACGTTCCGCTCGACCGACACCACGCACTGGCTCGCCCTCGACGTCGCCGCGCAGGCGCTGTCGGACGCGGGTTTCCCCGAGGGTGACGGGCTGCCGCGGCCCAACACCGGCGTGGTCATCGGCAACAGCCTGACCGGCGAGTTCTCGCGGGCCAACATCATGCGGCTGCGCTGGCCGTACGTGCGCCGGACCATCGCGGCGGCGCTCGCCGAACGCGGCTGGGCCGAGGGCGACACCGCCGAATTCCTCCACGATCTCGAGGTGCAGTACAAGGCGCCGTTCCCGGAGATCGACGAGGACTCCCTCGCGGGTGGGCTGGCGAACACGATCGCCGGCCGGGTCTGCAACTTCTTCGACTTCGGCGGCGGCGGTTTCACCGTGGACGGTGCCTGCTCGTCGTCGCTGCTCTCCGTGGTCACGGCGGCGAACGCGCTTTCGGAGGGTGACCTCGACGTCGCCGTCGCGGGTGGTGTCGACTTGTCGATCGACCCGTTCGAGGTGATCGGGTTCGCCAAGACCGGCGCGCTCGCGAAACGGGAGATGAAGGTCTACGACGCCGATTCCAACGGTTTCTGGCCCGGCGAGGGTTCCGGCATGCTCGTGCTGATGCGCGAGGACGACGCGATCGCGCAGGGCAAGCGGATCTACGCCACCATCGGCGGCTGGGGTGTCTCCTCCGACGGCAAGGGCGGCATCACCCGCCCCGAGGCGTCGGGTCACCGCCTCGCGCTCAAACGGGCCTACGAGAAGGCCGGCTACGGGGTCGAGACCGTTTCGTACTTCGAAGGGCACGGCACCGGGACCGCGCTGGGCGACGCCACCGAGATCGAGGCGCTCTCCACCGCACGCCGCGACGCCGACCCGCTCGCCGACCCCGCCGCGCTGAGCACGATCAAGGGCAACATCGGCCACACCAAGGCCGCGGCCGGGGTCGCCGGGCTGATCAAGGCCACGCTGGCGGTCTACCACCAGGTCATCCCGCCCGCGACCGGCCATTTCGATCCACACGAGTCGCTGGTCGGCGATTCCGCGCGGATGTACGTCCCGGCCGAGGCCGGGCTGTGGCCCTCGGACCACCCGGTCCGCGCGGGTGTCTCCGCGATGGGGTTCGGTGGCATCAACTCGCACGTCACCGTGACCGAAGCGCCGGGTGCGGCCCGGCGCAAGGAACTCGACGAGAAGACCCGGTCGCTGGTCGCCGGACGGCAGGACAGCGAGTTGCTGCTTCTCGACGCCGACGACGCCGCGTCGTTGCGTGGCAAGGTGACCGGTCTGCTGGAGGTCGTCCCGAAGCTTTCGTTCGCGGAGCTCGCGGACCTGGCGGGCACGCTTTCCTCGGAGTTGTCCGGGAAATCGGTTCGCGCCGCGGTCGTCGCGACCAACCCCGAGGACGCCGAGCGCAAGCTGGCCAAACTCCTCGACCTTCTCGGCGAGGGAGAGCCGGAAATCTTCTCCTCCCGCGAAGGCATCTTCGCCAGTGGGCGTTCGACGGAGCCGAAGATCGGCTTCCTGTTCCCCGGTCAGGGTTCCGGGCAGGGCACGGTCGGCGCGCTGCGCAAACGCTTCGGCCACGCCGACGACATCTACCGCGCCGCGGGTCTGTCCACCGGCGCCGACCAGGTCGCCACCGACGTCGCGCAGCCGCGGATCGTCACCGGCTCGCTCGCCGGGCTCCGGGTGCTGAAGAGCCTCGGCATCGAAGCGCGGACAGTCGCGGGGCACAGCCTCGGTGAACTGACCGCCCTGCACTGGGGCGGCGCGCTCACCGAACGCGAAGTCCTCCGGCTGGCCAAGATCCGCGGCAAGGTGATGGCGACCGCGAGCGACGGAAACGGTGCCATGGCGGGGATCGCCGCCACCCCGGGGGTCGCCGAGCGGCTCGCCGAGGGCGAAGAGGTGGTCATCGCGGGATACAACGCCCCCGAGCAGACCGTCCTTTCCGGACCGGCGGACGCGATCGACCGGGTGGTCGCCCGTGCCCGCGCGGAAGGCGTCACCGCCACCCGCATCAACGTCTCGCACGCGTTCCACTCGCCCGCGGTCGTCCCGGCCGCCGAGGCGATGACCGGTGAACTCGCCACGTTCGACTTCGCCAGGCTCGACCGGCCGGTCGTCTCCACGGTGACCGGCGACGTCCTGCACGCCGCCGAAGATCTGCGTGACCTGCTGCGCGATCAGGTGGTCCTGCCGGTCCGCTTCCGTGAGGCGGCCGCGAAGGTCGCCGAGCGCAGCGACCTGGTGATCGAGGTCGGCCCCGGCCGCGTGCTCACCGGGCTGTTCGGCGCGATCGCGCCCGGCACCCCGGCGCTCGCGATCGACACCGACAGCCCGACGCTGGCATCGGTGCTGAAGGTGGCCGGCGCCGCGTTCGCGTTCGGCGCCCCGCTGGAGACGTCGGTGCTCTTCGACGGCCGTGTCGTGCGGGCACTGCCGGTGGACGGGAAGTTCTCGTTCCTCACCAGCCCGTGTGAGGCCGCGCCGTCCATCGACGCGGAACTGGCCCGCGACCGCGTCACCGACCCCACCGCACCCGCCGCCGCCACGACCGGAGCGGCGTCGGAAAGCGACAGCAGCACTCTCGAACTGCTGCGGAAACTCGCTTCCGAGCGGGTCGAACTGCCGCTCGAAGCGGTCACCGCCGACACGCATCCGCTCGACGACCTGCACCTTTCGTCGATCACCGTCGGTCAGCTGGTCAACGACGTGACCCGCGCGCTCGGCCGTCCGGCGCTGGAGGGCATGCCGAACTTCGCGACCGTCTGTCTCGGCGAACTCGCCGACATGATCGACGAACTCGCGCAGACCGCCAAACCCGCCGACAGCAACCAGGCCGAGGTCGCCGGGGTGGGACCGTGGGTCCGGCCGTTCGCGGTCGAGTACGTCGTCGCGCCGAAGCCGTCGCCCGACCTCACACCGGGAACCGCCGGCCTCTCGCAAGCGGAGTGGACGGCGTTCGCCCCGGAGGGCCACCCGCTGGCGGAGCCGCTGCGCGCCGCGCTGGCCACCGCGGGCGTCGGCGACGGTGTCGTCCTGTGCCTGAACGCGGACAGCGATTCCGGTGACGTGGGCTTGTTCCTGGACGCGGGCCGCGCGGTGCTGTCCGCGCCCAACGGCACGCGGTTCGTCGTGGTGCAGCACGGTCTCGGTGCCTCCGGCCTGGCGAAAACACTGCGGCTGGAAGACCCGTCGGCCAGGACCACGATCGTCGACCTCGCCGACGTCCGCCCGGCGGACCCCGAGGCCATCCGTGCCGCGGTGTCCACTGTGGTCACCGAAGTGGCGGCCACCAACGACTTCAGCGAAGTCCGCTACGACTCCGCCGGTGTCCGCACGGTGCCGAAGCTCGGTGCCCTCAAACCGTCCGAGGCCGAAGGGACACCGCTGGGCGCCGAAGACGTCCTGCTCGTCACCGGCGGCGGCAAGGGCATCACCGCGGAGAGCGCTTTGGCGCTGGCCAAGGATTCCGGCGCGAAACTCGCACTGCTCGGCCGCAGCGACCCTGCCGACGACGCCGAACTCTCGGAGAACCTCGGCCGGATGGCGGCGGCGGGCATCGACTACCGCTACGAGCGCGCCGACGTCACCGACGCCCGTCAGGTGTCCGACGCCATCAACCGGATCCAGGACGGGTTCGGTCCGGTCACGGCGGTACTGCACGGCGCGGGCCGCAACGAGCCTGCCGCGCTGTTCTCCTTGACCGAGGAGACCTTCCGCAAGACGCTGGCCCCGAAGATCGGCGGCCTCAACGCCGTCCTCGACGCGGTCGACAAGGACAAGATCAAGCTGCTGGTGACCTTCGGCAGCATCATCGGACGGGCGGGGCTGCGCGGTGAGGCGCACTACGCCACGGCCAACGACTGGATGACGGAACTGACCGTCCGCTTCGGCCGCGAACACCCCCAAGCCCGCGCGATCGCCCTCGAATGGTCGGTCTGGTCGGGGACCGGGATGGGCGAGAAGCTCGGCGTCGTCAGCGCGTTGATGCGCGACGGCATCACCCCGATCCCGACCGAGGAGGGCATCGAGATCCTCCGCCAGGTCGTCGGCGACCCGGCGGCCCCGTCGGTACTGGTCGTCTGCGGCCGGACAGCGGGCCTGGTCACCCTGCCGGTGGAGAAACGCGAACTGCCGCTGACCCGCTTCGTCGACCGCGCCGTCGTGCACTACCCGGGGGTCGAGCTGATCACCGAGGCCGACCTTTCCGCGGGCAGCGACCCGTATCTGGCCGACCATCTGCTCGACGGTCAGCTGCTGTTCCCGGCGGTGATCGGCATGGAGGCGATGACCCAGGTCGCCAAGGCCGCGCTGGGCGTGGAAACCCTGCCGGCACCGGTGTTCTCCGACGTCGAGTTCCTGCGCCCGATCATCGTCTCACCGGGCGGGTCGACCACGATCCGGCTCGCCGCGCTGGCCAGGGACGCCGAAACGGTGGACGTGGTGCTGCGCAGCGGGGAGACCGGGTTCAGCGCCGACCACTTCCGCGCCCGGCTGCGGTTCTCCCGGCCAGACCCGCTGGGTGACACCGTCGTCCGCGACGTCGCGCTGCCGCCGGTCCCGGTCGACCCGACGACCGAGCTCTACGGCACGGTCCTGTTCCAGGGCAAGCGATTCCAGCGGGTCACCGGATATCGCCGGGCCAGCGCGCGGCACGCGGTCGCGGAGATCGCGACCGGCGCCGAGGTCGACTGGTTCGCGCCGTTCCTCCCGCAGGAACAGCTTCTGGCCGACCCCGGCACCCGCGACGCGATGATGCACGCGATCCAGTGCTGCGTCCCCGACGCGACCCTGCTGCCGCAAGGGATCGAGCGGCTGTACCTGGCCGAGCCCGGCGAGCAGGACCCGGAATACGTGCTCCTCGACGCCCGCGAGCGTTCGCAGGACGGCGACAGCTATCTCTACGACCTCGACGTCCGCAACCCCGACGGGAAGCTCGTCGAGCGGTGGGAAGGGCTGAAACTGCGCGCGGTGCGTAAACGCGACGGCGAAGGGCCTTGGGTCCCGTCGATGCTCGGGTCCTATTTGGAGCGTTCCGTCGAACGGCTCCTCGGTTCGTCCCGTGCGATCGTCGTCGAACCGGACCCGGTGGGCGTTTCCGTGGAGACCACGCCGGAACGGCGGGCACAGACGGCCTTGGCCGCCGGCCGCGCCGTCGACACCCCGCTCGAGATCCGCTACCGGCCGGACGGGAAACCGGAAGCCGACGGGGTCGAGGTCAGCGCGTCGCACAGCGCCGGACTCACCCTGGCGATCGCGGGCGACGGACGGATCGCCTGCGACGTCGAGACGGCGATCGAACGGACACCGGAAGACTGGGCGGGTCTGCTCGGCGAGGATCTGCTCGCGGTGGGCGAACTGCTCGCCGCGGACGCCCGCGAGCCGCTTTCGGTCGCGCACACCAGGGTCTGGAGCGCGCTCGAATGCGTGCGCAAGACCGGGGACATGACACAGGCACTCACCGTGCACCGGGTCGATCCGGACGGCTGGGCGGTGCTCTCGCACGGTGCCGCCCGCATCGCCACCTGGGTGACGACCGTCAACGACCGGACCGATCCCGTGGTCTTCGCGGTGCTACAGGGAGAGGGAAACTGACATGGCCGACTACTACGAGATCCTGCACACGGTCGGGTTCGAAGAGACCAACCTGGTCGGCAACGTCTACTACGTGAACTACGTGCGCTGGCAGGGCCGGTGCCGCGAGATGTTCCTGAAGGACAAGGCGCCGGCGGTGCTCGAAGAGGTCCGCCGTGACCTGAAGCTCTTCACACTCAAGGTGGATTGCGAGTTCTACGCGGAGATCACCGCGTTCGACGAGCTTTCCATCCGGCTGCGGCTGGAAGAGCTGACCCAGACCCAGATCCAGTTCACCTTCGACTACGTCCACCTCACCGACGAGGGGGAGCGGCTGGTGGCGCGCGGACGGCAGCGGATCGCGTGCATGCGCGGCCCCAACACGGCGACCGTGCCCAGCAGGGTGCCCGAGCAACTGCGTGAGGCGCTGGCCCCGTACGCCGTCGACGGCAAGGGGGAGTGACGTGGGCGAGGTGGAGGAACCTTCGCGGCCGGTGCTGAAACGCCTGCCGACACCAGCCGCGCGGCGACGACTGTCCGCGCAGTCCGGGTTGCGGGAGGTGATGGGCCAGTTCGCCACCGGGGTCACCGTGCTGACCGCCGGGGGCGAACGGGCACACGGGATGACCGCCAACGCCGTCACCTCCGTGTCACTGGAGCCACCGATGGTGCTGTGCTGCGTTTCCCGCGCGGCCCGGATGCACGAGGCGATCGTGACGGCGGGGTCGTACGCGGTCACGGTGCTGGCGTCGGACCAGAAGGAGCTGGCGAAGTACTTCGCGGACTGGCGCCGCCCGGCCGGGCTCGCGCAGTTCGACTCGGTGGACTGGACGGCGGGGCCGCGGACCGGCGCCCCGCTGCTCGACGGCGCGCTGGCGTGGCTGGAATGCGAGCTGGCGGAGGTCTACGAGGGCGGTGACCACTCGATCTTCCTCGGCAAGGTGGTCGCCTCCAGCCGCGGCACCGCGCAGGACTCGCTGGTCTTCTACGGCGGCGGCTACCACCAGATCGACGGCCGGATACGGGCATCGGCCTGACAGGGAGAGGAATTGTCCATGACCATCAACGAATCCGCCACGACCGCCCCGGCGCACTCGGCCGAACGGCCGCCGGTGGTGACCACGATGCCCCGGCTCGGGCGGGGGGTGTGCTGGCGCGACATCAAGCGGGAGATCGAACTCGACGAGCTCGAGCGCGAGGCCAGGCTCAGGGAGGCGGCGTGACCCTGCAGGGCGATCCGGGCGCTCAGCGCACGGAGGACTCCGAGGTGGTGCCGCTGCCGGAGGACCGGCTGCGGCGCCCCCGGATCCCGAGGGCGACCGACGGGCAGGTGATCCCGCTCGCCAGGGGCGCCGAACCGGTGCACCCCCCGGAACCGACGATGCCGTTGCTGCGCACCCAGCGCGACGAACTGCGCGAGCACATCGTCGACGGGCGGCTCGACGGCGTCCGGCGGCAGCATTCGCTCGGGAAGCACACCGCGCGCGAACGGCTGGATCTGTTGCTGGACCCCGATTCCTTCACCGAGGTCGAGCTGTACCGGCGGCATCAGGCGAGCGGGCTCGGACTGGCGGAGAACCGGCCGTACACCGACGGCGTGATCGCCGGCTCAGGCACCATCGACGGACGGCGCGTCTTCGTCTACGCGCAGGACTTCACCGTTTTCGGCGGTTCGCTCGGCGAGGCGCACGCGGCGAAGATCCACAAGGTGATGGATCTGGCGATCGCCACCGGTTCGCCGCTGATCGGGCTCAACGACAGCGGGGGAGCGCGGATCCAGGAAGGTGTAATGGCGCTCAACGGCTACGGCGGCATCTTCCGCCGCCAGGTCGAGGCGTCCGGCGTCATCCCGCAGATCAGCGTGGTGCTGGGACCGTGCGCGGGCGGGGCGGCGTATTCGCCGGCGCTCGCGGATTTCGTCTTCATGGTGCGCGACACCGCCCGGATGTACCTGACCGGGCCCGACGTCGTCGAGACCGTGACCGGGGAACGGGTCAGCCACGACGAACTGGGCGGCGCGGACGTGCACGGCGCGTCGTCCGGCGTGGCGACCGTGGTGCACGACGACGAGGAGAGCTGCCTCGCCGACGTCCGCTACCTGGTCTCGCTGCTGCCGTCGAACTATCTGGAGCCCGCGCCTCGCGAGCCGTCACAGGACGCGGGCAAGGACCGGCGCCCGACGTTCGCCGAACTGGTCCCGGTGGAGCCGAACAAGCCCTACGACATGCGGGACGTGTTCACGGAACTGACCGACGACGGCGAGTTCTTCGAGATGCACGAGCGATGGGCGGCGAACGTGCTGTGCGCGCTCGCGCGGATCGACGGGCGTGTGGTCGGCCTGGTCGGCAACCAGCCGATGGTGTTCGCCGGCGTGCTCGACGGTCCCGCTTCGCAGAAAGCGGCGCGGTTCGTGCGGTTCTGTGACGCGTTCAGCATCCCGTTGGTGACCCTTGTGGACGTCCCGGGTTTCCTGCCGGGGGTCGAGCAGGAGCATTCCGGGATCATCCGGCACGGCGCGCAGCTGCTGCACGCCTACTGCGAGGCCACCGTGCCGCGGATCCAGGTCATCCTGCGCAAGGCGTACGGCGGCGCGTACATCGTGATGGACTCGCGGTCCATCGGCACCGACCTGTCACTGGCGTGGCCCACCAACCAGATCGCCGTGATGGGCGCCGAGGGCGCGGTCAACGTGCTGTTCCGCAAGGACCTCGCCGTCGCGCCCGATCCGGACGCGTTGCGCGCCCACCTGGTCGCCGAGTACACCGAGGAGTTCATGAACCCGCAGTACTCGGCGGAACGGGGGCTGGTCGACGACATCATCGACCCCGCCGACACCCGCTCCGCCGTCGCCAGGGCGCTGGACATGCTGCAGGACAAGCGAAAGGCCGCGCCCCAGCGCAAGCACGGCAACCATCCGATCTGAACGGGGGGACCATGTCACCGTCCGAAAAGGACAGTGAGCCGGTCTTCCGGGTCCTGCGGGGGGACCCGGAAGACGCCGAACTGGCGGCACTCGTCGCCGTCTTCACCGCGCTCGCTTCGGCCGCGCCTCCGCCCGCCGCGCCGGCGCGATCCGCCTGGTCGTCCCGAACCCCGGCGACCTGGCGCACTTCGGTCTTGCGCTGACGCGCGTCGCCACATGACGCGAAAGCCCCTGTCGCAACCTTCAACGTTGCGAAAGTGGCTTTCGCGTCATCTGTGTTCGGGCGCGTGACTCGCGTGATCGGGCGCCGCACTACGCGCTGAGCCGTCGCGCGGCCTCGGTTTCCCGCCGCGGCGGGTACGTGCTGTGGCAGGCGTGCACGGCGACGTAGAGGACGCCGCCGTCGATCACCGTCTCCAGGTCCGTTCGCTCCCCAGGCGCGAACGGACCTCCGCAGGCCGCGCAGGTCCGCTGCCGTTCCGCCGCGCTCACTGCCTGTCTCGCTGCTCGGGGACGGCCGGGTCGGGCCACGACAGGCCCAGCAGGTCGACGTCGAGTTCGTCGTCGGCGTAGATCTCGTACGGGTCGAGGCGCTCGGTCATCGTGTGCTCCTTGGTTTTCCGGATACCACAAGGGCACTACCGGCACCCCCTCGCCCGCAACTTTTTCTTTGCTCAGCACGAGCCCTCCGATGTCCTCGATCACGTCACGATCGGTTCCCGATCGGACGGGTTCATCCTGGTTGTCAAGTGAGTCGTTCATCGAAGGCCGGGAGGAACGCCATGACGGCACAGGTGCGAATTCGAGTGGTCGGCGATGATTTCGACCCGTGCGGGACCGTCGAGGCCGACGCGACGGCGCTCGTCCCGGAGCCGCGGCAGACCGCCGAGAACGAGCCGCCGGCAGAGCACATCATCCTCGGCTACAACTAGCCCGACCGGTACGTAAAGCACGGACAAAGAAGACCACCGGGTATCGCGCGCGCGAGAATGAAGATCGCCCACGACCCGGCCAGACCACGAGGAGGCCTCCGGATGGCTATGCGCCTCCAGCTCACGTCGGGTTTGCAGGTGCTGGAAGAATGGGCGATCAATGCACCGCAGGCTGATCGCAATGTCATCTACGAAGCACTTTTCGCGGTGGCCGACGGATCCGCCTTTCTCATCTACGACATTTTCGGAGACGGCCGCGATCCGCATCAGTTCATTATTCTGGTGAAACATGATCTCGTCATCCGGATAGGGCTCAAGCGGTCCGATTCCTCGTTCGAGATCGTCTACATCGGCGCGCTGGAGCACGGCACGCCCGCCGCTGCCTGGATCGAGGACGCCGACGGGTCCTGAGCCGGTACCGCTGAACGGCCCAGTCTCCCGCCCCTTACCGGCGGCCTTTCGTACCAGCGGGTCATGCGTTCCTCATCTTGACATCGTCCAGTTCGGCGTGAAATTCTTCCGGTGTTTGGGGGCGGGGGAATTCTGCCGGGCTGGAATTTGCGTTCTGTTTTCGTCTCGAGGGCTGGAGGCACAAAAGATGTCATCACCTGAATTCCCGGGATTGGATGTTTCCACACGGGTGCGCGCACGTGACATTCAGATGGCCGGGGTCGCCGATGTCCGCCGCCGGGTGCTGATGATCTCCGGCGCGATCGACACCACCGACCACGATATTTCGGTCAGCGTCAACCTCCCGGAGCCGGGTCGCTGGCAGGTGATCAAGTCCGAGACCAACCTGACCGACAAGACCTGGGCCGCGATGCAGGTCGTCACCGACGAGGATTCGACCTTCGTCAACGACGCCGACACCCTCGTGCTTTCCCGCCAGTTCTCGAAGTCCTTCATGACGCCCGACCAGCGCCGCCTCACCTTCTACGACGGTGAAGTCCGGCCCGGCGAGGCCGTGCTGAAGGTGTACTCGCTGGACGCGGGCGGGCGGAAGCCGACCTACTCCTACTCCCGGTACAGCCCGATCGCGACCGACACCGCCGAGCAGTCCCAGCAGACCCTGGACGAAATGATCAGCGACGGGATGAAACAGCGCCCCGTGATCGAGCTGATCGTCCCGGTGACCGTGATCGGCTGAGTACGCCGGTGATCACGTTCGTCCCGGAACCCCAGCTGCTCGAATCGCCGCGCGGGCGGGAGTGGCCGGTCGTCCCCGGCGCCCGCGCGGCGGCCACCGCCGAACCACCGTCCGGCGCCGACGTGGTCATCGTCGGCGCGGGCCCGGCGGGGCTCGCGGTCGCTTCCGCGTTGTGGCACCACGGCGTGCGAGACCTCGTCATCGTCGACCGCGACGGCCGTCCCTGCGGCCGGTTCTTCGACCGGATCGACCTGCTCGGCCAGCGCGTGCTGCGGTCGCCGTACGAGCACCACCCCGGCGTCGAGGGCTACCGCGACTGCGAACTGCTGGACTTCGCCCGGCTGCACTGGTCGGTGCTGACGCCGGTGGAGCGCCGCGAGATCCGGATGGCGCAGGCCGGGCACCGGTCCGTCGTCCCCGTCGACGTCTTCGAGGCCTACTGCCGTCATCTGGCCGCGAGCCATCACGTCACCGAACGGACCTGGCGCGGTTCGGTACGCGAGGTGCTGCCGACGTCCGAAGCGGTCACCGTGCGCGCCGACCGGTTCTCCGTGACCGCGCGCCACGCCGTGCTGTGCCTCGGCGAGGAGCGCCGGTCCGCCCCGGACACCTGGTGGGGCGGCGGTCATCCGCCGCGCGGGGTGAGCTACTGGGACGAACCCGTTCCCGCCGGCGGGAAGCGGCTCGCCGTCGTCGGCGCCGGCCTCACCGCCGCACACCTGATCGCCAACGGGCTCGCCCAAGGCCGCGAGGTGCACTGGGTGGTTCGCGAAACGGGCGAACGCTACCAGTGCGCCGACGTCAACTCGTCGTTCTTCCGGCCGGAAGGCCGCGCCCGCTTCGACGGCGTGAGCCGGCCGGAACGGCTCGAACTGATGGGCCGCTTCCGGCGCGCGTCGATCATGTTCGAGTTCCGGCCGATGCTCGAGGCCGCCGAAGCCGAGGGACGGCTGATCGTGCATCGCGGCAAGGCGATCACGAAGGTCGCACCGGGGGTCGTCCTCCACCTCGAAGACGGTTCGCGGGTTTCCGTGGAGCACGCCGTCCTGGCGCTCGGCACCACGCCGTCGATCGGTGACGGCCTGATGCCCGGCGAGGCCGTTCTCGACCGCGGCGGCTGGCCTGAGCTGGACGAGCGCACCTTCGCCTACCTCGGCGCGCCCCGGGTCTTCGCCGTCGGCGCTGCCGCGGGGATGGCGCTGGGCCCGGCCGCCCGCAACATCGACGGCCACCGCGTCGCCACCGCACGGGTCGCGGCCGCCGTCGCCGAGAACCTGCGGCGGGAAGCCCCGCTGCGGACGGCCGCGAAGGACGTCGCCCGTGTCTGAACCGTACGACTCCCGCTTCACCCTGCCGTCGATCGACGACGCTCCCTCGACCGAGGCGGGCGTGATCCTGCTGGGCCTGGACGCCGAACGCCTGCTGGCCGGCGTCGGGCTCGCCCGTCTCGCCGACGAGCCCGCGCTGGTCGCCCTCGCCGTGGACCAGGCCCGGCACAACGCGCTCGACCTGGGCACCGACGCGCTCGTCGAAGCCGGGATCGCCCGCTGGCGCGCGGTGCGCCCGTTGATCGAAGCAGGTCCGGAGATGACAGCTGCGGGGTCCCTGCGCCGAGAATGGGAACACGCCACCGCGCGCGTCACCGCCACGGTGACCGGGCTGGGACCGGCTTCGGTGGCCTGTCTCGCGGCCTGCTGGCTGCGGCGCGACGACGTCAAAGAGTTCGCCGAGCACGGGCGGGCGCCGGAAAAGGGGAGCGGTACACACGATGTCCTATCTCGGGTCTTTGCCGACTGACACCACGCTGCTGGAGGTCTTCCGGAAGTTCCCGGCCCCCGCGTCGAAACTGCTGGACCTGCACGAACTGATCATGCGGGCGCCGTCGGCGTTCGACGCGGGGGAGCGGGAGCTCATCGCGGCCTACGTCTCCGGCGTCAACGACTGCCGGTACTGCCACGGGGTCCACACCGTCACCGCGGAGGCTTTCGGTGTGCCGGAAGGGCTTCTGACAGCCGCACTGGCCGATCTGGACTCCTCGCCCGTGGACGGGCGCATGAAGCCCGTACTGGCCTACGTGGGCAAGCTGACGCGCACGCCGTCCCGGATGACCGACGCCGACGCCGAAGCGGTGTTCGCGGCGGGCTGGGACGAGGCCGCGCTGCACGACGCCGTCCTGGTCTGCGCCCTGTTCAACTTCATGAACCGGATGGTCGAGGGGCTCGGGATCCGCGCCGACGACGCCTACGCGAAGATTTCGGGCGTGCGGCTGAAGGAGGGTGGGTACGCCGGTCTGGCGCGCCTGCTCGAATCCTGAGTCGACTGTCCACACCGGACAACGGTGCCTCACCGAGACCGGCCGGCCGCGTTCCGTCACCGGCGAAAGCCTCTGTTACTCCGTTCGACAGCGGAGGGCGCGGAAGTGGAGCAGTCGAGGAGAACCTTCTGGCGTAGGTGAAAAGCACATCCCCGCGATGATGCATGGCACTGGCCGCGAACCGGCCCTGGGCAGCACGATTCCCTCAGCGAAGGAAAACCGCCGAACAGCCTGGGAGTCATTCGATGAAGAACGCTGTGACCGACAACGTCCGCTCGCTCTTCGCCGTCCGGGGAATCGACACCGGTTTCGCCGGAAACCAGGTCGACCTGGTGATCGACCGTTTCGACAACTGGACCAATCAGCCGCGTGGTGAGGTCTTCAACTGTTTCACCGGAGCCTGTTGCACCGCTCCGCCACTGGCCGAGGCGAGCTGAGCGCACCTCACCGGACCGCCGTTCGCGCCCCGAAGGCGAGCGGCGGTCCGGCATGTCGACGGAAAGTAGCCGACCGACTGCGGAACCGGTCGTCCCGCGCCGCTTTTGCCGTGACGTCCCCAAAACGGACCGGACCGACGCACCACCCGAACGGTGGAACGCGTTCTGTCCGGGCGTGTTTATGTTGGGGGCCTTGGGGGTGCGCGTGAGGGGATGGCGCGATGGTGATCAGAGTCCTGGTGGCCGAAGACATGCATATCGTCAGGGGAGCGCTCGTGGCGCTGCTGCGGCTGGAGCCCGACATCGAAGTGGTGTCCGAAGTGGCTTCCGGTGACGAGATCCTCGCCGCCGCGCGGGTTTCCCGGACGCAGGTCGCGGTCATCGACATCGACCTCCCCGGCAAGGACGGGCTCACCGCGGCCACCGAACTCCACGAGCAGCTGCCCGAGGTCAGGACCCTGATCCTGACCAGCCTCGGCAGGCCCGGCACGCTCCGCCGGGCGCTGGCGGCCAAGGTGAACGGGTTCCTGTTGAAGGACGCCCCCGCGGAGAAACTCGCCAACGCCGTGCGTGGTGTGGCGGCCGGGCGCCGGATGGTCGACGGCGACCTGGCACTCGCCGCCTGGGACACCGTGGAATGCCCGCTGACCCCGCGGGAGATCGACGTCCTGCGGCTGACCGCCGAAGGCCGCGACACCCTGGAGGTCGCGGCGAAGGCCTTTCTCTCCACCGGAACCGTGCGCAACTACCTGACCACGATCGTTTCGAAGCTCAACGCGCGCAACCGGGTCGACGCGATCCGGATCGCCAGGGACTCCGGCTGGATCTAGACGGGCACCACGGCGTGCAGCCGGAACCGCCCGTCGGCCTCGACCCCGGCGGTCAGCTCCCCGCCGAGTCCGGCGACGCGGTCGGACATGTTCGTGATGCCGCTGCCCGGGGCCTCGACCCGCGCCTGCCGCTCCGGCTGCCCCGGATTCGGCGGCCGTCCGTTCTGGACGCCGTCGTTGACGATGTCGAGCGCGACGCCGTTCACGGTCCGCCGCACGGCGATCTCGCAGCGTTCGACCTTGCTGTGGCGCAACACGTTCGTCACGCCTTCGCGCAGCACCACGGCCAGTACCGTCCGCACCGTCGTCGGCAGGTCGCCCTGCTCGATCTCCAGCCGCACCTGGACGTCGGCGGCCACCAGCACCGCCTGCGCCGACCGGGACTCCTGATCCAGCGACAGTTCCCGGTAGCCGCTGGCCACCGAGCGGACGTCGGCCAGCGCCTGCCTGGTCAGCCCGAGGATCTCCAGCAGCTCGTCGGAGGCGCGGGTGGTGTCGATGTCCATGATCCGGCTGGTCAGCTCGCTCTTCAGCGCGATCGCCGAGAGGCTCATCCCGAGCAGGTCGTGCAGGTCGCGGGCGAACCGCAGCCGCTCCTCGGCGACCGCGACCTCGGCGAGGCGTTTCCTGGTCTCGCCCAGTTCGGTCACCAGCCGGATCAGCCAGATGAGACCGAAGACCATCAGTCCGGTGTTCAGGATGGACGCGAAGCTGTAGAAGCCGCCGAGGAAGTCGGTGCCGTAGCCGATCCGGATCAGCACCACGCCCGCCGCGGTCGCGGCGAACGCCGTCCATCCGGCCAGCGGCGGCAGCACCAGCAGCGCGGTGCCAGCGAACAGGCTGGGCAGGCTCACCCAGGCGTGCCCGAGCGGGATCAGCGGCAGGAAGATCAGGCAGGCCTGCACGAACAGCAGCGCGTAGCTCTGCCGCGAGCGCAACCGGACGTTCGGCCGGGCGAAATAGGACAGTTGCAGCGTGGTCAACGCGGTGAGATACCCGGCGATGAGGACGAGGGCCCAGCCGTCGTCGGTCAGCATGAAGGCCCGGGCCATCGCGGAGAGGCTGAAGAAGAGGAAGACCGCGGACATCGTCCATTGGACGTTCCTGGCGTCGATCCGGGACCAGTGGCCGGGCTCCTGTTCCAGCGCCGCCTCGGCGGGCTCGGCCTGCTCGGGCACCGGGAGTTCGGCGTGCAGCCGCCACCGGCCCGCCGCGTCGGGGCCCGCGCCGAGCTTCCCGCCGTGCCCGGCGACCTCCTCGGTCACCTCACGCAGGCTCTCCGCCGTCTCCTCCGGGACGTCCTCGTGCGCCGTCCCGTCGTGCACGATCTCCAGCGCGACCCTGCCACCGGTCTCGCGCACGGTGATCTCGCAGTGCTCGACGCCGGTGTAGCGGAGCACGTTCGTGACACCCTCGCGGAGCACCTTCGCCAGCAGGGTGCGCAGCTTCACCGGCAGCTCGACCTGTTCGAGGTCGAGCCGCACCGCGACGTTCGACGCCGAGAGCAGCGACACCGCGGTCCGTGACTCCTTGTCGAGCGAAAGTTCCCGGTAGCCCCTGGCAACCGACCGCACGTCGGACAGCGTCCGCTGGGCGATCCCGGTGATCTCGGCGAGTTCCGCCCGCGCCTGGTCCAGGGATTTGCGCAGCAGCCGGTGCACCAGCTCGCCCTTGAGCGCGATCGCCGAGAGACTGAGCCCGAGCAGGTCGTGCAGGTCCCTCGCGAAGGCCAGCCGCTGCTCCGCGACGGCCCGTCGCGCCAGTTCGGTCCTGGCCTGGTGCAGCTCGGTCACCAGCCGCGCGAGCCAGGTCAGCAGATACACGACCAGGGCGTAGAAGACGGCGGTGACGCTGTCGAACAACGCCCCGAGCCAGGTCTCGTCGTAGGTCCACAGGATCCAGATCGTGCCCGCCATGAACACGGTGAACACGGTCCAGCCCGTCCTCGGCCGGAACAGCAGCAGCGCGCTGCCCGCGGCGAGGGTGGTCAGCGAGCTCAGCGCCGCGTCGAAGTGCAGGGTCGACAGGTAGGCCAGGCACGCCTGCACCACCAGCATCGCTTTCGCGAGCCTGGTGTCCAGGCGGACCGCCGGACGGCTGAAGAACAGCAGCTGGATCGCCAGCACGGGCCCGACGTACAGCACCGCCAGCAGGCCATGCCAGAAGTCGACCCCCGGCTGCAGCAGAACCGCGAGGAGACCGAACAGACAGGAGTTGACGAAGACGACGGTGATGATCAGCCCGGCGAGGAACAGTGCCCGCCGGGGGCGCCGGTCGACCCCGGCGGTACCCAGAGGTTCGGCGGTCACCGCGAGCTGTTCCGGCACAGGCACCCCAGTGGTAGCAGAAGAAGTCTCGGTCTTCGTCGTGCTTCCCCCTGCGTTGGCCGTGGCAGGCCGCCGCACGACCTTCCATCGCCGTGTGATTCGGATCCTAACCCATGTTCGTTACCCCGGTTGCTTCTTCCGGGTAGGGGAGGACGGCCGCAAGGGAGACGCTTTCCCCACTGGGGACAGGGAAAATCGCCTCGATCACCCGCGCGGGTGTGGTTCGTTCAGCCCATGAGCGCGATCGCGGAAGACGCCACGATGGGAGACGTGCGCCGATCCGCCGTTCCACTGTGTACGCCGTGTACGCCCTGCCGGGCGGGCTCTCGCGGCGGCCGCGGCCCGGTGGCCCTAAGCTCGGCGCATGGCCAGGTATTTCGACGTACATCCGGAGAATCCGCAACGACGCGCGATCGGACAGGTCGTCGGCATCCTGCGCGAAGACGGCCTCATCGCGTATCCGACGGACTCCTGTTTCGCCCTCGGTTGCCAGCTGGGGAACAGGCAGGGCATCGACCGCATCCGGAGCATCCGCAAACTGGACGACCGCCACCACTTCACTCTGGTGTGCCAGGATTTCGCCCAGCTGGGCCAGTTCGTGCACGTGGACAACGCAGTCTTCCGCGCGGTCAAGGCGTCGACGCCGGGCAGCTACACCTTCATCCTGCCGGCGACCAAGGAGGTGCCGCGCCGTCTGCTGCACGCCAAGAAGAAGACCGTCGGCGTGCGCATCCCGGACCACGTGGTCACCCAGGCGCTGCTGGGCGAGCTCGGCGAGCCGCTGCTGTCGAGCACGCTGCTGCTGCCCGACCAGGAGGAGCCGATGACCCAGGGCTGGGACATCAAGGAACGCCTGGAGCATGTGGTCGACGCGGTGATCGATTCCGGCGAGTGCGGGGTCGAACCCACCACGGTCATCGATTTCTCGTCGGGGGAGCCGGAGATCGTGCGGCGCGGCGCCGGCGACACCTCACGCTTCGAATGACGCGATTCGGCACCTGGTTGCGATCGTTGCGTGTGCAAGGACCGCAAGCAGGTGCCGAATGGCGGACGTCATCTTCAGTGCGTGACGAGCCCTTCGGTCTTCGACGGCGCCGAGGGGATGTGGAACAGCCGGGTGAACAGCTCCAGCATCGCCGGATCGCCCTTCACGGCCACCGCACCGCAGGTGAGCGCGCTCGTGGCGTCCAGTTCGCCGTTCAGCAGCTTGAGCACGACCGGGCCGCGCGGCTCGATGATGAGGTCCGGCTCCGGTAGCGGGCCCTCGCCCGCGGTCACCGCGCCGTCGTCGATCACCGCGTGGACGATCATCTGGTCGCCGTAGTGGAGCTCGAACGAGCACTGGATGCCGCGGGCGGCGTCCGGCTGGAACGTCGTGTACAGCGACAGGATGGCCGCGTCGAGGGTGAACAGGTCGTCGGCCGCCGGGTCGGTCAGCGAACGGGCACCCCACAGGCCCAGCTGCAGCAGGATCTGGTCGAGGTCGTTGCCGTATTCGGTGAGCTCGTAGACCACCCCGGCGTCGAGCTGCGAGAGCACCCGGCGCTGGACGACGCCGTGCCGTTCGAGTTCGTTGAGCCGGGTCGACAGGATGCTCGTCGGGATCTTCGGCAGGCCGTGCTGCAGCTCGTCGAAACGCTTCGGGCCGAGCACCAGGTCGCGGATCACGAGCAGGGACCAGCGTTCCCCGATGATCTCGAGCGCGCGGGCGAGGCCGCAGAACTGGCCGTAGGTGCGAGCGGTCATGCTTGACTCCTCAACTTCCTTGATCTGGTGACGGGGTGGTGCTCGTTCAGCGGACGGGGTGTCCCTCGGAAAGCAGTTCGCGATGCAGCTCCCGCAGTTCGGCGCAGGGTTTCACCCCCAGTTCGTCCTCCAGCCGGGTCCGCAGCCACTCGAACGTCGCGAGCGCGTCGCTGCGCCTCCCGCTGAGCCCGAGCGCGCGGATCAGCTGGGCGTGCAGGGTTTCGTCGAACGGGTCGGCGGTGGTCAGCGACCGCAGCACGCCGAGCATCTCCCGGTGGTTCCCGGCGCGGATCTCGGCCTCGATCCACAGGTCGCGGGCGTTGCGCCGATGCTCCAGGAGATAGACGGTGTAGGCGGCCAAGGTCGGTCCACAGTGGATGTTCGCCAGCGGGGGACCGGACCACAGGTCCAGCGCGGTGCGGAACGCGTGCGCGGCCGCCGCGTTGTCGCCTTCGTCCAGCAGGTCGCGGCCGAGGCGGTGAAGCCGGTGGAACTCCGACACGTCGACCACGCCCGCGTCGATGTCGAGCCGGTACCCGGGCGCGCTGGTGACCAGCAGGCCGCCGGTGCCGTCCGGGTCGAGATGGCGGCGGAGGTGATGGACGTAGGTGTGCAGGGTCCGGCGGACACTGCGCGGTGGCGTGTCGTTCCACAGCTCGTGGACCAGCGAGTCGACGTGGACCGTCTTGCCGGGACGGATGAGCAGCATCGCCAGCAGTTGCAGGAGTTTCGGCGTGCTCGGCGCGCGATCGACACCGCCGATGTGCAGCTCGAGCGGCCCCAGAACCCTGGCCGTGTCACCTGGTCCGATGGTCATCGCGTGCATCCCTGCCCCTCCGGCGGAATCCCCCTCAATGACGGTGACAGAGGCGGAACCTTCGGAACAGTGCCGGAAACACCCGGCGGGCGGTGATTTCTTCGTTGCCCCGTATGCGATCGTCACGACCTGGAGCGGAGAACCGGTTGTGGCAAAAGAGAAGACGCGGAAAGGGTCAGAGCCAGTCGGAATCGGTGGCGATGCGGATGGCGTCCACCCGGTTGCGGGCGTTGAGTTTCGTGACCACCGTGGCGAGATAGTTCCGCACGGTTCCCGGCGACAGGAACAGCTCCGCCGCGATGTCGGCGACCGTGCGCCCGTTCGCGGCGAGGCGGAGGATCTCGGCTTCCCGCGGGGTCAGCGGGCAATCCTCGGTTTCCCATGCGGACAGCGCGAGTTCACTGTCGATGACGCGGCGGCCGATGGCGACCGAGCGGACGGCGTTGGCGAGCTTGTCGGCGGGCGCGTCCTTGAGCAGGAAACCGTTCACCTTCGCGTCGAGCGCGCGGCGTACGGTGCCCGGGCGGCCGAGCGAGGTGAGGATCAGCGTGCGGACGCTCGGAAGTTGCTGATAGAGCTCGGAAGCGGCGGCGAGCCCGTCCTTGGCGGGCAGGTCGATGTCGATGATCGCGACGTCCGGCAGATACTCCGCGGCCATCGGAAGGATCTTGTCGCCCGAGCAGACCTCCGCGACCACCTCGATGTCCTGTTCGAGGTTCAGCAGAGCGACCAAGGCGCCGCGGACCATGTGCATATCCTCGGCCAATAGGACTCGGATCACTCCGACCTCCTCTTCCCCAGAAACGCGCTAACTCTCAGTGTACATAGCAAACCCGGAAGAGTGAATCGTAATCGCACGATACAAGGTTGCGCTTTTTTCGGCGGCCTGCTCGACCGGGCGGAACCCTGGTGAGCTGCGACGATGGCATGGCTTCGACCATGGTGAAACTGAGAGCGATCGATTACTCGCTGTTAGGTGAGAAGACGGTAAAAACTATTGCCATAAGTGGTTTTCATTCCCTGTTGAGTACGTTCCATTACGGTGAATTCGTCCGGCGAACGGGTGAATTCGACGCCTTTCGAAGACGCGGCTGGACTGTTCGGCGGTACCGGGGCGCCGACCTCGATCGACCGTCGAGCGCGGCGTGGTCTCCTCACACGAGCCGAGTTCGCGCGCGAAGCCGACACTATCCACAAAGGACGTAAGTGATGAGCTCATTGCTGGGTGCCCTGCGCAAGGTCCTGTTCGCGCCTTCGCTGGCTTCGGTCGGCTTCGAGGGGCGAGGCTTCGGAGTATCGCCGACGCCGGCGACCGCCCGTCTGGAGTCGATCCCGCAGTCGGTGGTGTGCGGCTTCGAGTGGGGGATCGACGCGCCGGCGCTGTGGGAGGCCGAGCGGCGGCTGGACATGGTCGAGCCGGAGCTGCGCGGGTTCGCCTACGAGGGCGCGGCGATGGCGTTCACCATCCTCGACGTCATGCCCGGCGGCCGGACGGACCGCACGGCCGAACTGATGAGCGGCCCCGGTCTCCCCCACGTGTTCCTGACCTACATCGGCATCGGGTTCGCGATGGCCCGGCTGCCCCGCCCGCTGTGGAAGAAGGTGCTGCCGGAACTGGACGGCGTCCCGTTCCACCCGACGATGAGCTGGCTGGCCGTCGACGGCTACGCCTTCGATCGCGCCTACTTCGACACGCGCAAGTGGGTCGACCAGCAGTTCGTCCCCAAGCCGTACCCGTGGGCAGGCGCCCCCGCGTACTTCCCGCGCGCCTGCGACCAGGGCATCGGGCGGGCGCTGTGGTTCATCAACGGCGGCGACCCGGTGAAGGTCGCAGCGGCGGTGAACCGCTTCCCCGCCGGACGCCGTCCGGACCTGTGGAGCGGGGTCGGGCTGGCCTCGACCTTCGCGGGCGGCTGCGACCGGCCGGGGCTGGTGAGGCTGCGTGAGTCGGCGGGGGAGCACCAGGACGAACTCGGCCTCGGTGTCGTGTTCGCGGTGAAGGCGAGGACGTTCTCGTCGTTCGTCCCGCCGCACACCCGCCGCGCCGCGCGGGCGCTCGCCGGGCTGAGCATCGAGGAGGCCGTCGACCTCGCCGACTCGACCGAGGTCACCGCGGACGCCGCGGACGGGACGCCCGCCTATGAACTGTGGCGGCAGAACATCCGGGACGGGCTGGCCCCCGCGGCGGGCCGCCTGTCCGCCTGAGGTACCGCAGATGTCAGGAAAGGGTCGTTCAAGACGTTTTTCGTCTTGAACGACCCTTTCCTGACACCCCGGGTGAGGATCAGGCCGCGCGTTTGAACGGCTCCGGCCGGTGCCGCAGGTCGGGCAGCGCGAGCAGGACCGGCGGGTCGAACAGGCGCTTGGGGCGCATCCGCAGATCCGCCAGCCGCGCGGAGACGCCCGGTTCGACGGTGATCGGACCGTGGTGCCCGGTGTACCCGGTGCCGCGGCGCATGGGCGGGCCGGTCACGCAGTGCGCGACGAGGTGCCAGGTGCCTTCCGGGACATCGGTCAGCTGATAGGGGCCGGGGGCGTCGATGACCGTGTAACGCACGGGCGCGCCCTCGGGGATGCGCGTCGGGAAGAGGCCGACGAAGACGAGGCCGGGCGAGATCTCCGGCGGCGCCGACACGAACCCTCGGACGACGGCCCGCTTCGCGCCCGGACGGGGATCGCCCGCGAGGTGGCGCTGGAACCCGCCCTGCCGTCGGTACGCGGACGGGGAGAGGCCGACCCGGCTGCTGAACCGCGTGCTGAAGGTGCCGACACTGTTGTAGCCCACCTGGCGGCTGATGTCGGCGACCGTGATCGAGGTCGTCAACAGCAGGCTCTTGGCCTCGTCGAGCCGCAGCGCGGACAGGAACCGGCCGGGCGAGACGCCGGTGGCCTGCTGGAACACCCTGGTGAAATGGAATTTGCTGAACGTCGCCGCACGGGCGATGTCATCGATAGTGAGCTCTTCGCCCAGTTTCTCGTTCATGGCCCCAATGGCTCGCTCCACGGCTCGCCGGACAGTCTCATCCATTGTACCGTCCTTTCGCTCGAGGAATTCTGGCTTGCTTTGCGGTTTCGACACTAGTGTTCGCCGCCGCTTCTCCTGAAGTGCTTGATTCACCGCCGGATATGGATTCATGTGTGCGCCGACGTGAAAATTTCACGGGGTCCCGGACATGCGAAAACCACGGTCCGGCGGTGCTGGGCACACTGGATCTCACCGGCCGATGGCCGCAGAATTCCTGGTAGCGCATTCACGCCGGAACTTCCCCGGCCGTGTTGGCGCGGTCCGAAGAACGTATTCCCGCGGCAACACAGAACCGGCCCTTGACCGCGTCCCCCCGCGGCGGTCAAGGGCCGGTTTCCATTTCGCGGAACGTGTGTGTGAGGATAGTATCGGCGGCTCGGGGGCGGGAAGCGGCGAAAGGCAGATGGGGTCGATGATCAAGGTCCTGGTGGCCGAGGACATGCACATTGTCCGTGGGGCCCTGGTCGCGCTGCTCGGTTTGGAACCCGACATCGAGGTCGTCGCCGAATGCGCCAGCGGCGACGAGATCCTCCCGCTCGCGCGGTCCGCGAATCCCGACATCGCGCTCATCGACATCGACCTGCCTGGCAAGGACGGGCTCACCGCCGCCGCCGAACTGCACGAGCAATTGCCCGGCGTGCGCACGCTGATCCTCACCTCGCTCGGCAGCCCGGGAACCCTTCGGCGGGCCCTGGCCGCGAAGGTCAACGGTTTCCTGCGCAAGGACGCGCCCGCCGACAGGCTCGCCAACGCGATCCGCGGGGTCGCCGCCGGGCGGCGCGTCGTCGACGGCGATCTGGCGCTCGCCGCCTGGGACAGCGAGGAATGCCCGCTCACCGCCCGCGAGATCGAGGTGCTCCGGCTCGCGTCGGTCGGCTCCGACCCGACCGAGATCGCGGCCGAACTGTTCCTGTCCGCCGGCACCGTGCGGAACTACCTGACGACCATCGTGTCGAAGCTCAGCGCCCGCAACCGGGTCGACGCGGTGCGGATCGCCAAGGAGTCCGGCTGGCTGTGACGCCGGTTCGGTTCACCGGGTCGGGACGTTCATCGTCGCGTGGGCGAGCTCCGCGGCGAACTCGCCCGGCGACGCGGCTTCCGCGAACAACCGGCGCTGCCGGGCAGCGCCGGTCCCGTGTTCGAACACCGAGTCCAACCCCCGCTCGACGTCTTCCTCGTCGCCCGCGGCCTTGAGCGCCGGCCGGACGAAATCGACCAGTTCGCCGAGCAGATCGCGCTGATCGGCCTCCCTGCCGGTGAAGACGTCGACGCCCGGCCCGTCGAGACCCCGGCGCGCGGCGGCCGTCAAAGCCGCGCCGATCCGGGTCCCGCGGGCCCGCGGCGGCCTCGTCGTCACGGCGCAGGTCGCGACCAGTCCGCGCACCAACGCGGCGAGGAGCACCGCGTCGTCGACGGCAAGGCAGACGTCGGCGATCCGCACCTCGACCGTGGGATGGCGAGGGGAAAGGCGGGCGTAGAAGTACACCCCCGCCGCGTCGAGCGCGTCACCTCGGCGCAAGGCGTCGCCGATACTCCGGTCGTACGCGGCCGCGCCGGACCATTCGTCGGGCGGTCTCGCCGTCGGCCAGCGGTCCCAGATCGGAAAGCGCCTGCTCGACCACCCGGAGTCGGCGCCGCGCTCCACCGGGGAATTCACACTGAGCGCCAGCAACGGAGCGAGCCACGGCCGCAGCCCGGTGAGGATCCGCGCGCCGAGATCCCGCGACGGCAGGCCGACGTGCACATGACAGGCACACGTCCCCGCCTCGTCGATCAGCTCCGGGAACGCCTGTGCCATCCGCCGGTACCGCGGTTCGGGGGTGAGCGCGTCTCCCCGCAGGTCGCCGGGCGGGATCCCCGCCGCCACCATGAGGCAACCGTCGGCCTCCGCCGCCGTCGCGACGGTCTGCCGCAACCGCGTCAGCTCCGAGCGCACCTCGTCCAGGCCACGGCAGACGCCGGTCGCGGTCTCGATCTGGAACCGCATCAGCTCACCGCTGACGTCCGGCCCGGGAGCGAGACTCGCGAGAAGTTCGGGGGCCCGCAACGCGACCGCGCCGTCCACCGGGTCGAGAAGGACGAACTCTTCCTCCACCCCAAGGGTGAAGTCCATGCCGTCGACCGCCATGTCTCTCCGTTTCCGGGGATTTCGCCGGTACCTCCGAATCTCCTCCTTCGAGCGCGGCGGGGAAAGGGCCGGTGTGCTGAACTTCGTTGCGGCGAAAGTGTTTCGTGGTCTCACTGACCGTCTAGGGTTGGTTCATGATCGATCTGCATCCCCCTGCCGAGCCTTATGACAAAGGACTGCTCGATGTAGGTGACGGCAACTTCGTCTATTGGGAGACCTGCGGAAACCCGGACGGCAAACCGGCGGTCATGCTGCACGGCGGACCCGGGCAAGGCTGCACGCCGGGGATGCGGCGGATGTTCGACCCCGTCCGCTACCGCGCGGTGCTGTTCGACCAACGCGGCTGCGGCCGCAGCACCCCGCACGCGAGCGACCCCGCGACCGACATGCGGCACAACACGACCCACCATCTCGTCGCCGACATGGAACGGTTGCGGGAACACCTGGGTATCGAACGCTGGCTCGTCACCGGCGGTTCGTGGGGTACGACGCTCGCGCTCGCCTACGCCGAACGGTTCCCGGAGCGGGTCACCGAGATCGTCGTCAGCGCGATCAGCACGACATGGCCTTCCGAGATCGACTGGCTGTACCGCGGCGCCGGCCGGTTCTTCCCCGAAGAATGGGCTCGCTTCCGCGGCGATCTCTCCGGTGACCTCGTCGCGGCCTACGCGCGGCTCATGGAAGACCCCGACCCGCACGTGCGGACCGAGGCCGCTCGCTCATGGTGTGCCTGGGAGGACACCGTGCTCTCACTGGAACCCGGCGCGACCGTCCACAATGGTCCGATCGGCGACTGGGAACTGGCCTTCGCGCGCATCGTCACGCACTACTATTCCCACGCCGGCTGGCTGGAACCCGGCGCGCTGATCCGCGACGCCGTCCTGCTGCGGGACATCCCCGGTGTGCTGATCCACGGACGCCGGGACCTGAGCTGCCCGGTGGACACCGCCTGGGAACTCGCCCGCGCCTGGCCCGGCGCGGAACTGCTGATCGACGACGGCTCCGGGCATCGGTCGAGCGACGTGAAACGGGCCTGGAAACTCGCGGCGCTGGACCGGTTCGCTTCACGAGGATCGGCTTCGGGTAAGTAGGCGACTCCTTAGCCGCCTGAGCCGGCTGTCGGTCGCGCCGGGTTCCAGCAGGTAAGTGGGCACGCCTCCATGACGGCCTTCCAGATGGGCCAGTGTCCGGAGGATTGTGGCGCCACTGCGACCATCCGTGCGCGCGTAGTCCGCGGCGATCGACGCGGCGGGCACTCCCGCGACGCTCAGCGCCAGCGCCACGAGCACCCCCGTCCGGTCTCGCCCGGCGCTGCAGTGCACCGCGATCGGACCGGGTGGCGCGTCACCCAGCCGCAGGGGCGCGTTGAGATAAACGGGATCGTCCGCGAACGGGAAAGTTGCGAAGCGTTCTTAAACGCGCGAAGTGCACCGCAATTAGGTGACTAATTGCGGCATACCCGCCCCGCCTCACCACTCCAAGACGGCAGTGCCACCCAAGCGTCCCGAAGAAACCCTAGAAGGCACTGCCGCCTAAAGACCACGAACCCGCGACCCCGCGACACCAGGACTCAAGCCGCCCGGTGGATGACGATGTCGTCGAGCCGCGTGCGGGCGTAGACCTTGACCCCGCCCCGCCCGCCGTCCATGGCGAAGGAGTTACGCACGGATCCCTTGGTGCTCTTGGCATCCACCGAGGCGGTGTCCCCTTCGATCCCGACCTCGATGCCGCCGGACGCGTTCATCAGCTCGGCCTCGCCGCGCGACAGCGTACCTACGCGGATCGGGCAGTTGGCGGCTTGTGCGGCGACGTCGCCGTCGGCGCGGTCGATGTCGAAACTCCCGCTCGAACCGGAGAGGGTGACGTCGGACCGGGCGTGCCCGATCCACACCTTGCCGGTCGCGCCCTCGTATCGGACGGTGCCCTCGACCTCGCCGATCCGCACTCCGGCCGAGCCGCCGTCGACGTCCACGGTGCCGGCGACGTGCCCGATCGCGATCTCGCCCGCCGCCAGGTTCCCGCGCACCGAGGCGACGCGGTCGACCTGAACCCGGCCTGACGACACCTCCAGCGCGCACTCGCCGAACCGGCCTTCGGCGGTCACGTCCGACCAGGCCGTGTTGAGGACCAGCTGGGAACCGGTGGGCACCTCGATGGTGATCGCGACCGAACCGTTCTTGCCGCCCGCCTTCTTCGTCTCGATCGACAGCTTGCCGCCGTCGAAGCCGACCTCGGTGTTCTCGGCGACCTTCACGTCCGACTTGCTCGCGGCGTCGATCGGCTCGACGAGCACGACCGTGTCCGGACGTTCGCTCGCGGTGACGCGGACCCGGGCGCCCGCGGTGGTCAGTGTGGCGGTGATCGGTGCAGTCGTGGGGAAGACAGACATGAGAGGAACTCCTCGGTCGCGGTGATCTTTCGTTGTGAGAGCAACGATCGCCGACTGGGCTGACACGGCACCGCCACGACGCTGACATGCCGGGGACGCGACGTCGAAGGGCCGCTGGCCGGAACAAGTCGGGACAGTCCCGCCCTCGCGGAGTGGCAGAACAATGGTGGGAGGAGGGCCATCCCGCCGATCCCGGTGACCAGGTCGTCCGGCCGATGTGAGCCGCTACGACGGCAGTACGACGTCGTCGGGGGTCTTGTCCGCGCGCAGCCCCCGCCAGGTCGTGTGCCGCAGGCGGCCGTCCGGGGTCCAGTTCCGGTGCACGACCTCTCCGACGAGTTCCGGCTCCACCCACCGCGCCCGCCGCGCCCGGTCACGCGGGACTTCCGAAGCGAAGGGCGGTGTCTTCCTTGCCAGTGGCGCGAGCCTGGCATGCAGGTCTTCGAGGGCCTTGTCGCTGAACCCGGTGCCGACGTCGCCGATGTACCGCAGATCGCCGGAGTCGTCGTGCGCGCCAAGCAACAGGGCGCCGAGAGTGCCCGAACGCCGCCCTTCGCCGGCGCGCCAGCCACCGATGACGACCTCTTGGGTGTGCCACAGCGCCCGTTTGATCCATTGCCGCGTCCGTTTGCCGGGGTAGTACCGGCTGTCGAGCTTCTTCGCGATCAGCCCTTCGAGCCCGTGTTCCTGGGCGACCTCGAGCAGCCGATCGGGGGAGATGTCGCTGTCGGTGTACCCCGGTGGGATGACGATGCGGCCACCGCCGCCCAGCGACGTCAGCAGCTCGCGGCGGGCGGCGTAGGGCTCGTCGAGCAGGTGGTCGCCGTCGAGGAACAGCACGTCGAAGGCGAAGAAGTGCACTGGGCTGCGCTCCAGCAGTGACGCGTCGGGCGTGCGCAGATGCCGCGTTTGCAGCAGCGGGAAGCTCGGCCGCCCCTTGTCGTCGAGGACGACGATCTCGCCGTCGAGGACGGCTTCGCGGCCATCGAGCGCTTCGCCGGTCACGTCCGGGTACGTCGCCGTCGTGTCGAGGCCGCGCCGGCTGGTCAAGCGCGTCTCGCCGTCGCGGGCGACCCGCAGACAGCAGCGGTAGCCGTCCCATTTGTACTCGTACCCCCACCCGCCGGTGGGCAGGTCACCGTCGGTCGCCAGCATCGGGGCGATCGCATCCGGCACGGTGGGCATACCTCACGGTACCGTCGAAGGGTGCCTGAGGAGCGGATAACGGTCGAGGTCGAGGGACGGCGGCTGGCGCTGTCCAATCTGGACAAGGTGCTCTATCCGTCGCACGGTTTCACCAAACGGGAGGTCCTCGACTACTACCGCCGGATCGCCCCCGTGCTGCTCCCGCATCTGCGCGACCGCGCCGCCACCTTCCGCCGTTTTCCCGACGGTGTCGACGGGGAACCGTTCTACGAGAAGAACGTTTCCCGGCACGCGCCCGATTGGGTGCGCACCGCGCGGCTCACCAACCGGGGCCGTCGCGGCGGGGAGGAGACGCTCGATTACCCCGTCGTCGGCGACCTGCCGACGTTGATGTGGGCCGCCAATCTCGCCGCGCTGGAACTGCATGTTCCACAGTGGACGGTCGGCCCGCGCGGCGCGCGGAAATCACCCGATCTGCTGGTCTTCGATCTCGATCCCGGTCCGCCCGCCGACGTCGTCGACTGCTGCCGGGTGGCCGAGACGCTCAGCGACCTGCTCACCGGAGACGGTCTCACCGTGTACGCGAAGACCAGCGGCAATAAGGGAATGCAGTTGTACTGCCCGGTGCGCACCCGGTCGGACGAACGCACCTCCGAGTACGCCAAGGCGGTCGCGGAGGAGCTCGCGCGCCGGTCACCGGAATCCGTGGTCGCGCGGATGACGAAGGCGATCCGCCCCGGCCGCGTGTTCATCGACTGGAGCCAGAACAACACCGCCAAGACCACCATCGCGCCGTACTCGCTGCGGGGCCGCGCGATCCCGACCGTCTCCACACCCGTGACCTGGGAGGAGGTCGAAGCCTGCCGCAAGGCCGCCGACCTGCTGTTCACCGCCGATCAGGTGATCGAACGCGTCGAGGAGATGGGTGACCTGTTCGGCGACATCACCGAGCATCGCGCGGCCGTCCCCGCCCGGTGACCGGTGTCATGTTTGAACGGCTGCGTATGGGAAACTCCCAGGTCAGAGGAGTGACCCCGAATGAACGAGAAAGTCAAAGACCCCGAAAGCCTGTCATGCCGCGCCCTGGCCATGCTGCGAGCCGTGGCGCAGGGCAGGGCCGAGATCACCGTCAGCCTGGAGCCGGATCTCTACGTCGACGGCCTGCCGTGCAGTGACCAGAGCACGGCCCACCGCCTCGCCCACGCCGGGCTGATCCGGACGCCGCGTGAAGGTGTTCCCGGCAGCCGCGTGGCCGCCGAGTTGTCCGAAACCGGACAGGATCTGCTGGAGCCCTTGGCGTCCGCGGCCTAACGCGGAGCAACCCGGAAAGACCACTGTGGACTCCCAACCGTTCCGCATACGATCGGCGGAGCGGGTGCGCGGGGGTGCGCGCTCATCGGGCTGGTGCCTCCGGGGCCGGTGAGGATGTGGCTGTTGACCGGGTATCACACACTGGCCGAGACCGAGAACGCCGTGCGGGCCAAACTGGGCGGGATCCCGCTGCTGTGGGAGCGGATGGAGGCCGTCGCCAACCTCCACCGCGCCGCGACGGCCGTGCGGCTGCACTTCGAGAACTCGGTCCTGCGCAACGCGGGCCTCACCTGGACCGCGTTCGTGGTGCTCTGGGTGGTGTGGATCTTCGGCGAGAAGGAGACCAGGCACG
Organism: Amycolatopsis sp. lyj-108; assembly: GCF_046549005.1. NCBI lineage: Bacteria > Bacillati > Actinomycetota > Actinomycetes > Pseudonocardiales > Pseudonocardiaceae > Amycolatopsis > Amycolatopsis sp. lyj-108. The sequence continues at coordinate 300,042 of NZ_JAJPWQ010000012.1, read as the reverse complement.
TCGCCGCCGAGTCCGGGATCACCAAGGGGACGCTCACCGGCGTGATGAAGACGCTGGAGGCACACGGCCTGGTCACCCGGCGCAAACATCCGGTCGACGGACGTTTGGTGTTGCTCGCGCTGACGGCCGAGGGGGAGCGGCTGATGCGGGAGCTCTTCCCCGAGTTCAACCAGGAGGAAGCGTTCGTCACCGATCGGCTCAGCCCAGCGGAATGCACCGAGCTGGCCGCTTCGCTGCGCGAGATCGTCAGGCAGCTGGAGGAGAAGGGCGAGGAGCGGCGTCAGGCGGCGGCCCGGGGGAACTGACCCCTACCGAAGACGGTTGCGCGAGACCTTCGGCGACTCCTACGTTTTTTGGAGCCGAACGAAGCGAAGGGCGCGCTTGATGGACTTCCGGTACTGGCTCGGTCAGGCGTTGACGTCGAACGAGGCGTGGGGGGAGACGTTCGCCCCGTTCCGGCCGCATCCGTCGCTGGAGATCTCCGACGGGCGGTTCGAGTCCGCGTTCGAGGAGCTCACCGAGCGGCTGAAGGACAACTACCCGTTCTTCCACCCGTCGTACGCCGGTCAGATGCTCAAACCGCCGCATCCGGCCGCGGTGGTCGGCTACCTGACCGCGATGCTGGTCAACCCCAACAACCACGCGCTCGACGGCGGCCCCGCGACGGCCGAGATGGAACGCGAGGTCGTCCGCCAGCTGGCCACGATGTTCGGCTACACGGAGCACCTCGGGCATCTGACCACCAGCGGCACGGTGGCGAACCTCGAGGCGCTGTTCGTCGCGCGGGAAACGCATCCTGGCAAGGGGATCGCGTACAGCGCCGAGGCGCATTACACGCATGGCCGGATGTGCGGCGTACTCGGCGTGGAGGGGCATACGGTGCCCGTCGACGCTCGGGGCGCGATGGATCTCGACGCACTCGAAGAACTGTTGCGCACCGGGAAGATCGGCACCGTGGTGGTCACCGCCGGCACGACCGCGCTCGGCACGGTGGAACCGGTCCACGAGGTGCTGGCGCTGCGCGAACGGTACGGCGTCCGGGTGCACGTCGACGCCGCCTACGGTGGGTTCTTCCGGCTTCTGTCCGGTTTGGACGGTCCGGAAGGGCTGCCCGAAGCCCCTTGGCTCGCCATCGCCGAGGCCGATTCGATCGTCATCGACCCGCACAAACACGGCCTCCAGCCCTATGGCTGCGGCGCGGTGCTGTTCAAGGACCCCGGGGCGGGCCGGTTCTACCTGCACGATTCGCCGTACACCTACTTCACCTCGGAAGACCTGCACCTCGGCGAGATCAGTCTCGAATGCTCCCGCGCGGGTGCCGCGGCCGCCGCGCTGTGGCTCACCTTCCGGGTGCTGCCGCCCACCCCCGACGGCTTGGGCCGGGTGCTCGCGGCCGGGCGCCGCGCGGCGTTGCGGTGGGCGAAACTGCTGGAGGACTCCGAGCGGTTCGACCTGTACCAGCGACCGGAACTCGACATCGTCACCTACTTCCCCCGCACGGAACCGGTTTCGCTGTCCAAGATCGACCAGGAGAGCGCGCGGATCCTGCGCAACGGCATGGTCGCGGCGAGGGAACCGGTGTTCCTCAGCACGCTGCGGGTGAGCGAGCCGCAGTTCGGTCTGCGTCACACCGGGGTCGACGCGGATGCGGACGGCGCGAGGATCCTGCGTAGCGTGCTGATGAAGCCCGAAAGCGAGGACCACGTCGACCGGCTCCACGAGCGGCTGGAAGAGTTGTCCCGCGGTTGAGCTTCTCAGTACGCCGCAGACGAATGGATCCGCCATGCCCGAACCAGGTCCCGCCGAACCCGTGACCGCGATCGAGACCCGATCGCTCGGCACCGGTTTCCGGCGGCGCCACGTCACCATGCTGGCCATCAGCGGGGCCATCGGCGCCGGCCTGTTCGTCGGCACCGGCGCGGGGATCAAGACCGCGGGCCCCGGCATCCTGCTGTCCTATGTGGTCGCGGGCCTGCTCATGGTGCTGGTCATGCGCATGCTGGGCGAAATGGCCGCCGCCGAGCCGAGCAGCGGTTCGTTCTCGGTGTACGCCGAGAAGGCGCTCGGGCGCTGGGCCGGGTTCACCGTCGGCTGGCTGTACTGGTCGCTGCTGGTGGTCGTGGTCGCCGCCGAGGCCACCGCGGCGGCCGGCATCGCGAACGGGCTGCTGCCGGTGATTCCACAGTGGACCTGGGTGCTGCTGTTCATGGCGGTGCTGACCGGCGTGAACCTGTTCGCGGTGCGCTCGTTCGGGGAATTCGAGTTCTGGTTCGGCGCGATCAAGGTGACCGCCGTGGTCGGTTTCCTGGTACTCGGCACGCTGGCGGTGTTCGGGGTCCTGCCGGGGACGACACCGGTCGGGCTGGACAATCTCACCGGGCAAGGCGGTTTCCTGCCCAACGGCCTCCAAGGGGTGCTGACCGGTCTGCTCGCGGTCGCGTTCTCCTTCGGTGGCATGGAGCTGGTCACCATCGCCGCGGCGGAGTCCGACGACCCGGCGGACTCGATCCGCCGCACCACGCGCACGGTCATCGTCCGGCTGCTGCTGTTCTACATCGGTTCCGTGGCGCTGATGGTGTTGTTGCTGCCGTGGGAGTCCGCCTCGGCGAACACCAGCCCGTTCGTGACCATCCTGGAGCAGATCGGGGTGCCGGCGGCAGCGCTGCTGATGAGTTTCGTGGTGCTGACCTCGCTGCTCTCGGCGCTGAACGCGAACCTCTACGGCGCCTCGCGGATGGTGTTCTCCCTGGCCGACCGCGGTGAAGCGCCGCGCGCGATGCTCAAGCTGTCGGGAGCGGGCGTCCCCCGGACGGCGGTGCTGGCGTCGGTGGCCTTCGGTTTCGTGGCCGTACTGCTGAACTTCCTCGCCCCCGAACACGTGCTGCCGTTCCTGCTGAACGCCATCGGCGCCAACATCCTGCTGGTGTGGATCTTCATCGCGATCTCGCAGCTCAGGCTGCGCCGGGCCGCCGACCGCGACGGCACGGCCGCGGAGCTGCCGGTGCGGATGTGGGGTTTCCCGTGGCTCAGCTGGATCGCGCTGATCGCGATGGCGGGCGTGCTCATTCTCATGTGGACGGACGCCGACGCGCGGACACAGCTGTTCACCAGCGGCGCGGTGGCCGTGCTGATCGTGGTGATCGGCCTGCTCAGGCGACATCCGCGACGCTGAACAGCTCGCGCTCCACGCGGCTGAGGGCGAGCCGGACCGCGCCGAGCGCCACCGAGTCTTCGCCGAGTGTCGACGTCTCGACACGCACCGGGAACAGGCACAGCCGGGCCAGTTCGGCACGCAGCGGCGTCATCAGCGGGTTTCCGGTGCCACCGATCACCACCAGTTGCGGGTCGACGGCGAGGACGGTGGCGGCGACGAGTTCGACGAACCCACCGGCCCGGCGCAGGGCGCCGATCTCGCCCGCCGCGCCGTGGTGGCCGGCGTGCAGCTTCCCGCCGAGCAGCAGGCCCAGCGAGACGGTGCGCCCGGCGTGCACGTAGACGACGTCGTCGAGGCCGTGCGCGGCACCGCGCCAGTGTTCGGCCAGCGTCGAGAGCTTGGTGTCGTTCCCGGCCAGCACCGGGCATCCGCCGCCGAACTCCGCGGGAAGGTCGACACCGGTCCAGCCGGGAAGGCGGTCGTCGCGGACGACCTTGCCGCCGGACACCACGCCGGTGGTGCCGACGCCGAGCAGCCGCACGTTGACGTGGCCTTCGACGGCCGTACCGAGCGCCCGGCGCGCGGCGCCGAGCCGGTCGGAGGCGGCCATTTCCGGGGTGAGGCCGGTCTTCGCCCGCCCGACGACCTTGCCCCGCAGGTCGGCGACCAGGCACAACGCCTGGTGCGGGCCGACTTCGAGGCCGGCGACGTGGCCGGCCTCGGGGCGGAAGCGGTAGCGCTTGGCGGGTCTGCCGACCGGTCGCGGCGCGTCGGGGGAGAGCGGCACCTCCTCGACCAGGCCCTGCTCGCCGAGGTCGGCGGCGATCTCCTCGACCGTCGGCCGGGAGACCTCGCTCGCCTTGACCAGTTCCGCGAGGGTGAGTTCCTCGGCCGCGTACAGCGCCCGCAGGACGGCGATGGCGTTCAGCCGCCGCAGCAGTGACGGATCCCCTCGCGACAGTCTGGCCATGCGGCTCCCTAAACGGTGACGCGTTTGTCGTACTGGGCGCGCGCGAGGGCGATCTCGCTCTGGTGGTCTTCGGTCCAGGTGACCAGCGACTGGATGGTCTTGTGCAGCGTCATCCCCAGCGGCGTCAGCGCGTACTCGACGCGGGGCGGCACCACCGGATAGACGGTCCGGTTCACCAGCCCGTCGCGTTCGAGATGACGCAGCGTGGTGGTGAGCATGCGCTGGCTGATGCCGTCGATCTTGTACTTGAGCTCGGTGAACCGCAGCGTGTTCCGGTCGAGCAGCGCGATGACCAGGAGCGACCACTTGTCCGCCACCCTGTCCAGGATCTGGCGGACCTCGCAGTCCTCACGCGTGTCCCACTGGAAGGCCTCGTAGTCCTCCTCGGTGAGTTCACAACGACTAGGTGAGTTCAAAGTGCCTTCTTCCATGGTCATCGATAGTGACGGAAGATCCCCTTGGTTACAAGAGGGAACCGACCGGCTGATGAGTAACCGTCGGTTCCCGTTCACTGAGGGAGAAGACCTTGACCAACTCGCAAACGCCGCCGCGTGCCGCCGACCGGATGGGCGGCCGGGCCTGGGGCGTGCTCATAGTGCTGTGCGGCGCCATCTTCCTGGAGGGCATCGACGTCGCGATGCTGAACGTGGCGCTGCCGTCGATCCGGGCCGAACTCGGCCTGTCGACGGCGACGCTGAGCGGCGTGGTGAGCGCCTACGTGCTCGGCTACGGCGGGTTCATGCTGCTGGGCGGGCGCGCCGCCGACCTGTACGGCCGCCGCCGCATGTTCCTCGGCTGGCTGGTGGTGTTCCTCGTCTTCTCCGGGCTGGGCGGATTCGCCACCGAGGGCTGGATGCTGCTGCTCGCGCGGTTCGTCACCGGTGTCGCCGCGGCCTTCATGACCCCGGCCGGCCTCTCGATCATCACCACCAGCTTCGAAGAGGGCCCGAAACGCAACAAAGCGCTGCTGTTCTACGCCGGAACCGGGGCTGGTGGCTTCTCGCTCGGCCTGGTCATCGGCGGCCTGCTGACCAGGATCGACTGGCGCTGGGTGTTCTTCACGCCGGTGATCCTGTCCGCCGTCATCCTGGTCGCCGCGCTCTGGCTCATCAAGGAACCCGCGCGGCAGGAGCGCGGGCCCCGTCGCCTGGACTTCGCCGGAGCGCTCACCGTGACCATGGCGATGCTGCTGATCGCCTACGCGGTGGTCCGGCTGGAGCACCCCGCGCAAGGCTGGGGGTGGACCGTGGCGTCCTTCACCGGGGGAGTGGCCGCGCTGGTCACCTTCGTTGCCGTCGAACGGCGCTCGCCCGCGCCGCTGGTGCGCCTGGGCATCCTGAGGTCGGGACCGCTGGTGCGGGCGAACGTCAGCGCCTTGCTCTTCGCGGGTTCGTTCTTCGGGTTCCAGTTCCTGGTCACGCTGTACCTGCAGGAACTCCGGGGCTGGTCGACGCTGGAAACGAGCCTGGCGCTGCTGGCGGTCGGGATCGACGCGATCCTGGCGCCGACGCTGACCCCGCGCCTGGTAGCGAGGTTCGGCAACACGCGGCTGATCTTCGGCGGCCTCGTGCTGGCCGCCGTGGCGTACGCGCTCTTCCTGCCGCTGGGCCTGGACTGGACATACGCGGCGATGTTCCCGTCGATGATCATCCTTGGCCTCGGGTTCGCCCTCGCCTACGGTCCGTTGACGATCGTCGCCACCGACGGGATCGCCGAGGAGGAACAGGGACTCGCCGGCGGTCTGCTGTACACGGCGTTCCAGTTCGGTGCGGCGCTCGGGCTGTCCGCGGTGACCGCCGTCAACGTCGCCGCTCTCGGTGACGGGTCGCGAGAGGCCGCGCTCGGCGGCTTCCGCGCGGCGCTGGTCGTGCCGCTGGTGATGGCCGTCCTCGCCGCGATCGTCATCGCGTCCGGTCGTCAGCGTGTTTCGGCGAAGGAGGCCAGATTGGCCAGCGAAGAGGCGATCCCGGTCTCGTGATCCGCCTGGCCGATGCCGGACGGGACGTCCGTCGCGGTGACGGTCACTTCGGTGCCGTCACCCGCGGCGGCCAGCTCCCACGTCATCGTCATGGTGCCCGCGAACGCCGGGTCTTCGGACTCGAACACGGCCAGCTGCACCACGCGTTCCGCGGGCACCAGGTCGGCGAACCCGACTTCGACCACGTCCGTCGCGGCCGAAGATTTGCCGGGCGCGGCGGACGCGTCGAGGTAGGTGAGGATCATCCGGAAACCGCCACCCGGTCGCGGATCCCAGCGGTCGATCCGGCCGCGCATACCTTCGGGAGGCAGCCAGGCCTCCAGCGACTCGCGGTCGAGGAGGGCCTGGTAGACGGTCTCGGGCGGGGCGGCGATCACCCGGCGGCCGCTGTCGATCCTGTCCATCCTCCCGAGTCTAGGGCGGATAAGCTGATCATCGCGGATCACGGACGCCGGTGGTCCGGGAGGGGTGATCCACATCGAGTACTTCGTCGCCTGGTCCGCCTTCCTCGGCGGCTGGCTCCTCGTCGCCGGGCCCATGTACCAGGGCGCGCTCGAACTCCGTGAGGAGAGCAAGCGGTTCGCCGACCTGCGCTCGCTCGAGGAGATGCCCCGCCCCGACTTCGGACGGCCCGTATCGCGCTGGTGGTGGTTGCTGCCGCCGGTGGCCATCGCCAAGGAACGGCGACGGCGGCGCAAGGTGCACCGCGAGGTCATGAAGTCGTTCACGACCGAGCAGCGGCGCACCATGGCCACCTTCGCCAACAAGGCCCGCGGCTGGTTCATCGTGACCGCGGGCGCCTTCTTCATCGCCCTCAAGGAAACGTGGCATCTGAACCATCTGTACCACTGGCCTTTGTGGACCTACTTCGCGCTGGTGCTCGTCCCGCTGGCGCTGAGTTTCGCCCATACGTCACGGGGTGTCCGGCTCACCGTCCTCATCATGGGGTCCGAGGAGTGATGGTGTCGCGGGTGATCGACTCGACCTTCTCCTGCGCCTTCTTGGCGTCGGTGACCCAGAGCTTGTAGAAGTCGAACGGGCAGTCCGCCACGCCCTTGTCGCCCTCGTCCGCGTCCTGCACGCCGGTGTAACCGCGGTGCAGCAGCTTGAAGATGTGGTTCTGCGACTGGTCGTAGGTCCGCGCGTCGCGGATCGCCGACACCGACAGCTGCGCGTACTGGATCCCGTACTCTTCTTCGCCGGTCTCGCCGAGCGTGCGCCCGTCGAAGCCGATGATCGAGGAATGGCCGAAGTAGGAGTACACGCCGTCGAAACCGGCGGCGTTCGCCACGGCCACGTAACAGTTGTTGGCCCACGCCATCGCCTTGGCGATCAGGATCTGCTGCTCCTTGGCCGGATACATGTAGCCCTGGCAGCGCACGATCAGCTCGGCGCCCTTCATCGCGCAGTCGCGCCAGATCTCCGGGTAGTTCCCGTCGTCGCAGATGATCAGCGAGATCTTCATGCCCTTCGGGCCGTCGCTGACGTAGGTGTCCTCGCCGGGGTACCAGCCTTCGATCGGGCACCACGGCAGGATCTTGCGGTACTTCTGGACGATCTCGCCGCGGTCGTTGATGAGCACGAGCGTGTTGTACGGCGGCTTGTCCGGGTGGTCCTCGTGTCGCTCGCCGGTGATGGAGAAGACGCCCCAGGTCTGGGCTTCCCGGCAGGCGGCGGCGAAGATTTCGGTTTCCTCGCCGGGAATCGTCGCCGCGGTCTCGTACATCTCCTTCGGGTCGTACATGATGCCCTGGGTCGAGTACTCCGGGAACACCACGAGGTCCATGCCCGGCAGCCCGGATTTCATGCCCACCACCATTTCGGCGATCTTGCGGGCGTTGTCGAGCACCTCGGCCTTGGTGTGCAGCCGCGGCATCTTGTAGTTGACCACCGCGACGCCGACCGTGTCGGGGCTGGCGGAAATGTCACCGTGTCGCATTTGGATTCCTCTTCTCCTGATGGGTTTTCTGGAGCAACATGGCCGCCGCGACCAATGCGCAGGCGATCGCGGCCGCGATCAGCGCCGTCCCGCCGTCGCTGCGGTAAGCGCCGGTAAGGCCGAGGAAGGCGGGCACCGTGCAGGTCGGCTGGCTGAGCAGCAGGACGGTCCAGCCGGTGAACCGGGTCAGCTTTTCCTTGCCGAGGCCGAGCACCAGGAAGAACAACGTCCACAGCAGTGCCCAGGACAACCAGATGACGCCGAACACCGGATCGGCGTCGTGCCAGAAGGCGATTCCCGCGTACACCACGGCGGCGCCCGCCACGAACAGCGAGAACCAGCCGATGCCTTCGGGTGCCAGGCCGGCGAGGTTCGCGATGCCGACGTACAGGTAGGTGAAACCGAACAGGTACAGCCCTGACGCGGCGAGGATCGCGTCCGGGTTCCCGTCCGCCTGGACGATCAGCACGGTCGGGATGACGCACTGGAGCGCGCCGACGAACAGGTTCAGCACCGCCGCCGAGCGTGGCGGTATCCGGCCGAGCAACATCAGGCCGTTGATCATCAAGGCGGCGCCGACGTAGAGAAGGCCCACGTTGCCCATGCTCACCTCCGCGTAATGTGCATCACGTGGAATAATTTCAAATGAAAGTATGTGGTGTGCCGGAGTGAGTCAAGGGTGGAGTTCAGAGCCGGGTGAGGACTTCGAAGTCGTAACCGTCGGCGACCGCGAGATGGACGTGCTGGTCGGCCTGCTGCCCGCGGAACTCGATCGTGCCGCGCGGGCCGTGATAGGCGACGCCGTCGATCGCCGCGTTGAGCGCGGGCAGGTCGGGCTTGCCGGCCCGGCGGACGAGTTCGGCGAGTGTGTGCAGTCCCTCGTAACAGGATTCGGCGGCGTTGTTCAAGGCCGGGGCGCCGGGACCGTTGCGGTCGACGTAACGGCCGAGCAGGTCCATCGCGTCGGCGGTGACCATCGACCGGAAGTACGCGGCGGAGACGTAGAGGTTGCCGGTGGCGTGCGCGCCGCTCGCGAGGAGCATGTTCTCCTCCATCAGCGGGCTGAACCGGACCAGCCGGTCGCTGAGCCCTTGCGCGGCGAAGGCGCGGTTGAAGCGCACCGCGTCCTGCCCGACCAGCAACATGAGCACACCGTCGCTTGTGGACTGTTCGACCGAACGGACCACTGTGGACATATCGCCCGCGCCGAGCCCGACGAACGCCTCGCCGGTGATGCGCAGATCGAGATCCTTGGCGTACTGGCGGATCGCCCGCGTCGACCGGTGCGGCCAGACGTAATCGTCGCCGACCACGAACCACCGCCGGACACCGAGGTGGTCGCGCAACCAGCGCAGCGCCGGTTCGATCTGGCAGCGCGGCGTCTCTCCCGTGCAGAAGATGCCCGAACGTCGCTCGCCGCCTTCGTAGAGCGACGTGTACACGTACGGCACCCTGTCGGCCACGACCGGCGCGAGCGCGTGCCGGATCGACGAAATGTGCCAGCCGCTCACCGCGTCGACCCGTCCCGCGTCGACCAGCCGACGCAGGTCTTCGGCCACCTGCGCGGGGGTTCCGCCGCCGTCGACCACCTCGGCCTCGACCTGCCTGCCGAGAATCCCGCCGGACTCGTTGAGTTCGTGGACGGCGAGATCCGTGATCGCCTCGCAGGACGGGCCGAACAGCCCGGCTGGCCCCTGCAACGGGACCACCATGGCCACACGCCAGGTGTCGTCGCGGGTCCGGGTGGCGAGGCGTAGGGGCATGGCGCTCCGTGCGGTGGCCCGGTAAGGTCAAAGTGCTTTCACCTGGAAGTATTGCGAGGGTGTCCGGTTTTGGCAAGGGGACGGGATATGGGGACACGCGGCGTCGCGACCGCCGGAACGTCGCTCACCGGCTCGCTCACCCGTGCCGCCAGGGCCGTCGCCGGCAAGGTGGAGCAGGTGCTCGCCAAGGAAGGTCTCACCCTGGACCAGTGGCTGGTGCTGGACGCGCTGAGCGGCAAGGGCGGCCTCGCCATGGCCGACCTCGCCGACCGGACCCTGGCCACCGCCCCGACGCTGACCAGGGTGGTCGACAAACTGGTCACCACCGCGCAGGCGTACCGCGAGGTCGACGCCGCGGACAGGCGCCGAGTGCTCGTGCACCTCAGCGCCCGCGGCCGGGCGACGTACCGGCGTGTGGCCGCGAAGGTCGCCGAGGTGGAAGCCCGTCTCGACGTGACGGACGACGTCCTCGTGGCGTTGCGGGGCCTCGGCGACTGAAGGTCAGGCCTGCGGCGGATACGGCATCGGCCGCGCCTGAGGTTTCGCCTTCGTCAGCGCGACGATGCCGGCAACGCCGGTGACGACGAGCGCGACGACCACGAACAGCGCGGCCACCACGTACACGAGGCGGAAGCTGAAAGCGTCCGAGAGCAGCCCGCCGAGGAACGGTGCGATCACCAAGGCAAGGACACCGACGCCCGCTGCCGCACCGGCCGCGGCGCCGCGGCCGGACTGGAGCCGCCGGATCAACGCGACCGTCACGCCGATCGCCGCGCCCGCGCCGAGCCCGTTGAGCACCCGCCCGACGAGGAGCAGACCGCTGCTGGGAACGAAAGCGACCAGCACCACGCCGAGGAGCATCAGGAAGAGCGCGGGCACCGTCACCGACGTCGGGAAGCGCGCGCCGAGCAGCAGACCCGCCGGGAAGGCGATCGCGGCCGCGACGAGGTACGCGACGAGCCCGCTCAGCAGCAGGGACTGGCTCGACATACCCAGCTCGATCTGCAGGGCCGACGAGCCGTCGAAGCGGTAGATCACGGTGAGCAGGAACAGTCCGATGAGCGTGGCGAACCCCGGCCCGATCACCAGCCACCAGGGCGGTCCGGCGGTCGGCTGCTGGGCGTGTGGTGTCGGCGTCGGTACGAACATGGGGACAAACCTATAGCGACCGGCGATGGAGACGGCACCACTTCGCCGGGAAAGAAGGCGCCATAATCACGATCATGCCGCATGTCCTGCTGATCGAAGACGATGTGTCCGTTCGCGACGCGACGGAACTCGTCCTGCGGCGCCACGGCCACGAAGTCGATGCCGCCGGCAGTGGTGAAGACGGGCTCGACCTGCTGCGGCGCCCCGAGGCGGGCGGGATCGAGGTGGTCGTGCTGGATCTGATGCTGCCGGGGATGGACGGTTTCGCGGTGTGCCGCCGGATCCGTGAGCTCAGCACGATGCCGATCATCATGCTCACCTCGCGCGGCGACGATTCCGACATCGTCGACGGGCTGGAGGCCGGCGCCGACGACTACGTGGTGAAGCCGGTGACGGCGCGGGTGCTGGAGGCCAGGATCCGCGCGTCCGTCCGCCGGGTCGTCCCGGTCGCGCGGAAATGCGAGGACTTCGACGGGCTCGTCCTCGACCGAGCAGCCTTGACCGTCACCAAGAAAGGTGCCCCGCTGGCGATCCCGCCGACGGAACTTCGTCTGCTGCTGGAACTTTCCGCCGCCCCCGGCCGGGTCTTCACCCGCGAGCAACTGCTGGAACTGGTCTGGGAGCACGACTATTTCGCCGATGTGCGGCTGGTCGACGCCGCCGTCGGGCGATTGCGCGCCAAGATCGAGGACGTCGCTTCCCTGCCGCGCTATGTGCAGACCGTGCGAGGGTTCGGCTACCGTTTCGGGCCGCTGTGAGGTTCGGCGGGCTTCGCGGTCGCCTGCTGGTCGCCTTCGTGCTGGTGTCGTTGCTCAGTGCCGCCACCGCCACGGTGCCGGCCTACGACCAGGCCCGTGAGGCGATTCTCGAACGCGCGAGCTCCTCCGCCGTGCAGAACTTCCGCGACCGGGTGAACGCGAGCGTCGGGGAGTTCGACGTCCCGCCCGATCAGCGCGCGCTGAACCGGCTCGCCGAGGCCGTCGCGTCCGGTTCCCGCGACGCGAAAGTCGCCGTCCGATACCAAGATCTCGTCGCGCCCGCCGAGCAGGAGGCCATCCCCGCCGGGCTGCGGGACCGGGTGCGGACCGAGAACCGGCTGAGTTATCAGCGGATCGAATGGAACGGCGCGCCGTGGCTCGTGGTGGGCACCCCGGTCGCGTTCGCCGGTTCCGGGCGGCCGTCCGGCGTCGAGGTGTTCCAGGTGATCTCCTTGCAGGCGGAACAGGACGACATCGCCGCGCTGCTGACCACCGTTCGCGACGGCGTCGTCCCGGTCGTACTGCTCGCCGCCCTGCTCGCCCTGCTCGCCGCCGGCACGGTCCTGCGACCGGTCCGACGGCTCGCGAAGGCCACGCGCCGGTTGGCGGACGGCGCGCTGGAGACCCGCGTCCCGGTCAAGGGCCGCGACGAACTCGCCGCTCTCGCCGAGGACTTCAACGAAACGGCCGACGCGCTCCAGTCTTCGGTCGCCGAACTCCGGGAGCAGGAAGCCCGCGCGCGGCGGTTCGTCGCCGACGTCTCCCATGAACTCCGGACGCCGCTCGCCGCGATGACCATGGTGTCGTCCGTACTCGACGAGGACGCCGGAGACCTGCCGCCGGACACGGCCCACGCCGCCAGGACGGTGAGTGCCGAGACCGCCGGACTCGCCCGGCTCGTCGACGACCTCATCGAGATCTCCCGCTTCGACGCCCAGGCCGCGACGCTGTCCCCGCAGGACCTCGACGTCGCCGAGGTCCTGCGTGCGACGTTGTCCACGCGGGGCTGGACGGACCAGGTCACGGGTGAGTTCCCGGCCGTGCGGGCCCGGCTCGACCGGCGGCGACTGGACGTCATCGTCGCCAACCTCGTCGGGAACGCCCTGCGGCACGGCGCGCCGCCGGTGACGGTGGTGCTGCGCTCGACGACGGACGACGTGCTCGTCGAGGTCGCCGATCGGGGGCCGGGGCTCACGGCGGAAGCCTCGCGGCACTTGTTCGAGCGGTTCTTCAAGGCGGACACCGCCCGCACCCGGTCCGAAGGCAGCGGTCTCGGGCTGGCCATCGCCCAGGAGAACGCGCGGCTGCACGGTGGGCTCATCACGCACTCCGACCGCGAGGGTGGCGGCGCGGTCTTCATCCTTCGCTTGCCCCGCAACGGAAAAGAGACCGACCGATGAAGCGTGCGCTGGCCTCTCTCGCGGTCTTGGCCCTCGCCGCCGGCTGCGGGGTGCGACCGACAGGGGTGCTCGACGGCGGGGCGCCCGCTTCCGGAATTCCCGAAGGAATGCGGATCTACTTCGCCTCGGACCAAGGGCTGCGCGGGGTTTCCCGTCCTGACAGGGAGATCACGGATCTCGGTGCCGCCGTCAAACTCGTCATGGCCGGGCCGAACGACGCGGAACTCGCCGCCGGACTCACCGACCTGACCGCCATCACCGGCGAATTCTCCGCGTCCGCCACCGAGGGACGGGTGACCGTCCGGCTGCCGCGGACGCCGGTGACCGGGGTCGCCGGGATGGCCGCCGGCCAGCTGGTCTGCACCCTCTCGCGGGCCGAGACCTTGCTGCACGGGACCCGGGCCGACGCGGTGCGGGTGACCGTCATCGCCCAGGGCGGGACGGTCGGTCCGTACCAGTGCTCCCAGTTCTTGACCGGCTAGGTCGCGTTGAGCGCGACAGTGGGGTGAAGCCGAGACGCCCGGACGGCCGGGTACAACCCCGCGAGGACGCCGATCACCAGCGTCGCACCCAGACCCGCGCCCAAAGCCCACGGAGGGATGACCGCGGTCCAGCCCTGCGCCTTGGCGAAGCCGATGGTCGCGACCGCGCCGAGCACCGCCCCCGCCAGCCCGCCGAGCGCCGACAGCAGCAGCGATTCGGTGAGGAACTGCAGCAGGATCGCGTTCTTCGTGGCACCGAGAGCCCGCCGGAGCCCGATCTCCCGGCGTCGTTCCAGCACCGAGACGACCATCGTGTTGGCGACCCCGACACCGCCGACCAGCAACGCCACCGCGCCCAGTCCCAGCATGAGCGTGGTCAGGCCCTTGTCGGTGGCGGCCTTGGCCACCAGCGCGTCGGACGGCCGGGACACCTTCACGGAGTGCTCGTCACCCGGGTTGACCGTGCGGGCCAGTACGCCGCGGACCGCTTCCACCGAGGCGTCGGAGGACCGCTCGAAGATCGTGGTCGGATGCCCGTCGAAGCCGAAGAACCGTTCCGCCACAGGGAATCCGACGAGCGCGACCCGATCGAGCGTCGGCACGAGTTCGACCGGCGCCAAGATCCCGATGACGACGAACCACTCGTCGTTCATCAGGATCTTGGCGCCGGGCTCGGTCACGCCCAGCCGTCCGGACGCGATCGACCCGAGTACGACGGCCGGCACGCGCTCGCTCGCCGGATCCAGCCAGCGGCCCCGTTCGACCCGTGCGCCCAGCGCGTCGAGCAGGTCGGTGCGCGTGGCCTGGGTGGTGACGCCGGGGGCGAGCTCCTCGGGGACCGCGTCACTGCGCCGCACCCGCGCGTCGACCTCGGCCGTCGCGGTGACCTTTTCGACCGGGCCGATCCGTTCGACCATCGCGACCGCGGCTTGGGGGAGCTTCACCGGTTTGCCGTCGGCGTCCTTTCCCGCCTCGACGGTCAGCAGGTTCGTGCCGAGCCGGTCCAGCTGCGCCATCAGATCGGCCCGGCTGGACGTGGACAGCCCGACCACGGCGACCATCGTCGCGATGCCGATGGCGATCCCGAGCGCGGACAGCACCACCCGGGTCCGGCGGGCCCGCAGTCCGCTCACTCCCACCCGGAGGATGTCGGGAGGAGTGAGCCGGGCGGGCTTCAGTGATGTGCTCACGAGGTGGCCACCGCCGCCCGGGAGTCGAAGACGATCCCGCCGTCCCGGAGCCCGACGCGCCGGGGGAGCCGCGCGGCGATCCCGGTGTCGTGGGTGATGACGCAGATCGTCGTGCCGCTCGCGTTCAACTCGTGGATCAGGTTCAGCACCACCTCGCCGGACGCGCTGTCCAACGCTCCCGTCGGCTCGTCGGCCAAGAGCAGGCCGGGCTCGCCGACCAAAGCCCGCGCGATCGCGACGCGTTGCTTCTCGCCGCCGGACAGTTCCTCGGGCGTGTGATCCAGGCGGTGTCCGAGTCCGACTCTTTCGAGAGCGGTCCGAGCCTTGTCGGCCCGCTGTTTCCTCGGCACGCCCGCGTACAGCAAGCCGTCGGCGACGTTGGCCACGGCGTCCCGGCCCGATGCCAGGTGGAACTGCTGGAACACGAACCCGATGTGCCGGGCCCGCAACGCCGACAACCTGGCGTCCGACAGCCCGCCCACGTCGTAGCCCGCCACCCGCACCGTGCCCGCCGTTGCCCTGTCGAGCGTGCCGATCAGGTTGAGCAACGTGGACTTTCCCGACCCCGACGGCCCGACGATGGCGACCAGTTCGCCCTCGTCGATCCGGAGGTCGACGCCTCGCAACGCGGACACACCGCCGGGGTAGGACTTGGCGGCCGCGGCCAGTTCGATCACCGCCGTCATGGCTTGGCCGCCCCCACCTTCATGCCCTCGGCCAGCCCGTCGCCGGTGATCTCGATCCGGCCGTCGGCGCTCATGCCGGTCTCGACCCGGACGGTCGTGGTCGTGGTTTCGCGGACGATCTGCAGGCCGTAGCCGCCTTCGCGCAGCGCGACGATGGCCTCGACCGGGACGGTCAGCACCCCCTTGCGGCTCTCCTGGAGAAATTTCACGCTGGATGTCCCCGTGGTGTCCTCGGGCACCGCGGCACCGTCGTCCAGGGTGATCTCCACCTGGATCCCGGTCGGGGCCTCGGCGCCGTTGCCGGACTCCGCCCGGACCGTCCCGGACACCTGCCCGGGCGCAGTGGCACCCTCCGGCAACGTGACCTCGACGCGGGTGCCCACCTTCGCCAGCGTCTGGTCGTCCTTGTCCAGCTGCGCCCGCACGACCGGCTTGGTCGACGCGATCGTCAGTACGGGCTTGTCCGCGCCGATCTGGTCGGCCAAGGCCGCGTCGGCGGCCACCACCCGCACCGCCCCGGGCTGGAAGACCAGGTCACCCTTGCCGACGTCACCGGTCGGCTCCAGCACGCCGAGGGCCTTCTGCCAGGACTTCACAGCGGCCTGGGTGGCTTCGTCGTACTTGTTGTCGACAGGCAGGCTCCTCCCTCGCCCGAGGTCCCGGAGGTTGCGCTTCAGCTGCTGGACGTCCGGTCCCAGCGTGCCGACGGCCAGGTCGCGGAACATCGGCGTCGACCCGTAGAGCAGGACGACCGGCCGGGCGTCCCGCTTGTACAGCACCTGACCGCGCTCGACGGTCTTCCCCGGCTCGGCGGCCTGCGTCACCGTGCCTTCCACCGGTGACTTCACGGCACGACGGTTCGCGTAGTCGAGATGACCGTCGACGGTCTTGCTCCGCACCAGGTCACCACGGGTGATCTCGGCGACCGCCGGCGGCGCGCTCGCGGCGTTGGCCTTACCGCTGGAGTCGTCACCGCTCACCACGACGAAGACACTCACTCCCACGACGGTCACCACCGCCGCCACCGCACCGAGCACCAGCCCGCGCTTCACTGCATGCCTTGCGCTTGCTCGATGAGTTTGCCCCGGCACGCCGTCTCGGCCTGCTTGTACGCCGGCGAGTTCGTGCTGAGCTGCGGATCGGTGGGACTCGGGTCACCACCGGGCTGAGCGATCCCGTTCAGCATGGTCGGATTGGTGAACTTGCTGACCCCGTTCGCGCGCATGCACTGGGCGTGGGCCAGCAGCGACTCGTACACCTTCTGCTGGTCCTTCTCCGGCTCCAGCTGCATCGCCTTCTGCATCGGCTCCTTGCACGCCTGCATGGCCTCGCTGAGCTTCGTTTGAGAGTCCTTGCGCTCCTCCTCTTCCTGGACGACCTCGATCTTGGGCCAGTCGGCGTAACCGGACAGCAAGGGATCCGGCCAGTCCTTCAAACCTGCCTTGCGCATGCACTGCGTGTACGCGAGTTGCGCGTCGTAGAAGGCGCTCTTGCCCTCAGCCTGCGGAGCGACCGAGGAAACGGTCGGGGCCGCCGGTGGATTCGCCGAAGCGATGTCCGCTTCCTGGTTCTCGCCACCGCACGCCGCCGAAAGCACCAACGGGAGGGCCAGCAACGCGGCCAGCCGTCGGGAACGGGTTTCGCTGCTCATGCGGACGAGCATGCGAGCGGCACATGGTCGTCCTTCTACGAAGACATGATGGGAACGTAACAACGCGACGCCGTGCTGCTCGGACTGAGTTCTTACGTGGCCTGGTCGAGAACCAGACGATCAGGCGGGTATGGCCTCGCGGGGCGGATCGTCGAACGGCCCCGCCGTGCTTTCGTGGATGTCCCCCAGAACCCTCACCCGGCGAACCCGAGCCTGCCTGGGGATCTCGCCGATCGAGTTCGTTCACCGCCTCGGCGTCAGTGCCGCCGCACAGCTGCTCACCACCACCCGGCAGCCTGTCGACGAGGTCGCCGCCGCGGTCGGCTATGCCGATCCGGCCGCCTTCCGGCGGATCTATCGCCGTCACACCGGCGAATCACCGAGTTTCACTCGCTCGCGTCAGCGGCTGTAGGTGAGGAAGAGCGCTCCGCTGGGCAGCACGACGCTCTCGGTGAGAGTGAAGTGGTGCGGGTCGTAGGTCGCCTTGCCGCCGAAGAGCGGGATGCCCGAGCCGATGGTGACGGGGGCGACCTTCAGGATCAGTTCGTCGATCTCGGCGTAGAGCGTCCCGGCCAGTTCGCCGCCGCCGATGAGCCAGATGCCGAGGCCCTCCTCGGATTTGAGCTCCCGGACCTTCGCGACCGGGTCGGTGCCGACCACCTCGACAGCGGGATCCGGGCTGTGGCCGAGCGTGGTGGAGAAGACGTAATGCCGCAGGTGCGGATAGGCGTCGGTCACGCCCGCGTCCAGGCCGATCCGATAGGAGCGACGGCCCTCCACCACCGTGTCGAAGAGCACGCCGGGCGCGGTGACGCCGAGTGCCTCGCGGGCCATGACCGGCAGGATCTCGGGATAGTGCTCCACCAGGTGCTCGACGTAGTCGGGTGCGGGAACGAGAGGACCGCCGGGGACGAACGGGTTGCCGCCCGAGGGGTCCGTGATGAAGCCGTCGAGCGTCGTGGCGATGCAATAAGTGAGCTTGCGCATTCAGTCTCCAAGGACAAAGAGAGTCTTCTGCTCCAGTCGGTGCCCCTTCAGTCTCGGGCGATCCGGTCCGGTCGATCAACGATCACTCGGCTAGCGTTCGATAAGTCCCGCTTATCGTGCGAAGAGGTCGTTGTGGAGCTGCGTGACATCGAGGTGCTGTTGACCCTGGCCGAGGAACTGCACTTCGGCCGGACCGCGGAGCGGCTGCATGTGACGCAGGCGCGGGTCAGTCAGGTGGTCAAGGCTCAGGAACGCCGGATCGGCACTGTCCTGTTCGAACGTGACAGCCGCAATGTCCGGCTGACCCCGATCGGCAAGCAGCTCGTCGAAGACCTCCGCCCGATCAAGCAAAGCCTGCACAGCAGCATCGAACGGGCCGCCTCGGCCGCCCGGGAGAAGACCGACGTACTACGTCTGGGCATGATCGGTATCAACGCGGAAGAACTCGACCCTCACCGCGAAGCGTTCCACGCCGGCCATCCCCACGCCGACGTGCGGATCCGGCAGATCGGCTTCGCCGACCCCTTCGGCCCGTTGCGCCGTGGGGAAATCGACCTGGCGCTGCTCTGGCTTCCCGTCGACGAACCGGATCTCACCGTCGGCCCCGTCCTCTACTCCGAGTCCGTCGTCCTCGCCGTCGCGGCCGGAAACCCGCTCGCAGACCGGGAATCGGTGTCCTACGAAGACCTCGCCGATCAGGTCGTGATGGGAGGAGCGAGCCCCGGCTACTGGCGCGAAGCGCTCGTCCCCACCCACACCCCGAGCGGCCGGGCCATCAAGATCGGCCCGACCGCCACCAACTGGGCCGAGATGTTCCCCATCCTGGTCACCGGCGAGGCCGTTTCACCTGTGCACGCCCACAGCATCCGTTACTCGCCGGGAATCTCCTTCGTCCCCATCGACGATGCCCCGCCTGCCCGCTGGGCTCTTGTCTGGCGCACCGACGCGGCCACCGACCTCATCCGCGCCTTCGCCCGAACCGCCCGCGACACTCGCTGACGAGTGGCGGCGCTCAGGCCAGTTCGGCGAGATCCTCGGCACTCAGCGGCAGCTGTCCAGCGGCGATGTTCTCCTCCAGATGCGCGACTGACCCGGTGCCGGGTATCACCAGGATCGACGGCGACCGGGCCAGCAGCC
Organism: Amycolatopsis sp. lyj-108; assembly: GCF_046549005.1. Taxonomy (NCBI): domain Bacteria; kingdom Bacillati; phylum Actinomycetota; class Actinomycetes; order Pseudonocardiales; family Pseudonocardiaceae; genus Amycolatopsis; species Amycolatopsis sp. lyj-108. The sequence goes on along the minus strand of NZ_JAJPWQ010000012.1, from coordinate 280,798 downwards.
AGGCCAGCGCGACCTGCGGCACGGTCGCGTCACGCCGCGCGGCGACCTTGGCCAGCCGCGCGGTCACGGCGTCGTCGAAGTCGCTGAGCGGGAAGAACGGTACGAACGCGATCCCGGCTCGCGCACAGGAATCCACCATCGCGTCGTGCTCGCGGCGCCCGAAGTTGTAGAGGTTCTGGACGGACACGATCGGGGCGACGGCCTGTGCCTCGGCCAGCTGAGGCGCCGACACGTTGGAGATGCCGAGATGCCGGATCAACCCTTCATCCCGCAACCCGGACAGCGTCTCGAGCGCCGACTCCATCGAGCCTTCTTCGGGGGTGACGGCGGCGTCCATCCGCAGGTTCACCAGGTCGAGACGGTCGATTCCCAGCGACGACAGGTTCGCCTCGACGGCCCGGCGCAGCCCATCGGCGGTCAGGCCGACGCGGGTACCGGGTTTGAGGTCCTCGTCCCCTTCCATGATCGGCCCGACCTTGGTGACGATCACCAGGTCATCCGGATACGGATGCAGCGCCGCGCGGATCAACTCGTTGGCGGCCACGCCGTCCCGGTTGTAGTAGTAGCTGGTGTCGATGTGGTTGACCCCGAGCTCCACCGCACGACGTAACACGGCGAGCGCGGTGTCACGGGCCGGTCGGCGGGCGCCGTCCGGCCAACCGGTCAGTTTCATGGAGCCGTAACCGATCCGCGTGACGTCAAGGTCGCCACCGATCACCGAATGCCCGCCGGGCGTGGCGTCTGCTGTTGTCATGACGACAGCGAAGCAGACGGCTCTCGCTTCCACCGCGTCACCCGACGTACGCCACCGCCAATCACGTGTTCACCTGGGGCCAGCAGATCGATATCCGGCCGATCCGCCCGGCACACGCCGTTCAGATCGAGGGCGATGACGGCGAGATCAGCGACCGCGCGCTAGCCGGATACATCGCCAAGTACGCCACCAAGGGCACCAGCACCAGCGAAGTCCCCGACCGTCCAATCCGGTCGGAACGAGCGATCGAGGACCTGGACGTCCTGCCGCACCACCGCCGCATGATCGCTACCGCGTGGGATCTCGGAGCCAGTGAAGATCTCGCGTTCCTGAGGAAGTGGGCGCACATGCTGGGCTTCCGGGGCCACTTCCTCACCAAGTCACAGCGCTACTCCGTCACCTTCACCACGCTGCGCGGCGACCGCCGCACCCACCAGCACATCGCCACGCTCGAAGCCCTCGGGACCACCCCGGACAGCGTGACCGTCGTCAACCACTGGAACTACACCGGAAACGGCCACAACAACCCGGAAGAACGCGAGATCGCTGAAGCGATCTACGAAGGAAAACGCCTACAGCGTAAGGACAAACTCGCAAAGGAGAACCAGCCATGAACCAGCCACTGATGACCAACGGGAGCTCCGCCGCTAAGCAGGCACGAGCGGTCTTGACCGCGATTTGCGCGCTGATGGTCCGGCATGACGCGCTCGACGACAACCCGGTCCGGGAGATCGAGTCACTGGGCAAGAAGAAGAACAAGAGTGGCAAGAAGCCCCGACTCATCACCGGGAAGAACGCGGGGAGCGCGCTGCAGCTCTTCCATGACTCCGAGGACGCGGCACGCTGGGACCTGGTCGACGTCCAGGAAGCCCTATCCGGGCGCGGCTGCCGGATCGGTGAATTGCTGGCGCTTGACTGGGAAACCTCGGTGGACTTTGACGACGGGACCATCTGGATCCACGGCACCGTGATCCGGGTCACCGGCGTTGGGCTGATCGTCCAGGACTACACCAAGAGCCCCGCCGGGATGCGCCGCATCCGTCCCCCCGCATGGGTGATGGACATCCTCAAGCGACGCTATACCGACGCGACCTCGCCGTGGTGCTTCCCGTCCTCCACGGACACGCTGCGGGACCCGGACAACACCCGCAAATACATCCGTCGGGTGGTCGAGGGAACACCGTTCCAGGGGCTTCACCCGCACGACTGGCGGCACTACGTCATTTGGAGGCTCGACGCTGCTGGACTGTCGGCACGCGAGATCGCTGACTATGTCGGTCACGACGATCCGAGCACGACACAAGACGTGTACATGGAGCGGGGCGTTGTGGGCGAGGAGGCCGGTGCCGCACTGACCGCGCGCCCGGCGGTCGCCGCCTGAAACGAAGGGCTGATCAACGAGGAAACCCCTGGCCACTTGCGTGACCAGGGGTTTCCCTGTGGCGGCGTGCCCCCGGCAGGACTTGAACCTGCGACCTAGAGATTAGAAGGCTCTTGCTCTATCCAGCTGAGCTACGAGGGCCGACGTCGGCGACGTTGGGTGTCGCCCAGCATCGGCAGCTTAGCCGTCGCCAACCTGTCGATCGTTCGACACCGCCAGATCGTTTCAGGTCGAGCCCACCGTTTTTTGGAACGCCCGTGAGCGCGTCACGACGCGGGGTGACGCGCTCACGGGCCGGGGCCGCTTCGGGGGAGCGGCCCCTGGGTTCATGCAGGTCGCGAGTCGACTCTTCCGCGAGTGACCGGCACGAACCGCCGGGGTGGTCAGTCCCAGATCTTGAGGGCGCGGATCACGAACGGTCCCTGGGGTACGTAGGTGCCGCCACCCGGATAGGTGATGAAATCTCCTTCGGTCGTGCACTCCTCGCTTTGGTAAATCGTCACGTCCCGGCTCAGCCGGTTGACGAACGAATGCCCGTCGAAGCCTTCGGGTAAGGGAATGCATTCGTCGGGATTGGAGGTACGCAGGTCGAATTTGTGCACCGCGCCGCCGTACGATTCTTCGCCCCAGACGCAGAACTCGCCCTTCTGGCAGGCGGGTTCGGGCGGCGCCGTGGTGGCGTTCGCGACTCCGGCGCTGGTCAGCAGGCCGACCATGGCCAGCAGGAGCACGTGCGGGAGGCGGGCGCGCAGGTTCGTCAAACGTCGTTGCATGGTTGGGTTCTCCCCCGTGATTCGGCGGCTCGGGTGCCGTCGGTGAATGTGTGATTCCACGATGATCCGAGGGGGAGGCTTTGTCAGCCCGCATTTCTACTTCTGTGGATAAGTAGTTGTGCGCCGCTCGATCGGGGTGAGTTGTCCACATATCACCGGGACCGCCTTGTGCTCGCCGAAATCGGCTGCTAGGCGGGCGCGGTGGACTCGCGGACGACCAGTTCGGTGGGGATCTCGGCGGGCGCGGGCGTCTTTTCCCCGCGCAGCAGGGTCAGCACCAGATCACCGGCCGCGCGCCCCTTGGCGGCGAGGTCCTGCCGGACGGTCGTCAGCGGTGGTTCGGACCACCGAGCGGGCGGGACGTCGTCGAAGCCCACGACCGAAAGATCACCCGGGACCGACAGCCCGAGATGTCTCGCCGCCGAGATCGCCGCCAGTGCCAGCAGGTCCGACATGCACAACAGCGCGGTCGGCCGCGGTTGCCGCTCCAACAGGCCGAAGGCGCTCGGCAGCGCGGCTTCGGCCGAAAGTCCCGACGCCTCCCAGATCGGTGTGTCCGCCGCCGGGATCCCCGCCTCGGCCAGGGTCTCCAGGTAGCCGGCCATCCGCTCGCGGTTGTCGTGGAACCGGCTGTTGCCTGCCTCCGCCATGCTCAGCTCGCCGCCGCGGGGAGCCGAGAGGCACTGCGCCGACAAAATCCCGATCCGCCGGTGCCCGAGTTCCACCAGATGCCGGGCGGCGGCGGCCGCTCCCGCCCGGTCCGCCACCCCGATCCTGGCCGAACCGCGGATATGCGGCTGGTCGATCACCACCAGCGGCAGGCTTCGATCCCGCACCGCGTTCAGCGCGGGCGCGCCGTCGGGCAGCGAATACGCCACCGCGATGTCGGCTTGCGCGGTCAGGATCCGCTCCGCGCGCGGGCCGCCGCTCTCGCCGTCGCCGGGGAGCAGCAGCAGGGCGTGACCCTCGGGATCGACGACGGTCGAGAGGGCGTCGAGGGTGAGCGACAACGCGGGATCCGAGAACGCCGTCGAAAGATTCGTGTCGAGCAGGACGGCGATCGCGCCGGTGCGGCTGGTGGCCAGGCTTCGGGCGGTCGGATTCGGCCCCGCGTACCCGATCCTCTTGGCCGCGCGAAGCACCTCTTCGCGCAGTTGAGCGGACAGCTGATCGGGCCGGTTGTAGGCGTTGGAGACGGTCGCCCGAGACACCCCGACGGCGTCGGCGACATCGTCCAACGTCGGCCTTCGCCGTCGCGCGGTGGTCACCGCCGCAGTCTAGTCCCGCCAGGAGCCGGTGGACTTTCTGAAGCGCTTAAGTCATTCTGGTGGAAGAGGAATCGGAAGGAGACTGGGGTCTATGCGTGACCGTACGGCCGTTTTCGTCGTGTTCGCGCTCAACGGGGCCGCGCTCGGCTCCTGGGCGCCGCGGACTCCCGCGTTGTCGGAACGGGTGGGCGCCTCGCCGGGTGTCTTCGGCCTTGCCCTGTTGGGCGCCAGCGTCGGCATGCTGATCGCGGCGTCGGTTTCGGGGCGGTTGATCGAGCGGCACGGTGCCCGCGCCGTGGTCGCGGGCAGCACGATCATCGCCTGCGCCGCGCTGCCGATGATCGGCTTCTCGACGTCGGTCGCCCTGCTCGCCGGGGCGTTGTTCGTCCTCGGCGCGAGCGTCGGCGCGCTGGACGTGGCGATGAACGTCGCCGGAGTCGAGGTCGAGCGCCGGTCCGGACGCGCGATCATGCCGATACTGCACGCCGGGTTCAGCTTCGGCGCGCTGGCGGGTTCCGTCGCCGCCGGATTCGCCGCGTCGCACCACTGGTCACCGGGGCGGCATCTCACGGTCGCCGCGTTGGCCGCGCTGGTGGTGCTCGCCTTCGTCATCGTCGCCGTGCCCGGCGCGCGGCCCGTGCATACCGAACCCGTCGAGAAGCCGCGGGTGGCGCCGATCAAACGGCCTGTCCTCTGGCTGCTCGCCGCCATCGCGTTGTTCTCGGCGATCGCGGAAGGCGCGAGTTCGGACTGGTCCGCGCTGCTGATGACGTCCGTGCACGGGGTCGGCGACGGCGCCGCGGCGTTCGCCTATTCCGGATTCGCACTGGCCATGGCGCTCGCCAGGCTCGCGGGCGCCTGGGTTCAAAACCGCTTCGGCGCGACCCGTGCGCTGGCGGTGGGTGCCGGGATCGCCGCGGCAGGGCTCGTCCTCGCCGCGCTCGCCCGCATTCCCGTGTTCGGGTTCGTCGGTTTCGCACTGGCGGGCGCCGGGCTGGCCGCGGCCTTCCCGATCGCGCTGAGCCTCGCGGGCGCGTCGGGCAAACGCGCGGACGGCACCGGAGGCGAGCGGGAACTGGCCTTCGTCACCGCGATCGCCTACACCGGTTTCCTCGCCGGGCCACCCCTGATCGGCGGGATCGCGCAGGTGACGTCGCTTTCGGTGTCGTTCCTGTTCGTCGGACTGACCGCCGCGCTGATCGTGCCGTCCGCGGTGGCCGCGGCGCGGGCGGGCAAACGGGAGAAGGCCTCCGAACCCGTCAGCCGTTGACATCCTCGCCGTAACGCGGGCAAGCTGATTGCTCGTAAACTGAAATGAATGCGACTCGTTCGCTGTTTCAGGACGGCTGATCCGGGGAGGAGCGGCGTGAGGGTGCTGATGCTCGGGGGCGGCGTGGGGATCCTGACCGGCCGTCACCAGGTGCCCGGGATCCCGGCGCGACTGGTGCAGACCACGTTGCCCCGGCTCGTCCTGGTCCCGCTGGTCTTCCGGCTGGTGATGCTGGTGCAGGCGCTGTGGTCGGCGGGTCTCGGCGGGCCCTCGGTGCTGTGGGCGTTCGCGCTGATGCACCTCGTGCCGAACGTCGCCGAAGCCGTTTGGGCCTTCCGGCGGTCTCCGGCCGGTACGCGAATGGTGCCGGTGGCCGACGCCGGGTTCGCCGTCCTCTTCATCCTGGCGGCGGCGCTGATCTCGCCGGATCTCGCGATCACGTCGATCACCTGGACCCATCTGATGGGCACGGTGATGATCTGGGCCCTGCTGCGTGGCGCGCTGGCTGGGTCCTTGGTCGCCGGCGGGGCGGTGGCGCTGAACACCCTGCTGGACCCGGCTTCCTCGCTGGGGCTCTTCCTCACCCTCGCGACCGCGTTGGTGGCGTCCCTCGCGATCGTCGGCCTGGTCGGCGCTTCGATGCGGTTCGCCCTCGGGTTCGGGGAGCAGCAAGGCCGGGCGGCGGAACGCGAACGGCATCGCCGCGATGTCCATGACACGGTTCTGCAGGTGATGGAGTCGTTCGCCATCCCCGCGCCCGCCGACGAACTCGATCCGGCGGCCAGCCTCGACCGCGTCCGCCGGACCGCTCGCGCCCAGGCGATGCGCATCCGGATCAGCCTCGAGCACGAATCCTCCGAGAGGATCGGACTGCACCAGCGGTTGCGGTTGCTCGCCGCCGAAATGGCCGCGGAAGGCCTGCGCGCCGAGGTCGTCATCCAGGACGACTGTGCCCCGGAACTCCCGGAAGAAGCGGCCATGGCCCTGCACGACTCGGCAAGGGAAGCCTTGCGCAACACGCTGAAGCACTCCGGGACCAAGCGGGCCGTCGTCAGCGTCGAGGAGATCGGCGGCGGGGTTTCCTTGACGGTGCGCGATCACGGCGCCGGTTTCGATGTCGGCGACCGGCGGCGCGGCTTCGGCCTCGAGAACTCGATCATCGCGCGGATGGCGGACATCGGCGGTTTCGCGCGGATCGAATCCACGCCGGGACTGGGGACCCGGGTGGTGCTCCTCGCGCCGTCAGTCTTGCGTGTCCCCGTCGGGTGAGTCGCGCCACTGGCGAAACGGGCGGTCCAGCATCCATTTGCCATCCGTGCGCTCGACGACGCGGTATTCGCAGGTCGTCGGGTTGGACAGGGATTCGAACAACTCGACACTCCAGCCGAAGAGACGGCGGCACAGCAACCGGATGGTCAGCCCGTGCGAGACGACCAGCACGGTTTCGGGGTGATCTTCGCCGCACGCCGCCAGCTCGCTGAGGAACGCCGCGACCCGGTCGTCGACGTCCGCCCCGGATTCGCCGAACGGGAGCCGGTAGAAGAAGTGCCCGAATTCGTGGCGCCGCTGCTTCTGGACCTCCTGCTCCAGCGGATCCTGGAGGTTGCCCCAGTCCTGCTCCCGCAGCCTCGGCTCCGGCACGATCCGCTCGCACGCGTCCCTGATGTCCAGTAGCCGCAACGTTTCCCGCGTCCGCAGATACGGGCTGACGTAGACCGCCGGTCGCTGCCCGCCGAGGAGTTCCGCGATCTCCGGGCCCGCCAGTTTCGCCTGCTCGCGGCCGGCCTCGGTCAGCGGGAGAGCATGGTCGGGAATCCGGGTGTAAGCGAGCTCGTCGACGTTGCCGAGCGACTCGGCATGCCTCAGCAGGATGATCCGCACGCCGCCATCTTGCCCCTTGCACGCTCGGCATACCCTCGTGACGTGCCTTCAGACCCCGAGACGAAACCGGCCCCGTCCGCGCGGAAGGCCGGTGTCCTGCCGCTGGTGTCGATCGGTGCGCTGCTGGCCGCGGTGGTGGCCGTCGGCCTGGTCGCGCTGACCGGTGGCGCCGGTTACGTCATCGCCGGCCTGCCGGATCCCGGACTGGTGACCCGCTACGGCATCACCGTCGTCCGGGTGCTGGCCGAGGCGGCTTCGGTGCTGTGTGTGGGTTCGCTGCTGCTCGCCGCGTTCCTTGTCCCGCCGCAGAAATCCGGCACGCTCGCGGCCGACGGTTACGCGGCCATCCGGGTCGCGGGCGTCGCCGCATGGGTCTGGTTCTTCGCGGCCGCCGCGTCGATCTTCTTCTCCGCGGCCGACGGCGCCGGGCGCCCGTTCACCGAGGTGCTCTCACCGCAGGTGCTGATCGACCTCGTCGACGCCATCGAGCAGCCCAAGGCCTGGCTGTTCACCGCGTTGATCGCGCTGCTGGTCGCGCTCGGCTGCCGTCTCGCGCTGACCTGGGGCTGGACGACGGTGGTCTTCTTCCTGTCCGTCGGCGGCCTGGTCCCGGTCGCGGTCACGGGCCATTCCGCGAGCGGCGGCTCGCACGACATGGCGACCAACAGCCTGCTGTACCACCTGGTCGCCGCCGCGCTGTGGGTCGGCGGCCTGATCGCGCTGCTCGCGCTCGGCTGGCGCCGCGGCGAGAACCTCAAGCTCGCCGCGACGCGGTTTTCCAAGCTGGCGCTGGTCTGCTGGATCGTGATGGCGGTCTCCGGCGTCGTCAACGCGCTGGTGCGGATCAGGATCGCCGACCTGTTCACCACCGACTACGGCCTGCTGGTGCTCGCGAAGATCGTCGCGTTGTTGCTGCTCGGCGTCTTCGGCCACCAGCAGCGGCAGAAGGGTGTCGCCGGGCTGGTGAACGGCGCGGGCGGCGGGCAGCTGCTGCGGCTCGCCGCCGTCGAGGTGCTGATCATGTTCATCACCATCGGCATCGCCACCGGGCTCGCGAAGACCCCGCCACCGCAGGAATCGCTCACCCAGCCGTCGACAACGGAACTGCTGATCGGCTACGACCTCTACGGTCCGCCGACCGTCTTCAGGCTGCTCACGGACTGGCGGTTCGACCTCGTCTACGGCACGCTCGCGCTCGTTCTCGCCGGGCTGTACCTCGCCGGGGTGCGGCGGCTGCGGCGCCGCGGCGACACCTGGGCCACGGGCCGGACGGTCGCGTGGCTCGGCGGTTGTTTCGTGCTGCTGATCGCGACGTCGTCCGGCATCGGCCGGTACGCGCCCGCGATGTTCAGCGTGCACATGGGCAACCACATGCTGCTGTCCATGGTGGCGCCGGTGCTGTTCGTGCTCGGCGGACCCGTGACGCTCGCGCTGCGCGCGCTGCCCGCCGCGGGCAAGGACGCCCCGCCCGGACCGCGTGAATGGCTCCTCGCCTTCGTGCACTCGCCGCTTTCGCGATTCCTGACGCATCCGATCGTCGCGCTGCTGCTGTTCGTCGGTTCCTTCTACGGCTTGTACTTCTCGGGCCTGTTCGACTCCGCGCTGAACTACCACTGGGCGCATCTGGCGATGAACGCGCACTTCCTCCTCGCCGGATACGTCTTCTACTGGCCTGTGATCGGCGTCGACCCGGCACCGCGCCGGCTCCCGCCGCTGGGGCGGCTGGGGATGATGTTCGCCGCCATGCCGTTCCACGCGTTCTTCGGGATCGCGCTGATGAGCATGCAGACCGTGCTCGGACAGGACTTCTACCGCGGGCTGAAACTGCCGTGGGTCACCGACCTGCTCACCGATCAGCGGCTCGGCGGCGGGATCGCTTGGGCGTCCGGCGAACTGCCGGTCCTGCTGGTGTTGGTCGCGCTGCTGGTGCAGTGGGCGCGTCAGGACGAACGGGAGGCCCGGCGGCGGGATCGCCGCGAGGACGCCTCGGGTGACGCGGATCTGAACGCCTACAACGCGATGCTGAAGAAACTCGCGGATCAGGGCCGGGGGCCGGGTTCCGGCTCGTAGCGCTTTGGCCGGGCTCGCGCCGGGATGGTGACTCGACTCCTCCCCGCGAGCCTGTCGGGCATAGGTAGGGGGCCACTACCGCTCCGGCGCTGACCGTCTCCTACCACATCCCCGCGCCCACGCCGGCCGTTCAGTCCGAGTTGTCCACAGGAAGCCCACATCGCCCGGAGTTGTCCACAGATCCGGTTCGTCTCCTTTTCCGCCCTTCGATCCGAGGCAGTCTTGTGATCAAGGGAAACACCGGGAGCGGCCCGGAACGAGGAGAAAGGCGAGTGTGATGGCGATGGGCGAAACGTGGGTGACCATGATCGGCAACCTGACCAGCGAACCGGTCCACCATCCGGAGCGGGTGCACGGGCACGATGTCGTGTCGTTCGGCTTGCGGAGTGTCGAACGCCGGTACGACAAGGAAAGAGGGGAGTGGGGCGAGGGGCGGCAGCTCGCGGTCAAGGTCACCTGCTGGCGCAAGCTGGCGATGGCGGCGTTCTCCTGCCTGAGCAAGGGCGATCCGGTGATCGTGGCCGGGCGGCTGCGCGGCGCCGAGACCGCGGAGGAGATCCCGGCGCCTCTGGGTCTACCTGAGCTTGAGGCCTTCTCCATCGGGCCCAATCTCGCGCGTTGCTCGGCCGAGATCCACCGGATGGGACGTGACCGGCCGAGGGCGATCCCGCTGTCCCCGCCGCCCGTGGGGAATCCCATGGTCACCGCGCTGGAGGACGCGCCCGTGGCGGAAGGTGCCGATGCTCGTTCAGTGATGTCGGGCTGACTGACGGTAGCTCGATGGTGACCGCCGTCAAGGCCGCGATCGGCTCGCTCTACGATCGCTTGTATGGCCGAGTTCATCTACACCATGAAGAAGGTGCGCAAGACCGTCGGGGACAAGGTCATCCTCGACGACGTCAGCACCGCGTTCTACCCCGGCGCCAAGATCGGCGTGGTGGGGCCGAACGGCGCGGGTAAGTCCACCGTTCTGAAGATCATGGCGGGGATCGAGCAGGCCAGCAACGGCGAAGCCTTCCTCCAGCCTGGCGCCAGCGTCGGCATCCTCATGCAGGAGCCGGAGCTCAACGAGGAAAAGACCGTCCGCGAGAACGTCGAAGAGGGTCTCGGCGACATCAAGGTCAAGCTCAACCGCTTCAACGAGGTCGCCGAGCTGATGGCGACCGACTACAGCGACGAGCTGATGGAGGAGATGGGCAAGCTCCAGGAGGACCTCGACCACGCCGACGCGTGGGAGATCGACTCCGCGGTGGAGCAGGCGATGGACGCCCTGCGTTGCCCGCCGCCGGAAGAGCCGGTCACCCACCTCTCCGGTGGTGAGCGCCGCCGGGTCGCGCTGTGCAAGCTCCTCCTGTCCGCGCCCGACCTGCTGCTCCTCGACGAGCCCACCAACCATCTGGACGCCGAAAGCGTGCTGTGGCTGGAACAGTTCCTGGCGAACTACGCCGGTGCCGTCCTCGCCGTCACCCACGACCGGTACTTCCTGGACAACGTCGCCGAGTGGATCATGGAGCTCGACCGCGGCCGCGTCGTCGGCTACGAGGGCAACTACTCGACGTACCTGGAGAAGAAGCGCGAGCGCCTCGAAGTCCAGGGCAAGAAGGACGCCAAGCTCGCCAAGCGGCTGAAGTCCGAACTCGACTGGGTCCGGTCCAACGCCAAGGCGCGCCAAACCAAGTCGCGGTCCCGGCTGGACCGCTACGAAGAGATGGCCGCGGAAGCGGACAAGCACCGCAAGCTCGACTTCGAAGAGATCCAGATCCCGCCGGGGCCCCGGCTGGGCAGCGTGGTCGTCGAGGTCGAGAAGCTGCGCAAGGGGTTCGACGACCGCGTGCTGATCGACGGGCTGTCGTTCGATCTGCCGCGCAACGGCATCGTCGGCGTCATCGGGCCGAACGGCGTCGGCAAGACGACCCTGTTCAAGACGATCGTCGGGCTCGAGGAGCCGGACGACGGCCGGGTGAAGATCGGCGAGACGGTCAAACTGTCCTATGTGGACCAGAACCGTGGCGGGATCGACCCGAAGAAGACGGTATGGGAGGTGGTTTCGGACAAGCTGGACTACATCCACGTCGGGCAGACCGAAATGCCCTCGCGTGCCTACGTCAGCGCGTTCGGTTTCAAGGGTCCGGACCAGCAGAAGCCGGCGGGCGTGCTCTCCGGTGGTGAGCGCAACCGGCTGAACCTGGCGCTGACCCTCAAGCAGGGCGGGAACCTGATCCTGCTCGATGAGCCGACGAACGACCTGGACGTCGAGACCCTGGGCTCGCTGGAGAACGCTCTCGAGCAGTTCCCCGGTTGCGCCGTGGTCATCTCGCACGACCGGTGGTTCCTCGACCGGGTCGCGACGCACATCCTCGCCTGGGAAGGCACGGACGAGAACCCCTCGCAATGGTTCTGGTTCGAAGGTAACTTCGAGGGCTACGAGAAGAACAAGGTCGAACGTCTCGGTGCCGAGGCGGCTCGTCCGCACCGCGTCACCCATCGCAAGCTGACCCGCGACTGAGGGCCGGGGGTTCCCCGTGGAAGCCAGCAAGCGCCAACGGCCGGGCTCGCCCACCACCTTGGTGGGTGGGCGGACGGCTGCCACCGGGGGAACCCTGTCCGCTGTCGGCAGGCTGATCGAACGCGCGGACGCCCTGCACCTGAGGGCGCCCGAGCTCGCCTTGGTCCTCGGGGAGCGCGCGGCAGCGCTCGCCGAGGCCGCCGGTGCCGACGAACAGTGGATCCGCGCGGAGAGCCTGGTGGTGAGCGCGCGGGTGCGGCTCGGTGGCCGTCCCCGGACGGTCGGCAGGGCGGTGGCCGCCCTGCGCGCCGCCGAACACGCGGGCTACGGCGACATCGCCGCTCGGCTGCGGATCGACCTCGCGGTCTGCGCGCGTAGTGTCGGCATCCCGTTGACGGGGCTGGCCGCGCTGCGTCCGTTGCTGGCGGATCCGGCGGTCTCGCCGGCGCACCGGGCCGAGGCGTTGTGTCACCTCGTCGGCTGCTTGGCGCAATTCGGCCGCAAGGCGGAACTGGATCGGGTGCTCGCCGAGGCGGACAAGCTGGTGCTCGGCGACGGCTCGATGACGGCGGACTCGCAACTGCTGATCCGCGCGATGCTGCGGGTCGGGGTGTCGGCGCACCGTCGCCGTCACGGAGATCTGACGTCGGCCGCCGATGCCGCGCGGACCGGGCTCGGCATGCTCGAAAAGCTCGCGAACCGTGACGACGACGGAGGTCTCGTCCGGATCAGGCTGGCACTGCAACTCGTGTGCACGTTGCTGGACAGGGGCGACACGGAGCTGGCGCTGGAGGTCGCGCAGCCGATCCTCGACGCGCCCGTCCGGGCCGCCGGGATCGCGCCCGCCGCGTGGCTGCGGCTGGCGGTGGCCACCCGTGTCCTGCTTCCCGCGGGGTCCGGGGAAGCCGCGGGCATGCTCGTCCGTGAAGCGGTCGCCGCGACCGAGGATCACAACCTGCACGCCGTCACGGCACGGCTGTGGCTGGAACTCGCGCAGATCGAGGAACGGCTCGGGCGGGCCGAGGAGGCCATCGGCTGCCTGCATCGTTCGCGTGCCGCCGAGCATCTGCACTCGCGTGCGCGCAGGCAGGCGTGCAACGTCCTGGTCGGCGAGTTCGGCGCGGCCGAGAACGCGGCTGTCGACCTCGACGACGTCCTGCGCGCCGTCGCCGAGAGGCCGTCGGCCACCCCGATGCGGGTTCCGGCACCGGAACCGGCCGAGGTGACCGCGGTGATGGCGCCGATCGACGCGGCGCCCCCGAAACGGGCCGCGGCCGAGCCGCCGGTTCGTCGCGAGCCGACGCAGCCCGTGCGGCAGAACAGGCAGGCGGAACCCGCGCGGGTGCGGCAGAGCCGTCAGACAGAACCCGCGCCGGTGCGGCAGACGCCGGTCGAGGTCCCCCGTCCCGCCGAGCCGCCGCGTCCGGTGGAGCCTGCTGTGACACCGGTCGTGGAAAAGACCGAAACACCGGTGTTGAAACCGCCGTCCCGTCCGGAGCCCGCTCAGGAAGCGGCGGTGTCCGACAGCGACTGGCGCCGCCGGGTGCCGAAGAAACCTCAGCAGCCCAAGCCGTCGATCCGGTTCGAGCCGAGGGCCGAACCTGTCGCGCCGAAACTGATGCCGCCGCCGAAGCCGGAGCCCGTGCCGCGGCCCGAGCCCGTGTCACGTCCGGGTCTGGAGACCGGGCGGCGACGCCGTCCGGAGGCTCCCGTGCCTCGTGAGACCGTCGCGGCCGAACCAGCGGTCGCCCAGCCGGAAACCCCGGCCGCGCGCCGGCGGCCCGAGCCCGAGGCGCCCGTGCGGACCGAGACGCCTGTCCGGACCGAGGCGCCCGTCCCGACTGAGACGCCCGTCCGGACCGAGGAGCCGGTGCCCGTGGCGTTCTCGGAATCCGTGGCCCCGGAGCTGCTTCTCGCTCCCGAACCCGCGGCCGAACCCCGGCCGCGCATGGCGGCGGAGGTCCGGACTCCGCGTCCGCCGGGGACCGCCGCACCGTTGTGGGAGAGCGACGAGTGGGCGGCCGAGGAGCGTGCCCGCCGGTCTTCGGCGCCCGTTTCGCGCAAGACCAGGCACGACGCCGAACACGGTTCCGTGGCGGCGAAATCGGTGCTGGACCGGCTCGGGATCTCGAGCACCGGAGGGAAAAGCGGTGGCCGCCGTCGCGCGGACGGCGCCGCGGATCCCGTGCATCCGGAACCCGTCACCGAAGAGCGCGCCGACACCGGCCGTGCCCGTCGAGAGCAGCCCCCGGTCGAGTACACCGAACCCGCGGTGCCGCTCGCGCCGCCGCCTCGGGAAGACCCGCCGCCGAGCCGCGAAACCCGGGAAGGCCCTCGCCCGGGCGCCAAGGAAGAGGTCGCGGATCCGTGGCTGCCGCGGTTGCGGATGCCGCCCGCGCTGGATCCGTTGACCGACACCGGTTCCTGGCGGCCGATCACGCCGTTCCCGGAGAGCTACGCCCGTGCGATCGCGGAGGATGAGCCGCCGCCGGACGCCGGTCTCGCCGACCTGCTCGCCCGCGCGCTCGCGGAGCACCAGGCGGGCACCGCCAGCGCCGCCGCGCTCGTGAAGCAGCTCGGTTCCCAGGACTCGGGAAAGCGTCCGGTCAACGGCCACGACCGGCACCGCACCAACGGAAGCGACTGACCGCGCGAGAGCAAAGGTCCCTTGCTTCGCCTCGGTGGGAACCGAACGTGGCTTGAACGATTCAGTCAGCCCGGTGGGATCGTCCGCCGCGCCCTCGCGGGGCAATGGGTGCTGGTCACCCCGGTGCGGCGGGGCGCGGGAAGGGCCGGACAGACCGCCGATGTGACCGGCGAGTAGCTGAACCGATCACGGCGATTCCGGTATCTGAGCAGGGAAATCTTCGACGGCCGGGAAGGACCCGGCCTTGTGGGGCCCACTGTCCGGAGCTGTAGGTTGGGTCTGGGCCGGTACAGAGTCGTGCCGGTCGCGGTGTCAATCTCGCTACAGTGGAGAGTTGCCTCAAATGAGCTCGACGGGAGTCTCGTCCCTGCCCGGAAAAGATGTCGGCACCGAGGATGGCGCCCGGCGCCGGTCGGCGAACCCGGAGCAGATCCGGGACGACCTGATCGACGCCGCCGCGGCATACGCCCCGGAGATCGGCGACTTGATCCGCCTGTACTACCGGCACATCCCGGCCGAAGAGATTCTCGGTGACGACCCGGTCGACCTCGTCGGCGCCGTCCGCTCGCACCTCCAGCTGGCGAAGGACCGGATGCCCGGCCGTCCCGCGGTGCGGCTGCTGAACCCGACGGGCCCCGAAGACGGCTGGACGCGTGAGGCGACGGTCGTGCAGGTCGTCACGGACGACATGCCGTACCTGGTGGATTCCGTCGCGGCGGAGTTCGCGCGGGACGGGGTGCAGGTGCAGCGCATCGTGCACCCGATCGTCGTGGTGACCCGCGATCTGACCGGTGAGCTGCTGGAGGTCCACCCGGACGCCGACCCGGCGGAGCCGCCGTCGAACTCGGCCGCCGAATCGTGGATGTACATCGAGATCGACCTGGTCACGGACCCGAACCGCGCCCGCGAGCTGGACAACCGGCTGTCGTCGGTGCTGGGTGATGTCCGCGAGGTCGTCGAGGACACCGACAAGATGGCGGAGACGGCTCGCCGTCTCGCCGACGAGCTGGACGGGAATCCGCCGCAGCTGCCCGAGTACGAGGTCGCGGAGGGCGCCCGGCTGTTGCGCTGGCTGGCAGACGGCCACTTCACCTTCCTCGGTTACCGCCGTTACGAGCTGGTCGACAACCCGCATCCGGACAGCGACGACCCTGCCCTGCGCGCGGTGCTGGCCACCGGGCTGGGTGTGCTGCGTCAGGACAGCCTGGCCGCGCGCAGCCTCACCGCCGGTCCCGACACGGCGGCGTCCGCGCTCGCGCCGACGCTGCTGGTGCTGACACAGGCCAGCGCGCCGTCCACGGTTCACCGCCCGGTCTACCCGTACTACGTCGGCGTGAAAACATTCGACGACAACGGGACGGTCACCGGCGAACACCGCTTCCTCGGCATGTTCACCACCACCGCCCTGCACGAGAACGTGCTGGACATCCCGGTGGTCTGCAACCGGGTCCGCGAGGTCATCCACCGCGCGGGCTTCCCGATGGAGTCCTTCTCCGGCCAGCGCATGCTCGAGGTGCTGCAGAACTGGCCGCGCGCGGACCTGTTCTCGGCCGACACCGACTCGCTGTACTCGACGACGACGGGCGCGATCACGCTGTCGGATCGCAGACGGCTGCGCCTGTTCCTGCGCCGTGACCCGTACGGCCGTTTCTACTCGTGCCTCGTGTACCTCCCGCGTGACCGCTACACGACCCGTTCGCGGCTCGCGATGCAGGAGGTCCTGCTCGAAGAACTCGAAGGCACGCAACTGGAGTACAGCGCGCGCATCGGCGAGACCGTGCTCGCGCAGGTGCACTTCATCGTGCACACCGATCCGTCGCAGCGGTCCGAACCGGACACCCTGCGCATCCAGGAACGGCTCAACGAAGCCGTTCGCGGTTGGGACGACCGGATGGTCGAGGCGATCCTCGCCGAGCGCCGCGAGCGCGCCGGCGACAGCGGCGTCGCGATCGGCCTGATGGTCGAGGAGTCCGCGGGCGAACAGGGGCAGCGGTTCGCCGCGGTGTTCCCCGAGGGCTACAAAGAGGACTTCACCGCGCTCGAAGCGCTC
Source organism: Amycolatopsis sp. lyj-108 (assembly GCF_046549005.1). Lineage (NCBI taxonomy): Bacteria > Bacillati > Actinomycetota > Actinomycetes > Pseudonocardiales > Pseudonocardiaceae > Amycolatopsis > Amycolatopsis sp. lyj-108. The sequence continues at coordinate 264,198 of NZ_JAJPWQ010000012.1, read as the reverse complement.
GCGGACCTCCGTGCCCTGGAGGCGCTGACCGACGAGGGCGACCTGTCGATGTCGTTCTATCTGCCGGCCGACGCCGAGGCGGGGGAGCGGCGCTTCAAGCTGTACCTGCGCGGAGAGGGCGTCACCCTCTCCCAGGTGCTCCCGGTCCTGCAGCGGATGGGCGTCGAGGTCGTCGACGAACGTCCGTACGAACTGCGCCGCGAGGACGGCGGCCGGTCGTGGATCTACGACTTCGGCCTGCGGATCGACCCGCAGGTCCTCGACCACGCGGACAACGACCTCCGCACCCGCTTCCAGGACGCCTTCCACGCTGCCTGGCGCGGCGACTGCGAGGTCGACGGTTTCAACGGCCTCGTCCTGCGCGCCGGGCTCACCTGGCGTCAGGCGGCCATCCTGCGGGCCTATTCGCGGTACCTGCGCCAGACGAAGATCCCGTTCTCGCAGGAGTACATCGAGAACACCGTGCTCGCGCACACCGACATCGCCACCGCGCTGGTGCGGCTCTTCGAGACCCGATTCGATCTCTCGCTCGGCGAGGAGGCCCGCGCGTCGCAGGCCGAGCAGCTGACCACCGAGATCGGCAAGCTGGTCGACGAGGTGACCAGCCTCGACGAGGACCGGATCCTGCGACGGCTGATGGCGGTCATCCTCGCCACGCTGCGCACGAACTACCACGTCACAGACGGCGAGGGGAACTCCCGCCGGTACCTGGCGCTCAAGCTCGACCCGAGCGCGGTGCCCGAACTGCCCGAGCCGCGGCCGAAGTACGAGATCTTCGTGTACTCGCCCCGCATCGAGGGTGTGCACCTGCGTTTCGGTGACGTCGCGCGCGGTGGCCTGCGGTGGTCCGACCGCCGGGAGGACTTCCGCACGGAGATCCTCGGCCTGGTCAAGGCGCAGGCGGTCAAGAACGCGGTCATCGTGCCTGTCGGCGCGAAGGGCGGCTTCGTCGTGAAGCGCCCGCCGGCGGCGACCGGTGACCCGGGCCTGGATCGCGACGCCCAGCTGAACGAGGGCATCGCCTGCTACCGGATGTTCATCTCCGGCCTGCTGGACGTGACGGACAACCGCGTCGAGGGCAAGACCGTTCCGGCGCCGGGCGTGGTCCGCCACGACGGTGACGACAGCTACCTCGTGGTCGCGGCCGACAAGGGCACCGCGAAGTTCTCCGACATCGCGAACGAGGTTTCGGCGAACTACGGGTTCTGGCTGGGCGACGCCTTCGCTTCCGGTGGCTCGGTCGGCTACGACCACAAAGCCATGGGCATCACCGCGAAGGGTGCTTGGGAGAGCGTCAAACGCAACTTCCGCGAGCTGGGCAAGGACACCCAGACCGAGGACTTCACCGTCGTCGGCATCGGCGACATGATGGGTGACGTCTTCGGCAACGGCATGCTCCTCTCGGAGCACATCCGGCTGGTGGCCGCGTTCAACCACCTGCACATCTTCCTCGACCCGAACCCGGATTCGGCGACCTCGTTCGCCGAGCGGCGCAGGCTGTTCGACCTGCCGCGCTCGTCGTGGGAGGACTACGACCGCTCGCTGATCAGCGAGGGCGGCGGGATCTTCTCGCGGTCGGCGAAGACGATCCCGATCAGCCCGCAGGTCCGTGAGGCGCTCGGCCTCGGCGAGGACATCGCGAAGCTGGCGCCGAACGACCTGATGCAGGCGATCCTGCTGGCCCCGGTCGAACTGCTGTGGAACGGCGGCATCGGCACCTACGTCAAGGCCGAGAACGAGACCCACGCCGACGCGGGCGACAAGGCCAACGACGCCCTGCGCGTCAACGGGAACCAGCTCCGCGTCAAGGTCGTCGGCGAGGGCGGGAACCTGGGGCTGACCCAGCTCGGCCGGATCGAGTTCGCCCGCACAGGCGGCAAGATCAACACCGACGCGCTCGACAACTCCGCCGGTGTCGACTGCTCCGACCACGAGGTCAACATCAAGATCCTGCTGGATCACCTGATCTCGACCGGATCGCTGGACGCCGAGCAGCGCAACGAACTGCTGGAGCAGATGACCGACGAGGTCGGCGAGCTGGTGCTGGCCGACAACTACCGGCAGAACGCCGTGCTCGGCGTCAGTCGCGCGCACGCAGGTCCGATGGTCTCGGTGCACCAGCGGCTCGTCGCGGCGCTGGTCGCGAAGGGCGCCTTCGACCGCAAGCTCGAAGCGTTGCCGAGTTCGGCGGAGTTCCGCGCGCTGGAGAAGGCGGGTGACGGCCTCACTTCGCCGGAGCTGGCGACGCTGCTCGCGCACGTCAAGCTCGACCTCAAGGACGAGCTGCTGGCGAGCGAGCTGCCGGACTCCGAGGTGTTCTCCCGCCGCCTGCCCGAGTACTTCCCGAAGCCGCTTCGGGAACGCTTCGGCGACGCGATCTTCCAGCACCCGCTGAAGCGCGAGATCATCACGACGATGGTGGCCAACGAGGTCGTCGACGGTGCCGGGATCTCGTACGTCTTCCGCCTGATGGAGGAGATGAACGCGACCGCGACCGACGCCGTCCGCGCGTACGCCGTGGTCACCCACGTGTACGACCTGCCCTCGCTGTGGGCCCAGATCGACGCGCTGGACAACGTCGTGCCGACCGAGGTCGCGGACGAGATGATGCTGGAGACCCGAAGGCTGCTCGACCGGGCCGCCCGCTGGTTCCTCACCAACCGGCCGCAGCCGCTGGCCCCGCTCGCCGAGATCAACCGGTTCGGCCGGGTCGTCGGCGAACTGGCCCCGCGGGCGCACGAGCTGCTTCGCGGTGTCGAGTGCGCTTCGGTCGACGCGAACACCGAGCGGCTGATCGAGAAGGGCGTCCCGGCGGAGCTGGCGGAGCGGGTCGCGCTCCTGCTGCACACCTTCGGCCTGCTCGACGTCACCGACGTCGCGGAGCTCGCCGAGCAGCAGGCCGGCATCGACGCGGTGCACACCCCGGCGGAGACCGCGGGCCTGTACTACGCGCTCTCCGACCACCTCGGCATCGACAAGATGCTGACGTCGATCAGCGGTCTCGAACGCGGCAACCGGTGGCACGCGCTCGCGCGGCTGGCGTTGCGTGACGACGTGTACGGTTCCTTGCGGACGATCACGCTGGACGCGTTGCGGCACAGCGATTCGGGCACCGACCCGGACGAGAAGATCGCGCACTGGGAGAAGACGAACGCTTCGCGGTTGCAGCGGGCCCGCGTCGCGCTGGACGAGATCAGCCAGTTCGGCAAACTCGACCTGGCGACGCTGTCGGTGGCGGCGAGGCAGATCCGGAGCACGGTGAGGTAGTGGCGTACATTTCCCTGATCCGGCCGCGCTGGTCGGATATGGACGTCTACGGGCACGTCAACCACGCGAATCTGGTGACCCTGCTCGAAGAGGCACGGATCCCCCTGCTGTTCGGGGACGCCGTCCGGGCCGGGCTCACCGAACTGCCCAAGGGCATCGTGGTGGTGAAGCTGGCCGTCCATTACCGTTCGCCGATCGTAGTGTCCGATCAGGACATCCGGGTGGAGATCTCGTTGAAGGACTTGAAGCACGCCAGCTTCACTCTCGGCTACCGGGTGCACGCCGGGCCCGCCGGGTCCGACAAGGTCGCGGTCACCGCGGAGACGGTGCTCGCGCCGTACGACACCGGGTCGGAGCGGCCCCGGCGGCTGACCGAGGACGAACGCGCCTTCCTGGAGAAGGGATTCGCGGATGCCTGAGCTCGTCATCCCGGACGCGGGCGACCGCGAAACGCTCGGCGCGTTCGTGGCCAGGGCGGTCCGGCTCGACCAGAACACGCTGGTGCGGCTTCGGCAGCGCGGTGACGGCGTCGTCGAGGCGTGGAGCACGACCCCGTTCGAGGTCCTCGCCACCAGGGCGGTGGCCGGCGACATCACGCCGTCGGACGTCACCGTGTCCGGGAACGAGCTGCTCGCCGCGCTGACCGTCGCCGGCGGTGAGCGGATGGATCCGGGCCCGGCCCGTGACCTGATGTGGCATTCCGAGCTGCCCGCTTCCGGCCGCTGGCAGCTGGTGGACGAACTACCGGCGACGGTGATCTCGGAGCTGGCCGATCGCGGCGTCACTCTGGCCCGCGACAACGTCGGCCCGCACGGCAACCCGCCCGCCTCGCTGATGGATCAGACGGTGCTCACCGTCACCGGCGGCGAGCAGGAGATCAAGGTCCAGATGCGGTGCCTGTTCGCGTTGTCGGGGATGGGTTTCGTCGACTCGACGATCGACGGCGACGTCGTCCGCGTCACCGCGACGGAGTCGTGGATGCGCATCGACGCCAGGTACGGCGCCGTGCTCAAGCGCCGTCACGCCCTGTTGCCGCTGCTGTTCTGACAGAGTCCTTACCGCTCTACACCGCGGGTGGCTTCCGGCCGCCCGCGGTGTCAGGCTGTCCGCATGACCGACAAGGACGCTGGTAAGGACGGGGAGGACCCGACCGCGGACTTCCTCGCCGAGGTCAGGCCGGAGGAGACCCCGTGGCGGACCGAGCGTCCGCCGGGTGAGGAGGCGCCGGAACGCGCCGAACGCCCGGAGAAATGGGGCCGTGCCAAATCCGCCGGACGAGCCGCGGCGAAGGCGGCGCCCTACGTCCAGGCCGCTGCGCTGGCGACCTGGATCGTCTCGGGCACCCTCGACGACTCCGACGACACCGGTTTCGGCGACGTGGGCTCCTCCGGCGAAGCCTGACACCTTCGCGATTCGGCACCTGCTTGCGGTAGTCCGGATCGCGAACCATCGCAAGCAGGTGCCGAATTGCGGGGACTGGGTCAGAGCTTCGAGCGCATGGTCTTCATCCGCTCGATCTCGGCGGTCTGGCCGGTGATGACCTCCTGCGCCATCTCCTGCGCCTTGATCTCCACACCCTTCCCGAGCTGGGTTTCGGCCATGGTCAGCGCGCCCTGGTGATGCGCGATCATCAGGTCGAGGAACAGCTTTTCGAACGCCACCCCGTTCGCCGCGCGCAGATCCGCCAGCTGGGCCTCGGTCGCCATGCCCGGCATGAGCGCGTGATCGTGCCCGCCGCCGTGGTCGCCGTGGCCCGCGCCCGGCACCGGCTTGCCGCGGTCGGCCAGCCAGGTCTTCATCATCGCGATCTCGCCGTCCTGCGCGACCGAGATCCGGCCCGCGATGGCCCGGATCTGCTCGTTCGCCGTCTTGCCCGGCACCAGATCGGTCATCACCTTCGCCTGCTGATGGTGGGGGATCATCATCGTCATGTACTCGACGTCGGCCTCGTTGGGCTGATCGCGGTTCACCGGGCCGGGAACACCGGTGCGCGCCTGCTCGCCGGGCTTCCCGGGAACGATGACCGGTGCGCTCTGGGCCGGTGCGGCCGGGTTTTCGTCGCCACCGCAGCCCGAGACTACGAAAGCGGCAACGAGCAGCGCCGATGTCAAACTTTTTCTCATCCCGGGAGTTCCTCCGTTGGTCGGTATCTGCTGAGCCTAAATAAGGAATAAGGTGCGCGTAAAGCTGGGTGGAAGGAGAGCCATATCGTGCTGCAGCCTGGGCTGAAACGCCGCTTGACCAGGGGCTTCGTGTCGGCGGTCGCAGTCGCCGCCCTCGGGGCCTCCAGCGCGCTCGCCGCGCCGGCCGTCATCGCCGAACCGTCGGCGACCGCGATTCCGGGAGTGGACGAGATCGTCCACAGCCCGAACCTCCGGTCGATCGCGAACGTCCCGCAGCAGGGACCGTTCACCAAGGACTCGACCGGCACCGACATCGCGTTCACCAAGGGCCACGCGATCATCGGCACGTACGACGGCTTCAACGTCTACGACGTCCGCAACCCCTACCGCCCGAAGATCGTCAGCCAGGTCCTGTGCCCCGGCGGGCAGAACGACGTGTCGGTCTCCGGTGACCTGCTCTTCCTCTCGACCGACGCGTCGCGCAGCGACAACTCGTGCAACAGCGTCTCGAAGCCCGCGTCGGACAAGACGGCGTGGGAGGGCATCAAGATCTTCGACATCTCGAACCTCGCGGCGCCGAAGTACGTCGCGGCGGTCGAGACCGACTGCGGTTCGCACACCAACACCCTGGTGCCGGACAAGCGCGGCAAGGACGTCTACATCTACGTCTCGTCGTACGCGCCGGCGGCGAACCTGCCCGACTGCCAGCCGCCGCACGACAAGCTGTCGATCATCAAGGTCCCCGTGAAGGACCCGGCGAAGGCTTCGCTCGTCGCGACGCCGGTGATGTTCCCGGCCGCCGACGGCGGCGGCAACCCCGGCGGTCCCAACCCCGACGGCACCCGCCGGTCGGAGACCACCGGCTGCCACGACCTGACGGCGCTGCCGGAGAAGGATCTGATGGCCGGTGCCTGCATGGGTGACGGCGTCCTGATCGACATCTCCGACCGGCTCAAGCCGCGGGTCATCAACCGCGTGCAGGACAACGTGAACTTCGCGTTCTGGCACAGCGCCACCTTCAACAACGACGCCACCAAGGTCGTCTTCACCGACGAGCTCGGCGGCGGCGGGATGGCGACCTGCCTGGAGAAGTTCGGCCCCACTCGCGGCGCCAACGGCATCTACGAGATCACCGGCCGCGGGGACAACCGCAAGCTGGAGTTCATCAGCTACTACAAGATCCCGCGGTTGCAGTCCGAGACCGAGAACTGCGTGGCGCACAACGGTTCGCTGATCCCGGTGCCGGGCAAGGACATCATGGTCCAGTCCTGGTACCAGGGCGGCATTTCGGTGTGGGACTTCACCGACGCGAAGCGGCCGAAGGAGATCGCGTACTGGGAGCGGGGCCCGCTCTCGAACGAGAAGCTCGTCGGCGGTGGCACGTGGTCGGCGTACTGGTACAACGGCCACATCTTCTCGTCCGACATCGTGAAGGGTCTGGACGTCCTGGACCTCAACGACTGGCGGACCTCCCCGGCGAAGCTCGTCCGGCAGAACGAGTTCAACGCCCAGACGCAGTACAAGCTGCACCCGGGCTTCAACAAGTGACCCACTAGCGTGCAATGAAAGGTCCTTTCCTTGCAAAATTTGCAAGGAAAGGACCTTTCATTGCGTTCGAGGGGCGCTCAAACGAGCCAGGCGGCCGCATCCGGCGGCAGTTTCCCGTTCACCAGCGGAACGCTCGACAGCAGCACCTCACCGGGCGGCAGCGCGATCGGGCTCGCCGACGTGTTCAGCGCGCACACCAGCCCGCCGCCGCGCCGCCGGAACGCGAAACATCCCGCGGGCGCGCCGTACCACTCGAGATCGTCACCGCTGAAGGCCTTGTGCGACTTGCGGATCTCGATCGCCTGCCGGTACAGCGACAGCGTCGACGCCGGATCCTCCAGTTGCGCTTCCACCGTCACCGACGCCCACGACGCGGGCATCGGCAGCCACGTCCGCGGATTGCGCGAGAACCCGAACGGCGGCAGGTCGCCTTCCCACGGCAGCGGCACCCGTGACGCGTCGCGGCCGAACTCGGCGCCGGAGGTCTTGGCACGCGGATCCGCGAGCGCTTCCGGCGGGAGGTCGACGTTGCCGAGCCCCAGTTCCTCGCCGTTGTACAGGTAGACCACCCCGGGCAGCGCGAGTTCGACGAGCGCCATCGCCCGCGCGCGCCGCACCCCGCGTTCGCCGCCGCCGTAGCGGCTGACCTGCCGCCAGACGTCGTGGTTGCCCAACGTCCAGGTGGCGGGGGCCCCGGCCGACTTCGGCACCGCCAGGGACCGCTCGATGGCCGTCCGCAGCGCGTCCGCGTCGAAATGCGTGAGCACGAGCCGGAAGTCGAACGCCAGATGCAGTTCGTCGGGCCGCAGGTAACGCGCGAGGCGTTCCTCGTCGGTCACCCAGATCTCGCCGGCGGCCATCGTGCCCGGGTATTCGTCGAGCACCTTCCGGATCATCTGGTGGATCTCGTGGACGCGGTCGTTGTCGAACCTCGGGTCGTAGAACTCGCTCGGCCCGAGCGGGTTCACCCGCGGGTCCATGTCCGGCAGGCCCGGCGGTTTCGCCATGCCGTGCGCGACGTCGACGCGGAAGCCGTCCACCCCGTGGTCCAGCCAGAACCGCAGGGTCCGCTCCAGATCGGCGGCGACCTCGTGGTTGGCCCAGTTCAGGTCCGGCTGCTGCGGCGAGAACAGGTGCAGGTACCACTGGCCGTCCGGGACCCGCGTCCACGCCGGGCCGCCGAACGCGCTGACCCAGTTGTTCGGCGGCAGGTCGCCGCGCGGGCCCAGCCCGTCACGGAAGATGTAGCGATCCCGCTCGGGGCCGCCCGGCGGCGCCGCCATCGCCGATTTGAACCAGGCGTGGGTGTTGCTGGTGTGGTTGGGGACGACGTCGACGGTGACCTTGATGCCACGTTTGTGCGCCTCGGTCAGGAGGACGTCGAAGTCGCCGAGGGTGCCGAACATCGGGTCGACGTCGCGCGGGTCCGCGATGTCGTAGCCGTGGTCGGCCATGGGGGAGCGGTAGAACGGCGTCAGCCACAACGCGTCGACCCCGAGCAGCTCCAGGTACCCGAGCTTGCCGCGGATGCCTTCGAGGTCACCGACGCCGTCCCCGTCCGAATCGGCGAACGAGCGCACGTAGACCTGGTAGAAGACCGCCTGGTCCCACCAAGCCGCGCCCGTCGCCATCACACGAAGCTGTTCATCATGCTGTTGGCGGCCATTTCGAGATACGCCCACAGCTGCGAGCGGTAGGGCTCCTCGATGTTCTCCTCGTCGACCGCGATCTTGATGCAGCGCAACCAGGCGTCGCGTTCGATCGGGCCGATCTTGAACGGGGCGTGCCGCATCCGCAGCCGAGGGTGACCGCGCTTATCCGAGTAGGTGTGCGGGCCGCCCCAGTACTGCATGAGGAACAGCCGGAAACGCTCCTCGGCCGGGCCGAGGTCCTCCTCGGGGTACAGCGGGCGAAGCACCTCGTCGACGGCGACTTCGGCGTAGAACCGCGCGACGATCCGGGTGAAGACCGGTTCACCGCCGATCGCTTCGTACAAGGTGGTGGGGTCAGGTTCGGTCACGGACACAGCTCCATTCTGCCCTTGTCCTACTGCGGGGCGGGGCCGGTGGACATAAAGCGTCCCAGCGGCGGCTCGAAGCCGGCCTCGTCCAGCGCGGCGAGCAGATGCGCCCGCAACGCGCGCTGCACGGCCCACTGCTTGCCCGGGCGGACCTTCACCGTCATGCGGACCTTGATGCCTTCGGGCGTGACGGTCTCCACACCGAGCATCTCCGGCGGCTCCAGGACGCTCGGGGCCAGCCCCTCGCTCTCCAGCAGCGCCGTCGACTTCTGGGCCATCAGTTCGATGGCCTTCTCGACGTCGGCGGAGTAGCTGAGGGGGACATCGACGACGGCGACCGCGAAGCCCTGGCTCGAGTTGCCGACCCGGAGCACCTCGCCGTTGCGGACGTACCAGACGGTGCCGTTGATGTCACGCAGGGTGGTGATCCGGAGGCCCACGGCCTCGACGGTGCCGGACGCCTCGCCGACGTCGACGACGTCACCGACGCCGTATTGGTCCTCGATCATCATGAAGATGCCGGAGAGGAAGTCTTTGACGAGATTCTGCGCGCCGAAACCGAGCGCGACGCCGACGATGCCGGCGGAGGCGATGATCGGCGCCAGGTCGATGCCCAGTTCGCCGAGTACGAGGATGAACGCGAGGCCGTAGATCAGGAACGTGGCCATCGACTTGAGCACCGAGCCGATCGTGGCGGCGCGCTGACGACGTCGTTCCACCACAGCCGATCCCAGCACCTCGGGAGCCTTTTCCCGCAGCGGTCTCAACAGGGCGGGGAGCTTCTTGGAGCCGCTCGGCATCCGCGTCACGCGGTTGATCAGACGTCGCACCAGGTACCGCAGCAGGAACGCCACGGCGACGATCATCAGGATCTTGATCGGCTTCGTCAGCAGCCAGCCCGCCGACGCGGACAGCCACTCGTTTTTTGTGACCTGGAACACCTGGTAGCAGAAGGTTTCGACGTCTCGCGTGCAGGCCGGGGGTTCGGTGGGCAGCAGGTTCACTGAGAAGAAATGTCCTTTCGTGCTCGGCGAGGTTCGTTCGCGCTGCTCCGCGCGACGGGATTCGAAATACGTGCTTACAGGTGGCCGCCGGGTCGCGGGCATGTGACACGTCCACTAACACACGTGCGTTTTGGGGCTGATCTGTGGTCGACTATGCCTGCACCGGTGGAGGTGGTCGAGTGCCAGACCGACAACCCATCCCCCTCGGCGTCCCGAGCCAAGCCTTGGCCGGACAGGCGCCGGAGGTCGTGTTGCGCGCTCATCCGGGAGGTGCCCCCTCGCACGGGGCGCCACCGGGAGGGCCCGGAACGCGGCCAGGGGGTGTAGCCCGCCCGCCCGGACAGCGTAGAGGGCGGGACCCGTCGACTACGGCGGCACCCACGACGACATCGTGGGGCCGCAGACGGGTATTGCTGTTGAACGCCACTTTCGAGCCCCTGACGGCGCTGCCGTTGCGGCGCGCGGTGGTCCTCGTGATGTGCGGCAAGGCCGAGGTGGTGCACGGAGACCCGGGAGGGCACGAACTGCACGCCGCCACGGTCTCGCTGCCCGTGCCTTCGGTGATCCGGCTGAGCACCTACGTGCGCGTGCCCTACCGCGCACAGGTGCCGCTGACCCGGGCCGGGCTGATGCACCGCGACCGGTACCGCTGCGCCTACTGCGGAGGGCGGGCCGAGACGATCGACCATGTCGTCCCGCGCAGTCGCGGTGGCCCCCACAGCTGGACGAACTGCGTGGCCTGCTGCGCCAAGTGCAACCACCGGAAGGCGGACAAGCTGCTTTCCGAGATCGGCTGGCGGCTTCGCGTCGTGCCGAGGGCCCCGCACGGGCCGCACTGGCGGCTGCTCGCGCATTCGAAGGAGGCCGACCCGTTGTGGCGGCCGTACCTGGGAACCGCGGCCTGATCCGATCGGGAACACGTCGGCGCCCCGGCTGCCTTTCGGCGGCCGGGGCGAGCCGATGATGCCGTGATGAAGCTCGTTACGGAGTACGCCGTCCCCCGCTGACCGGTCGTGCCCGAACTCAGGCGGCGAGGGAGAAGTCGCTCTGGCAGGTGACGCGGGTTCCGCGCGTGACGCGCGTGCCACAGGTGACGCGGGTTCCGGCGGTCACGCGGGTGCCGCGAGTGACGCGCGTGCCACGGGTGACCCGGGTGCCGGCGGTGACACGAGTGCCTCGGGTGACGCGGGTTCCGCGAGTGACCCGGGTACCGGCGGTGACCCGCGTACCCCGAGTGACACGAGTACCGCGAGTAACCCGTGTGCCCGCCGTCACACGCGTGCCGGGGACGAATCCAATTTCGAAGAGTGACGAAACGTCGTCGATGATCGCCTGGCCGGGTGTCTGGGTGCTCTGCATGACATATCCTCCTGCGACCGGTGCGTTACCTGCTGGGGTGGGAGAGCTGGGCGCAAGGCCCGTACAGGTGAAAAAGCTACGAGGATTTCAAGGCTCCGACAAGATGACAGCGCCGGGTGCGGCCGCCCGTACGTTGAGTTGCAACCTTTCGGCCTTGAGGGCTTCGCCCCAACGTGGGAGCGCTTTCGCGGCAAGCGGCGGACGGCCCCCTCCGGACGGTGAGCGGTAGGTGCCGGGGCGCACACCCGTGCGAGCGGGTGCGGCCGCGCGCCATCGGATACGCTCACGCGCGTGAACCTTGTCGAGACGATCCTGGTCTTCGCGGTGATCCCCTTGGTCATCTACGCGCTTTGCGGGGTGGCCACGCTGCGGTCGAAGGGCGCGGGCGTCGCCCGGTACCGGCCGGGGCAGCCGTGGGATTACCCGGCCATGTGGTGGAGCGCCAACCCCGACGGGGTCGGCGCCAGGCATTCGCACGCGGGCGGCGCGACCGCCGTCGGTGCGGCGGACGGAGCTTCGGTGACGGGAGGCGCTCGTGGCAACTGGTGAACTGACCCATTCGTCCACCGCTGTTGACGAAGAGCCCGGTTACGGCGCCGCCGTTACTTCCAGCGGCCGGGTTTCCGCCGCCAAGATGTACGAACCGGCTGGGCCGATCAGCCCATTCACCACCCAGCAGCTTGCCCGGCTGGACGAGGCGCTGACGCTGGCCAGCCGCGAGACCGGCCTGGACTTCAGTGTGTACCTCGGCGACCTCGGCGAAGACACGCGCGTCACCGCCGAAGGCCTGCTGGCCTCGACCGACAATCCGGCCGACGCCGTGGTCGTCGCCGTGTCGCCCGGACAGCGCGCCATCGAGATCGTGACGGGCTCGCAGGCCCGGTTCCGCCTGCCCGACCGCGGCGCGAAGCTCGCCGTGGCCAGCATGGTGGCCTCCTTCAAGGAAGGCGACCTCATCGGCGGCCTCGTGAACGCACTTCGCATGCTGAGCGACCAGGCGGGCGCTCCGCAGCACTGACGCTCTTCAGGCGCTTTCGAGTGCTATGAAAGGTCCTTTCCTTGCAAAATTTGCAAGGAAAGGACCTTTCATAGCGTTACGGGACTAGACCCCGGCCTGCGAGTCGAACTCACGGGCGGCCAGCGCCCGCACGATCCCGGCCCGGCCTTCCGACACCAGACGGCGCAGTGCCGCCGGGTGCTCCCCGGTCAGCCACTCGTCCGACGCCTTGACGGCCGCCGGTTCGACGGCCCACGACGGGTACAGCCCGACCACGGTCGGCTGCGCCCGCTCGCTGGAGCGCCGCTGCCACACCTCGTCGATGACCTCGAAGTAGCGCGTCACGTAGTCGCCGAGCAGGTGCTTCTGGCCGGGGTGGGAGAAGCCGGTGATGAGCGAGTCGCTGACCGCGTTGGGCAGCTCGTCGTCGTACACCGCCCGCTGCCACGCGTCGGCCTTGGCCTCGGCGGTCGGCCGCAGCGCCCGCGAGCGCTCCGCCTGACGCCGTCCGGCGGCGGTGTCGTCCTTCGCGAGCTCCGTGTCGATCTCGGGGTTCTCCGCCTTGCCGTGCGCGACGAGCGCGTGCAGCAGCCGCCAGCGCAGGTCGGTGTCGACGGTCAGGCCGTCGAGGGGCGCCGTGCCGTCGAGCCAGCCCGCGATGATCGCCAGCGTCTTGTCGTCGAGCACGCATCCGGCGAGCGAGTTGACGAACGCGAGCTGGTGGTCCGAACCGGCCTCGGCGCCCTGCGCCAGCTCCAGCAGCCGCGAGCTGAACTCCGGCCAGCCCTTGTCCGCCGCCCACGCCGGGTTCGCGTACGAGTTCAGCGCCGTCTGCGCCTGCAGCAGCAGCCGCTGCACCACGCCGACCTCGGTCTCGGTGTGCACGCCGCGCTGCACCAGCGTGACGAAGTCGCGGGCCTTGAGCTCGGCCTCTCGCGTCATCTCCCACGCCGCCGACCAGCACAGCGTGCGGGGCAGCGGTTCGGTGATGTCGGCGATGCGGTCGATCAGCGTGGTCAGCGACGCCGGGTCGAGCCGCATCGTGCAGTAGGTCAGGTCGTCGTCGTTGACCAGCACGAGCTTGCCCGCCGGGAGACCGACCAGCGCCGGCACCTCGGTGCGCTCGCCGTCGACGTCGAGTTCGACGCGGTGCTTGCGGACGATCTTGCCGTTCTCGTCCTCGTCGTAGACGCCGACCGCGACCCGGTGCGTGCGCAGTTCACCGGCACCCGGCTTGGCACCGGTCTGGGTGACGGCGAACGAGGTGTACGCGCCGTCGGCGCCGACCTCGTAGCGCGGGCTCAGCGAGTTGAGACCGGTGGTCTCCAGCCACTGCGCGCTCCACCACGACAGGTTGCGGCCCGAGGCCTCTTCCAGCGCGCCCAGCAGATCCGCCAGGGTCGCGTTGCCCCAGGCGTGCTTGCCGAAGTAGACCTTGAGGCCTTCGAGGAAGTGGTCGAGACCGACGTAGGCGACGAGCTGCTTCAGGACGCTCGCGCCCTTGGCGTAGGTGATCCCGTCGAAGTTCACCTCGACCGCGTGCAGGTCGACGATGTCCGCGGCGATCGGATGCGTCGAGGGCAGCTGGTCCTGCCGGTACGCCCACGACTTCTCGATGTTCGCGAAGCTGGTCCAAGCGTTCTTGTACTCGGTGGCCTCGGCCTGGGCGAGCACACTCGCGAAGGTCGCGAACGACTCGTTCAGCCACAGATCGTCCCACCAGCGCATGGTGACCAGGTCGCCGAACCACATGTGCGCCATCTCGTGTAGCAGCGTCTCGGCGCGGCGCTCGTAGTAATAGCGCGTGACGCGGCTCCGGAAGACGTAGTCCTCCAGGAAGGTGACGGCGCCGGCGTTCTCCATCGCGCCCGCGTTGAACTCCGGCACGAACAGCTGGTCGTACTTGGAGAACGGGTACGGCGTGGCGAATTTGTCGTGGTAGAAGGCGAAACCCTGTTTGGTCTCGGTGAACAGCTTGTCCGCGTCCATATGCTCGGCGAGCGAGGCGCGGCAGTAGATGCCCAGCGGGATCGTGCGGTGGTCGTCGGAGAACTCGTCGCGCCACTCGCTGTACGGGCCGGCGATCAACGCGACCAGGTAGGTCGAGATCCGCTCGGACACCTTGAAAACAGTGCGGACGGCCCCTTCCGGGGTCTCCTCGGCCGACTCGATCAGCGCGTTCGAAATGACCTTCCAGTCCTTCGGCGCGACGACCGTGAGCCGGTAGACCGACTTGAGGTCGGGCTGGTCGAAGCAGGCGAACATGCGCTTCGCGTCCGCGGTCTCGAACTGCGTGTAGAGGTAGACGCCGTCGTCGACCGGGTCGACGAAGCGGTGCAGGCCCTCGCCGGTGTTCATGTACCGGCAGACCGCGTCCACGACGAGCTCGTTCGACCCGGCGAGCGCGGGCAGCTCGACGCCCTTGTCCTCGACGTACCCGCTGACGTCGAGTTCCGTCCCGTTGAGGACGGCCGACTCGATCCCCTCGGCGACGATGTCGACCCACGACGCTTCGCCGCTTCTGGCGCTCGCGAACTTGATCGTCGTCTTCGACGTGAAGGTCTTCTCACCGGGACCGCCGCGGCCGTCGGTCAGATCCAGCTCGATGTCGTAGGACTCGACGTCGAGCAGCTCCGCGCGCAGCTTGGCTTGGTCTCGGGTCAGGTTGGGGGCGGGCACTGGCACCTCTGGTCATCGGTATCGGTTTTGGTTTCCAACTACTGGCATCCAATCATGTCCAGGCCGGTGCTGACGACGGGAACAACGCCGATGGCCGCGATGTTGGCTCGCTGTGTAGCACTCTGTGCGTACCGGCCCACCCCAAGACGATGGCACTGGGAGAACTTGATGACCGCCCCGTCCGAGACGACCAAGGTCGACTTCTACTTCGATCCGATCTGCCCGTTCGCCTGGATCAGCTCGCGCTGGATCCTCGAGGTGGAGAAGCACCGCGACCTCGACCTGAGGTTCCGGATCATGAGCCTGTCCGAGCTGAACAGCGGCCGCGAGGACCTGCCTGAGCAGTACAAGGAGCTGTTGGACCGCGGCTGGGGCCCCGTCCGCGTCGCCACCGCGCTGGCGCAGAAGAACGGCGAAGAGGCCCTGCGCGACTTCTACACGGAGTTCGGCACGCGCCATCACAACCAGGGCGACAAGGACATCCCGAAGGTCATCAAGGAGACCCTTGAGGCCATCGGCGCCCCGGCCGAGCTGGCCGAGGCCGTGGAGTCGACCGAGTACGACGAAGCGCTGAAAAAGAGTCACTACGAAGGTATGAATCCAGTCGGAATGGACGTCGGCACCCCGACCATCCACATCGACGGCGTCGCCTTCTTCGGCCCGGTGCTCAGCTCGATCCCGCGTGGCGAGGACGCAGTCAAGGTGTTCGACGGCGCCCGCGCGCTGGCGAGCTACCCGGACTTCTTCGAGCTGAAGCGCACCCGGTCCGGTGAGCTGAACTTCGACTAAGGCGTCGCCAGTGCGGCCCTGGTGACATCGTCGGGGTAGGAGGACCTCGCGACGGCTTCGTCCGTCGTGAGGTCTCCCGCCGCGACCTGGTTCTTGAGCGCGACGAGTTCACGCAACCCGTCGCGGTGTTTCCCGATGAACGCGGTGTCGACAGGGTCGCCGTGCCCGGCCACGATGATCTTCGGCTCCAGCGCGAGGATCGCGTCCATCACGCCTGCCCATTCGGCCAGGAAACTGCCGTCGTTGAAGGAGAACGCGCTGAAGCCGGCTTCGGCGTTCTCGACGGCGTCGCCCGCGTAGATGACGCCCGCGTCGGGCACTTCCACGAACAGGTCGTGATCGGTGTGGGCCCGGCCGAGGAACCGCAGCACGACGGTGCGGCCGCCGAGGTCGATCTCCGTGGTGTCGGTGACCGATTTGTCCGGCACGGTGATCTCGGTACGTTCCAGCGCCTCCGCCATCTCAGGCCGGTTTTCGCCGAGGTAGTGCTGGATCCACTTGCGCCGCGCGCCCTCGCCGTAGGTGGTCAGCTCGGCCGAGCACCCTTCGTGTGCCCAGACGTCACACGGCAGGAACGCCGTCGTGCCGAAGGTGTGGTCGAAATGCGCGTGGGTGTAGACGACCGACCACGGCAGCGGCGTGATCTCCCGTACCGCCGCGGCCAGTTCGGCGCCTTGATCGACGTCACCGCGGACGTCGACGACCAGGCAGCGCTCACTGCCCACGACGAGGCCGACGGTCAGGTCCAGCTCCTCGTAACGGCGGGCGTACACGCCGTCCGCGAGTTCGAGCCAAGTCACGAATCCTCCAGAATTCCGTTGAGCAGCAAGGGAACCGTGCTGCTCATATCCAGCTTTGCGGCGAGTGTCACGTCGTTCGCGTGTCCGGCCGCGGCGAGCTCACGTCCTGAAGAACACTCTGTCAGTGCTTCGGCGATGTCGATCGATTTCGCCGCGATGGCCGCGACGCGGGCTTCGGCGGACAGGCGACCGTAGCCGTCCAGCGCGGCGACGATCGCTCCCGCGCCGAGCTGATCCTCGACGCAAGGCCGCACCGGTCGTGGCGGCGGCGTCGCAGAGCGTGGCGCCGTTGGGGGAGGGGAGCGCGAGGAGGGTGCCGGAAGGGATTTCCGTCACAGACGAAGGTCGCAAGGTCCAGCGTTCTTCACCCGCGAGGATGGCGCCTCGCGCTTTCGCGGCGTCCGCGCCGCGCTGATCGCGCCAGCGGACGGGCAGCACCCGGCCGCCGTTGCCGAGGACGAGATCCGTTGTGGTGCAGAAGGAAAGTACGTCGACGATGACGAGAACGGCGCAGTCCGCGCCCAGCGCGCCGACTCCCTCGGTTCCCCATTCGAGTCTGATGTCCACCCCCACAGCATGCTCGCCCGGGAACGTGATGGCAGACTCCGCGCTGTGCGTGTTTACCTTGGCTCTGACCATGCCGGTTTCGAACTGAAGAACCACCTCGTGGCCCACCTCAAGGAGCAGGGCCACGACGTCGAGGACGTCGGTCCCTTCGTCTACGACGCGGCCGACGACTACCCCGCGTTCTGCATCGAGGCGGCCCGCCGCGTCGTCGCGGACGAGGGCAGCCTCGGCATCGTGGTCGGTGGCTCCGGCAACGGCGAGCAGATCGCGGCCAACAAGGTCAAGGGCGCTCGCGCCGGCCTCGCGTGGAGCGTCGAAACCGCGAAGCTCACCCGCGAGCACAACCACGCCCAGCTGATCGGCGTCGGCGCGCGGATGCACACCACCGAAGAGGCCACGGAGATCGTCGAGGCGTTCCTCGCGACCCCGCCGAGCCCGGACGAGCGCCATGGCCGCCGCGTCCAGCAGATCCTGGACTACGAGAACACCGGCTGGCCGCCGCCGCTGCCCGAGCACTGACATGCCCGAGGGGCACACGCTCCATCGCCTGGCACGGTTGCACAAACGCCGTTTCGCCGGTCACCCGGTCGAGGTGAGCAGCCCGCAAGGACGATTCGCCGGTGAAGCGTCCCGTTTGGACGGCCGGTCGCTGGTCAAGGCCGAGGCGTACGGGAAGCACCTGTTCCACGACTATGGTCCACACGGGACGGTGCACGTCCACCTCGGCCTCTACGGCACGTTCTCCGACGTGCCGCTGCCCGTTCTGGAGCCGGTGGGGCAGGTGCGGATGCGCTTGGTCGGCCCGACGCATTCCGCCGACCTGCGCGGCCCGAACCAGTGCGAACTCCTGGACGCGTCCCAAGTGGACGCGATCAAGGCGCGGCTCGGCCCGGATCCGCTGCGCCGCGACGCGAAGCCGGACAAGGCGTGGGAGCGGATTTCGCGGTCGAAGACGTCGATCGCGGCACTGCTGATGGACCAGTCGGTGCTGGCGGGCGTCGGCAACGTGTATCGCGCCGAGGTGCTGTTCCGGCACGGTGTCGCCCCGCTCGTCCCCGGCCGCGCGCTCGACCGCGGGCTGTGGGACGACATGTGGGCGGATCTCGTGACGCTCATGCGGCACGGTGTCCGGGTGGGACGGATCGACACGGTCGCGCCGGAGCATCTGCCCGAGGCGACCGGGCGCGCGCCGCGGCAGGACCGGCACGGGGGCGAGGTCTACGTCTACCGCCGCGAGGGGATGCCTTGTCTCGTGTGCGGGACGGCGGTGCTGCGGAGCGATCTGGCGGCGCGGAACCTCTTCTGGTGCCCGACCTGCCAGCCCGCCTGACGAACTGAGTGGCACTGACGTGAGGTGTCGCGAAAGCCACTTTCGGGACCGCTGACGTCACGAAAGTGGCTTTCGCGACATGCCACAGTGCCCTAACCGCCCAAGAGCCGTCTCTGCCGCCGCGACGTTGCCGAAGGTGCCGCAAAGCCGTGAGGGCCTCCTTCCCTACTGTCAAGGTAGGGAAGGAGGCCCTCACGGCTTTGCCTGCCTGAAGAGCTTCCCGAATGCTATGAAAGGTCCTTTCCTTGCCAAATTTGCAAGGAAAGGACCTTTCATAGCGCTTGAAGGGGCGACAGTGGGGCTAGAAGTCGAAGCCGCCGCCGTCGAACCCGCCGCCATCGAAGCCGCCACCGTCGAACCCACCGGCGTCTCCGCCCGTGTCGCCACCGGCGTCACCACCCGCGTCACCGGCGCCGGCGTCCTCCTGGCCCGCGTCATGGCCCGATTCCCAGGCCGACGCGCTCGCGATACCCGCCATCCCGGAGAACATCGCGCTGAACAGCAGCATCGAACCGAGACCCCAGGCGCCGGCGACGAGCGCGGGCTTCCACCACGGCTCGCTGTACCAGCCCTGCGGCACCGGACGTCCTGCCACGCGGCCACCGGGGTAGTAGTGGGGCGTCCGCTGGCTCGGGTCGGGCGAGGCCTCGTAGTGCTCGCCCTCGACGTCGACGGAGCGGTACTCGGTGACCTTGCCGGCGCGGTCGCGCTCTTCGCTGGCCGGCAGGTCCGGACCGGGGTCCATGCCCATCGCGAGTCGTGCCGCGCGGACGTAATAGAGGCCTTCGATGGCGGTCTCGCGCACCAGCCGGGCCTGTTCGACGGTCTGTGCCTGCTCCATCTGCGAGCCCGCCGCGGTGAAGCGTTCGGACGCGTCCGCCATCGCCTGCTGGGAGGCGGTGTCGGTGCCGGTGAGGTTCATGACCTGACCGCCGAGCCGCTCGACGAGGCGCCGTGCGTCGGCCTTCGCGTCGTCCAGCTGGCGCTTCTTGGCCGCCGCCTGGGATTTCGCGAAGTAGATGCCGCCGCCGACCACGACGACGAGGAGCACGATCAGGAAGATCGCGGTACCCATGGGTTCACTCCAGGAATCGTTCGGCCTTTGCTCTGATCAACGCGGACGGCCCGTCCGTGGTTCCCGCGCACACTGGCGGCAGAAACTAGAACACGTTATAGTTCGGCTCCATGAAGTTCACCCTGTCGATCGCGATGAATCCGCTCGATCAGCTGGGCGAGCTCGCCCGCGCCGCCGAAGAGGCGGGTTTCTCCTCGATCGCGCTCCCGGATTCCCTGTTCTACTCCGAAACGGTCTCGGCCGACTATCCGTACACGCCGGACGGCAGTCGCTTCTGGACGGAGGAGACGCCCTGGGCCGATCCGCTGGTCGCGGCCGCCTCGATGGGCGCGGTCACCGAACGGCTCACGTTCTACACCTCCGTGCTCAAACTCGGCTCCCGCAATCCGGTCCTGCTCGCGCGTCAGGTCAACTCGGTCGCGGCGCTGACCGGCGGCCGGTTCGGCCTCGGGCTCGGCGTCGGCTGGTCGCCGGAGGAGTTCCGCTGGTGCGGCGCCCCGTACGAGAAGCGCGGCAAACGCGTCGACGAGGCCATCGAGGTGCTGCGCCTGATCCTCGACGGCGGGATGGTCGAATTCCACGGCGAGTTCTTCGACTTCGACAAGCTCCGCATGAGCCCGACGCCGCCGTCGCGGGTGCCGTTCTACATCGGCGGTCACACCGACGTCGCGCTGCGCCGGGCCGCCCGCGTCGCCGACGGCTGGTCGTCGGCGATGATGAAGTTCGACGACCTCCGCGACACGATCGCCGAACTGCGCCGGCTGCTGGCCGAACGGGGCCGCGCCGACGATCCCTTCGAGTACCAGGCCGTGTGCATCGACAAGTTCGGTCTCGACGGCTATCGCGAACAAGGCGACATCGGCGTCACCGACATCATCACCATGCCGTGGGTGTTCGACGGCCTCGGTTTCGACGCCGAAGTCGGCCCGAAACTCGATTCCATCAAGAAGTTCGGCGACGAGATCATCGCGAAGATGGGAGACTGAACCATGGGTGTCGACGTCTGCTGGGATCCGGCCGCCACGCAGCCGCCCGCGCGCCGAGCCGCGTTCCGTTCGATGACCGCGGTCACCGCCGGGGACAAGGCCGCCTGGCTCGAACTCTTCGCCGATGACGCCGTCGTCGAGGATCCCATCGGCCCCTCGATGTTCGATGAAGAGGGCAAGGGACACCACGGGCACGACGGGATCAGTGCCTTCTGGGACAAGACGATCGCGAACGTCGACCGCTTCCAGTTCACCATCCGCGACTCCCATGCCGCCGGTGACGAGGTCGCGAACGTCGGCACGATCACGACGTATCTGCCCGGCGGCTATCGCGTCGACACCGACGGCGTGTTCGTCTACCGGGTGCGCGAGGACGGGCTGATCGTGTCGATGCGCGCGTTCTGGGAGACCGAGCGCGCCATGGCCACCGCCAGGAAAGCCGATGAGTGACACACGGGTTTGACCCTCGCCACCGGGTAGGTTCACGCCATGCGGATCGGCGTGGTCAAGGTCGTGTTCCTGGTGGTGGGGTTCTACGCCCTGGACACGCTGATCTTCCTGCTGCTCGCCTTCGGTGGCGGCTTCCTGCTGGCCGGGATCGACAACGTCCCGCTGTTCATCCTCGCCGGGCTCGGCCTCGGCTTGCTGTTCGGCACCGGGGTCGCGGCGCTCCTTCCGTTGCGCCCGGCGCCCTTCGTGCCGAAAGGGGTTCCGCTCTACCGCGACGACGCCCCTGAGCTGTGGTCGACCCTCACCGAACTGGCGGAGGCGATCGGCACCCGGCTGCCGGACCAGGTGTGGCTCACCGCCGGGCCGGGGGCGTCGGTCGTCGAGGAGGCGCGGCTGTTCGGGCTGAAACCCGGTCGCCGGTTCCTGTCGATCGGCCTGCCGACGCTCCAAGCGTTCACCCGTGCCCAGGCTCGCGCCGTGCTGGCGCACGAGTTCGCCCACTACGGGCAGCTCGACGGCCGGACCAGCGTGACCGGTTACCGCTCCCACGTCGCGGTCGCGCGGATGCTCGACCGCTTTCCCCGAAGCACGATCAACCCGCTGGCGTGGCTGTTCCGCGGCTACGCGCGCCTGTTCGTCCTCACCCAGCGGGTGGCGAGCCGCCGTCGTGAATACGGGGCCGATCAGGTCATGGCCCGGCTCGCCGGGCGGGCCACCGCGCACTCGGCGTTGCGGCTGCACGCGCGGCTCGACGGGGAATGGACGCGGTATCTCGGCGTCCACGTCGAACCCGGGGCGGAGGTCGAGATGGCCCCCGACACCGTCTACGGCGGTTTCGCAAGGATGCTCGAAGCACGGCGCGAATGGCTGGCCACCGTCGACGAGCCCCTCCGGCTCCCCTCGCGCTGGGATACGCACCCGCCGACGTCGGAACGGCTGTGGGCCTTGGAAGCCGCGCCCGACAAGTCCGATGTGGACGAACGTCCGGCGCTGGGCCTGCTCGCCGACCCCGTCCGGTCCGCCGCCCGGCTCGAAGAGGCGTCGTTCGACTTCGGTGAGCGCCGTCGTCTCCCCTGGGACACCTACCCGCGCGAGGCGGCATTGGCGCGGCTGAAGGTCGAAGCCGAGGCCGCGTACCGGGCCATCGCCCGGGCGTCGGGGCAGCCAGGCGGCAGCCTCGAAACGCTTCTCACGTTGTCGGGAGCGGATGTCCCGGAAGACGGGGTCACGGCCGCCGTCGTCCTGGCCGCCCTGGACGCGGGCACGATGCGCTTCGCGCACCGGTGGGACGACGAACCGGATTTCGTCCTCGCCGACGGGTCTTTCCTGGACTTCGACCTCGTCGAGGATCTGCTGATCGGCGAACCGGAGCATGTCGCGCGTGCCCGCGCGGCACTGGCGGGGCTGGGCATCGACCCGGCGGCCGCGAACGGTGGGACGGAGCGGCTCTCGCCGGGGGAGGCGCCGGTGCTCGGCGGGCTGGCGAACGTGAAATTCGACGATTCGCTCGGCCATCTGGTCATCACCGAACGCGGCCTGATCTTCTCGCCCGCTCCGGGGACCGAGTCCGACTCCGGGAAAGAAGCACTGCTCGCGCTGATGGCACAGGCCCCGTTCGCTGTCGCCGCCCGTGCGGGCGCGGTATGGCTGCCGTACGAGGAGATCTCACGCGTGGAGAAGCGGCGTGACATCCCGCTCAAGGCGACCGTGACCCTCTACAACGGCACCGAGCACCGGATCCACGCCGTCTACACCGGCTACGTCCACGAGAAGTCGCACGAGACGATCCTCCAGGTGCTCAGGTGAGCCGCTCCGCGCGCCGGGTCAGGTACTGCTTCTCGGGTTCGCTCGCGGTCTTGGCGGCGGCACGGAGGTAGGCCTCGCGCGCGGCGGCGGTGTCGCCTGCCAGTTCCAGCAGATGCCCCCGCACGGAAACGAGGCGGTGGGTCTGGCTCATCCGGCTGTCGTCGTCGAGGGTGGCGAGCAGTTCGAGACCCGCTTCCGGCCCGTTGACCTCCGCGACCGCGACGGCGCGGTTCAGCGTGACCACAGGGCCGGGCGAAACCTTCTCGAGGACGTCGTAGAGCGCGAGGATCTGGGACCAGTCCGTGTCGGCCGCGGTGGCCGCCTCACTGTGGACGGCGGCGATCGCGGCCTGCACCTGGTACGGCCCGACCGGGCCCGCTTCCAGTGCCGCGCTCACCAGCGAAACGCCTTCGGCGATCAGTTCCGCGTTCCAGCGCGACCGGTCCTGCTCGGCGAGCGGGACGAGCGAGCCGTCTTCGCCGGCGCGGGCGGCGCGGCGGGCGTCGGTCAGCAGCATGAGCGCGAGCAGGCCGGTGACCTCGTCCTCCTCCGGCATGAGCCGCCGCAGCAGCCGGGTCAGCCGGATCGCCTCGGCGGTCAGGTCGGCGCGGTGCAGGTCGGGGCCGCCGCTGGTCGTGTAACCCTCGTTGAAGATCAGGTACAACACCTGGAGGACGACGCGGACCCGCTCGGCGAGCTCCGCTGCCGGCGGCAGGACGAATTCGGCGCCCGCCTTCTTGATGGTCTGTTTCGCCCGGCTGATCCTCTGGGCCAGCGTCGATTCCGGCACCAGGAAGGCGTTCGCGATCTCGCCCGTGGTCAGGCCGCCGACGGCGCGCAAGGTGAGCGCGAGCTGCGACGGCGCGGACAAGGAAGGATGGCAGCACAGGAAAAGGACGGTGAGCGTGTCGTCCGATTCGGACACAGTGGACGGTTCGCCGGCCGGCTCCATCAGCGCGGAGTTCTCCTCGCGACGGCGTCGCGCGCTCTCGCTGCGCCACTCGTCCACCAGCCGCCGGGTCGCGACCGTCGCGAGCCACGACTTCGGACTGTCCGGGATGCCCTGCTCCGGCCACTGCTGCGCGGCCGAGAGCAGGGCTTCCTGGACGGCGTCCTCACAGGCGTCGAACTGCCCGTGCTTGCGCACCAGCAACCCGATGACCTGCGGGGCCAGCTCCCGCAGGAGCGCTTCCACCTGACGATCGTCCTTCACGACGCCAGTCTTACCCCATGCGAGCCGTCAGGCGACGGGGGAGTAGTGCGAAGCGTCGCCTTCGAGGGATTCGCTCGGCACCCCGTCGATGCCCACCGGGACATCACCCGCCACGGTCACCCGGTTCAGGCGGCGCGGCAGGTCGTCGTAGTTGTCGACGGCGTAGTGCTGGGTGATGCGGTTGTCGAACAGCACCAGCTGGTTCGGCTCCCAGCTCACCCGTACGACGTTCTCCGGCCGCGTCACGTAGGACTGCAGCAGCCGCAGGATGTCTCGCGACTCGCCCTTGGACAGCCCGATGATCCGCTGCGCGAACCCGCCGATGTACAGCCCGCGCTCCCCGGTCACCGGATGCACCCGCACCACCGGGTGGACCGTGCGGAACTTCTGCGACACGAACACCTTCCGGCGTTCCTGCTCCGCATCGTCGAGGGTCTCCGGCGCCTTCGCGTAGTCGTAGTCGTTGGTGTGCTCGGCGCGCAGCGTGTCCGCGAAGGCCCGCAGCGGCTCCGGCAGATCACGGTAGGCGGCGGCCGAGTCGGCGATCAGCGTCTCGCCTCCGTATGGCGGGACGACCAGGCTGCGCAGCGTGCTGGCCTTCGGCGGGTTGAGCACGAAGGTGACGTCGGTGTGCCACTGGTTCGCGCGGCCCTGCTCGCTGTCGACCGGCAGGATCGCGGGCTCGCCGTCCACCGACGGGACGGTCGGATGCGCCTTCGTCAGCTCGCCGAAATGCTCGGCGAACCGCTGCTGGCCCGCGTCGTCGAGGTCGACGCCCGAGAAGACGAGCGCCTTGTGCTCGTGCAGGGCCTCGGTGACGAACGCGACGGTCGCGGCGTCGAGATCTTTGGCGGGATCGACGCCGACGATCTGCGCGCCGATCCTGCCGGTGATCTTGCGGACCTCGACCTGGGTGTCGATGGCGGTCATGCGGCGTGCTCCTTTACTCGGGTGCGGGTGACGGGGCGGGCGAGGCCGTAGTGGCCGCGCAAGGTCGTGGCGGTGTACTCGGTGCGGAACAACCCGCGCCGCTGGAGTTCCGGGACCACGAGGTCGACGAAGTCCTCGAGACCGCCGGGCAGCGTGGGCGGCATGACGTTGAAGCCGTCCGCGGCGCCTTCGATGAACCAGTGCTCCAACTGGTCGGCTACTTGCGTGGCGGTGCCGGCGAAGACACGGTGACCTCGCCCGCCGGCCAACCGCTCGATGAGCTGGCGGATGGTCAGGTTCTCGCGCCTCGCCAGGCCGGTGACCAGCTCGAACCGGCTTTGCGCGCCTTCGGTGAACGTGCCGACGTCGGGCAGCGGGCCGTCGAGCGGGTACGGCGTCAGATCGTGGTCGAGCATGGTCGACAGCTGCCGCACGCCGTACGCGGGCGTGATGAGGGCGTTGAGTTCGGCCTCGCGTTCCTTCGCCTCGGCCTCGGTGCGGCCCAGGATCGGGCTGATCCCGGGCAGGATCTTGATCTCCTCGGGCGAGCGGCCGTACTTCGCGAGCCTGCCCTTGACGTCGTCGTAGAAAGCCTTGCCCTCGGCGAAAGTCTGCTGCGCGGTGAACACCGCCTCGGCGAACCGGGCCGCGTACTCCTTGCCCGTCTCCGAGGAACCGGCCTGGACGAGCAACGGATGCCCCTGCACGGGACGCGGGATGTTCAGCGGTCCGCGCACCTGGAAATGCGGGCCGTCGTGGTCGATCGGGTGGATACGGTCGGTGTCGGCGTAGACCCCGCTCGACTTGTCGATCACCGCCGCGTCGTCGTCCCAGCTGTCCCAGAGTTTCTTGGTGACCTCGACGAATTCGGTGGCGCGTTCGTACCGCAGCGCGTGCGACGGCCGGGCGTCGCGGTTGAAGTTGCGGGCCTCGTCCTCACCCGCCGACGTCACGATGTTCCAGCCCGCGCGTCCGCCGCTGAGATGATCGAGCGACGCGAACTTCCGCGCCAGGTGGTACGGCTCGTTGTAGGTCGTCGACGCGGTGGCGATCAACCCGATGTGCTCCGTCGCCCCGGCCAGCGCCGAAAGCAGCGTCAGCGGCTCGAACAGGGTGTGCGAGTTGTAGCGGACGTTGCCCCACAACGCGACGCCGTCGGCGAGGAACAGCGAATCCAGCTTGCCGCGTTCCGCCGTGCGGGCGATGTCGACATAGTGCCTCAGTGTCGCGGCCCTGTGCGGGTCCGTGCTCGGATGCCGCCAGGCCGCCTCGTGATGCCCGTTCGGCATCACGAACGCGTTGAGGTGTAAGTGTTTCACGCCTTCTCCTTGACACGCCAGGTGGAGAACCGCCGCTCCAGCGCGACGAAGCCCGCGTTGATGGCCAGCCCGAGCACTGAAACCGTGATGATCGCGGCGTACATCTGCTGGATCTGGAAGTTGACCTGCGAGTTGTTGATCAGATAGCCGAGGCCCGCCTTGGCGCCGACCATTTCGGCGGCGATCAGGATGAGGATCGAGTACGCCGCCGCCATCCGGATGCCGGTGAAGATGGTCGGCACCGCCGACGGCAGGATCACCTTGCGGAACAGGTTCGGGCTCGACAGTCCGAGCGAACGCGCGGCCTTGACCAGCAAGGGATCCACGGTGTTCACCCCGGCGATCGTGTTGAGCAGCACCGGCCAGACGCAGGCGTAGACGATCAGCGCGATCTTGGACACCTCGCCGATGCCGAGCAGGAGCGTGAACACCGGCAGCAAGGCCAGCGCGGCGGTGTTGCGGGCGAGTTCCAGCAACGGGTTCAGGAATTCGGCGAGCGGGCGGTACCAGGCGATCAGCAGCCCCAGCGGTACAGCGACCGCTACCGCGAGCACGAAACCGGCGGCGGACCGGCCGAGGCTCGCCAGCAGATGATCGGCCAGCTGACCGTTGAGGATGAGTTCCCAGAGGGCGACGAGGTCTTCCGACAGCGGCGGAAGGAAGGTCCTCGTGCCCTCGTCGAGAACGTACTGAGGAGCGAACTCCCAGACAGCGAGGAAGAGCAGGATTGCCGCGGAACTGCGGAAAGCCTTACTGAGCCGGTTCTTTTTCTTGCGAGGTTTCGCGGCGGCTTCGGGTCCCGTGTGGACTGTCGACGCTTCGAGGGTGGCGGTCATCAAGCGGCCCTCCGGATCTCGTCGTGCAGGAGTTCCCACAGACGGTGGCGGTGCGCCACGAACGCGGGCGCCGAGCGCAGGTCGTCGTTCGAACGGTCGCCGAGGTCGATGTCGACGACGTCCTTGAGCCTGCCCGGCCGCGACGTGAGCACCGCGACCTTCTGTCCCAGGTAGACGGCCTCTTCGATGCTGTGGGTGATGAAGACGATGGTCTTGCCGGTGCGCTGCCAGATCCGCCGCAGTTCCTCCTGCAACAGTTCACGGGTCTGGGAGTCCAGCGCGGCGTACGGCTCGTCCATCAGCAGTACGTCCGGGTCGTAGGCGAGGCTTCTCGCGATCGCGACGCGTTGCTTCATACCACCGGAAAGCTGGTGGGGGAGATGCTCCTCGAACCCGGAAAGTCCGACCAGGTCGAGGAATTCCCTGGCCCTTTCGGCGCGTTGCCGTTTGTTCAGCGTGCCGCCCTCAAGGCCGAACTCGACGTTGGCGCGCGCGGTGCGCCAAGGGAACAGCGCGTACTGCTGGAACACGACACCGCGATCCAAACCCGGGCCGGTGACGGGTTTCCCGTCGATCAGGACCTCGCCGGAGGTGGGTTTCGCGAGCCCGCCGAGCAGGTCGAGCAGCGTGGACTTCCCGGAGCCACTCGGTCCGACGAGTGAGAGGAACGTGCCGTCCTCGATGTCGAGGGAGACGTCGTCCAGCGCGGTCAGCGTGTCGAAGGTCTTGGTGACCGAGCGGAGGCTGATCTTGGCGGTCATGCGCCACCGCCTTCGCGGTACGGGTTGAATTCGTTGGTGTAGATCTTCTTGAGGTCGACCTGTTCGTTCTTGATGAACCCGGACTGCTTGAGCCAATCCGTCCAGAGCGTGTAGTCGTGGTCGGAGATCAGCCCGCCCTTGGTGACGCCGGTGCTCTTCCAGTACTTGAGCGTGTCGGTGTTCTCGTTGCGGCCGCGGTTCTGGATGATCTTGGTGAACCGGGCGATCACCTCGTCGCGTGGCGTGGTGCGGGCCCATTCGATCGCCTTGGCCACGCCGGTGACGAAGGTTTTCGTGGTCTCCGGGTACCTCTTGATGAAGTCGGTCCGCAGCACGTACGGCCCGCCGTTGTAGGGACCGAACGCCTCGACGTCCTTCACGATGGGGCGCACGCCGCCTCCCGCGAGGGCGCGGTCCTGGAGCACGCCGTTGAGCGCGGCGACGTCGATCTGGTCGTTGCGCAGGGCCTGTTCGGTGTTGATCGGCGGCAGGACGACCAGTTGCACCTGGTCGATCTCGGCGTCGGAGAGGCCGCTGCGCTTGAGCCAGGTGTCGAGGGCGGCCTCCAGGTTCGCGCCGACGGTGTTCACGCCGACCTTCTTGCCGATGAGGTCGCGCGGGGTGCGGATCGGGCTGTCTTCCTTGACATAGAAGCCCAAGAAGGTCTTCTCGTCGGAGCCGTAGTAGTTGACGACCGCCTTGATCGGGGCGCCGGCGTCGACGAGTTTCGCGACCGCGCCGGTGAAGGCTCCACCGAAATCGGTCTGGTCGGTCGCGGCGGACTGGATGTCCTGCGGCCCGCTGATCGTGTTGCCGACCCACTTGAGCTTGACCGGGCCGAAGTACCCGAGGTCCTCGGCGAGTTCGGGGAAGGTGACGTTGTTCGCCGACCCCTGGTAGCGGAGTTCGAGTTTCTCGGGCTGGCCGGCGACGCCCGCCGGAGTCGCGGAGGCGCCGCAGCCCGACAGCGCCAATCCGGCGATGAGCGCGGCGATCAAGGGCACTGGTTTCTTCACGGTGGGCTCTTTCGTTCGGGTATGCGTCGATGGAGAAGATTCTTCGCAGGCCCGGCCGACAGCGTCAATTTTGCGATTTAGTGAAGTAACTCAGGAGGCGTTGGCGAGATCGGCGAAAAGCGGGTCCTCGTAGAGGGCGTTCAGTATGACCGCGCCGCCGGCGGTCGCCAGTTCGGTTCCCGGAAAGCTCGACGCCACAACGTTTTCCACGGCGTTCTGACAGATCCAGGAGCGTTGGGCGACTTCGTCCCGGATCGTGGAAAGGCAGCCTTCGACGTCGCGTACACTCTGGTCGAGTACGATGAGGATTTCCGGATTGAGGACATCGAAGAGCAATGCGGCGGCCTGTCCGATAATTCGCGCGCGCTCATGGAAAAGGGCGATGGCGCTCTTGTTTCCCGACGCCGCCAAATGGAGCACGTCGGCGAAGATCGGTTTTTCGACGATTTGTGCTTCGACGGCCTTGCGGGCGATCGTGCGCTCCGAAACGGTGGCTTCGAGACAACCGGATCGCCCGCAGCGGCACGGTTCCTCGCTGTCGTCGACCCGCAGATGCGCGACCGCGCCCGCCGCCGACCGCGGTCCATGATGGACGGTGTCACCGGTGGCGAAAGCGGCGTCGACCACGTTGCCGGTGAACAACTGCACCACACTGCGGCGCGCTCTCCGTTGCCCCAGCAGGCGTTCGGCGTGGATGAGCGCCCGCGAATGCCCGTCGACGCGGACGTCGAGACCGGTCACCTCGGTGAGCAGATCGCGCAAAGGGACTCCTTGCCAGCCGAGCAGGCCGTGCTCCACCACGGTTCCCGACGACTCGTCGACCCAGCCGCCGGTCGCCACCCCCAACCCGAGCGGCGTCCGCTCCGGCGCGTGCCCGACGAGGAGGTCGTCGAGCAGCTCCGCGATCTGCGCGGCCTGCACGGCGGGCTCGGCGCCATGATGTGGGGTTTCGTGCTGTGCCAGCACCTTCCCGCGCAGATCCAGCAGCCCGACGGTGAGATGGTCGACCGCGACATGCGCCCCGCACACCACGAACCGCCCCGTGTCGAGGTCCACCGGCACGAACGGCCTGCCGACCGCGCCGGCGACCTCGGGCAACTCGGTGAGGAACCCGCGGCGCATCAGCTCCGCCACATGCCCCGTGACGGCCGCGGCGCTCAGCCCGGTGCGGCGCGCGATGGTGCTGCGCGCGATCGCCCCTTCGTCCAGCACCGCGCGGAGCACCGCGCTGGCACTGGCGCTCCGCCTGCCGGTCACGGTGCCGATGTTCGCAAGCGGGTGCCGGTGGGCCTAGGGCTCTCAGTATCCGGGAGCAAGCCGTCGGATGAACCTGGCGCTGTGTTCGCAGCGGTCCTCGTATCCCCGCGCGCGGTAAAAGGCGTGCGCGGCGGTCCGGTGGCGGGAACTGGTGACCTCCATGGTGTCGCAGCCCAAACGCAGCGCCTCCGCTTCGGCCGCGGCGACCAGCTCGCGTCCGATGCCCGAGCCTCGCCGGGTCTCGTCCACCACCAAGGCGACGATCCGCCCGCCGGAACCCGGCCGCTCCAGGAGCGGAATCGCGACCACCGCGATGACACCGACCACCGTGCCGTCCGCCTCGGCGACGAACGTGGCACCTTCGGGATGGCGGGCCCAGCGTTCGAGCCGTCCGCGCACGTCGGTCTCGTCGTTGTCCGGGTAACCCAGCTGGGCGAGGAGCGCTGTCACGGCGGGGGCGTCGGTGATGCGGGCGTGGCGGATCTCCATGATCGCCATCCTGCCTGGACGTGCGACGGCCGACGAGTACCGCGAGTCTGGCTAGTCTCGCGCTGTGCACACACATCGGAGCTTCGAGAACCCGCCCGCGTTGCCCCACGCCACGGTCGTCGAGACGCTGGAGCGTGCCCTGCGGGACAGATCGTTCGAAGGCGAGGCGGCGGAGACCCTGGTCGGAACCGCGTTGAATGACGACGACCACGCGTTCGCCGAGCATTGGTGTGTCGAGGTGGGGACACGGGCCGAGCCGGGCAGCTCTTTGCTCGGGCTCGCCGGATTGTGCTTGGGGCATACCGCTCGCCGCTTCGGGCGGCTCGGCACCGAGGCGGTGAAACTAGCCGAATCCCTGGCCGCCCGAGCGGAAGCGGACCCGGCCGACGTGGACGGGCGGGCGATGGACGGTTTCGACGACGTCCGGGACTTCCTGCGTTTGTGGCCCTCCCAGGGCTGAGCCGACGCCGGCGACCTTGGCACACTGAGCCATATGGCAGTGACCCAGCAGCTCGCTCGGATCTCGGCCACGCGGCTCGCCGAATGTCGCCGGTCGGTCGACGCGCTGCACGAGCTCTGCTCCTTCTCGTCGACTCCAGCCGAGGACTACCTCGACATGGATTGGTGGCCTGCCACCCTGAAACGGGCTTGGGCGCTGACCAAGGCCGATGGCCGGACCTTGGCGCGGCTACGGCGTTGTTTCAACGGTGAGGAAGAAGTCAACCCGGCCTACCGGGATCATCCCGACACGATCTGGGAACACCCGGTGACCGCGTTGGAGCCACCGCAGGTCGGCGAGGTCGCCGAAGCGTTGCATGCCGTGACACCCGGTGCGGTCCGTGCCGTCGTGCCGTCGGACCCCGATCGGATCGAGGCCGAGTTGGGCAAGAGCGCGCTGGCTTTGGGCGGTGATCTGGCCGGACGACTGACTCGGGAACACACCGTCCTGCGCGACTTCT
Organism: Amycolatopsis sp. lyj-108; assembly: GCF_046549005.1. Classification (NCBI taxonomy): domain Bacteria; kingdom Bacillati; phylum Actinomycetota; class Actinomycetes; order Pseudonocardiales; family Pseudonocardiaceae; genus Amycolatopsis; species Amycolatopsis sp. lyj-108. The sequence continues at coordinate 232,618 of NZ_JAJPWQ010000012.1, read as the reverse complement.
ACGAAGAAGCCGCTGGCCGTCGGCTGGCCATCGTGCGGTGGTGGGACTGAGCGTTCCGACGTCGCCGAGCGGCGGTAGCCAAAAGGGCCGAACCCGCAGGTCCGGCCCCATCTGGTCGGGATGACAGGATTTGAACCTGCGACCCTCCGCTCCCAAAGCGGATGCGCTACCAAGCTGCGCCACATCCCGTGACTTCCCCGATCTCCCGGGGGGTGTGCGCACAGCCTAGCGGGTCACGCTAAGCTGCTTTCGCACCCGGTACTCCGGGGGCACGCGGGTGTAGCTCAATGGTAGAGCCCTAGTCTTCCAAACTAGCTACGCGGGTTCGATTCCCGTCACCCGCTCCACAGCTCCGCATCCGAACCCGCAGGCGCCTGGCCTGCGGGTTCTTTCGCGTTCTGGCCAAGTCCGGACGTCCTGAAGGGCACCTTTGAGACCTCTAAGGTCTCAAAGGTGCCCTTCAGGACAGCCTGCGCAGCCCGCGTAAGTGACTCGGGTCGGGCCACCCGTGTCGCAGGTCCCTGCAGTCTGGCGATCTCGGGTGATCAGACGGACGACACGCGGCGGCCCGGCCGGTCCGGACCGAAGGCTCAGTCCGTGCCGGGCTCCGAAGCGTCCGAGTCCGACGCGCCCGCCACGGCCTGCGAGAGGCCACTGGACGCGGCGTCTGCTTCGAGGTGGGCGGCGATCAGGTCCAGCAGCTTGTCGGTGTCGACGGGTTTGGTCACGTAGTCGTCCGCACCCGAAGCGAGCGTCCGCGCCTTGTCCTCCGCGGTCGCCTTCGCCGTGACGGCGATCACGGGCAGGTCTTCGTGCGCGGCCTCGGCGCGGATGGCGGTGATGGTGGCGTTGCCGTCCAGTTCGGGCATCATCACGTCCATCAGGACGAGCGCGGTGTCCTCGTGCCGTTCCAGGGCCCGGATGCCGGCGACGCCGGTCTCGGCGTAGATGACCTCCAGGCCGTTGCGTTCCAGCACGGCGGCCAGCGCGAAGACGTTCCGGAGGTCGTCGTCGACGATCAGGATCTTCTCGCCGTGGAACCGCAGCGACGGGCTCACGGGGATCACCTGCGGCACCGCCATGATCAGCGGGACACCACTCGCCTGCGTGGTCGGGACGACCAGGTTCGAGGCGCTCACCGGCAGGTACAGGGTGAACGTGCTGCCCTTGCCGGGCTCGCTGCGGACGCGCAGTTCGCCGCCGAGCAGTTCCGTCAGCTGCTGGCTGATCGACAGGCCCAGCCCGGTGCCGCCGTATTTACGGCTGGTGGTGCCGTCGGCCTGGCGGAACGCGTCGAAGATGATCGCGAGTTTGTCCGGGGCGATGCCGATCCCGGTGTCTTCGACGGCGAACGCGAGGACGCCGGGGGCCTGGCGGAGCGAGTCGGCTTCGACCTCGCCCGGGTCGGCCATCCGGATGTGCAGGCGCACGCCGCCCTCGTCGGTGAACTTCGCCGCGTTGGACAGCAGGTTCCGCAGCACCTGCTGCAACCGGTGTTCGTCGGTGTGGATCGACGACGGCACCGGCGGGTCGATCAGGACGGCGAACTCCAGGCCCTTGTCCGAAGTGAGCGGACGGCAGATCGATTCGACGTACTCGACCAGTTCGGGCAGCGTGACGTCGGACATCTGCAGATCGAGATGTCCGGCCTCGACCTTGGCCATGTCGAGGATGTCGTTGATCAACTGCTGCAGGTCGCTGCCCGCCGAGTAGATCGTCCGCGCGAACTGGATCTGTTTCTCCGACAGGTTCCCGTCCGGGTTCTCCGAAAGCAGTTTCGCGAGGATCAGCGCGCTGTTGAGCGGGGTCCGCAGTTCGTGCGACATGTTCGCCATGAACTCGGACTTGTACTGCGACGCCATGGTCAGCTGCCCGGCACGCTCTTCGAGTTCCTGCCGTGCCTGCTCGATCTCGCTGTTCTTGACCTCGATATCGCGGTTCTGCTGAGCCAGCAGTGCCGCCTTCTCCGCGAGATCCGTGTTGGACCGGCGCAGTTCCCGTTGCTGTGCCTGCAACTGCTCCGACCGGGCGCGCAGTTCCTGTGCCAGGCGCTGGGATTCGGTCAGCAGCGCCTCGGTGCGCGAGTTCGACTGGATGGTGCTGACGTTGACCGCGATGGTCTCCTTCAGCTGCTCCAGCAGGTCGATGTGGACGGTGCTGAACGCGTTGATCGTCGCCAGTTCCAGCACGCCCAGTACCTCGCCCTGGAACAGCACCGGCAGCACGATCACGTTGACCGGCGCGGCCGAACCCAGCCCCGACGAGATGAGCGCGTACTCCGGTGGGGCCTCGTGGACCAGTATCGTGCGGCGGTCGACGGCGGCCTGTCCGATGAGCGACTCGCCGGGGGAGAACCGCAGGCCCGTCTGGGATTTCGCCAGCCCGTAGGTGGCGATGCTCTCCAGGACCACCTCTTCCTGCTCGTCTTCGCGGGCGAGGAAGAACGCGCCCTGCTGCGCGGACACCAGCGGGGTCAGCTCGGACAGGATCAGCGACGCCACCGATGCGAGATCGCGGTGTCCCTGCATGAGCGCGGACAGCCTGGCCAGGTTGGTCTTGAGCCAGTCCTGTTCGCGGTTCGCCCGGGTGGTCTCCTTCAGGTTCGCGATCATCTGGTTGATGTTGTCCTTGAGTTCGGCCACCTCCCCGGACGCGTCGACGGTGATGTGCCGGGTCAGGTCGCCGGCGGTCACCGCGGTGGCCACCTGCGCGATCGCCCGCACCTGGGTGGTCAGGTTCCCGGCCAGCTGGTTCACGCTTTCGGTCAGCCGCGACCACGTGCCCGCGACCCCGGGCACCTCCGCCTGGCCGCCGAGCGTGCCGTCCGTGCCGACTTCGCGGGCGACGCGGGTGACTTCGGAGGCGAAGGCCGACAGCTGGTCGACCATCGTGTTGATGGTGGTCTTGAGTTCGAGGATTTCGCCGCGCGCGTCGATGTCGATCTTCTTCGACAGATCGCCCTGCGCCACCGCGGTGGTCACCGTCGCGATGCTGCGGACCTGGCCGGTCAGGTTGTCGGCCATGACGTTCACGTTGTCCGTCAACGCCTTCCACGTGCCCGCCACGTTCGGCACGCGGGCCTGGCCGCCGAGGATGCCCTCGGTACCCACCTCGCGGGCGACCCGGGTGACCTCGTCGGCGAACGCGCGCAGCGTCTCGACCATGCTGTTGATCGTTTCGGCGAGGACCGCGACTTCGCCCTGCGCGTCGATCGAGATCTTCTTCGACAGGTCGCCGTTCGCCACCGCCGTCGTCACCGTCGCGATGCTCCGCACCTGGTCGGTGAGGTTGGTGGCCATGACGTTGACGTTGTCGGTGAGGTCCTTCCAGGTCCCGGCGACGCCGCGCACCTGCGCCTGCCCGCCGAGCTTGCCTTCGGTGCCGACCTCGCGGGACACCCGCGTGACTTCGTCGGCGAAGGCCGAGAGCTGGTCGACCATGATGTTGACGGTGTTCTTGAGCTCCAGGATCTCGCCGCGCGCGTCGACGATGATCTTCTGCGTCAGGTCGCCCTTCGCGACGGCGGTGGTGACCTGGGCGATGTTGCGGACCTGGTCGGTCAGGTTCTTCGCCATGAAGTTGACGTTGTCGGTGAGGTCCTTCCACGTCCCGGCCACGCCGGGCACCTGCGCCTGGCCGCCGAGCCGCCCGTCGCTGCCGACCTCGCGGGCGACGCGGGTGACCTCGTCCGCGAACGCGGACAGCTGATCCACCATGGTGTTCAGCGTGTTCTTGAGTTCGAGGATCTCGCCCTTGGCGTCGACGGCGATCTTCTGCGACAGGTCGCCCTTCGCCACCGCCGTCGCCACCTGGGCGATGTTCCGGACCTGCGCGGTGAGGTTGTTCGCCATGAAGTTGACCGACCCGGTGAGGTCGCGCCAGGTCCCGGCGACCCCGGGCACCTGCGCCTGCCCGCCGAGCTGACCTTCCGTGCCGACCTCGCGCGCCACCCGGGTGACCTCGTCGGCGAACGACGAGAGCTGGTCGACCATCGTGTTGACGGTCGTCTTCAGTTCGAGGATCTCGCCACGCGCGTCGACGGTGATCTTCTGCGTCAGGTCGCCCTTCGCCACCGCCGTGGTGACCTGGGCGATGTTGCGGACCTGGTCGGTCAGGTTGTCCGCCATCTGGTTGACCGAGTCGGTGAGCCCGCGCCACGTGCCCGCCACGCCCGGCACGGTCGCCTGACCGCCGAGACGGCCTTCGCTGCCGACCTCGCGCGCCACCCGCGTGACCTCGTCCGCGAACGACGACAGCTGGTCGACCATGGTGTTCAGCGTGTTCTTGAGTTCGAGGATCTCGCCCTTGGCGTCGACGTTGATCTTCTGCGAGAGGTCGCCCTGCGCCACCGCGGTGGCCACCTGGGCGATGTTGCGGACCTGGTCGGTCAGGTTGTCCGCCATCAGGTTCACCGAGTCGGTGAGGTCGCGCCACGTGCCCGCCGCGCCGGGGACCTGCGCCTGGCCGCCGAGGCGGCCTTCGCTGCCCACCTCGCGCGACACCCGGGTCACTTCGTCGGCGAACGACGACAGCTGGTCGACCATGATGTTGACGGTGTTCTTGAGCTCCAGGATCTCGCCGCGCGCGTCGACGTTGATCTTCTGGGTCAGGTCGCCCCGCGCCACCGCGGTGGTGACCTGGGCGATGTTGCGGACCTGGTCGGTCAGGTTGCTCGCCATCACGTTGACGTTGTCGGTGAGATCACGCCAGGTGCCCGCCACCCCGGGGACCTCGGCCTGTCCGCCGAGCCGTCCTTCGGTGGCGATCTCGCGGGCCACTCTGGTGACCTCGGTCGCGAACCGCGAAAGCTGCTTGATCAGGCCGTTGACCGTCTTCGCGACCTCGGCGAACTGGCCCTGCAGCGGCCGCCCGCCGACTTCCAGCGGCATCGGCTCGGACAGATCGCCCTCCGCGACCGCGCCGAGGACACGGTTGAGCTCCGCCGTGGGCCTGCTCACGTCCTCGATCAGTCCGTTGACGACGTCGACCGCGGTCGCCCAGCCGCCGGGACCGATCTCGGCCGCGACGCGCTCGGTCAGCCTGCCTTCCTTGCCGACCGCCTCGCGGACGCGCAGGAGCTCGGTCACCAGTCGCTGGTTGCGTTCGGCGATGTCGTTGAAGGCGCCCGCGAGCTGGGCCGCGAGCCCGTCTCCGTGCGCCACGAGCCGCCGCCGGAAGTTGCCGTCCCCGAGGTCACGAGCCGCCGCGAGCAGGCGTTCCAGGGTCGCTTCGTCCACCTGGCCGCCACCACCTTCGACGGGGAGCCGGTCCCTTTGGGAGTGCTGTGTCATCTGTGTCGACCCTCTCCACCACGCATGCCAAGCCATGGTCGTCGCATCAGCGTGCCATGATTCGACCTACACTTCGAGCCAGTCCGCCCGCTCACACTGCGCTACCCGCAAGGCAGGAGGAGGTCCGGGAATGGTGTCACGGCCCGCCCCGGCCTCGACGTCGCTCCCCTCGGAGTCGTCGACCACGACGAGCGAGGGTGCGCTGCCCGAATCCGGCAGGTTCTGGCGCGAGCTGCTCGAAGACGTCCGTGACGCGGTGCTCGTGCAGGACGTCGGCGGCGCGCTGCGCTGGTCGAATCCCGCCGCCCGTGACCTGTTCGGCGGCGGCCGCCCGGTGCTGACCGCGGAAGGCCCCGACGTCGGGCATGTCGAACACACCGGCCGCCGGTTCCCCGCGCGGATCCGGACGCTGCCCGGCGGCTGGCACGCGTGGACGGTGACCTCCGCGGTCGCGGCCGACGGCCCGCGGGTGGACGGCTTCCTCGCCGCTTCGGCGCCCAGGCTCGCCTCCGCACGCGGACGGCACGGGACGGCGAAGGTGATCGCCGAGGTCGCCGCGGCCGAACTCGCCGACTGCGTGTTCGTCCTGCTGCCGACCACACGCGGCCGCTGGGAGTGGTGGAGCTGCGACCATCGCACCAACCACGGCCACGGCCGGATCCGCCGCGTCCCGGCCCAGCTGGCGCCGGTGCTCGCCGGCACTTTCGCCTCCACCGAGGAGCCCGAGGCCAAGGCGGTCCCGGAGGAGGAGGTCGCGACGCTGCCCGCGGTCGTCGCGGAGCGGCTCGCCGTCCATCCGTCGGTGACCGTGGTCTCACTCGGATTCGACGGCGGTGCCGGGGTCACCGGCGCGGTCGTGCTCGGCAGGCGTGGGGCGGCCGCGTTCGGCGAGGACCACCCGCGCGCGGTGACCGAGTTCGCCCGCGCGGCAGGTACGGCGCTGGCCAACGCGCATCGCTACGCCCGCCAGGAAGAGGCCACACGCGGTCTGGAGACCACGTTGCGCCCGACACCGCCGCCGGACGTGCACGGCGTCAAGTTCGACGTCTGGTACGAGCCGTCCGGCGGGCTGCTCGACGTCGGCGGCGACTTCTACGACGTCCTGCCGAGGGATGACGGCAGCGCGATGTTCGTCCTCGGCGACGTCTGCGGAAAAGGTGCCGAAGCGGCGGCGCTCACCGGCCGGGTCCGGCAGACCCTCGCCGCGCTCGACCTCGTCGAACACGACAACACGACGTTGCTGAGCCTGCTCAACTCCCTGCTCATCACCGGCGGCAGCGGGCGGTTCGCCACCCTGGTGCTCGGTTCGGTGCTGGCGGGCGAAGACGGACTCGGCGTCACCTTGGCCTCCGGCGGGCATCCCGCGCCGTTGGTGGTGCGCCGCCGCGGCGGGGTCGAGGAGATCACCCTGCCCGGCACCCTGGTCGGCATCTCCCCGCAGGCCCGGTTCGCCGAGACGGCCATCCGGCTTGGCGAGGGCGACGTCTGCCTGCTCTACACCGACGGGATCACCGAAGCGCGGCACCACGAGCGGCCGTCGGACCTGTTCGGGGACGAACGGCTGCGTGAACTGCTGGTCGGCTGCCGGGGGCTGTCCGGCCGCGAGGTGGTCGCCCGGATCCGGTCCGCGGTGCGGGAATGGCTCGGCAGCGGGGCACACGACGACATCGCCGTCCTCGCCATCGAGGCGTCACGACCCGTTCAGTAGCCGCACCACCGCCCGCTCGACGATCTGCCGCGCCCCGTCCGGATCCGCCACCTTCCCGGCCCGCCGCATCGCCCGTTCGACGGTCCGATCCCGCCGGTACGCCTCGATCACCCGTGGGTCCACATAGGACCGTCGCGCCACGGCGGGCGTGTTGCCGAGCCCTTCGGCGACTTCGGTCATCACGGCCTTCTCGACCCGCTTCAACCCCCGTTCACTGGACGGTTTTTCCGTGTCCGCGAAGGCCGAAGCGGCCAGGACGGTGGCGTTCCAGGTGCGCAGATCCTTGGCGGTGAAGCCGTCGCCGACGATCTCCCGGAGCCGGTCGTTGATGTCGTCGGCCTTCACCTCGTGCCAGCCGTCGCCGTTGCGATAAGCGAGCAGGCGCACGTCGCCGCTCCGCACCCGCCGGAGGGAGCGGATCAGCCGCACCAGTGCCTCGTCCCGGAGCCGGACTTTCCGCTGGATGCCGTGCTTCGCGGGGTAATCGCAGACGAGACATTCTTCGCGGAGTTCGACGTGTTCGCACAGCAACGTCGCCACCCCGTGCGTGCCGTGCTCGTCGGCGTAGCTTTCACTGCCGGTCCGGAAGACGCCTAAATCGATCATGCGCAGGGCGCCGGCGAGCACCCGCTCCCGTTTCAGGCCGCGTGCGTCGAGATCTTCTCGAACCGTTTCGCGCAGCTTGGGCAGATTCCGTGCCAGCGCGAGGACGCGTTCGTGCTTCTCCTCGTCCCTGGCCCGCCGCCATTCCGGGTGGTAGAGGTATTGCTTCCGCCCGGCGTCGTCCACCCCGACGGCCTGGATGTGGGTGTTCTCGTCCGGGGAGATCCACACGCGCCGCCAGGCGGGCGGAATCGCCAGCGCGTCGATCCGCTCGATCGTGTGCCGGTCCTTCAGCGGCTCGCCGTCCGGGGTCAGATAGCCGAAGCCACGACCTCTGCGCCGCCTCCGGATTCCGGGGGACCCCAGGTCCGCTCGCCGAAGTCGCATGCGGGCAGATACCCGCCGCGGCGGGAGTTCATGCCCATGGTTCGCCCGGCCCGGTCCGGGGTAGTCGGAAAGCGACCACGACACAGGAGGGAAAACCCGATGGCGACATCGCTGAACGGACGACGCGTGGCCATCCTCGCCGCCGACGGCGTGGAACAGGTCGAACTGGTCGAACCGCGCAAGGCGGTCACCGACGCCGGGGCGACGGCCGAGGTCGTCTCGCTGGAACCCGGCGAGATCCAGGCCATGAACGGCGACATCGACAAGGCGGACAAATTCACCGTCGACCGGGTCGTCAAGGACGTCACGGTCGACGACTTCGACGCGCTCGTACTGCCCGGCGGCACGATGAATCCGGACAATCTGCGCACGGACGAGAACGCGGTCCGTTTCGTCCGCGACTTCGTGAACAGCGGCAAACCGGTCGGGGTGATCTGCCACGGCCCGTGGACGCTGGTCGAGGCCGACGTCGTCCGCGGCCGCACGCTCACCTCGTACCCCAGCGTGCGCACCGACATCCGCAACGCCGGCGGCACCGTCGTCGACCAGGAGGTCGTCGTCGACAACGGCCTGATCTCCAGCCGGAATCCCGGCGACCTGCCCGCGTTCTGCTCCGCGATCGTGACCGCCTTCGCGGGGTAAACGAGTGGCGCGCGTCACAAGGATGGGGGATCGTGGTGGCAGGACGAAGGAGGTGCCGCGATGACCGTGCATGCCCGACGCTACGGCCGGTGGTGCCGTGAGCATTTCGACACCGAGCCGGAGCAGGACTCGAAACAGCCCGCGGAGGCCGCCGCCCCGGACGTCCCCGATGCCCAGGCCGAGCAGGCCCAGGCCGGTGACGCCGCCGAGCCGGGTTCGCTCAACTAGAGCGTCCGCCGGTACCAGACCCGTTTCGGCCCGGGGAGGCCGATCCGTGAGACCAGGTCGGTCACCACGCCGCCGATGATCAGCCACAGCAGCGCGGCGAGACCGTCGTTGAACAGGGTGCGCAGTTTGAGGCCGTCCGGGGTGAACAGGTTGCGGAGCCCGAGCGAGACGCCGCGCGACCATTGGTCGATCAGCTGCGCGAACCCGTTCCCCGGATTGGCCTCACCGAACACGAGCAGGATGTGCACGATCAGCACCAGCGCGAAGATCCAGCACACCGCGTGGACGACGGCGTTGATGATCCGCACGGCGCGGATCCTGGCCGGCGTCTGTTCGACGATCTCTTCCTGCGGCTCTCGCGGGTCGTTGATGTAGCTCATCGCCGTCTCCCATCCACTGTGGACACCCCGGCCGGGCGGTCGCTCAGCCGGGTGGCCCTGGCCTGCTCTTGGTCGGAGGGTTGGGTCTCGTTTTGCTCGGCTTGGCCGAGGTTTCCGGCCGGTCGCTGGAAGCGGCCGTCCTTTTCGGCGTCGAGGTGGCACCGGTGCTTTCGGTGGTGGCCGGTGGATTCGCGGAGACCGGGACGGCCTCGGTCACCACGACCGTGCCCTGGGGTGCTTCCACGCCGCCGGTGGGCACCTCGACGGCCTCCGAGGATCGCCATCCTTGGCCTGCCGCCGGAGCGGACGAGCCCGTCGCCGCCGGGGGAACCATTTCGCCGGGCCGCGCCGGCGGATTCGCCCCGGTCTGGTTGGCCGCCAGCAGGACACCGATGGTGATCGCGGCGGCGGGCGCGCTGATCGCGGCGACCACGGCCGCCCGCTTGCGGGTGGCGGGCGCGAGATGGATGACCTTCGTGCCGGTGGAGTCCTCCAGCAGGATCCGCGAGATCGCCGCGGCGGTCGGGCGCTGCGACGGCTTCCGCGCGGTCATCCCGCGCAGCAGCGTCGTCATGGTCGCCGACAGCCCGTCGGGGATCCGGGGCGGCCGGTGCAGGCGTCCGACCGCGGCCTCGACCGGCGTCCCGGTGTACTCCCGTTCCCCGGACAGGCATTCGAGCAGGACCAGGCCGAGGGAGTAGATGTCGGCCGGCGGGCCGATGTTCTCACCGCGGACCTGTTCGGGCGCCATGTACGCCGCCGTGCCGACGACACCGCCGGTCTCGGTCACCCTGGTCGCGTCGAAGGCGTGCGCGACCCCGAAATCGCCGATGAGCGGGCCGTCGTCGGCCATCAGGATGTTCGCCGGCTTCAGGTCGCGGTGGGTGATGCCGTGCGCGTGGACGTGCGCGAGCGCATCGGTCAGCCGGGCGGCCAGTTCGACGACCGCGTCCTGGGAGAGCGGGCCCGAGCGCAGGCGCTGGGCCAGATTCGGCCCGTCGACCAGCCGCATCGTCAGATAGGTGTAGCCGTCGTCGGAGCCCGCGTCGTAGAGCGGGACGAGCCCGGGATGGCGGACCGCGCTGAGGGTCTCGATCTCCTGCTCCCGGCGGCGCTCGTCCCGGAGCATCGTGTCGGCGTGGAACAGTTTCAGCGCGACTTCGCGCCCTTCGCGCAGGTCGTAGGCTCGGAAAACGCGCGAGGTCGCGCCGCGGCCGAGCAGTTCGCCGACTTCGTAGCGGCCGGCGAGCCTGGGCGGCAGATGGTCCGGGTCGTTGACGTTCAGGCTGAACCGGCGCTGAGTGGTCCCGGCGTCAGGCTCCCCGGGCTCCTCGACCTCACCGTCAGCGCGCGGACCCGCGTCGTCCATCGGTGCTACCTCCGTCTCACCGGCCGAACGCCGTATACCCGGTTCGGCGCCGGGCGAAACAAGGGTCGACAGCGTACCCGAGATGATCTGCGGGTTCACCCCGAACGGCGGGCAACCCCGGCGGGGGCCGGACGTCTCGTGGACATGAAGCCGAACCGGTGGGCCGCGCTCGCCGCCACCGCACTGACCGCCCTGGCCGTCTTCACTCCGCCCGCCGCCGCCGATTCGGCTGTGCCCAAGGGTTTCGCTCCCGCTTCGACGAGTTGGACCGGGCCGCTGCGTGGCTTCGTCCTCGGCTTCTTCCCTTGCGGCAGACCGGGATGGTGCGCGTCCCTGCTGTCGACCGCCGACGGCGGGAAGCGGTGGCGGCGCGTCGGCGAACCGCCGATCTCGTTGCCGGACAACCACAATCAGGTGAAGCTCACGGTGGTCGACGAACGCCACGTCTTCCTCTCCGACGGCACCCGGCTGCTCGCCAGCCACGACGGCGGCGGCAAGTGGTCCGAGGTCCGGCTCGCCGGTGTCCGGGGACCCTTCTATATTTCGAAGATCACCGAAGCAGGGCCTCGGATGTTCGCGATGGTCACCGGTTTCGGGAGCCCGTCGACGACGACGCTGTACGCGGGGATCTCCGGAACGCGGCTCCTCCAGCCCGTCCCGGGGTTCACCGTCACCGGCTCGTCCACCTATGGGGACATCGCCACCAGCGGCGGGATCCAGGTGTCGATGGGAGCGGACTACCGCGTCCAGAAGTACTGGACGTCGTCGGACGGCCTGAGCTTCGCACCCGCGCCGCCGCCCTGCCCAGCGGACAGCGCGGCTTCACTGAGCGGGGTCCGGCAGGGGCACGTGCTGGCGTTGTGCAGCGGGGGACCGGGGACACCGCAGCCGGGGGCGACCGTCCGGCGGCTGTGGCGCGCGCCGAAGCTCGGCGGCCACTTCACCGGAACGGCGCAGGCGCCCACTCTCGGGATCAATCAGAGCTTCAGCGCGGCGTCGCCCACGTCGGCGACCGTCGCGGCGGAAGGCGGCGGCACCGGATTCCTGCACAGCACCGCCGACGGCGGGGCGACCTGGACGACGACGGAGCTCAGCGGCCGCGGCGTCTGCCTCAACGACCTGGACTTCCCCGATGAACGGGTGGGCGTGGTCGTGGACGGCCTGCCCGACGCCGACGGCGGATCGGCCGTGTACCGCACCACCGACGGCGGTGGCACGTGGCGTGAGCTCGCCTTCGGGTGATCGTCGCAGGTGGGCAAGGCCCTTGGGGAGGTTCACGGGGATGCACGCCATGTCGTAATCTGTGTACGGTCCGTCGATGTCGAGGGAGCCGTGGGCACGTTCACGTGGCCCGTGCGCGGCTGAAGGGTGGAACGTGTCCATGACTTCGGACGAGGTCCGGTCTGTGCCGAGGCGCCCGCTTCCCCTCGACTACAGCAAGCCCAACCTCGCCCGGATGAAGGACGCCCTTCTCGGCGGGCACGACCACTACGAGGTCGACAGGCGGGCGGTCGACGACCTGCTCACCCTCGCCCCCGACGCCGCCGCGATGGCCAAGGAGTTCCGCTCCTGGGCGAACCGGGTGGTCCGGTTCCTCGCCGGCGCCCGCGGCATCGACCAGTTCCTCGACCTCGGCTCCGGCCTGCCGACCGCGGAGAACACCCATCAGGCGGCGCAGCGGTACAACCCCGACGCGCTGGTCGTCTACGTCGACCACGACCCGGTCGTCCAGGCACACGGGCTGGCGCTGCTGGAAGACCACCTCGTCCACGTCAGCGGCGCGGATCTGACCGATCCCGAGCAGACCCTCGCCGATCCGGTGGTCGCCGAGCACATCGAACTCGACCGCCCGGTCGCGGTGATCCTGAACTCGGTGCTGCACCACATCGAAGACTTCGGCAAGGCGCAGGCCGTCGTCCGCGCCTACGTCGACGCGATCGCACCGGGGTCCTACGTACTGATCACCCACGACTTCACCCCCGGCGAGGGCGCGCGCGGCGCGCTCGCGCGGAAACTCGACGACCTCATGGGCAGCACCGGGCACCGCACGGTGCACCGGAACCGCGAGGAGATCGAGGCCCTGTTCGACGGGCTGGAGATCCTCGAGCCCGGGCTGGTCCACCTGCACGAATGGTGGCCGGAAGGCCCGCGCCTCGCGCCGCTGACCGAGCTGAACCACCTGAGCCTCGGCGGCGTGGGGTTCAAGCTCTAGGTTGCGGCGGGACTCGTAAGGGGCGATTCGGGTGCCCGCGGCCTTGCCTTGTGTCCATAAAGGACAGTCGCGGACGAGTTCTCCTGGTAGTGAGGGCCTCCTTGCCTACTCTGACGGTAGTGAAGGAGGCTTTCGCTACCGTCGGATGTGGTCCCTGGTGACAGTGGGACGGGTGTGACTCGCGTGCCTGGATGCGAGAACCCTCATTACCACTCACGACCCGCCCGGCCTCAGGCCTTCAGCGAGCTGAAGAACGCCTTCAGTTCGTCGTGGGCCGTGCCGAAGTCCTCGGTGTTGCCGGTGATCGCGAGTTCCAGCGTTTCGCCGTCGGAGAGCTCCATCGTCAGGTACACGGTGAGTTTCCGGCGGGGGAAACCGCCCGCGACGATGTCCGCGAACGGGATCCGCCGCGCGCCCGGTTCGGCGCGCAGATCGTCGAGGCCGCGCTCCCGCAGCTTCCGGATCCGTTTGCGGTCCGACACCCCGCGCGCCCCGATCAGGCCGGCGAGTCCGCGGCGGACCAGCACCGAGCGCGCCATCGGTAGCAAGATCACTTCGGTGTCGCAGACGATCAGGTCGTAGAGCCTCCGCTTGGCCTTCAGCACGGTGAACAGCCCGAGCATCCGGGCTTCGGCGGGATCGGGCTCGGGTTGGGGCTCTTGCTTGCAGAAGTACGCGGCGGGCACGTTCAGCAGTTGCAGGTTGTGGACCAGTTCGTCGACCGCGCGCGGGCTTCGCACCGCCGGGGCGACCAGCTCGGCGACGTCGAACGGCTCGCCGTCGCCGAGGCACAGTTCCCAGCCGCCGCCCCAGTTCAGGCGGTGCGCGGCGACGCCGTTGTCGATCATCGCGGCGGTGACGGTGTCGGCGAACAGCTCGGTCAGCAGTTCGAGGCCCTCTTCGCGGGACGGGGCCCGCAGGGGCCTGGCGAGCGCCTCGGCGTCACCGTCGCGCAGGACCCGCACGACCTCGCCGATCGTGCCGCGCGGAGCCAGCCTGCTTTCGAGCCCGGCCGAGGTCAGCAGCCTCGCGCCCTCCGCCACCGACGCCCGGCCCGCGCGTTTGACGACCTCGTCCCAGTCCGCGCGCGGCCCGACGTCGCGGATCAGCACGTCCAGCTCCGCCTCGGGCACGTCGACCTTCGGCGCCCCCAGCAGCGACCAGCCAGGCCGCGCGTCCGGCTTCACCGGGTTGTCCGGCACACCGGCGAGCGCGGCGATCCGGCGCTTCGTGGGCGGATGACTGTCGTACTTCGACAGCTCCTCGCCGTCGATGATGTCTTCGGCGTACTCGGCCACCCAGTCTCGCTGGACGGGGTGATTGAGGTACGACCGGAACCCCAGCAGCACCGGGGGAGTGCGCCGCGCCGTCGCGCCGAGTGAGAGGTAGCGCTCGGCGTAGTCCTTCCAGAGCGGGCTCAGCGTCGCGACCTTCCGCAGCGCCGCGGCCGCCGTCCGGCTGCCCGCCGCGAGCACCGACGCCTCGTCGGCCTGCAGTTCCTGCCGCCGGTTCGCCGACCGGGCGACCAGCAGGTACAGCTTCGAGTAGGCGGAGAGCAGGGCCCTCGCGGGGCCGCCGTCCAGCCTGTCGACGGTGAAGGCGAGCGTCTGGGTGCCCCGGTAGGTCAGCGCGAGCAAACGGGTGTGGCCGCCGCTGTAGTGCCCGAGCTCGTGCGCCAGCACCGAACGCAGCTCGCTCACGCTCATCGCGGCCAGCAACGGCAGCCCGATCAGCATCGTGCGGCGCCCCGGCCGCAGACCGAGGAACCGGGCGTCCTCGCTGACCGCCGCGTTGATCTCGCCGATCAGGACGATCTCGTCCGGCGGCCGCGTCTTCACCTGGGCGGCGAGGTCGTCGATCATCTCCCACAACGCGGGATGGGCGTCACGGTCGAGTCGCGGCCCCTCGATCGGGGGACGCCGCGCCCGCAACGCGCTCACCAGCCCGAAGCCCAGCGCGATCATGACCGCGAGCCCGGCGAACATGACGTACATGCCGATCTTGCCCTGGATCCGCAGGCCCGCCAGCACACTGGCGACACCCACCGCGACGACCACCACTGGGAACGCCACGAGCAGAAGTGTCGCGAGGACGGCGCGTCCTCGGGCCTGCATCGTCCGGTTACCTCTTTTCGCACAAGTGCCGTCTGTGCGGCCGAATAGTAACCGGCTACACAGCGGGCTCGTGCCGGAACAAAGAGCTACGCCCACGACCTGCGAACACGCAATCAGTCACCTACTTGCGCTCACTGGGCGCGCGAGGCCGCAAGTAGGTGACCAATTGCGGGAGGGGGCTAGGCGACGTTGAAGGTGTCGGGGTCCGGACCGGTCCGCTCGCCGCGGTCCAGCACGGCCAGCGACGCGATGTCCTCCTCCGACAGCGTGAACCCGAAGACGTCGAGGTTCTCCTTGATCCGAGACGGTGTCACGGACTTCGGGATCACGACGTTGCCGAGCTGCAGATGCCACCGCAGCACGACCTGTGCCGGGGTGCGGCCGTGCTTCGAAGCGAGCGCCTTGATCGCGTCCTCGCCGAGCAGGTCGCCGCCCTTGGCCAGCGGGCTCCACGCTTCGGTCGCGATGCCGTGCTTCGCGTCGTACTCGCGCACCTCGACCTGCTGCAGGTACGGGTGCACCTCGACCTGGTTGACCGCCGGGGTCACGGAACCGGCGTCGAGAAGCCGTTCGAGGTGCGCGGGCTGGAAGTTGGACACGCCGATCGCGCGCACCCGGCCGTCGGCGTAGAGCTTCTCGAAGGCCTTCCACGTGTCCCGGTAGAGATCGCGCTCCGGCGTCGGCCAGTGGATGAGATACAGATCCAGTTTCTCCAGGCCGAGTTTGGCCATGCTGGCGTCGAACGCCTTCAGAGTGGCGTCGTAGCCCTGTTCGCTGTTCCACAGCTTGGTGGTGATGAACAGTTCGTCACGGGCGATCCCGGACTCGGCGAGCGCCTTGCCGACGCCCGCTTCGTTGCCGTAGATGGCGGCGGTGTCGATGCTGCGGTAGCCCGCGTCCAGCGCGGCCTTGACGGCGGCGGTGGTCTCCTCGTCCGGCACCTGGAAGACGCCGAACCCGAGCTGCGGCATCTCCACCCCGTTGGTGAGCTTGACGGTGGGAATGTCGGTCACTTGCGTTCCTTTCGTGGGTACTCGCGGGTCAGGCGGCGGGGGCCAGTTCGGCGCGACGAGCCTTTCGCCGCCCGCTGTCGAGCATGCCGGAGATGACCGCGACCAGCAGTCCGGCGAGTGCGAGCCCGGCGCCGATCCAGTTGGGCGCGGTGTAGCCGAGACCCGCGTCGATGGCCTTGCCGCCGAGCCACGCGCCCGCGGCGTTGCCGAGGTTGAACGCGGCGATGTTGGCGGCCGAAGCCATCGCGGGCGCGCCTTCGGCCTTGTTCATGACGCGGGCCTGCAGCGGCGCGACGGTCGCGAAACCGGCGGCGCCGAAGACCGCGATGGTGATCGCGGCGGGGAGCTGGGCGTGCGCGGTGAAGACGAACACGACCAGCACGGCCGCGAGCACGGCGAGGATGACGTACAGGCTGGGCATCAGCGCCCGGTCGGCCGCCTTGCCGCCGACCAGGTTGCCCGCGAACAGCCCGGCGCCGAACAGCACCAGCAGCCAGGTCACCGCGCCGGGGGAGAAGCCGGCGACCTCGGTCATCATCGGGGCGATGTAGGTGAAGGACGCGAACACCCCGGCGAAGCCGAGTGCCGTCATCGCCAGCGCGAGCCACACCTGCGGACGCCGGAACACGGCCAGTTCGCTGCGCAGTCCCGCGCTCTTCGTCGTCGGCTGGACCGGAACCAGTGCGAGGATCCCGATCAGGCCGATCACCCCGAGCGCGCTGACCGCCCAGAACGTCGAGCGCCAGCCCAGTGCCTGACCGAGCGCGGTACCGGCGGGGACGCCGAGGACGTTGGCGACGGTGAGCCCGGTGAACATCATCGCGATGGCGCCGGCCTGCTTGTTCGGCGCGACCAGCGAGGCCGCGACGACCGCGCCGACGCCGAAGAACGCGCCGTGCGAGAGCGCGGCGACCACGCGGCCGGTCATCAGCAGGCCGTAGGTGGGGGCCAGCGCGGAAACGACGTTGCCGGCGATGAACAGGACCATGAGGCCGACGAGGACCGTCTTGCGCGGCACCCGCGACGCGAGCGCGGTGAGTACCGGGGCGCCGACCACGACGCCGAGCGCGTATCCGGAGATCAGCAGCCCGGCGGAGGGGATCGAGACACCGAAGTCGGCCGCGACCTCGGGCAACAGGCCCATGATCACGAACTCGGTGGTGCCGATCCCGAAGGCGCTGATCGCCAATGCGAGCAGAGCGGCAGGCATGGGGTTCTCACTTCTTCCCGTAGAGTGGGGTTACTGGCGTGAGCAACTACGAGCGTCCGAAATAGTTGCATGCGCCGTATATTGCACACGCTTGATGATGCAGGACGCAACGAAGCTCGGGCAACCGGGGAAGAGGTGAACCGTGTCACTGGCCGACGACGCCGTGGAGGCGCGTGCGCAGGGCTGGCGGACCCTGGCCGCACTGCACGCGCGGATCGAGGACGCGCTCGAGCGCGCGCTGGCGCGGAAGCACGAGCTGTCCGTCACCGAGTACACGGTGCTGGACGTGCTCGCCCGCCAGGACGGGTTCCACCTGCGGATGAACCAGCTGTCGAACGCCGTCGTGCTCAGCCAGTCGGCGACGACCCGGCTGGTGTCGCGGCTGGAGGACCGGGGACTGCTGCAGCGGTACCTGTGCCCGGACGACCGGCGGGGGATCTACACCGAGGTCACCCCGTCCGGGCAGGAACTGCTCGCGGCCGCGCGGCCGACGCACGACACCGTCCTCACCGAGGCACTCGCCGCCGCCGAGGAACTCCCCGAACTCGCGCCCTTGGTCGCCGCGCTCGGAAAGCTCACCTTCGCCCGCTCCTGACGTCCCGCAATTCGGCACCTGCTTGCGGTGGTTGGCATAGCGAACCACCGCAAGCAGGTGCCGAATCGCGGTACTGGCTGGCAAGGTGAGGGCGTGGAAGATCTTCTGTTGCGCCGGGTCCGGGTCGGCTTGGCGGGTTCCCTGTCGGACGTGCTGATCAAGGACGGCCGGATCGCGGCCATCGCGGGACCCGGTCAGGCGGGTGAGGCGTCGGAGATCCTGGACGGGCACGGCGGCACGCTGCTGCCCGGCCTCGTCGACGCGCATGTGCACACCGCGCAGTGGTCGGCCGCGCGCCGCCGGATCCCGCTCGGGGAGGCGACGTCGGCCGCGCACACGGTCGAGCTCGTGCTCGCCCATCTGCTGGCGAATCCCGTGCCGCCCGGTGATCTCGTCCTCGGCGCCGGGTTCCGCGACGGTCTTTGGTCCGACGCCCCGCACAAGGACCTGCTGCAGAAGGCGCTGCCCGGGCATCCGGTCGCCCTGTTCAGCGCCGACCTCCACACGCTGTGGCTCAGCCCTGCCGCGCTGAAGCTCATCGGCCGCGAGCATCCGACCGGCGTGCTGCTGGAGAACGACTGCATGAGCGCGACGGCCGAACTCCCGGTCGCCCCCGACGACGCCATCGACGGCTGGGTCGCCGACGCGCTCGACGCGGCGGCCGCCCGCGGTGTCACCAAGATCGTCGACTACGAGTACGCCGACACCGTCACCGACTGGCGGCGACGGCTGGCGCGGAAACCCCTGCCGGTCCGGATCTCCTGCGTGATCGCGAAGTACCTGCTCGACACCGCCGTCGAACGCGGCCACCGCACCGGTGACGTCCTCGAAGACACCGGCGGCCTGCTCACGGTCGGCCCGTACAAGCTCTTCGTCGACGGTTCGCTGAACACCCGCACCGCGTACTGCGTGGGCCACTACGCCGGAACGGAGTCCCACGGGCTGCTCGAACTGCCGCCCGAGGAGCTGGAACCGTTGATGCGCAAGGCTTCCGAACACGGTCTTTCCCCCGCGGTGCACGCGATCGGCGATCACGCCAACAAGATCGCGCTCGACGCCTTCGCCGGCGTCGGGTGCTCAGGCCGCATCGAACACGCGCAGCTGCTGTGTGCCGAGGACGTCGCGCGCTTCGCCGAACTGGGTGTCGTGGCGAGCGTCCAGCCCGCCCATCAGCCGGACGACCGCGACGTCGCCGACCGGCACTGGCACGGCTGGACCGATCGGGCCTTCCCTTACGGCGCTTTGCATCGCGCCGGGGTGCGGCTGGAGTTCGGCTCCGACGCGCCGGTCGCGCCGCTGGACCCGTGGGACGCGATCGCGTCGGCGGTCAGCCGCACCGACGACGATCGGCCGCCGTGGCATCCCGAGCAGGCCATGCCGCTGGAGGCCGCGCTCGCGGCGTCGTCCGGCGGCCGGACCGGAGTGGCCGTCGGAGACGTCGCGGACCTGGTCGTCACCGCGGTGGACCCGTCGCGGCTGTCCCCGGCCGGGCTGCGCGACACCCCCGTCACGGCCACCGTCATGAACGGCCGGGTCACCTACGCGGCTTGAGCCTTTCCTTGCCAGTGCGCAACGCCTTAATGGAAGGGCATGGATCATCGCCTGCTCGACCGGCTCCGGGACCTCCACGGCTCCCTGAGCACCGACATCACCTTCGTCACCCGGATGGTGGAGGACGACGTGCCGCGCGCCGACGTTCTCCGCGATCTCGGGGAACGGCTCACCGACCTCGGCGGCGCGCTGCTCCGCCGCTCGGACGACGTCAACGCCGACGTGCTGGCGAAGCTGCCGGACGACGGCTGGCTGCCCGGAACGGGTGAACATCACCAGTCGCTGAGCGTGGCCCACAACGTCGGCGGACGGCCGCTGCGCTGCGGGCGGATCTATCTCGCCCTCTGCGGAGCGCCGTGCTTTCCCTTCTACGGCAGGGACCCCTCCGGCCGCACCGCACGGCACGAGCGGTGCCCTGCCTGCCGGGACCGCCTGTTCCGGTGACGGCGGCTGCGGACGGCCGCCACGTGGGGCAGGGTGAGGTGATCGCGGAGGGAGCGCCCATGAACACCGAGAAGCTGTTCCGGATCGCCATCACCCTGAAGGGGCTCGACGGCGCGTTGCAGCTGGTGGGCGGGCTCGTCCTGATGCTCGTGCCGGCGTCGGCCGTCTCCGGTTTCGCGCACGCCGTGGTCACCCGCGACCTGCTCGGCGACCCCGAAGGGACGCTGGCCCGGCACCTCGAACTCGCGGCCGGCCACTTCGTCGAAGGCCGGACGTTCGCCGTCGTGTACCTCGTCGTGCACGGACTGATCAAACTCGGCCTGGTCTGGGCGCTGGCGAAGAAGGTGATGCGGGCGTACCCCGTCGCCGCCGTCGTGCTCTCGGCGTTCGTGGTCTACGAGATCTTCCGCGCGATCCACACGCACTCGCTGGCGCTGCCGTTCTTCGCCGCCCTCGACGTCGTGATCGTCGTGCTGGTGCTGCGCGAATACCGGCAGCTGAAACGGGATCGCGTCGCGGCCTGACCGCCCGGTTCAGGCCGCGACGCGAAACTTTTCCGTGGTGACCTCCGCACTGGGCGGATCCACCACGATCGCGGTGGCGTTGTCCGAGCCACCGAGCGAGATCGCCGTCCGCACCAGCTCGGTGGCCGCCCTGTCCGGCATCCCGAGGATGTCGAGCATGGTCGGACCGCTGAGCGTCTTGTGCACACCGTCGCTGGTGAGCACGAGCCCGCCGGTCGTGACGGTGGCCGTGCCGATCTCGTGCGCGGCGGCCGTGCGGACGCTGGTGGTGACGACGTGTTCCATCCGCGGTGTCACGGGCTGTTCGTGGTCGCGGAAGTACTGCGCGAGCGTATGGTCCTTGGTCACTTGCCGCACGGTGTGACCATCCCAAGCGTACGCCCGCGCGTCCCCGACCCACGCGATGCCATACCCCTCGTCGGTCCGGACGGCCACGACGAGGACGCAGTCACCGGTCCCGCCGAGCCCGAGTACAGCGCGCTGAGCAGCGAGAACAGCCCCGGCGGCGCCCTGCTCGACCGGTGTCCGGGCCGCCGCCGAAGCCGCCGTCCGCGCCGCTCGTGCCGCGTTCGGGTGATCTCCGACTCCGTCGGCCAGCGCGAACACGATTCCCCGTCCGCCCGCGGCCGCATACGCCGCGACGGCGTCCGCGTTGTGCGCGCGTGGCCCCTGCGCGCTCGCCGTGTGCCAGTGTGGAAGCTCCCTCATGGTCTTCTCCTCACCCCTGGGTGATCCGCCTGCTTCCAGCGTCCGCCTCTTTCCTGTGGGCGAGCTGAGGGTTCGGTGTCGGGCGCCTGTCGGTCCCGTCTCGTGATCAGAGGCGTAACTCGCGTGATCACACACGTAACTCGCGTGAGTGCGGCGCAGTGCCCGACCGGACGTGCCGCGGCCGGTCACCGCAGCCGGGTGATCAGCGTCCGCAGCCAGCTCTCCGCCATCGCCGGTTCGTTTCGAAGGTGCCGAACCAGCAGGTCCCGCGCCGCCTTCGAGCGGCCCGCCTCGACGATGGCGACCGCTTCGGCGAGTCCCCGCAGCCGCTTTTCCGAATGCTCCGGCGCGCGGCCGTTCTCGTCCGACCAGCGCGGCCGCGGGAAGGAGGCGGTGAGTTTTGCCTGCACGTCGCCGAAGTAGTGCCAGACCGGCCAGTCGAGCGAGATGTTCCGGACCCCGTTCGCGGGCAGTTCGGCGGGCCAGTCGAAGTGCTGCTGCCACCGGAACGCCGACGGGGTCGTGTCCTCGCGGATGGTGATCCCGAGGAACCGGAGCCTGCCGCGGATGATGCTCCAGGCCTCGCGTTCGTCGTCGATCCAGTCGCGCAGCAGCCGGTACAGCTCGGTGAACGTCTGTCCTGTGTAGACCAGGTCGACGAAGACCTTCGGTCGTCCGCGTGCGAGGTCGTACGGGCTGAGCCCCGCCGCGGTGAGATTGGCGCGCAGCTGCGCCACATCGGCGGCCGTCAGGCCGTTACGGGCTCCCGCGAACGACAGCGGCAACTGATGGATCCGTTCCCGCCACGGGGTTCCGCTCAGCAGATCGTGCACGCTGTCCGCGGAACGTCCGACGAAGTACAGGTCCGCGTCTCCCGCGCGGGCGATCACCTTCGCGGCGCACGCGATCAGCTCGTCCAGGAACCACAGCGACGGCTTTTCGGCGCGTTCCAGCAGCGTCCCGAGTTGGTCGGGGCGCACGAGGTCCCAGCGGTACGGCCGATTCACGCCGTCCAGGATTCCCGTGCGCCCCAACACTTGTCGAAGCATTTTCAGGAGAGCAGGCGGTACACCGTCTGCTCGCCGACGGTGGTGGCGGCGAAGTTGTCCGCTACCCATTCGGCGATCTCGTCCGAGCCGCCGCCGGGGCCGCCGCGGCCTCCTTCGACGTAGTAGGTGATGTCGCCGTTCGCCACGTACTGCTGGAATTCCGCGAGTGTCGGCGCCGGATCCGAACCGCTCCAGCCGCCGATGCCGATCACCGACTTCCCGCTCGCGAGCTCCAGATTCGCCGCGGACTGCGAACTCGGCGCCGCGGCCGCCCATTTCGTCGTGGTCGCGGCGAGCAGGGCCCCGATCTCCGCCGACGAACCCTCGTCCATTCCCATTCCCATGCCGCCCATCCCGCGGGGGTCGTTCACGGCCGGACCGGAGATCGGGATCGAGCCGGAGTGCGCCTGCGAAGCGGTTTCGACGCCGAACGCCGTGGTGCCGAGGCCGACGGTCAGCACGGCGGCCGTCGCCACGACGGCGACGAGTTTCCGCATCGGCGGGACACCCACCAGGACGACGGTCGCGGTCACCAGGCCGAGCCCGGCGATGGTCCAGCGCAGCGCGGGCAGCCAGTCGGCGTTGCGGTCCAACAGGATGTACGCCCAGACGGCGCTGGCCGCGATCATCAGCGACAGGAACACCCGCGGCGCGAGATGCGCCCGGCCGCGCCACAGCGAGGTCCCGGAGATCGCGACCACGGCGGCGATCGACGGCGCCAGCGCGACGGCGTAGTACGGGTGCACGATGCCGCTCATGAAGCTGAACACCAGCGCGCTCACGAGCATCCAGCCGCCCCACATGATGAGCGCGGCCCTCGTCCGGTCGGTCCCCGCGGCCCGCCTGGTGAACCACAGCCCCGCGACCAGCCCGATCAGTGCGGCGGGCAGCAGCCACGACACCTCGCCGCCGAAGCTGGCACCGAACATCCGGGTCAGGCCGCTCTCGCCGCCGAAGCCGACGTTCCCGCCGGCCGAGCCGCTCACGACCCCGCTCGGACCGCCCACCATCACGCCGCCGCCCATGCCGAAGATCCGGCCGAGGCCGTTGTAGCCCAGCGCCAGTTCGAGCAGGCTGTCGCCGTCCGACCCCCCGATGTACGGCCGTGATGAGGTCGGCCACAGGTCGACCAGCGCGATGAACCAGCCTGCTGACAGGACGGTGGCGCCCAAAGCTCCGGAAAGGTGCAGCAACCGCTTGCCCAGCGAGGTCGGCGCGGCGATCAGGTAGGCGAGCCCGAACGCGGGCAGCACCAGGAACGCCTGCATCATCTTGGTGAGGAAGCCGAATCCGACGGCGACGCCGGCGAAGGCCAGCCAGCGTGGGCTCGCCTTTTCGATCGCGCGGATCGTGCAGTACCCGCCGGCGATCAGCAGCAGCGTCAGCAGTGCGTCGGGGTTGTTGAACCTGAACATGAGCGCGGCGACCGGGGTGACGGCGAGCGCCGCCCCGGCGAACAGCCCGGCGACCGGTCCGGAGGTCCGCTTCACCGTCAGATACAGCAGGCCGACGGAGGCGACCCCCATCAAGGCCTGGGGCGCCAGCACGGTGAAGCTGGAGAAGCCGAAGACCCGGGCGAACGCCGTCGTGACCCAGAGCGCGGCCGGGGGTTTGTCGACGGTCAGCACGTTCCCCGCGTCGAGGGAGCCGAACAGCCACGCCTTCCAGTCCTGGGTGCCGGACTGCACCGCCGCCGCGTAGAACGAGTTGCCGTAGCCGGAGGCGGTCAGGTTCCAGAAGTACAGCAGCGCGGTGGCGGCGAGCAGCCCGAAGACGGCGGGCCGGACCCACCGGCCGGGTGGTTTCGCAGTGTTTTCCTCGACGTGTCCAGGCTCCGCCCGGGAAGCGAGTGCGGTGGTCATGGGATCAGCTCTCCATCTCGGTGGCGGTGCGGCGGCGGAACACCCAGCCGCGCAGCAACAGGAAGCGCAGGACGGTGGCCGCGAGGTTCGCGAGCACGAGCGCGGTGATCTCGAGCGGCAGTCCCGGTGCCGTCATCGTGTGCAGCAGCGCCAGGGCGCCACTGGTGAGCGCGAGCCCGAGGCCGAACACGATGAGGCCCTGGAACTGGTGCAGCCCGGCGCCTTCCCGGCCGCGGATGCCGAAGGTCAGGCGCCGGTTGAGCGCGGTGTTGCCGATCGCCGTCACCAGCAGTGCGACGAGGTTGGCCACCTGTGCGCCGGTGAACGTCCGCAGCAACAGGAAGAGCACGAGGTAGGCGATGGTGCTGGCGACGCCGACGGCGGCGAACCGCACCAGTTGCCGCACCAGGCTCGGCGCCACCCCCGGCGCCCGCACCTGGATCGGCGCGCGGCCGAGCTGTTCGCGCAGGCCGCTGATCGGGATCTGGCCGGTCAGCGTCGCCTTGGTCAGGCGCGCGATGCCTTTGAGGTCGGCGGTCGCGGTGGCGACGATGTTCACCGACGAGTCCGGGTCGTCCACCCAGTCGACCGGGACCTCGTGGATCCGCAGCCCCGCTTTCTGCGCCAGCACGAGCAATTCGGTGTCGAAGAACCAGCCGGTGTCCTGGATGTGGGGGAGCAGGCGCTCGGCGACGTCGGCGCGGATCGCCTTGAACCCGCATTGCGCGTCGCTGAACCTCGCCGCCAGCGTGCCGCGCAGGATCAGGTTGTAGCAGCGGGAGATGAACTCCCGTTTCGGTCCGCGCACCACCCGCGCGCCGCGCGCGAGCCTGCTGCCGATGGCGAGGTCGGAGTGCCCGGACAGCAGTGGTGCGACGAGCGGCCCGAGCGCGGCCAGATCGGTCGAGAGGTCGACGTCCATGTAGGCCAGCACCGGAGCGTCCGAAGTGGACCAGACGGCACGCAGCGCGCGGCCGCGGCCTTTCTCTTCGAGGTGACGGACTTCGACGTCGTCGAACTCGCGGCTCAGCCGTTCGGCGACCCGGAGGGTGCCGTCGGTGCTGGCGTTGTCCGCGACGGTGATCCGGAACGGGTACGGGAACTGCTCCGCGAGGTGCGCGTGCAGCCCGCGGATGCACGGCTCCAGGTCGGTTTCCTCGTTGTAGACCGGGATGACGACGTCGAGGACGGGTGAGCCGTCCGGGGCGATGGCGGGGCGGCGGCCGGTTTCGGCGCCGGAGATGATCGCGGCTGTCATATCGTCAATCTCGGCCATCGCGCTGAGGCCGGCTTGTGTCCCGGCTGTGCCGTCGCTGTGTTCCGGCACGGGTTTCACCGGCTCAGGTCGTAGACGGTGACGCCGTCCACCGTGGTCGGCCGGTAGGTTTCCGCGACCCAGGCGGCGATCCGCTCGGCGGCGTCGCTGCCGGTCTCCCCGCGCATCATCATGCCGTCGCCCAGGAAGTAGTGGATCCGTCCACTTCGGACAAGCTCTTGGAACTGTTCCAGGGTGGGTGCCGGATCCGTGCCGTTGAACCCGCCGACGGCCATCACCGGCGCCCCGCTGCCGAGCTGATAGCCCGCCGCGTTGTTGGAGCCGACGGTCGCCGCTGTCCAGGTGTGGTTCTCGCTTCCCTGCCGGAGCAGGGCGGCCAGGTTTTCGCCGGGCAGGCTCGCCCCGAGCAGACCACCGGGGCCGCCCATTCTCATGCCACGGCCCGTTTCCGGTCCGGCGGAAGGCAGTGCGCCGGAATGCGGGGTGGCGGCCGTCGCGACGGTGTACGCGCCGGTGCCCGCGAGAACGGTGATCAGCGCGCCGACGGCGACCAGACGCCTTGCCACATCAGGTAAGCGCGCTGCGACGAACACCAGGAAAGCGCACAGGAGACCGGCGACGAGGATCGCGATCGACAGGCCGGGAAGCCAGTCGGATTGCCGCGACAGCAGGAGATGAGCCGTCAGCGCGGTCAGCCCGATTCCGGCGCTCAAGGCGCCCGCGGCGGCCGGATTCCCCCGTGCGCGCCACAACTGAGTGCCCGCGATCCCGACGAGTGCCGCGATCGCCGGGGCGAGCGCGATCGTGTAGTAGGCGTGGATGATGCCGCTCATGGAGCTGAACACCACGGCGGTCACCAGGAACCAGCCGCCCCAGACGATCAGTGCCGCGCGGCCGCGGTCGGTGCGCGGAGCCCGGCGGGTGAACCACAGCCCGGTGGCCAGCGCGAGGACGGCGGCCGGGAGCAGCCAGGCGATTCCGCCCGCCATCTCACTGCCGAACAACCGGTCCCAGCCCGTGCCGCCCCAGCCGCCTCCGCCGACACTGCCGACCTCGTCCCCGGTGATGCGGCCGAAACCGTTGTAGCCGAAGGCGAGTTCCCACAGGCTGTTCTCCTGCGAGCCGCCGATGTACGGCCGGTCCGCGGCGGGCCACAACGCGACGACGGCGAGATACCAGCCGGTGGACAGGAAGGTGCAGATCAAGGCCCCGAGCAGATGCAGCAGGCGGCGGCCCAGTGAGACCGGCGCGGCGATCAGATACGCGAGCCCGAACGCGGGCAGCACCAGGAACGCCTGCAGCATCTTCGCGAGGAAACCGAATCCGACGGCGACCCCGGCCAGCGCCAGCCAGCGCGGGCTCGCTTTCTCCAGCGCGCGGACGACGCAGTAGGCGCCCGCGGTCAAGAGCAGGACCAGCAGCGCGTCGGGGTTGTTGAACCGGAACATCAGCGCGGCGGCCGGGGTGAGCGCGAGAACGGCTCCCGCCAGCAGACCCGCGGCCGGGCCGGACGTCCGCCGCACCGCGGCGAACAGCAACGCCACCGAGCCGACCCCCATCAGCGCCTGCGGCACCAGGACGCTCCAGGCGTTGACGCCGAACAGGCGCGCGGAAAGGCTCATCACCCACAACGCGGCCGGTGTCTTGTCCACCGTGATCGCGTTCGCGGCGTCGCTGGAACCGAAGAACAACGCTTTCCAGCTCAGTGACCCGGCCTGCGCTGCCGCCGAGTAGAAAGCGTTGGCCCAGCCGGATTCCCCGAGGTTCCACAGGTACAGGAGCGCGGTCGCGAGCAGCAGCGCGGCCACGGACGGCCGGACCCAGCGCGGATCGGCCGGTGTGCCTCGGGCGGGGGGAGCGGTTCGATCGGCTTCGTCGCGGGAGGCGAGGAGGGTCATGGCCTCAGCGTCGGGGGCCGACCTGGGGCGTGGTTGTGCCGAAGCTGTGCACCCGCTGTGAGGATCCGATCACCGGCAGATGGACGGCGAACTCGGTGTGCCCCGGACGGCTGTGCACCTCGATCGTGCCGTGATGGGCCACGACGATGGCCGACGCGATCGCCATCCCGAGCCCGGT
This sequence comes from Amycolatopsis sp. lyj-108, assembly GCF_046549005.1. Taxonomy (NCBI): domain Bacteria; kingdom Bacillati; phylum Actinomycetota; class Actinomycetes; order Pseudonocardiales; family Pseudonocardiaceae; genus Amycolatopsis; species Amycolatopsis sp. lyj-108. The sequence continues at coordinate 205,376 of NZ_JAJPWQ010000012.1, read as the reverse complement.
GCTGCCCGCGGTCCGCGACCGGGAAGTGTCGCCGCGGGCGAAGCGTTCGAACACGCTCGGCAGGAGTTCGGGGGCGATCCCGGGCCCGTTGTCGGTGACGGTGAGCACCGCGGATCCGCTGTGGGAGCGGCTCAGCGCGGTGATCACCGTGGTGCCCGGCGGAGTGTGCGTGCGCGAGTTGGACAGCAGGTTCGCCAGGACCTGGTGCAGGCGCTGGACGTCGCCGCGCACGAACACGGATTCGGGCGGGAGTCGCAGCTGCCAGCGGTGGTCCGGGCCGGCGACGTGCGCGTCGCCGACGGCGTCCGCGGTCAGCCGGGTGAGGTCGACTTCGGCCGCTTCGAGCGGCCGTCCGGCGTCGAGCCTCGCCAGGAGCAGGAGGTCCTCGACCAGCGTCGTCATCCGGGCGGCCTCGGACTGGATGCGGGACATCGAACGCGCGACGTCCGGCGGGACCAGCGCGCTGCCGCGGCCGGCGAGTTCGGCGTACCCGCGGATCGCCGCGAGCGGCGTGCGGAGTTCGTGGCTCGCGTCCGCGACGAACCGGCGGACCCGCGTCTCACTGGCCTGCCGGGCCTCCAGCGCCCGCGAGATGTGCCCGAGCATGAGGTTCAGCGCCGAACCGACCTGGCCGACCTCGGTCCGCGGGTCGGTGTCGATCTCGGGCACCCGCACCGAAAGCGCGACATGACCGCGGTCGAGCCGCATCGCCGACACCCGGCCCGCGGTCGCCGCGACCCGGTCGAGTGGCCGCAGCGTGCGCCGCACCGCGAACGCGCCGAGGAACCCCGCGCCGGCGACCCCCGCCAGCGCGACCCCGAACAGGATCCACCGGACCGTGGTCAAGGTGTCCTGCATCGGCCCGAGGGGGAGCCCGGTGACGACCGCGCCGCCGGGGATCGAGACGGCCTGCACGCGGTATTCGCCCAGACCGCCGAGCGTTATCGTCATCGGCGGCCGGTCCGCCGGGACGGCGAACAGGCCGTACTCCTGTTCGGCCGACAATCCCTGCGGAAGTCCTTGCACGGTAAGGATCCCCGCGTACAGCACCCGATCACCGGAGAAACGCACGCTGAGCGTCCCGGAAGCCTGGCCCGGCGCGTCGAGCGGATCGGGACCGAAGCCGTCCTCCGGCGGCCGGTTCGCGAAGTCGTGGGCACGGGCCGACGCGGCCGAGAGCTGGTCGTCGATCTGGCGGGTGAGGAACGACCGCAAGGCGACCTCACTGGCGACGCCGATCACCAGGCAGACGAAGGCGAGCAACACCACCATCGAGCCGGTCAGCTTGGCGCGCAGGGAAAGCCGCCCGGGCCGGAACGACCGGCGCGGGCCGGTGGTCGGGACCGAACCGGGTGCCATGACCCCGAGGGTGCGCCGCGGTCGTATGCGCGCGTTGTGTCCCGCCTGTGAGCCCGCTGTGCGCGTGGGAGAGGCCGCCGCAAGTGTCATGAGCGAAACACACCGTCCACACCGGACTGGGGAGCCGAACGCAAGGCGTTGGTGACCGGCGCGTCGCGTGCTATGAAAGGTCCTTTACTTGCAAAATTTGCAAGTAAAGGACCTTTCATAGCGCTCTCTTGGCGCCGGTCGGACAGCTGCGCTCCCTGCCGCAAGCCCCTACCGCACCAGCCCGTGAAGGCCTCCTTGCCTACCCTGAGGGTAGTGAAGGAGGCCCTCGCTACCGCCCGGCGCGCAACCGAAGAGCCCCTCAGCGGTCGTAGTCCACGCCCAGTTCGGCCGAAGTCGCCACCGCCCGGCAGGTCAGGATCTGCCCGGCCGCGACCTCCTCGTCCCCGAGTGCGTAGTGCACGTCCATCCGCGCGCTGCCTCGCACCACCGTCGCCCGGCAGGTGCCGCAAGCGCCGCCGACGCACGCGTACGGCGCGTCGACGCCGTGCCGCAGCGCGGCGCTGAGCACGGTTTCGCCCACCGTCGCGGGGATTTCGACGGTCTTCCCGGCCGCCGTCACCGTCAGCGTCGGGCCCGGCCGTCGCGAGGGCCGGACGGGAAGCGCGCCTTGGAACAGTTCGAAGTGGACGTGTTCCTCGGGGACGTCACGATCGGCCAGTGTCCGGCGGGCCATGTCGACGAGGTCGCGCGGGCCGCACAGGAACCAGTCGTCCACCTTTGCCGGGTGCAGCCGCGCTTGCAGCAGTGCGCGGAGTCGGGTGCTGTCGAGCCGGCCGCGCTGGTAGCGCTCGTGCGAGATGGCCAGCGCCTCGCCGACGATGTCGAACGGCTTCTCCAGCCGGTGTGTCCGCAGGTCCGGGTCGCGTTCGTCGGTGCGGTAGTGCACGACGTGCAGCCGTCCGCCCAGTCGCGCGGCGAGGCCGCCGAGTTCGTCGGCGAACATCGTGCTGGCGCCGGAGGTGTTGATGTACAGCAGGGTCGCCTTGCTGTTCGGCTCGTTCTCCAGTGTCGCGGTGAGGATCGACAGGATCGGCGTGATCCCGCTGCCCGCGGCGAGCGCGACGTACCGGCCCGCGCGGCCTTGGTCCGGGGTCAGGGTGAAAACGCCGTCGGGGGGCAGGACGTCCAGTTCGTCGCCCGCCGCGAGCTCCGTCGTGGCGAACGTCGAGAACGCGCCGCCGAGCTGGTGCTTGATCGCGATCCGCAGGATGCCGGAGTCCGGCGTCGAGCAGATCGAGTAGGCGCGCCGCACCTCTTCCCCGTCGACCTCGGCTCGGATGACGAGATGCTGGCCGGGGGTGAACCGGAAGGTCTCCCGCAGCCGCTCCGGCACGTCGAACGTCACGGTGACGGCGCCCTCGCACAGCGGCCGGACCTCGGCGACCCGCAGTGAGTGGAACCGGCTCGGCCCCCGGGGCTGGGGAGCGGGCGGTTCCTCGTCGAACGAACCGGTGAGCTGACGCCACTCGCGGTACTCCGTCGACGTCAGCTCGCGGCCCCACGGGGTCGCGATCGGGACGTCCCTGGCGAGATAGGCGTCGCGGTTGTCCTTCCAAGTACGCAGGTACCGGTAGAACGGGATCGCCGGGTGGAGATGGTGCACCAGGTGGTAGTTCTGGCACAGCATGATCGGCGTCATCAGCCATTCGAGCCCGACGCGGACGCGGGTGGCGCCGAACCGGTTCTGCCGCTGCGCGCCGAGGTCGTGATGGGGGAGCCAGTCGAACCACCAGGCCAGCACGGCCAGCCCGAGGCGCTGCGGGACCAGGTAGACCATCAGCAGTTCCCAGCCGTGGCCGGTCACGGCCAGCCAGGCGAACGCGGCGAGGCTCAGCGTGACGACGGCCGCGGTCTCGATCCGCTCCGACGGCGGGCGCATGCGCTGCCGGGCCACGTAGAAGCGGGCGTACCAGAAGTCGATGGTCAGCCAGCGCAGCGGCAACTGCCACCAGGGGCCGTGCGCGGTCCAGGCGTCGGGATCGGTGTGGGCGTCCTCGTTGGTGTTGCGGTGGTGCTCCAGATGGATGTAGCGCACCAGGGGAAAGGAGCCGTAGGCCGCCACGAACGGCATCGCGAGCCTGCCGAGCAGTTCGTTGACCCAGGTGAGCTGTCCGGCCGCGTGGTGCGTCGACTCGTGCAGCACGGTGAACATGGTGAAGGTGACGAGCGCGTGCAGGGGAATGGTCACCCACAGCGGCGCGGCCTCGTTGACGACCAGCCAGGTGGCGCCGCTCCACACCATGAGGCCGCCGGTGAACAACAACACTGTCGGCACCGAGACGACCGGCAGCGGGATCCGCGGGCTGGGCACACCGCGTCTCGGTCTTCTCTCGGGTATCTCTCCCGTGTCCTCGGACCGGGTTACGGCGACGGTCATCGATCGTTCCCCTCGGTCGATGGCTACCGGGACAAGCTGTCACACCGTAGACAATTAGTACTGGTTTGTAAACTTCATGTGAGTGCCGAAACACCACGTCACAGCGCCCGATGGTGAGGCGTGGCGCGCATCCGTGTCCAGGAACGGTCGGCTTCGTAACAGAGAAGAACCGAAAACTCGTCCGATCGGGTGGTCCGCGCCCTGTTCGCCGGACCGTGCGCGGTAGCTGTGCTCGGCCGGGGGGCGGTCCCTGACGGCGCGGACGGATGCGGCCGAGTACGACCCGGTACGAGGCCGATCCGCCCGCACCGCCAGGAACCGCCTGGATCACGAACCCCGTCGAACAGACCCACAGGACACGGCCTAGACTCGGACGGCCCTGTCCACAAGCTGGCCAGGGCACATCCGCTGTCGACCGCATGCGGATGCCCATCACATCGTTTACCGCTCGAGGAGAATACGTTGAAGAGCACCGTCGAGCAGCTCAGCCCGACGCGAGTCAAGATCAATGTCGAGGTGCCGTTCGACGAGCTCAAGCCGAACTTCGACCGCGCCTACCGCAAGATCGCCCAGCAGGTGCGCATCCCCGGCTTCCGCCCGGGCAAGGCGCCGGCTCGCGTGCTGGAAAGCCGGATCGGGCGAGCCCCGGTGCTCGACGAGGTCGTCAACGAGGTCATTCCGGCCAAGTACATGGAAGCCGTGCGCGCGGGCGAGGTCCGCACGCTCGGCCAGCCCGAGTTCGAGGTGACCAAGCTGGAGGACCGTGAGGTCCTCGAGTTCACCGCCGAAGTCGACATCCGCCCGGAGATCTCGCTGCCCGACCTCGAGGGCTTCGCGGTCAGCGTCGACGACGTCGAACTGACCGACGCCGAGGTCGACGAGCAGCTCGACGAGCTGCGCGCCCGCTTCGGCACGCTGACCGGCGTCGACCGTCCGGCCGAGAACGGCGACTTCGTCTCGATCGACCTCGCGGCCACCGTCGACGGTCAGGAGGTCGAGGAGGCCTCGACCACCGGCCTGTCCTACGAGATCGGCTCCGGCCAGCTCGTCGACGGGATCGACGAGGCCATCATCGGTGCGAAGGCGGGCGAGACCAAGACCTTCACCACGAAGCTGGTCGCCGGCGAGCACACGGGCAAGGACGCCGACGTCACCGTCACCGTGCAGACCATCAAGCAGCGCGAGCTGCCCGAGGCGGACGACGAGTTCGCCCAGATGGCGAGCGAGTTCGACACGATCGACGAGCTGAAGGCCGACCTTCGCGAGCGTCTCGGCCGCGTCAAGAAGATGCAGCAGGGCGTCCAGGCCCGCGACAAGGTCCTCGAGGAGCTCCTCGAGCGCACCGAGGTCGCGATCCCGGAGAAGGTCCTCGAGGCCGAGATCGAGAACCGCAAGCACGACGCGATCCACCCGTTCGACCACGACGAGGCGCAGTTCGCGCAGGCACTCGAGGCCGAAGGGCGCACCCTCGAAGAGTTCGACACCGAGGTCCGCGAGGAGTCGGAGAAGGCCGTCCGCACGCAGCTGCTGCTGGACAGCATCGCCGACGCCGAGCAGACGTCGGTCAACGACGGCGAGCTCACCGAACGCATCATCTACCAGGCGCAGCGCTTCGGCGTCAGCCCGGACGAGTACGTCCAGCGGGCGCAGCAGTCCGGCCAGCTGACCGCGATCTACGCCGACGTGCGCCGCGGCAAGGCGCTGGCCTCGGTGGTCCGCAAGACCACCGTGACCGACGCCTCCGGCGCCACGGTCGACCTCGAAGAGCTCTTCGGCCCCGCAGCCGAGGAGACGCAGGTCACCGAAGAGACCGCGAAGACTGCGGCCGAGTAGGGAATACGCGGTCCGGTCGAAACGGACCGTAAAGCTGTAAGCGAACTTGGGCGGTGTCAGGCATTCTGCACCGCCCAAGTTCGTTAGGGTCGGTTGCAAGATCCTCAAGCATCTGGACATACGCGGCGGCGAACGTTCCACCCGCCGCCGTCGGCGAAAAGGCAGGCAGACGTGACGCAGCACACGCCCCAGGCGCGGACCGGTACCGCAGGGCTCAACCTCACCGACTCGGTCTTCGAGCGGTTGCTCCAGGAGCGCATCGTCGTCCTCGGCTCCGAGGTCAACGACGAGGTCGCCAACCGGATCACCGCCCAGTTGTTGCTGCTCGACGCAGACGACTCCGAGTCGGACATCCGCTTCTACATCAACTCGCCCGGTGGCTCGGTCACCGCGGGTTTCGCGATCTACGACACCATGCAGCTGATCCGCCCGGACGTCGCGACCTACGCGATGGGCCTGGCCGCGTCGATGGGGCAGTTCCTGCTCTCCTCCGGCACGCCCGGCAAGCGGTACGCGCTGCAGCACGCGCGCATCCTCATGCACCAGCCCTCGGCGGGTGTCGGCGGCACGGCCTCCGACATCGCGATCCAGGCCGAGGTGTTCGGCAAGTGGAAGCAGGAGCTGGCCAAGATCACGGCCGAGCAGACCGGCCAGACCGTCGAGCAGATCGTCAAGGACGGTGACCGCGACCGCTGGTTCACCGCGCAGGAGGCGAAGGACTACGGCTTCGTGGACCAGGTCCTCACGCGCGAGAACCCGCTTCCCAACAGCTGATCCGCGCCGGCACACAGGAGAATTTTCAATGAGCAACTTCCAGCTTCCGATCGGGTCGCAGGCGCCTGGGATGCAGTCGCGGCTCCAGCTGCCGCAGTCGCGGTACGTGCTGCCCTCGTACGTCGAGCGCACCAGCTACGGCATCAAGGAATCGAACCCGTACAACAAGCTGTACGAAGAGCGTCAGATCATGCTCGGCGTGCAGATCGACGACGCGTCGGCGAACGACGTCATGGTCCAGCTGCTGCACCTCGAGCACGAGGACCCGGACCGCGACATCATGATCCTGATCAACTCGCCCGGTGGCTCGTTCACCGCGCTGATGGCGATCTACGACACGATGCAGTACGTCCGCCCCGACATCGTCACCATGTGCATCGGCCAGGCCGCTTCGGCCGCCGCGGTGCTGCTGGCTGCCGGGACCCCCGGCAAGCGGTTCACGCTGCCGAACTCGCGGGTGCTGATCCACCAGCCCGCGACCGAGGGCACCTACGGCCAGGTTTCGGACCTGGAGATCCAGGCCAACGAGATCCAGCGGGTGCGGCGCCAGATGGAGGTCATCCTGGCGAAGCACACGAACAAGGAAGCCGACGACATCAAGAAGGACATCGAGCGCGACAAGATCCTGACGGCCGACGAGGCCAAGGCGTACGGGATCGTCGACGAGGTGCTCGAGTACCGCAAGGCCTCGAGCAGCTGATCGCGGGAGGGGCCCGGTGCGTGTCGGGAGACGACACGCACCGGATCCCTGGTCTAAGGTCAGCTTCTGGCGTGCTCAGATGTGACGTTGGTTCTCCCGCCGACGGCATCGGGCGGGTACCGTCAGTGGCAGTGTGTGAGGCTCCGAGCGGTCATCCGTGACCGGGGCGGTAAGACAGTCAGGCGCGTATCGCGCCGGAGGGGACGAGGTCAACGGCCATGGCACGGATCGGTGACGGCGGCGACCTGCTGAAATGTTCTTTCTGCGGCAAGAGCCAAAAGCAGGTGAAGAAGCTCATTGCCGGCCCCGGGGTCTACATCTGCGATGAGTGCATCGATCTCTGCAACGAGATCATCGAAGAGGAACTGGCCGAAGCCGGTGAGGTCAAGCTCGACGAGCTGCCCAAACCCGCCGAAATCCACGAGTTCCTCGAGCAGTACATCATCGGCCAGGACGACGCGAAGCGTTCGCTGGCCGTGGCGGTGTACAACCACTACAAGCGTGTGCAGTCCGACGACAAGGCCGGGCCGAAGGATTCCAAGGACGAGACCGTCGAACTGGCGAAGTCCAACATCCTGATGCTCGGGCCGACGGGGTGCGGCAAGACCTATCTGGCCCAGACGCTGGCGAAGATGCTGAACGTCCCGTTCGCGATCGCGGACGCCACGGCGCTCACCGAAGCCGGCTACGTGGGCGAGGACGTCGAGAACATCCTGCTCAAGCTGATCCAGGCGGCGGATTACGACGTCAAGCGCGCCGAGACGGGCATCATCTACATCGACGAGGTCGACAAGATCGCCCGGAAGTCGGAGAACCCGTCGATCACGCGTGACGTGTCGGGCGAGGGCGTTCAGCAGGCGCTGCTGAAGATCCTCGAAGGCACCACCGCGTCGGTGCCGCCGCAGGGCGGCCGCAAGCACCCGCACCAGGAGTTCATCCAGATCGACACGACGAACGTGCTGTTCATCGTGGCCGGCGCGTTCGCCGGGCTGGAGAAGATCATCAACGAGCGGGTCGGCAAGCGCGGCCTCGGTTTCGGCGCGGAGATCCGCACCAAGGCCGAGATCGACGAGAGCGACATCTTCTCCGACACCATGCCGGAGGACCTGATCAAGTTCGGGTTGATCCCGGAGTTCATCGGCCGCCTCCCGGTCGTGGCGACGGTGACCCACCTGGACAAGGAGTCGCTGGTCAGCATCCTGACCACGCCGCGCAACGCGCTGGTGAAGCAGTACAAGAAGCTCTTCGAGATGGACAACGTCGAGCTGGAGTTCACCAAGACCGCGCTCGAGGCCATCGCCGACCAGGCCGTGCTCCGCGGCACCGGCGCCCGTGGCCTGCGCGCGATCATGGAAGAGGTCCTGCAGCCGGTCATGTACGACATCCCCAGCCGCGACGACGTCGCGAAGGTCGTCATCACCGAGCAGACCGTCCGCGAGAACGTGAACCCGACGATCGTGGCGCGTCAGCCGTCACGCCGTCGTGGCAGCGAGCGCGGCGAGAAGTCCGCCTGACAAAGCACGTCAGCGTCAACGATGCCCCGGCCGGAACCTTCCGGCCGGGGCATCGGTTTCTCCGGCCAGGTCCGGCCGGTGACCGGACCGAGATAGGATGCGATGGTGCCGCTGACTCCCACGAAGGACGAGAACGAGGCTCCCGAGCTGGAAGCCGCGAGTCCACGCGAGGTCAGGGGACTCGTCGAACTCACCGAACGCATCGTCGTCGGGGCGTATCGAGGGCATCCGTGGATCCCGCGCGCGCTGACGATCGTGCTGGGCGTGCTGGTGGCGACCTGCCTGGTGGCCGGTGTCGTCCGGTTGTCGCCGCTGCCGCTGATCCCGCTGCCGTTCTTCGCCGTCTCGGCGTATGCGCTCTTCCGGATCAAGACGGCGCGAAGCGCGGAGGCGAACTCCTCGCTCGTCGCCTGGACAGGACTGTTCACCGGTGCGACGCTCGCCGGATTCTGGTTGATCTCGATGGCGGGACGCTGGCTCGGCTGATCGGCCCGGCACGATTTTCGGATTCCCTCCGTTAGCAGGGTTTCAGATCCGCTCCAACGGGGTAAGACGAGTCCGTGACAGTCACCGCGGGTCCCTTCACCCACGTGGGCCTGCTCTACTCCGGTGACACCGAGTACCTGGACGGAACGATTCCGTACATCCTCGAGGGCTTGAAGCTCGACGAGCCGGTCGCGGTCGCCGTCCCGGGCCGGAATCTGGCGCTGATCGAAGACGCGCTGGGCGATTCCGTCGCCGAGGTCGAGCTCATCGACATGACCGAAGCGGGCCGTAACCCCGGCCGCATCCTTCCCGGCGTGCTGCTCGCGTTCGCCGACAACCGGCCGGGGCCCGTCCGGATCATCGGCGAACCGATCTGGGCGGGCCGTTCGCCCCTCGAGTACCCGGCGTGTGCACAGCACGAGGCGCTGATCAACTTCGCGTTCGGCGACCGCGACCTCAGCATCCTGTGCCCGTACGACCGGACCACGCTCGAAGACGGCGTCCTCGCCGACGCCGAGCGGACCCATCCGATCCTCTCCGGCGCCGACGGCGATCGCCGCAGCGAGGGTTACGCCCCCGACGCGGTCGTCGAGCAGTACAACCTGCCGCTGCCCGAACCGGTCGTGGCCGACGCGTTCCGGTTCGATCTCGCCAGGCTCAGCGCGGTGCGGCACTTCGCGCAGGTTCGCGCCGAGGAGAGCGGGCTGTCCCCGGGCCGGGTGGAGGATCTCGTGCTCGCCGTGGCGGAACTGTCCGCCAACAGCGTGCTGCACGGTTCGGGACAGGGTGTCGTCCGCGTCTGGCGCGACGAGGCCCACGTGCTCTGCGAGGTCATCGACGAAGGCACCCTGAGCGATCCGCTGGCCGGCAGGCGGCCCGCCGCCGCGGGGCAGATCGGTGGACGCGGCCTGGTGCTGGTGAACCAGGTCGCCGATCTCGTCCGGCAGTACCTGAGACCGGGCTCGACCGTGACCAGGATCTTCTTCCGCGTCTGAGCGCTCAGGCGTTCTTCGGGACGTGCTTGCCGAGGAACGCGACCAGGCTCGGCACGACGGTGCGGTTGAACGTGTCGCCGTGTTTGCCGCGCGCCGTGTGCGCGACCATGGGCCGCGCTTCGGAGATGAACTTCCGCACCCCGCCGATGAACGGATCTTCGGTGCCGCACCAGATCCCGGTCGGCACCTTCTTGGTGACGTCGATGTGGCGCAACGGGTCCAGCGAGCCCCAGTCGGTGGCGTCGCGGAACGCGCGCCGTTTGCTCATCTCGGCCCACGACGTCATCAGCGCGGGCGCGAGCGCCGCGACCGCGGCGGGCGGGCGGCGGCGTTCGAGACGGCGCCGCGTGTAGAGCAGCGCGCCGAAACCGCCCATCGAAAGCCCGGTGGCGGCGAACGGCAGCCCGTCCCGGCCGCCGAGGCCGCGGGCGGCCAGCCAGCGGGGGACCTCTTCGAGCAGCATCGCCATCGGGTTGTCGCCGGGCTGGTTCTCGTGCCAGTAGTGGTCGCCGCCGTCGACCGCGACGAACCCGTACGGGGGCACCGCCTTGCGGGCGACCTCGCTGCTGAGTTGCTTGAGCAGCCCGGTGGGGGCCGCGTGCCGCGCGGTGCCGTGGAGGCCGTGGAGCATCAGCGACATCGGCAGGCCCTTGGGCGGCGCCTTGGTCGGCAGCATCAGCACGAGATCGACCTCGCGCCCGCGGGCTTCGGAATAGACACGCTCGACGCGGGGGCTGCCCAGCTGGGTCGCCGGGGTCGGCGACGCGACGCCGAGTGCCCGCTGGAGTGCCTCACTGAACGGCAGGGCCCCGGTGGCCGTTCCGGCGGCGAGCCCGGCGACGCCGAGACCCGAGGCGCCGGCGATCAGCACGGACCGGCGGCTCAGCCAGCGACGGGCGCCGTCCACCCCCGGCAGCGTCGTGTGCCCCTGATCGTCCTCGTTCACCGATCCCCGTTCCCCCGTTTTGCTTCCACCAGGTCAGACGCACGTTTCCGCTGGAAGGTTGCACATGTCACCGACCTGTGACCGGGGTATCGCCGGATCAGGTGCCGATGTTTCCCTCTTTCGCGCGCCATGCCTCGATCGAGATCCGCGCGGAGCGCGTCGCGGCCTCGTAAGTGTCGCCGAGACCGACGCCGAGGGCGGTGGCCAGGGGAATCAGGATGTGGTCCACACCATTCCCGCTGTCGCCGAAGTGACCGGCGACCTCCAGCGTGATGTAGCCGTGCACGGCGCTCCAGAGCTGGGCGGCGACGTCGAACTCCGGGGCGGGCCGGAACCGGCCCGCGTCGATCACGCGTTTCGCGGCACGGACGAGGTAACCGAAGGCTTCGATGCCTTCATCACTGAGGCTCTCGCGGGTCTCCTTGCTGGTCATGTCGACCAGTGCCGCCTTCTGCCCGTTGGGCTGGCTCTGGCCGAAGGTCACCGCGTAGAGCTGCGGGTTGTCCACCACGGTCCGCCGGTACGCCAGCGCCAGGGTGAGGATGTCGGCCGCCGGGTCGGCGGTTTCCTCGACCTCGCCCAGATTCGCCGACAGCCGCCGGAATCCCTCGCGCGCGACCTCGTCCACCAGTGCGCCCATCCCGCCGAAGTGGGTGTACACGGCCATGGTCGACGCGCCGATCTCCGCCGCCAGCTTGCGGGCCTGCAGCGCCTCCGGGCCGCCGTCCGAGAGCAGCCGGATCGCCGCTTCGACCAGTTTCGCCTTGACCTCGGTGGCGGAGGGTTTCGGTGACATGCTTGCCAGTATTCCATAACCCTGTTATAAATATATCCATAACTGTGTTATATCCGTCGCTAGGGGGCCTTCGATGGGCAACAAGTTCCTCCAGGGCAACTTCGCCCCGGTCAGCCGTGAGCACACGATCACCGAACTGAGCGTCACCGGGCACATCCCGGAGTATCTGGACGGGCGCTACCTGCGGAACGGGCCGAACCCGCTGTCCGAGGTGGACCCGGAGGCCTACCACTGGTTCATGGGCGACGGCATGGTGCACGGCGTCCGGCTGCGTGACGGCCGCGCCGAGTGGTACCGCAACCGCTGGGTGCGCAACCCCCGGCTGTCGCGGCAGATCGGCGAACGCTGGGAAGGCGGACCGGTCTCCGGGGTCGCCTCCCTCGGGGCCAACACGAACGTGATCGGCCACGCCGGCAAGACCCTCGCGTTGATCGAAGGCGGGTCCACCAGCTTCGAGCTCACCGACGAACTCGACACCGTCGGCGCCTGCGACTTCGACGGCACCCTTCCCGGCGGCTACACCGCGCATCCGAAGCGTGATCCGGAGACCGGCGAACTGCACGCCGTGTCTTACTTCTTCGGTCAGGGCAACAAAGTGCAGTACTCGGTGATCGACGCCCAAGGCCGCGCGCGGCGCAAGGTGGACATCGAGGTCACCGGTTCGCCGATGATGCACGACTTCTCCCTGACCGAGAAACACGTCGTCTTCTACGACCTCCCGGTCACCTTCGACGCCGAACAGGCCGTCGCAGCGTCCGTCCCGGTGTTCCTGCGCACTCCCGCCCAGCTGGTGCTGTCCGCGCTCGTGGGGAAGGTGAAGGTGCCGGACCCCCTCAGCGCGAGGCTGCGTCAGCGGATCTCGGGCAACTCCGGCCTGCCGTATCGCTGGAACCCGAAGTACCCGGCGCGGATCGGGGTCATGCCGCGAGAGGGCGGCGACGGCGACGTCCGCTGGTTCGAGATCGAGCCGTGCTACGTGTTCCACCCGATGAACGCCTACGACGACGGCGACGACATCGTGCTGGACGTCGTCCGCCACCCGAAGATGTTCGACACCGAGTTGCTCGGCCCCGCCGAAGGGCCGCCGACCCTGGACCGCTGGACCATCGACCTGACCGTCGGCAAGGTCGTCGAGGAACGCCTCGACGACCAGGGCCAGGAATTCCCGCGCGTGGACGAGCGGCTGGTCGGGCGGCGGCACCGCTTCGGCTACTCGGTGTCCACAAGGGACGGATCGGCGTCCTCGGGTTCCTTGCTGAAGCACGATCTGTGGAACCGGTCGGTCGCTTCGAGGGAGTTCGGCGAGGGCAGCCAGGTCGGGGAGTTCGTGTTCGTCCCGTCCTCAGTGGACGCCGGTGAGGACGAGGGCGTGCTGATGGGTTTCGTCTACGATCCCGCGACACAGAAGAGCGACCTGACGATCCTGGACGCGGGGACGCTGGAGACCGTCGGTGCCGTGCACCTGCCGGACCGGGTGCCCAACGGTTTCCACGGTAACTGGGTGGGCACCGATTGAAGGCGCTCGGCCGCTGACGTGCCGTGGCGAGTGTCGCGAAAGCCACTTTCGGGACGTCAGGCGTCGCGAAAGTGGCTTTCGCGACGCGGGGCCCGGTTCAGCCTGAGTCAGTCGAGCCCGAGCACCCGCTGTTCGCCGGTGTAGAGGTTCATGCTCTCGCCGCGCAGGAAACCGATGAGGGTCATGCCGTTCTCGTCGGCCAGTTCCGCGGCCAGCGACGACGGCGCGGAAACGGCGGCCAGCAGGCCGATCCCGGCCATGGCGGCCTTCTGCACCAGTTCGAACGAGGCGCGCCCGGACACCAGCAGGCCGGCGTCCGACGCGGGGATCCGGCCTTCCTGCAACGCCCAGCCGAGGACCTTGTCGACGGCGTTGTGCCTGCCGACGTCCTCGCGGACGACGGCGAGGTTCCCGTCGCCGTCGAACAGGGCGGCCGCGTGCAGCCCGCCGGTGCTGGAGAAGACCTTCTGATGCGTGCGCAGCGTGTCCGGGAGCTTCGCCAGCACGTCCTTGCTCACGGTGAATCCGGACTTCTCCGGTGAAAACCGGCTTTTGAGCTTCACCGCGTCGAGCGCGGCCTTGCCGCAGACGCCGCACGAGGACGTGGTGTAGAAGTTCCGCTCGACGCCCGTCTCCGGCGGCGCGACGCCTTCGGCCAGCGCGATGTCCAGGACGTTGTAGGTGTTCCGGCCCTGGTCGTCGACGCCGTCGCAGTACCGGGCGACCGCGATGTCCTCGCGGGAGGCGAGCACACCCTCGGACAACAGGAACCCGTGCGCCAGTTCGACGTCGTTACCGGGTGTCCGCATGGTGACCGCGAGTGCCTTGCCGCCGACGCGGATCTCCAGCGGTTCTTCGGCCGCGAGCGAGTCGGGTCGTCGCACGTCCTTCGTCGCGGAGATCATCCGCACCGGACGCCGCACCGTCACCCTGCCCACTTGTCCACCCTTCTGACCGGTTATTCGACACTTGAGTACTGCAACGCCGGGAATTAAGTAATACATTCCCAGTGCACATCCCCAGAGTACGGAGGCGCCGGATGGCTGTCGGCTTCCTGGACCGTTCCCGCATCGTCGCAGCACCGGGGTGGAGCCGCTGGCTGATCCCTCCCGCCGCGCTGGCCGTCCACCTGTCGATCGGGCAGGCGTACGCGTGGAGCGTGTTCAAGGCGCCGCTGGAGAAGACCCTCGGGCTCACCGGCACGCAGAGCGCGCTCCCGTTCCAGCTCGGGATCGTGATGCTCGGGCTCTCGGCGGCCTTCGGCGGGACGCTGGTCGAGCGCAACGGGCCGCGCTGGGCGATGTTCGTCTCGATGGTCTGCTTCAGCTCGGGCTTCCTGATCTCGGCGTTGGGTGTCGCGACGTCGCAGTACTGGCTCGTCGTGCTCGGCTGGGGCGGGATCGGCGGTATCGGGCTCGGGATCGGCTACATCTCGCCGGTGTCGACGCTGATCAAATGGTTCCCCGACCGCCCGGGGATGGCCACCGGTATCGCGATCATGGGCTTCGGCGGCGGCGCGCTGATCGCCTCCCCGTGGTCGACGCAGATGCTGGGCGGCTCGCCGTGGTCGATCGGGACGGTCGCGACCGCCTTCCTCGTGCACGGCCTGGTCTACGCGGTCTTCATGAGCCTGGGCATCCTCCTGGTGCGGGTCCCCGCCGACGACTGGAAGCCGAAGGGCTGGACGCCGAAGACCGACCACGGCAACGCGATGATCACCACCGCGAACGTGTCGGCGCGCAACGCCATCAAGACGCCGCAGTTCTGGCTGCTCTGGGTGGTCCTGTGCTTCAACGTGACCGCGGGGATCGGCATCCTGGAGAAGGCGGCGCCGATGATCGCGGACTTCTTCCGCGAGACGTCGACGCCGGTCGGCACCGCGGCCGCCGCCGGGTTCGTCGCGCTGCTCTCGCTGACCAACATGCTCGGCCGGTTCGTCTGGTCGTCCACTTCGGACCTGGTGGGACGCAAGAACATCTACCGCCTCTACCTCGGGGTCGGTGCACTGCTGTACCTGGTGATCGCGCTGACCACCAACGCTTCGAAGCTCGTGTTCGTCCTGTGCGCCATGCTGATCCTGTCGTTCTACGGCGGCGGCTTCGCGACCGTGCCGGCGTACCTGAAGGACCTCTTCGGCACCTATCAGGTGGGCGCGATCCACGGCAGGCTGCTGACCGCCTGGTCGATGGCAGGCGTGCTCGGGCCGCTCATCGTCAACGCCATCTCCGACAGCCAGAAGGCGGCGGGCAAGGTCGGCCCCGACCTCTACACGACGTCGCTGTTCATCATGATCGGCCTGCTGGTGGCCGGTTTCGTCGCCAACGAACTGGTGCGCCCGGTCAACCCGAAGTTCCACGAGCCGGCGCCGTCCGGCGAGCCCGCGAGGAGTGAGGCCCGATGACCGAACAGGCTCCCGAACACCGCCGCACCGGGCTGATGGTCTTCGCCTGGCTGTGGGTCGCGCTCCCGTTCGCCTACGGCGTCTACGAACTGTTCCGCAAGGTGGTCCAGCTCTTCGGCGGCTGAGTAGGGTCGGCCCGTGGGAATTCTCGTCACCGGGGCGTCGCGCGGCATCGGCCGTGCGATCGCGCGGGCCTTCGCGGAAAAGGGCGACCGTGTCGCCGTCCATTACGCCTCGAACCGGGAGGACGCCGAGCGGACGCTCGCCGGACTGCCGGGTTCCGGCCACGGGCTCGTCCAAGGCGACCTCTCGGATCCCGAAGTGGCCCAACGGGTCGCCGACGAAGCCGAGGAGCTGGCCGGCGGCGTCGACGTCCTGGTGAACAACGCCGCCTACGCGCCGTCCGCGGCGGCGGTCCACCCCATCGCCGAAGTGTCCTATGCGGACTGGCAGCGGATCTGGCGGCGGATGGTCGACGTCAACGTGCTCGGCACCGCGAACGTGACCTACTGCGTGGCCCGGCACATGATCGAGCGCGGCGCGGCCGGCCGGGTGGTCAACATCGGTTCGCGGGGCGCCTTCAAGGGTGAGCCCGAGTTCCCGGCCTATGGCGCGAGCAAGGCCGCGCTGCACTCGCTCGGGCAGTCGCTCGCCGTCGCCCTCGCCCCGCACGGGATCGCGGTGACCTCGGTCGCCCCCGGCTTCACCGCCACCGACCGGGTCGCGGCGAAGGTCGAAGGCGCGAGCGGCGAGAGCCCGTTCGGCCGGGTCGGGACGCCGGAGGAGGTCGCCGCGGCGGTGCTCTACCTCGCCTCCGCCGACGCCGCATGGGCGTCCGGCGCGATCCTCGACCTGAACGGAGCGTCGCATCTGCGGATGTGAAGTGGCTCACCCCTGCAGCAATGACGGCCTCCCGTGCGTCTTAGGGACGTGCACAAGCTGGGGAAGGTCCTGGTCGCCGCGATGGCGGTGGCGGTGTTCGGCGGGACCGCGTACGGATACACGACGCTGAGTTCGCTGGACGGCGTCACCCGTGAAGACGTGATCGACGCTCCGGAGCCGGGAGAACAGCCCGCCGACGGTTCGCTGGACATCCTGCTGGTCGGACGCGATTCGCGGACCGACAACCAGGGCAGGCCACTACCCCCGGAAGTGCTGCGGGAACTGCGGGTGGGCGCGAACGGTGACGACCTGACGGACACGCTCATCGTGCTTCGCATCCCCAACGGGCAGCAGGCCGTGAAGGCCTTCTCGATCCCGCGCGACTCCTGGGTCGCGCAGCCGGGGCAGAAGGACAAGAGCAAGATCAACGAGATCTTCGGCCGCGCCAAGTTCGCCTCGGCGAGTGAGCAGCGCGCGGCGGGCAAGACCGACAAGGCGGAGATCGACAAACAGGCGATCACCGCCGCGCGGAAGGCGACCTTGAAGGCCGTCGAGGAACTCGCCGGGATCAAGATCGACCACTTCGCCGAGGTCAACCTGCTGAGCTTCTACGAGATCAGCAAGGCCGTCGGCGGGGTCGAGGTCTGCCTGAACAAGGCGACCAAGGACCGCGATTCCGGCGCGGACTTCCCCGCCGGACGGCAGACGATCCAGGGCGCCGACGCGCTCGCCTTCGTCCGCCAGCGCAAGAACCTGCCCCGCAGCGACCTCGACCGGGTGCGCCGTCAACAGGTGTTCCTCGCCGGACTGGCGAAGCAGACCCTTTCCGCCGGCACGCTGGCGAACCCGGCCCGTGTCTCCGAACTGATCGACGCGGTGAAGCGTTCGGTCGTCCTCGACGGTTCGTGGGACCTGCTCGACTTCGTCCGGCAGATGCGCGGGGTCTCCGGCGGTGGCATCGCCTTCGAGACGATCCCGGTGGTCAACCCCGACTACCGCTACGACCCCCGGCACCCGACCTGGACCGCCGTGCAGGTGGACCCCGCACAGGTGCGCGCGTTCGCCGCCTCGCTGATCGGCGCCCAGCCCGCGGCGTCGTCGCAGGCGCCCGCCGGCCCCAAGGTCGACGTCGTCAACGCGAGCGGCAAGGAAGGTCTCGCCGCCCGCGTCTCGGACCTGTTGGCGGAGAAGGGTTTCGGCAAGGGCGACACGAAGGCCGAAGCCGGGCGGCGTACCTCCGTCGTCCGGTACAGCGACGCGGCCGGACCCGCGGCGGAGGTCGCGAAACTGCTCGGTGGACTGGACGTCCAGAAAGCCGACTCGGTCGCCGCGGGAACCATCGAGGTCGTCCTCGGCCAGGTCTACAAAGGACCGGGCGTGTCCGCGGGCGGGGGAGCGCCCGCGCAGGGCGACCAGCCGATCACCCCGGACGCCGCGGGATGCATCGACTGATCCTCAGCCCGGTGGGATCTTGCCGTTCTTGGCGACCGGAAGACCGAGCTGAGCCGGTTCGGTGATGACGGCCTCTTCGCTGGGAAGGCGCGCCAGCACCGGGTTCAGATGGGTCAGCTTCAGCGTGACCGGCCCGACGACGCTCGGCCCGGTGGTGACGTCGTACTTCGCCAGATCCAGCCACTGCAAGGTGTCGAGTACCTCCGGAGGGATCTCGTCGCCGCGTTTGGCGACGGGAACGCACAACTGCCGCGCGTTGCCGACCTTCACGTCCACCTTCGGCCGGTCGGCCAGCACCGGGTTGAGGTGGCCCAGCGTCAGCGGGAAGGGGACGGCAGGGATGCCGAGGACGCGCAACGCGTAGCACTCGAGGTCGATGTGCCGGACGAACGACAGGACCTCCGGTGGCGGCAGTACCCCGTTCTTCGCGACCGGGACGCACAACTGCTCCGGCGACAACATGGTCACGTGCGCGTCCTGGATGCCCAGCTTTCGCACCACGGGGTTCAGGTGGCTGAGCGTCAGCGGGAAGTTCACCGCGCCGCCTTCGATCCGATAGCACGACAGATCCACCCATCGGACGAAGTCGACGATCCCCGGCGGCGGGATCTCACCGTTCTTCGCGACCGGCACGCAGAGCTGTTGGCGTTCACCCAGCTTGACGGTCTCCATCGGCAGCTTCGCCAGGACGGGATTGAGGTGCTTGAGGGTGAGCTCCGCTGGTGGCGGTTTGTAGCCCTCGGTCCGGTAGCAGGACAGGTCGAGCTGGGAGACGAAGGGAAGCGGCGGTGGTGCGCCCGGAGCGGCGGTGGCCGCGCCGGGCAGTACCGCGACGAGCATGAGCGAGGCCAGTGCGGCGAAGCAACGCGAAGTCGATCTTCGTGACATGGCAAGCCTTTCCGCGAAGTGGGTTGGCCACTTCACGGTGGACCCGGTTCGAGCCCGCCCGGCACCGCCAAGCGGGCAGCCTAAGGTGCGGTCACCGGTTCCAGCCGCACCACGATCGCCTTCGACACCGGGGTGTTCGACTTGTCCGCCACCGAATCCAGCGGCACCAAGGCGTTCGCCTCGGGGAAGTACGCCGCCGCGCAGCCCTTCGCCGTCGGATACGAGACCACCCGGAACCGCGGCGCCCGGCGGTCGCCGTCCCGCCATTCCGAGACGAGGTCGACCATCGCGCCGTCGGTCAGCCCGAGCGACACCAGGTCTTCGGGGTTCACCAGCACCACGCGCCGGGCGTCCTCGATGCCGCGGTAGCGGTCGGAAAGACCGTAGATCGTGGTGTTGTACTGGTCGTGGCTGCGCATCGTCTGCAGCAGCAGCCTGCCTTCGGGGACCTGCGGGTACTCGAGTTCGGAGACGGTGAAGTTCGCCTTGCCGTTGGCGGTTCCGTTGAACTGCCGGGAATCGCGCGGCGCGTTCGGCAGGACGAAGCCGTCGGGCTCGCGCACGCGGGCGTTGTAGTCGTGGCAGCCGGGGACGACACGGGCGATCCGGTCGCGGACGAGGTCGTAGTCGGCGTGGAAGTCCCGCCACGGCACGGGGTGCCCGGCGCCGAACAGCGCTTCCGCGAGGTGGCAGATGATCGCGACCTCGGAGAGCAGCTTTTCACTGGCCGGGGCCAGCCTGCCGCGTGAGGTGTGCACCTGCGACATCGAGTCCTCGACGGTGACGAACTGCTCGCCGCCCGCCTGGACGTCGCGTTCGGTGCGGCCGAGGGTGGGCAGGATCAGCGCGGTCTTGCCGGGGACGACGTGCGAGCGGTTGAGCTTCGTCGACACGTGCGCGGTCAGCGAGCACGACTTGAGCGCCTTCTCGGTCAGCTCGGTGTCCGGGGTGGCGGAGGCGAAGTTGCCGCCGACGGCGAAGAAGACCTTGCCCTTGCCGTCCCGCATCGCGCGGATCGAATCGACGGTGTCGTAACCGTGGTCTCGCGGGACCTTGATGCCGAACTCGGCGTCGAGACTGTCCATGAACGACTCCGGCATCTTCTCCCAGATGCCCATCGTCCGGTCGCCCTGGACATTGGAGTGCCCGCGCACCGGGCACAGGCCCGCGCCCGGTTCGCCGATCATGCCGCGCACCAGCGCCAGGTTCGCGACCTCGGAGATCGTCTGCACGGCGTGCTTGTGCTGGGTCAGGCCCATCGCCCAGCAGTAGATGGTCCGCTCCGACGTCGCGATCATCCGCGCCAGCCGCTCGATCTGCTCACGCGGCAGCCCGGTCGCGGCGCCCACTTCGGTCCAGTCGATCTCCCGCAGATGCTTCGCGTAGTCCTCGAAGCCCTCGGTGGACGACTCGACGAACGCGCGATCGACGATCGTGCCGGGTGTCTCCTGCTCCCACTTCAGGAGCAGATGGCCGATCGCCTGGAACAACGCGAGGTCGCCACCGAGCCGGATCTGCGCGAACTCGTCGGCGAGCGGGGTTCCCTTGCCGATCACGCCACGGACGTTCTGCGGGTTCTTGAACCGCATCAGGCCGGCTTCGGGCAGCGGGTTGACCGCCATGATCTTGGCGCCGTTGCCCTTGGCCTCCTCCAGCGCGGAGAGCATGCGCGGGTGGTTGGTGCCGGGGTTCTGGCCGACGACCACGATCAGGTCGGCCTTGTGGATGTCGGCGAGCGACACCGAACCCTTGCCGATCCCGGTCGTGGCCGCGAGCGCCGCGCCGGACGACTCGTGGCACATGTTGGAGCAGTCGGGGAGGTTGTTGGTGCCGTAGGAGCGCACGAGCAGCTGGTAGAGGAACGCGGCCTCGTTGCTGGTGCGGCCGGAGGTGTAGAAGATCGCCTCGTCCGGGTTCTGCAGCGCGCGGAGCTCGTCCGCGACCAGGGTGAAGGCGTCGTCCCAGGAGATCGGCTCGTAGTGCGAGGCCCCTTCGCGCAGCACGAACGGCTCGGTGATGCGGCCCTGCTGCCCGAGCCAGAAGTCCGTCTTGTCCGCGAGATCGTGGATGGAGTGCTCGGCGAAGAACTCGCGGCCGACCCGGCGTTTCGTCGCCTCCTCGGCGACGGCCTTCGCGCCGTTCTCGCAGAACTCCGCGAGCTTGCGGTGCTCGCCGTCGACCTCGCGCGGCTCCGGCCAGGCGCAACCGGGACAGTCGAAACCGTCGCGCTGGTTCAGCAGGCGCAGCGTCTTCACCGTGCGCGCGGCGCCCATCTGCTCCATGCCGCGCATCAGGGAGACGGCGACCCCGGGGATCCCGGCCGCCCAGCTCTTCGGTTTCCCGACCTCGAGCTGTGTCTCGTCAACGTCGTTCGCGGGTGCTTCGCGGGTCATGGACCCCATCGTGCGCCTTGCCGCCTCCGCGCGCGACCGAGGGGGGTCAGGCGTCGGTGACGAGCCGGGTGATCTGCGATTCGTCCAGCGGGAACCATGGCGTCTCGTTGACGCCGCGTTCCTGCACCGCGTTCACCGTCACCGCGGCCACGACCAGCACGATCAGGCAGGCGATCGCGGCGATGCCCGGCCACCGGCTCGAACCCGGCTCGCGGTAGCCGCCACCGGAGGCCGCCGCCTTGCGCTGCCTGCGGCGCTTCTTCTTGAGTTCCTTCTTCGCACCCAGCCAGGCGTCCAGTTCGGCGTGTTTCTGCCAGTTCGGGTCGACCAGGTCCGGGTGGGTCTCGATCCGCCGGTCCTCTTCGTCCATCTCTGTCCTCTTCCCCAGTGTTTCGGCCCGCTACCCGCAGGTGTCCAGCGACGGCAGGGGTTTCGTCGGATCGTAGGCAGCGGCATCGTCGCCGACGGGCACGCCGACGACCGGTCTGTCCTTGTCAGCGTACTGGGGCGCGAGGATACCCGTCTTGATCGCGTCACAGGCCATGCGTGAGCGGTAACCCGAACCTTCCCCGATGCTGAGCCCGGCGTCGGCCTTCGCGAACGGTGGAGCCTTGCGGATCATGTAGTCCTGTTCCTCGCGGAGGAACGGGGCGATGTCCGCCGGTGACCGGGCCTCGTCCGGGCGCGCGTCGAAGGCGTAGGCGACCGCGTAACTCGCGTGGACGATCAACTCGCCGTTGCCGCCGGGCTTCGCCGTGAGTGACCCGGTCATGCGCGGCGGCACCTGCGACAGCCCTTTCGCTCCGATGAGGGTGAAGTACCGATCTTTTTCGAGGGTGGGACCGCTCGTGAGCGTCGGTTCGAGCCGCTTGCGTTCGTTCGCGGTCAGCAGGGCGAGCAGTTCCGAGCCATCGTGGTCCCGCAGTGCCCGAGAACCGAGCCGTGCGGCCGCGATGGCCTTCGTCACCGTCTGATACGCCGCGTCGACCTCCTGCGCGGTGAAGCCGCCGATGGCCTGCCCCGGCGGCACGGTGATCCCGGCGACGCCTTCGCGCCAGTTCGCCGCGGGGGTGCGGTCGAAAGGCCGGGCGAGGTCGACGCCGCTGAGCACCGGAGCCACCCTCGGAGGTTGTCCGGAGCTGGAGCTTCCCCGCAGCTGGTTCACGACCACCACCGCCGCCGCGAGCACGGCCACGGTCATGACCAGGAACAGGACCACCACGTGCCACCGGGACATCCGGAACCGGCGGCGTGGCCGCTGTTTCCGCCGCCGTTTGAGGTCCTGCTTCGCGCCGAGCCGGGCGGCGCGTTCGGCCCGCTTGCGCCATTCCGGATCCATCAGATCCGGATGCGTCTCCAGCTGCCGGTCTTCCAAGAGCCCGCCCCTCCCCAGTGCGTGACGACATCCCCTCATCGGCTGGGAACGGCGGGCGTTACGGCCGGTGAGGAACTCGCTGGAGAGGGTTCGTAGACTTGTCAACTGTGACCGAGAACGCCCAGCCGCAGCAGACCGACCTTCCGGGTGCCTGGAACCCGGCCGACGAAGAAGCCTCGCTCTACCAGCGTTGGGTAGACGCCGGCTACTTCACGGCCGACCCCACGTCGGACAAGCCGCCGTTCACG
This sequence comes from Amycolatopsis sp. lyj-108, assembly GCF_046549005.1. Taxonomy (NCBI): domain Bacteria; kingdom Bacillati; phylum Actinomycetota; class Actinomycetes; order Pseudonocardiales; family Pseudonocardiaceae; genus Amycolatopsis; species Amycolatopsis sp. lyj-108. Next base: position 182,390 of record NZ_JAJPWQ010000012.1, on the reverse strand, counting down.
GTAGTCATCCCGCCCCCGAACGTGACCGGTTCGCTGCACATCGGGCACGCGTTCGAGCACACCCTGATCGACGCCATCACCCGCTACCACCGCATGCTCGGCGACGAGACGCTGTACCTGCCGGGGATGGACCACGCGAGCATCGCGGTCCACGCGCTGGTCGAGAAGCAGCTCCGCGCCGAGGGCACCAGCCGCCGCGAGCTCGGCCGCGAGGCTTTCGTGGAGCGCGTCTGGCAGTGGAAGAACGAGCACGGCGGCAAGATCCTCGCCCAGATGAAGCGCCTCGGCGAGGGCGTCGACTGGTCCCGCGAGCGGTTCACCATGGACGACGGCCTGTCCAAGGCCGTCAACACGATCTTCAAGAAGCTCTTCGACGACGGCCTGATCTACCGTGCCGAGCGGCTGGTCAACTGGTCGCCGGAGCTGCGGTCGGTGCTGTCCGACGCCGAGGTGAAGCACGAAGAGGTCGAGGGCGAACTCGTCTCCATGCGCTACGGCGACGGCGAGAACGCGATCGTCGTGGCCACCACCCGGATGGAGACGATGCTCGGCGACACCGCCGTCGCGGTCCACCCGGACGACGAGCGCTACACGCACCTCATCGGCACCGAGGTCGAGCTGCCGCTGACCGGGCGGAAGATCCCGATCGTCGCGGACAAGCACGTCGACCCGGAGTTCGGCACCGGCGCCGTCAAGGTGACGCCCGCGCACGACCCGAACGACTTCGAGATCGGCCAGCGGCACGACCTGCCGATGATCACGATCATGGACGAGCAGGGCCGCATCGACGGCACTGGCACCGAATTCGACGGCATGGACCGCTTCGAGGCCCGTGTCGCGGTGCGGGAGAAGCTGCGCGAGCAGGGCCGCATCGTCGCGGAGAAGCGTCCGTACCTGCACAGCGTCGGGCACTCGGAGCGCTCGAAGGAGCCGATCGAGCCGAGGCTTTCGCTGCAGTGGTTCGTCAAGGTCGGCCCGCTCGCGAAGGCCGCCGGCGACGCGGTGCGCGACGGCCGGGTGAACGTCCACCCGCCGGAGATGGAGAAGCGCTACTTCGACTGGGTCGACAACCTGCACGACTGGTGCATCTCGCGTCAGCTGTGGTGGGGCCACCGCATCCCGGTCTGGTACGGCCCGAACGACGAGGTCGTCTGCGTCGGACCGGACGAGGAGCCGCCCTCCGGCGAGGGCTGGACCCAGGACCCGGACGTGCTCGACACCTGGTTCTCGTCGGGCCTGTGGCCGTTCTCCACCCTCGGCTGGCCGGAGAAGACCCCGGACCTGAACAAGTTCTATCCGACGTCGGTGCTGGTCACCGGCTACGACATCCTGTTCTTCTGGGTCGTGCGGATGATGATGTTCGGCCTCTACGCCACCGGCGAGGCGCCGTTCAAGACCATCGCGCTGCACGGCATGGTCCGCGACCAGTTCGGCAAGAAGATGTCGAAGACCGCGGGCAACGGTGTCGACCCCATCGAGTGGATGGACCGCTACGGCACCGACGCGCTGCGCTTCACCCTCACCCGCGGCGCCAACCCGGGCACCGACGTGCCGATCGGCGAGGAGTGGGTCGCGGGTTCCCGGAACTTCACCACGAAGCTCTGGAACGCCACCAAGTTCGCGATGATGAACGGCGCGGACGCGAACGCCCCGCTGCCCGCCCCGGCCGAACTCACCGAGGCGGACCGCTGGATCCTCGGCAGGCTCGGGACCGTCGTCGACGAGGTCACCGGGTACCTGGCGGACTACCAGTTCGCGAAGGCCACCGACACGCTCTACCAGTTCACCTGGACCGAGCTGTGCGACTGGTACCTGGAGCTGTCGAAGGTCCAGGTCTTCCAGGGCGACGAAGCCCGCGTGACAGCGACGCGCGCGGTGCTGGGGCACGTGTTCGACACCGTGCTGAAGCTGCTGCACCCGTTCATCCCGTTCATCACCGAGAAGCTGTGGACGGCGCTGACCGGCCGCGAGTCGCTGGTCATCGCCCCGTGGCCGGTGGCGGACTCCTCGTACGCCGACGCCGTGGCGGACAAGCGGATCGCGGACGTGCGGAAACTGGTCACCGAGGTCCGCCGGTTCCGCGCGGACCAGGGCCTCAAGCCCAGCCAGAAGGTGGCCGCGCGGCTGTCCGGCGACGGGTTCGCCGAGATCACCGGACACGACGAGCCGATCCGCGCGCTGGTGCGGCTCACCCAGCCGGAAGATGGCTTCGCGCCGAGCGCGTCGCTGGAGGTCGGGCTGTCGGCCGGTGTCGTCACCGTCGAACTGGACCTGTCCGGCACGATCGACGTCGCCGCGGAGCGCAAGCGCCTGCAGAAGGACCTCGGCGCGGCGGAGAAGGAACTGGCGCAGGCCGAGGCCAAACTCGGCAACCAGGCCTTCATCGACAAGGCGCCGGAGCCGGTGATCGGCAAGATCCGGGCCCGCAAGGAGACCGCGGTGGCCGATATCGAGCGCATCAACGCGCGGTTGGCGACGCTGCCTGCTTCCTGACGAGCGCTATGAAAGGTCCTTTCCTTGCAAATTTTGCAAGGAAAGGACCTTTCATAGCATTCAGCGGAGGTGACGGAGGACCACTCCGGCCACCCCCGCCATCCCGGTGCGGTACGGGTGGTACGCCGCCGCGGCGAGCAGTTTCGTGTGCTGCCCGTTGATCCACGCGGCACCGTTCGGCGCGCAGGCGTCATGTCCGGCGGACGGGCCGAACGTGTCCACGAAGGTCGCCTTGCCGTCGGCGGCGACGGCCTTCTCGATCGCCGAGTTCAACGCCTTTTCGACGTCGTTGAGCCAGGCGTAGTCGCCCTCGGCGAAGGGCAGGATCTTCGGGCAGTAGCCGGATTCCGGTGCGATCCGCGGGTAGCCGACGACGAGCACGTCGGCGCGCGGCGAGCGGGCGTGGATGCCGGCCAGCACCTTCTCGACGTTCTTGCCGGTGTCGGCGATCTTGGCCTTGATGGTGTCGACGCCGCCGACGGTGAACCTGTCCTGGCACGGGCTCCCGGTGGGATCGCTCGCGCGCAGCGACGGGCAGGTGCCGACCAGCGTGCCGAAGACGCCGTAGTCGTTGCCGCCGATACCGACGGTGACCAGGTCGGTGTTCGCGCGCAGCGCGCTGAACTGCGGCGGGTTGCTGCCGAGGGTCACCCGCTGCCGCTGCGTCATGTTCGTGGTGTCGGCGCCACCGCAGCTGATGTCGGTGAACGAGCGCACCCGCAGCGCCGAGGCGAGGATCGACGGGTAGTTCTGCGTCGACTTGCCGCAGAAGAGCGGGTCGAGGCGGGGGAGCGGGATCAGCGGTCCGGAGGTGTACGAATCACCCAGCGCGACGTAATTCCGGTAGGACCGCTCGGCGGCGGTGGCCGCCGTGGCGGAGGCGATCAGCAGGACGACGGTCGAGACGGCCGCGAACAGGACACGTCTTAAGCGCATGAGGACCCCGATCTCCGGACTGGATGGCCTCTCAAAAATGAACCGGATCCGGCCCGCCCGGCGCCGCCGATCGGGTGGACGAGCACCGGTTTCACCCGCTTGGGGTGTCAGATCGGGTGATCATCTTCCGGCCTGCGGTAGACGAGGAGATAGCGGTAGAAGAGCAGGTTCCGCACCTTGCTCCCCGGCAGCAGCCGGGACGCGTCGCGCCGGACGCGGCTCATCGGCGGGTACGTCTCGTCGATCGGCGCCGTCGGCAGCGGATCGACCCCGCCGTTGAGCCGGTCGCCCGCGTACACGATCACCCTGGCCAGCGCGTTGACCGGCGACGCCACGGCGGCGCGCGCGTAATCGGCGAACGTGCTGGGTCTGCCGAGGCCGAGCACGGCAAGGACACCGCCGGGGACCAGCGCGTCCCGCAGCCTCGTGACCGTGTCGAACGGCACATGGTGGAGCGACGCGAGGCAGGAGATGAAGTCGTACGCGCCCTCCGGCAGCTTCTCGGTGACGACGTCGGCCTGCCGGTACGAGATCGTGCCGGGGCCCGGCGAGCCGGCGGCGCGGGCGAGGTCGATCATCGAAGCGGACCGGTCGATGGCCTCGACGTGCATCCCGGTCGCCGCGAGCCGCCGCGCGAACCGTCCGCCGCCGCAGCCCACGTCCAGCGCCACGCCGGGACCGGGAGGCAGCTGGTCGAGCAGCAGCGGATGGTAGTGGTCGTTGTGGTTGAACCCCATGCGTCGAGAGTGCCAGCAAAAGCCGCACGTAGACTCGGTCCGACAGGGAGTAAGGCTAAAAGGAGAGTTCGTGCCGCGAGGTGACGGCCGGGATTCCGAAGACTTCAAGGAATCCCCGGACCTGGCAGATCTGGACAGTTTCGCCGGTGTCGACGAATTGGGGGCACGTGCCCACGATCCGTCCGACGACACCGACCCGGATCTGGACGCACCCGACGCCGCGTACCAGGCGGGTGGCGGTGCCGGTGGCGGGATCGGCGGGATCGGGCAGCTGGGGGACAACCTCGCGCTCGGCCCCGTGCCGGACCTCGTCGCCCCGGAGGACGTGGAACTGCACGAACTCGACGACCAGGGCGACGAGTTCGCTCCGGCCGACCCCAACGGGCAGCAGGCGCGCCGCGAGCTGCTCGCAGTCGAAGCCGAGCTGAACCAGCGGTGGCCCGAGACCAAGATCGAACCGTCCCTCGCCCGGATCGCGGCCCTGGTCAACCTCATGGGTGAACCGCACCGCGGCTATCCGGTGGTGCACGTCGCCGGGACCAACGGCAAGGGCTCGACCACCCGGATGATCGACGCGCTGCTGACCCGCATGGGCCTGCGCGTCGGCCGGTACACGAGCCCCCACCTGCAGCTGGTCACCGAACGGATCGCGCTCGACGGCGCCCCCATCTCCGCCGCCGCGTACGTCGACCTGTACCGCGATGTCGCGCCGTACGTGACCATGGTGGACAACGCGGGCGGACCCGACGCGGTGCCGATGAGCAAGTTCGAGGTGCTCACCGGGATGGCGTTCGCGGCCTTCGCCGACGCCCCCGTCGAAGCCGCGGTCGTCGAAACCGGCCTCGGTGGCTCCTGGGACGCCACGAACGTCGTGGATGGTGAGGTCGCCGTCATCACGCCGATCGGCGTCGACCACGTCGAGTACTTCGGCGGCACTCCCGCCAAAGCCGCGGTGGAGAAGGCCGGGATCATCAAGCCCGGCAGCGTCGCGGTCATCGCCGATCAAGACCCCGACGTGCAGAAGATCCTGCTGGAACGCGCCATCGAGGTCGACGCGAGCGTCGCCCGCGCCGGCAGCGAGTTCGGCGTGATGGAGCGTGAAATCGCCGTCGGCGGGCAGATGCTGAAGCTGCAGGGTCTCGGCGGGATCTACGACGAGATCTTCCTGCCCCTGCACGGCGCGCACCAGGCGGCCAACGCCGCGCTCGCGCTGGCCGCCGTCGAAGCGTTCTTCGGTGCGGGCAAGGACAGGCAGCTGGTCGTCGAAGCCGTCCGAGAGGCCTTCGCCGAGGTCGAGACCCCCGGCAGGCTGGAGCGCGTCCGCGCCGCACCGACCGTGCTGCTCGACGCCGCGCACAACCCCCACGGCGCCAAGGCGCTCGCCACCACCGTCGCCGAGGAGTTCGCCTTCCGCCGCCTCGTCGCCGTGGTCGGCGTGATGGCCGAGAAGGACGCCCGCGGCATCCTCGACGCCCTCGAACCGGTCGTCTCCGAGATCGTCGTCACCAAGAACTCGTCCCCGCGCGCGATGCCGCTCGACGAACTCAACGACATCGCCATCTCGATCTTCGGCGAAGACCGCGTCGTCGCCGAGCCGAGCCTGGACGCCGCGATCGAGACCGCCATCGGCCTCGTCGAGCAGAGCGACGACCCCGAAGAGCCCCTGGCGGGCGGCGGCGTGCTGGTCACCGGCTCGGTCGTCACCGCGGGCGAGGCCAGGACCCTGTTCGGTAAGGAGCCGGCGTGACCGACGAGACCCCGAAACCGCCCGCCAAGGACCCGATGAAGTCCTTCCGCGGCGTGATGGCAGGTTCCCTGATCATGGAGGGCATCACCGTCGCGCTCGCGCTGCCGGTGGTGGCGAAACTCGGCGGCGGCGTCGGCTCGCTGACCGGCTGGTCGGTGATCGTGATCGCGGTCGCGCTGATCGTTCTGTGCGGTTTCCTGAAGAAGCCCTGGGCGGTGCCCGCGGTGCTGGTGTTGCAGGTCGCGCTGATCGCTTTCTTCGTCGCACTGCCCGCCGTGGCGATCCTCGGGGTGGTCTTCCTCGGAATCTGGCTGTGGCTGTTGTGGCTGCGGAAGGACGTGGCGCGGCGGATGGCGGCCGGGACGCTCCCGAGTCAGCAGCAGCAACCGCAGTAGCGTTCAGCGGATGTCATGAAAGGGTCGTTCAGGACAAAGATGTCCTGAACGACCCTTTCATGACATGGGGAGCGCTTACCGGAGTCGTACCACCCGCAGTTCCGGTGACCTCGCGATATCCGCGGCGCAGAACCGCCCCCGCACCCAGCCGCCCTGCGAGTACAACCGCGTCTGGTCGGTGAAATGCGGCGAGGTGACGTCGGCCGACTGTGAGTACGTCATGATCGTCGAGACGTCCGGGCAGGCCTTGCCGCTGAACCCGACCACCTGCACGTAACTGGATCCGTGCACGACCTCGTGGTTGCCCTTGGCCGGATCCCACAGCGACGTGATCACGTTGAGCACGCCGAGACCGCTCGGCCCGCCGTGGATCGGGATCCGCTGCCCGGCGCGGGTCACCGCCTGGTTGTCGCCGAGCCTGCCGTCGACGGGGAGGCCGTTGGCGCGGAATTCGGCGAGCGTGTCACCGAAAGCCTTTTGCACGTCGGGATTCCCGATCGCGAGCGAATGCGGCGTCGTGACCGGCTGGTTCGGGTCGAACGGGACCTGCCAGATGTTCCGGAGTCCGTTGAGCCGGTTTCTGAACCGCTCGAAGAAGAGCGCGCCGCGGCTGTCGAGCCGGAAGGTGCGGTCCCAGGCCGAAAGTGTCGCGCAGGCGTTGCCGACGGGCACCGGCCCTGACGTGGACGGAGCCTGTCCTTCCGGGAAGGCCGCGCACATCTTCGCCGTGTCGGCGGCCGCGAGTTCCGCGGTGCGGCTTCGATCGCGGTACAGCATGTCTTTCATCGACGACGGCGTGAAACCCTTGCCCGTCAAGCCTTCTTCGGTGGAGATCAGTGCTTCCCTCGTCCGGTCCGACCGCTGGGTTCCGGTCGTGCCGACGATCCGGGGGAGTGGTGCGATCGGCGCGCGGGCGTTGGAGAGCCAGGCGCTGTCGTTGGCGTTGAGTTCGTAGTCGCGTCGCTGCTGCAGCGGCAGCCGGGACGGTGCGAACAGGCCCGGCTCCAAGGAGGCCGGGTCGGAACCCCAGTCGCACGAGGACTTCGCACCATCCAAGATGGACAGTCCGGTGCCGGGGAAGAGCGCGCGGCCCAGCGGGGTGCCGCAGTTCGCCGCCCGATCGTCGGTGACGTGCGGGACGACCTGGATGTCGCTGTACAACGCGTTGCCCGCCCGGTCGGCGGCGACGGTGTTGACCCACGGGACACCTTGGGTGTGCGCGAGTGCCGCGGCGACGTCCTCGGTGCTGCGCGATCCGCTCAGTTCGAACCAGGTGTTCAGTGCGCGCAGATTGCCCGCGTTCCCGTCTCGCAGCGCATGCGCGGACGTCGTCGTCCATGGCGTCGGCACGCCGAACGCCGACCCGATCACCTGGCCGTAACGCGTTCCGTAGAAGGTGCGGCCGACCTGCCTGCGCTCGCCGTTCGGCTCCCGGACCTCGACCTTCACCTCGTGCGCGGTCATCTTCTCCGGTTTCCCGTCGACGAGGTACGTCGTCGGGTCGCCGGGTGCCAGCGGTACCTCGAAGAGGCCGAACGTGACGGCTGTCGACACCGTATGCGTCCACGCGACGTCGGCGTTGTGCCCGATCTGCGGCAACGGGAGCCCCAGCAGGCTTCCGCCGGCGACGTCGAACCGGCCGGGGATGGTCAGCTGCGACTGCCAGAACCGGCGTCCGCCTTGCCACGGATAGTGCGGATTCCCGAGCAGCAGGCCGCCGCCGGACTTCGTTCCGTCGCCGCCGATGGCGATGCCGTTGCTGCCGAGCTCACCGGACCCCATGGTCTTGCGGAGTCCGTCGGCGATCTTCGGTGCCGACTCCGGTCCCGCGGCCGGAACGTCCTTTGTGGACGGAGGCTGGGTGCGGGCGAGATCGGCCGCGAGCACGCCTTGCCCGCCCACCGAGGAGATGGCGTACAGGTGCCGGTAGAAGTCCAGTTCGGTGATCGGCCGGACCCAGTCCGCGCCACTGCACACCGGATCGGTGATCCGCCGCACGCCGGTCCGCTTCAGATACTCGTTGTACCCCGCGACGTATCCGGCGGCGAGTTCCCGGACCTCCGTCCGCGGGCCGTGCGGCGCGGGCCGCGCGAGCAGCCGTTCGATCACGCCGGAATCGTTGATCCGCTGGAAGTGCAGGTCGCTGTCGAGGTTGTTCTTCGCCTCGCTCATCGCCGGATTGCCCTGGCCGGCCGGCCCGAGGTGCGCGGACCGCCGCGCGGAGACCGTCAGATAGGTGTTCGCGAGTTCGCAGATGTTGTCCTTGGCCGCGGCGAACCCGTAGCCGTAGCCGAGCCCGTCGAAGTCCTTCGCGGCGATGTGCGGGATCCCGTACTCGGTGTACGCGATCACCGCCCTCGTGCGGCCCAGCTCGTCCGCCGACGAAACCCCTGTCACCAGGCTCGACGTCGCCAAGGCCGCGGTGAGCAGCACGAGACCACGCTGGAATCTCCGCATCGTTCCCCCATCCGGATCGATCGTCCCCGGTGATCGACGCTACCGGCGGCGAGCGTCGGGAAGCATCGGCCGAACGGTTGAGCCGGCTACCGTCCGTTCGTTCATCACCAGGTCAACCGCCGTTGGCCCACCGGCCGTCGCCGCGGGATAGAACCGCGCCATGACCGCTTCCCACCACAACCGCCGCACGCTGCTCAAAGCCGGTCTCACCGGCGCCGGAGCCGTCGCGGGCGGCCTGCTCCTCCCCGGAACCGCGACCGCGGCCGCGAATCCCGTCCCGCTGCTCCGCCGCGACCGCCCGGTGCTCACTCACGGTGTCCAGTCCGGCGACGTCACCACCGGTTCCGGCATCGTCTGGTCGCGCGCCGACCGGCCCGCGCGGCTGATCGTCGAGGTCTCCAGGGACCCCTCGTTCCGGCACGCCCGCCGCGTGCGCGGGCCGGTGATGAGCCCGGAGACCGGTGGCACCGGCAAGATCCGCGTCGCGGGCCTGCCGCCGGGGACCGAGGTCCACTACCGCGTGACCGCCGAAGCGCTCGACGGCCGGACGTACAGCGAGGCCGTCACCGGCCGGTTCGCCACCGCCCCGGTCGGCCGCTCCGACGTGCGCCTGGTGTGGTCCGGTGACGTCGCGGGGCAGAACTGGGGCATCAACCCCGAACGCGGCGGAATGACGATCTACCGCGCGATGGCCGACCGCCGTCCCGATCTGTTCCTCCACTGTGGAGACACGGTCTACGCCGACGGGCCGCTCACCGAGACGGTCGCGCTGCCCGGCGGGCGCGTGTGGCGCAACATCGTCACCCCGGAGAAGTCGAAGGTCGCCGAAACGCTCGACGAGTACCGCGGCCAGTTCGCCTACAACCTCCTCGACGACAACCTCAAGCGGTTCACCGCGAACGTGCCCGCCTATGTCCAGTGGGACGATCACGAAGTCGTGAACAACTGGTACCCGGGTGAGATCCTCAACGACCGTCCCGAATACACCGAGAAGCGGGTCGACGTGCTCGCCGCGCGGGCGTTCCAGGCGTTCCACGAATGGCATCCGATCGACCGGCGCCAGGCCGTCGACGGCCGCGTCTACCGCAACTTCCGGCATGGTTCGCGCGCCGAGGTCTTCGTGCTGGACATGCGGACCTACAAGGACGCCAACACCGCCGACCAGACCAAGCCGGGCCGGATCCTCGGCGACCGCCAGGCGCGCTGGCTCGTCGACGCGCTCGACCGCAGCACCGCCACGTGGAAGATCGTCCAGGCCGACCTCCCGATCGGCCTCACCGTGCCGGACGGCAAGGCCATCGAGGGCGTGGCCAACGGCCTGCCCGGCGCGCCCGGCGGCCGCGAGACGGAACTCGCCTGGGTGCTGCGGGAGATCTCGCGGCGCCGGGTGCGCAACGTCGTCTGGCTGACCGCCGACGTGCACTACACCGCGGCGCACCACTACTCGCCGGATCGCGCGTCCTTCACCGATTTCGACCCGTTCTGGGAGTTCGTCTCCGGTCCGCTCAACGCCGGCGCGTTCGGCCCGAACACGCTCGACCCGACCTTCGGGCCGGAAGCGGTGTTCGTGCACGCCCCGCCCGCCGCGAACACTTCGCCCGCCGACGGTTTCCAGCACTTCGGCGAGGTGAACATCGACGGACGGAGCGGTGCGCTCACTGTCGACCTGCGGGACGCTACTGGCGCTTCTCTGTGGTCGAAGACGCTGCAGCCCCAACGCTGAGCAGTTCCGTCAGTACCGCGATGCTGCGGTCGCCGTGCCCGGCCTCGGCGGCCCGCCGCACGAGGTCGTGCATCGGGAGCTGCCAGCCGACGTCGACGCCTTCCTCGGCCAGTCCGAGATCGGCGGCGGCGCCGGCGTGGAAGATGTCCACCGAGGCGGCGGGATCCGAGTAGTCGCCGCTGTCGATTTCCTTGGCGTACATCGGCAGCACCGAGATGATCATCTCGAACCACTTGGTGGCGTACGGCAGCAGCGTCTCGGCTTCGAGCCCGCGCGACCGCAGCGCGGCGGCACCCTGGAAGAACCCGACCAGCGCGGGCAACAGGGTGCCGCCGACGGCCGTTTCGTACAGCGCCGCGAGATCGTTTTCTTCGCCGAGGTGGACGGTGTCACCACCCAGCACCCGCAACGTTTCGAGGTGCTCGTCGAAAACGGTCTTGTCGCCGCCGTAATACAGCAGTGTGTCCGGTGCGCCCACGGCCGACGGCACGTTCTTGATCGCGCCGTCGAGGAACCGCGCGCCCCGGCTCGTCGCCCACTCGGCCATCCGGCGCGCTTCCGCCGGTGAGCCGCTGTTCAAGGTGACCAAAGCGCGTCCGGTCAAGGAAACCGGCGCCAAGGCCGCGAGGGTGGCCTCGTAGGTGGTCAAGCAGGCGATGACCAATGGACTCGCCCGCACAGCCTCTTCGGCCGTCGTGGCCCGCCGCGCTCCCAGCGCGACAAGGGGATCGGCCTTCGTGGCCGTCCGGTTCCACACCGTGGTCGGATGCCCGGCGGCGAGGAACGCGCCCGCCAGGGCCGCGCCCATCGAACCGAGGCCCAGGACGGTCACCGGCGTCTTCGGCATTTTTCGCTCCAGTCAAAGGAAATCTTCGGGATGACTTCATGCTGGACCGTCGCGTACATTCGATCAAGTACCTACTATTTTGCCGGGTACTGACAAAAAGGTAAGTGATGATGACCAAGAACCGGACGTTCACCTGCGGCCTCGACGCCGCGATCGCCGTCGTGGGCGGCAAATGGAAAGGGCTCATCCTGTTCGCGCTCCAGGACGGGCCGATGCGCTTCGGGGAGCTGCGGCGCGCGGTGCCCGGCATCAGCGAACGGGTGCTGATCCTGCAACTGCGCGAGATGGAGACCACCGGACTGCTGCATCGCGAGGTGTACCACCAGGTCCCGCCGAAGGTGGAGTACTCGCTGACCGCGTTCGGGGATTCCCTCAACACGGCGATGGCGGCGCTGGGGGAGTGGGGCGAGGAGCACCTGGAGCGTATCGAGGCCATTCCCTGGTCCGACGTGAAGTGAGCGGCGAAGCACCCAGTAGGCTCCGGGCGAATAGCACGAAACCCACCCAAGGAGAAATACCGCCGTGACTGAACGCACGCTGGTCCTCGTCAAGCCCGATGGCGTCGCGCGCGGCCTCGTCGGCGAGGTCATCTCGCGCATCGAGCGCAAGGGCCTGAAGCTCGCCGCCCTCGAACTGCGCACCGTCGAGCGCTCGGTCGCCGAGGAGCACTACGCCGAGCACAAGGAGCGCCCGTTCTTCGGCGACCTCCTCGAGTTCATCACCTCGGGCCCGCTGGTCGCGATCGCCGTCGAGGGCCCGCGTGCCATCGCCGCCTTCCGTCAGCTCGCCGGCGGCACCGACCCGGTCGAGAAGGCCACCCCCGGCACCCTGCGCGGCGACTTCGCGCTGGAGACCCAGTACAACCTGGTGCACGGTTCGGACTCCCCGGAGTCGGCCGAGCGCGAGCTCAAGCTCTGGTTCCCCGAGGTCTGACACACTCGTGGGCGGCGCGGGATCGCCGCGCCGTCCACGGATCGGGGGAGCTTCGATGACACCGGACGAGTACCTGGAACGGCTGCGGGAACTCACCACCGGTTTCGCGCGGGTGGCACGCACCGGGGACCACGCCGCGCCCGTGCCGTGCTGCGGCGACTGGCGCCTGCGTGACCTGGTCGTCCACCTCGGCAACGTCCACCGCTGGGCCACGGAGATCGTGCGCACTGGAAACCCCGCGCCGCAGGACTTCGGCGTCGAACCGGGCCCGGATCTCGGTGCCTGGTACCTCGGATGCGCCGACGGCCTCATCGCAGCGATGCGCGAGGCCTCCCCGGAAGACGGCGCCTGGAACTTCACCGCCGCCGCCAAGACCAAAGCCTTCTGGTTCCGCCGCCAGGTCCACGAGACCGCGGTGCATCTGCTCGACGCGCACCGCGCGGCGGGGACCGAGTACACCCTCGACCCGTCCATCGCCGCAGACGGCGTGGACGAGGTCATCCTCGGCATGCTGCCGAAGGTGAAGCGCTGGCACACCCCGCCCGTGGTCACCGTTCCGTTGCTGCTGAAGACATCCGACACCGGACACGCCTGGTTGATCACACCGCCGGGCGAAAACGACGTCCCCGGTTCGCGAACGGCCGATCCAGCCGAAACCGCGGAAGCCGTCGTCGAAGGGCCTGCGGAAGGCCTGGACTTGCTGCTGTGGCAACGGGTCGGGCTCGCCGAGTCAGGCCTTCGGAGCACCGGTGACGTCGCGGCGGCGGAGACCTTCCTCGTCGGGCCTTTCACGCCCTGACCTTCGGCGCCCTACGCCGTTCGGTTCACGTTCACCTCCGGGTCTTCTCCTGGCGGCTCGCGTCCGCTGTGCTGAGCGGAGCTGTCTGTCACTCGATCGTGGGGTATTTCGTGAGAAGATCACGCCTGTTGCTGCTCGCTGCCCTGCTGCCCGGATTGTTCGTCGCCGCTCCGGCGCACGCCGATCCTCTGGCCGCGCCACTCGGCCCCGCACCCATCGAAGCCGCACCCGCGGGCTCCTCGGCGAAGGAGGGGCCGTCCGCGTACGCCGTGGCCGCGCCCGACGACGGTCTCGTCACCACCAGCGCGACTTCGCCCGTCGCGCCGGGCCTGAGCCTGACCGAGTTCGACCGCTACGACCCGGCGGGCTGGATCCGCGGCGACACCCTCGCCGTCGACCTCACCAGCAAGACGCTCAAGCCGACGTATCTCAGCCCTGGCACGGTTTCCGCGCGGACACCGCTTTCGCAGCAGATGTCCAGGGCAGGCGCGGTCGCCGGGGTCAACGGGGACTTCTTCGACATCAACGCCAGCGGCGCGCCGATCGGCGTCGGCATCGACGCCGGGAAACTCCAGACGGCGCCCGCGCGCGGCCACAACCTGACCGCGTCGATCACCGAAGAAGGCAAGGCACGGCTCGCGGAGGTGTTCCTCGACGCGTCGGTCACCCTGCCCGACGGCCGGGTCGCGCCCGCGTCGAACTTCAACAGCCCAGTGCTGAGCGGTGACGCGATCGGCGTCTACACCCCGCTGTGGGGCGCGTCTTCGCGGCGGACCTCGGTCGCCGGAGCCCAGCGTGTCGTCGAAATCGAGGTTTCCGACGGCGTCGTCACCCAGGTGCGTCCGCAGCCCGCGGACGGTCCGATCGCGGCAGGCGCGACGATCCTGCTGGCCCGTGACGGCGGCGTGGACACGTTGTCCGGCTTGAAGACCGGCGACAGGGTGGGCGTCGTGTACGCGCCGAAGAGCGACGCGGGCAAGCTGTCCGTGTCGATCGGCGGAAACAAGGTCCTGGTGCGGGACGGCGCGATCCAGCCGGTCGACAACGTCGCCATGCACCCCCGGACCGCGGTCGGGTTCTCCGCGGACGGCACGAAGATGTGGCTGGCCACGGTCGACGGCCGTCAGGCGGACAGCCGCGGCATGACCGAACTGGAACTCGCCCGCCACCTGAAGTCGCTCGGCGCGGACGACGCGATCAACCTCGACGGTGGCGGCTCGTCGACCATGCTCGCCCGCGAGGAGGGCGAGAAGTCGCCGCTGGTACGCAATGCGCCGTCGGACGGCGGGGAACGCCTGGTGCCCAACGGCATCGGCGTCGCCACCGTGCCGGGAAGCGGGCGCCTGACCGGTTTCTCGCCCCGTCCCGCGCAGGACACCGCCGACGCGACGCGTGTGCTCTCCGGGCTGACGCGGAAACTCGCCGCCGGAGGCCACGACGAGACCGGCGCCGCCGTCGACGGCAAGGTCCAGTGGCTCAGTACGAATCCCGTCCGCGGCACCGTGACCGGCGGCGTGTTCACCGCGCACGCCGACAGGCTCCGCCCGGACGCGCCCGCGAACGTCGACGTCTACGCCAAGCGCGGCGGCGTCATGGGCAAGGCGACGCTGAACGTCCTCGGCTCACCGGTCCGCTTGGGCACGAGCACCGAGCAGGTCGCGTTGTCCGGCGAAGGCGCGAAGAGCACCTTCAAGGTTTTCGGCTACGACGCCGACGGCTACGGCACGTGGATCGAGCCCGACGACGTCAAACTCGACTACGACCCCGCGGTGGTGCGGATCGAACCGTCCGGCGACGGGTTCGCGGTCACCGCGCTGAAGGCCTCGGGTGCTTCGGCGATCACCGCCACCGCCGGCGGGAAGGTGACGCATCTGGCGGCGTCCGTCGGCACGGAATCCCGGGTGGCGGCGTCGTTGGACGGCCCGGCGGGCTGGACCGCCAGCGTCTTCCCCGCCGTCGTCGGCGCCGCGCTTTCCGAGGCACCCGGGCGTGACGGCGGACGCGGCCTCGCACTGGACTACCGGCTGAACGGGACCAACGCCACGCGGGCCGCGTACGTCAACTCGGCGGCACCGGTCGCGTTGCCGCCCGGCACCCAGCGCGTCGGCCTGTGGGTCAACGGCGACGCGAAAGGTGCCTGGCTGCGGGCGGAACTCCGCGACGCCGCCAACGTCCCGTCCGTCGTGGACCTGTCGTTGAGCGTCGACTGGACGGGCTGGCGCTACGTCCGCGCGGCGATCCCGGCGGGGCTTCCCGACGGGCAGCGGCTGACGAAGTTCTATGCCGTCGAAAACGTCCCGGACCAGCAGTACGAGGGACGTTTGGTGTTCGACGACCTCACCTTCGAGGTCGCGCCCGCGGCCGCCGTCCCGGCCGACCCGGCGCCGCGTGACCCGGCGCTGATCATCGACGGCGCCGCGACCGGCGGCCTGCGGATCGCCGTGGTCAGCGACGCGCAGTTCACCGCCGACCAGCCTGATGGCCCGCTGGTCGCCCAGGCCCGGCGCGCGCTGCGCGAGGCGGTGGCGGCGAAACCGGATCTCGTGCTGATCAACGGCGACTTCGTCGACCGCGGCACGGCCGCCGATTTCGTGCTGGCGAAGTCGATCATCGACGAGGAACTGGTCGGCAAGGCACCCTGGTACTACGTTCCCGGCAACCACGAGGCCGACGGCGGGCACGGGCTCGCGGAGTTCCGGGCGGCGTTCGGGGAGACCCACCGCGTCGCCGACGTCGCGGGCATCCGCCTGGTACTGATGGATTCCTCGCGCGGTTCGCTGCGCGCGGGCGGATTCGACCAGGTCCGGATGCTGCGCGAGGCGCTGGACAGTGCGAAGACGGACAGGCGGATCCGCGGCGTGGTCGTCGCGATGCACCATCCGGTCAAGGACCCGAGCCCGGCCGGGAACTCACAACTGGCCGACCGCAAGGAAGCCGCCATGCTGACCGGCTGGCTCACCGCCTTCGAACGCGAATCGGGGAAGCAGACGGCCGCGATCGCCTCGCACGCTGGCGTTTTCAACCTCTCGCGTGTCGACGGCGTGCCGTATCTGGTGAACGGCAACTCCGGGAAGTCACCCGCTGCGGCCCCCGGTGACGGCGGCTTCGTCGGCTGGACGATGGTCCGGTTCGAGCCGGGCGACAAGGCGCAGCCGGTGCGGTTCGAAACGCGGCCGAACGTCGACGCGCTGACGCTGTCCGGGCCCTCGTCGCTGGCGCGCGGGGAGAAGGCGGACGTGCGGGCGGTGGTGACGCAGGGAGCGCGTCAGGTGCCGGTTTCGTATCCGGTCAGCGCGGACTGGAAGGGCGGATGGGGCACGCATGTCGCCGGCGGGTTCGTGCCCGCGATGCCGTGGGATGTCGCGTCGTTCGACCCGGCGACCGGGGTGCTGACCGCGCTGCGGGCGGGGATGGCGAGCCTTTCGGTCACCGTGAACGGGGTGACGCGGAGTCTGTCGGTCACCGTCCGCTAGTGCTATGAAAGGTCCTTTCCTTGCAAAATTTGCAAGGAAAGGACCTTTCATAGCACGCGTCAGGCGGCTTCGTGCCCCTCTTCGACCGTACCCGGCAGTGCCGGACCCCGCGGCGGGATCGCCTCGGCGTCGGCCGGGTCCACCTTCCGCACCGAACCGTCGGCCGCGGTCCGCGCGATCGCGAGCATCGAGGCCAGCGCGTCCTGGATCTGCTGCTGCTCCCGCTCCGGGATGAGGCTCAGTTCGATCAGCACGCTGCCGTTGCCGAGCAGCCCGTACCCGTTGCGCGCGATGCCCTGGTAGTCGCCGCCGGGGTACTGCGAGACATAGCCGCCGTTGCCGTCGATCGACCGCTGCACCACGACCGCGATCTGCTTCGCGAAGTCCACATCGGACGGTTTCACGCCCGGATGCGTCGGCCACATCGTCGAAGCGGTGATCTCCTTGCCGTCGGCGTCCCGGTACCGGCCCTGCATGTGGTAGTCGACCATGATGTCCGGCTTGAACGACGCGTTCCGCCGCTGGATCAGGCCCGCCTCGGTGGCCGGGTTGTCCTCGGGCGCGACGGCCGGGTCGTGGTAGCGGTTGATGTCGTAACCCTTGCCCTTCTCACCGTATTCGGGAGTGGCGGTCGGGTCGTAGTTGTAGCGCCAGTCGCGTTCGTGGCCGTCCGGGTTGGCGCGCACGACGATGTCGACGGTCACCTTCGCGAGCAGTTTCTGCTGCCACGCGCTGTGCCCGACGCCGACCTTGCGCAGGAACTCGAGCGCGGCGGGCGTGCCGAGCGGCTCGTCGCCGTGCTGCTGGGTGACGTACTGGATCCGGGTCTTGCCGTGGCCGACCCTGGCCGCCCACACCGGACGGCCCTCGTTGCTGCGGCCGATCCTGTCCACCCGGATCTTCCCGTGGCTGAGCACGGCCAGCTTGTGCAGTTCGAAGGCCAGCTTGGCGGTGGAGGGCCGCGGGTCGACGGTCCGACCGTCCACAGTGGTCGCTGTGGTCGCACTGGGCGCAGCGGTCTCGGCGGCCTGAGCGGCGGGCGCCACCAGGAGCCCGGCGCTGACAAAAACGGACAACAGGGCGGTTCCGGTCTTGAGCCTCATGGTCGGTGAGTATCGACGAGCCGGGGCCGTCCAACAAGGGTGCCGGTAAACCGGTCGAATTTTGTCGGTGGCAGGTCCTAGGGTGCCAACCGTGGGCGACTCAGAGCACGAACCGGCGATGGTGCAGGCGAAGGCGTTGGTCAAGCGTTTCGGCGATTTCGAGGCCGTACGCGGGATCGATGTCGAGGTCCGGCCGGGGGAGGCGTTCGGCTTCCTCGGGCCCAACGGCGCGGGCAAGTCCTCCACCATGCGGATGATCGCGAGCGTCTCCCCGCGCAGCGACGGCGACCTGCGGGTCCTCGGCATGGATCCGGACGTCGAGGGGCCGAAGATCCGTGCCCGGCTCGGGGTCGTGCCGCAGCAGGACAACCTGGACACCGAGCTCACCGTCCGGCAGAACCTGCAGATCTACGGCCGCTACTTCGGGCTCTCCCGGTCACATGTGCGGAGCAAGGCCGAGGAGCTGATGGAGTTCGCCCAGCTCACCGACCGGGCCAACGCGGAAGTCGATTCGCTCTCCGGCGGGATGAAACGGCGGCTGACCATCGCCCGCTCCCTGGTCAACGACCCGGAACTGCTCCTGCTCGACGAACCGACGACGGGGCTGGACCCGCAGGCCCGCCACCTGTTGTGGGACAGGCTGTTCCGGCTCAAGGCCGGCGGGACCACGCTGATCATCACCACGCACTACATGGACGAGGCGGAGCAGCTCTGCGACAGGCTGGTCGTGATGGACAACGGCCGGATCGCCGCCGAAGGTTCGCCCGCGGATCTGATCAGCCGGTATTCCACGCGCGAGGTCGTGGAGCTGCGCTTCCCGAACGGCGAGCAGGAGGCGGCCGCGAAGCAGATCGAAGGCCTCGCCGAACGCGTCGAGGTGCTGCCGGACCGGGTCCTGCTCTACACGATGACCGGCGAGGCCACCCTCGAACAGGCGCACGCACGCGGGCTGCGTCCCCTGTCGAGCCTGGTCCGCCGCAGTTCGCTGGAGGACGTCTTCCTCCGCCTCACCGGCCGGACGCTGGTCGACTGATGACGACAGCACAGACGAAGGCGTCGACGGGCCGTGTTGTCTCGCGCTGGGCGGGAGCCTGGTTGCGAGTCGAGGGCCATTGGATGTGGTACCGCCGGTACTGGGTGTCCACCTTGTATTCGACGGGTCTCCAGCCGGTGCTGTTCCTGGCCGCGATGGGGCTCGGGTTCGGCTCCCAGGTCCAGGCGGGCGCGGCGACGAGCGGGTTCTCGTACCTCGAGTACGTCGCCCCGGCGCTGCTCGTCGCCGGCGCGGCGCAACTGGCGGTGGGGGAGTCGAGCTATCCCGTGCTGTCGGGGTTCAAGTGGCAAAAGGACTACCTGGCTGTCACCGCCACCCCGATCACCCCGGGGCAGGTGCTCGGCAGCCAGATCATGTGGGTGAGCCTGCGGCTGACCCTGGCGGGCACGATCTACGCCGTCATCGCGGCGCTCTTCGGATCCTGGACCGGTTTCGGCGTCCTCGCCGTCATCCTGATCGGGACGCTCACCGGGATCGCGTGCGGCACCCCGGTGATGGCGCTGGCCGCGACCACCTACGACGAGGGCACCCGGTTCGGCCTGGTGTTCCGGTTCGTCCTGATCCCGATGACGTTGTTCTCCGGCACGTTCTTCCCGATCTCGCAGCTGCCGGATCCGCTGATGTGGATCGCCTGGATCTCCCCGCTGTGGCACGGCAACGAAGCGGCGAGGGCGGTCAGCCTCGGCACCGTCGGCCCGCTCGCCACCCTGGGCCACCTCGCCTTCCTGGTGGTGCTGGCCGGGGCCGGCTGGGCGTTGGCGCACAAGTACTTCTACCGACGGCTGGTGGTCTGAAATGGCAGTGCTCACCGAAGCCCCGCGACGCGGGGTGCTGCTGCGTGTCCTGCCGTCCGCGCTGTACAGCGGCCGGTCGACGGCGGTGCTGGAGCGCACCTTCCTGACGTATTCGCACGCCTGGATGCTGTTCGTGTCCGGCGTCTTCGAGCCGCTGTTCTACTTGATGGCCTTCCAGCTGGGCTTCGGCAAACTCGTCGGCGAGGTCGTCGGGCCCGGCGGACAGGCGATGAGCTACGTCGCCTTCGTCGCGCCCGGCCTGCTCGCGGCGTCGGCGATGAACGGCGCGATCCTCGACTCGACGTACAACCTGTTCTTCAAGCTGAAGTACGCCAAGCTGTACGACGCCATGCTCGCCACCCCGATCGGGCCGCTGGACATCGCGCTCGGCGAGGTCGGCTGGTCGGTGCTGCGCGGCGGGATCTACTCGGCGACCTTCCTCGGCGTGATGACCGTGATGGGGCTGCCCGGATCGTGGTGGGCCCTGCTGATGATCCCGGCGGCACTGCTGATCGCGATGGCGTTCTCGGCCATCGGCATCGTGCTGGTGACCTTCCTGCGGTCGGTCTCGCAGTTCGACTACATCAACCTCGTGCTGATGCCGCTGTTCCTGTTCTCCACCACGTTCTACCCGCTTTCGGTCTACCCCGCGGGAATCCAGTGGATCGTGCAGATCTTCCCGCTGTACCACGGGATCGAGCTGATGCGCGGTCTCTCGGTCGGCGTCCTGTCGTGGGGTATGGCGGGGAACGTGGCGTATCTGCTGGCGCTGGCGGCCGTCGGGATCTACGCGTCCTCGAAGCGGTTCGGCAAGCTCCTGCTGCGCTGACCCCGTACGGACCTGGCGACGCGTGAAGAACTCCGGCCATAGGGGTTCGGCGCCGGGCCATCTGGGTCCCTCAAGGAGGCCTTCACGGACCGTGCCGAACGTAAGGCCACGAGTCCCCGGCCCGCTGACCGGCGCTCAGCGGGCCGGGTTCGAGCTGGATCGTCGCGGCGCCACGGCGGCCAGCGCGTCGACCATGCCGTGCCCGTAGAAGCCGTTGAACCCCGCGTACCCGGTGCAGTACGCGTCCTGAGAGCCGTCACCGGTCAGGTCGTAGTCGGCGGGACACGCGATCGGGGTGGCCTGGCCGTTCAGCGTCCGCCTCAGCTGGCGGGCGCTGTGACCGGGGTGTTCCGAAGCGAGCAACGCCGCGACACCGGCGACGTGCGGCGCCGCCATCGACGTCCCGCACAGCGGTGCGTACCCGCCGGGAACGGTCGAAAGCACGCACCGCCCGGCCTCGCCGCCGGGAGCGGTCACGTCGATCACGCCCAGCCCGTACGAGCTGTAACCGGCCTTGACCCGCTCTTCGCTCACCGACGACACCGTGACGACGTCACGGAGGCCGGCGGGCAGCGCCTGGCAGCCTTCGCTCTGGGTCCGCGCACCCGAGGGCGGCGAGGGCACCAGCGCGACGGCTTCGTTGGTCGCCGCCGCGACGGTGAGCGTGCCCGCCGAGGTCGCGTACTCGACGGCGCGGGCCATGACCTCGTTCACCACGCCCCGTTGATCGTCGTGGGCACACGAGAGCGACCACGGATCGACGAAGTAGCTGCTGTTCGTCACGGCCATGCCCTGTGAGGCTGCCCACATCAGCCCGCAGACGGCGGCCTCCGGGTCGGCGTACCCGCGATCGTCGATCACCTTCACCGAGGCGATCCGCACGCCGGGCGCCACCCCGGTGACGCCTTTGCCGTCGTCGTCGGCGGCGATGATCCCCGCGACGTGGGTGCCGTGCACCGATGTCGTCGCGGCCCAGTTCCGGTCGGGCGCGCCGGTCAGGCAGCCCGCGGACTTGCCGGGATCGAGGGCGCTCGCCAGTTCGGGGTGGGTGGGGTCGACGCCGGAGTCGAGGACGCCGACGACGACGTCCCGGCTGCCCGGCTCCCGCTCACGGGCCTTGTCGGCGCCGATCGCGCGCATGTCCCATTGCTCGCCGGTGCGGTCCGCGGAAGGCACCTGCGCCGGATCCGTCGGTTCGAGTTCGGCGCGCGCGGGCGCCGATCTGGCCGGTGACGTGCCGTTGGCCCGCTGCACGGCCAGCCGTTCCGCCTGCGCGCTGAACGCGGCGGCCGGCCGGACCAGCTCGGCGAAGTCCTTGTCGGCCGAGGTCGCCACGGCCACCGCGATCTGCGGGTAGTAGATCGTCGTGCTGCCGCAGCCGCCGGTGACGGCCGCCCTGGCCTCGGCCTCGGAGGTGCCGCGGTCGAAGGCCACGACGTAACGCAGCGCCCGTCCCTGGGGATGACACGATGGCTCCGCCTCGGCCGTCGCGACAGCGGCGACCGAGCCGCAGAGCACCAAGAAGGCGCACACGGCCGCTCGCAGGGGCCGCCCCAGCAGGGACACCGGACCTCCCACCGGAGAACATCGGACAACGGGGGTCGCCGCGACCTGGGCCTGCCTGGACGTCGGTACCCCCGAGCGGCACGGTAGCCACCCTCGGCCGGGTCGACAAGCTCTTCCGCGAAGTTCGCTCGGCCGGTGGTCGCGGCGCGCCCGGGAGCCGGGTCTGTGGCACCGAGTACACCGGAGTGGGGCCGGGGTGTGGGATACTCACGATGGCCGCTGGCCGACGGGCACACGTGAGAGGTGGCGCTCGCGGTCTCGTGGCCCGGTGGTGTGCTGCACATCCTCCACACGCGTCGCCGCTTGTATGCGGCTCGACGACGTGGCGGGCGGCCCGATGTCGCGAACGTGGCCAGCGCTCCGCCGAGTAGACCTTCAGCCGTATGCGGCGCCCGGACAACCCCGGCGCGCCGTCGCGGTGCCGGGCAAGGATTCCCGCTGCTGGTGACCACCACGGCGGAACGAACAGAAAGGGGCCCCTGCGCGGCCGCGTCGAGCCGGTGTGAGCCAGCCGACGCGCCCGGGGGCGGAGGAGATATATGTCGAACGCGGACACACCCGCCGTCACCGGCGGGAATACCGCCACACCCATCGCAGCCCAGCTGGGCGAACTGCCTCCCCGGATCCGGGTGCACGCGCTGGCGAAGCTGCTGGGATCCAACAGCCGTGAACTGATGGCCAAGCTCGGTGAGCTCGGCGAGACCGTCCGGAGCGCGCAGTCCAGCGTCACTCGCGATGTGGCCTTCAAGCTCGCCGAAGCCCTCGCAGGCGGAGACGAGCCCGAGGCGGCCCCCGCTGCAGAGGCTCCTGCGGTCGAGACACCCGTCGCCGAGACCCCGGCGGCTCCCGAACCCGAGGCGAAGCCCGAGGCCGAGCCGGAGCCCGCGCCGCAGGTGGAAGCCCCTTCGCGGCGTGTTCCGCCCGCGCTGGCCGCCCCGGTGACCCCGGAGCCGCCGCAGACGACGACCCGGCGGTCGAAGGCCGCCGTGCACGTCCCGGTGTTCGCCGCGCCGTCGCCGGTGTTCCTGCCGCCGGAGCCCGTCTCGGCGAAGCCCGTCCGCAAGCCGGAGCCGGCCTTCACCGAAGAGACGGCTTCCGACGAGGACGAGACGCAGAACGACCAGGCCGAGGGCCACGGCACCGACGAGGACGGTGACGACGCCAACGGCCGTCGCCGCCGTCGTCGCGGACGTCGTGGCCGTGGCCGCGGCAAGGGCGGGGACGAGAACTCGGCCGAGTCCGAGAACGAGAACGAGGACGAGCAGCCCGAAGCCCCGCGCGGTCGTCAGCAGCGTGCGAAGGACAAGGAGAAGGCCGCCGAGGCCGAAGAGGCCGCGGCCGAGAACGCCGACGAGGCGTCCGCCGACTCCGATTCGGACAACGACGCCGATTCCGACAACGGCAGCAAGCGCCGCCGTCGCCGTCGCCGCCGCAAGGGCGGGGACGACGACGCCACCGAGGCCACCAGCGACGACCCACCCAACACGGTCGTCCACGTGCGCCAGGCCAAGGCCGCCGCCGAGACCGAGCGTCCCGCCAGGGACGAGGTCCGCAGCGTGCGCGGCTCCACCCGGCTCGAGGCCAAGCGCCAGCGCCGCCGGGACGGCCGCGAGGCGGGCCGTCGTCGCGCGCCGATCCTGTCCGAGGCCGAGTTCCTCGCCCGCCGCGAGTCGGTCGAGCGCACCATGGTCGTCGCCGAGAAGGGCGAGTCCACGCAGATCGGCGTGCTCGAGGACGGTGTCCTGTGCGAGCACTTCGTGACCTCGTCGGGCACCGGCTCGATCGTCGGGAACGTGTACCTCGGCCGCGTGCAGAACGTGCTGCCGTCGATGGAGGCCGCCTTCATCGACATCGGCCGCGGCCGCAACGCCGTGCTCTACGCCGGTGAGGTCGACTGGGACTCCGCCGGTCTCGAGGGCAAGGCCCGCAAGATCGAGCAGGCGCTCTCCAGCGGCGACTCCGTGCTGGTCCAGGTCACCAAGGACCCGGTCGGGCACAAGGGCGCCCGGCTGACCACGCAGATCTCGCTGCCGGGCCGCTTCCTGGTCTACGTGCCCGCGGGCGGTGCCACCGGCATCTCCCGGAAGCTCCCGGAGAACGAGCGCCGCCGCCTGAAGGACATCCTCAAGCGCATCGTCCCCGAGGACGCCGGTGTGATCATCCGCACCGCTTCCGAGGGCATCGCCGAGGAGGAGCTGGACCGTGACGTCCGCCGCCTCAAGGCGCAGTGGGACGTCATCAAGGAGAAGGCCGAAGCCGGCAACGGCGGCAAGAAGAACAGCGCCCCGGTCATGCTCTACGAAGAGCCGGACCTGCTGGTCAAGGTCGTGCGTGACCTGTTCACCGAGGACTTCGCCAAGCTGGAGATCCAGGGCGACAAGGCCTGGAACACCATCTACGACTACGTGCAGCACGTGGCGCCGGATCTGGCCGACCGGGTCAAGCGGTACACGGGCACCGGTTCGGCCTTCGCCGACCACCGGATCGACGAGCAGATCACCAAGGCGCTGGACCGCAAGGTCTGGCTGCCCTCGGGTGGCTACCTGGTCATCGACCGCACCGAGGCGATGACGGTCATCGACGTCAACACCGGCAAGTTCACCGGATCGGGTGGAAACCTCGAGGAGACGGTGACCAGGAACAACCTGGAGTCGGCGGAGGAGATCGTCCGCCAGCTCCGGCTCCGGGACATCGGCGGCATCATCGTCATCGACTTCATCGACATGGTGCTCGAATCGAACCGTGAGCTGGTGCTGCGCCGCCTGACCGAATGCCTCGGCCGCGACCGCACCCGTCACCAGGTCGCCGAGGTCACCTCGCTCGGCCTGGTGCAGATGACCCGCAAGAAGATCGGCACCGGCCTGCTCGAGGCGTTCTCGACGCCGTGTGAGCACTGCAAGGGCCGCGGCGTGGTCGTCTCGACCGAGCCGCAGCGCACCGCCGGCGGTGGCAACGGTCACAGCCACGGCGGCAGTGGCGGCAGCAGCAGTGGCGGTGGCGGTGGCGGCGGCAAGGAGCAGGGCTCCCGCCGGTCCCGCGGTCGCGGCAAGGGTGAGGACCAAGGGCAGAACGAGCCCGCGGCGGCCAAGACCGAGGCTCCGCAGGCCTCCGGGCAGCGTGAGTCGGTGGTTTCGGCGGTCCAGGCCGTGGCCAACGCCGCCAAGGCGGCCAAGGGTGAGCACCCGCACGAGGTCACCGAGAACACCGAAGGCGCCGCGCTCAACGGCCACGCCCCGCAGGCGGCGGAGCAGCCCGCTGAGACGGCGAAGGAAGCTTCGGAGCCCGTTGCCGAGGCGACCGTCGAACAGGCGGCCGAGGCGGCAGCTGAGCCGGTTTCGGAGCGGGTCGTCGAGCCGCCCGCGACCGAACTCGCCGGTGAACCGGTGACGACTCCGGACGACGAGGCTCCGGCCGCGCGGGACGAAGAGATCGCCGTCGTCGGGGAATCGGGCCCGGAGCCCGAAGCTCCCGAGGTTCCGGTGACTCCTGAGAACGTTGTGACACCAGAGGTTTCCGAGTCCGAGGTGGACGTTCCGGCCCCGGCCGGTCCCGCCACCACTCGCCGTCGTCCGCGACGGGCGGCCTCGCGGCCGGCCGGTCCGCCGGTCAAGGCGTCGGAAAAGAGCTAGTGAACACCTAGGGGCACCCCGGTGTGATCGCACCGGGGAGCCCCACGTAACCTGTAGAACGGCCCGCCACCTAGAGCGGGCACCTTGCGCAGCATCTGGACCACCGAGACTTTCCTGGTGGGCCGATCACGCAAGCCCCCACCCGTTGTCGAGTAAGCAGGAGACTTCCGTGTCGGCGTACGCGATCGTCAAGACTGGCGGCAAGCAGTACAAGGTGGCCGTCGGCGACGTCGTCGAGGTCGAGAAGCTCGAAGGCGAGCCGGGTACCGAGCACACCTTCCCCGCAGTCCTTTTTGTGGACGGTGGCGACGTCACCACGGACGCCGACGCACTGGCGAAGGTCTCGGTCACCGGCAAGGTCGTCGAGCAGACCAAGGGTCCGAAGATCCGGATCCACAAGTTCAAGAACAAGACCGGCTACCACAAGCGCCAGGGTCACCGGCAGAAGCTGACCCGCGTCGAGGTCACCGGCATCTCCAAGTAGGACTTTCTCCGGATCTTCGTCAGAAAGAGGACTGAGCCATGGCTCACAAGAAGGGTGCGTCCAGCTCCCGCAACGGTCGCGATTCGAACGCGCAGCGACTGGGCGTCAAGCGTTTCGGTGGTCAGGAAGTCAACGCGGGCGAGATCTTGATCCGCCAGCGTGGCACCAAGTTCCACCCCGGCGTGAACGTCGGACGTGGCGGCGACGACACGCTGTTCGCCCTGGCCGCCGGTGCGGTCCAGTTCGGCGAGAAGCGTGGCCGCAAGACGGTCAACATCGTGCCGTCCGAAGCCTGAGTTTCGGCTTCAAGCTAGACCTCTGACGAGGGGTGGGCCGGAATATCCGGGCCCACCCCTCGTTTGTTTTGTGTATCCCCTTTTCTTTCGCGAGTGAATAGAGGCAAGTCATGGCGTCCCGGTTCGTGGACCGTGCGGTGATCCATCTGGCCGCCGGTGACGGTGGGAACGGCTGCGCCTCGGTGCACCGCGAAAAGTTCAAACCCCTCGGCGGCCCGGACGGCGGCAACGGCGGCAACGGCGGCGACGTCCTGCTGATCGTCGACCCGAACGTCCACACGCTGCTCGACTTCCACTTCCGTCCACACGCCCGCGCCGGCAACGGCAAGCTGGGCCAGGGCGGCAACCGCGCCGGTGCGGCGGGGGAGACGCTGGAGATGCGGGTCCCGTCCGGCACCGTCGTGATGACGGAGGACGGCGAGATCCTGGCCGACCTGGTCGGCCCCGGCACCACCTTCGTCGCCGCGCAAGGCGGCCGTGGCGGTCTCGGGAACGCGGCGCTGGCCTCCAAGGCCCGCCGGGCGCCCGGGTTCGCGCTGCTCGGCGAGCCGGGGGAAGCCCGCGACCTCGTCCTGGAACTGCGTTCGGTCGCCGACGTCGGCCTGCTCGGCTTCCCGTCCGCGGGCAAATCGTCGCTGATCTCGGTGCTGTCCGCGGCCAAGCCGAAGATCGCCGACTACCCGTTCACCACCCTGGTGCCGAACCTGGGCGTGATCACCGCCGGGTCGACCGTGTTCACCATGGCCGACGTGCCGGGCCTGATCCCTGGTGCGAGCGAGGGCAAGGGCCTCGGCCTCGACTTCTTGCGCCACATCGAACGCTGCGCGGTGCTGGTGCACGTCATCGACTGCGCGACCTTGGAGCCCGGACGCGACCCACTGTCCGATATGGACGCTCTCGAAGAGGAACTCGCCCGCTACACCCCGAGTCTCGGCGGCAACCTCGCCGACCGGCCCCGCGTGGTGGTGCTCAACAAGATCGACGTCCCGGAGGCCGCCGAACTCGCGGAGTTCGTGCGCCCCGACCTGGAAGCCCGCGGGCTCAGTGTGTACGAGATCTCCACGGCGACGCGGCAGGGGCTCAAGGAACTGACCT
This sequence comes from Amycolatopsis sp. lyj-108, assembly GCF_046549005.1. NCBI lineage: Bacteria > Bacillati > Actinomycetota > Actinomycetes > Pseudonocardiales > Pseudonocardiaceae > Amycolatopsis > Amycolatopsis sp. lyj-108. The sequence goes on along the minus strand of NZ_JAJPWQ010000012.1, from coordinate 155,000 downwards.
ACGCGCTCGCCGCCGTGGTCGAGAAGTACCGCGCCGACCAGCCCGTCCCGGAGCCGGCGAAGGTCGTGCTGCGCCCGATGGCGGTCGACGACGCGGGCTTCACCGTCGAGCACGACCCGGAGGAGGAAGGCGCCTTCATCGTCCGGGGTGTCCGTCCCGAGCGGTGGATCCGCCAGACGAGCTTCGGCAACGACGAGGCCGTCGGCTACCTCGCGGACCGGTTGCAGCGGCTCGGCGTCGAGGAGGCGCTGGCTCGCAAGGGCGCCGTACCGGGGAGCCCGGTCACCATCGGCGACGTCCAGTTCGAGTGGGAGCCGTCGACCCCGGCGGGCGTCGCGGTGCACCTTTCGGGCCGCGGCACGGACGTGCGGCTGGAGAACACCGACCGGATCGGTGCCGCCGAGCGCAAGGAAGCCCGCCGGATCCGTCGTGACGGCCCGGACGGTGTCGAAGACGAGATGGACGACGAGTGAGCTCGACCCGTGGTGCGATCGCCGACGCGAAGCGGGTGGTCGTCAAGGTCGGTTCCTCCGCGCTGACCACCGCCGGCGACGGTCTCGACGTGGCCAGGCTGGACGCGCTGGTCGACGCGATCGCCGACCGGGTGTCCCGCGGCACGCAGATCGTGCTGGTGTCCTCGGGGGCGATCGGCGCGGGACTCGCGCCGCTCGCGCTCGGAAAACGACCGCGTGACCTCGCCACCCAGCAGGCCGCTGCCAGCGTCGGCCAGCTCGCGCTGGCCCATGCCTACGCCGAGTCGTTCGGCCGGTTTTCCCTGACCGTCGGCCAGGTCCTGCTGACCTCGGACGACGTCGTGCGCCGTGCGCACTACCGCAACGCGCAGAACACGTTCACCCGGCTGCTGGCCCTCGGCGCGGTGCCCGTGGTCAACGAGAACGACACCGTGGCCACCGAAGAAATCCGCTTCGGCGACAACGACCGGCTGGCCGCGCTGGTGGCCCACCTCATCGGCGCCGACGCCCTGGTCCTCTTGTCCGATGTGGACGGTCTGTACGACGGGGATCCGCGTGACGGCGCGACTCGCAAGATCGCCGAGGTCGCCGGAGACTCCGATGTGGACGGCATCACCGTCGGCATGTCGAGCTCCGGGCTCGGTACCGGAGGAATGGTCTCGAAGCTCGCCGCGGCCCGCACCGCCGCGGGCGCCGGGATCCCGGTCCTGCTCGCCGCCGCTTCCGAGGCCGCGCGCGCCCTCACGACCGCCGAGGTCGGCACGGCGTTCGCCGCCGCGGACTCCCGGCTGTCGGCCCGTCGTTTCTGGCTGGGCTACGCCGCGGGCGCGTCCGGGAAACTGCACCTCGACGATGGCGCGGTCGCGGCCGTCGTCCGTCGTCGCCGCTCGCTGCTCGCCGCCGGGATCACCGGCGTCGACGGCGACTTCCAGGCGGGCGACGTCGTCGACCTGGTCGACACCCGGCAGCGGACCGTGGCGCGCGGTGTCGTGGCCTTCGACGCGGGCGAACTGCCCGACCTCATCGGCCGCTCCAGCCATGACCTCCCCGCCGAACAGCGACGCGAGGTCGTCCACGCGGACGACCTCGTCCCCCTTCGTCGCTAGGGCACCCAGGCCCCACCGAAAGGTCCGCGCGAACAGCAGGGGACCTTTGCTATCGCTTCCCCGGATCGGCGAGGTGGCCGACGAGCCGTGCCAGCTGTTCGCCGTACGCCTCGGCGAACTCGGCCGAGTCGGGCTCCTGGCCCGAGACGGCGCGCACGATCCGGGGCAGGGCCAGCGCGGCACTGGACGCGGCCATGAAGATCACCAGCAAGAACGCCGGATCGAGGTCGGCGGGAAAGTCGCCCGCGGTTTGGCGGGCCCGGACGTACTCGACCTGTCGTCGGAGGAATTCGCGCTGGTCTTCGACGCCGATCGCGCCCGGGGCACCGTCGGTCAAGTTCTCCCAAAGGAACAGTTTGGCGAGATCGTGGTCCCGGACCCCTGACTGCACGAAGAACCGGACCACTTCGGCGAACGGCCTGTCGTGGTCGGCGACCGCGGCGTAGCCGTCGTACATCGTCGCGGTCAGTGCGTTGTACAGCCCTTCCTTGCCGCCGAAGTAGTACGAGATCAGCTGCTTGTTCACCCCCGCCTTCGCGGCGATCTCGCTGACTCGTGCCGCGGCGTAACCCTTCGCGCCGAACTCGGCCTTCGCCGCCTCCAAGAGCTGCGTCTTGGTGCGCTCGGGGTCGCGTTGGCGTTCGACGGGGGCGCGGCGTGGGCTGCGCGAGACGGCTTCGGACATGGGGTCACCTTAGCCGCTGACTCTTTCAAACGTATGGTTGACTTAATTATCCGTCTGGTTGATAGTGGACGGCGGAGAGAGGAGAACCCATGGCCACGAGAATCGCGATCATCGGCGGCGGAACGGGCGGGCTCTGCCTGGCGCACGGGCTGCGCAAGGCGGGAATCGACGTGTCCGTCCACGAGCGCAGCCGCACCCGGACCGAACGCCTGCAGGGCTATCGCGTGCACATCAACCCGCACGGCTCGGCCGCACTGCACGAATGCCTGCCGCCCGAACTCTGGGAACGGTTCCTGGCCACCGTCGGCACCACGAGCGGTCCGTTCACCTTCGTGACCGAGCGGTTGCGGGAGCTGATGGTGATCGACAGCGAACTCACGTCGAGCCCCGATCCCGCGTCGAACCACCATTCGGTCAGCCGGATCAGCCTGCACCAGGTGCTGTCCGACGGGCTCGACGGAGTTCTGCACCACGGCAAGGAGTTCGTCGGCTACCGTCGCGAGGGCGAGGTGGTCGTCTGCGAGTTCGCCGACGGCAGCACGGGCGAGGCCGACCTGGTCATCGGCGCCGACGGGGCCAACTCCAGGGTTCGCGGACAGCTCCTGCCCGAAGCCGGCCGGGTGGACACCGGGATCGTCGCCATCGCGGGCAAGCATCCGCTGAACGACGAGACCCGCAAGCGTTTGCCTTCCCGGCTCACCGACGGCCCGAGCATGGTGATGCCGCGAACCGGCGCGGGACTGTTCAGTGCGCCGCACGAGCTGACCGACGCTTCGTCGGTCAACGACGAGACCGCCGACCACGACCCCGTCCTGTTCGACAACACCGCGAGCTACATCATGTGGGCGTTCGCGGCGGACAACGGGCGTTATCCCGCGAATCTGTCCTCATTGGACGGTGAAGCGCTGCGGGCCTTGGTGCTGGACCTGATCGACGGCTGGGATCCCGCGTTGAAGGAACTGGTCGCCGGCTCGCCCGGAGGGACCGTGTCCCGGCTGCCGATCTTCACCTCGAAGCCCGTCGAGCCATGGCCGACGAGCAACGTCACCTTGCTCGGCGACGCGATCCACAGCATGACCCCGTTCCGCGGCATCGGCGCGAACACCGCGCTCCGGGACGCGCAGCTGTTGTGCCGCAACCTCATCGAAGCGAGGAAGACCGGCGCGCTGCTTCCCGCGATCGCCGACTACGAGCGGCGAATGCGCGACTACGGCTTCGCGGCGGTGCGCGACTCGGAACGCAGTGCCCGTCAGTTCGTTTCGGAGAACCGGGCGGGCCGCACGATGGCGCGAGGGATGTTCCGCTTCTTCCAGGCAGTCCCTCCGTTGAAGCGCAAGGTCTTCAGCGACCACGGCGACTCATAGCCGGGCAGGGGTGGAGATGCCCAGCAGGGACAAACCCAGCGTCAAGGTCTTCGACGTGAGTTCGGCCAGCAGCAGACGAGAGTCGCGGACGCCATCACCTTCCGCGTCCAGAACCGGGCACAGTTCGTAGAACCGCGAGAACACGACGGCGGTTTCGTACAGGTAGGTGCACAGCTTGTGGGGGAGATGCCCGGCGGTCGCCGCGCCGACCGCCTCGGGGAAGCGGATAAGGGCGAGCGCCAGTGCCCGTTCCGCGGGATGGCCGAGCAGGATCCGCACTCCGGTGAGGTCCTGATCCGCCCTCGCCAGCACGGAACGGATCCGTGCATTGGCGTACTGCAGGTAGACCGACGTGTTCCCGTTCTTGGAGAGCATGCGTTCCCAGGAGAAGACGTAGTCACGCTCGCGATCGCCGGAAAGATCCGCGTACTTGAGCGCGCCGATCCCGACCGCCCTGGCGACCTCTTCCCGGACCTCGGGGGAGAGGTCGCCTCGGCCCTCGATCACCTCGGCGGCATGGGAAACCGCCTCGGTGAGCAGATCGAAAAGACGGACCGATTCACCCGCGCGGGTCTTCATGGCACGGCCGTCCTCGCCAAGCACCGAGCCGAACCCGATGTGCTCGGCCCGATGTTCCTCACGGAGCCAGCCGGCGGCCCGGCAGACGGCGAACACCATCGCGAAGTGCTGTGCTTGCGGCGTTCCGACGACGTAGAGCAGATCGGTGACACCGCGTTGTTCCGTCCAGTAGCGCAGGGTCGCGAGGTCGGTGGCGGCATAGCCGTAACCGCCGTCCCGCTTCCGCACGATGAGCGGCAGCGGCTCGCCTTCCCGGTTGCGGAAACCGTCGGGAAAGACGCAGACGGCGCCATCGCTGATCTCGGTCAACCCGGCGGTGGTCAGATCGTCCACGACCGCGGCGAGAAACGGGTCGTAGAAGCTCTCGCCGTAGATGTCCTCGCTCGACAGGCCGATCCCGAGGAGTTCGTAGACCTGGCTGAAATGCCGGGTCGACTCGTCGACCAGACGCCGCCACAGCGACAAGGTCTCGTCGTCGCCGCCTTGAAGCAGCACCACACGTTCCCGTGACCGGGTCGCGAAGTCCTCGTCGGTTTCGAACTTCGACCGGGCGGCCCGATAGAAGCCGTTGAGATCTCCGATCGTGTAAGGACCTGACGGACGTTCGTCGAGCAGGTGCTCGATCAGCATGCCGAACGGAGTGCCCCAATCGCCGAGATGGTTGTGCGGGATCACTTCGTGCCCGGCGAACCGCGACAGCCGCGTGATGGCGTCACCGATGACGCTCGACCGCAGATGCCCGGCGTGCATTTCCTTCGCCACGTTCGGGCTGCTGTAGTCGATGGCGATCCGCCGCGGTCGCGGCGTCACCGCGACGCCCAGCCGTTGGTCACCGTTGAGCGCAGTCGTCCGCTCTGCCAGCCAGGACGAGCGCAGCGTGAAGTTGAGAAAGCCCGGCCCCGCGACCTCCGGCGGCTCGGCGATATCGGCGACGTCGAGCCGTGCCGCGATGTCGGCGGCGATCTCCCTCGGCGGCTTGCCGAGCCGTTTGCCCAGACTCATCGCCAGATCGCACTGATAGTCGACCCCGCTCTGCGAGGAGACCCGCACCAGTGCGGACGGTGGCTCGATATCGGTGACGTGACGGAGGGCTTCCACCACGCGTCGCGCCAATTCCTCGCTCACATCGCCGAACAACACGGTGCCCTCCTTCGCGCTCGTCATAGGAGCGCGAGGGTAGCCACCTCGTCACGTTGTCTGCGACGGAGTTTTCAGCGCAGGTCGCTGCCCTTGGTCTCCGGCAGGGTCCGGATGACGAAGAACGCGATCGCCGCTCCGACGGCCACGTACCAGAAGAACAACGTCGACAACCCGGCGTCGGACAGCGCGGTGAGCACCAGGGGAGCGGTGCCGCCGAACAGCGCGACGGTCAGGTTGTACCAGGCGCCGATGCCCAGCCCGCGTAGTTCGGTGGGGAACAGTTCGCTCATGATCGCGGGCGCGATGGACGTCATCGCCGTGTACAGGCAGAGCCCGACGCAGAACACGACCAACAGCCCCGGCAGCCCCGGCCGGACCAAAGTGGACAGTGGGACGATGAGGATCGCGGTCGCCGCCGACCAGAAGAGCAGCTGTGGTTTCCGGCCGAAGCGGTCCGACAACGCGCCCATCGGGTATTGAAGCGCGACGAACAACGCCGTCGCGATCGACAAAGCGAGGAACACGTCGACGTCGTCGGCCTTGCGGGTCTTGACCGCGAACGAGGTCAGGGCGCTGAAGAACGTGTAGTAGCAAAGGGTCGAGAGCATCGAGAAACCGACGAGCTGCACGACGGCCCGAGGGTGCTCGCGAAGAGTGGTGCGCAGGGGCCGTTCGACCCGGCGCGCCGTCGACTTCTTCGCCTCGAAGATCTCGGTCTCGGCGAGACTACGCCGGAGCCACAGGCCGATGATGCCGAGAACACCGCCGAGCAGGAACGGGATCCGCCAGCCGTACGCGGTCAGATCCGCCTTGGACATCGTCCGCGCGAGTACGAACCCGAGGATCGAGGCGAGCAGGACGGCGGAACCGGTCGAGATGTAGAAGAAGGCGGAGTACCGCCCGCGTCGGGTGGGCGGGGCGATCTCACCCAGGTACGCCGAAGCATTGGAGACCTCGCCGCCGAGCGACAATCCCTGCGCCACCCTCGCCAGCAGCAACAGGATCGGGGCCAGCCAGCCGACCTGGTCGAACGTCGGCAGCAGGCCGATCGCCACCGAACCGCCCGCCATCAGCACGATGGTCAGGATCATCGCGGGCTTCCGGCCTCTGACATCGGCGAAGCGGCCGAGCAACATCCCGCCGAGCGGCCGGAAGAAGAACGCCAGCGCGTACGTGGCGAAGGTGTTGATCAACGCGAGGGCTTCGTTGCCCTTGGGGAAGAACTCGCTGGCGAAGTAGATGCTGAAGGTCGCGTAGATGGTCCAGTCGAACCATTCCAGCGCGTTCCCGACACTGGCGGCGAACAGTTTCTTCACCGGCAGCCGATGCTCTAGCCGCTCCGTCGTCGCATCCGCCATCGGCACCTCCGTACTCGCGCGTGGACGGAACCTTGCCAGAAAGTTCCCGCGCGGGAAAGAACCTGTCGAATGCCGGGATCGGGCTCCTCGGTCACGAAGTGCTGGCGAGGGCGAACGGCAGCACCGCACGGGCTCCGGCCTGGCGGAGCAGACGCGCGGACAACGTCATCGTCCACCCGGTGTCGATGAGGTCGTCGACCAGCAGGATCGGGCCCTCGGCCGCGGCGACCTCGGCGGCGAGTTCGTCGGGAAGGCTGAGGCGTTTCCACAGGTCGGCCAGCCGTTGCGCGCTGTTCGCCTGCCGCGGAGGCGGCCCCGCCGAGGCGATGGCGCCCAGATAGTCCAGCCGTCCGATCGAGGCCAGCTTCATCGCGAGACCGTGCACCAGCTGGGGCCGCGTGGCGGAGGGCACCTCCACCACCGCGACCGGACGTTCCGTCCACTGCCAGCCCTTGAGTACCTCGATACAGGCCTGGAACACCGGATCGGGGAGTTCGGCGTCCGCCGCGGCCGGGCCGACGAGTTCGCGCAGCCGTGTGCCCCAGCCGACGTCGGTGACCCGGCCGACGACCTGGCCGGTCTCGGCCTGCTCGCCTGCCGGCAGCCGTCCGGAAAGCGGGACGTCCAGCCCGGCCATCCCGGTCGGCCACATCTTCCGCGGCGCGACCTCGACCCCCGGACGGCGGAGCCGTTGCCGGGTGGCGTCGACGACGTCGTCGGAAATAGTGGTGTCCCAATGCTTTCCGGTGCAGTTGTCACAACGTCCGCAGGGAGTGGCTTCGGGATCGTCGAGCTGCTTGCGCAGGAATTCCATCCGGCAGCCGGTGGTCTCCAGGTACGCCAGCATGGCGTTCTGTTCGTTGGTCCGCGCCGCGCTCACCCGCGCATAGCGTTCCTTGTCGTAGCGCCACTCTTCGCCGGTGCCTTCCCAGCCGCCCTTGACCCGGCGCACGGCGCCGTCGACGTCGAGCACCTTCAGGACCATCTCCAGCCGGGAGCGGGAGAGCTCGACGAACGGTTCGAGCGCCGGTGTCGACAGTGGACGGTCCGCGTACGCCAGCGCGTTGAGCACCTGGGTCACCCGAAGTTCGTCCGGGAACGCCAGCGAACCGAAGTACGCCCAGATGTCCTTGTCCTCGTGGCCCGGCAGCAGGATCACTTCGGCGCGATCGACGCCACGACCGGCACGGCCGACCTGCTGGTAGTACGCGATGGGGGAGGACGGTGCGCCGAGATGGACGACGAAGCCCAGGTCCGGCTTGTCGAAACCCATGCCCAGCGCCGAAGTGGCCACCAGTGCCTTGACGTTGTTGTTCAGCAGATCGTCTTCGGCCGCTTGCCGGTCCGCCGGGTCGGTCTTCCCGGTGTAGGCGGCGACCGGATAGCCGCGCTCGGTCAGCAGGCCAGCCACATCGTGCGCGGCCGCGACGGTGAGCGTGTAGATGATCCCGGATCCCGGCAGTTCCGCCAGGTGTTCGGCCAGCCAGGCGAGCCGGGCCTGCGACGTCGGCAGCTTGGCCACCGACAGATGCAGGCTTTCGCGGTCCAGGCTGCCGCGCAGGACGAGGGTGTCGCCCCCGTTGCCGATGCCGAGCTGCTCTGCGACGTCGGTCGCCACGCGGTCGTTCGCGGTCGCGGTGGTGGCGAGCACCGGGACGCCGTCGGGCAGATCCTTCAGCAGTGTCCGCAGCCGCCGGTAGTCCGGCCGGAAGTCGTGGCCCCAGTCCGAGATGCAGTGCGCCTCGTCGACCACGAGGAGGCCGGCCGTCGCGGTCAGCTTCGGCAGAACGGTGTCGCGGAAGTCCGGGTTGTTGAGCCGTTCCGGGCTGACGAGGAGGACGTCGACCTCGCCCGCCGCGATCGCGGCCTGGACCTGATCCCACTCCTGAGGGTTCGCGGAGTTCATCGTCACCGCGCGGATACCGGCTCTCGCCGCCGCGGAGATCTGGTTGCGCATCAGCGCGAGCAGCGGCGAGATGATCACGGTCGGGCCGTTGCCGCGTTCCCGCAGCAACGCGGTGGCCAGGAAGTACACCGCGGACTTCCCCCAGCCGGTGCGCTGCACGACGAGCGCGCGACGGCTGTGCGCGACCAGCGCTTCGATGGCCGTCCACTGGTCGTCACGCAGGCGGGCGCCGTCGCCCGCCAACGACTGGAGGAGGGTCTCGGCGCGGTCCCGGAGAGTCGATGTGTCCACGTCCCCACCTCTACCCCATGCCACCGACGAAGTCGCGATCGGCATGTCGTGAACGGACCGTTCATCCATGGAACGGACTGTAATGTGACCTAGATCACCACCGGTCGGTGGGTCCGGCGACCCGCGCGTGAAGCCGTGCGCGCTGTATAGGCTCACGAGCCATGTCACCACGCAGGATCGGGGTCATGGGCGGCACGTTCGACCCCATTCACCACGGGCACCTCGTCGCGGCCAGCGAAGTCCAGTCCCGGTTCGCGCTCGACGAGGTCATCTTCGTGCCCACCGGTCAACCGTGGCAGAAGTCCGACAGAGTGGTCACCCGGGCCGAGGACCGCTACCTGATGACCGTGATCGCGACGGCGTCCAACCCCGTGTTCTCGGTCAGCCGCGTCGACATCGACCGCGTCGGGCAGACCTACACCGTCGACACCCTGCGCGACCTGCGCGCGGAGTATCCCGACGACCAGCTGTTCTTCATCACCGGCGCGGACGCGCTCGAACAGATCCTCACCTGGCGCAACGCCGACGAGCTGTTCGACCTGGCGCATTTCATCGGCGTCACCAGGCCCGGCTACCGGCTCAATTCGCAGCATCTGCCGAGCGGAAAGGTGAGCCTCGTCGAGGTGACCGCGATGGCGATCTCGTCCACCGCGTGCCGCGAGCGGGTCGAGGCCGGGGAGCCCGTCTGGTACCTCGTCCCCGACGGTGTGGTGCGCTACATCGCCAAAAAGGACCTCTATCGGAAAGACCTGGGTTCCCCACCGGGTACCCTCGTCGGGCGCACCCGCGAGTAAAGCCATCTGTTTGAGGAGAACTGTGACAGCCACGTCCGAGGCACGAGAGCTGGCCGTAGCGGCCGCCCATGCGGCGGCGGACAAGAAGGCGAGCGACGTGGTCGTGCTGGACGTGTCCGACCAGCTGGTGATCACCGACGCCTTCGTCATCGCGTCCGCGCCCAACGAACGCCAGGTCGGCGCCATCGTCGACAACGTCGAGGAGCAGCTGCGGCTCGGCGGGCACAAGCCCGTCCGCCGTGAAGGCGCCCGCGAGGGCCGTTGGGTCCTGCTGGACTACGTCGACGTCGTCATCCACGTCCAGCACCAGGAGGAACGCTCCTTCTACGGCCTGGAGCGGCTCTGGAAGGACTGCCCGCGGATCGAGGTCGCCGGTCTGGCAGTGCCGGATCATCAGGACCCAGCCGAGGAGGACCCCGCCGACGCGCAAGGCGCCCCATGAGCCCGCGGCGGCTGGTGCTCTGGCGCCACGGCGAGACCGATTACAACGCGGCGGGCCGGATGCAGGGGCATCTGGACTCCGCGTTGACGCCGGTCGGCTGGAACCAGGCCAGGTTCGCCGTGCCCGCGCTCGCCCGGTTCTCGCCGGATCTGGTGATCGCCTCGGATCTGCGCCGCGCGACCGACACGGCCACCGTGCTCACGGAGGCCATCGGCGTCCCGCTGCGGATCGACAAGCGTCTTCGGGAAACCCATCTGGGTGAATGGCAGGGCTTCACCGGCCAGCAGGTCGACGAGTCGTACCCGGGTGAACGCGCACGCTGGCGCGTCGACGCGACGTGGGCCCCGCCCGGGGGCGAGTCGCGAGTGGACGTCGCCGAACGCGCGATGGAGGTCGTCGCGGACCTGGACCAGCCCAATTCCGACGCCGGCGACGCCGTGCTGCTCGCCACGCACGGTGGTCTGATCATCGCGCTGACCGCGAAACTGCTCGGTCTCCCGGTCACCTCCTGGCCGACGCTGGGCGGCATCGCGAACTGTCACTGGGTCGAGCTGACCCGGCGCGACGGCAACTGGCGGCTGGCCGCCTACAACGCGGGCATCACCGGCTGACCCATGGCCCCGCACCTGCTGGTGTTCGGCGATTCCCTCAGCTTCCACGGCCCGGACGGTCCGCACGCCGCCGACGACGCGCGTCTGTGGCCCAACATCGCCGCCGAAGCGCTCGGTGGCGCCGCGGACCTCGTCGCCGGGTTCGGCTGGAATGCCCGTGACGCCTGGTGGTCGTTGATCGGTGACCCGCGTGTCTGGGCCGATCTCCATCACGTCGACGCCGTCGTGCTGGCCATCGGGAGCATGGACACCCTGCCCTCGCCGCTGCCCACCTACCTGCGCACCGGTCTCCGCTATCTGCGGCCCGACCCGCTGCGACGCGTGGTGCGGAAGGCGTACCTGGCCGCTCAGCCCCGGCTCGCGATCGCCCTCCGAGGCCGTCCGGTGGTCTTGCCGTCGAAGCTCACCGTCCAGTATCTCGACACCGCTGTCGGAGCCCTGCGCGCGCTGCGACCGGAACTGCCGATCTTCGGCATGCTGCCCTCCGTGCATCGATCCGACTCGTACGGCCGCGTCCACACCGCCCGCGCCGGCGCCGCCGCCGCCCTCGCCGACTGGGGCCGTCGCGCGGATGTCCCGCTGCTGGATCTCGAAGCCGTCGTCGGCGAACACGTGCTGAGCGGCCGGGGCAATCCGGACGGCATGCACTGGGGCTGGGAAGGACATGCCGCCGTCGGCGCGGAAATGGCCCGCCTGATGGCCCCGGTGCTCCGCCCCTCGGCAACGTAGGCTGGCTGCCGTGTCGGTCGCCGTAGTCACGGATTCCACCGCCCACCTGCCGGAAGGCTTCGCCGAACGGAACGGGATCCGGGTGGTCCCGCTGCACGTCCTCGTGGACGGTGTCGTCTTCCTCGACGGCGTCGAAATGGGCCCCGCGGCCCTGGCCGAGGCGCTTGGCAAACGCAGTCTGGTGACGACGTCCCGACCAACGCCCGCCGAGTTCGTCAAGGAGTTCCGGGCGGCGCTTGCCGAGGGCGCGGACGCAGTCGTGTCGGTCCATCTGTCCCGGGAGTTGTCCGGGACCTGGGAGGCGGCGGTGCTTGCCGCCCAGGAGGTCGGGCCGGACAAGGTGCGGGTGGTCGATTCACGCAGCACCGCGATGGGGCTCGGCTTCGCCGCCTTGCGAGCGGCGAGCGCCGCCGCGGACGGGGCGGATCCGGCCGAAGTGGAGGCCGCGGCGGTCGACGCGGTGAGCCGCTCGGAAACCCTGTTCGCCGTCGAGACCCTCGAATACCTGCGCCGCGGCGGGCGGATCGGCCCGGCCGCCGCCCTGCTCGGCACCGCGCTCGCGGTGAAACCGGTGCTCCACATGTCCGAAGGCAGGATCCAGCCGCTGGAGAAGGTGCGGACGATGAATCGCGCCGTGGCTCGCCTGGTCGAGCTCGCCGTGAAGGCGGCCGAAGGCGGGCTCGCCGACATCGCCGTCCATCACCTGGCTTCCCCGGAACGCGCCGTCGAATTGGCCAACCGGCTGGAGGAGTCCATCAGCTGCCCGGAGGGGTGCGTGGTTTCGGAGATCGGCGCGGTCATCGGGGCCCACACCGGCCCCGGTGTGCTCGGTGTCGTGATCCAGCGCGCGGGTTAGGGCAATCCGCCAGCTTCCCATACGGCACCGACGGAAACCGGTGATCCGGCCTCGGCAGGGGCCGAGTTGTCCACAACACCCCACTTGTCCACAGCCCCGGGATTTGCCACTGCCGCCCGCCATCCCCGCTCCGTAGCGTCGTTCACGTGTTCGACCAAACCGCCCGTCCACCGGGTCCCTCCGTCAACGCCAGGCTGGCGTGGCTGACCGCGCAGCTGTCGTCGCCCAGCCAGGGCCCGCCCGTGGGCAGGCTCGCCCGCCGCTGGGTGCCCGCCCGGTTCACGGCGGACGGGATCCCGGTGAGCAGGCGGTGGTTCGCCGTGGTGGCCGTGCTGATCGCGGTGGCCGTGATCGTGACCGGCGCGATCGCCTTGTTCGGACACCGGCCAGGGGCGGAGACCGCGCCGCCCCTGCCGTCGGCGAAGGCCGCCGGAGACGCCCCCGCCGCGGCGGCCAAGGCGCCTCTGGTGGTCAGCGTCGTCGGCCGGGTGCTCAAACCCGGCCTGGTCACGATCCCTCCGGGCGCACGGGTCGCCGATGCCCTCACGGCGGCCGGTGGGCCACAGCCCGGAACGGATCTGACCGGGGTGAACCTGGCCAGGCGGCTCACCGATGGCGAGCAGGTGGCCGTCGGCGTCGCCGCTCCGGCCGCGGCCGGAACGGCGGCACCGGTGGGGAAGCTCGACCTGAACACGGCCACGGCCGAGCAACTCGACACCCTGCCCGGGGTCGGCGAGGTGATGGCGAAACGCATCGTCGACTGGCGGTCCGGGCATGGCGGGTTCACCAGTGTCGAGCAACTCCGTGAAGTAGAAGGGATCGGCGAATCTAAATTCAAGAAGGTCCGGGAATTGGTGTCCGTCGGATGAACCCGTCCGCCGATCCGTCCGAAGTGGACACCGCGTCGTGGCGAGGGCAGGACCTGCGGCTGGTACCGGCCGCGGCGACGGCCTGGCTCGGCACTCTTTCCGGGCTGCTGGGCGGCTGGTGGATCACGATGCTCTGCGGTGTGGCCGCCGTGGTGCTCGCGATCACCGCCGGTGTCCGTGCCCACCGGACGGCGTCCCGGTGGGTGGTTGGCCTCGGCGCGCTCGCGGTCCTCGGCGTGCTCACCGCCGGTCCGGTGGCGCTGCGGATCCGGGCCGCCGAGCACGACGACCTCCGTGCCGCCGCCGCACGGGGGAGCGAAGTCACCACGAGGGTGGTGGTCACCGAGCGGCCACGTCCGGTCCGCGGTGCCGGATACGCCGATCGCCGGGCAGGCACCCGCCTGGTGGTCATCGCCGCGACGGTGGACACCGTGGTGACGGGTGAGCGGGCGGTGGATTCGGCCGGCCGGATCCTCCTGCTCGCTCCCGCCGAGGGGTGGACGGACCTGCTGCCCGGGCAGCAGGTCACCGCCTCCGGGCGGCTCGCACCGGCGAAGGGGGCCGAGCTCACGGTCGCGGTCCTCTCGGTGCGAGGTCCGCCGTCGGCCCTCGGACCGGCGCCCTGGTGGCAGCGAGCCGCGGAATCGCTGCGCACCGGGCTCCGGGAGCTGTGCGCCGTCCTCCCGGAGGAGCAGGCCGGTCTGGTGCCAGGACTGGTCGTGGGGGACACGAGCACACTGTCCCCGAGGGTCGAACGCGAGTTCACGGACTCCGGCATGTCCCACCTGATGGCCGTGAGCGGTGGGAACGTGGCGATCGTCTGCGGCTCGATCCTTCTCCTGCTGAGGGTGCTCCGGGTCGGGCCGCGGACGTCCGCCGCCGCGGCCGCCGCGGGGCTCGCCGGGTTCGTGGTCCTCGCCGGGCCCGCGCCCAGCGTGCTCCGCGCCGGGGTGATGGGGGCGGTCGGGCTGCTGGCGCTGGCCTTGGGGCGCAGGGGTTCGGCGCTTCCCGCGCTGGCGTTCGCGGTCGCCGGGCTCGTCGTGGCCGATCCGGCCATGGCCGCGGACTTCGGGTTCGCGCTTTCGGTGCTGGCAACGGCCGGGCTCGTCCTGCTGGCACCGAGGTGGGCCGAGTGGCTGGTCGGACGCGGAGTTCCGGCGGGCTACGCCGAGGGGCTGACCATCCCGCTTGCCGCGTTCGTGGTGACGACGCCGGTCATCGCGGGCATGGCGGGATCGGTCAGTCTCGTCTCGGTGGTGACCAACGTGCTCGCCGCGCCGGTGGTCGCCCCGGCCACCGTGTTCGGCGTGCTCGCCACCGTCGTCGGACCGTGGTGGCCGTCGGCGGGCAGGCTGTTGGTCCGCCTGACCGAACCCGAGGCGAGCTGGCTCATCACCGTGGCCCGCCACGGCGCCCGGGCGCCGGGTGCGGTCGTGGACTGGCCGGATGGCTGGTGGGGTGGACTGTTGGCGGCCGGTCTGCTCGTCGTGGTGCTCGTCGTCGTCCGGCTGCGTCACGCCAGGATCTTGCTGGCGGTCGTGCTGGCCGCCGGTCTGCTCGTCTTCGTGCCCGTGCGGGTGCTGGCACCGGCGTGGCCACCGGCGTCGTGGAGTGCCGTCGCCTGCGACGTCGGACAAGGAGATGCCGTGGCCCTCGCCACGGGCGAGCCGGGCAGAGCGGTCCTGGTCGACACCGGGCCGGAACCGGGGCCGGTCGACGAATGCCTGAGCAGGCTGGGCGTGGATCGCGTTCCGTTGATCGTGCTGAGTCATCTGCACGCCGACCACATCGGCGGCCTCGAATCCGTCTTCGAGGGCCGGTCGGTCGGTGCGGTCGCCGTCGGCCCGGGCCGGGCTCCCGCCTGGGCGTGGCAGCAGGTCGCGGACGAGACCGCGCGCCGCGGGATTCCCTTGCTGGAGCTGGGGATCGGGCAGCGGCTGGACTGGCCGGGCCTGTCGCTGGACGTACTGGGGCCGCGGTATGTCACCCGGCGATCGGTCCTCGAACAGGACGGCACGGTGATCAACAACGGTTCGGTCGTCCTGCGCGCCGGGACCCCGGCGGGCAGGCTACTGCTGACGGGCGACGTCGAACTCGCCGCGCAGACCGACCTGATGGCCGAGGGTGCCGATCTGCAAGCCGAGATCCTGAAGGTCCCGCATCACGGAAGCCGTTACACGGCACCGGATTTCCTCAACGCCGTCGCACCGAGGGTGGCGTTGGTGAGCGTCGGAGCCGGAAACACCTACGGCCATCCGAACAAGTCCACTTTGGACAATCTGGCCGCGGTCGGCGCGTCGATCGCCAGAACGGATACGGACGGCGACACCGCGGTCGTCGCCGACGCGCGAGGACTTGCCTTGCTGCGCCGGGGTGAGCCCCGCGGCCCGCCTCGTTCTTGAGGCGGGCCGGGCGGGGGACTCAGATGCCGAGTGCTTCGCGGACCGCGTCGGCCGAGGCGCTGACGGTGGCCTTCGGGCCGATCTTGCCCTCAACGGCGTCGAGGGTCTTGAGGCCGTCACCGGTGATCAGCAGGACGATCTCCTCGTCCGGGTTGAGCTTGCCGGTCTCGATGAGCTTCTTGGCCGTCGCGACGGTGACCCCACCGGCGGTCTCGGTGAAGACGCCCTCGGTGCGGGCGAGCAGCCGGATGCCCTCGACGACCTCTTCGTCGGTGACGTCTTCGATCGCGCCGCCGGTGCGGTTGACCACGTCGAGGACGTAGGGGCCGTCGGCCGGGTTACCGATCGCGAGCGACCGGGCGATCGTGTCCGGCTTGACCGGCTGGACGACGTCGTGGCCCGCGCGGAAGGCCGCCGAGACGGGGGAGCAGCCGGTGGCCTGCGCGCCGAACACCTTGTACGGCGTCTCGTCGACGAGGCCGAGCTGCCCGAACTCGCGGAAACCCTTGTCCACCTTGGTGAGCTGGGAACCGGAGGCGATCGGCACCACGATCTGGGAGGGGAGCCGCCAGCCGAGCTGTTCGGCGACCTCGAAGGCCAGCGTCTTGGAGCCTTCGGAGTAGTAGGGCCGGACGTTCACGTTGACGAACGCCCAGCTCTCCTGCTCGGCGGCGAGCTGGGTGGCGAGCCGGTTCACGTCGTCGTAGTTGCCGTCGACCGCGATCAGGTCGCCGTCGTACACGGCGGTGGTGAGGATCTTCGCGCGCTCGAGGGTCTTCGGGATCAGCACGACCGACCGCCAGCCGGCGCGGGCCGCCGCGGCGGCGACAGCGTTGGCCAGGTTGCCGGTCGACGGACAGGCGAGCACGTCGAAGCCGAATTCGCGGGCGGCGGCCAGCGCGACGGCGACCACGCGGTCCTTGAACGAGTGCGTCGGGTTGCCGGTGTCGTCCTTGACCCAGACCTTCTTGACACCCAAGGCTTTCGCGAGCCTGTCGGCCTGGATGAGCCGGGTGGCGCCGGGTTCGGTGTTGGGGATTTCTTCGACGTTCGACGGAACGGGAAGGAGTTTCTTGTAGCGCCAGATGTTCTTCGGTCCGGCTTCGATGTCCTCGCGGCGCACGCGGCCGAAGTCGTAGGCGACTTCGAGCGGCGAGAAGTCCTCGGCGGAAACGAATTCGGGGGCGAGCGGCTGCCGGTGTCCCTCTTCCTTCGACACCAGTTCGACGGCCGGTCCGAGATCCGGGGTCTTGGTGGTGGAGGTCGTGCCGAGGGTTGCGGTCATCGCGAGGTCCTTTCCTCATCTGCCCCGCCGTGGCGGGCCGGAATTGGCACCGTGTTCGTCAGCTATCCCGCGATCGCGGAATGACAGGCTGACGCCGGTTGCCGGGGCTTCGTCGGGCCGTTCCCTCTGCCCCTCTGGATGAGCGGTATTCGATTGTCGGCACGCGTGTCATCGCGTCGCCTCGCCAACACCGTACGACATGAGCCTCAGGTGGGGCCACCGTGCCCGGAACACATCACCGGACAAAGCACACGAGAGGACGAGTGGCAGGATCGTCACCGTGACGACGCAAGCTTCCGCCCCATCGCCGCTGGTCCTGGTTCTCGGTGAGGAAGAGCTGCTGATCGAACGCGCGATCCGCGGCGCTTCGGATGCGGCCAAAGCCGCCGATCCGACGGCGGATCTCTCCCGGATCCGGGTGTCGGACCTCACAGTCCCGGCGCTCGCGGAGATGGTCAGCCCTTCGCTGTTCGCCGAAGGAAGAGTGATCGTCCTCGAATCGGCGCAGGACATTTCGCAGGAGCTCGCCGACGGGGTGATGGCCTACGTCAAGGCGCCCGCCGACGGCATCGTGCTCGTCGTCGTGCACAGCGGAGGCGGTCGGAGCAAGGCCGCGAAGGCGCTCCCCGCCGCCTTGAAGAAGGCTGGGGCGGAGGTCGTCGAATGCCCGAAGCTGACCAAGGCCGCTGAGCGGGAGTCCTTTGTCCGCAACGAGGTCCGCAGGGTCGGCGGGAAGATCGACGGTGCGGCCGTGCTCGCGCTGATCGACACGGTCGGCTCGGATCTGCGTGAGTTGTCGTCGGCCGCGACCCAGCTCGTCGCGGACGCGGGCGGAACGGTCGACGAGCAGGCGGTCCGCCGCTACCACCGGGGCCGCGCGGACGTGAACGGATTCGCCGTCGCCGAAAAGGCCGTCGCCGGCGACAAGGCCGCGGCGCTCGAATCGCTGCGCTGGGCGATGCAACTGGGCGTGCCGCACGTGCTGGTCGCCGACGCTCTCGCCGACGCGGTCCGCACGATCGCGCGGGTGTCCGGCGCCGGTCGCGGGAACCCGAACCAGATGGCGGGCGAGCTGGGGATGCCGCCGTGGAAGGTGCGCAAGGCGCAGGGGCAGGCCCGTGGCTGGGGTCAGGACGGTCTCGCCACCGCGATGCGGGTGGTCGCCCGGCTCAACGCCGAGGTCAAGGGGGTCGCGGCCAACCCGGAGTACGCGTTGGAACGCGCCGTGCTCGAGGTCGTCGACGCCCACGGTACAAGCCGCTGAACATGGCGAAGGGCCCCAGCGACGCGAGTCGCAGGGGCCCTTCGAAAGCCGATCAGAGAGAGTTCGCGCGCTTCGCGAGCGCGGACTTCTTGTTGGCGGCCTGGTTGGCGTGGAGAACGCCCTTGGTCACAGCCTTGTCCAGCTTCTTGGCCGCGTCCTTCTGCAGCTCCAGGGCCTTGGCCTTGTCGCCGGCGTCGGCGGCCTCGCGGAACTTGCGGATCGCGGTCTTCACCGAGGACCGGATCGCCTGGTTGCGCTGACGCGCCTTCTCGTTGGTGGTGATGCGCTTGATCTGCGACTTGATGTTGGCCACGGGGGCGCTCCTCTTGAATCTCTCGGTGGTTTTCGCCGCCGCGCTGTGACCGGCCCTGCATGCTCGTGAGAGCGGCGCGGGTTTCCTCCATGACGGAATGCCACACGACGGTGAGAGGCAAGCTTAACAGCCGCTCCGGGGCCGCTCACGGCCGCCTGGGGAGGGGTGATTGCGGTACGGTGAAGATCGTAGTGCCTAGGGTTCCGCCGCCTGCCCGTTCAGCGAAACACACAATCAGGGCAGAGGGGACAGGTCCGAGCGGCACCATCGGCGGGGCCGGAAGCGCCGCCGTTCATCTGACGGGACAAAAGCCTGGAGGACCGGTGTTTTCCGCATGCGCGGAAAACGGGAAGGTCCGCCGTGAACGCCACCGCTCTGTCCTTGGTCGTCATCGCCGCAGTCATCCACGCGGGCTGGAATCTGGCAGCCAAGCGGATCCGCCGTGGCGGAGCCCGGTTCGTCTGGGCTTACTACAGTTTCTCCGCGATCCTTCTCGTGCCCGTCATGGCGGTCTCACTGGCGGTGGAGCCGCAACGTCCACAGTGGACCTGGCTGTTCGCCGCCGTGGTCACGGCGGTGTTCCACGTCACCTACGGGATCGTCCTCCAACGGGGTTACGCCGTCGGCGATCTGTCCGTCGTCTATCCCGTGGCCCGCGGTACCGGGCCGCTGCTCTCGGTGCTCGCGGCCGTCGTGCTGCTCGGTGAGCGGCCAGGGGTGCTCGGACTGATCGGCGCGTTCCTCGTGATCGCCGGGGTGCTGGTCATCGGCACCGGGCGCGCACCGGCGCACGCCGACGCCGCCGATCGCGTCGCCCGCCGCAAAGGCGTGGCCTACGGACTGCTGACCGGGGTCACGATCGCCGCCTACACACTGTGGGACGCGCATTCGGTCACCGGACTCGGTGTCCCGCCGATCATCTATTTCGGAACCGGTGCGATCGTGCAGAGCCTGCTCATGGCGCCGTACGCGCTGAAGGACCGCGAGGAGGTCGCTTGGCTGTGGCGCGAGCACAAGCGCGAAATCCTCATCGTCGGCCTGCTCTCACCGGTCGCCTACCTGCTGGTCCTCTACGCCCTCCAGATGGCCCCGGTGAGCCTCGTCGCACCCGCGCGGGAGCTGAGCATCGTCCTGGGCGGCGTCGCCGCCTGGTTGGTCCTGGGGGAGGCGAACGCCGTCCGCAGGCTGGCCGGGTCGGTGGTGGTGCTGGCGGGGATCACCGCGATTGCGATGGCCTGAACCCATCCGGTAGGGATGGGGTCATGGACGTGCTGAGCAGCAGGGTGCTGATCCACCCGAAGGACCTCGAGGTGTCGACGGCGTTCTATCGGGACACCCTGGGCTTGGCGATCGACAAGGAGTTCCCCGGCGGGACGGTGTTCTTCGCCGGGAACGGGTCGATCGAGATCGTCGGTACCGGGAAGACCGGCCCGACCCCTGACGTCGCCTTGTGGCTCCAGGTCCGGGATCTGCCCGCGGCGCTCGCGGAGCTCGCGGCGAAGGGTTTGGAACCGGTCCGCGGGGCGCGTCGTGAACCCTGGGGCCTGGACGAAGCGTGGATCGCCGACCCGGACGGCACCAGGATCGTGCTGGTCGAGGTGCCGCGTGAGCATCCGTTGCGCACCGACCCGCGTTAGGGCCGTGGCTTGATCGCGCGCAGCTGAGCGGCGAGTGAGGCGCCGAAGCCCGGCGGGTCCCAGGTCCAGGTCTGCAGGTCGGTGAAGCCGGCGGCGGCCGCTTCGTCGGCCAGCTCGTGCCGGGACACCGGCAGCCACTTCTCGTGCGAAGACAGCAGCAGCCTGCCGCCGGGCCGCAGCACGCGGAACAGCTCGGCGAAACCGGCCGCCCGGTCTTCCCACAGCTGCACGTTGTTGACGCTCAGGATCACGTCGACGCTCTCGTCGGGCTCACCGGTGGAGTCCGCGGAGCCGCGCCGTAGCTCGACCTTGTCGCCGCAGCGGCGGCGGGAGCGGGCGAGCATCTCCGGGGAGGGGTCGACGCCGACCGCACGGTCCGCGCGTTCGGCCGCGGCCTGGAGGCCGACTCCCGGGCCGGGGCCCACGACCAGCGCGGTTTCGCCGGACTCGATCGACGCCAGTTCGACGATGCGAAGTTCGGTGGCGGCGTTGCCGTGCGCCATCGCCAGGCCGCCGAACCGGCCGAGCAGTCCCCTGGGATGGCCGAACGTGCGATCGAGCATTTGGGACAGTGAAGTACTCATACTTCGAGGGCACCACAGCTCACCACGGGCCGCATCGGGGATGACCCCCACTCGCACCCGGAGCGGCATGGGACCATAGAGGTGGCACACCCCGACCTTCGCGAGGAAACCCGTTGACGACGTTCGCCGACACGACCTTCACGCCCCCGGAGCTCATCCGGAACTTCTGCATCATCGCGCACATCGACCACGGCAAGTCGACCCTGGCCGACCGGATGCTGCAGCTCACCGGCGTGGTCGAGGAACGGGCCATGCGGGCTCAGTACCTCGATCGAATGGACATCGAGCGGGAACGCGGGATCACCATCAAGGCGCAGAACGTGCGCCTGCCCTGGAAGGTCGACGGGCAGGACCACGTCCTGCACATGATCGACACGCCGGGCCACGTCGACTTCACCTACGAGGTCTCCCGCGCGCTCGAGGCGTGTGAAGGCGCCGTCCTGCTGGTCGACGCCGCGCAGGGGATCGAGGCGCAGACGCTCGCCAACCTGTACCTCGCGCTGGAGAACAACCTCCAGATCATCCCGGTGCTCAACAAGATCGACCTGCCGTCGGCGGATCCGGACAAGTACGCCGCCGAGCTCGCGCACATCATCGGCTGCGAGCCCTCGGACGTGCTGCGTGTGTCGGCCAAGACCGGTGTCGGCGTCGGCGACCTGCTCGACGCGGTGGTGAAGCAGGTGCCCGCGCCGGAGGGTGACGCCGACGCTCCGGCACGGGCGATGATCTTCGACTCGGTGTACGACACCTACCGGGGCGTCGTGACCTACATCAGGGTCGTCGACGGCAAGATCACGCCGCGCGAGCGGATCAAGATGATGTCGACCGGCGCCACCCACGAACTCCTCGAGGTCGGGATCATCTCGCCGGAGCCCAAGCCCAGCAAGGGGCTGGGCGTCGGCGAGGTGGGCTATCTCATCACCGGGGTGAAGGACGTCCGGCAGTCGAAGGTCGGTGACACCGTCACCTCCGAGCGCCAGGGCGCGAAGGAGCCGCTCGCCGGTTACCGCGAGCCGAAGCCGATGGTCTACTCCGGCCTGTACCCGGTGGACGGTTCGGACTACCCGGACCTGCGCGAGGCCTTGGACAAGCTCCAGCTCAACGACGCCGCGCTGGACTACGAGCCCGAGACGTCGGTGGCGCTCGGCTTCGGCTTCCGCTGCGGATTCCTCGGCCTGCTGCACCTGGAGATCACCCGCGATCGGCTGGAGCGCGAGTTCGGCCTCGACCTGATCTCCACCGCACCGAACGTGGTCTACGACGTGGTGCTGGACGACGGCAAGGAGATCCACGTCACCAACCCGTCGGACTGGCCGACCGGGAACAAGATCGACAAGGTGCTCGAGCCGGTCAGCAAGGTGAGCATCCTGGCGCCGTCGGAGTTCATCGGCACGATCATGGAGCTGTGCCAGAACAAGCGCGGCGTGCTGCTCGGCATGGACTACCTGTCCGAGGACCGGGTCGAACTGCGGTACAACCTGCCGCTGGGCGAGATCATCTTCGACTTCTTCGACACGCTGAAGTCGCGGACGCGCGGATACGCGTCGCTGGACTACGAAGAGGCCGGCGCGCAGGCGGCGGATCTGGTCAAGGTGGACATCCTGCTCCAGGGCGAGGGCGTCGACGCGTTCTCCGCGATCGTGCACAAGGACGACGCCTACAACTACGGCAACCGCATGGTGAACCGGCTTCGCGAGCTGATCCCGCGGCAGAACTTCGAGGTGCCGATCCAGGCCGCCATCGGCGCCCGCATCATCGCCCGCGAGACCATTCGCGCGATCCGCAAGGACGTGCTCGCGAAGTGCTACGGCGGTGACATCTCGCGTAAGCGCAAGCTGCTGGAAAAGCAGAAGGAAGGCAAGAAGCGGATGAAGACCGTCGGCCGGGTCGAGGTCCCGCAGGAAGCCTTCGTCGCCGCGCTGTCCACAGAGGACTCAGGCAAGAAGAAGCAGTAACGGCAGACGAAAGGGCCGCCCGGATCACGATCCGGGCGGCCTTTTTCGTGTCAGCGGTTCCCGCTGATGCGGTTCGCCGTGACGAAGACGGCGACGCGGCGTTCGGCGGCCATCACGCGGTCGTACTCGTCCCAGTCGTCGTGGGTGCCCGTCGCCGAGGTGAACACCTCGCGCAGCAGCCCGGGGAGCCCGCTCGGATCGAAGTCCGGGTCCGGGTCGTCCGGGCCGATGAGGTGGACGGTGCCCTGGACCGCCGCCCATTCCCAGCCGCGGCGGAAGGTGATCGTGGCGTGGCCCGCCCGGCGGAAGAGGTCGAGTTTCTTCGCCCCGCCCACCGCGACGAAACCGACCCCCGGCGCTTTCGTGACCGGGTCTTCGATCACCCCGGCGTTCACCACCGACGAGTGCACGGTGCCGTCCGCGCGGACCGTCGAGACGGTCGCGAGTCCGTTTTCGCGCAAGGAAAGAGAGCGGACGAGTTCGAGATCAGCGGCCATGGATCCACCGTAGCCCGCTCGGCCGGTACACGGGGCCGAGCGGGCGAGCGGAGGGGCTCAGCAGGCTCCGTTGTCGCGCCAGACGCCCCATTGGCCGCCCGCGCCGGGTTCTTCGCCCTGCGTCCACCACTGTGCCGTCCATTTGTGGCCGTTGTGGGAGACGGTGGCCCCGCCGGTGTACACGGAAGCGCGGTCCCACGCCGGGAGCGAACAGGTGCCCGGGTTGCCGGATCCCGTTTCCCACGGCACCTGGCTCGACGCGTAGTAGCCGATTCCCTGTGCCTGCCAGCGCGGAGCCTGTGCGCCGAGGCGTACCTGGAAGGCGTTCCAGTCGTGGGTCGACCACGGAGACCAGCCGAGTTCGGCGTGCGCGGGGAGCCGCGGGAAGGCGAGGTAGTCGATGTTCGCCGGGGTCACCACGGTTTCGGTCCACAGCGGGGATTCGACGCCGCGGACGGCGGATTCGGGGACACCGGAGAGGTAGGCGCCCGGGTTCCAGTTGTAGGCGTCCTGGACCTCGATGTAGCCCGCCCACGAGAGCCCGATCGGCGTGCTGGAGTTGTACTTCATGTCCAGGTACGCCTTGTTCGCCGGTGACAGGATCACCTTGCTGCCGCGGGCGACGGCGTTCGACACCTCCGTGCTGGAGGTCGTCGTGCCCCAGAACTGCGGGGTCGCCGTGGCGGGCAGGGTGGCCTTGCCGATCTCGTGCCAGCCGACGACCTGTTTGCCCGCGGCCGCCACCATCGGTAGTACCCGGTTCATGAACGTGCGGTAGTCCGCGTCGCTGGTGGCCTGGGCTTCGTCGCCACCGAGGTGGAAGTACGGCCCGGGGGTCAGTGCGGCGATCTCCCGGATGACGTCGTTGACGAAGGTGTAGGTGATCTCCTTCGAGATGCAGAGCGAGCTGTAGCCCACGGCGGTGTCGGTGCGCAGCGGGGGAGCGGTGTTGTTGCAGTTCAGTTCGGCGTACGACGCCAGGGCGGCGTTGGTGTGCCCGGGCATGTCGATCTCCGGGATGACCGTGATGAACCGCGAAGCCGCGTAGTTCACGATCTCCGTGTACTGGGCCTTGGTGTAGTAGCCACCGGCGCCGCCGCCGACCTGGGTGCTGCCGCCGTAGGTGGCCAGCCGCGGCCAGCTGTCGATCTGGATGCGCCAGCCCTGGTCGTCGGCCAGGTGCAGGTGCAGATTGTTGATCTTGTACTGCGCCAGCTGGTCGATGTACCGCTTGACCGTGGCGACCGGGTGGAAGTGCCGGGCGACGTCGAGCATCGCGCCGCGGTAGCCGAAGCGCGGGTAGTCCAGGATGTCGGCGCCCGGGATCGTCCAGGGGCCTTGCTGCACCGTGGAGCTTTCGATCTTGCCGGGCAGCAACTGCCGCAGTGTCTGTACGCCGCCGAAGAGGCCTTGTGCCGTCGTCGCGCGGAGGACGACCGAAGTGGATGTCGAGTTCAGTTGGTAGCCCTGGTCGCCGACGCGGGCGTCGGCGCCGGACAGCAGGAGCGAGATGCCGTCGGTGGGTGTGCCCGACGGCGCGTCGGAGACGGGCAGGGGGAAGCCGGTGGAGGTGCGGAAGACTCCGGCGAGGTACTCGCCGACGGCTTTGGCCTGCGCCGAGCCGGCCTGGGTGTAGATCTTGGTGTTCGCGGTCAGGGCGTGGTCGGATCCGGTGACCGCTCGGGCCGAGACCGGGACCGGGACGATCGCCTGCAGCGGCGGGGTGGCCGCGTCGGCGACGGGGGCGGCTGCGGTGGTGACGCCGGCGAGCAGCGTCACCCCGACGACGGCGCGGCTCAGTCGCGCTCTCAAGGTCTTCACCGGGGCCTCCAGGGGGACAGGGAACGTGACCCGCGTCACGGCCGGTTCAGATCGTCGCATTTTCTGCGTTAAAGGTCTAGACCACCCTGGGCGATCCTTGGAGTGACTCGAACGTCACATACCGTGTCGTCGCGAGGGGACTATCGTCTGATTCGTGTTCGAAGATCTGCGTTTTCCCGTGATCGCGGCCCCGATGGCGGGCGGGCCGACCACTCCCGAGCTCGTCGCCGCGGTGACCGCGGCGGGCGGATTCGGTTTCCTGGCCGGGGGCTATCTGAGCGCCGATGTCCTCGCGGACCGGATCGCGAAGACGGCCGAACTCACCGGTGAGCCGTTCGGCGTGAATCTCTTCGTTCCGGGTGAGGCAGCCGGGGCTGATCTCGGCGGCCATATCGAGCGCTGGCGCGCGGAGGCCGAACGCCACGGCGTCGAACCCGGCGAGCCGAGCTGGGATGACGACGCCTATGGCGAGAAGCTCGAGGTCGTCCTGGAGCGGAAGGTTCCGGTCGTTTCCTTCACCTTCGGCACACCCTCGCCCGCAGACGTGGAACGGTTGCACGCCAACGGGAGCAAGGTGGCGGTCACCGTCACCAGCCCGGTCGAAGCCGATCAGGCGGTGGCGGTCGGCGCGGACGCGCTCGTGGTCCAGGGATTCGAAGCCGGGGCGCATCGAGGGCTCTTTGCTGACGAGCCCGGAGCGGAAGGCGGGGGAGCGCAGTACGGCGTACTCAGCCTGCTCCGCCTGGTCTCCGCGCGGACGGACCTGCCGCTCGTCGCGACCGGCGGGCTCGTGCACGGTGCCGATATCGCGGCGGTGCTGGCGGCGGGTGCCGTCGCGGCGCAGTTGGGCACCGCGTTTCTGAGGGCGGACGAGGCCGGGACGCAGCCCGCGCATCGGCAGGCGCTCGCGGACGGGGGCAGGCCGACGGCGTTCACCAGGGCGTTCAGCGGGCGTCCCGCCCGGTCGCTGGTCAACCGCGCGGTCGCGGATTTCTCGGCCACGGCGCCGTCGGCGTATCCGCAGGTCAACAACTTGACCAAACCGATCCGCGCGGCGGCGGGCAAGGCAGGCGATCCCGAGATCATGTCCCTCTACGCGGGGCAGACCTACGAACTCGCGGGCTCCGGCCCGGCGGCGTCGATCGTCGAACGCCTCCAGACCGAAGCCCGCGAAGCCGCTACGCGTTTGAGTCGTCTCCGCTGACCTGCTTCGCGTCGCCGTTGTTCGCGTTCATCGCGGAGTGGCGGCGGCTGTAGGCGAAGTAGATGATCAGGCCGAGGCCGAACCAGGCCGCGAACCGCAGCCAGGTGTGGTAGTTCAGGAATGTGATCAGCCAGATCGAGAAGACGATGCCGATGATCGGCACGACCGGCATGCCCGGGGTCTTGAACGTCCGCGGCAGGTCCGGCTGCTTGTAGCGCAGCACGATCACCGCGACGCAGACGACGACGAACGCGAGCAGGATGCCGATGTTCGTCAGTTCCGCGGCCTCACCGATGGGCAGCAGCCCGGCGATGATCGCCGACGCGATGCCGAGCACCCAGGTCATCCGGCTCGGCACCTTGCGCACCGGGTGGGTCTTGCTGAACCACTTCGGCAGCAGGCCGTCGCGGCTCATCGAGTAGCCGACGCGGCTCGCGCCCATGAGGAAGGTGAACAGCACGGTGGTGATACCGATGATCGCGCCGACCGCGATGATCAGGCCGAGCCACTTCATCCCGACGCCCGCGAAGGCGCTGGAGAAGGCGGCTTCGCCGTCGATGTCCTTGTAGTTGACCATCCCGGTCAGGACCAGGCAGGCCAGCACGTAGAGCACCATCGAGATGGCGAGCGAGTAGATGATCGCCTTCGGCATGTGCTTTTGGGAGTCGGTCGATTCCTCGGCCGCGGTGGACATGGCGTCGTAGCCGAAAACAGCGAAGAAGACCGTCGCGGCTCCGGCGAACGCGCCGCTGAGGCCGAACGGGAAGAAGTTCGAGTAGTTGTCCGTGTTGATGTGGAAGACACCGACGACGATCACCAGCAGGACCAGGCCGACCTTCAGGTAGACCAGCAGCGTCTCGAACCGGGCGGCGTTCTTCATGCCCTGGTTGAGAATGAAGGCGATCAGCAGGCACAGCAGGACGGCGAACAGGTTGATCTTGTAGGAGCCCGCTGCGACGTCGGCCTTCTCGGTGCCGGGGGCGCCCAGCATCCAGACCGGGAGGTTGATGTCGAGGTAGCCCAGTAGCTCGTTGAAGTAGCCGGAGATGCCGATCGCGACCACCGCGACGATCGCGGTGTACTCCAGCAGGAGATCCCAGCCGATGAACCAGCCGACGATCTCGCCCAGCACGGTGTACCCGTAGGTGTACGCGGATCCGGCCCGGGGGATCAGCCCGGCGAACTCGGCGTAGGAGAACGCGGCGGCGGCGCTGGCGATCCCCGCGATGAGGAAGGAGATGAGCACGGCAGGGCCGGCCTTCTCGTTCGCGACCGCGCCGGCCAGGGAGAAGATCCCCGCGCCGATGATGCCGCCGACCCCGATCGCGGTCAGCTGGCGCAGGCCCAGCGTGCGCTGGAGCCCACCGCCGCCGTCACTGAGTTCTTGGATCTGCTCGATCGGTTTGCGTCGGAATATCCCGGATCCCGAGCCCAGGCTGCGCGGTGCGGACATCGTCGTCTCCCAACAGTTCGTGCTTTTCGGACTGGGTCACAGTCCGAAAGGCACCGTAGCGGGAGTCGGGACATCGCACCTATCCGGCGACGGTGTCCTCGCTCACTTCGGCGGCGACGCGGGCGGCGATCTTCGACGGCCTCGACGCGCCGGCGGAGAAGTAGGTGAGCAGTTCCGAGATCTCGACGGGGTCGTCCAGCTGCGGGCAGTGGCCCCAGTCCTCGCGCACCATCAGCCTGCTGTGCGGGACCAGCGCGTGCAGCTGCCGTCCGGAGGCGGCGCTGACCAGTTTGTCCTTGCCGCAGACGACCACCAGGAGCGGGACGCGGATCTCTTCGAGCCGGTACGCGTCCGCCAGCTCTTCGACCAGTTGCCGGGCCTGTTCGAGCCGGGTGGTGGTGGAGCGGTAGTCCGGGAACAGCGAGGTGAACCGGCGCACCTGCTCGGCGTCCGCGGCGGTCGCGTTCGCGTACAGCAGCCGCGGGACGACCTGCTCGGCGACGGCGCGCACGAGGAAGCCGGGGACCGGCAGCGGGAGAGCCGAGTACATCCTGAGCGGCAGCGGATAGCGGGCCACGGTGCGGATGAGCCAGCTGTCCACGAAACCGGGCGCGGCGATCGAGACCACGCCCGCGACCGGGAGCCGGTGGTTCTCCGCGGCGCGCAGGCTCATCGTGCCGCCGAGCGAGTTGCCGGCGAGCACGACCGTGCCGAGGACGGCCTGTTCCTTGATCACGGCCGCGGTGAACGCGTCCAGCTGCGGCAGCATCGAGCCCGGCCGCAGTGGCTGAGCGTCACCGAATCCGGGCAAATCGACCGCGACCGCCGGAACACCGGCGGCCGCGAGCAGCTCCAGAACCGGGCGCCAGGTGTCGGCGCTGTCGCAATAACCGTGCAGCAGCACCAGCCGCGGCGCCGTCGGCTTGGCGTGCGCGCGTGCGGCGGCCCGCTTGCCGAGCACCCGCCGCGGAGCGCGATCGGCCGATTCCACCGGCTGTGGCCCGACTTCGAGCACTCTGGTGCGAACGCCGGCGTAGCGCCGGAACGACACGCGGATCGGGTCGGTGTCCGTGGTGGTCCGGCCCCCGGGGTCCGCCGGTTCGGGCCGCTGCGATGCGGTCATCTCTCCAGGCTAACCGCGAGAGGTCGGATTTTGGTCGAACTTTGGTCGTGAAAAGCTCCCTGAGTCATAACGTTCTTGACACTTGACAAGACTCCGAAATGACTGTTTGACCTGCGAGGAACGCGCGGACGTGCGCTTGTGTGCGCGCTTGATCACCGCGAGGGGGAGCGCTCACCCCTCCGATCAATGCGTGAAGACCACCTTGCCGGAAGTTTCCCCGTCGAGCATGTTCTTAAACCCGGTTTCGGCTTCCGCGAACGGCAACTCGGCGCCGATCTGCGGGCGCACCCCGGTGAGCTCCAGGTAGGCGAGGAGATCGTTCAGTTCGTCCCTGGTCCCCATCGTCGAACCCGCGATACGCAGTTGCAGAAAGAACACGCGTTGCAACTCCGCGTGAGCGTCCGGACCGCTGGTCGACCCCGAAACAACGATGATCCCGCCCGGTTTGAGTGACTTCACCGAGTGCGACCAGGTCGCCTTCCCGACGGTTTCGAAGACCGCGTCGACCCGCTCCGGCAGGCGCGCGCCGGACTCAAAGGTCTGATGTGCGCCCAGGCTCTCGGCCAGCGCACGCTTCTCTTCGCTACGCCCGGTCACCCAAACCCGGAATCCGGCCGCACGCCCGAGTTGCACGAGGGCGGTCGAGACGCCGCCGGAGGCGCCCTGGACGAGCATCGTCTGCCCCGGCCGCAGCCCGGACTTCACGAACAGCATCCGGTACGCGGTCAGCCACGCCGTGCCCATGGTCGCGGCTTCCGCGAAGGTCAGGCCCGACGGCTTCGGCACGACGTTGCGGGCCGGAACCACGACCTGCTCGGCGAAGGTGCCTTGGTGCTTCTCGGTGAGCAGGGTGCGTTTCGGGTCGAGGGTGTCGTCGCCCTGCCAGCCGGGTGCGTTGATCACCGAGTGGATGACGACCTCGGTGCCGTCGTCGAGGGTGCCCGCGCCGTCGCAGCCCAGGATCATCGGGAACTGCTCGGGTTTGATGCCGACGCCGCGCAGCGTCCACAGGTCGTGCATGTTGAGGCTGGCGGCCTTGACGTTGACCCGCACCCAGCCTTCGGGTGCCTCGGGTTCGGGTCGCTCGCCGATCACGAGCGAGTCCAGCGGCTTTTCGGCGTTGGGTTCGGAAGCGTAAACGGCGAACATGTCAGCAACCTACATGGCCTGACGGGCGGTGGCAGTGGGTGCGAGCGTAGGCTCACATTCGTGTTCAACGGGCTTGCAGACTGGTGGGACGGCGTCGAGTTGTGGCTCGCGCAGGCCCCGTTTCCCGTGCAGTTCGTGCTGGTCATGGCGGTCGTCGTACCGCTGTGCCTGGTCGCCGCCTGGGTGCTCGATTCGGTCTTCGGCAAGGTCGCCCGGCTCTTCGGTACGGCCCGCGATGCGAACGACTCCGACCGGCCGTCCTAAGCTGGCACACCATGTTCAACCGTAGGCGGATCACCGCCGCCCTGATCGGCCTGATCGTGCTGGTGCTCGCAGGCTGGTTCGTCAAGGACGGCATCAGCGGTGACGACACGAAGAGCGCCCCGGCGAGTTCGTCCGCTTCGGCCGCGCCGTCGGGAGACGCCGCGAGCCAGGCGAAGGGCAAGGTCGCGGGTGCGGACTCCGGTCTTCCGGTCAAACCGCTCACCGGACTTCCCCCGCAGGCGTCCGACACCTGGAAGCTCATCCAGGCGGGCGGGCCGTACCCGTATCCGCGCAACGACGACGTGACCTTCCAGAACCGGGAAAAGGTCCTGCCTGCCAAGGGTTCCGGCTACTACCGGGAGTACACGGTCAAGACGCCGGGCAGCCCGGATCGCGGAGCGCGGCGGATGGTGACCGGCTCCGGCAAGGAGCTGTACTACACCGAGGACCACTACAAGTCCTTCGTCGTAGTGGACACCAGCCGATGAGCGCGGCGAAGGAAGCGGCGGACAAGGCGTTCGCCCGCGGTGCGCGTCCGCATCTGATCGACGGCGGCAAGACGGTCGACAAGGCTTCGACACTCGACGCGATCGCGGAGGCGTTGTCCTTCCCCGACTACTTCGGGAAGAACCTCGACGCGCTCTACGACTGCCTCACCGACCTGTCCTGGCTCGCGCCGGGTGAGCACGTGCTGATCTGGACCGGTTCCTCGCTGCTCAAGGAGCGCGATCCGAAGGCGTACTTGGCCGTCCGCAGCGTGCTTTCCGACGCGCAGCGGGCGCTGGGGCCGTCCGGTGAGCGGACGGACTCCCGGCGCCTCACCGTCGTCCTGCCCGACTGAGGTTCAGCTTTCGGGCACCCAGTTCGGTTTGCGCTTCTGCGCGAAGGCCGTGATGCCTTCCTGGCCTTCTTCGCTCGCGAAGAAGCCGGCGGACAGCTTGTTCATGGCCTCGAAGCCTTCGCTCGGTGTCGCCGGACGAGGCTTGCTGAGCAGTTCCTTCGTCGCCGCGAGCGCCTTCGGCCCGCCGAGGGCGAGCGCCTTGACGTAGCGGGCGACCTCGCCGTCGAGTTCGTCGGCGGAGACGGCCGAGTTCAGCAGGCCGATCTCGACGGCGCGCTTCGCGTCGAAGGTGTCGCCGGTCAGGAACAGTTCGTGGGCGGCGCGGGCGGTGAGCCGCGGCAGCACGGTGAGCGAGATGACGGCGGGCACGACGCCGATCCGCACCTCGGAGAAGGCGAAGGTCGCTTCGTTGACGGCCACGGCGATGTCGGTCGCGGCCACCATGCCGATCCCGCCCGCCCGCGCGGGGCCCGCCAGCTTCGCCACGACAGGTTTGGGGCTGGTCCACAGCTGCTCGAGGATCTTCGGGAACTCGTTGACGCCCTGGGCGCCCGCGCCGGCGCCGCGGGCCTCCTTGAGATCCATTCCCGCGCAGAACACCGGGCCGGTGTGGGTGAGCACGATGACCCGCACGGCGTCGTCCGCCCGTGCCTTGTCCAGCGATTCGCTCAGTTCACGCCGCAGCTGGGCGGAGAGGGCGTTGCGGTTGTGCGGGGAGTCCAAGGTGATCGTGGCGGTGCCGCCCACCACGTCGTAGTGCACCAGTTCGTCAGCCATGCCTCACCTTCGCATGGGCGAAGTCGGGCCGGGCAGTGGCCTGCGCCACCATCTCCTCCGACGGTGGCGCAGGCACGGGTCAGCCGATCGTCGTGGTGGTGAAGGTCGGGCTCGGGTTCGGGAAGCACGACGTCGGGGCGGAGACGTCGAAACCGGCGCTGACCACGGCGGTGAACGTCAGGCCCGGGTCGGCGTAGCTGGAACCGCCCAGCTTCGTCTCGATGGTGCCGGACGATCCGGCGGTGAGGTGCGCCGTCACGGTCGGCAGCTCGAACGTCGAACCGCCGGCGATCGGGCCGGGGAAGCTCAGCGTCGCGACGCTGCCGGACACGGTGATCTTCGGCGGGGTCGAGCCGATGCCGGAGCCGCCGGCGAGGTCGGCGCTCACCCAGGTCGAGTTCGCCGGGATCGGGATCTTCAGGGAGAAGTCCTTGATCTGCTTGACCTGGTAGCCGCTGACCTCGGCCGGGACGGTGTTCGGCGCCGGGTCGATGACGATGTCGAGCGCGGCGCCGGGAGCGACCGCGGCAGGCGCGGTGACGTCGGCGTCCTGGTTCAGCTTGAGGTACTTGTTGCCGACGAGCGGCGGCTTCGCTTCGCAGTCGAAGACGACGGTGGTCGCCGCCGAAGCCGGCGCGGCGAGACCGACGAGCGGGACGAGCACGGCCGACGCGCAGACGAGGGCACGGATGGCAGCCTTCATGTTCCACCTACCTGGGGGTTCGATGGGGAGAGAGGGAGCTGCGCAGCGATTAGAGAGTTACCGGCAAGTTAAGTAACTCGTCAAGAAATCTCCGTTCCCATACGCGAGGCGTGACGGAACTGGGAACGAGACCCTCCGAAAATCGGTATCAAGCGCCCGAACGGGACGCGTCGCTCTACTCAGGCAGCGAGCCGCGCGGCGGCGGCGTCGTAGCGGTCCAGGACGAGCCCGGCGATCCGCGGATCCGGCCCCAGCGGTCCGGCGACGACCACCGACGGGTCGGCTTCGCGGGCCAGCCGCGCGATCCGGTCCGGCAGCAGCCCCGGCGCGAGGAACCAGCCCGCGACCGCGAGCCGCTGTGCGCCGTTGAGCCGCAACCGCGCGACGGCGGCGGGCACGTCCGGCTGCGCGGCGCTCGCGAACGCGGGCGTCGCGAGCAACCCGCGGCGCAGCTGCCAGCGGGTGGTGATCCCGGCGACCGCGTCGTTCGCCGCGACGTTCGACGAGCCGACACCCGCCAGCAGGACACCCAGCCCCGGATCGTCCAGATCGGCGCCGGCCTCGGCGAGCCGGTCCAGCGCGACCGTCTCGATCAGCGGGTCGATGCCCAGCACCCCGGAAACCCGCACGTCGAGGCCGGGGCAGTCCGCGGTCGCCTCGGCGACGAGCGCGGGCAGA
This sequence comes from Amycolatopsis sp. lyj-108, assembly GCF_046549005.1. Lineage (NCBI taxonomy): Bacteria > Bacillati > Actinomycetota > Actinomycetes > Pseudonocardiales > Pseudonocardiaceae > Amycolatopsis > Amycolatopsis sp. lyj-108. Next base: position 121,847 of record NZ_JAJPWQ010000012.1, on the reverse strand, counting down.
TCGACCCGGGCGTGGTACGCGACGCCCAGCAGCAGGGGCACCACGACGACCTCGCGATGCCCCTCGGCGTACAACCCGCGCAGGGCATCGGTGAGCAGCGGCTCCGAGAGATCCAAAAAGGACTCACGGATGTCGAGACCCGGCGCCAGGCCACGGGAGACGTCGAGCAGGGCGCGGATGGTCGCGGCGGACCGCGGATCGCGGCTGCCGTGGGCGACGGCGACCAGTGGCGGAGTGAGGCTTGGGGTCATGCGAACCTTTCGCCGACGAGTCCGGCCGCCAGTGTATCGCCGTCCTTCGGGTCGATGACCAGGAAAGCGCCCGTCCGCGGGCTGACGCCGTAGTCGTCCACGCCGATCTCCTCGGCCAGCCGCAGCGTGACCCGGCCGATGTCGTTGAGTTCCAACGTGCCCGGATCATCCACACTGGACAGGGTCTGCTCGTCGAAGCGGGCGTGGAGTTCGCCGACGAGTGCCTGCACCGTCCGCGCCCCGTGCTTCACGAGCACGCGCGCGCCCGGTTTCAGCGCCTTGGTCGAGAGCCAGCACAGGGTCGCGGTGATCTCGTCGGTCACCGTCGGCTGACGGTCTGCGGCGGAGATCAGGTCACCCCGTGAGATGTCGAGATCGTCCGCGAGCAGCAGGGTCACCGAGGTGCCCGCACCGGCTTCGGCGAGCGGTCCGTCGGCGGTGTCGATGCCTTCGACGCGGCTGCGGATGCCTTGCGGCAGCACGACGATCTCGTCGCCCGGCCGGACGGTGCCCGCCGCGATCTGCCCCGCGTACCCGCGGTAGTCGGGGTGGTCGGCCGTGCGCGGCCGGATCACGTACTGCACCGGGAAGCGGAACGCCGAATCGTGCGGATCCGGCGCCACCGGCACGGTTTCCAGGTGCTCCAGCAGGGTCGGGCCGGAGTACCACGGGGTCTTGTCCGACTTCTCCGCCACGTTGTCGCCCACCAGCGCCGAAACCGGCACCGCGAGCACGGAACCCCGCTCGTAGCCCAGGGACGCGGCGTGCTCGGCGAACTCCTCGGCGATCACGGTGAACGTCGCTTCGTCGTAGCCGACGAGGTCGATCTTGTTCACCGCCAGTACCAGGTTCGGGACGCCCAGCAGGGCGAGCACCGCGGCGTGACGGCGGGTCTGCTCGATGACGCCCTTGCGCGCGTCCACCAGCAGCACGGCCAGTTGCGCGGTGGACGCCCCGGTCACCGTGTTCCGCGTGTACTGCACGTGGCCCGGCGTGTCCGCGAGCACGAAACTGCGCTTCGGCGTGGCGAAGTACCGGTACGCCACGTCGATCGTGATGCCCTGCTCGCGTTCCGAGCGAAGGCCGTCCACGAGCAGCGAGAGGTCCGGAGTGGACAGTCCTTTGTCGACACTGGCGCGGGTGACCGCGTCCAGCTGGTCGGCGAGCACGGATTTGGTGTCGTACAGGAGCCGCCCGACGAGGGTCGACTTCCCGTCGTCCACGCTGCCCGCGGTCGCGAGCCTGAGGAGGCTGGACATCAGAAGTACCCTTCCCGCTTGCGGTCTTCCATCGCCGCCTCCGACATCCGGTCGTCGGCGCGGGTGGCGCCGCGTTCGGTGAGCCGGGAGGCCGAGACCTCGGCGATGACCTCGTCCACCGTGGCGGCGGTCGATTCGATGGCTCCCGTGCACGAACCGTCGCCGACGGTCCGGTAGCGCACGGTCAGTTCCTTGACGACCTCCTCCGGCCGCGGCCCGCCCCACGGTCCTTCGGCCAGCCACATGCCGTCACGCTGGTAGACCTCGCGCCGGTGCGCGTAGTAGATCGACGGCAGCTCGACCTTCTCCCGCGCGATGTAGTTCCAGACGTCCGCCTCGGTCCAGTTGGACAGCGGGAAGACGCGGACCTGCTCGCCGGGGCGGTGCCGACCGTTGTAGAGGTTCCACAGTTCCGGGCGCTGCCGCCGGGGGTCCCACTGGCCGAAGGAGTTGCGGAGGCTGAAGATCCGCTCCTTGGCGCGGGCGCGCTCCTCGTCGCGGCGTCCGCCGCCGAAGACGGCGTCGAACTTGTTCTCGGCGATCGTGTCGAGCAGTGGCGTGGTCTGCAACGGGTTGCGCATCCCGTCGGCGCGCTCTTCGAGCCTGCTGTCGTCGATCCAGTCCTGGACCTTCGCCACGACCAGGCGGAGCCCGTGCTGCTCGACGACCCGGTCGCGGAAGTCGATGACCTCGTCGAAGTTGTGCCCGGTGTCCACGTGCAGCAACGGGAACGGCACCGGCGCGGGCCAGAACGCCTTGATCGCCAAATGCAGCAGCAGCGTCGAGTCCTTGCCGCCGGAGAACAGGATCACCGGCCGGTCGAACTCACCCGCCACCTCGCGGAAGATGTGGATGGCCTCGGATTCCAACGCCGCCAGGTTGTCCTGTGCCGCGGCCGCGACCGGTTCGAGCGTGGTCATGTCGTCCCTTCTCACCCGTGCAAGCCGCACTCGGTCTTGCCCTGCCCGGCCCACCGGCCGCTGCGCGGGTCCTGACCCGGAGCGACCTTCGCGGTGCACGGCGCGCAGCCGATCGACAGATAACCGATGGACACCAACGGGTTCTCGAGGATCCCGTGCTCGTCGATGTAGTCCCTGAACTCGTCGTCGGACCACGGCGCGATCGGGTTGATCTTCACCAGTCCGTTGCGGTCGTCCCAGGTGACGATCGGGGTGTTCGCGCGGGTCGGCGCGTCGACGCGGCGGACGCCGGTCACCCACGCCGAGTACTTCGCGAGCGTGTTCCGCAGCGGCACCACCTTGCGGAGCTGGCAGCACTGGTTCGGGTCGCGCTCGTGCAGCTTCGGGCCGTACTCGGCGTCCTGTTCGGCGACGCTCTGCGCGGCCTCGGCGTTGACGATCCGCACCCCGGGGTACACCGCCTGCACCGCGTCACGGGTGCCGATGGTCTCCGGGAAGTGGTAGCCGGTCTGCAGGAACAGGACGTCGACGTCGGGTTTGACCTGGGTGGCCAGATCGATGAGGACGGCGTCCTGCATGTTCGACGCGACGATGAAGTCGTCGCCGAAGGTCTCCGCGGTCCAGCGCAGGGCCTCGGTCGCGGTCGCCTCCGCGAGCTCCTTCGAAGCTCGTTCGGCGAGCGTCTTGTAGTCGGCAGTGGCGGTCATCCTGGTGACACCTCCGGAAAGGACAGTCCGAGGAACTTCACGGTGAAGACCCGGCGGCAGCCCGAGCACAGCCAGGAGCCGCCCTCTTCGGGCCGCAGGTCTTCATCGCCACAGAAAGGGCAGTAGTACGGGGTCGCGCGTTCGGTCATTGCAAGACGCCCTCGTCGGCCCGCAGGACCCACTGGGCGAACCGCTCGCCGGGTTCGCGGCCGGCGATGTACGCCCGCACGACCCGTTCGACGTACGCGGTCAGCTCCGACGCGGTCACCTTGTGCCCGCGCAGTTTCCGGCCGAATCCGGCGTCGAGGCCGAGCCCGCCGCCGAGGTGCACCTGGAAGCCTTCGACCTGGTTGCCGTCCTCGTCGGTGACGATCTGGCCCTTGAGCCCGATGTCGGCGGTCTGGACCCGGGCGCAGGAGTTGGGGCAGCCGTTGAGGTGCACGGTCACCGGGTTCTCGATCTCGGCCTGGATGTCGGCGAGGCGCTTCTCGAGTTCGGTGACCAGTTCGATCGCGCGGGCCTTCGTCTCGACGATCGCGAGCTTGCAGAACTCCAGGCCGGTGCACGCCATGATCCCGCGCCGCCACGGCGAAGGCTTGGTCTGGAGGCCGAGATCGGCCAGTTCGGTCTTCAGCCCGTTCACCTCGGCCTCGGGAACGTCGAGGACCACGAGCTTCTGGTGCGGGGTCAGGCGGACGCGGTTCGACCCGGCCCGCTCGGCGGCCTTGGCGACCGCCAGCAGGGTGGCCCCGGAGACGCGGCCGGCGACCGGCGCGGCGCCCAGGTAGAACTTCCCGTCGATCTGCGGGTGCACGCCGACGTGGTCGATCTGGGCGGCGGGCACCTCGGGTGCCGGGCCGTCGGTCAGCTTGCGCTTGAGGTACTCGTCTTCCAGCACCTGCCGGAACTTCGCGACACCCCAGTCCTTCACCAGGAACTTGATCCGGGCGCGGGCGCGCAGCCGCCGGTAGCCGTAGTCGCGGAAGACGCTGATCACGCCTTCCCAGACGTCGGGGACCTCATCGAGGGAGACCCAGGCGCCCAGCCGCTGCCCGATCATCGGGTTGGTGGACAGGCCGCCACCGACCCAGACGTCGAAGCCGGGGCCGTGTTCGGGGTGGTTCACGCCGACGAAGGCGACGTCGTTGATCTCGTGCGCGACGTCCTGCTGCCCGGAGACCGCGGTCTTGAACTTGCGCGGCAGGTTCGAGTAGCGCGGGTCGCCGATGTAGCGGCGTTTGATCTCGTCGATCGCGGGCGTGCCGTCGATGATCTCGTCGGCGGCGATGCCGGCGACGGGGGAGCCGAGGATGACGCGCGGGCTGTCGCCGCAGGCCTCCATCGTGGTCATCCCGGCCTTCTCCAGCTTCGCCCAGATCGTCGGGACGTCCTCGATCTGGATCCAGTGGTACTGGATGTTCTGCCGGTCGGTGATGTCGGCGGTGTCGCGCGCGTGGGTCTGCGAAATCTCGGCGAGCACGGCCAGCTGATCGGTGGTCAGCGCGCCGCCGTCGAGCCGGACCCGCAGCATGAAGTAGCGGTCGTCGAGCTCTTCGGGCTCCAGCGTCGCCGTGCGGCCGCCGTCGATCCCCGGCTTGCGCTGGGTGTAGAGACCGAACCAGCGGAACCGGCCGCGGAGGTCACCCGGGTCGATGGAATCGAAGCCGCCGCGGGCGTAGATGTTCTCGATCCGGGCCCGGACGTTGAGCGGGTTGTCGTCCTTCTTGGACCGCTCGTTGGGGTTCAGCGGCTCGCGGTAGCCCAAAGCCCACTGTCCCTCGCCCCGTTTCTGTTTCACCCGGGGCGTGCGGGCAGGGGTTTCGCGCGTGGGCGACGACATGGGAGTCCTCCGGCAGATCGTGGTGGTGGCGGGGAGTCAGCGGTTCGTCGCACAGAGCGCGCTCGCCACACGACGGAGATCCACGTGGCGGCGTGCCACGAGGGTGATTCCGGCGCGGGTCATTGAATCAGCGTGCCACGCGCCCACTATGTGGTCCAGGCCGGTCCGAATGCTGGGAACACTGTCCGAACTTGGCTGTATTCGCAGGTCAGAGGCCTGCTTTGGCGGTCAAGTCCGGGTTCGCGACCGGGCATTGTGACGCAGAACGCGCACGGTTCAAGAAGGCAGGACGCGGTCCACGATGATCCGGATGACGTCCTCGTCGGTGACGTCCGCGAGCACCTCCGGCAGGGTCAGCCGTTCGACGGTGAGCCCCGTCAGCGCGAGGTACATCAGCAGGACCTCGGCGCGCCCGCCCGGCATTCCGGCCGCGACGTGCCAGTCGACGCTCATGTCGATGCCCTCGCGGATGGTCTTGGTCAGTTCGGCCGAAAGATCCGGGCGCCGGGTGGCTTCGAGCCTGAGCTCGAGCAGCGCGAGATAAGGCTCGCGGTGGGCGGTCAGCCGCCCCATGAGCTCGCCGAGCAGTACGCCGACCCGGTCGTGGGACGGCGTCTCGGCCTGCGGGTTCGCCATCACGTCGGCCGGCGCCGACAGCCGTTCGTGTACGCGGACGCCGACCTCGCCGAGCAGCTGGTCCCGGTTGCGGAAGTAGTTGGACGTCGTTCCCGGCGGGACATCCGCTTCGACGTCCACGGCGCGATAGGTGAGGCCGCGTGCGCCTTCGCGGGCGAGGACGGTGATCGCGGCGTCGGTGAGCGCGGTCCGGCGCTCCGGGTTCTGTCGCATCGGAACATTCTCCTTGCCTCAGTCAAACCACTATGGCTATAGTACTACGCATCAAGTGGTAAACAACTGGGAGGAAACACCAGATGCAACTCAGCGGTTTCGGTGCCTGTGTGCTCGTCGACGACATCGCCGAGACCACCGCCTGGTGGAAGCGGCACCTGCAGTTGACGGTGACGATCGAGCTCGACTGGTTCTCCAGCCTCAACGTCGGAGTGCCCGGTTATGAAATGAGCTTCGCGAAGCGTGGTCACAAGGCCACGCCGGAGCCGTGGCGGGCGCAGGAAGCGGCCGGTTCCATGGTCGGCTTCATGGTCGCCGACGCGGCGGCCGAATACGAGCGGCTGCGCGAAGAGGGGGTCAAGATCGTCACCGAACTCGTGGACGAGGAATTCGGCCAGCGGCACTTCTACATCGAGGACCTGAACGGCTTCCTGATCGACATCATCGAAGTGATCCCGCCGTCGCCGGAGTGGCTGGCCGCTAACGGGTTGGCCTAGTACCGCTTCGGGTGAGTGAGGCCGCGCCGGGTCGCCGTCGCCGCTAGCTTCGATCTTCGATCCACAGAGGACGGAGGAGTTGCGCATGCGCCGATGGGTGGTCGCCGCGATGGTGCTGGCTTCCCTGCTGATCCCGGGTACGGCCGCCGGGGCTCAGCAGGGATGCAGGCTGGTTTCGCCAGAGGAGGGTGCGGTGCTGCACAAGGGCAGCTCGTACCGGTTCGAAGCGGTCGGCTGTTCGCGGGACGTCCGGGGACACCTGTCCCAGATGGTGCTCGTCGAGGTGGCCATGAGCCGCGACGCCGCCTCGGACGAACACGGTGACTGGTCGGTGGACCACGTGGTCAACGACTACTCGTTGAGCATGGAGACCCTGGTCTGGGTGCGGTTCGAGGACGGCACCCGCTCCACCTCGGTCAAGGTGCGCATCGCCGACCGGTAGCTCGTCCGTGAAGGCCTCTTTCCCCGGGGAAGGAGGCCTTCACGGCGTGGGGGACACTGGGGTGTGCCCGCGTTGCTGCCCGAAACCACCACGCCCGTCGAGTCCGCGCTTCCCGAGAGCGCGCTGGAAGGGCTCGGCACCCGGCCGTTCGGCGTCTACGTGCACGTCCCTTTCTGCGCGACCCGCTGCGGATACTGCGACTTCAACACCTACACCGCCGGAGAGCTGGACAGCGGTTCGTCGCCGCAGTCCTGGCTCGAAGGCCTCAAACGCGAGTTCGACCTGGCCGCGCGCGTGCTGGGGAAGCCGCCCGCGGTCGACACCGTCTTCGTCGGCGGTGGCACCCCGTCCCTCCTCGGCGCCGAAGGACTCCGAAGCGTTCTCGACGCCGTTCGTGACACCTTCGGGCTCGCGCCGGACGCCGAGGTGACGACGGAGTCCAATCCGGAGTCCACCTCGCCCGAGTTCTTCGCGGGCATCCGCGACGCCGGGTACAACCGGATCTCGCTCGGGATGCAGTCGGCCGCTCAGCACGTGCTGAAGATCCTCGATCGCGTGCACACCCCGGGCCGCCCGGTCACGGCCGCCGAAGAGGCGCGTGCCGCCGGGTTCGAACACGTCAACCTCGACGTCATCTACGGCACGCCGGGGGAGCGGATCGAAGACCTCCAGGCTTCGCTGGACGCGGTGCTGGCGGCCGGCGTCGACCATGTCTCCGCGTACGCGCTGATCGTCGAAGAGGGCACCGCGCTCGCCCGCCGCATCCGCCGCGGTGAACTGCCCGCGCCGGACGACGACGTGCTCGCCGCCGACTACGAGATGATCGACCGCGTCCTCGCTTCGGCGGGGTTGCGCTGGTACGAGGTGTCCAACTGGGCGACCTCGGAAGAAGCCCGCTGCCGGCACAACATCGGTTACTGGCGCGGCGGCGACTGGTGGGGCGCCGGACCCGGCGCGCACAGTCACGTCGGCGGAGTCCGGTGGTGGAACGTGAAGCACCCGGCCCGCTACGCCGCGTCCCTCGCGGCCGGGGACTCACCGGCCGCGGGCCGTGAACTGCTGACCGATGAAGACCGGCATCTGGAACGCGTGATGCTGGAACTCCGGCTGTCCGAAGGACTTCCGCTCGACGCCCTCGACGACGACGGCCGGGCCGAAGCCCGCGCCGCCGCCGCCGAAGGGCTGCTCGATCAGTCCGCTTTGGACGGTCAGGGACGTGCGGTGCTGACCGACCGCGGGCGGTTGCTGGCGGACGGCCTGGTGCGCCGGCTCACCTGAGCGACGGGATGACGACCGCTCTGTGAGCGCCTCGCCGGAAGCCACGAGTCACGGGCACGCCACCTGGAAAGTGACCGTGCGTCAGGTCGAAGCGAGTCCCAGTGCCCGGTCCACCCACCGGCCGACCGGCAGCGCCACCACGATCGCCGCCAGCACCAGGTGCACCAGCATGAACACGACCGCGACCGGAACGCTCGGCGGACCGCCGAGGAACACGATCATATGCGACGCCCATTTGAGCTCGGTCGGTTTCGTTCCGGCGGCCCAGACGTCGTTGAGCGCCCAGAACGTCAGGTCGTTCGCGCCCGAGATCACGACGAGGATCGCCGCGATGCCGGTTTTGAGCACGTTCGCCGTCCGGCCGCCGCCCAGCCGGTACGCCATCAGCCCGAACAGGACGATGAACGTCACGATGAACAGTTCGAACTGGTACACCGGCTGGAAGGCGTTCTCGTCGGTGGCGGCGTTCCTGGCGAACGCCTGGATCCGCATGATCAGTTCGGTGTCCAAATAGGACATGTAGACGAACACCGCGAGCACGATCAGCGCCGGGCCCCACTTGGTGCGCGGGAAGAGCGCCACCGTGAAGACCGCGAAGACGAACGGGCACAGCTTGAACGCCCAGTCCACGACGTTGTCGAGCGTCTGGTCCGGCGGCAGGATCACCATGATCAGCAGCGTGGTCACCACGGCCGGGACGGCGGCCACCAGCCACAACCATTTGCGCCGCCGGTAAAGCGCGGGCACCCATCCGTCCGTGTCGGGCAGTGTGGCGGTCACAGGTCGTCCTTCTCTGCCCAGAACGGCCCGAGGGCGAGCGCGTCGACATCGGTCTTCAGGTAGCAGGCCACCGCGTCGGCCGGGCCGGCGACGATCGGTTCGTTGTTGTCGTTGAACGAGGTGTTGACCACCATCGGCACGCCGGTGAGCTTCTCGAACTCGCTGATCATGCGGTAGTACAACGGATTGTCCGTTTCGCTCACCGTCTGCACGCGGGCGGTCCCGTCGACGTGGGTGATGGCCGGGACCTCGTCACGTTTGTCCGGCAGGACGTCGAACACCAGCAGCATCACCGGCGACGGGTAGTCGCTGACGAACCAGTCGCCCGCGCGTTCCGCCAGGCACGACGGGGCGAACGGCCGGAACGCCTCGCGGTGCTTGACCTTCTCGTTCATCCGCGTCTTCGAGCCGGGGTCGCGCGGGTCGGCCACCAGCGAACGGTTGCCGAGCGCGCGCGGCCCGCATTCCATCCGGCCCTGTACCCAGCCGATGATCTTGCCCTCGGAGATCTTCTTCGCCGTGTGGGCGGCGATGTCGTCGACCTTGGTGTACCGGACGCCGGCGTCCTGCAGTGCCAGTTCCATCTCCGCCTCGGTGTAGTCCGGGCCGGTGTAGGTGTAGCCGTCGCGGGGGCGCGGCTTGCCGTACTTGCCGACCGACACCTCCAGCGCCGAACCGAGCGCGCAGCCATCGTCGGCGGCCGCGGGCTGGGCGAAGAAGTCCTCGAACGGGGTTTCCAGCAGGATCCGTCCGTTCATCACGCTGTTCAGCGCGACACCACCCGCGACGCACAGTCGGCTCGACCCGGTTTCCCTCTGCAGCCAGCGCGCGAGATGCAACCCGGCTTCCTCCAAGGTGACCTGCAACGCGTAGGCGACGTCGCAGTAGTGCTGCGGCACCGGGTTCTCGGCGGTGACCCGGGTCTTGGGCCGCGCCGGGCCGAACAGGTCGGTGAACTTCTTCGACATCACGTGCTTGCCGGTGCGGTGGTGGCCGAAGAAGCTCAGGTCGAGCTCGTACCCGCCATCGTCGTCGAGGTGGATCAGCTGCTTGAACGCGTCGACGTAGGTGTCGTCGCCGAGCGGCGCCAGCCCCATGATCTTGCCTTCGTCACGGGTGGGGTAGAAGCCGAGGTACCCGGTGACACCGGCGTACATCGCGCCGAGTGAATGCGGGAACTTGATCCGCCGGATGTCGATGATCCGGTTTCCCTTGCCGTGTCCGAGATACGTCGCGGTCCCGTCGCTGCCGATGCCGTCGAAGGTGAGCACCGCCGACTCTTCCCACGGCGAGATGAAGTAGCCGCTGGCGGCGTGGGCCTTGTGATGGTCGACCAGATGCGTCTTGAACTTCGTCGGGCCGGTCCAGCCCACGGCTTCCTTCACGTCGCGTGCGAGCGTGTAGGACCGTTTGAGGTGCGCGAGCACCGCGCCGCCGACGTGGTAGTCGTCGACGCCTTTGCCGCCACCGGTCTTGAACGTCTCCACCATGCCCGCGGAGGAGCCGCCCTCGTCGCCGTTCTGGTTGCGGAAGACCTCCAGCGTCGCCGGGAAGTACTTCGCGAACACCTTCGCCGCGTGGATGCCTTCGCGCCAGCGCTGCCAGTAGTAGGCGACGTGGTCGACGTCGGCGAGAGTGATCCCGCCGCGCTCCAGGCAGAACTTGATCGCCTCTGCGGGGAAGCCCCCGTCATGCTTCTTCCGAGTGAAGCGTTCTTCTTCGGCGAATGCGATGATCTCGCCGTCGCGCACGAGCGCGGCCGCCGAGTCGTGGACCCTGCTGATTCCCAGTACGTACATGTTCCTTCTCCAGTGCGACGTTCAGAGTTCGGGGTGGTGGCGGCGCAGCAGCCGCCGGAGCACGGCCGCCCGCGTGCCGATGGCGAAGACGAGGGCGGCGAATCCGCCGACCGGCCCCATCGCCGGGACGAGCGCGGCGGCGGCCAGCGGGGTGGCGACCAGACCGGCGATCGAGGCGGCCGCGGTGAGCGTGAGGACCTTGCTGTTGGTGTTCTCGATCAGGAAGCCCGCGTAGAGCAGCACGGCGAACAGCACCGTTTCGGCCAGGACGAAGACACCGAGGACCACATAGGCGCCCGTGGTGTCTTCGGCGGTCAGCACCGTGCGGGCCGCCGGGATCACGAGGCCGATGCCCACCAGGGCGAGGAAGGCGAGCGCGCCCCGTTCGACGAGTTTCATCAGTTCGACCGCACGGGCCCGGCCCGCCGCCGCCCCGCTTCCGCGCAGCCGGGCGGAAATCGTCGGCTGGTGCACCCGGAGCTGATAGAACAGCAGCGAGCAGAACGCGCTACTGGCCAGCAAGGCGACGTAGAACGGTCCACTGTCGACGGTGCGTCCGGCCAGTGCCAGCACGCCGAACACCGACGATGTCGCGAGGACGTCCAGGACCTCGGTCATCCCGAGCAGCGCGGTGGTCCGGCCGAACGCGGGCAAGAGCCGATGCCCGTCGATCCTTTCCATCCGTAGCCACTTCTTCGGCAGCAGTGCCGCGGAGCAGCCGAGGATGAGCAGGATCCCGCCGAGCAGCAGGCCGAGATGCGTCAGGGGCGGCCAGCGGACGAACCAGGTGCCCACGGTCACCGCGCCGACCACGATCGCGCCCGCGGTGAACGCCAGCGCGTCCAAAGTGGACTTGCCGTTGAACCGGTGCAGGCCGGAGACGGTCATCAGCAGGCCGCCGGAGATCGACCAGCCCGCCGCCGTCAGGTACAGCGCGGCGTCCGAGCCCGGCGCGACGAGCAGTGCGACCGCCATCGCCACCAGCACCACCAGTACCGGCACGAAGGCGACCCGGACGGCCAAGGCCGCGACCGCGTCCCGCGTCACCCGCAGGCGGGGCAGGCATTTCAGCGCCGACTTCTCCGCCGCGGACGGCACGAAGTTGAGCCACGTCATCAGCCCGAGTGCGGTGGCGAACCGGCCGTAGTCGTGCGCCCCCCACGCGGTGACCAGCACCAGGCCCATCGCCTGGATCGCCAGCCGGAAGACGCCGCGACCGGCGAGCAGCCGCAGCACCATCGACGGTTTCGGCGCCGCGATCGACGCGGTGCCGGCGCCGGTGAGCGAAGTGCCGGTCAAGGGAGCGGCACCGCCATACCCTGTTCGTCGAGCAGGAACTTCAGCGTGCCGCGCAACTCGTCCTCCGCCGCGAGGACTTCGGGTACGGTCGGCGCCGAAAGCACGGCGTAGCCCATCTTGTAGCCGGCCTGCTCGTACGGTTTGACGTAGGAATCCTGCTCCGCGAACAGTTCCAGGTTGTGCACCGCGGGCATGGCGCGGACCTCGTCGGCGCCTTCGATCCGCACGATCCGGCCGCTGCGGTCGGAGGCGAGGATGTGGATCAGGGTCGGCCGCGGGTCGCGCGGCGCGAGCACCACTTCACCGCCGGTCGCGGCGGCGATCCCCGCGGCGATCAGGTCGACGCCGGTGCTGAGCTCGATCGCCTCGGCCAGCCCGTTCCCGCCCATCCTGGCGCCCATCTCGATCAGGTAGAACTTCCCGTCGCGGCCGAGAACGGCGTCGAGGGTGAGCGGCCCGGTGCGGTAGCCGAGTTCCGCGCACAACCCGGCCAGCATCACCGGGAGCGCGCGGTCGACCATCGGCGGCAGCCCGGCGGGCAGGAGATGGGAGGCCGTCACGAAGAACGGCGGCGGCGTGAGCGTGCGCCGGGTGACCGCGTGGAACACGATCCGGCCGTCGACCACGAGTGCTTCGATCGTGTAGTGCGAGCCGTCGAGATGTTCCTCGACGACCAGCCGCCCGGAAGGCGAGAACGCGAGCGAGTCGGTGAACGCGGTGTCCAGGCCGCCGGGGCTCGCGCACGAGACGACACCGCGGCTCCCGGAGGAGTCGACCGGTTTCACCAGCGTGGGGAACCGCAGTTGCTGCGCGGCGAGCGCGAGGTCCGGTCCGGGTTTCCCGCCGACACTGCGGTAGGTCGGCAGCCGCAGCCTGTCGCAGAGTTCGCGGAAGACGGACTTGTCGACGGACGCGGCGACGGCGGCTTCGGGCAGCGGGTCCGGCAGGTTCCAGTGCCGGGTGAGCCAGGCGAGCGCGGGCAGCCCGACGTCGCTGGCCGGGCAGAGCACCCCGGCGATGTCGTCCCGTCCGTCCAGCGCCGCCGCGATCTGTTCCGGCGCGCGGACACTGACCTGGACGAACTCGTCGGCCAGCGCCGCCGCGGGCGCGCTCGCGCGGACGTCCACGCAGATGGTGCGGAACCCGAGTTCCCGCGCCCGGTGGTACGTGCTGACCGAACCGTCGGCCCCGCCCAGGATCACCAGGCTCCGAGGTGCCGCCGTCTCTTCGGTTTTCTTCACTCCCGCTTGCCTTTCCCCAGGATGGACCTCGGCCGTGGCCGAGGCGTAGAGCCGGTCGTCCTCGTCGACCGGGAAGTTGGCTTCCCTGATGTAGAACTGCCGTGGCCGCGCCTGTCCCGCGCCGACCACGACCAGGTAGCGGACGGACAGCGCGAGCACGGTCAGCAGCACGGCGAACAGGACGAACTCCAGCGTCGCCGCGGCGTTCAGGCCGAGCAGCCCGGTGGCGGCCGCGATCCCGGCGAGTGCCGAGATCCCGGCGGCCGCCATCGCCGTGGTGGAAGCCATGGTCGTCAACCGTCTGGTGAAGCCGACGAACAACTCGATGGCGTGCGAGGAAAGGAAACCGAAGCCCACCTTGGACTCGCCGCGTGCGCGTGCCCGGTGTGCCACCGGGACGGTGGTGTAGCGGCTGGTCAGCCTCGGCACGGTGGCGAGGAAGTACGGGGTCCCCAGGTGGAGATCGACGATCTTGCGCGCGAGCTCCGTGCGCACCAGCCGGAACGCCGTCGCGCCGGGCGGGATCTCGATACGCAGCACGCGGCGGCCGAGGAAATGGAAGGCCGCGGTACCCCAGCGTCTTAGTAAGGGGTCTTGCCTATTTGTGCGCACGCCGAAAACGGCGTCGTTGCCCTCCTCGGCGGCGGTGATCAATTTCTCCGCCTCGGCTGCCGGAAACTGCTGGTCGGCGTCGATATGCAGGATCCACGGTTTCCCCGCGTACCGGTAACCCGCGGAAAAGGCCGCTTCGAACCCGAAGTTCCGGGTGAAGGACAGGTACCGCACCCGGGGGTCGGTATGCGCGAGCGCCCGGACGACGTCCAGTGTCCCGTCGGTGCTCCCGTCGTCCACATAGAGCAGTTCGAGTGGGAGATTCCCCAACTCGGCGACGATCTCCTGATAGGAGGGCTCGACGTTGTCGACTTCGTTGAAGCACGGAACGACTACGGTGAGTCCACTCTGCGCCGGACCGGGGACCGACCGGCTCATCTTTCGGTTCCCGGCACTGCTTGCGCTATTGTGTTCGTAGCGTCACTCGTCGTGATTTCACGGTTCATGAGTCCCCTTGGCCCCAGGCGTCCGGCAGGTCGTGCCGGCTCGAAAGTTCCCGTGTTATAGGCAGACTCGCTTTGTTATCGCCAGCACATACCGAAAGTTCGTCCTTTCAGCTCAGTCGAAAAGGTGGGAAGTCGGCCGGAAACCGGATGAACCCGGCGCGGGGTATTCCCAAACCTGCGTCGATGACGCAGGCTTGCGCGCCATGTGGACAGTGGGGGTGAGTGCTGCCTGGCGGGCCGCCTATCGGCGTTCGGTACGGTCGGCCTTCGCGACGGTGCCGTTCTACCGGGAGCGCTGGGCACTCGACGGCCGAACGGATCCCGTGCTGGTGCCCGGTCGCACCGGGACGGATTCCGGCGCGGCGCCGCTGGCCGAGGCGGTGCACAAGATCATCGATCTCGTACCGCTCGCAGGTGGCACGCAACGGATCGAGTCGAGCCGGGGGCTGGGTCCCGTGCTGCGCAAGGCACGTTCGGTGACCGGGGACGCACTGGTCGTGGTGCTCGGTGACGACGGGGTGCGGCCGTCGGTGGACCTGCCGCGCGGAGTTCGTTGCTGTGTGGTGGATCCCGACGTCCCGGCGCCGGGTGTGCTCGCGGAACTGTCCGCCGCGCTGCGCCGCGGGCAACGGGTGCTCGCGATCGGTGACGACAAGCAACTGGCCGTCTTCACCGCGTCACTGCCCGAGGACCGTGCGTACCGGGTCGAATCCGTACCGCGACGAGAACTGGACACAATGGATTCCGGCCCGTACGGGGTTCTCCACGATCCGGCGCTGGGGTACCTGGGCGCGATCGAGGAATGCGGCCGGTGGCACCTCGACTGGCCTCGCGTCTACGCGCGCCCGACGACGGGCGGTCTCGCGTTCACACTGCTGCGTCAGGATTCCCCGCGGTTCGTGGACGTGCTCCCGGCGGGCGGTGTCCGTGGTGAGGTCGCGCCGTGCCCGCGACACGGGACACCGGTCGTGCTCACGTGATGGTGACGGTGAAGGTGGCGGCACGGAGCACCGCGTTCGAGGTCGAGGTGCTCGATCCGAGAACCGCGGCCGAACCCGAGGGCTGGAGTGGTTTCCTGCGGCGGGCGAGATTGTGGCCGGTGTGGGAGTACGAGGTTCTGCGCCGGGAAGCCTGGATGGCGAAGAACCCGGCGGTGCTCGCGGTGCTCCGCCGGAACGGGACGATCGTCGGCGCGTTCACCGTGATGGTGTGCCGGAGCTGGCGAGCGGGTGACTTCGCGCCGTTGTCCGTCCTGGGTGGACGGTTCCGCCCGCGCTGGGCGGAGGCCTACCTCTGGCAGCTCAGCGGGTATCCCGCCGGGGTACTCGACGAGCGGCTGGACGAGAGCGAGCGGCGGGAACTGGTCCGCCGGTTCGAACGGGCGCTGTGCGCCCACCTCGGCCCGGGACTGCTGGGCGTGATCTACCGCGCGATGAACCCGGAACTCCTTCCGGCGCTCGACGGACGCGGCCGGATGTCCCGCGAGATCGACCCGGCAGCGGTGCTGACCAACGAGTATTCCACTGTGGACGAATGGGAACGGTCGCTCGACGACGGGGTCCGGAAGACGCTGCACGAACTGCGTGAAGACGACGACTTTCATACCGAGGCGGCGCCGGCCCGCTGGGACCTGGACTGCCACGAACTCGCCGTGCTGCTCAACGCCCACCGGTCCAGGCAGGACGACCGCGCCTGGGCAGGGGGACAGCGGTCGCGGTTCGGCGGGCTGCACATGGACACTCGCAGCCCGATCGCACCGTCCTATCTGGACGCGCTCGTCCGCCGCCCGGACGTCATCACCCGTACCTACCGCGACGGATCCGGGCGGCTGCTGGGCTTCGGCACGGTGTTCGACGCCGAAGACGGCTGCGCGCTGCACCAGTGGGCCGCGTTGCCGAGCGCGGGCGGCGGACGGAAAGGGCTCTATGTCGACTTCTACGCCAGGGGAGTGGAGCACATGATCACGCACCGGCGCCCAGAACTCGCCGCCGGCCGGGCGATGCTCGAGAACAAGACCCCGCTCGGCTTCGGCACCAGGCCCCTGGTGTCGGTCGCCGTGCCGAGACCGGTGCTGGGTCGATGACCTGGGAAGTGCGGGTGCTCGACCCGCGGACCGATCCGGAACCCGAGGGCTGGGCGGCGTTCCTCGTCGCGCAGCAGGCGCCGGTCCCGTGGGACTACGGATTGCTGCGGGTGGAGTCGCGCTTTTCCCGCAGCCCCAACGTCCTCACCGTGATCAGTGACGGAGGCGAGATCGTCGCCGCGGTGCTGGCGATGCTGTGCGCCCCGGTCTCCCCGGACCGCCCCGGTGCCGTGCGCGGCCTGGCGCGGCTCGGCCCGCGTTGGGTCGAGGTGCAGCACGCGTGGCTTTCCGGATATCCGCCGTGGCTGTTCGCGGATGGTGTCGACGCCGCCGACAGGCGAGAGATCATGCGCCGGTTCGAGCGCGCCGTCTGCCGCTACACCGGGCCCGGGTGTCTCGGCGTCCTTTACCGGACCGTCGAGCCGGAGTCGATCGACATGCTGACCGGACGGGGCAGGCCCGTGCGCGACACGATGCCGACGTCGGTCCTGGAAAACCGGTTCGTCGACGTCGACGGGTGGCTGGCGTCCCTGCGCCGGAGCAGGCGGCTGAGCCTGCGCGGCCAGTCGAAGAAGATCGCCGCCGACCCGGCCGTGATCGTCCGCACCGAGGCCGCCCGCACCGACCTCGACGCCCTCGAACTGGCCACCATGCTGCGGGAGCACCGTGAGCGGATGGGACCGGTGAAGTTCGACCGGCGCGGTCCGGTCACCGCCGAATACCTCGGCGAACTCGTGCGCAGACCGGATGTGATCACCTCGACCTACCACGACGGTGAGGGCAGGCTGCTCGCGTTCACCAACGTGCTCGACCATCCCGTCGCGCCCCTGCACCAGCATTGGGCGGCGCTGGCCCCGGAAGAGGGGCGGCCGAAGCACCTCTACTTCGAGGCTGTCGTCCGGAATGTGCGCTACATGGTCGAAGGCAACCGGAAGTCCCTGTCGATGGGGCGGGGGCTGACCGACCTCAAGGCGACACTCGGTTTCCAGCCGGTCCCGCTGCTCGGGGTCGTCGTGCCGAGACCGGTGACGCGATGGTGATCGAAGTGCTGGACCCCCGCCGCGATCCGGAGCCCGCTTACTGGAAACCGTTGCGGGCCAAGGCCGGTCTGCGCGCGGACTGGAGCTGGGAGGTGCTCACCACCCAGGCGTGGTCCGCGCGCACCGAGCAGCCGGTCACGGTCCTGCTCGAAGGCGGGGAACCGCGTGGCGTGGTCAGTTCCGCTTGGGTCACCGGAATCACCCGGCGGCACCGGTTCGCCCGCTCGGTGGGACGCGGACGGTTCGGCGGGCTCGACGTCCGTTCCCCCGGCTCCGGGGCGATGCCGGGCTGGTGGTTCGACGGCGCGGAAGAGGACGGCGGCGTCGGCATGCTGCTGGACTTGTTCGTCCCGGCCATGCGCGCGGAACTCGGCTTCGGCCTGCGCGCGCTGCTGGTGCGCCAGGTCGGGGAGTCCGGAGTGGACAGTGTCCGCGGCGGGCCGAAGATGGTGCGGCGGACCGAGGACGTCGCGGTCCTCGACGTCTCGCCGTTCTCGAGCCGGGACGACTGGATGCATTCGCTGGCCAGGAAACGCAAACAGAACCTGCGCAAGATCTTCCGGACCTTCGACGCCGACCCGTCGATCGGGGTACGCGTGCGTCCGGGCGCCGAGGCCGATCCGGTCGAGATCGCGGAGCTGTTGCGGTACAACGAATCCAAACACCACGACGTGCCGATCGTGCCGCTACCGGCGTTCGTGGGTTACGTGGGTGCCCTCCTGCGGCAGCCGGACGTGCACGTCATCGAGTACCGCGAGACGGCGACGGGCCGGGCGATCGCCGTCGCGACCCTTCTCGACCACCCGACGCTGCCGATCGCCCGGCACTGGGCGGCGCTGCCGCCGGAACTCGGCGGGCGGCCCAATCTGTACTTCCACTTCTACGGCGAAACGGTGGGGTGGGCGGTGGAAACCGGGCGGCCGCAGGTGGTGTTCGGGAAGAAGATGTCGGAGATGAAGGCTTCACTGGGGGCGCATCTGGTGCCGCAGTACGCGGCCGCGGTCGCGCTGCTCTGACCTGGTCCAGCCAAGCACGCGTGTCGTCCATCCAGACACGCGAAACCGCCGCCCGCGCACGGCCAAGCCCGACCGGTCTATCGCCCGGGCACGGCGGACCGAGGCGTGTCGCGAAAGCCACTTTCGCGACGTCTGATGTCCCGAAAGTGGCTTTCGCGACATGTCGCCACGTCAGATCACGAGGTGGTCGAGGCCAAGCCCCGCAGGAACAGGTCGATGGCGAACTCGAACCGTTCCTGCGCCGTCTCCGCGGTGAAGTACTCGCCCGAAGCCAGCAGGTTCGGGAAGGCGCCGGGCGGGAACGACGTCATGTACTCGACCATCCGCTTGCCGCGTTCCTCCTGTTCGGCCAGGTCGATGTCGCCGTGCTGCCAGCCGGCGCCTTCGTAGGCGAAAGCCTTGGCGTAGAGCCATAACGCGTCGGCGGCGAACAGTGCCCGCTTGAGGTCGAGGCCGCCCGCGCGCAGTACCGCGAGCATGGCTTCGGCCTGCTGCAAGGCGTTCGCGCCGACGGGTACGGGGATGGCCCACGCGATCTTGGCGACCCCGGGGAACGACGTCAGGGCGCGCACGTTCTCGCGCAGCAGCTCTTTCGCCTGCTCGACCCACCGGTTCGGATCGGGTTCGGGGAACGGGCCGAAGGCGAGCACGTGGTCGACCATCAGCTCGTGGAGCTCTTCCTTGTTCGCGACATGGGCGTAGAGCGACGCCGGGCCGGTCTCCAGCGCCTGGGCCACGCGCCGCATGCTCACCGCCTCCAGCCCTTCGGCGGCGAGAAGGTCGAGTGCCGTCTTCACCACGAGTTCCTGGGACAGCACGGGTTTCTCGGCGCGACGCCGGGGCCTGCTCACTTTGTTCGCCTCCTGGTCCGGGTTCCCGGGGCACTCTACTTGACGCGAACGCCGTTCGCCTGTAGAACGGTGTTCGTCAAACGAACACCGTTCGTCTAACTGGAGGAAGTCATGACCGAACGACAGACCGAAGTACTCGCCGTGCTGAGCAGGCTCGCCGACGCGTGGAACGACGGCGACGCGGCCGCGTACGCGTCGCTCTTCACCGAAGACGCCGACTACGTGACCGTCTTCGGGATGAACATGCCGGGCCGCGCGGTCATCGAAAGCGCGCACCGGGCCCTGTTCGAAGGGCCGCTCAAGGGATCGAAGCTGGTGGTGGGCGGTGGCGAGCCGAAGGTCCGGTTCATCCGGCCGGACGTCGCGATCGTCGTGTCCGGTGGCGGGTCGTCGCTGTCGGGCGGCAAGCCGGAGCCGGGCCGGGAATCGACGCTGACCTACGTGCTCGTGGAGGAGTCCGACGGCTGGCGCGTCGCGTCCTTCCAGAACACCCGGGTGAGTGATCCGGCCGCGAAGGCTTCGTGAAGCGTCCGGTTTTGATCGGATGATGGGAAACCTGACCCGGTAGACGGGCGAGAGGCGTACGCTCGGTTAGGTTCACCTAACCCAGGAGAGGAAGTGTGCATGGCCGAGGCGAGGAGAGCGGTATCAGCGACCCGGTTGCGGGTGCTGCGCACCGAGCGGATCACCCCGCACATGGTCCGGATCGTCGCGGGGGGCGAAGGGATCGCCTCGTTCAAGCCCAACGAATTCACCGACGCCTACGTCAAGGTGCACTTCCCGGTACCCGGCGTCACCTATCCCGAACCGTTCGACCTGACGCGGGTCCGCGAGGAACTGCCGCGCGAACAGTGGCCGCGGATGCGTTCCTACACTGTCCGGGCGTTCGACCCGAACCTCGGCGAACTGGTGCTCGACTTCGTCCACCACGGTGACGAGGGCATCGCCGGGCCGTGGGCCGCCGCCGCGGAACCGGGCGACGAACTGCTCATTTCCGGACCCGGCGGGGCGTACGCGCCGGGCGAGGAGGCCGACTGGCATCTGCTCGCCGGGGACGAGAGCGCCCTGCCGGCGATCGCCGCTTCGCTCGAGGCGATGCCGGCGGGTGTGCCCGTGCACGCGGTGATCCTCGTGGAGGACGCGGCCGAAGAGCAGTCGCTGACCACCAAGGGCGACGCGCGGATCACCTGGCTGCACCGGAGCCGGGGTGACGATCTCGCGGCCGCCGTCCGCGCGCTCGACTGGCGTGAAGGTGTCGTGCAGGCGTTCGTCCACGGCGAGGCCGGGTTCGTCCGGGACCTGCGGCGTCATCTGCTGGACGACCGGGTCATGCGGCGCGACCTGCTGTCCATCTCCGGATACTGGCGGATCGGGAAGACCGACGAGGCGTGGCGACTGGAGAAACGGGCCGAACGGAACGCGTAGCCTCGGTCGCATGATCGAGCTGAAGGTGGACGTCGACCCGGCCGAGGTGGGTTTCGACGCGGAGCGACTGCGCCGGATCGACAAGCACTTCGACGGGTACCTGGAGCGCAATCGGATTCCCGGGTACCTGGCCGTGGTGACCAGGAACGGGAAGGTCGCGCATCTCGCGTCGAACGGGCAGCGTGACATCGAGGCCGGGCTGCCGGTCGAGACCGACACGATCTGGCGCGTCTACTCGATGACGAAGCCGGTCACTTCCGTTGCCGCGATGATGCTCGTCGAAGCGGGGCTCATCGACCTCAAGGACCCGATCTCCCGCTGGCTGCCGGAGTTCTCGGAACCGCGGGTGTTCGCCGGGGGCTCGTCGGTGAAGCAGGCGACCGTGCCCTCGGCCGAACCGATCCGCCTCTGGCATCTGCTCACCCACACCGCGGGGCTGACCTACGGTTTCCACCGCACGCATCCGGTCGACGCGCTCTACCGTGAGGCGGGGTTCGACCTCGGCACCGCGCCGGGGCTCGATCTGGCGGCTGTTTCCGAAGCGATCGCGCGGCTGCCGTTGCTGTTCCAGCCGGGTTCGGAATGGAACTATTCGGTCGCGACGGACATCCTCGGCAGGCTCATCGAGGTCGTCTCCGGTCAGTCACTCGACGCCTTCTTCGCCGAGCGGATCTTCACCCCGCTCGGCATGCACGAGACCGGATTCCAGGCCGCCGCCGGTGATCTCGACCGGCTGGCCGCGCTCTACGTGCCGCATCCGGTCACCAAGGAGCCGTTCCGTCACGACGAGCTGGGCAACGTCGGCCGCGTCGCGCCCTCGTGCTTTTCGGGCGGCGGGGGGCTGGTCTCCACAGCGGGTGACTTCCACCGTTTCGCCCAGATGCTGGTGCGCGGCGGCGAACTCGACGGCGTCCGGCTGCTCGGCCCGCGTACGGTGCGGCTCATGGCGACCAACCACCTGCCCGGCGGCGTGGACCTGGAGACCTGCGGACGGACCGGGTTCTCCGAGGCGCCGTACGACGGTTTCGGCTTCGGGCTGGGCTTTTCAGTGCTCGACGACCCGGTGAAGGCCAAGACCCTCGCCAGCGCCGGGGAATTCGCCTGGGGTGGCGCGGCGAGCACCGCGTTCTGGGTCGATCCGGACGAGGACATCACGGTCCTGTTCTTCACCCAGTTGCTGCCGTCGTCGACCTATCCGATCCGCGTCGAATTGAGGAACCTGGTGTATCAGGCTTTGGTCGACTGAGGGGGGAGCCATGCGCCGGATCGTGGTGGTCGGGGCCGGACAAGCCGGGCTGGTCCTGGCCTTGGGCCTGCAACGGCACGGATATGCCGTCACCGTGGTCACCGACCGCGACGCCGAAACCATCCACGCGGGCAGGCTCATCTCGAACCAGTGCGTGTTCCACCCCGCGCTGACCAGGGAACGCGCGCTGGGCATCAACTTCTGGGACGGACAGGCCCCGGAGATCCTCGGCGCGTCGTTCGGGCTCGCCGGGGACTCCCCGGAGCCCGCCGTCTCGTGGCAGGCCCGGTTCGACCATCCCGCGCAGTCGGTCGATCAGCGGGTCAAGGTATCCGACTGGCTGACCGCCTTCGCCGAACGCGGCGGCGAAATCCGGATCGGCAAGGTGACCCCGGACGCGCTGGAGGAGTACGCCCGCGAGTTCGATCTCGTGCTGGTCGCCGCCGGACGGGGACCGCAGTTCGACGCCCTCTTCCCGCGTGACGACGCACGTTCCCCGCACCGCGAACCACAGCGGGCCATCGGGATCCTGTACCTCGTGTCCGGCCGGGGCGAACCGCTTCCGGTGTATCCGGGGCTGACGTTCGGGCTCTCCCCGGCCGGTGAGCTGTTCGGGCTGCCGATCCAGTCCGTGCGCGGACCCGTCTTCGGTCTCGGGTTCTTCGGCGTGCCCGGCGGCCCCATGGACGTCTGGGACGGCGTCACCGGCCTCGACGAGCATTTCGCCCTCGCGATGGCGTTGCTGCGCAAGCAGTTCCCGTGGGTCGAGGAGTCGCTCGCCGACGCCCGCCCCAGCGGGCCGCTGGACGTCCTGCGCGGCCGGGTCCTGCCGATCGTGCGCGATCCGGTCGGAACGCTGCCGTCGGGGGCGAAGGTCCTGGCGATGGGCGACGCCGCGGTGACGAACGATCCGGTCGCCGGACAGGGCGCGAACATGGCGGCGCACGCCGCGGCCGTCTACGAACGGCGCATCCTCGACCACGGTGACCGTCCGTTCGACGAAGCGTTCCTGCGCGGCACTTTCGCCGAATACTGGGAAAAGGCGCAGCACGCGACCCGGCTGAGCAACGATCTGCTCGCTCCGCCACCGGATCACGTGCTGGCCACCTTGGAAGCCGCGCAGACGGCGCCCGAGGTGGCGCGCCGGTTCGCGAACATCTTCTCCGACCCCGTCGACTACGCCGGTTGGCTCACCGACGAGGGCGCCGCTCGCGCCTACCTGGCGTCGAAAGGCGCGTGATCCGGGGCGCAGACGGTGCCGCGTGCCGGAAGGCGTCCGTTGGCCAGGTACGCGTCGAGTGCCGCGTCGACACAGGCGCTGCGGTTCGCGGCGCCGTGCCCCCAGGCGTCCAGCGTCAGGAGCCGGGCGTTGCCGAGGATGCGTTCGGCCCGTTTCGCCCCGGCGTACGGCGTTTCGGGGTCGCCCTTGCCATTGGCCAGCAACAGGATCGGCGCGGTCGGCCGGTTCCATGGCCCCGTGTATCGCGCCGGGTCGGAGGCGGGCCAGAAGGCGCACGGCAGGGAGAGATACGTGTCGTAGGAACCGAAACCGCGGCTTTCCCGGTCGGCCGCGCGGGCCGCGCGAGGCCAGACTGCCGGGTCACGCGGGTTCGTCGTGTCCGCGCAGATCGTCCCGCCGCCACCCAACGCGGAGTCGAAGGGGGTCGGGATGGCCCTCGCCGCAACGGGTTTCGTCGCGGACTGGAGGAATTCCGCCAGCGCGGGGGAGCGAGCCTCGTCGGTCAGCGCGCTGTGGGTGCGCCGGATGACCTCCTGATAGGTGATCGCGCCCGGCGTGGCTTCGAGCCGGTCGAGGAGCGCGTCGTACTTGGCCCGCAAGTCCTTGCCCGGCTCGCGGAACGCGCACCGGGTGTCGGCCGCGCACGCGTCGAGGAACGCCTGCAGCGCGCGGTCCGCGTCCCGGAAGCCGCCGAGCCTGGTGCTGAACGGGACGTTCGCGTCCTCCGGACGGTGCCCGGTGGACCAGGCGATCGGATCGTTGACGGCGTCCAGCGCCAAGGCTCCGACGCGATGCGGGAACAGGTTGGCGTACACCTCGCCTAGGTAAGTGCCGTAGGAAAGGCCGTAATAGCGCAGGCGAGGCTCGCCGACGGCTTCGCGCAGCCTGTCGAGATCCCTGGCGACGTTCGCGGTGGACAGATGCCCGAGTAACGGCCCGGCGTTGCGGCCGCATGCGGCGGTGACCTCGCGGACGTCGGCGATCTGCCGGGTCTCCTGTTCGGTCGTGATCGGGAAGTTCCCCAGAACTCGTTTGAGCGGCTCGGTTTCCGCCTCGCTGGTGAAGCAGCGGACCGGCGTGCTGGCGCCGACACCGCGCGGGTCGAAGCCGACGATGTCGAACTGCCGGTGCAGGGACGGCGTCTGGAACTTGCTGAAACGGCCGGGGTTCCCGGGGCCACCGGGATTGGTGAAGAGGGTGCCGCGTTTGTGCTTCTGGTCCGTCGCGGGGAGACGGCCGAGCGCGATGGTGATCCGAGGTCCGCCAGGGTCCTGATAGGACATCGGGACCTCGATCTCGGCACAGTCGTAACCCGGTGGAGAGCCGGACGGACAGGGGCCCCAGGCGAGACCTTTCGGCGCGGCCGAAACCGCGGGCGTGATCGTGACGGCGGCGAGTGCGGTGAGGGTGAGCGCAGTGAGGATGCGGATTCTGGTCACCGGCCCAGCGTCTCGCCTCGCGAGCGCGCGATCCCTGGTGCGTGTACCCGGAAACATGGTGGGGCGTGCCCCTCCATGTTCAATGTATAGCGCACCGGGGGGCTTGCGGCAAGACCCCGGTGGTGCCGCAGAATCCTCGGCCGTAGCGAGAACAGGCCGAACAGGAGTGAAGATTTGACGGACGTCGACGTGATCATCGTGGGTGCCGGCCCGACCGGTCTGATGCTGGCCGCCGAACTCCGGCTGGCCGGTGCGCGCCCGCTGGTCCTGGAACGGCGGCCGGAACAGGGGAAGACTCCGAAGGCCCACGGCCTCAGCGGGCAGATCCTGGACCTGCTGCACTATCGCGGCCTGCTGGAGCGGGTGCGGGGGCTCGTCACCGACCCCGTCCCACCGCATCGTTTCCCGTTCGGTGGGGTGCACGTCGACCTCACCCGGTTCGAGGAGCCGCCGCTGAAGGCGCTTTCGGTACGGCAGCAGTCGCTGGAGCGGCTGCTCGAGGAGCACGCCATCGAGCTCGGCACGGAGGTGCGTCGTGGGCACGAGGTCGTCGGCCTGCGCCAGGACGACGAGTCGGTGACCGCCGAAGTGCGCGGCCCGGACGGATCGTACGAGGTCACCGCCCCGTACTTGGTGGGCTGCGACGGCGGCCGCAGCCCCGTCCGTGCGATGGCCGGGATCGGCTTCCCCGGCACCACCTACCCCGAGGTCAACCGGATCGGGCAGGTCAAGATCCCCGACGGGCTGACCGTCCACGACAACGGTGACATCGAGACGCCGGAACTGGGCCGGATCAAAGCGGGCTTCACCCGCACCGAGGCCGGCGTGTTCGCGCTCGGTTCGCTGACACCGGGGATCCTGTTCATCCAGACCACTGAGGACGATCCCGGCGAGGTCGACGACGACGTGCCGATGACCCTGGCCGAACTCGGGGACAGCATCCGCCGGGTGCTCGGCGGGGACGTCCCGCTGGGCGACGCGGTCCGGCTCTCTCGCTACCAGTTCTCCGCCCGCCAGGCGGAGCGCTATCGCGAGGGGCGGATCCTGCTGGCGGGCGACGCGGCCCACCTGCTGCCGTCCACCGGCACGGCGATCAACGTCGGCATGTCCGACTCGGTCAACCTGGCGTGGAAGCTGGCCGCCGAGATCCAGGGCCGGGCGCCGGAAGGACTGCTGGACACCTATCACGCGGAACGGCACGCCGCCGGTGCGCGTGCGCTCCTGCAGTCCCAGGCACAGGTCGCGTTGCGGCGCGGGCACGACGAAGCCGCAGAAGCGCTCCGCGCGGTCTTCCAGGAACTGCTGGACGACGAACAGGCCGCGCGACGACTGGCCTCCCACGTCGCCGGCACCGACACGCGCTACCCGATGCCAGGCTCCGGGCACGCGCTCGCCGGCAGGTTCGTCCCGGATCTCGCGCTGGAGACCGACCAGGGCGCGACCAGCGTCGCCGAATTGCTGCGGCCGGCGCGGCCGGTCCTGCTCGACCTCGCCGGGCGACCGGAACTCCGCGAACTCGCGCAGGGGCGCGTGGACGTTCACACCGCGAAGGCCGAGGACCGGCCCGCCGACGTCCTCCTGATCCGCCCGGACGGCTACGTCGCCTGGGCGGGCGACACCGACGCCGAAGGCCTGCGCGAGGCCCTCGCCGCCTGGTTCGGCTGACCCCCCCACCGCAATTATTTGAGGGGTAAGTCAAAGGTGTCGTGGTCGTGTGGTGGGGCCGGCGGTGAGGTGAAGGCGTCCTTCGTCCCTGCTCTGTGGTGCGAGCCCGTTCGTCCCGGGGGCGGGCGGAGCTAAGCCGTGACTCGCGTGATTGGATGCCGCATTCGGGTGTCCGGCGTCCAAACACGCGAGTTATTGAGGGGTAAGGCCAAGTTCGCAACGTCGGGTGCAGGGTACGGTAGCGAGGAGGGGGCTTTCGCGCGCGGCCGCTGTGGCTGAGACCCATGGTCGAGATGCGTCGCGAAAGCCACTTTCGCGACCCCAGGCGTCGCGAAAGTGGCTTTCGCGACACGGTCGCCCACGGCCCGCGAGCGAATCCCCGCGACCCGACACCTTTGCGTTACCCCCCCACGCAATCAGTCACCTACTTGCGGCGGTTTCGCGCGCAAGTAGGTGACTAGTTGCGGGAGTCAGCGGTTGATGACCTCGGAGCCGTAGCGTTTCAGGGTTTCCTCGCGCTGGTCGTGCATGAGGTACAGCGCGAACTGGTCGACACCGAGCGAAGCCAGCTCCTCCAGGCGTTCCCCATGCGCCGAAGACGGCCCGAGCAGGCAGAACCGGTCCACGATCTCGTCCGGGACGAAATCGGTCGACGGATTGCCAGCCCGTCCGTGGTGCGAGTAGTCGTAACCCTGCCGCTCGCGGATGTAGTCGGTCAGTTCGTGCGGCACCGGCCCGGAATCGCCGTACCGCGCCACGAGATCCGCGACGTGGTTGCCGACCATCCCGCCGAACCAGCGCAACTGTTCCCGCTGATGCGCCAGATCGTCGCCGACGTAGGCCGGGGCCGCGAGGCAGATCGTGATCCCGGCCGGATCCCGTCCGGCCGCGCGAGCGGCCTCACGGACCGAACCGATGGTCCACCGGGCGATCGCGGGATCGGCGCATTGCAGGATGAAGCCGTCGGCGTGTTCGCCGACCGTCTTCAGCGCCTTCGGCCCGTATCCCGCCATCCACATTTCGAGTCTGCCGTTGCGGATCCAGGGGATCTGCACCGGCTTGTCCCGCAGCAGGACTTCGCGTCCTTCGGCCAGTTCCTTGACCACGTGCATGCAGTCGCGCACGGTGGCCAAAGTGGACGGTGGCAGGCCGACCACCCGGTGTGCCGAGTCGCCGCGGCCGATCCCGCAGACGGTCCGGTTGCCGTACATGTCGTTGAGCGTGGCGAAGGTCGACGCCATCACCGACCAGTCCCGGGTGGCCGGGCTGGTCACCATCGGGCCCACGATCATCGACGACGTCGCCGCGAGGATCTGCGAGTAGATGACGAACGGTTCCTGCCACAGCACGCACGAGTCGAACGTCCAGCCGTAGCGGAAACCCTGGTCCTCGGCGGCCTTCATCAGCCGCACGAGGTCGCGTGCGGGCGGGTCGGTCTGGAGCACAATCCCGAAGTCCACGGCCACCGCCTCAGTTCAGGTACTGGTTCAGGTCGCGCGAGAGGAATTTCCCGTGCGTCGTACTGCCCGAGAAGCCGGACGGCGACACGACCACGCGGCCGCGCGACAGCACCGTTTCGACCTTGCCGGTGATCTCCAGTCCTTCGTAGGCCGAGTAGTCCACGTTCATGTGGTGCGTCTCGACCGACAGGGTCTGCTTCGCCGCCGGGTCGTAGACGACGATGTCCGCGTCCGAACCCGCCGCGATGACGCCCTTGCGCGGGTACAGCCCGAACATCCGTGCCGGGGTGGTGGAGCAGGTCTCGACCCAGCGGCCGAGGGTGAGCTCGCCAGCCACGACACCCTGGTGCAGCAGGTCCATCCGGTGCTCGACGCCGGGGATCCCGTTGGGGATCGCGCGGAAGTCGCCGCGGCCGAGCTCCTTCTGGTCCTTGAAACAGAAAGGACAGTGATCCGTGGACACCACCGAGAGGTCGTTGGTGCGCAGCCCTCGCCACAGGTCCGCCTGATGCGACTTCTCCCGCAGCGGGGGAGAGGCGACGTACTTCGAACCCTCGAAATCGGGTTTGGCCAAGTCCTCAATGGACAGATAGAGATACTGAGGACACGTCTCCGCGAAGACGTTCTGCCCGTTGTCGCGCGCTTCCGCGACCGCGGCCAGCGCCTGCGACGCCGAGAGGTGCACGATGTACAGCGGCGCCCCGGTGACCTTGGCCAGCTGGATCGCGCGCGAGGTCGCCTCGCCCTCCAGCTCCGGCGGCCGGGTGAGCCCGTGTTGCACCGGATCGATCTTCCCGGCGGCGAACGCCTGAGCGGCCAGCTGGTCGATCGCGATGCCGTTCTCCGCGTGCATCATGATCGTCGCGCCGATCTCGCGCGCCTTCTGCATGGCCAGCAGGATCTCGCCGTCCGTGGAGTAGAACACCCCGGGATACGCCATGAACATCTTGAAACTGCCGACGCCGCCGTCGACGCAGGCCTGCATCTCCTTCAACGACGAATCGTTGACGTCGGAGACGATCATGTGGAAGCCGTAGTCGATGGCGCAGTTCCCGTCGGCCTTCTCATGCCACTTGTCCATAGTGGACAGCAGAGAGGTGCCCTTCGCCTGGACGGCGAAGTCGATGATCGTCGTCGTCCCGCCCCACGCCGCCGCCGTCGTCCCGGTGCCGAAGGTGTCGACGGAATGCGTTCCGCCGAACGGCATCTCCATATGAGTGTGCGCGTCGATCCCACCGGGCAGCACGTACTTCCCGGTGGCGTCGATGGTCTCGTCGGCGGGTCCCAGCGTGCCGGGGGCGCCGACGGCCGAGATCGTCTCGCCGTCGACGAGGACGTCCGCCGCCGAAGCGCCCGCCGTGGACAGCACCTGCCCGCCGCTGATGAGGGTGGTCATCACGCCTCCGCGAGGGGTCCGTAGCTGTCGGGGCGGCGGTCTCGATAGAACGCCCACAGGTCACGGACTTCGGCGAGCTTGCCCATGTCGAGGTCGCGGATGACGATCTCCTCCTCGGTGTCGGAAGCGGCCTCGCCGATCAGCTGACCGCGAGGGTCCGCGAAGTACGATTGACCGTAGAAGTCGTTGTCGCCCAGTGATTCCACGCCGACGCGGTTGATCGTGCCGACGAAGTACTCGTTCGCGACGGCGGCCGCCGGCTGCTCCAGCCGCCACAGGTACTCCGAAAGGCCCCGGCTGGTCGCCGACGGATTGAACACGATCTTCGCGCCCGCCAGGCCCAACGCGCGCCAGCCCTCCGGGAAATGCCGCTCGTAACAGATGTAGACGCCGATGCGGCCGACGGCGGTGTCGAACACCGGGTAGCCGAGGTTCCCGGGCCGGAAGTAGAACTTCTCCCAGAACCCCTTCACCTGCGGGATGTGGTTCTTGCGGTGTTTGCCGAGGTAGGTGCCGTCGGCGTCGATCACCGCGGCGGTGTTGTAGTACACGCCGGGCTGCTCGACCTCGTACATCGGGACGACCAGCACGACACCGTGGCGTTCGGCGACCTCCTGCATGAGCTTGGTCGTCGGCCCGTCGGGGATGCCTTCCGTGTAGGAGTAGTAGTCGGTGTCCTGCACCTGGCAGAAATACGGGCCGTAGAACAACTCCTGCAGGCAGACGACCTGCGCTCCCTGCGAAGCGGCCTTGCCGATGGCTTCGACCGCGTTCGCGATCATGGACTCCTTGTCACCCGTCCACCGCTGCTGGATCAATCCGGCTCGGACCAGGTCGCTCACTTGCGTCCTCCTCGATATAGGTGGTGCGCTTGCGTTCGGACAGGGACAACAGCAGGTAGACGACGAAGGCGCCCGCCAGGCCGACGACCCAGTTGTAGTCGTAGAGCGGTTTCAGGAGCGGGATCAGGCCGTCTTCGGGGAACGGCCCGCCGTACGCGCCGCCGACCGAGAGCACGGCGCCGACCAGCGTCGCGGCCAGCGCGCGCCAGTTCCAGCCGCCGTTGAACCAGTAGATGCCGCGTTCGGTGTAGAGATCCCGCAGGTTGAGGTGTGTGCGATTGACCACCCAGTAGCCGGCGACGAGCACCCCGGCGACCGCGCCGAGCAGACCGCCGTAGAAACCGAGCCACGCGAAGATGTAGATGTTCGGATCGGAGTAGAGCCGCCACGGCTGGATGAGGATGCCGATGAGCCCGGTGATCAGCCCGCCGACGGCGAAGGTGATCTTCTTCGGGAACGCGTTGGAGAAGTCGTAGGACGGGCTGACCACGTTGGCCGCGAGGTTCGCCGACACGGTAGCCAGCACCAGCGCGATCAGCGCGACCACCACGACGACCGGCGAGTCGAACCGGTCGGCCAGTTTCGCCGGGTCCCAGATCTGCTCGCCGTAGAGGACGCTGCCGCCCGAGGTGGTCAGGATGGCCACGATCGCGATGAACGTCATCGTGGTCGGCAGGCCGAGGAGCTGGCCGCGGACCTGTTTGCCCTGGCTGCCGCCGAACCGGGTGAAGTCCGGCATGTTCAGCGAAAGCGTCGACCAGAACGCGATCATCGCCATCAGTGCCGGGGCGAACACCTTCCAGAAGTCCGGTCCCCAGCCGAGTTTCCCCGGCTCGGCCAGGATCGGGCCGAAGCCGCCCGCCTTGACCAGCACGTAGCCCAGCAGGATCAGGAAGCCGACCGACACCAGCGGCGCCGTCCAGTTCTCGAATTTGCGGACCGCCTCCATGCCGCGCCAGATGATGAGCATCTGCACCAGCCAGAACACCCCGAACGAAAGCCACAGCGTCCAGTGCTGGCCGAGGACGACGGTGGAGTCCTTCCAGCCGGAGCCCGCGAGCCGCCCGACGATGATGTAGATCGCCTCGCCGCCGACCCAGGTCTGGATGCCGAACCAGCCGCACGCGATGAACGCCCGCAGCAACGCCGCCAGGTTCGCGCCGCGCATGCCGAAGAAGGCGCGGGCGAACACCGGGAACGGGATCCCGTACTTCGTCCCGGCGTGGCTGTTGAGCAGCATCGGGATCAGCACGATCAGGTTGCCGATGGTGATCGTGAGCAGCGCCTGCACCCAGTTCATCCCGAGCGCGATCAGCGACGCGGCGAGCGCGTAGGACGGGATGTTGTGCGCCATGCCCATCCACAGCGCGAAGTAGGTGTAGGTGGTCCAGGTCCGCTTTTCGACCGGGACCGGAGCGAGTTCTTCGTTGTAGAAGCGGCTGTCCTTCAAGGACTCGACCTCGCCGAGTTCGACCCGGCCATCAGGATGCACGTGCTGCGTTCCGCGTGCCGTCGGCTCCATTGCGGAATCGTGCTCGCCCGCGCCGCGCGGGTGGGACTGGCAGACTGTTCACTGTTGAGGGCGTCGGAGCGCAGACTGTCGATTGCGTTCGAAGGCTCCTGGTGCATGACCTGCGTCACACACGCGGTCGTTGCAATCCGGCAAACCGGCCGAAACATCTCCACAGGATCTCCACAGCTCACCCGGATGGTCTCCACGGCCGGTGCTTACAGTCATCCCCATGGAACTGGGAGGACGCCGGGTGCTGGTCGTCGAGGACGACGTGACGATCGCCGAGAGCATCGCCGCGCGGCTGCGGGCCGAGGGATTCACCGTGGACCTGGCGCACGACGGCCCGTCCGGTGTCGAGACCGACGCCGAGCGGGAGCCGGATCTGGTGGTGCTCGACGTGATGCTGCCGGGGTTCGACGGGCTCGAGGTCTGCCGCCGGATCCAGGCCCGCCGCCCGGTCCCGGTGCTGATGCTGACCGCCCGTTCGGATGAGACGGACATGCTGATCGGTCTCGGCGTCGGCGCCGACGACTATCTCACCAAGCCGTTCTCGATGCGGGTGCTCTCGGCGAGGGTGCACGCGCTGCTGCGCCGCGTCGAACGGTCGGCCCGCACCGACGTGAGCGAAGCCGGTACGAAGATCGTGCTCGGCGACCTCGAAATCGACGTCGAGCAGCGGCGGGTCACGCGGGCGGGCAATCCGGCCCAGCTGACGCCGATCGAATTCGACCTCCTCGTCCACTTCGCGAAACGTCCGAGAGCCGTGCAGCCGAGGGAACGCCTGCTGAGCGAGGTCTGGGACTGGGACGTCGCGGGCACGGGTTCGGGCACCCGCGCGGTCGACAGCCACATCAAGGCGCTGCGCCGCAAACTGGGCGCGGACCTCATCCGCACCGTGCACGGCGTCGGCTACGCGCTGGAGGTGGGATCGTGAAGCTTCGCCCGCTGCTCGGCCGGATCGTCGACGCGCTCCCGAGACCGCTCGACCCGGTCCGCTCCATCAAGCTCAAACTCGCGATCCTGCTGGTGTCCTCGGGCGGTATCGCGTTCGCCTTCTTCAACTGGCAGATCGGCTGGCTGCCGCCGCGGACCACGATCGCCGCGATGGTGCTCGCCGTGGTCACCTCGCAGATCCTGGCGCACGGGATGACCAGGCCGCTGCGCGAGATGACCGCCGCCGCCCGCGCGATGGCCAAGGGCGACTACACCCGGCGGGTCCGCGCGACCGCCCGTGACGAGGTCGGGGAGCTGTCGCACGCCTTCAACCAGATGGCCGCCGACCTCGACGCCTCGGATCAGCGCCGGCGCGAGCTGATCGCCAACGTCTCCCACGAACTCCGCACGCCGATCACGGCGCTGAACGGAGTGCTGGAGAACCTGGTCGACGGCGTCGCCAAACCCGATCCGGCGACGTTGAAGACCGCGCTGCAGCAGACCGAACGGCTCGGCAGGCTGGTCTCGGAACTGCTCGACCTCTCACGGATCGACGCGGGCGCCTTCCCGTTGCAACTGGAGGAATTCGACCTCGAATTGCTGCTGGAGGAGGTCGCCGCCGAAGCGGGGATCACCGCCGCCGCGACCGGCCGTGGCGTGCGGTTCGCCGTCGACGTCCAGCCGCCCGGCGCGACGGCCGTCGCCGACCGCGGCAGGCTCTACCAGGTCGTGGTCAACCTGCTCGACAACGCCGTCCGGCACGGACCGGCCGGGGGCGAGGTCAGGGTGCGGGCGGAGGTCCGTGAGGCCGACGTCGTCATCGAGGTCGAAGACGAAGGCCCCGGGATCCCGCCGGGGGAGCGGGACAGCGTGTTCGAGCGGTTCACCCGCGGCGAGCGGGCGGGCGGCGGCGGCACCGGCCTCGGTCTCGCGATCGCGCGATGGGTGGTCGACCTCCACGACGGCAGCATCGCCGTCGTCACCCCCGAGCAGCGGCAGGGCTGCGTCATCCGCGTCGTGATCCCCGTTCCGTAGGGGCTGAAGGGGACTTTCCCCGCATGCGATGAGGCGAAAGCGCCCTTCGCCGCGTGAGATGAGGTGAAGGACCCTTTCAGCCCTCCTTGTGACTCACGAGATGTGCTTTCGCAAACTGGAGGATTTGATGAGCGAAGACCAAGAAGACCGGCAGGCGCACGCGTCACCCCCGGCGGCGACGACCACACTGCCGCCCCAACCCTTGCCGCCCGCACCGCCGATCCCGGTGCTGAGGCGGCCCCGGGTGCCGCCCAAATCGACGATCGTCCCGCTGCCCGGTTCGGTCCTGCCCGCGGCGGTCGCGGCCGGACTGGTCACCGCCGTCGCCATGCCGGACGACCCCGGAGTCGGCTGGTTCATCGCTGGGCTCGCCTTCGCGGTGGCCGTCTACTTCGCCGACAAACGCGCCCGCGGCGACGGCGAACCGCATTTCCGCCTGGTCAACGCGGTGTGGGCGGCGGCAGCGCTGGGACTGCTCGCGGTCGGCATGTTCCGCGCGTCGGTGTGGCTGAACGTGCTGTGCGTGCTGGCCGCGTTCGTCGCAGGATCCCTCGCGGTGGTCGGGAAACGCACGGTGAACACGATCATCTATGACGTCTTCGCGGTCCCGATCGAAGCGCTGCTTTCGATCCCGTGGATCGGGCGCGGGCTCGCGAAGCTCGGCACGAAACAGGAAGGCCGTACGCGGCCGAGGTTCCTGGTGCCGGTGCTGGCGAGCGCCGGGCTGCTGCTGGTGTTCGTCCCGCTGTTGCGCGGCGCGGACGCCGCGTTCGCGAGCGTCGTCGACGCGGTGATCCCCGAGCTGAACCCGGGAACCTTCGTGCGCTGGGGTTTCCTCTTCGTCGCGGCCGCGTTCGCCGTCACCGGGGCGTGCTACCTGCTGGCGGCACCACCGCTGCCCGCCGACGACGAAGCGCCCCGCAAACGCCTCGCGCACCGGCTCGAATGGACGTTGCCGCTGGGTGTGCTGGTGCTGCTGTTCACGAGTTTCGTCGTGGTCCGCCTGGTCGTGTTGTTCGGCGGCACCGAATACCTCCTTGCCACGAGCGGCCTGACGGCGGCCGAATACGCCAGGAGCGGGTTCTGGCAGCTGTCCGCCATCACCGTGCTGACCCTGGTGCTGGTGGCCGCCGCGTTGCGCTGGGCGCCGAAGTCCTCGGCGGCCGATCGCGTCTGGCAGCGGGGACTGCTCGGCGCGCTGAGCGTGCTCAGCCTGGTGCTGGTCGCGTCGGCGTTGAGTCGCATGTGGACATATCAGCAGGCATACGGGTTCACCGTGCTGCGGCTGCTGGTCGAGGTCTGCGAACTCTGGCTCGGCCTGATCTTCCTGCTGGTGCTGGTTTCCTTGATCCCGCTGCGGTCGGCCTGGCTGCCGCGCGCGGCCATCGGAGCCGCTGTCGCGGCGTTGCTGGGGCTGGCCGTCCTCGATCCGGAACGGTTCATCGCCGACCGCAACATCGACCGGCTCGCCCACGGCAAAACCCTCGATACCGGTTATCTGTCCCGGTTTTCGGCCGACGTCGTGCCGTCGGCCGACCGGCTCCCGGAGCCGCTGCGGTCGTGCGTGCTCGGCCGGGTCGTGACGGGAATTCCGGAAGATGATTGGCGCGAATGGAACCTGAGCCGGTCCCTCGCGCGTCAGACCCCCGTTGCCGCGAAGGACGGGATCGGGTGCCGGTACCTGCCCCGTTCTTGAGCCGTGACACCACGGCCTTGATCGCCCTCGTGGGGGTGAGGGCGATCAAGGCCGCGGTGAACGGCGCCGCCGGGCCACCGAGGGGGAGGCCCGGCGGTCACCTTGCCGGCGGTGTCGCGGTCAGAAGGTGAAGACGCCCGCCGATTCGGCGTCGGCGACACAGCGGTTGGCGTACGAGGTGCGGTAGGTGACCGGTTCGCCGCGCCACTTGCCGACGGCGGAGACGTCCACCGGGGAGTATTCCAAGGTGCAGGCCCGCGGTTCGGGCCGTAGCCTGTCGAACTCTCCGTCCACTTCGGACAGTTTGGCGCAGGCGCCGCCGCGTCCCGGGTGAGACCCCCCGGTGGGTTCGCAGGTGAGCGAGACGGTGCCGACCCGGCCCCTGGTGTCGTGGCTGGTCAGCTGAAACGTGGATTCGGCGGGTTGCGCCGGGGCCATGCAGGCCAACGCGAGTACGCAGGCGCCGATCGGTTCGAAGAAAGCCATATCAACCCTATCGGCTGACATGACCCGGTGACTGTGTTCCACGCTTGGGTGAGATTTGCTCACTCGGACGTGTGGTCGTCGGCTTCTCGAATGTCGTGGGCGAGCAAAGCGACATAAAGGGAGAGCATCGACTCCGGTTCTTCGAGCCGCACCCCGAGTACCTGCTCGATCCTGGCCAGCTGCTGGTAGTAGGCGGTGCGGGAGGTGTGCGCGGCCGCCGCGGCCGCCGATTTGTTGCCGCCGTGTTCGCAGTAATGTCTCAACGCCTGAACGAGTCTGCTGCCCTGTGCGGCGTCCCGGTTCAGCAGCGGGCCGAGCTCCCGCGCGGCGAACGCGGTGATCCGTTCGTCGCCGGACAGGAGATGCAGCAGCCCGCGCAACCGGACGTCGTCGAGCCGGTGGACCACCCGTTCGACGTTCTCGGTGAGCGCCGCGGCGGCGACCTGCGCGGCTTCGACGAGTGTCCGGCGTGCCTCGGCGGGTCCGCTGCCCGTCGTGCCGACCGCGACCACGGCGGGCGCCCCGGCGCGGGCCTCGTGGACGTCGGTGGCCAGCCGCCGCAGGACCGCGTCCACCCCCGCCTCCGGCGAGAGCGCGATCAGCGCGCGCACCAGCGTGTCGTCCGTGGCCACCAGCGCGGACACCTTGGCGCGCCGGGCGGCGAGCGCGGTCGCCTCGGCGAGTTCCCGCAGCAGCACCGGGGTCGACTGCGTGGTCTTGGCGGTCGCGGTGATCCTTGGCCGCACGGCGACCCCGACCAGCAGCCGTCCCGTCAGCGGGACACCCAGCGCGGACGCCCGCGCGGTCAGCTCGGCGGGCGGCACCGGATTCGCCAGCAGTTCGGTCAGGATCGCGCGATGCGCCTGGCGTTCGAGGCTGTCGGTGTCCTTGGCGACCAGCCGGTGGACCGCGAGCGCGGACGCGGCGCGTTCGGCGACCACGACGTGCCGTCGCGGCGGCGGATCCCCGCAGACGACGACCAGCCGTCCCCAGTCGTGCCCGCGCGCGCCGACCACGGTGATCAGCCAGCCCGCGCCCGGGTGGTAGCCGGTCCGCTCGCCGACCTGCACCGGCCGCGACCGGGACGGCCAGCCGGGCAGCAGTTCACCGGGATCGGTCCCGGCCGTGTCGTAGGCGAGGACTTCGTGCGCGAGCGTCTCCAGCACGACGGGATGTTCGGTGAGCCTCGCGACCTCGCGCAGGATGTCGCCCGGTTCGGCGCCCGCGACCGTCAGCGCGGTGAACGTCTCGTGGACCCGCTCGGCCGCGCGGAGTTCGTCGACCTGGGCGTCGACGATCAGCCCGTTCACCGCCTCGGTGACCGAAACGAAGCGCGTCTCGCGTGAAAGGGTGATCAGCGGGACACCGTGGCGGTCGGCGGCGTCGACCAGCGCGGACGGCAGCTTCTCGCTCCAGTGCCGGACCAGTTCGATGACGATCCCGACCACTCCGACACCGGCGAGATCGGCGATGTACCTGGCCAGCGCGGCGCCGTCGTCGGGCAGCGCGACCCCGGTGGTGAGCACGAGTTCCCCGCCGCGCAGCAGCGGGGCGATGTCCGCGACCTCGGCGACGTGCGCCCAGCGGACCGGCGCGTCCAGCCCCGCCGCCCCCGCCACCACGTGGGGCCTGCCCTGACGCAGCACCGGCAGCGCGAGCACCTCGGCGACGGTCGGGTACATCGGCCTCCCACCTGGTCGGAACGCAGAGTATTCGTCGGTGAACCCGCGTCCGCGATCGACGTCGGCAGGACGCTACCGCGATAGCGGGGCCTTCGGCCGTGGCGGGTTCACGCGTCTGGTCACCTTTCGAGGTACGTCTGCAGCTCCGCCAACAGCACAGAGACAGACTGTACGGCCGGGACCGGGACTCCGTACACGTTGCCGATGGCGTCGGTGTGGCGCGCGCGCCCAGACTCGACCGGGAGCAGGCATCCGGCGAACAGGAAGGCGAATCCGTGACCGACCGCATCACCCACTGGATAGACGGCAAACCGTGCGAAGGCGTGAGCGAACGATCCGGTGACGTGTTCGATCCGGCCACCGGCCAGGTGCGCGCGAAGGTCGCCTTCGCCGCGCAGGACGACGTCGACGCCGCCGTCGCGGCCGCCTCCCGGGCGCTGCCGGGCTGGCGCGGGACGTCGCTGGCCGGGCGGACGCGGGTGCTGTTCGCCTTCCGTGAGCTGCTTTCGGCGCGGCGTCACGAGCTGGCGAAGATCGTTACCAGCGAACACGGCAAGGTCGAATCCGACGCGGCGGGCGAAGTCGCGCGCGCCATCGAGAACGTCGAGTTCGCTTGCGGCGCGGCGCAAATGCTCAAGGGCGGGTTCAGCGAAAACGCCTCCACCGGTGTCGACGTCTACTCGATCTCGCAGCCGCTGGGCGTGGTCGGGGTGATCTCGCCGTTCAACTTCCCGGCGATGGTCCCGCTGTGGTTCGTGCCGAACGCGCTCGCCTGCGGCAACACCGTCGTGCTCAAGCCGAGCGAGAAGGACCCGTCCGCGGCCGTGTTCATCGCGGAACTGTTCGCCGAGGCGGGCCTTCCCGACGGCGTCCTCAACGTCCTGCACGGCGACAAGGTGGCCGTCGACGGGCTGCTGGAACACCGCGACGTCAAGGCGATCTCGTTCGTCGGATCGACGCCGATCGCGAAGTACGTCTACGAAACCGGGACCAGGCACGGGAAACGCGTCCAGGCGCTCGGCGGCGCGAAGAACCACATGGTCGTCCTCCCGGACGCCGACCTCGACCTCGCCGCCGACGCGGCCGTCTCCGCGGGCTTCGGCTCGGCGGGGGAGCGGTGCATGGCGGTGTCGGTCGTGGTCGCCGTCGACCCGGTCGGCGACGAACTGGTCGCCAAGATCGCCGAGCGGATCAAGCGGCTCCGCGTCGGCGACGGCATGCGGCCCACCTCGGAGATGGGGCCGCTCGTCACCGCCGCCCACCACGAACGCGTCGAGTCCTATGTGGAAGCCGGAGTGGAAGCGGGCGCCCGGCTCGTCGTCGACGGCCGCGGTATCGAGGTCGACGGCGAGGACGGCGGCTTCTGGCTCGGCCCGACCCTGTTCGACCAGGTCACCCCGGACATGTCGATCTACACCGACGAGATCTTCGGACCGGTGCTGGCGGTCGCGCGGGCCGAGGGCTACGACGCGGCGCTGGAGCTGATCAACGCCAACGCCTATGGCAACGGCACCGCGATCTTCACCAACGACGGGCGGGCCGCGCGGCGGTTCCAGAACGAGGTCGAGGTCGGGATGGTCGGCGTGAACGTGCCCATCCCGGTGCCGGTCGGCTACTACTCATTCGGCGGATGGAAGGACTCGCTGTTCGGCGACAGCCACGCGTACGGGCCGGAAGGGTTCCACTTCTTCACGCGGACGAAGGTCGTCACCTCACGCTGGCCGGACCCCTCGCAGGGCGGGGTGAACCTCGGGTTCCCGCGCAACAGCTGACGCTCGGGCCTCGCCGCCGGTGCCATGAACGGTCCGTTCCTTGTGAAATTTGCCAGGAACGGACAGGCCGGGATGAAGGGAGCTTTCCCCGCATCGTGCGCGCGGAAAGTCCCCTTCGCGTCGTGCGGCGCAGGCGATCAGTTCGCTGACGACCACTAGCGAGCGCGTGCGATGAAAGGCCCCTTCATCGCAAAATTTGCAATTAAGAGGCCTTTCATCGCACGCGCTAGCGTCCACTGGTCACGCTGCCCATGTCGAGGCGCAGCTCTTCGGACTCGACGGGCACGGCGCTCCACGCTGAGTCGGACAGTGCCGGCCGGTGGAAGAAATGCCTGGATCGCCGGTCGTCAAATTGTCGCGGCGGGACGGCTGTCCGCGTCCGCGATTGCCAGGCGGAAATGGTTTTGTCATTACCGGCAGTGCGGCGAAACCGAATTCGCTCATGGCGGTCATGGCTTTTCGCCCGGCCGCCGGGGATCGCCGGAACGATCGCCGATTCCGGTTAGCATCGCCGTCATGTCAGAACCGAAGCGGTCGGCGATGCGAGTGGCCGATTCCGATCGCGAAAACGTCGCGCGTCTGCTGTGCGAAGCCATGGGTGCGGGACGGATCACCGCCGCCGAACTGGAAACGAGGCTGGACGCCGTCTACGCGGCCAGGACTTTCTCGGAATTCGAACCCGTCGTCGCGGATCTGTCCTCCGGCGGCCCCCTCACCCTGTCCCACGCCGGCGACGAGGAGCAAGGCGGACGGCGCTCGTTCGCCGTCATGTCCGCCACCACGCGGCGGTTCGCCGGACCTCTGCCGTCGAACCATGTCAGCCGCGCGTTCTGGGGCAGCGTGCGCCTCGATCTGCGGCAGGCCCGGATCGCCGCCGGATCTTGCACGATCAGGGCGGTGGCGGTCATGGGCGGTGTCAAGATCGTCGTGCCCGAGGACTTCGCCCTCGATGTCCGGGGCATCGGCCTGATGGGCGGATTCGGCACCGGCCGCAGGACGGGGCGACGGCGGCCGACGACGGGCGCGCCGGTGCTGCGCGTCACGGGTTTCGCCTGGTGGGGGTCGGTGAAAGTGATCCGAAGGCCCGTGGAGCACCGGCGGCGCTCCCTTCGCGGGCGCGGCTGACGGCCCCAAAGACGTCCGGCGGCTCCTCGGGCACTATGCCTTCCGTAAACTCGTTGTGAGGACGAGCCGAGGGAGGTGCAGGTGGCCAACGCGGAAGAGCGGCGTTTCGAGGTGCTTCGCGCGATCGTCGCCGACTACGTTTCCAACCAGGAGCCCGTCGGATCCAAGGCGATCGTCGACCGGCACAACCTCGGCGTGTCCAGCGCCACCGTGCGCAACGACATGGCGGCGCTGGAAGAAGAGGGCTACATCACACAGCCCCACACCAGTGCGGGCCGCATCCCCACCGACAAGGGCTACCGGCTCTTCGTCGACCGGATCGCCGAGGTCAAACCACTCAGCGCGGCCGAACGCCGGGCCATCACGGCCTTCCTCGACAGCGGCACCGACGTCGACGACGTCCTGCGCCGCTCCGTCCGGCTGCTCGCGCAGCTGACCAGGCAGGTCGCGGTCATCCAGTACCCGATGATGACCAACTCCGCCGTCCGGCACCTCGAAGTGGTGCCGCTCACCCCGGCGCGGCTGATGCTGGTGCTGATCACCGACTCCGGCCGCGTCGACCAGCGCACCGTCGACCTCGGGGACGTCATCACCGAGGAGAACGTCGGCAGGCTGCGCACCGTGCTCAACGGCGCGCTGGCGGGCCGACGTCTCTCCGAGGCCGCGGCGGCGGTCGCCGAACTGCCCGAGAAATCGCCGGGCGAACTGCGCGACAACCTCACCCGCGTCTGCACCGTGCTGGTGGAATCGCTGGTCGAGCACCCCGAAGAGCGGCTCGTGCTCGGCGGCACGGCGAACCTCACCCGCAACGTCTCGGACTTCCCCGGATCGCTGCGGCAGGTGCTGGAGGCACTCGAGGAGCAGGTCATCGTGCTCAAGCTGCTCGCGGCCGCCCGCAACCCCGGTGCGATCAGCGTCCGCATCGGTGAGGAAAATGAGGACGAGCAGATGCGCAGCACCTCGGTGGTGTCCATCGGCTACGGCATGGACGACCTGCTGCTCGGCGGGATGGGCGTCGTCGGGCCCACCAGGATGGACTACCCGAACACCATCGCCGCGGTGCGCGCGGTGGCGAACTACGTGGGGCAGATCCTCGCCGGCCGCTGAACGCGGCGGTGAGGGCAAAGCAGAAGGAGAAGGCGGAGACGGTGGCGAGGGACTATTACGGCATTCTCGGGGTTGCGAAGAACGCGACGGATCAGGAGATCAAGCGCGCGTACCGCAAAATGGCCCGTGAACTGCACCCCGACGTCAACCCGTCGGAGGACGCCCAGCATCGCTTCGGCGAGGTGACCACCGCATACGAGGTGCTGTCGGATCCGCAGAAGCGCAAGATCGTCGACCTCGGCGGCGACCCGATGGACGGCGGGGCGCGCGGTGGGGGCGGAGACCCGTTCTCCGGCTTCGGCGGCCTCGGCGACATCATGGACGCCTTCTTCGGCGCCGCCGGAGGCGGCGGCGGCCGCGGCCGTGGCCCGCGCAGCCGCGTCCAGCCCGGCTCCGACGCGCTCATCCGCCTCGGCCTGACCCTCGAGGACTGCGCCACCGGCGTCGACCGCGAGATCACCGTCGACACCGCCATCCTCTGCGACCTGTGCCGCGGTGCCGGCGCGGCCGACGGCACCGGCACCAAGACCTGCGACACCTGCGGCGGCGCCGGCGAGGTCCAGTCCGTGCAGCGGTCCTTCCTCGGCCAGGTCGTCACCGCCCGCCCCTGCCCGGTCTGCCGCGGCTTCGGCGAGGTCATCCCCGACCCCTGCCGCCAGTGCGGCGGCGACGGCCGCGTCCGCTCGCGCCGCAACGTCACCGCGAAGATCCCGCCGGGCGTAGGCGACGGCATGCGCATCCGGCTCTCCGGACAGGGCGAGGTCGGCCCCGGCGGCGGCCCCGCCGGCGACCTGTACGTCGAGATCGACGAGGCACCGCACGAGGTCTTCGTCCGGCAGGGCAACGACCTGCACTGCAACTTCCGCATCCCGATGACCACCGCCGCCCTCGGTGCCACGGTGCCCATCGAGACCCTCGTCGACGGCGACTACGAACTCGACATCGAGCCGGGCACCCAGCCCGCCACCGAACTCGTGCTCACCGGCAAGGGCATGCCGCGGCTGCGGTCCTCCGGCCGCGTCGACGGCCGCGGCGACCTGCACGTCCACATCGACGTCGTCGTGCCGACCAAACTCGACGACGCCCAGCGCGACCTCCTCGTCGAACTCGCCCAGCAGCGCGGCGAAGACGTCCCTTCGCTCTCCTCGAACGGCTCCAAGCCCGGCGGACTGTTCTCCAAGCTGCGCACCAAGAACCACCGGTAACCCGTGCCAGAGACGACACTGCCGGTCTTCCTCACCGCCGCGCTGCCCGGCTCCGGGCGCACCACCCTCGACGGTGAGGAAGCCCGGCACGCCGCCACCGTCCGGCGACTGCGCGTCGGCGAACACCTCGTGCTGTCCGACGGCGAAGGCGGCATGGCGCGCTGCGTCGTCGAAGCCGTCCAAGCAGGCAGAGACGCGGCACTCACCCTCGCCATCGAAGAACACTGGACCGAGGAACCACCCGCACTGCGCGTCATCGTCGCCCAGGCACTCGCCAAAGGCGACCGCGGCGAACTCGCCGTCGAACTCGCCACCGAAGCAGGCGCCGACGCCATCGTCCCCTGGCGCGCCGCCCGCAGCGTCGCCCGCTGGGAAGAAGGAACCCGCGGCGACAAAGCCCTCGGCCGCTGGCGCGCCACCGCCCGCGCCGCCGCCAAACAAGCCCGACGCGCCCACGTCCCCGAAGTCGCCGAACCCGCCACCACCCGCGAACTCGCCGAACTCACCCAGACCGTTTCCCGCGCACTCGTCCTCGAATCCGGCATCACCACCCGCCTCACCGAGATCGAACTCCCGGCACAAGGCGACATCCTCCTCATCGTCGGCCCCGAAGGCGGCATCACCGACGAAGAACTCACCACCCTCACCGACGCCGGCGCCACCGCCATCCGGTTGGGCCCCACCGTTTTACGCACCTCCACCGCCGCCGCCGTCGCACTCGGCGCACTCGGCGCACTCACCGACCGCTGGAAGTGAAAAAACACCCCACTAATTTGCGGCGAGTTATGGCGCGATCACACAAACAGCCGTTACTCTCGTTAACTGACGCGCAACACACGGTTTCGGCGCGCCACTGGGGATGAAGCCCAGTCGCGCGCGTGAATCCCCGCCGGGCACCTCCCCCCTCGGTCCGGCGGAGCCGCGGCGGCGGTGGAGCGACCCCCAGGCTCCACCGCGCCGCGGCGTCTTCATTTGGGGGCTTCGCAAGTCGCTTCGCTCCTTGCTGCGTCCCAAATTTCGCGCCGCGGCGCGGTTCCGCGTGTCTGCCCGGGGGGCCGAGCCCCCCGGACCCCCCACGGTGCGTCCGGCGGCGGTTGGCGGGTGGGGTCGGCATTGGGCCTGGCGGCCCTTGCCTGGTGAGAGGGAAGCGGGTCGGCGTTGGGCCTGGCGGCCCTTGCCTGGTGAGCGGGAAGCGCGGCCCGCTGGTGTGTGCGGGGGTTGTGGGTGGTGGGCAGTAGCTTGGCGGGATGGCGAAGCGGATGGGCGGGGCGGAGAGAAGGGCGCAGGTGGTGGGGGTCGCGGCGCGGGAGTTCGCGGAGAATGGGCTGAAGGGGGCGTCTGTTGAGGTGATCGCGCGCGAGGCGGGGATTACGCAGGCGTATGTGTTCCGGATGTTCGGGACGAAGAAGGCGTTGTTTCTGGAGGTGGTGGGGGCTGCCTTCGATCGGTTCAGTGAGGGGATGGCGGAGGCGGCTGAGGGGGCCGAGGGGCTTGACGCGCTTTCGTTGATGGGCGCGCAGTATCACGGGTTGCTCGCCGATCGGACCACGCTCATGGTGCAGCTGCAGGGCTTCGCGGCTTGTGGGGACAGCGAGGTCCGCGATTTCGTGCGGTCGCGGTTCGGCCACATGTGGGACACGGTCGCCGGAGCCGCGCAGCTCGATCCGGTGACCCTGAAGTCGTT
Source organism: Amycolatopsis sp. lyj-108 (assembly GCF_046549005.1). Taxonomy (NCBI): domain Bacteria; kingdom Bacillati; phylum Actinomycetota; class Actinomycetes; order Pseudonocardiales; family Pseudonocardiaceae; genus Amycolatopsis; species Amycolatopsis sp. lyj-108. Next base: position 77,686 of record NZ_JAJPWQ010000012.1, on the reverse strand, counting down.
CCTCGCCTTCGGCATGCTTCTCAACAACATGGCCGCCCTCGACGCCGCCGAGCTCGACGAACCGTGGGCCGAGGGAGTGCGCACCCGCATCCACGCCGGTTTGTTCGAGCACATCACCAGCGAGACCAACCGCGACGTTAGGGTGGGGGAATGAGTGACGCGGAGACGTTGTTCGAGCGGATCATCGCGGGCGAGATCCCGTCCGACAAGGTGTACGAGGACGAGACGACCTATGCGTTCCGGGACATAGCGCCGCAGGCGCGGGTCCACGTGCTCGTCGTGCCGAAGAAGCGGTACCGGAACGTCGCCGAACTGGCCGCCGCGGACCCGCGGCTCCTCGCCGACGTGACCGCCACCGCCAAGAAGGTCGCGGAGCTCGAGGGGATCGCCGAATCCGGGTACCGGGTGGTCTTCAACACCGACCGTGACGCCGGGCAGACCGTCTTCCACGTGCACGCGCACGTGCTCGGCGGCGAGCAGCTGGGGCATTTCGGACGCTGAAGCGCGCGGCCTGCGGAAACCGGACTGCGTGCCGCCCTCCGCAACCAGTAACATCGACCTTGTCACTGTCGTTGAAAATCGCAGCGTAAGCGCAGGAAGTAGGCCAGAGGCCACGTGGCCGGAACCGTACCGGGTGAAGCCGCCCGACCCGACGTTCCCACGGACGTCACCCCGACGAAGGCCGACGAGGCCGCTGTCATCGAAGCGGCCCAGTCCCGATTCCCCATCCCCGAAGCCGCCGCGCTCAGCCTGCTCGGCTCGAGGGACGAAAACCTCCGCGTCGCCGAAGAACTTCTCGCCGCCGACGTCCACGTCCGGGGCAACGAGGTCACCCTGACCGGCGCCCCCGCCGACGTCGCCTTCGCCGAACGTGTCTTCGCCGAACTCGTGACGCTCGCCGGCCGCGGCCAGCAGGTCGACCCGGCCACCGTCCGCCGCACCGTCGGCATGCTCTCCACCGGTGACCACGAGTCACCGGCCGAAGTGCTGAGCATGAACATCATCTCCCGGCGCGGCAAGACGATCCGGCCCAAGACGCTGAACCAGAAGCGCTACGTCGACGCCATCGACAAGCACACCATCGTGTTCGGCATCGGCCCCGCCGGTACCGGCAAGACGTACCTCGCGATGGCCAAGGCCGTCCAGGCACTGCAGGCCAAGCAGGTCACCCGCATCGTGCTGACGCGCCCCGCGGTCGAAGCGGGCGAGCGCCTCGGCTACCTGCCGGGCACGCTCAACGAGAAGATCGACCCGTACCTGCGCCCGCTCTACGACGCGCTGCACGACATGGTCGAGCCCGAGTCGATCCCGCGGCTGATGCAGGCGGGCACCATCGAGATCGCGCCGCTCGCGTACATGCGCGGCCGCACCCTCAACGACGCCTTCATCATCCTCGACGAAGCGCAGAACACCACGCCGGAACAGATGAAGATGTTCCTCACCCGGCTCGGGTTCGGCGCCAAGATCGTCGTCACCGGTGACATCACCCAGGTCGACCTCCCCACCGGCCAGAAGAGCGGCCTGCGGGTGGTCCGCGACATCCTCGAAGGTGTCGAAGACCTGCACTTCGCCCAGCTCACCAGCCAGGACGTGGTGCGGCACAGGCTCGTCGGCGACATCGTCGACGCGTACGAGAAGTGGCAGGCGCTGCAGGACAGCCAGGACAAGGGCAACGGTTGGAAGGGTCAGCGGCGGTCATGAGCATCGAGATCGCCAATGAGTCCGGCGTGAACGTCGACGAGACGTCGATCGTGTCGGCCGCCCGCTTCGCGCTCGACAAGATGGAGGTCAGCCCGCTCGCCGAGCTGTCCATCCTGCTCGTCACCCTCGAGGTGATGGAGGACCTGCACGAACGGTGGATGGACCTGCCCGGTCCCACCGACGTGATGGCCTTCCCGATGGACGAGCTCGACTCGTCGCGCCGCCCCGACGCGCCCGACGCCTCACCCGCGCTGCTCGGTGACATCGTGCTGTGCCCGGCGTTCGCGAAGGACCAGGCCAAGACGGCGGGCCATTCGCTGATGGACGAGCTGCACCTGCTCACCACGCACGGCGTGCTGCACCTGCTCGGCTACGACCACGCCGAACCCGCCGAGGAACGCGAGATGTTCGGTCTGCAGAAGCGGATCCTCGGCGAGTTCCAGGCCGCCGTGGCCGCGGTGAACAGGCGCGACGCGCAGCGCACCGCGGACGACAGGCTCCTCGGCACCGCCGGTCTCGACACCGTGCCCGCCGACGAACCCCCCGCCTAGAAATGGGTAGTCCCACGGCCCTGCTGGTCATCGCCATCGCGCTGATCCTGCTCGCCGGGGTGTTCGCGGCCGCCGACGCGGCGGTCAGCACGGTCTCCAAAGCCCGTGCCGACGGCCTCGTCCGGCTCGGCCGCCCCGGCGCGCGTCAGCTCGCGCTGGTCATCGCCGAACGCCGCCGCCACATCAACCTGATCCTGCTGCTGCGGATGACCTGCGAGCTGACCGCCACGGTGCTGGTCACCGTCGACATCCTCCGCTGGATCGGGCCGCTGTGGCTCGCCATCGTCGTCGCGGCGGGGGTGATGGTCGTGGTGAGTTACGTGCTCATCGGGGTCGGCCCGCGCACCCTCGGCCGCCAGCACCCGTACCGGATCGGTCTCGTCGTCGCGGGTCCCGTCCGCGTCCTCGGCTCGATCCTCGGCCCGCTCAGCAGGCTGCTGATCGTCCTCGGTAACGCGATCACCCCCGGCCGCGGCTTCCGGGAAGGCCCGTTCACCTCCGAAGTCGAACTGCGTGAGCTGGTCGACCTCGCCCAGGAACGCGGCGTCGTCGAGGAATCCGAACGCGAGATGATCCACTCGGTGTTCGAACTCGGCGACACCGTCGCGCGCGAGGTCATGGTGCCGCGGACGGAGATCGTCTGGATCGAGCACGACAAGACCGTGCGCCAGGCGCTCGCGCTGGCCCTGCGCACCGGGTTCACCCGGCTGCCGGTGATCGGCGACTCCGTCGACGATGTCGTCGGCGTGGTCAACATCAAGGACCTCATGCCCGCGTACATGGCCGAGGGCGGTTCGCAGCGGCAGGTCGAGGAGCTGATGAACCCGGCGAGCTTCGTGCCGGACTCGAAGCGGCTCGACGATCTGCTCAAGGAGATGCAGGTCTCGCACAACCACATGGCGATCGCCGTCGACGAGTACGGCGGCACCGCCGGCCTGCTCACCATCGAGGACGTCCTCGAGGAGATCGTCGGCGAGATCACCGACGAATCAGACACCGACGAGCGTCCCGAGGTCGAAGAGCTCGAAAACGGCGCGGTCCGCGTGTCGTCCCGGCTCTCGATCGACGACCTCGGCGAACTGTTCGGGATCGATCTCGAAGACCATGACGTGGAGACCGTGGGCGGACTGCTCGCCGAGCGACTGGGTAGGGTCCCGCTGCCGGGGGCCGAAGCCGAGGTCGCCGGACTTCGGCTGTTCGCCGAAGGCGGTAAGGACCGGCGCGGGCGGATGCGGATCACCACGGTGGTCGTCCACCCCGCCCACGCGGACGCGGTGACCGACGCAGCCCAGGGCAGGCGTCGCACCCGGGTCCCGCAGCCCGATGAAAGTGACAGGAGTGTCGAACATGCCTGAGCTGGACGCCGAGGACCAGAAGCTGGTGACCCTGGCCAGGTCCGCGCGAGCCCGCACCCAGGCCGCCGAGGGCGCCGCGCTTCGCGACACCGACGGCCGCACCTACGCGGCGAGCACGGTCGACCAGCCGTCGTTCCAACTCACCGCGCTGCAGGCCGCCGTCGCCGCCGCCGTTTCGAGCGGAGCCGAAGGAATCGAGGCCGCCGTCGTGGTCACCGCCGAAGGCCTGCTCAAGGAGGCGTCCGTGCAGGCGGTGCGTGACATCGCCGAAAAGGCCCCGGTCTATCTCGCGGATCCCAGTGGCAAGGTGCTGAGCTGATGGCCGAGCCGCACCGTTCCGGTTTCGCCTGCTTCGTCGGGCGGCCCAACGCGGGCAAGTCCACGCTGACCAACGCGCTCGTCGGCAGCAAGGTGGCGATCACCTCCAGCAAACCGCAGACCACCCGGCACGCCATCCGCGGTATCGTCCACCGCGACGACGCCCAGCTGGTGATCATCGACACACCGGGGCTGCACCGGCCGAGGACACTGCTCGGCGAGCGGCTCAACGACATCGTCCACTCGACATGGTCCGAAGTGGACGTTGTCGGACTTTGCGTGCCCGCCAACGAAAAAGTCGGTCCCGGTGACCGGTTCATCGCCGCCGAACTGAAGAAGATCGCCAAGCGGACCCCGGTGATCGGCGTGGTCACCAAGACGGATCTCGTGAAACCCGAGCAGGTCGCCGAGCAGTTGCTCGCCCTGCAGGAGGTCATGGAGTTCGCCGAGCTGATCCCGGTGTCCGCTGTGGACGGTTTCCAGGTCGGCGCGCTCTCGGATCTGCTGGTACGGCACCTTCCCGAAGGCCCACAGCTGTATCCGGGCGGCGAACTCACCGACGAGCCCGAGCAGACCCTGGTCGCCGAGCTGATCCGCGAGGCCGCGCTGGAAGGTGTCCGGGACGAGCTTCCGCACTCGATCGCCGTCACCGTCGAGGAAATGCTGCCGCACGAGGGCAGGGACGACATGATCGACGTGCACGCGTTCCTCTATGTGGAACGACCGAGCCAGAAGGGCATCATCCTCGGGCACAAGGGTGAGCGGCTCAAGGACGTCGGCGCCCGCGCGCGGCAGCAGATCGAGGGGCTTCTCGGCACGAAGGTCTACCTCGACCTGCACATCAAGGTCGCCAAAGAGTGGCAGCGCGACCCCCGTCAGTTGCGACGGCTGGGCTTCTGACTGAACGGAATGTCTCGATTCGGTCGCGGAGACCGGTTGATGATGTGGAACCGGACGGGTGACCTTAGAGTCTCAACCCTTGACTCCGGTGATCGCTGATCGGGCGGCGCGCCCGGGTCGTAGTTCTGCATCTCATTCGTGAAGGGAAAGCGGTAAATGACCGACAACCAGGGCCTGCCCAACTACTCCGGCGACCCTCAGGGCGGTGGCGGCTTCAACAACCCCGGCCCGCCGCCCAACAACAACCTGGTGTGGGCCATCCTCACCACGATCCTGTGCTGCCTGCCCTTCGGCATCGTCGCCATCGTCAAGGCGAACCAGGTGAACACCCTCTGGGCGCAGGGCCAGCCCGCCGCGGCGCAGGAAGCGGCCGACGCCGCCAAGAAGTGGTCGATCATCGCCGCCATCGTCGGTGTCGTGATCGGCATCCTCTACCTTGTTCTCGTCGTCGCCCTGGGTGTCTTCTCGGCCTCAGTCGACGTGAACAACTACCGCTGATCGAGGCGATCGAGGGGGAGACCTCATGACCGACCAATACCCGAACTACCCGCCCCCGGGCGGGCCTCCGCCGCAGCAGCCGTATTACGGTGGCATGCCGAATTACGGTCCCCCGCCGGACAACAACCTGGTGTGGGCCATTCTCTGCACGGTGTTGTGCTGCTTGCCGCTGGGTATCGTGGCGATCGTGAAGTCGAGCCAGGTGCAGACGTTGTGGTCACAGGGTTTCCACGCGGAAGCCCAGAAGGCCGCCGACGACGCGAAGAAGTGGTCCATGTGGGGAGCGATCGCCACCGGTGGACTTTTCCTGCTGTACATCATCTTCATCGTGGTGATGGTCATCATCGGCGCGTCGGCGGGAAGCTTCACGCCGTGACGACGTCCGTCTACACGGGATTCCCGGCGCGCGGGTTCAAAGCAAGGGCCCGCGCGCTGGGGCCGCCCCTGGCCATCGCGGCCGGCGCCGGCCTCGGCTGCGTCGTCCTCTGGCTGGGTGATCCCACCACTCCGGGCGGACCGCTTCCGGTCTGTCCCACCAAGTCATTACTGGGCATCGCCTGCCCCGGCTGCGGTGGCATGCGCATGGTCTACAGCGCGCTGCACGGGGACATCCCCGCCGCGCTGCACTACAACGCGGTGTCCTTTGTGGTCGTTCTGCTGCTCGTCTGGAGCACCGCCGCCTGGGCGGTGGGCAGACTTCGCGGCCGGGCCGTGAACAGCTGGCTGCACTGGCGCTGGACACCGCTCGCGTTCGGCGTCGTGTTCGTCGTCTGGTTCATCATCCGTAACCTGCCCTTCGCCCCGTTCACCTCGCTCTACGTCTGAGTGCCGGGCCGAGGCCCGGATCGTCGGTGGTACCGAGTACGCTCCCGCGCACCGGTCTGCTCGGCGTATACCCATGCCGTACATTCAGCCCGGGTCGCCGCACGAGGCCCCGTGCGCCAGGGGCGAGGAACCAGCGAGGGGATTTCGATGACCACTCCCTACGGCCAGCAGCCGCCGGGACAGCAGCCGCCGCCCGGGTCCGGGCCCGCGCCGGGGGACGGGCAGTCACCGCAGCCGCAGCAGCCGTTCGGACAGCCGCCGTCGGGAGAACAGCCCTCACCATTCGGGCAGCAGCCATCCGGCGAGCAGCCTTCGCCGTTCGGCCAGCAGCAGCCGCACGCTCCCCAGAGTGACCAGTCTTCGCCGTTCGGGCAGCCGCCGCAGGCTCCGTTCGGGCAGCAGCCGCAGCAACCGGGCCAGCCGTTCGGCGCGCAGCAGCAGCAGCAGCCGTTCGGGCAGCAGCCCCCGCAGTCTTCGCCGTTCGGTCAGCAGCCCGGCCAGCCTTCGCCGTTCGGCCAGGCCGCCCAGTTCGGCCCGCAGACCGACTACGCCCACTGGGGCCTTCGCGCGGGCGCGACCCTCATCGACTTCGGCCCGATCGTCGTGCTCCCGATCATCGGCATGATCATTTCGGCGACAGGGCTTCGCACGGTCGGCCTGTTCATCGCCGGTCTCGGTTATCTCGCCGGATTCGGCTGGACCGTCTACAACCGATGGATCCGGATGGGCACCACCGGCCAGTCCCTCGGCAAGAAGATCCTGAAGATCAAGCTCGTCCGCGAGGCCGACGGGCAGCCGATCGGGCCGCTGATGGCCTTCGTCCGGGACCTGTGCCACAACCTCGACGGCTGGATCTGCGGCCTCGGTTACCTCTGGCCGCTGTGGGACGAGAAGAAGCAGACGTTCGCCGACAAGATCCTCAGCACCGTCGTCGTCCCGGGCGAAGCCGCCGCGGTCGCGGCGGCACCTTTCGGCCAGAACCCGGGATTCCCCGCGCCGCCGCCTTCTTCGCCGTCGTTCCCCGCGCAGCCCTCGCCGTTCGGCCAGCAGCCGCAGCAGCAGCCGTTCGGCGCGCAGCAGCAGCCGTCCCCGTTCGGGCAGCAGGCCCAGCAGCCGCAGCCGTTCGGGCAGCAGCCGTCCCAGCCGTTCGGTCAGCAGCCGCAGGGAACCGCGGCGCCGTCCCCGGAGTCCCAGCCGGGACCGGCCTTGGGCGAGGCCGAGCCGACTCAGGTCCTTCGCCCCGGCCAGCCGCCTCAGCAGGCGCCGTCCGGGTTCGACGAAGCCGAGCCGACGCAGAAGATCACGCCGGAGCAGCTGAGGCAGCAGTTGCCAGGAGCGGACGGGTCGAACGGGCCCGGCACACCGCAGCAGTAAGGAACGACCGGCGGGATCCACCCGCCGGGAAGCACGACACAAGTGGGGAACCCGATGACGAACCCGTACGGCCAGCAGCCCGGCCCCGGCCAGCAGCAGCCCTATGGCCAGCAGCCTCAGCCCGGATACGGACCCCCGTCCGGCGCCACGCCCGCGCCGTACGGTCAGCCGTCCGGTGCGAACCCGATGCCGTACGGCCAGCCGGCGCCCTATGGCCAGCCCGCGCCGTACGGTCAGCCCGCGCCGTATGGCGCTCCGGGTGGCATGCCCGGTGGCGGTGGCGACATCAATTCGATCCCGGACTACAAGGGCTGGGCGATCGGCTGCATCTTCCTCTGCTGGATCATCGCGATCTTCGCGATCATGAAGTCCAACGAGGTCAACACCTACAAGATGCAGGGCAACTACGCCGCCGCCATGGACGCGTCGAAGTCGACGAAGACCATGTGCATGATCGCGTCGATCATCGGCGGCGTCGGCTGCCTGTTCTCCATCCTCTGGATCATCCTGGCCGCCGCGACGGCGTTCTAGCCCGACCGTAGAACGAAAGAACAACGAGGACCACTTTCATGACCAACCCTTACGGCCAGCAGCAGCCCTACGGACAGCAGCCCGGCTACGGGCCGCCGTCCGGCGGCATGCCCGCTCCCTACGGTCAGCCGGCTCCGTACGGCCAGCCTTCTCCCTACGGTGCCCCGGGCGGTATGCCCGGTGGCGGTGGCGACATCAACGCCATCAAGGACTACAAGGGCTGGGCGATCGGCTGCATCTTCCTCTGCTGGATCATCGCGATCTTCGCGATCATGAAGTCCAACGAGGTCAACACCTACAAGATGCAGGGCAACTACGCCGCCGCCGCGGACGCGTCGCGGTCCACGAGGACCATGTGCATGATCGCGTCGATCATCGGTGGGCTCGGCTGCGTCTTCGCCATCGTGATGATCATCATCTCGATCGTCGCGGCCTCGTCCGTGCCCAGCTGCTACGGGCGCTACTGCTGATTCCGGGGCACACCACCCCGATGTCGGTCCCGGGTGGGACGATGTCGGGGTGGTGAACCTCTATCGCGACACCGGGGTGGTGTTGCGGACGCACAAGCTGGGTGAGGCCGACCGGATCGTCACCCTGCTCACGCGACGGCACGGCAAGGTCCGTGCGGTCGCGAAAGGCGTGCGTCGGACGTCCTCGCGCTTCGGCGCGCGGCTGGAGCCGTTCGGCCACGTCGACGTCCAGTTCTACACCGGCCGCTCCCTGGATGTGATCACCCAGGTCGAGACGGTCGACGCCTTCGCGTTGCCGCTGGTGGCCGATTACCAGCGCTACACCGCCGCGAGCGCCATCGCCGAGACGGCGGACCGGTTGTCCGCCGAAGAGGGCGAGCCGGTACTCAAGCTCTACATGCTCGTCGTCGGCGCCCTTCGCGCTCTCGCGGGAGGTGAACGTGACAGTTCCCTCGTGCTCGACGCCTTCTTCCTGCGGGCCATGGCCTATGCCGGCTGGGCGCCCGCGATCACCGAATGCGCCCGATGTGGCCTGCCGGGTCCGCACAAGGCGTTCAGCGTGTCGGCCGGCGGCTCGATGTGCCCGGATTGCCGGGTTCCCGGCTGTGTGCACCCCTCCCACGAGGTGCTGACCCTGCTCGCCGCGCTTCTGCACGGCGAATGGCCGGTGGCCGAAGCGTCGCAGCCGGTGCCGAGGCGTGACGCGTCCGGACTGGTCGCGGCGCATCTGCAATGGCATCTGGAGCGCCAGTTGCGCTCGCTGCCGCTGGTGGAGAGGCGTGCTCGGGAGAGCACCACCGGAGCGCAGTAGGGTCGCAGGCACAGGTTCACTCGATCAGGAGGCTCGAAGGTGCTGCGCAGGGGACGCGAGAACAAGGCGTCACAATTCGAACTTCGCGCGCCGGAGCCGCATCCGTCCGGTGCCCGGCCGCCGGAGATCCCCCGGGAACTCCTCCCGAAGCATGTCGCGCTGGTGATGGACGGCAACGGCCGCTGGGCCAACCAGCGGGGACTGCCGCGCATCGAGGGCCACAAACGCGGCGAAGCGGTGATGATCGACGTCGCCAGCGGTGCCGTGGAACTCGGCGTCAAATGGCTGTCGGTGTACGCCTTCTCCACCGAAAACTGGAAGCGGAGCCCGGAAGAGGTCCGCTTCCTGATGGGCTTCAACCGCGACACCATCCGTCGTCAGGTCGACTACCTCGGCTCGATCGGCGTCCGCATCCGCTGGGCGGGCCGCCGTCCCAAGCTGTGGGCGAGCGTGATCAAGGAACTGCAGGTCGCCGAGGAGAAGACCAAGAACAACACGGCACTGAACATGACCATGTGCGTCAACTACGGCGGCCGCGCCGAACTGGGCGACGCCATGCGGCGGATCGCGCAGGACGTCGCCGACGGGAAGCTGAACCCGGACAAGGTCACCGAGAAGACCATCGGCAAGTACCTGTACCAGCCCGACATGCCGGACGTGGACCTCTTCCTGCGGCCGTCGGGGGAGCAGCGGACGTCGAACTTCCTGCTCTGGCAGTCGGCCTACGCCGAGATGGTCTACCAGGACACGCTCTTCCCGGACTTCGACCGCACCCACCTTTGGCGGGCGTGCCTCGAGTTCGCGAAACGGGACCGCCGCTTCGGCGGGGCCATCGACAAGGCTTCCGAAGGGACCTCATGACCACCGAAGCAGCCGATACGGCGGCGTTGCTGACGTCGGCACGGGAAGCCCTCGAGCGCTATCTCGAAGTCCACGTCGACGACGACGGCGCACTGACCTTCTCGCACGCGGACGTCCCGTGTGTCATCCAGGCGACCCGGCTGGCCGAAGGGCTGACCGTGCTGAGCCTGACCTGCGTGGTGGCCTGGGACCTGCCGGACGATCCGGCGATCGCGGCCTCGGCGGCGGAACGTGCCGGACAGGGCCTGTTCGGCACGCTCGGCGTCGTGCGGTCGGAGAAGGGCATCGACATCACGCTGAGGTACGCGTTTCCGGCCGAGGGCATGGACGCCTCGCCGCTCGGGACGCTGCTCATGCTGGTCGTCTCCACCGCGTCGCAGCTGCGCTCCGACCTCCTGGGCACCGCCACCGGGGACTGACCGTCTCCACACAGGGTCACCTGGCATCATCTCGCGCATGGAAACCATTTCCAGAAGCGCCCCGGAGAAACCGGCCCGGCGGTTCAAGATCACCTCGATCGAGGTGCTCTGCGCGATCCTGCTGATCGCGATCCTCGGGCAGAGCTGGCTCCAGCAGGTGTTCGACGTGCCCGCGCTGCGGACCGGCTCGACGGTGTTCGTCGCCGTCTGCGTGCAGGCACTGCCGTTCCTGGTGCTCGGGGTGCTGATCAGTGGCGCGATCGCGGCGTTCGTGCCCGCGCGGGTGCTGAAGAAGGTGCTTCCCCGCCGAGCCGGTGCCGCGGTCGGTGTCGCGGGGCTGGCCGGGGTCGCCCTGCCGGGTTGTGAATGCGCGTCGGTGCCCGTCGCGCGGCGGCTGATCGGCCAGGGTGTCGCGCCCGCGGCCGCGCTGACGTTCCTGCTGGCCGCGCCCGCGGTGAACCCGGTGGTCCTGGTCGCGACGGCGGTGGCGTTCCCCGGGAACCCGGAAATGGTGTTCGCCCGGTTCGCCGGTTCGCTCGCCACGGCGATGGTGATGGGCTGGCTGTGGGCGAAGTGGGGCAAGCTCGACTGGATCGCGGAGCGCGCGCTGCGGCGCATGCCGGACGTCCAGCACGGTTCGCGGTGGAAGACCTTCGCCGAGACCGCGCGGGCGGATCTCGTCGAGGCGGGCGGTTTCCTCGTGCTCGGCGCGATGATCGCCGCCGCGATGAACGTGCTGGTGCCCGCCAAATGGTTCGGCGTGCTCGGCGAGCAGATCGTGCTCGGGGTGCTGGTGATGGCCGTGCTCGCCGTCGTGCTGGCCCTGTGCAGTGAGGCCGACGCCTTCGTCGCCGCGTCGCTGACCGCGATGCCGCTGCTGCCGAAACTGGTGTTCCTGGTGGTCGGGCCCGCGATCGACGTCAAACTGTTCGCTTTGCAGACCGGCACCTTCGGCAAATCCTTCGCGATGCGGTTCGCGCCCGTGACGTTCGTCGTCGCGCTGTCCTGCGCCGTCGTCTCCGGCATGCTCATCCTCGGAGGTGGCGCGTGAAACGCGAGACCCAGAACATCCTGCTGATCCTGCTCGGCGGCGCCCTGCTCAAGATCACGATCAACGGCGACTACCTGCGCTACGTCAAACCCGCGCAGCAGCCGTGGATCATCGCGGGCGGCGCGGTGATGGTCACGCTGGGCGCGATCGCGATCGTCCGTGACCTGCTGGCCGCGCGGGCCGCCGCCGTCGTGTCCGGCGATGTCCACGCGCACGAGCACAACACCCGTTCGGCCTGGCTGCTGATGGTGCCGGTGCTGGCCGTCTTCCTGGTCGCGCCGCCCGCGCTGGGCGCCGATTCGGTGACCCGCACCGAGGCCAGGGCGCCGCAAAGCGCTTCGGCGAGTAACGCGGCCGCCTTCCCGCCCCTGCCCGCCGGCGACGTGGTTCCGTTGGAGGTCAACGAGTTCGTCAGCCGCGCGGGGTGGGACAAAAGCGGGAGCCTGAACGGGCGGCCGGTGCGGCTGTCCGGGTTCGTCGTGCACAACGAGGGCAACACGATGCTGGCCAGGATGGTGATCGGCTGCTGCGCCGCCGACGCCTTCCCGATCACCGTGCGGCTCGTGGGCCAAGACGTGGCGGGCTTCCGCGACGACACCTGGCTGGAGGTGACCGGGACGGTCGTGCCGGGCACCGCGGTGCGGGAGAACAGCTACATGCCGGACTTGACGCTCACCTCGGTGCGGCAGGTGCCGGCGCCGAAGGACCCCTACGAGTACTGACCCGGAAGCCCCTTCATTGCAGCTTTTTGCCCTGGTCGGCGGCCGCGAGAAGGCCCCTTCACGGGAGTCACGCCGAGCACTGAGCCGGATGCTATGAAAGGTCCTTTCCTTGCAAAATTTGCAAGGAAAGGACCTTTCATAGCGCCTGGGGTGTCAGTGGTTCGAGCAGGTCCCGACGATCTCCACGGTGTGGCTGATGTCCGAGAACCCGTGCTCCGAGGCGATCTTCTCCGCCCACCGCTCCACGGCCGGTCCCTCGACCTCGACGGTGCTGCCGCAGATCCGGCACACCAGGTGATGGTGGTGGTGCGACGAACAGCGCCGGTAGATGGCCTCGCCGGTGTCGGTGCGCAGGACGTCGATCTCGCCCGCCTCCGAGAGCGACTGCAGCGTCCGGTACACCGTCGTGAGCCCGATGCCGTCGCCGCGTTTGCGCAGCTCGTCGTGCAGTTCCTGGGCGGAACGGAAGTCGTCGATCTCCTTGAGCAGCTCGACCACGGCGGCCCGCTGTTTCGTCGACCGGCGTCCCGGGACCGGCGCGGAACTGTTGGCCGTCGTCGGACTCATGCTCACTTCCCCTCCTGAACGTGGGCTACGGCGTCCACCACGATATGCGCAAGGTGATCGTCGACCAGCCGGTACACCACCTCACGGCCGCGTCGCTCACCCTGTACGACCCCCGCGGTCTTCAGCACCCGCAGGTGCTGGCTGATCAGCGGCTGCGCGACATCGAGCGTGTCCACCAGTTCGTGTACGCACCTGTCCGCGTTACGCAGTTGCAGGACGATGGCGATGCGCACGGGCGCGGCGAGTGCTCTGAGCAGGTCGCCGGCGTCCGCGAGCGCGGCGGCCGAGGCCGAGGCGGCGGGCTCGGCGGGGGGACGGGCCGTCGAATGCGGTCCGGGGTCTTCCGTGAAGCCCGGGGCGGCCGAGTCCGGGGTCACCGTAGCCATCGCCGCCTCCATGTCCATCATGATTTCCGAAGTCATTGCCAGTAACAGTCCAGGCCATCTTAGTGTTCCCCGTCCCCGGCGGTCTGTTCGCCGAGCGGGGGACCACTTGGCCGCGTCGTTACTGCTCCATTCGGGTGACTTCGCGAAGAAATGACCATTCCACTTCGCATGTGGTCGCCAACGGTGCAAAGTTGTCGCGGAGCGTTTCGTCGCTTCTCGTACGCTGACGACCGCGCTCTGATGGGCCCGGAGAGGCAGTGGGGAGACATGACTCGTTTCGTGACGAAGCTGGCCGCCGCGACGGCGGCCTTCGTTTTGGCGTCGGCTCCGGGGCTCGCCTCGGCGCAGACGACACAGGCCGTCGATGAGAAGTCCGGCCCCGTGTCGTTCGCGAACGTGGCGTCCGTGCGCATCGGGAACCCGGGATCGCTGATCACCGAGACCCAGCGCTCGCCGCTGACGCCCGGCCAGTCGAAACTCTCCCCGGATCGCACCGTCGTCCCGCGTGACGACGGCGAGCGGACCACCTTCGGCAAGAAATGGGACATCAACCTGGGCCGCTACGGGGCGCAGAGCCCGTACCCGGCCGGTATCGCCAGCCGCGACCACAACGTGATCGCCGCGTTGCAGCAGACCACGGTCCCGACAGCGGTCGCGGAGAGCAACTACGCCCTCATCGACAACGGCCGCGGCGGTGCGACACCCGCCGAAAACACCGTGCTGGTGCTCGAAGGCGCGAAGAGCTCGGTGGACTGCTCGTCGCCGAGCAAGGCGACGTCGGCGACGAGCGTGAGCAAGATCTGGGTGCGTGACGAAACCGGCAAGCTTCAGCCGTCCGGTGCTTCGGGCGTCGACATCAAGGGGCTCAAGCTCGGCCCGCCCTCGACCGGCGATATCGACAAGACGGCCAGCAAGGACGACACCACCTCCGACCTGACCGTGTCCCGGGTGACCGCTTTCGACCAGCTCATCCGGCAGGACGGCTGGCGCAGCGGCGACGTGACCAAGGCGGCGGGCTGGAAGCTGGACATCGTCACGCACGTGCGTGACGACGCGGGCAAGGACCTGCGCGAGGCCCGCACGACGATCGTGCTCGGCGGCGTGAGCTGCGCGATCCCGAGGAACTTCGTGGCGAAGCCCGCCGGCGGCACGGGACCGGGTGCGGCGCCCGAGCAGCCCGCGGTGCCGGGGACGGTCCCCACGGGCGGTATCCCGCCGCAGACCGCCGACTCGACGCGGACCGTGGTCGGGCTGGGACTGCTGGGCGGCGGCATCGTGATCGGTGCCGCGGCGATGCTGTTCCTTCGCCGTCGTAAGCCCGTTCCGGTGCGGGAGAAGTAGCGGCCCCCGTGCGGCCCTGGCTGGCGGGACTCTCCGCCGTCGTCTCCGCGCTCGCCATTTCCGCGGGCGTGATCGTGCTGACCTGGATCCCGCCCGAACAGGCGGTCTCGTTCGCGGAACCCGCGGTCATACCGGGCGAAGACGGCGCTCCCTTGGCGCTGCCCGCCGACAGTTCGACACGCGGGCAGCGGCCCGGCACCATCCGGCTGCCCGAAGGTGGATCGGCGAAGCTCGTCCGCTCCGAGGTCAACTCCGACGGTGTCCTCCCGATCCCGCGAGGGCTCGGCGACGCGGCCTGGTGGGGTGCGCGGCTCGGTGCCGAAGCGGGTACGTCGCTGATCTCCGGGCACGTCAACTGGGGTGGCGTCAAAGGACCGTTCGACGAGCTGTGGCGGATGCGGGAAGGCCAGGAAGTGGCCGTCAGCGACGCTGCGGGCGGCATCTGGGTCTATCGCGTGCGCGAGGTCGTCACGGTGCACAAGAACGACCTGCCCGCGCAGGCGGCGAAGCTGTTCGCGCAGAGCGGGCCGCACCGGCTGGTCCTGGTGACCTGCGGCGGCGACTACCTCGGCGGAACGGACGGCTACCGGGACAACCGGGTCATCGTCGCGACTCCCGTCTCCGGACCGCCCGCCTGAACTCCCGCAATTCGTCATCTGGATGCGGGAAGTCGGTGCAACCTCTCTCGGCTCGCGTCGCGTGTCTAGCGACACCGGCCGCTTCGGCGGCTTGACGCGAGCAAGGAGTAATACCCGATGGTGGGACAGTTTGACGTGGATGACGCCGCCGCGGCGGGCGAGGAGCGGCCGAAGAAGCGCTCCGTCCTGGGCTGGGTCCTCGCCTGTGCCGCGATCTTCGTGGTGGCGGCCGTGGTCGCGGTGGTCGTGTTCACCGGAAAGAGTGATCCCGTCGTCGCGGCCGCTCAGGACCAGGCGAACACGTCGGCCGTGCAAACGTCCGAAGTCCCCGCCGGGCAGGCGCCCGGCACGGTCAAACTCCCCGGTGGTGGCACGGCGAAACTGATCCGCAAGGAACTGACCGCCGACGGGACCCTCCCCATCCCCGAGGGTCTCGACGAAGCCACCTGGTGGGGCGCGAAACTGGGCGCCGACCAGGGCGCGTCCCTCCTTTCCGGGCATGTGAACTGGAAGGGGAAGAAGGGCCCGTTCGACGAGTTGTGGCGGCTCAAGGCCGGTCAGCAGGTGGATGTCGTCGACACCGACGGCGGCAAGTGGGTCTACAAGATCGACGAGATCGTCACCGTGCACAAGACGAAGCTGGCCGAGCAGGCGGAGAAGCTGTTCGGGCCGGACGGACCGCATCGGCTGGTGCTGGTCACCTGTGGTGGCGAGTACGTCGGCGGGACCGACGGTTACGAGGACAACCGCATCGTCACCGCCTCGTTGGTGAGCCGCCCCTGACCCGTTCCAACCTCGCCGGAAGTCGCGCGGGACCTCCCGGTTAGTCTTGTCGTTCTAGTCCGATAACCGTCCCCGCATGCTTCGGAGCGTGGAGTGCCCGCCAACACCATTGAGACCGTCGTCAGCCTGTGCAAGCGTCGAGGCTTCGTTTTCCCGTGTGGAGAGATCTACGGCGGTACCAAGTCGGCGTGGGACTACGGGCCCCTCGGTGTCGAACTCAAGGACAACATCAAGCGCCAGTGGTGGAAGACCGTGGTGCAGAGCCGGGACGACGTCGTCGGCCTCGACTCCTCGGTGATCCTGCCGCGTCAGGTGTGGGTCGCGTCGGGTCACCTCGACGTCTTCACCGACCCGCTGATCGAATGTCTCTCCTGCCACAAGCGGTTCCGCGCCGACCAGCTGGCCGAGGACTTCTCCGCCCGTTCGGGCAAGGAGGTGTCCGAGGACGACCTGTCCGAGGTGCCGTGCCCGAACTGCGGCAACCGCGGGCAGTACACCGCGCCGCGTGACTTCAACATGATGCTCAAGACCTACCTCGGCCCGGTCGAGTCCGAGGAAGGCGTGCACTACCTCCGCCCGGAGACCGCGCAGGGCATCTTCATCAACTTCCTCAACGTGCAGACCGCGGCGCGCAAGAAGCCGCCGTTCGGCATCGGCCAGATCGGCAAGTCGTTCCGGAACGAGATCACGCCGGGCAACTTCATCTTCCGCACGCGCGAGTTCGAGCAGATGGAGATGGAGTTCTTCGTCGAGCCGGGCGAGGACGAGACCTGGCACCAGTACTGGATCGACGCGCGCACCGAGTGGTACAAGGACCTCGGCATCAAGGCGGACAACCTCCGCCTTTACGAGCACCCGAAGGAAAAGCTCTCCCACTACTCGAAGCGCACCGTCGACATCGAGTACCGCTTCGCGTTCAACGCGGGCCAGGAGTGGGGCGAGCTCGAGGGCATCGCGAACCGCACCGACTTCGACCTCACGACGCACTCGAACCACTCCGGCGTGGACCTGTCGTTCTTCGACCAGGCCACGAAGCAGCGGTTCCGCCCGTTCGTCATCGAGCCCGCGGCCGGTGTCGGCCGGTCGATGATGGCGTTCCTCGTCGACGCGTACCACGAGGAAGAGGTGCCGAACGCCAAGGGCAGCACCGACACCCGCGCGGTGCTCAAGCTGGACTACCGGCTCGCGCCGTTCAAGGTCGCCGTGCTCCCGTTGTCCCGCAACGCCGATCTCACGCCGAAGGCGCGCGACGTCGCGGCGGCGCTGCGCAAGCACTGGAACGTCGACTTCGACGACGCCGGAGCGATCGGCCGCCGTTACCGGCGCCAGGACGAGATCGGGACGCCGTACTGCGTCACCGTCGACTTCGATTCGCTCAACGACCACGCGGTGACCGTGCGCGAGCGCGACACCATGGCGCAGGAGCGGGTCGCGATCGACAAGCTGGAGTCGTACCTGGCGGGTCGGCTGATCGGCGCCTGACGCTCTTTTTCCCACCCGGCGAAACGCCATGAAAGGTCCTTTCCTTGCAAAATTTGCAAGGAAAGGACCTTTCATGGCGTTCGGGGAGCCTCACCCCTGACAACTGTCACCCTCAGGTCATGACGCGCGACCCACGTCCACGGCGCCCCGCCGCGACAAGCTCTAAGCATGCGAGAACAAGACATCACCGCAGGGGCGGCGGTACGGCTTTCCGGGCTGCGTAAGCACTATGGCGACGTCCACGCGGTCGACGGCGTGGAACTGACGATCGCGCCGGGCGAGGTGGTCGCCCTCCTCGGCCCCAACGGCGCGGGCAAATCCACCACGGTCGACATGATCCTGGGGCTCACGGCACCCGACAGCGGCACCGTGACCGTCTTCGGGCGCGAGCCGGGCGACGCGGTCGGCGACGGGATGATCGGCGCGATGCTGCAGGGCGGCGCGCTCGTCGAGGATCTCACGGTCGGCGAGACCGTCGGCATGGTCGCCGCGCTGCACCGCAAGCCGATGCCCGTGCGTGAGGCGCTGCGCCGCGCGGGGATCGAAGATCTCGCGGACCGGCGCTCCACCAAGCTTTCCGGCGGGCAGAAACAGCGTGTGCGGTTCGCCGTCGCGCTCGTGAGCGACCCCGATCTGCTGATCCTCGACGAGCCGACCGCCGCGATGGACGTCGGCACGCGCCGCGAGTTCTGGAAGTCGATGTACGAGTACACGAACTCCGGCCGCACGGTCCTGTTCGCCACTCACTATCTCGAAGAGGCCGAGGAGTTCGCCGACCGTGTCGTGCTGATGCGGTCGGGGCGGATCGTGGCGGACGGTTCGGTCGCGCAGGTCCGTGCGCTGGCGGGGGGACGCACGATCCGCGCGGTGGTGCCGGCGGCGGCGGAGCCGGTGATCGCGGGGCTGCCCGCGATCACCGCGTTCGAACTCCGCGGCGGCCGTGCCGCGATCTCCAGTTCCGATTCCGACGTCACGCTGCGGGCGCTGCTGACCCACGTGCCCGAGGTGCGCGACATCGAGATCAGCGCCGTCGGCCTCGAAGGCGCGTTCCTTTCCCTGACCACCGACAGCACCGAGGAAGCCGTCCGATGAACCCGACCTATCTCAAGACCGAGATCGTCCGCACCTTCCGTTCGACGCGGTTCGTGCTCTTCGCCGTCGCCTTCCCGGTGCTGATGTTCCTGTTGCAGGCCAACGTTTTCGGCGGCTCCAACGTGAACATCGCCGGAGTGATCATGGTCAACATGATGGCCTTCGGCACCTTCTCCGCCGCGATGACGAGCGGCACGAAACTGGCCATCGAACGGTCCACCGGATGGCAGCGCCAGTTGCGGCTCACCCCACTGACCGGCGCGGGTTATCTCGGCGGCAAGGCGCTCTCGTCGATGCTCGTCGCCCTTCCCGCGCTGCTCGTCGTCCCACTGGTCGGCGTCCTCTTCCAGGGCGTCCACCTCGACGCCGCCGGCTGGCTGCGGCTGGTGTTCGGCATCTGGCTCGGCGCGATCCCGCTGGTGCTGCTCGGCCTGCTGCTCGGCCAGTTCGGCACGCCGGAGTCGATGCAGCCGGTGAACATGATCGTCATGATGGGCATGGGCTTCCTCGGCGGCCTGTGGATCCCCATCGACGGGATGCCGTCGTGGATGGCCGATCTCGCTCAGCTGACGCCGACGTACTGGCTGATCCAGCTGGTCCGCCCGGTGGTCACCGACCATCTCACGGTGAGCCTCACGGCCGCACTCGGCGTGCTGGCGGCGTGGACCGCGGTCCTCGGGACGCTGGTGATCAGGCGTTACCGTAAGGACAGTGCGCGGGTCTGAGAAGAGGGTGAACCGGTGAGCGACTACCCGGGCAGAGTCAGAACGGGCTTGAACAGCCGGGAGAACTGGTGGGCGGACATGCCGCCGCGGACCGGCCGGGGTCCCCGGCCGAGGCGGTGGGTGTTCTTCGGCCTCGCCTTCATCGTGCCCGGCTTCGTCCCCGCGGCGGTCGATCTGGCCACCGACGGGGCGACCGCGAAAGAGCTGGTGATCGCCGCTCTCCTGCTCTTCTACGGCTCCTGCTACGTGCTGTTCCCGCTCAGCCTGCGGCCCTCCCAGCGGAAGGCGACCTACGTCTTCTCGGTGCTGATGCTGCTCATCGGTCTCGCGCTGGTGTTCCTGCACGACAACAACCCGTACGTCCTGATCTACGCGACGGCTGTGCTGGCCTTCACGCTGCCGCCGGCGTGGGCGCTGATCCTGGACGGTGGCGCGCTCCTGCTGGTGCTGGCCGTCCACCTGGCCCTCGGGAAGGACGACTTCGGGGACATCGTCGCGGTCACCTCGATCACGGCGGCGATGTTCTTCATGGCGAACCTGGTCCGCGCGGTGCGGAAACTGGAGGCGGCCAACCAGGAGATCGCGACGCTCGCGGTCGCGGGTGAACGCGAGCGCCTGGCACGGGATCTGCACGACATCCTCGGCCACAGTCTCACCACCATCACGGTCAAGGCGGGGCTCGCGCGCCGGATCCTGGAGAGCGGCAAGGACGACAGCCGCGCGCTGCAGGAGATCAGCGAGGTCGAGAGCCTGACCCGCAGCGCGCTCACGGACATCCGCGCCACCGTCTCCGAGTACCGCGAGGTGTCGCTGTCGGCGGAGGTCGCCGGGGCGAGGGCGGCGCTGCGGGCGGCGGAGATCGACGCGGAGCTGCCGCACGCGGTGGACAACGTCGATCCCGCCCTGCAACGGACCTTCGGCTACGTGCTGCGGGAGGCCGTGACCAACGTGCTCCGGCATTCCGGGGCGAAGCGGGTCAAAGTCCGCTTCGGCAAGACGTGGCTGGAGGTCGAGGACGACGGCGAGGGCAGCGAGGAGAAGCCGGGCAACGGCCTGCGCGGGCTCGCCGAACGCTTGGCCGCGGTCGGCGGGACCTTGACCGCCACCACGCCGCCTGGGGGAGGATGGCTCGTCCGGGCGGAGGTACCCGAATCCGCCTTGCGGAGCGTCGCGCGTGCGCCGCTCTCCGAACCCGCTGGAGGCTGCGCGTGATCCGGGTCCTGCTCGCCGACGACCAGGCGATGGTGCGCGGGGCGTTGGCCACCGTGCTCGGCCTCGAAACCGACATCGAGGTGGTCGCCCAGGTCGGCTCGGGCGACGAAGTGCTCCAACGGGCGAAGGAGACCGCTCCGGACGTCGCGCTGCTCGACGTCCAGATGCCGGGCAAGGACGGTCTCGAAGCCGCCGCGGAACTGCACGGCGCGCTCCCGTTGTGCCGGATCATCATCTGCACCACCTTCGGCAGACCCGGTTATCTCTCGCGGGCGATGGCGGCGGGCGCGGCCGGATTCGTGGTCAAGGACGCGCCGCCGGAGCAGCTCGTCGACGCCGTCCGCCGGGTCCACGGCGGGCTCCGGGTGGTCGATCCCGCGCTCGCCGCCGAATCGCTCGCCACCGGCGCGAGCCCGCTCACCGGACGCGAGCACGACGTCCTGCGGGCCGCCAAGGACGGCAGCACGGTGGCCGGCATCGCGGGTGCGCTGCACCTTTCCGAAGGCACCGTGCGCAACCATCTCTCGGCCGCGATGGGCAAGACCGGGGCGAGGACACGGGCCGAGGCGGTGCGGCTCGCGGAAGAGCACGGCTGGCTCTGAGATCGTCTCGCCGCTCTGCGAGAATCACTCTCGTGAGTACCGCCGAACGGACGAAACCCACCCGCGCGAACTGGGTGCGCCGGATCCTGGCGGGTTTCCTGCTGATCGTCGTCGCGGTGATCGGCGGAACGGCGTTCCGGGTCTGGCAGGTCGCGCGGGAGGACGTGCGCGATCAGGCCGACGTCATCGTGGTGCTCGGCGCCGCCCAGTACAACGGCAGGCCGTCGGAGATCTTCCAGGCCCGGCTGGCGAAGGCGAAGACGCTGTACGACCAGGGCGTCGCGAAGGTGATCGTCACCGCGGGCGGCAAGAAGGCCGACGACAACTACACCGAGGCGCAGGCGGGTGTGCAGTGGCTGCGCAAACGCGGCGTGCCCCAGTCGGCGACGCTGCCCGTCGGCGAGGGCAGCGACACCCTGCGCAGCCTGCGCGCGGTCGCCGAGCAGGTGCAGAAGCGGGGATGGAAGACCGCGGTGCTCGTCAGCGACCCGTGGCATTCGTTCCGCGCGCGGGTGATGGCCGACGACCTCGGGCTGGAGACCTGGACCTCGCCGACCCACCGCGGTCCGGTCGTGCAGGCCCGCGAGACGCAGGCGCGCTACATCGTCCGTGAGACCGGCGCGCTGCTGTATTACCGGCTCACGAAGTCCCCGGCCGTCGTCTGAAACCCGCTGAGTGTCGGTGACCAGGCTTAAGCTGGTCGGGTGAGCGACACCTACACCCAGGCCGACAGGGCGCGTCTGCTGCCCGAGCGGCCCAAGGGCGCGGCGCTGGAGGGCGCCAGTGATGGGCGAAGCGCCTTCGCCCGTGATCGCGCGCGGGTTCTGCACTCGGCGGCGCTGCGGCGGCTGGCAGGCAAGACGCAGGTGGTCGGGCCGGGTGAAGGCGCCGAGGTCAGCGGCGTGCCGCGCACCCGGCTGACGCATTCGCTGGAGGTCGCGCAGATCGGCAGGGGGATCGCGGACGAACTGGGCGCGGACCCGGATCTGGTGGACACCGCCGGTCTCGCGCACGACATCGGGCATCCGCCGTTCGGGCACAACGGCGAGCGCGCGCTGAACGAGGTCGCGCAGCCGTGCGGTGGTTTCGAGGGCAACGCGCAGACGTTGCGGATCCTGACCAGGCTGGAGCCCAAGGTCCTGCTCGAAGGCGGGGTCGTCTGCGGGTTGAATCTCACCCGCGCCTGTCTCGACGCCTCGACGAAGTACCCGTGGCAGCGTGAAGAGGGCAATCCGAAGTACGGCGTCTACGCCGACGACGCCGAGGTGTTCGCGTGGGTCCGGGAGGGCGCGCCGGAGCGTCGCACCTGTCTCGAAGCGCAGATCATGGACTGGTCCGACGACGTCGCGTACTCGGTGCACGACGTCGAGGACGGGGTGCTGGCCGGCCGGATCTCGTTGCGGGTGCTGGCCGACGCGGAGGAACGCGCGGCGGTGGCCGAGGCGGCGCGCCGATTCTCGGGGCAGTCTCAGTCCACTTTGGAGGGTGCGGCGAAGGAACTGCTCGACCTGCCCGTGGTCGCCGAACTCATCGAACCGGGCCTCGACGGATCGCTCAAGGCGCAGGTCGCGCTGAAGCGGCTGACGAGTGAGCTGGTCGGCAGGTTCGCGACGGCGGTGGTCGGCGCGACGCGGGAGGTGCACGGCGAAGGACCGCTGAGCCGCTACGCCGCGCGGCTCGTCATCCCGGAGCAGGTCGCGGCCGAGGTCGCGTTGTTCAAGGCGCTCGCGCTGCGGTACGTGATGAGCGACAGGCGGCGTCTCGCGATGCAGGACGGCCAGCGTCAGACGCTCGCCGAACTGGTCGAGGCGCTGTGCCGCCGCGCGCCCGACGCGCTCGACGGGCTGTTCCTTCCCGCGTGGGAGGCCGCCCCGGACGACGCGGCACGCCTGCGCGTGGTCGTCGACCAGGTGGCGTCGCTCACGGACGCGCAGGCCTACGCGTGGCATGCCTGGCACACGGGCCGGCACGGCTGACGGGAGCTTGTAGGTACCTCTGTGGATTCCGGCTGCGGTTGATCCCAGGCATTCACACGCAAGAAGCGCCGCAGGTCACGCAGTGGGTACCTAAGGGGAGACTCGCCAGAGCGACCCGAAACACTCACGACCGCCTGTACCGAACGGCGGGTTCGCGTGACTGAGTGGACGGCACGTGTGTCGTCCCTCTGATCACGTGTGTCGTCCGTGCGATCACGCGACACCGCCACCTGCGCCGCCTGAGCCGGACCGCCGGCAAGGCGGAACTTTCGGACAGGAGACGGACGGGCCCGTGCACGGTACGGTCTGCGGCATGGGCGCTGTCGAAAGCCACCTCCGGTTTGGTCTGGACCTCTATCGGGTGCTGGCGAGCCGCACGGAGAACGCGTGCTTCTCGCCGTACTCGATCGCGAGCGCGCTCGGCCTGGTGACGCAGGCCGCCAAGGGGAAGACCAGAGAAGAACTGATCGCGCTGCTCGGCGACCCGGACGAGCTCGCCGACCTGCTGGGCAAGGCCTCGTCGTTGCTCGACGACGGCCCCGAACTCGCGGTCGCGAACACGCTCTGGGCCTGGGACGGGCTCCCGATCGAGGATTCCTTCCGCGCGGAACTCGCCTCCTGGCCGGGCGGGAAGGTCGAGAGCGCCCCGTTCGGCGACGATCCGGAGGCCGCGCGGCGGCTGATCAACGCCGATGTCGCCGAGGCCACCCGCGAGCTGATCCCCGAACTGCTGAAGCAGGGAACCGTCGCGCCGGACACCGTCGCCGCGATCGTCAACGCCCTGTATCTCAAAACCGCGTGGACCAATCCGTTCTCCGGTGACAACACCGCGCCCGCGGACTTCCACGCACCGTCCGGTACCCGTACGGTGCCGACGATGTGGCTCGAAAAACAGCTCGACCACACCCACGAGGACGGCTGGCAGGTCGTCCGCCTCGGTGCCGAGGGCGGGGTGGAGGCGGTCATCCTGCTGCCGGACGGCGATCTCGACGACGCCGAACTCGACGCGGGCAAGCTGGCGGTCCTGCTGGAGAACACGCGGTCCAAGACGATCGCCCTGTCACTGCCGAAACTCGACCTCGACGTCGACAGCCCGCTGACGGCGAAACTCCAGGATCTCGGTGTGCGCACGATGTTCACCGCCGCCGCAGACCTCACCGCGCTCGCCGACGACGACCGGCTCGAAGTGTCCGAGGTCGTCCACCAGTCCGTGCTCCGCATCGACGAACAAGGCCTCGAAGGTGCCGCCGCGACGGCGGTGCTGATGCGGCTGACGTCGCTCATCGTCGACGAACCCCTGGAAGTCGCCGTCGATCGCCCCTTCCTTCTGCTCGTCAGGCATGCCTCGACGGGTGTGATCTACTTTCTCGCCCGCGTTGTCGAGCCGTGAGGATGGTCAGTGAGTCTTTTCCAGGCTGAGGCGGCGGACGTGGAGGCCGGGAAGACTCCCACGAGACCTCGCCGGTTCGCCGCCGCCGACGCCGCCATCATGGGCGGCTTCCTGCTGTTCGCCTTCCTGCTCTACAACGGGCTCTGGCTCGACCTCAAGGAGGGCTATCTCTGGAACAGCGCGTCGGACCAGAACCTGTGGGAGTGGTTCTTCTCCGTCACCGCGGACAACGTGCTGCACCTGAGGAATCCGCTCAGCTCGCACTTCCAGAACCATCCGCTCGGCGTGAACCTGATGGCCAACACGGCCATGCTCGGCGTCGGCATCCCGCTGGCGCCGGTCACGCTCACCTTCGGCCCGACGGTCACCTGGGCCATCGCGCTCACCGGTGGCCTCGCCGGCACGGCGGCGGCCTGGTACTGGGTCTTCTCGCGGCATCTGGTCACCCACCGGGTCGGCGCGGCCATCGGCGGCGCGTTCGCCGGCTTCGCCCCGCCGATGATCTCGCACGGCAACGCGCATCCGAACTTCGTCGCGTGGTTCGTCCTGCCGTTCATCGCGCTGCTGGTCTTCAAGATCGCGCGCGGCGAGCGTCCGGTGCGCAACGGGATCTTCCTCGGCCTGCTGGCGGCGTACCAGATCTTCCTCGGTGAAGAACCGCTGCTGATCTTCGCGATGGCGTTCGCGATCTTCGCCATCGCGTACTTCGCGACGAACTACCGCGAGTTCCCGCCGATGGCGAAACCGCTGGGGATCGGCGTCGGCATCGGTGTCCTCGTGGCGCTCGTGCTGTGTGCTTTCCCGCTGTGGTGGCAGTTCTTCGGCCCGCAGAGCTATCAGGCGATCGAGCACGGCCCCGTCGGGAACGACACCGCCGCGTTCACCCGGTTCGCGACCCAGTCGGTCGCCGGGCAGCCGCAGGCCGCCGCGGACGTGTCGATGAACCGCACCGAGGAGAACGCCTTCTTCGGCTGGCCGTTGATCGTGCTGATGGTGGTGATCACCGCCTGGCTGTGGCGTGAGGTGTTCGCGCGGGCGCTGGCGATCTCGATGTTCGTGATGGCCTGGCTTTCCCTTGGTGTGCAACTGATCGTGGTGCACGAGGAGACCGGGATCCCGGGGCCGTGGAAACTCTTCTCCGAACTGCCCCTGTTCGAGTCGCTGCTGGAATCGCGGCTCGCGATGGGCTGCATCCCGCTCATCGGCGCGTTGCTGGCGCTGGCGACCGAGCGCGTCTACGCGGTCGCGTCGCAACTGCCGGAAGTGCCGGGGGAGCGGCGATTTCCGTTGCGGCTGGTGTGGATCGGCGTCGTGATCGCGGTTCTGCTGCCGATCGCGCCGACGCAACTGATCGTGAAGGACCGGCCGCCGACGCCGCGGTTCCTCGCCGACGGGACCTGGCGGAGCTACGTCGCGCCCGGCGGGACCGTGGTACCCGTGCCGTTGCCGAGTTCCGGCGAATCCGAACCACTGCACTGGCAGATCGACGCGGGACTCGGCTACGCGATGCCGGAGGGCTACTTCGTCGGGCCGAGCGGCCCGGACGACAAACGCGGCCGCTACGGCGCCATCCAGCGGCCGACGTCGATCATCTTCGACCAGATCAAGCAGACCGGCATCCCGGCGACGATCACCGAGTCGCAGCGGGAGCAGGCGCTAGCGGATCTGCGGTACTGGAACGCCGACGTCCTCGTGCTGATCCCGCGCGAGCACCAGGACGCCTTCCGGGCCACCGTCGACCTGCTGCTGCGGAAACCCGCCGAGTTCGTCGACGGCGTCTGGGTGTGGGACGTGCGGACGATCACTCCCTGACCGCGGGATTCACGAGGCCTTGTGCTCGTTGACCCACACCGTCCCGTATTCGAGCCGCGCCGCGACTGCCTCGGCGTGCTCCTCGTCCGTGCCCCACACCGATGCGCGCGGGCCGGGCGTCGTGGCGTTGGCGAGCCCGAGCGCTTCGTCCGCTGTGGAGCATCGGACGACCGGCAGCACCGGGCCGAATTGTTCCTCGGCCACCACGCGCATCCCGTCGTGTGCTTCGGCGACGATCGCCGGGGCGAAGAAGTAGCCGGGTCCGTCGAGCGGTCCGCCGGTGACGATCCGCGCGCCGTCCGACCTGGCCTCCTCGGTGAGGCCGGTGACGCGGTCGTGCCGCGCCCGGTTGTTCACCGGGCCGATCTGCGTCCCAGGCGTCCGCCCGTCGCCGACCACGACCTTCGCCGCCAGGGCCGCGAGCGCCTCGACTACGCCGTCGTACGCGGACCCGACGGCGTAGACCCGTTCGACCGCCGTGCACAGCTGCCCGCAATTGGTGAACGCGCTCCAGAACAGGCTTTCCGCGATGAGGGCCGGATCGGTGCCGGGGAGCACGATCGCGGGATCGTTGCCGCCCGGTTCCGGCCTCGGCCGTCGCAGTCCGGGCGCGGCGGCCAGCCGCTCGCCGAGCGGATCCCGTCCGGTGAGCACCGTCAGCACCCCCGGCGGCAGCACCTCCGCCAGCATCCGGCCCAGGTGCAGGGTGGTGAGCGGGGTATGCGGCGACGGTGTGAGCACCACCGTGTCGCCCGCGGCGAACGACGGCGCGAGTTCCGCGGCGGCCAGTCGCACGGGAAAGCTCCACGGCGTGATCGCGGCGACCGGGCCTTGGCCGACGAGAAGCGATCCTCCCCGCGCACCGGCGAAGTACCGGAACCGCGCGGCGGCCTCGGTGAACTCCTCTTTGGCTTCCCGGAGCGGTTTCCCCTGCTCCTCGGTCAGCACGGGGGCCAGCACCGGCGCGGCCTCCTCGACGACGACCGCGCACGACATCAGCGCGGCGTGCCGATCCGAGACATGCCAGGCGGGCCAGGCCCCGACGGCGGCGCGTACCGCTTTGTCGACATCGGCCGGGCCGTCGTCCGGGACGGTCGTGATCGGCCGCCCGGTCGCGGGATTCTCGACGGCGAGCCTCGGATGGTCCATGTGTTCCTCCGGGGTGAGAGTGCGGAGGGCTCGCCGGTTGTATCGAAGGAATCGCAGAGCGTAAGCGTACCTTCATTGATCGAATGAGGGTTCCGGCGAAAAGGCTAAATACTCCGCGTGGTCCACGTCACCGGAGAGCGCCTGTCACGTCTGCGCCGCCGGCCTCGTCCAGAGGGTGATCGCAACCGCACGAGGAGGACACCATGCCGCGCATTCCCGCCGTCAAGACCGCCGAAGCCGGCTTCCTGCTGAAGCTGATCTACAAGTTCGCCGGCAAACGCTTCGGTGCCGTCCCCGAGCCGATGGCCGTCTACGCGCACCACCCGGCACTGCTCCGGGCCAACGGCATGCACGAAATGCTGGTGGAAAAGGCCAGCAAGACGCTGCCCGCCAACGTGCGCGAGCTGGCCGTGTACCGCGTCGCGACCCAGCTCGGCTGCACGTGGTGCATCGACTTCGGGACCATGCTGCAACTGCACGAGGGGCTCGACATCGAACGGCTGAAGAACATCGACGACTACGCGAAGTCGCCCGCCTTCACCGACCAGGAACGGCTCGGGCTCGCGTATGCCGACGCGATGACCGCGAGCCCGGTGACCGTCACCGACGAGCAGGTCGCCGAACTGGAACGCGAGTTCGGCCGCAAGGGCGTCATCGAGCTGACCTACCAGATCGGGCTCGAGAACATGCGTGCCCGGATGAACAGCGCCCTCGACATCACCGCGCAGGGCTTCACCTCGGGCGACGCCTGCAAGATCCCGCTTCCCTGACCCTCCGTCGCAATTCGTCACCTGCTTGCGAGGGTTCGGCGCCCCGAACCCCCGCAAGCAGGTGACGAATTGCGTCAGGGGCCGACGCGGGTCCGCGCGGTGGTGAGCTTGTCCGGGTTCGCCATGTCGTAGATCGCCACGATCTTCCCGTCGCGGATGACGAACGCGTCGACGTGCTCGTCGAGCGCCCGGTAGCCGGCGGAGGCCGCCTGCGGCGGGATGTACAGCCCGAGGTCGCCGTTGACGAGCGCGACCCTTGCCTGCTCGATCCCGGCCGGGTCGTACATCCGCATGAGCCCCTGGAACAGCCGGGTGACCTTGTCGAACCCGGCGACCGTGCGCACCGCCGTGCGCGCCTTGCCACCGCCGTCGCCGACGAGGACGACGTCGGGGTGGAGGACCTCCGCCACCGCCTGGATGTCGCCGGTGAGCATCGCGGTCATGAACTTCTCGATGATCTGCTGCTGCTCGGCGAGCACCGTCCGGGGCGGCGGATCGGCGTCGGCGACCGCGCGGCGGCCGCGGGAACCGTGCTGGCGCGCGGCCTCCGGCGTGCAGCCCAGGATCTCGGCGATCTCGCCGAACGGCACCGAAAACGCGTCGTGCAGGACGAACGCGACGCGCTGCTCCGGCGTGAGCCGGTCGAGGACCACCATCGCCGCCATCCGCATCCCGTCGTCGCGGACCGCGACGGTCAGCGGATCCTCCGACGACGGCGTGCCCAGCGGGCCGAGGACCGGTTCGGGCAGCCATTCGCCGACGTACCGTTCGCGGCGCACCACCGCGGACCGCAGCCGGTCGAGGCAGATCCGGCTGACGACGGTGGTCAGCCAGCCCTTGTGGTCTTCGATGGCCGAACGGCGGCGCTCGTCCAGGCCGCTCAGGCGCAGCCAGGACTCCTGGACCGCGTCCTCGGCGTCGGACAGCGTGCCGGTGAGCCGGTAGGCGACCGACACCAGATGAGGGCGCAGCGTGGCGAAGTTCCCGGCGAGTTCGTCCAGGGCGGTGCTCATTCCCCGAGTGTGCCGCACAGTGCTCCGCGAGCGGGAACTAGAGTGATGAGCGTGGCAGGACGGATTCGGGACAGCGACATCGCGGAGGTGCGCGAGCGCAACCGGATCGACGAGGTCATCGCGGATTACGTGGCCCTCCGCAACGCCGGCGGCGGCAGCCTGAAAGGGCTTTGCCCGTTCCACAACGAGAAGACCCCGTCGTTCAACGTGCGCCCCTCCCACGGCACCTTCCACTGCTTCGGCTGCGGCGAAGGCGGTGACGTGATCAAGTTCATCCAGAAGATGGACCTGATCTCGTTCGTCGAAGCCGTCGAGCGGCTCGCGGATCGCGCGGGGTTCCGGCTGACCTACGAAGGCGGCGGCGGAAGCGTCCAGCGGGATCGCGGCACCCGCGCCCGGCTGATCGAAGCGCACCGCGCGGCCCAGGAGTTCTACGCCGAGCAGCTGCTCACCCCGGACGCGCGCGCGGCGAGGGACTTCCTGTCCGAACGGGGTTTCGACGCCGCCGCCGCGCAGACGTTCGGCTGCGGATACGCGCCCGCCGGCTGGGACAAGCTCACCAAACATCTGCTCAACCGCGGTTTCGAGGTCAAGGAACTGCTCACGGCCGGGCTGGCCAAGGAAGGCCAGCGCGGGCCGATGGACCGGTTCAACCGGCGGCTGCTCTGGCCCATCCGCGACGTCGGCAACGAGGTGGTCGGGTTCGGCGCGCGGCGCCTGTACGACGACGACCGTGTCTCGGCGAAGTACCTGAACACCGCGGAATCGCCGATCTACAAGAAGTCGCAGGTCATGTTCGGCCTCGATCTGGCCAAACGCGAGATCGCGAAGCGGCACCAGGTCGTCGTCGTCGAGGGCTACACCGACGTGATGGCGATGCACGCCGCCGGAGTTCCGACGGCCGTGGCGTCGTCGGGCACGGCGTTCGGCGAGGACCACATGAAGGTCCTCCGGCGGCTGATGATGGACGACGACGCCTTCCGCGGCGAAGTGATCTTCACCTTCGACGGTGACGAAGCCGGCCAGAAGGCGGCGTTGAAGGCCTTCGAGGGCGACCAGACCTTCGCCGGGCAGACCTACATCGCGGTCGCCCCCGACGGCATGGACCCCTGTGAACTGCGGCTCGCCAAGGGCGACACCGCCGTGCGCGACCTGGTCGCGCGGCGGATCCCGCTGTTCGAATTCGCGATCAAGAGCATGCTCAAGGGCTTCGACCTCGACTCCGTCGACGGACAGGTCGCGGCGCTGCAGAAGACCGTCCCGATGGTCGCGGGCATCAAGGACCGCGCAAGCCGCGACGGCTACGCGTCGAAACTCGCCTGGTGGGTCGGCTGGCAGGACGCGGCACAGGTGGTGAACCGGGTCCGCGGCAGCGCGGGTGCCACGGCGAAACGCTCCACGACGATCGAGGTCCGGCGGCCCGCCACCGGGGCCACGGCCACCGCCGAGGAGGACCTGCCACGGCCCGCGCCCGGCGATCCGCGGTTCATCGCGCAGCGTGAGGCGCTCAAGGCGGCCCTGCAGCAGCCGATGCTCGCCGGGGCGGAGTACGACGCGCTCCCCGAGGACGCGTTCACCCATCCGGTTTACGTCGCCATCCACAAGGCGTTGCTGTCCGCCGGGGGAGCGGGTTCCGGGCTGACCGGGCCATCCCTGCTCGACGCGGCCGTCCCGCACTGTCCGCAAGGGACGGTGCGGCGAGTGCTCAGCGAACTTTCGGTGGAACCGTTGCGCGCCAAGGGCGAGGTCGACTCGCGCTACATTTCCGCGCAGCTCGCGGCGGTGCAGGAAAGCCTGGTCGCCCGCCAGATCAACGAGATCAAGTCGAAGCTCCAGCGGCTTTCGCCGGTCGAGGCGCCGGACGACTACCGCGCGCTGTTCGGCGACCTCGTCGCGCTCGAGCAGTACCGGAAGGCGCTTAAGGAACAGGCCATCGGCGGATTGGACTGAGCATGGGCTGGCTGCGTCACCTGCTGGGTGACCGTGTCCCGGCGGATTTCGACGGCACACTGGACGACGGCGAGCACGTCGTCGGGAGCGCGGCCGTCGAGGGCGGCGGATACCTGCTGGTGACGGCGCTGGGGTTGTGGATCCCGGGGCCGCGCAGGGTCGGCTGGCATCTGGTCGGCAAGGCCGCGTGGTCGGACGGCGTGCTGACCCTGACCGAATCCGAGGAGACCGGGACCGCGGGGAAGGCCGTGCTGCTGGCCGACAAGACGCCGGTCCGGTTCCGGCTCGCCCGGCCGGGCAAGGTCCCGCTCCTGGTGCGGCAGCGGGTCGACGGCTCGGTCCGCGGGCGGCATCGCAAGGACTTCGGGACCGGCGGAGCGTGGTTCGTCGAGCGCAAGGTCCCCGGCCAGGACGGCACGGTGCTGCAGGTGCGGCCCGATCCGGGCACGGACGCCGACGTGGTCAAGGCGATCGCCGAGGAAGCGGCCGAGAAACTGGCGAAGCCCCACGGCTAGCAGTACGCTCGTACTGTATCGCTGGGAGGCGCCATGTGGGATCCGGTCAAGTACCTCGACTACGCCGGCCTCCGGGCCAGGCCGTTCCATGACCTCGTCGGGCGGATCACGGCGGAGAAACCCCGCCGGGTCGCCGACCTCGGCTGCGGCCCCGGCAACCTGACCGCGGGGCTGGCGGAACGCTGGCCGGACGCGATCTTCGAGGCGAGCGACAGTTCACCCGAAATGGTCGAAGCCGCACGCTCACGCGGCGTCGACGCGCGAGTGCTCGACGTCAACGACTGGGTGCCCGAACCGGACACCGACGTGGTGATCTCGAACGCCGTGCTCCAGTGGGTCCCGGAGCACCGTGACCTGCTCCGCCGCTGGGTGGGCCTCCTGCCGTCCGGGGCGACGCTCGCGTTCCAGGTCCCCGGCAACTTCGACGCCCCGTCGCATGCCCTGGTCCGCGCCCTCGCGCGCACCGAGGAGTGGGCTCCGCGCCTCGCCGACGTCGTCCTGCGGGAGAACGAGGCCGTCGACAGCCCGCTCGGCTACGGGAACCTGCTCGCCGACGCCGGCTGCGCCGTCGACGCCTGGGAGACGACGTACCTGCAGCGGCTGGCGGGGGAGGACGCCGTACTCGAATGGATCACCGGCACCTCGCTGCTGCCGGTCAAAGAGGCCCTCGCCGGAGCCGAATGGGACCAGTTCCGCGCGCAGATCGCCCGCGAACTGGACAAGGCCTACCCGCCGCGCCCCGACGGGACCACCTGGTTCGAGTTCCGGCGCGTCTTCGTGGTCGCCACGGTGGGCTGACTTCTCTGTATGCGAAAGGGCCCTTGACCGCGTCTCATGCGGTGAAGGGCCCTTTCGGCACGTCTTGGGTGCGGTCAGCGCTGAGGCCGCCCGAACCGCTCACCGACCTTGGCGCGAGCGACCCCGGCGGCGCCCTGCACCATGGGGTGGTCAGCGATCTTGCGGTACGTCCGCACGATCTGCTCGTACCGTCCCCGGCCGGCCTTCGCGCCCAATACGTAGCCCGCGGCCGCACCCAGCAGGAACATCTTCATCCGAGTCCACGCCTCCTTCGATCTTGCTCCGGCTGCCATTGTCCCTCAAAACGCGAGCTTGACGAGGTGGCCGGAGAAAGTGGGGGTGGGTGCACGGCCGCCGGAGGGCATGGGCTAAAGTTCTCTCATCGGTCGGAGCGATCCGGCCGGTACGGAGCACGATCCCCTGTAGCTCAACTGGCAGAGCATTCGGCTGTTAACCGGAGGGTTCTTGGTTCGAGTCCAAGCGGGGGAGCACAAGCCCAGGCCACGCGGCCTGGGCTTCTTCGTGTCTGGGGTACCAGGGGCGATTTGGTGCCGATTTTGACGCTCGTCCAGATGACTGCCCGGTGACTGCTGTAATGGCCGTACGCGTGGCTTGATCGGTATGTCGTATTGACGGAGCGTAGCCGTAACAGGCCCGCCGGTCTCATTGGTTGCGGAAGCGTGTTTTGCCGCCGGTTCGAGAGTTCACAAAGGATGGCCACCACAACCAGGCGCTGATCCCGAAGCCTCGAAACCAGGCGCCGAGCCACCTGAAAAGCCTGCGCGCGCTACCTGTCACGCCGGCAGGAACCTCCACAGGTGTTCTGCGGGAGCTGCGTTCCTGGGCCGGGCGGCCCAGGCCACTCACCGCCGACCGCGTTTGTCGAGGATCAGGAAGAACGGGTGATCGTAGATCCACTCGCCCGACGTCCGCTCATGCCGACGACCGGACGTGACCTTCCTGGTCCATGACAGGCATTCAGCGAAGTCGGCCTGCGTCGTACTCCTTCAGGGTGTACCGAGCGCTGGTCGAGTGAAGGCCGACATCGTCGGGCGAGTCCCGCAGGGACTCCAATACCTGTCGTGCTCGCTGTTCGTCCCATCGCAGCGCGTCTGCCGCCGCCCACAAGCGGACTGTCGGGTGGGGGTGGTCCAAGAGTGCCGAGATGGCCGCGCGCCCGGTCTCGGACATCGACAGCACCAGTCGCTGCGTTTCCAGCCGATTCACCAGCCGGTTCCATGATCTCGGAGCTGCGACTGCGCCCTTGCCCCCGGACATTTCCGCCATCTTGAGCAACGTGTCGCGGTAGACGGCGGATGCGCGCTCAACGTCCCCCACATCCGGCATGCCGCAAGGATGCCAGCTGATATCCGCTCATGCCGCGAATCGGTCGATGCGCAGCGACCGGGCGCGAGGTCATGCCGATGAGCGGCCACGGCATTGCAGTTAGTGACCCAGGTCTGTGGTAGCGAACGGCTGTCCAGTTCGTCGCAGGTACACGCTGCAGTGTGGCGGCCAGGGATCCTGGACGCTGCTGGTGTTCGTGGCGGAGCTGCTAGAGGTCGAGTTGGATGCCTGGATCCAGCCCGCAGTCCTCGATCTCCGTGATGCGCCGGTCCATCGCATCGATCAGTTCTCGGTCGAGCTCCTCCACGGCACCCCGTTCGCTGCCATGTATTCGGTAATCGTGACGATCGCAGGAATCACGGCGATGCTCGTAGCGGCAACGGTTACGACGGCTTCTGCCGCGCCGGGCGGGTTTACCGCCGCAGCGGTCCACGGCGGTGGTACAGGCGCTACGGCAACGTCCGCCACGGGAGCCATGGGTTGGTCCACTTCCCTGAAGACTGTCACCCTCACGAACGTCAGATTCTTTGTCAAAGGTGGTGAGTGCGCCTACCTGCTGATCGCCGGGTACCAAGGCGGCACTGTGGTGACTGATCCGTACCGGTACCCCGCAAGCGGCAGCGTCTGCCCAGCTGTCAACCACACATATTCGCTCGGGACAATCACCGAGACATCGGGCCCTCCTGGAGGAGTCCAAGAGCTGGGAGTTTTCGTAACCGACGTTCGGGATGTCATCACCGGCTATGCGGAGTGCTATCAAACCGCGTCCGCCTGCATACGCGGCCAGTACTGACAAATGTCGATGCGGGGCTCAAGAATGCGATTTCGCTTGGCGGATTAGTAGCTGCAGGAACTCGCTACGCCGAGCGACGTGCTGTGAGAGCTGGCCCGGGCCACCGACAGCGGAGAACGCCCTGGTCGCAAAAGATCGACATGGCACGAGCGGCGAGAACCTGCACCGCTGGTCAGTAGGTGTAGATTCTCACGATTTGTGTTGAAATCCCGCCTGTCCTGTCGTGTGACTGTCGTCAACGACATTCCGGTGAGATTCCGTGCGGCGCAAGTTGCCGACAAAAGCGAAAAGGCTCTGAAAGCCAGGCACTGAGCTGTGTCGTTCTTCCGCGAGTGCGTGCGTGATCCTGGACGCTCGGCGCGGTCGCGCCGAGCGCTCCGGCTCTGGTCAGGGCGGCGACGGTGGTGGTGGGTCTACGTCTTCCTTCTCCCGCCTGTGAAGCGCCTGCGAGCGGGCTGAAACATAGGGCAACCGATCCTCCCCTTCAGGCGTGTACGTCCTGCATGCCTGCAACAAGGGAGGGCCAGCATGACCTTACGAAGATCACTGACGTTGCCCGCAGTCGCGCTCACCATCGCGCTCACCTTCACCGATGGCGCGATGGCGGCAACGGAAGCCACTGGTCAACAGCGTTCCGAGGTGACGCTGTCCGCGACGTCCTGGGGTTACGTCGACTCGGCGACGCCGACCACCGCCTACTTCAAGCCATCCGGCAACTTGCCGATCGGCACCTGGGACAACACACCGCACCTCCAACGCTCGTACGTGAATTTCGACCTGAGCTCGTTGCGGGGTGTGCCGTTCACGACCGTGCTGCTGTCGGCCGGCGAGACGCACTACGTCGGCTGCGACAGCCGCGCCACCGAGGTGTGGCGGACCTCCGCCTACGCCAAGCAGTCGACCTGGCAGAACCGCCCGGCGGAGCGGACACGGGTTGCGTCCAGGGGTGCCGACGGCACCTGCATCGACAACGACGCCACGTTCGACGTCACCTCCGCGGTGCGGGACGCGATCGCACACAAGGTCCGTCATCTCACGCTGGGCTTCCGCGTCGCCGAAGCACACGAGGCGGACCCGGCGTTCTATCGGCTGATCAAGGCCCCGGCGACGCTGCGGGTGGTCAACAACGCGCCGCCCGCGACGCCGACCGACCTCCGCACCAACGACGAACCCTGCGCCAAGGACGGCACCGGAGCGCTGGTGAGCCGCCAGGTGAAGCTGAGCGCACAGGTAACCGACCCGGACGGCGACTCCACGTCCGGGCAGTTCACGTGGTGGCCCGTGGCGGACCCGTCGCAACGGCACACGGGTGCCGGGTCGGGCAACCCCGCCGCGGCGTACCCGGACACCTGGGGCCTCGCCGACGGTACCTATGCGTGGGAGGTGTACGCACAGGACAGCTGGGGTGCGAAGTCGTCCACGGCGGCCCCGTGCCGGTTCACCGTCGACCGCACGGATCCGAAAGCGCCTGCCGTCGTCTCCGCGACGTACCCGGCGGACGCCGAGGGCGGCGGGGTCGGTGTGGCGGGCCAGTTCACCTTCTCTCCCAACGGTTCCACCGACGTCGTGCGGTACGACTACGACTTCGGCGGGAACACGCGGGAGATCGCCGCGGGCCCCGATGGCACGGCCACCGTCAGCTTCACGCCAACGGCCAACGGCTGGCAGTCTGTGGTCGTACGGGCGTGGGACCGGGCGGGCAACCTCTCGCTCAGCACCTACTACTCGTTCATCGTCAAGGAGACGCGGCCGACGGTCACGTCCGACCGCTACCCGCCGCAGGGCGGCCCGGACGGCGGCATCGGCGTGCCGGGCGTGTTCCGGTTCGCGCCGGGGATGCCGAACGTCGTGGCGTATGACTACCGGCTGGACGACGGCGCGTCCGCCACGGTCACGGCAGGCCAGGACGGCGTCGCCGAGGTGACGATCACGCCGGTCACCGGTGGTGATCACGTGCTGTTCGTGCGCAGCACCGACACCTCGGGCGTGAAGTCGCCGGAACGGGAGTACCGATTCCTCGTCGACGCGTCACCGGTGGTGAGCGGGCCCGAAAACGTCGACCTGGGCACCTCGGCCACGTACACGGCGAAACCGAGAATGCCGCACGTCGTCGAATACGACTACTGGTTCGCGAGTGCCGAGAGTACGAAGTGGACGGTCAAGGCGAACGCCGACGGAACTGCCACGCTGCCGGTCGATTTCACCTCGGCCGAGGGGAACCTGCTGCGGGTCCAGGCCCGCGACGCGTCCGGCGGGCTGTCCCCGGTGACGGAGAAACGGTTGTCGCTCAACACCTGGCGACCCACGATCGGCTACGTGGGCGACATCGGGACCGAGGGCAGAGCCGCCACGTTCACGTTCACCACCCCGATGCCGAACGCCGTGGAGTTCGAGTACTGGCTGACGGCGGACCCGTCGACCAGGTGGACCGCGCCGGTCAGCGGGAACACCGCGACGGTGAGCTACACCCCGCCGAAGATCGGCGACTACGAGATGTTGGCGCGCGCGAAGAACACGGCGGGCGTGTGGTCGGCGGCGGACAACATCACGTGGATGGTGACGAACGATCCGACGGTGACCTCGAAGGAGTTCCAGGCGAACGCGCGGGTGTTCCCCGGCACCTTCACGTTCGAAGCCCGCCAGCCGGGCGCGGTGGCGTTCGAGTACTCGTTCAACTGGGGTCCGTTCCAGCGGACAGCCGCTGAGAACGGGCGCGCCGTGCTGGCGTGGACTCCCCCGCTGCCACCGGACGGCTCGGCCGACTACAACCTGCGGGTGCGTACGGTGACCGCCGACAACGTCTTCTCGCAGGAGGAAACGTACTACTTCAACATATTGAGCGCGCCGTACGTGTCGTCCAAGGAATACCCGGAAGGCGAGTGGTCGGGCGGTACCGGTGTGCCGGGGACGTTCACCTTCACGCCGGGTATGCCCGGCATCGTCTCGTACACCTACTCCGTCCGGAACGACCGGGGCGCCGTGACAGAGGAGCTCACCGTACCGGCGGACGGTTCCGGTACGGGGACGATGACGTGGACCCCACCGGACCGAGGCATCTACTCGGTCCACGTGCGGGGCAACACGGCCGACGGCACCAGGTCGGGTGGCATCGGCTACTCGGTGTACGTTAACTGACCGCGTGACCGGCGGCCCCGCTCCCGCCAGGGAGCGGGGCCGCATGCTCGGTAGCACGCTCTCCCGAACCAGTAGGCCGGCTTGGTACTCCGCCGTCGGCGGCACCAAACAAACGAGAGCGGCCAAACGCGCGACACAATCCCGATCACATGGCGAGGGGCGGCTGGGAGGCGTCCGAGTATGGGCGGCGGTGCGAAGTTCTCCGCATGGTTCACGCCGATGCGGCTTCCCCATGGGCGGTGAACAGGATGTCCGCGCTCGAGGTGAGCTGGTTGGTGGCGCTGTGGGGGTCGCGGCAACGGCGGCGGGAGCCTTTGCAGCGTCAGATGCGGCCGGTCTCGTGAGCCCACATGGCGACCTCGACGCGGTTTCGGGCGCCGAGCTTTCGCATGAGGCTGGCGAGGTGGGCTTTGACGGTGCTTGGGGTGATGTAGAGCTCGCTGGCGATCTCGTTGTTGGTGCGGCCTTGGGCTACCGGCACGAGGACTTCCTCCTCGCGGGCGGTGAGCGGTTCTATCGGCTGCCTCGGTGGTGAGGTCTGTGCGTGGGCGAACGCTGCGAGCAGTCGGACGGTCACGCTGGGTGTGATCAGTGCGTCTCCGCCGGCGGCGGCGTGGATGGCCTGGGACAGCAGGGCGGCTCCGGCGTCCTTGAGCAGGAACCCGCGGGCGCCGGCTTTGAGCGCCCCGTGGACATATTCGTCGAGGTCGAAGGTGGTGATGACCACGATCGGCAGGGGGTCGGTGACGTCGGGGCCGGCGAGGCGTCGGGTGGCTTCGATGCCGTCCATCAGCGGCATTCGGATGTCGAACAGGCCGACGTCGGGGCGCAGCTGGAGCGCCAGGCGGACCGCCTCGCGCCCGTCGGCGGCCGCGCCGACCACTTCGATGTCGGGTTGGGCGTCGAGCAGCATGGTCAGCCCGGTGCGCACGATGGGCTGGTCGTCGGCGATGAGGACCCTGATGCTCATCGTGGCGTCCCGGTTCGAGGCAGGACCGCCTCTACCCGCCAGCCCCGCTCGGCGGCAGGGCCTGCGTGGAAGGTGCCGCCGAGCAGTGAGGCGCGTTCCCGCATGCCCACCAGGCCGTAGCCTGCTGGGGCGCGGGCGCCGGCGGCGGAGCCGTCGTCGTCGATGGTCAGCCGTACCTGGTCGGCGTCGCCTGTGACGGCGACGATGACCTGGGTCGCGTGCCGGGCGTGCCGTCGAGCGTTGGTGATGGACTCCTGGGCTAGGCGGTAGATCGCGGCCCCGACCGCCGGGCTGAGGTCGTCGAACTCGCCGAACATCGTCACCTCGACGCAGGGACGCGTCCGGCCATCGGTGGCGAGCTGCTCGACCTCGGCCAGGCCGGGCTGCGGCGCGAACTCGGTGTCCTGTGTGGCGCGGAGCACGCCGACGACGGCGCGCAGCTCGGTGAGGGTGCGGGTCGCTGCGTCCTCGATGATGGCCAGGGCCTCGATGGCACGCTCGGGGTGGGAGGCCGCGATGGCACGTCCTGCTTGGGCCTGGATGGCGATGCCCGAGACGTGGTGGGCGACGGTGTCGTGGAGTTCACGAGCGAGCTGTTCGCGTTCGCGGGCCTTGGCTTGGTCGATGTCGCGGATGCGGATCTTCGTGCGATAGCGGATCGCGGTGCCGAGCGCGGCGGCGAACAGGAAGAACGCGTATCCCGCGACCACCTCCGCCAGGCTGGTGGCGTCGGCGCCGAGGGTGGTGATGGCAGCCGGCCAGAGCAGGATGATGCCGAGACCGCTTGCGGCTTCCCGGCCGGAGCCCCACCGGAACAGGGCGTAGGCCAGGATCAGCACCGCAATGCTGCTGTTCAGCAGGGCGCCTTGCGACCCGGTGAGGATTCTGACGATGTCGACGATCGTCAACGTGCCGAAAGAGACCGCAACCGCGACGAGCGGGTGCCTGCGCCGCCACAGCAGGGGGCCGAGGACCGCGAGCACCGCGAGTAGCGGCAGCGGGCGTGGCGCCAGGTCCTGGCGGAGCACCGCTTCCACCACCGACCAGCAGATCAGTACAGCGACCAAGGCCCAGTCCCGCGGTCCCAGGTCCGGGACATTCGTGGGTCGCGGTTCGGCCCACAGCGAGCGGAGTGCGTTGGTGGCCATCTGATCAGCCTAGGCAGCCCGCGTGCTCGGGGTATCCGCCGAAAGTACAAGAGCCCGGCTGCGCCAACGGCCAGGTCGAACCAGGCTCCGCGGCCGATGTGCCCGCCGCCGGCATTCGTGAAGGTGGAAGCACCCACCCGATCAAGCCAGGGAGCATTGTGATGAGAACGCCTCGATCCCGCACCGCACTAGAGGATCCGCCGCCGCGGAGCACGCTGGAAGTTCTGCGCATACCCGTGCAGGCCAAGCTCGCCGCAGCTTGGACCAGTTTCATGTTCCTCTACATCTACGTCGACTATCTCGCCCTGTACAAGCCCGGCTTCATCGACGACATCCAGGCCGGCATCGTCCACGAGTTCGACCTCGGCCCAACCTTTGTCGCCATCGCGCTCACGCTCATGGCCATCCCGATCCTCATGATCCTGCTCTCCGCGACACTGCCCGCCCGTGTCAACCGCACCATCAACCTCGTCGTGGCAACGCTTTACATCCCTGTCTCGATGTTCAACGCGGTAGGGGAGTCTTGGACCTACTTCTCCTTCTACGGCATCTCCATCGGACTCGAGGTGCTGCTCCTGGCCTTCATCCTGCGCTCCGCCTGG
This sequence comes from Amycolatopsis sp. lyj-108, assembly GCF_046549005.1. Taxonomy (NCBI): domain Bacteria; kingdom Bacillati; phylum Actinomycetota; class Actinomycetes; order Pseudonocardiales; family Pseudonocardiaceae; genus Amycolatopsis; species Amycolatopsis sp. lyj-108. The sequence continues at coordinate 37,103 of NZ_JAJPWQ010000012.1, read as the reverse complement.
ACCTGGCCACGCCGCATCGCATCATCGGCGATTCTGACAGCCGGCCTCGACAGCGAGCCCGAGCGCGAGCAGTCCTGGGTATCGGATGGCGGAGGCGGCGTCGGAGATGGTGCTCCTTGACGGCGGAGTCCGGTTCACCAGGGGATGACGTCCTCGAGGGAATCTGGGCCGCGGAAGACGCCGGACGGGCCGTCCGCGGGGATCGTCGCGAGCAGGACCGGAACGGCCGCGCCCTCGGCCACGGTGCGGTGCCCGCGTGGGAAAGGGGCGCCGGCGTTCTGGTCGGTCGGCACCATGCCGGGGCTGACGGCGTTGACCTTGATGCCGTCGGCATTGAGGGTTTCGGCGTAGAGCAGGGTCAAGGCGTTGAGCGCGGCCTTGGATGAGCTGTAGGCGAGGAATCCTTCGGTGGGCAGGGAAATCTCCGGATCGCTCAGCAGGGTGAGGGACGCGAGCCCGCTCGACAGGTTGACCACGCGCGGGTTGGGGGAGCGGCGCAGCAAGGGCAAGCAGGCCGAGATCATCGTGACGACACCGAAAACGTTGACCTCGTACACCTCGCGCAGATGCGCGGCCGTGAAGTCGGTGGTGCGCAGGCCCCATTCGCTGGTGATGCCGGCGTTGTTGACCAGGACGTCCAGTCTGCCGGTCTCGGCCTCGATCGCTTCGATCGCCGCTGCCACGGACGCTTCGTCGGTGACGTCGAGCCGGATGGGCCGGATGCCCGGTCCGGCCGCGCCGCCCCCTTCCGGATCCCGCGCGCCGAGGTAGACGGTGAGTCCGCGTCCGGCCAGTCGCCGGACGATCTCCTTGCCGATGCCTTTGCCGCCGCCGGTGACGAGCGCGACTTCGTGGGGGTGCATGCCACCACCTCAGCCGACCGCACGCCGGAACAGAAGCACCGATCCGGTGTGCGGGCCCTACCCTGGCGGTATGCCGGATCCGGAGATCCGCGAACTGCGCTATTTCCGCGCCGTCGCCGAAGACCTGAACATCACCCGCGCGGCCGGTCGTCTCGGTATCGCGCAACCGCCGCTGTCGCGGGCCATCCGTGGGCTCGAACGCCGGATCGGCTCGGAACTGTTCGATCGCACCGGGCGGCGACTGGCGCTGACTCCCGCCGGGGAGACCCTGTTCGCCGAGTCGGCCAAGGTCCTCGCCGCACTGGACACAGCCGTTCGCCGGACGCGGCGGGACGGGAACGCGCTCGTGGTGACCGCCAAACCCGGAGTGGCCACCCGACTGTTGCACCGCGTCCGCGAACGCTTCCAGGAGGATCCGGCCGCGCCGGAGATCCGTGTGGTGGTGAGCGGGTTCGGTGAACAGGCCGAGCTGGTCCGCGACGGACGCGCCGATCTGGCGATCGCCGCCTGTGTGGACGGCGAAGGCCTCGAAACCGAACTCCTGACGACCGAACCGCGCGTCGCCGCGCTCGCCGCCGATCACGTGCTCGCCGGGCACGAGGTGCTCAGCGTCGCCGATCTGCTCGCCGAGCCCGCTCCGCGATGGGCGGATTCGCGGATCGTCGAGCGCGGCCACTGGCTGGGCCATCCCGATCGCCGGTCCGACGGGCCGGTCGTGCGCGACACCGCCCAGCTGCTGGAGGTGGTCTCTCTCGGGCAGGCCGTAGCACTGGTGCCCGCCTCGCTGGCCGCCGTGAACGTCCGCCCGGACGTCGTCTACCTGCCGGTCGGTGATGCGACGCCGTACCGGACCCTGGCACTCTGGCGCTCAGGGAGCCGGTCATCTTCGATAGCGAGATTCCTCAGGATCGCCGCCGAGCGCTGACCGAACCAGGAACGTCCGAACGTTTGTCGAGCGCCGGCACGACGCGGTCGGGGCGGAGAACCCGGACGCGACCCCTCGCCCGGTAGGCGCTCCGGCTTCCGAATTGCGCTGCCCGGCTTGTCCGCCGGGACCGGGACGTGGAAGGGCCAGTTTCCGTCGCAGCGCGGAGTCGAACTCCCGCTGCCGAGGTAGTCGGAAATGTTGGGTCCCGCGTAGGAGTCGCCGTAGATGACTCGGCCACATCCGACCGCGTGCAGGATGCCGTCGAGGATCACCGATCGGTTGGTGAACACGGTGATCAGCCTCCCCGCGGGAAGGGGCGGCGTCATCGACGATGCCCGACGGTTCTGATTCCGGACCGACCGGCCGGAAAGTCTTCGTAAAACGGTCGTTTTCCGGAAAACGGTCACCTGATCGCCGACGTCCGCGGCGTCGGGCAGAACCAGTTTTGGGCAAGACGCCGTGACCTGTAAAAGAAGCGCACAATCGTGCGCAGGCCCGTAAGCTCGGGAGAATGCGAAGGAGACTGCGGGCACTTCGCGTCGGGGAACGGGACTTCACCTGGCGTGCCCGGATCGGTGCGGTGCCAGGCGATACTGGAAGTCTCCATCGATGTATCAACGTACGGATATGGGGCGACGGCAAGAACAGTCGTGCGCTGGAGGCGGACCTGCTTTCCAAGGACATGGGGGTGGGGTGGGCCCCTGTCGAGACGGATGGGTCGTATCCGGGCGCTGTCGACATTCGACGACTGATCGAACACGCGCTGACGGTCGGCTGGGAACCGGACGTGCGCGGTGGAACCTTTTTGCTCACGGAAGAACATGGGCTTGAACTCCCCGGCTTCTTGGTCACCGATCGAGTACGCGACCCCAATGCTGCTGACCCGGCCAGCCGAGTGGTCCAGGCGCAGGTGCCCGTCGGACAAGCCGGAGCATGGCTACCCTGAAGGCATGCTCAGGCTCGGGTTGCCCGTGATCGGTGTGTCGGATCTGCCGCGGGCGGTGGAATTCTGGACCGCGGCGCTGAACCTCGTTGCCGACGACGAGTGGGCGAGCGACGGCTGGCGGACCCTGGTCGGCGCCGATGGGGCCGGTCGCGTGCTGGGGCTGATGTCGAGTACTTCGCCGCTCGAGCCGTATCCGCGGATCCATCTCGACCTGTTCGTCGATACCGCCGCGGAGCAAGAAGCCGAAGTCGCACGTCTGAAGGAACTCGGGGCCCGAGACGTCGATTGGGACCGCTATCCGCCCAACCCGGACTTCGTCGTTCTCGCCGACCCGGATGGCAACCGCTTCTGCGTTGTCGACCTCAGCAGCGCGCCCTCTGGCGGCTGAACATCTGAGTGCCTTGTACGAACCTCGCTCCCTGAAACCGATCCGGTGAGTGATACTCGCGGCATGGGGTACGACGCCTACGGGGCCGTGGTCGAGTGGGAGCCTTTGCTCGCCCTCACTCGCGAGCCGCATTGGGCTCATGTGTGGCTGTGGGACGACGCGGAAGAGCCGATGGCGCCGTTTCTGTCCGTGGACGACATGCCCGGCACCAAAGGTCACTGGAACAGCCTTTGGTACTACGGCGACTGTCTGCGTCCACGGCTGAGTCCCGAGACTCGCGCACTCACCGACACCGTGCTCGGCACACTGACCACCGGCTACGTCTTCACCGAGGAGTGGGAGCCGGAGCGCCGCGATGACCTGGCGGCGGACGCGGGACCCCACGCTCAGTCGCCACCGGAGGACTGGCGCCACCTGCTGAACTACACGCTGCGCCCGGCCAGTGTGCGTGAGTTGCTCGACGCGGCTCATCTGCTGCCCTGGGACCTCCTGACCCGTCTCGGTGAGGAATGCGACGCGATTCCGCAGGAGCAGCGCGATCCACCGCAGGGTGCGGTGCTGTGGTTCCACGACTTCCGCTACTTCACGTTTTCGCACATCACACTGCTCGAGCAGGCCGCCGCCGGTGGCCACGGAGTCGTCACGACAGGCGGTTGGTGATCGAGAAGTTTTCTAGCACCGCTAGGCAAACTAGCAGTGCTAGTGCTAGCGTTGCCGCATCAGCTAGCAATGCTAGATTTCAGGAGAGGCAGTCATGCTCAACGCACTTGAGATCGTCACGACCGTGATCGTCGGCGTCATGGTGGGGGTGGAGTTCTCCGTCGCGTTCGTCATCAACCCGATCCTCAACGCCCTTCCCGAGGAGAGCATGGTGAGCGGTCGTGCCCACGGGGGTCGCATGCTCGGCGCGGTCATGCCGGTCTGGTACATCGGTTCGCTCGTCCTCGTCGCGATTTGGGCCATCGCCGGGTGGCAGCACCCCGGCGCCGGACTCGTCGTCACCGCCGGCGCGCTGCTGATCGTCAGCGTGGTCATGTCGATCCTGCTGCTCGTCCCGATCAACAACCGGAGTAAGACGTGGACCGCCGAGAACCGGCCCGCGGACTGGAAGCGGCAAATGATCCGCTGGGACCGCTTTCACTACGTGCGCGTCGCCGTCACCATCGCTGCCTTCGCCCTGCTCGTCGTCGCTCGCGCCTGAGATGGTGTGGCGCCTACCGGAAAACGATGGTGACGCCGAGGGCCGTGGCGGCAGGCACGAAGACATCTCCGAGCGGCGTCTGTCGCAGCGGGACCTCGTTGCTCTGCAACAGATTCTTCGTTGCGGTCAGATCGGTGACGGCGACCGTGCACGCGACGAGAGCGGGCAACGCGGGGGGTTGTTCGCCGGGGAACAGTGTGGCGAGACCGGAGGCGGGCGCAAGGGTGAGTGTCGCGCCGTCGAGGTCGAAGACCCGGGTGGATCCTTCAGTGCGAGGTGCCCGGCCGAGGTAACGCTCGTAGCGAGCCTGGGCGGCGTCCAGTTCGTCGTCGGTGACGCACAACGTGGCATCGAGGAGGCCGACGGCGCCGTTCGGGTGGTCGGCCGGCCGGGTGGCCTGGATCCGTGGGTCCAGATCCGCGACGACGCCGACCCTGCCCTCCGCCTCCACACCTGGCCGCACTCCGTCGATCTCCAGGTAGCGGACGGTCTCGACGTGGTCGCCGGCAGGTCGTTGCACGGTGTTCACCCCGCCGTGCCGCACCGCGGCGGTGGTCAACCTTGCGGCGGTGGCGTCGATGTCGGCTGAGGAGAACATCAGGATGTGCAGGCCCTCGAAGCGGTCCAGGCATTCCGACAGGTTCGCGCTGGTGGCGTGGATCCGCTCCAGCAGCGTCGGTAGCACGTCGGGCGGGGCCTGCAGCGGGACGAGCCGCGCGTTCCGCGGCACGCGACCATCGGCCTGAACCACGGTGGCCAGCTCAAGGAAGTCGCGGGAGAAGTCGGCATGGGTGTTGGCGGCACCGAACGGCTCCGGCTCGGCGCCCTCGCGGGGTGACATCGCGGGATAACCGGGCGCCGGCACGGCAAAGCCCAGCCGCCGGTAGAGATCGAGTGCGGCGGACATGTCCCGGACGACGTGGCCGACGTGGTGCAGGCGAGTGATCTCGGAAGCCATGCGGTCACTCTAAAAGTAGTTCGACCAATCGGTCAATCTATCTTGTGTTGCCGTATCGTCCGGCCGATGGAGGAGCGCATCGACGGCCGCAGCGTCCGCTACCGGCACCGGCGGCCCGAACTGCTCGACGCGGTGACCGATTACGTCCTGACACACGGTCTGGCCGGTCTGGCGATGCGGCCGCTGGCCGCGGCGGTGAACGTCAGCCATGGGACGTTGCTGCACCACTTCGGCTCGAAGGAGAATCTGGTCACCGAAGTGATCGATCTGCTGCGCCGGAGACTGGCCGACGCGGCAGGCCTGGCCGACCCGCCGACCCAGCCCGCCGACCTTGCGGCCTGGTGGCGGAACTCGACGGCCACGGAACGCCTGCCCGTCTACCGGTTGCTGTTCGAGGTCTTCGCTCAGGCCGCGCGAGAACCGGAACGCTACGAACGCTTCCTGCAGCAGGTCGTGCACGACTCACTGACCCTGATGCAACGCCTCGTCACAGCAGACGGCTGCCCTGCGGAACAGGCACCTCTGGTGGCGTCGATGATCGTGGCCCAGGCCCGCGGCCTGCAACTCGACCTGCTCACCACCAACGACCGCGAACGCGTCGACAGCACCTTCGCCTTGTTCATCGACGTGATCGACAGCCTGAGGCGGACCTGGCCCACGGAGCGGTGACTCCACCAGCCGGGCAACGCGGGAACGCCCGGTTATCCACTGGCCGTCGTCCGTCATTCCTGCCACGGTGGCGGTCGTGACGCGATCCTTCCTGCCAGGGCTTGAACTGTCCCAGCTGTTTTACGCCGAGGTCGTCGCTCCGATCTTGGAGAACGCGCTGGACGACGTGCCGTACTCGGCGGCGCTGATCGGCTGGGGCTCGGAGGTGCAGGGCTTCGACACGGTGCGCTCCACCGACCACGCCTGGGGACCGCGGATGCAGCTTTTCCTTGACAGTGAAGACTTTCACGCCCTCGCCGACGATCTGGACGCCCTGCTCGATCGCGAGTTGCCGGTCGAGTTCCGCGGCTACCCGGTCCGCTTCGCCTTCCCGACGGGCGTGCCGGCCCGGCATTGGGTGCACGTCACGGATCTGCGGGACTTCTTCACCGAGCAGCTCGGCGCCGAGCCGGACGGCGGCCTGCCGATTCCGGCGTGGTTGACGGTCCCGACGCAAGTCCTGCGTGAACTGACCGGTGGCACGGTCTTCCACGACGGCGTCGGCCTGCTGGAGCCTTACCGGGATCATCTCGCCTGGTTTCCCGACGACGTGTGGCGTTACGTCTTGGCTTGTCAATGGATGCGCCTGTCCCAGGAGGAACCTTTTGTCGGCCGCTGCGGTGAGGTCGGCGACGACCTGGGCTCGGCCGTGGTCGCCGCGCGCCAGGTCCGTGACGTGATGAAGCTGTGCCTATTGATGAATCGGGTGTATCCGCCGTACAGCAAATGGCTGGGCACCGCGTTCGCGGCACTGCCCTGCGCCGAGGCGCTGACTCCCTGCCTGTCCGGCGCGCTGGCCGCGCAAAGCTGGCAGGAGCGGGAACGACACCTTTCTCCCGCCTACGAGATCGCCGCGGGGATGCACAACGATCTCGGTCTCACGGAGCCGCTGGAGGCGTCGGTCCGCTACTTCCACGACCGGCCGTTCCAGGTGCTCGACGCTTACCGGTTCACCGACGCGCTTGTCGCGACGATCAGCGATCCGGCCATCGGGGCTCTGCCGCCGGCCGGTGCGATCGACCAGTACGTCGACAGCACGGATTTGACCGACCGTGGAAACGCCGATTTACGCCGCCGCTATATCGCGGGCCCCGCACTCTGACCGCGACCACGAAAACTGGATGCGCGTCGCCGCAGTCCGTGTTGAGCTGGAGCATGGACCTGGATGCGGATATCGCCGCCCATTACGTTCAAGGCGTCGAGCGAAACCGGCTCACGACATGGGGGCGGTTGGAGGCGGAGCGAACCCGGGAGTTGATGGCGCGCTTTCTTCCGCCGCCGCCTGCGGTCGTTCTCGACGTCGGCGGCGCCGAAGGCGCGTACGCGCTTCCGCTTGCTCACTCCGGATACGAGGTGCACTTGATCGACCCGGTTTCCGCGCACATCCAGGCTGCTCGGAGTGCGTCGGCCGGGCAGACCATGGCACCGCTGGCCAGTGCGGAGATCGGCGACGCACGCGAACGACCGCGCGAAGGCGCTCTTGGAAGCGCACCGTGTGCTTCGTCCGGGTGGTCTGCTGCTGGCCGCAGGTATCTCCCGCTTCGCCTCGACCCTTGACGGTCCGCGGACGGGAGCGATCACCGATGGCACCTTCGAGGCGATTGTTCAGGACGACCTCCTGACCGGGGTCCATCGCAATCCCGACGTCCAGGGAAGGCCGGAATGGTTTACGCTCGCCTACTTTCACGCGCCGGATGAGTTGCGTGAGGAAGTGCGGCACTCCGGCTTCCCCGACGCCGACGTGTTCGCCGTAGAAGGCCCTGCGCACCGGCGACCATCAAAAGTGATCTCGACGACCCGGCCGCGCGCGCAGCGATCCTGCGGGCGATCGAACGGGTCGAACGCGAGCCGAGCCTGCTCGGGGCCAGCCCACATCTGCTGACGGTGGCCACCAAGCCGTGACCATCCGACGCTGGGGTTCGTCCGCTTTGGCGGCACGCATAGACTTCCGTGGTGATCGCATCATGGGGGCCGGACGCCGCGCTCGAGGTCGGGATCGCCGCGTTCTGCGTGGGCGAGGAACCGCCGAGTGACGACCAGGTGTGGGAAAGGCTGACTGGCGCGGGAGTCGAACCGTGGCTGGCCGAACGGCTGCTGATCTTCCTCCCGATGGCGTACACGCGGCGCTTGCTGCCGGATGTCTCGTACCCGGACGCGGTGGTGGGGCCCGGCGGGCGAGTGGTGCTGTCCGAGGAGCCCGTCTTCGTGGCGGCGTCGGAACGCGCCAGGCAGGCGGATCGCGGAGAATTCGAGCGGATCGCGGTGCGCAGCAGCGCGTTCGCGGTGATCAACCAGGCGTTGAACGACGGCTCGCAGATGTCGGACCTCCAGCTGAGCGAGCCCACCCTCGGCGCCGATCTGGAACCGGTGGTCGACGGTGACGGTGGTGTGCCTTCGCCGCAGCTGGTTTTCGAGGGTTTCTTGCGCGAGCACGGCATCTCACTCGACGAGGACACGAAAGTCGACACGAAGCTCATCGTGCATCCGGCCCCGGCGGGCATGGTGATGGCCCAAGTGGATTTCGCCGTCGCGCATCCCGCGCTGGCCAAACCGTGGCTGGTGGAGAGCTTCGCCGGGTTCGGAGCCACGTGGCGCGAGGCGATCGGCCGCGCGGTGCACATGTTCAGCCAAGGGGCCCTGCACCCGATCGTCGACGGTCTGTTTTCTCCAGGCGCCGCGCCGGATCAGGTCACGCGTGAACGATACGAACATCCGGATGGCGTGTTCGAGCTGGTGCTGGGTGCTCAGATCACCCTGTTCACTGACGCGACGTTGTCCGCCGAGCCGGTCTTGGACCGGTTGCTGGAGGCGTTGCGCGCGGAGAAGCTCGAGCGGAAAGTGCACGGGCTCCGGCTGTTCGTCGCGCATCACGACGGCGGGCTGCTGAACAATGAGGTCCTCTTGGACAGCGAGCCGTGGCCCGCCGGCGAGGTGGTGGTGGCGGAAAGCCCGGCACCGTTGCCCGAGGGACGAGTGGCGCTGCGGGTGTTCGGACTGCTCGTGCCTGTCGACGCTTAAGTCGCGCGGGCGAAGGCGTCCTTCGTCGCATCGCACGCGGTGAAGGGAGCCTTCACCTCACCGCTGGCCCCGCGAGCGTACGGGCATCGCTCTAGTTCGGCGGCTGCTGAGCAGGCGGGTTGGGCTGCGGGTAGCCAGGCTGGGCGTTGTCGGGCTGCGGGTGCGGGAAGCCCGGCTGTGCGGCCATCGGATAGTTGACCGGCCCTGGGTACGGCGCGACGCCGGGTTGCCGTGTCGGACGGCCGCTCTTGACGACCGCGATCGCGACCAGGAACCAGGAGAGCAGCGCGATGGCGTCGAGCGGGACGCTGACGCCCATGAAGATCAAGCGGACTTCGTCGCCGGTGAGCTGCTCGGACGCGACCCAGGACGACACGTTCAACACCACGAACTGCCAGATGATGCTTGCCGTCGTGGCGACGAGCATGACGACGAAAGCGGCCACCATCAGGCCGGAGACTCCCCTGGAGCGTCCCTTGATCGAGAAGATCAGGCCGAGGAGTCCCACCACGAGCAGCAATACCCGCGGAATGGCCTCGATGATCGTGTACATGAGGTCTGACATGCCTTGCCTTCCACCGCTCTCCGCCAGGGATCGAGACGCCCGGTCTGTGCCGTGGCGATCCTATGCGGTGACGGCGTTCCCGCGTGCTACTCCTGCGAATCGGCGACCAGTTTCAGCGCGAGCGCTTTGAGTTCCGGACTCGCCTTCGCCGCGTTGCCGGAGTCGAAGGGCGGTTGCGGGTCGTATTCGACGGCGAGCTGGATGCCGCGGGCGGTTTCCTCGCCTGCCAGCAGGGAAGCGACATGGAACGCGAGGTCGATGCCGGCGGAAACGCCCGCGGCGGTGATGATCTTGCCGACCTGAACGTACCGCTCGGGCACGTAGCGCACGCCGAAGGTCTTCTCCAGATAGTCCGCCGAGGCCCAGTACGTGGTGGCCCGCTCGCGGAGCAACCCGGCCGCGCCGAGGATCAGTGACCCGGTGCACACCGACGTCGTCCACGTCGTGTGCCGGTGGATGCGGCGGATCCAGTCGAGCAGCACCTGGTTCTCCATGGCGGCGATCGTGCCGCGGTTGCCGGCGCCCGGCACCAGCAGCACGTCCAGCCGGTTCACCTCGGCCACCGAACGTTCCGCCAGCACCGCGACATCGCGGGTGTCCGTGCGCACCGGGCCGCGGTGCTCGGCGATCATCGTCACCGTCGCCCCGGGAAGCCGGGACAGCACCTCGGCCGGGCCGGTCGGATCGAGCAGGCTGAAACCGTCGTAGAGCAGCATGCCGATCCGCGGGCCTTTGGTCTCCGCTTGAGCCGTGCCGGTGGTGAGGCCGAACGCCGCGGCCGCCGCGACGCCGGTCAGTACTGTTCTGCGCGTTGTTTTCGCACTGGTCATGCCGCGGATTCTGGAGCGCTCAAGTCCCGATCGGGCGCGGCATGTCCGTCATCCTGCGAAGTGTGTCCCCGGTGAGCCCGTAGTGGTGGCGGAACGCGGTGCGCAGGGTTTCCGCCGAGGCGAACCCGCACCGCCGCGCGACCGCGGACAGTGGCAACGCGGTGGACCGCACCAGGTGGGCGGCGGCTTCGGTCCGGGCCGCTCGCACCGTGCGGGCCGGGGTCTTGCCGAGATGCGTGCCGAACAAGCGGTTGAGGTGCCGGGTGGTGACGCCTGCCCGCGCGGCCAGCGCCGATGGGCTGAGGTCTTCGTCGAGATGCGCGGCGATGTACCCCAACAGATCTCGCACGACCCGGTTGCCGGGCGGCGGAGCGGCCAGGAACGTGCTGATCTGCGCCTGGTCGGCCGGGCGGTGCAGATACGTCACCAGCTCACGCGCGACCTCGCGGGCCAGCGTCGGCCCGTGGTCGTCCTCGATCAGCGCGAGCGTGAGATCCAGCGCGCTGATCACCCCCGCCGAGGTGAAGACGTTGCCGTCACGGATGTAGAGCGGGGCCGGATCCACCGTCACCGCGGGAAAAGCCGCGGCGAGCTGCTCGCCGTAGCCCCAATGCGTGGTGACCCGCCGATCGTCGAGCAAGCCGGCGGCCGCCAGCACGAACGTGCCCGTGCACACCGAGGCGACCCGCCTGCTTCGTTCGGCCAGCCGCCGCACCTGCGTCAGCAGGCGCTCGTCCGCCGCGGCCGTCCCCGTTCCCGCGCCGCCGACCACGAGCATCGTGTCGATTCGCCCGGACACCTCGGCCAGCCGCCGGGCACCGGCGAGCATGATCCCCGACGAACTCCGTGTCGTCCGCCCGTCGACCGTGGCCAGTTCGACGGCATAGGGCGGTGCGGCGCCGTGCGAGGTCGCGATCTCCAGCGCCCCGCTGGGACAGGCCACATCGAGGATCTGCGCGTCGTCGAACGCGACGATCACCACCCTGCGCGGCTTCATTCCTGATCCCACAGGGAGAAACTACGCGTGCGTCTCAACTCGGTTCACCAGCGCCGCGCCGATGGTGCGGGCGGCGCGGGCGACGGTGTCCGGCACGCCGGGCGACGGTGTCGGCGCGGTCACGGCCGCGACCGAACCGACCGTTTCGCCGGTCGGCACCATGATGGGCGCTTCGACGGCGACGAGGTCGTGTTCGGCCTGCCAAAGGGGGCAGAAGTGGCCGGTGCGTTGCGGCACCGTCGAACCCGGCCGGAGCAGAATGCCGTCTTCCGGCCGGATGAGGCTGGCGGCGGCGATGAGGATACGGCCGTCACAGGGCACGGCGAGTACCGAACTCGCCCGAGTGACAGCGGCCAATCTCCGGAGTTCGCCGCGGGCGAGTTCCAGCAGTCGCGGATAAGGCTGCCACGATTGGCCGAGCCGGAATGCCTGCGCGCCGACGCGATAGCGGTTTTCGCTGCGCTGGACAACCTCCAGCTCGGTCAATTGCTCGAGTAATCGGTGTGCGGTCGCTTTCGGTATCGAGCAGGAATTCGCCAGCTGGGTTAATCCTGCTTCACCTTGATGTCGTACCAAGGCGTCCAATAGGGTGAAAGCGCCTTCGAGAACGCTTCTCGGTCTTCTCCCGGTTTCCATTGAAATCCCCTCGCGCGGTCCACTGGACGGAATCCTTGCTGACAAGGGCAGGCCGTCGGTGTCAGGCTGCAACTCCTCCCGGTGCGTATCTTCGGTCAAAAACCACGAACTGGGAAGAGCGTGTCCATCGAACGGAAAAGGGGTTGCGGGAAATGCGAAGATCCATTCGGGTGGGGACGGCGTTGGCCGGTTTGCTCGCTGGGCTGATCGTGATACCACCGGCCGCGGGTGCGGAGGAGGACGGCGTCGGTATCACCGCCTCGCCTTCGTCTCAGAAGACGGCCGCGGATTTCGACGGTGACGGGTTCGCCGACAAAGCGGTGTGGCGCCCCGGAAACGGCATTTGGTACGTGATCCGCAGCAGCAACGGAAGTGTGGTGACGCAACAGTGGGGCGTTTCGGGTGACGTTCCGGTCGCCGCGGACTACGACGGCGACCATCGGGCCGACTTCGCCGTGTGGCGGCCGAGCAACGGTACTTGGTACGTCATCCAGAGCAGCACCGGCGCGGTGGTGACCCAGCAGTGGGGCGTGGCCGGTGACGTTCCGCTGACCGGCGATTTCAACGGTGACGGGCGTTCCGATTTCACCGTGTGGCGGCCGAGCAACGGTGTCTGGTACGTGCTGAACATCGCCACGGTGCAATGGGGTGTGGCCGGTGACGTCCCGGTGCCCGGCGATTTCAACGCGGACGGACGGGCCGACTTCACCGTCTGGCGCCCCAGTGACGGGGTCTGGTACGTACGGGGAATCGCGACGCAGCAATGGGGTGTCGCGGGTGACATCCCGGTGGCCGGTGATTTCAACACCGACGGGCGTGCCGATTTCGCCGTGTGGCGGCCGAGCAACGGTGTCTGGTACGTGCTCGGTATCGCGACGCAGCAATGGGGCGTCGCCGGCGATGTGCCCCTGGCAGGCAATTTCGGTGGCGACCCACGGTCGGACTTCGTGGTGTGGCGTCCCTCGAACGGGACTTGGTACGGCCTCGGCCTGTTCACCACGCAGTGGGGGACACCGGGTGATGTCCCGGTGTGAGCCGCGTTCCTGCCGCCAACCGGGTGAAGGAACGGCGGATCCGGCCGTGTGACGTAAGAACGCCGTAGCTCGGACGTATCCCCGACGGTGAGGGTGGCCGGCCTGGCCGTCCGCCCGAGCCGGGGATGCCGTGCCGCTGGTAGCAACAGCGGCACGGCATGGTCCCTTCCTCCTCAGGTGATCCGGTTACGCGTGCTGAGCCTGGGCCGCGTGGCGTTTGCTCAGCCACACCCACGCCGACAGGCCGAGCGCCGAGAGCGCCGCTGCCCGCAGTACCACGGACCCGGCGAGCAGCACGCCGCACAGGACGGCGCCGAGCACGACGAGCAGGATGACGGCCTGCCACGTGTGCTTCCACTCGCCAGAGGTGACGCGGTTCGCCATGTCCCACCAGCCGCGGGCGGAAGACCGGCACGGCGGCTGGAACACCAGCGCGGGTTCGGCGGGCTGAAGCGCCGGGATGGCCGTGGCGTCCAGCAACTCGTCGAGACTCACGTACTCCGCCGCCGCGGCGGGCGGCACCACGTTACTTCCGGGATCGGAAATGACCGGATCGAGCGATGGTTTCTCTGGCGGTTCACCGGTATCGAACGGTACGGTCTCCATGTTCTCGTGTCTCCTTGCTCTTGATCTGGGTCGGGCTTCACGACGAACACTCACGCGGCTCCCTGTGCCAGCAGGGGGCCGCGTCCATTTCTGGCTTGAGTGCGGGAAGGCGACGCACACACTGGTCGCACGACGTTGCCTCCCCGACCGCCGTTGAAAGCCAGCTTGCAGAAACGCACGCGAGAAGGCGAGTCGCACGAGTAGGTAATCGGCGACCGGTCTCTCAACGAGGGTGAGCGGTCGAGGGGTAATAATCGCTCCGGCGCGGAGCGTGAATTCGCGTCTCGCCATTTCCCATAATGCACCCGAAAGTGTGACTCGATCTCACTTTCGGTGCGGCATGCCGCTTTCTACTTCGCAGTAAAGCACAGTGGGGTGAGTTCTCCTGGGTGAGAAATGGCGCATGCTCGAATATTCGCGAGCCGGTACGGTCGAGGCCGTCCGTGCGGCCGCACGGACGTCGCCTGTCCGGCGCGTGCTGGTGACCATTGAGCGCAGACATGATCGATTTCGGTATCTGACGATCCGAAGGCTCAGCGCGACGGCACTCGATGGCCGCTGCCGAGGCAGATGAAGGGGCGGCGCAGCGGATCCCGGCCGACCACCTCGGCCAGCGCCTCGGCCATGGACCGGCCACGCCGGAGCGCCGCGTGCAGTTCGACGGACACCGCCGCGGCCGCCTGATCACCCACTCGGCTGACCGCTCCGATGATCGTCGCCGAACCGGACGCGAGCAGCGCACCGGCGAACCCGAGCGCTTCGTCGCCCGGCCGGAGGTGGGCGAGGGCGAGTTCGCTGGCGGCGAGCACGACCTGGCGGGGCGGGCGGCGCAGATTCGCGAACTCGTGGGCGTACAAGGGACCGTCGGCGAGTTCGATGCGGGAGAACAGCGCGTTGCCGGGTTCGTGCGCACCATGCGCGGCCACGTGCGCGAGTTCGGCGCCGTCGAGGGCGTCGAGGACCTGCGAGACGGTCGCGTCCCGGCCGGTCAGCGTCCATGCCCCCGGATGGATGGCGCGGAGGCCGTCGACCTCGCCGACGGCCGACGGAAGACCCGGTCCTGAGACCAGCACGACCGCTCCGGCGCCCGGCCGCGGGGCGACGTCTTCCGCGGCCAGCCACGCCGTCGCCGAGGGTGCGACCGTGACGGCGGTGCCCCGCAGCGAAGGGAGCGCACCCCAGTGCACCGCGTGCAGGTTGCCGGTCGGCACGATGATCAGCGGCCGCTCGCCGGTCACGCGGATGATCGGCGACAGCAGTTCCCGGTCGAGCCGCTCCGCCGAATGTGAAGCCGATTTGGCGACGACGTCGGCGAGGGGGCGGGGGAGCCCGTCCGGGGCCAGCGCGTCGAGATCGGCGTGCAGCCTGATGGCCCGTTCGTCCACTTCAGACGCGGAGCCCAGCTGGACGAGGTGTGCGGCACCGTCGGCGACGACCACGGCGGACCAGGTCTCGCCGGAGCGGGCGAAACTGACCAGCGCGCGGCTTCCCAGCTGCGCGGAGATAGTCGCGAGATCGGCCGTCGGCCGCGGGCTTCCCCACGGGCTCGAATGCCACGCGAGGCGCGTGATGTCCTGCTGCAACTCGGAAAGCCGCGCCGCCAGCCGCGTGGCGGGCCGTCCTTCCCGGCGGGCGGAGTGCAACGACCACGCCACCGACCGCATCTCGTCCACCCGGTCACGCATGACCGGGTCCCGGGGCTTCGTCAGCGGGCGATAGCGGTACACCTGTGCCTTGGTCTGCTCCAGGACACGGAGCAGGGTTTGCGGATTTCCCTGCCGCAGGGCCAGTTCGACGGCGAGTTCGCCCAGTTCCCTGCCGTGCGCCGCGGCACCGGACACCACGTCGATCCCGCCTTGGCGATCCCTGGTGGCGTTGAGTTCCGTCAGTCCGCGCCGCGCTTGGGTCAGGGCTCGACCGTGGCCTGAGGCGGCCGCGAGTTCGGTACGCGCCAGATGCCAGAGCACCCATTGCTCGATCAGGGCGTTCTTGCCAGGGCGGCGCACCTGACGCAGCAGGGACAAAGCGACGTCCAGCTGTCCTTTGTAGACCGCCAGGCGGACGCCGAGCAGTTTCGCCGTCGCGGCTTCGCCGGAGAGACCGAACTCGGTCAGGCGGTCGGCGAGCGCGGTGGCCCTGGCCACCGACGCGGATCTGGCGGGTGTCCCGGCCAGTGCCAGTGCCGTGTCCACCCGCAGCCGTGTCAGCTTGGCGATCTCCACCCAGTCGTCGTCGTGCCGCCGGGCGAAGCGTCGTTGCGCCGAAGCGGCGAGCTTGCGTGCTTCCTCCGGATCGTCCTGGAGGAGCTTCGCGGCGGCGGCGACGAGTTCCGCCTGTGCCAGTTCGTGCCCCGAACTCTGCCTGCGCAACGCGGGCAGAGCCTCGTCCAGCACGGTGTCGGCCTCGGCGGACAACCCCACGTCGAGCAGCGCCTTGGCCTGATCCAGTTGCGCAGCCGGAAGCAGGTCCGGCGCCTCGACGGCATACAGGCGGAGGCAGAGCTCGTAGTGCCGCAACGCGGTCGCGAAGTCGCCGGTATGCCTGGCGAGCGTGCCCAAGCTCCGGTGGGCGTGTGCGCGCAGCAGGCCCTGATCCTGTTCGCGCGCCAGTCGCAGGCTGCCGGACAGATCCCGCTCCGCGTCCTGCACATTGTCGAGCGCCAGATGCGCGAGGCCCCGATCGAGCAGCAGCGGCGCGATCCGCCCGCCTTGGCCGATCGCGCGGTCGTAGTGCGGCAACGCTTCCGCCGCCCGGCCCGACCGGTGGAACCGCCTCGCGAGTTCCCCTTCGGCGCCGTCACCGAAAGGAAGCGTGCCGTGCGGTGAGACGGAGTCGCCGTGGTCCTGATAATCGCGGTACAGCGCGGATTCCGCGTCCGACTGGTACGACTCGGCGATATCCCGCGCCGTCGGGTCGTCCTGATCGAGGGCGAGCTCCGATTCCGTGCCGGCGAGGCCGATCCGGCGCAACGCGGCGTTGAGCAGCCGGGGCGACCGTTCCCCCAGTTCGGCCGCGAGGTCTCGCAGCAGGCCGGGGATCACGGTGATCTCCTTGATCGACAGCCGATCGGCGACCGTGACGGCCTCCGTGCCCAGGTCGTCCGCCAGGCTTTCGCCCAGCGGCAGGCCGTACCGTCGCAACCGGAGCAAGCACACGAGAAGACTCAGCCGGCAGATCAGATGCGGACCGGTCGGCGGCAGGCGGCGGGTTTGGCCGAGTGTTTCGAGCAGGTAGGGCTTCGCCCGCGCGGCCTGTCCGAGCCGCTCGTCCATCCTGGCCATGTGCAGGGTGAAGAGGACGAAGTCCTGCATCGCGCCGGTGCGGGCCAGGCGTTTGCGTTCGACGACGGCGACGGACAGGGCCTCCTCGTACCGGCCGAGCTGCTCCAGCGCCTGCACTCGCAGCCCGCTCAGGACGGGGGACTCGTCGTCTGTCCGGCCGACGTGCTCGTCCAGCTCCCACAGCGCGTCTTCGCCGTTGCCCGCGCTGACGAGTTCCGCGGCCCGGCGGGTCACCAGCCGTCTGCCGACCTCGGTGTCGGCCTGGCGAAGGTCCTCGTCGGAGACGGACAGCGTCGGGGACTTCGCGGCAAGGTACGCCTTGGACGCGGAAGGGAGATCGTCGAGCGTCGGCAGCAGATGGGCCAGCGCTCGGCCGTCCCAGCGCGTGTCCAGGGTTTCCCGCCGCTGGCCGAGCATCAGGCGGTGGTAGATCTCCTCGGCGCGGGCGGCCACCCCGCCCTCTCCACTGTAGAACTTCACGGCCGCCCGGTGGATCCGGTTCGCCACAACGGATTCATCCGCGGCGAGGCGGTGCAGCATGGTCTGTCGCACGTCGGCGCGGTGGACCACCGCGCGCCCGTCCGGCGTGCGGGTCACCAGCATCGCCTCGCGCGCCAACCCGTCGAACAGGGCGGACGCCCGTTCGGCGTCGGGCACGTCCACACCGCACGGCTTGGCGAGGACGTCTCGGATCAGCTCGGGTGTCACCCGGCGCAAGGTCAGTCCCGGATGGGCGAGGCGCCGGACGTCCGGGTCCTGGATGTGCCCGAGCAGGCGCCGGTACAGCTCGCCCTCGATCGTCCCCCGGTGTACGGCGATGTCCCGCAGCGCCTCGTCGTCCGAGGCGTTGCGCAGCACCCCGGCGGCCAGGTGCAGCGCGAGCGGGCTGGTGCCGACCTGGTCGACGATCCGCCGCGCGTCCGGCGGCGGATGCGCGGGCAGGAGCTTGAGCAGCAGGTCGACGGCTTCGTCGTGGTCGAGCCCGTCCAGGCGGATCTCGTCGAAGTCCAGCTCGGGCGCGGGCGACCGGCCCGCGAGCACGATCGACGGCCGCTCCAGCCGGCGCGAGAGCCCGCCGAGGAAGTCCGAGAACCGGCGCTGGATGGGCCGGTCACGCCGTTGGACCTCCTCGAAGGTGTCGAAGACGACCAGCAGGCGCTCACCGCCGAGGGCACCGGCCAGCCGCTCGATCAGGTCCTCGTAAGGGAGCCTGCCGCTGCTGCCGGCGCTCGGGGACTCGACGACGCGTTTGCCCGAGCGCAGCCGCTCATGGCACCGGGTGGCCAGGCTCGCGACGGCGTCGTGCCCGGCCGGGTCCGTGAGCTGCACGGTCACCTGCCGCGCGATCGCCGCGACCAGGCTCACCGGTTCCGCCGGATCGACCGCGCTGTGGTCGAAGTTCAGGTACGCGACCAAAGCGCGCCGCCGATCGGCGAGGTTCAGCAGATGACGGACGGCCACCGCGGATTTGCCGATCCCGCCGAGACCGTGGACGAGCATCGGCGTGCCACCGTCGCGGAACCGGGTTTCCAGTGCGCGCAACACCTCCGCGCGGCCGACGAAATGGTCGCCCGCGAGCACCCGGAACGGTTCCAGCAGTTCGCCGACGCCGAGTTCCCTCGCCAGTTCGTCCCCGGTCGGCACGTGCTCGGCCGCCCCGCCGAGCCAGCGTGCCAGCCAGGCCACCGCGCGGAGCCGGGGGAGGCTGAGCGAATCCAGGTCGACCGGCATCCCCGCGCCGACGTACTGGTCGATCGCCCATTGCCGGTCGTCGGACGGCCGGCGCGGGATCCTCTCCCAGGTGTCGCGCAGCGCGGCGAAGCCGACCTGCAGGACGAGTGACCGGCGCACGGAGTCGTTGAGCCGCCAATGCCGGTGGCCGTCGCCGGTGCGGACCCTTGTCGAATCCGGGAACAGCGTCGGCCCGGCCTTCTCGGCGAGTTCAGCGCCCACACCCAGCCACGGCAGTTCGTAATGCGACAGCAGGGTGGCGCGCAGCCGTAATTCGTGCGGAGAGGTCATGGCGCACCCGCCGGGGTGAAATGCAGGTGCGCGGCCCGGCACGCGGCGCTTCCGAGCACGCGGAGGTCGTCGAGGTCCGCCTCGCCGAGCACCTGGTCGACCAGTGCCTCGAGTTCTTCGTCCGAGATCGGTTTGCCCACGTGGTCCGCGAGCCCCCGGAAGAAACCCTGGAGATGCGAAGTGGTGACGCCGGTCAGCTTCTCGTGCCGGAGCACTTCCAGCACGGCGGGGGAGAAGTCACCGGGATGACCGGTGACGATGAGCCTGGCGCCGGGGAGCTGGCCGGCCTCCACCTCCTTCGCCAGCTGGGCGACGACCATGTGCACCCCCGACGACACCTGCGGCCGGTCGAGGCCGTCGATGAAGATCCACCGCATTTTCTTCGGTAGGGCGGCGAAACGGCCGACGAAGACGTCGACGAGCTCCCGGACCGTGCGGGCTTGTTCGGTGTGCTGGTCGACGGGAAAATCGGTGGGCAGACCGAGTCTGGCGGCCAGAGCGGTCATGAAGCCGGTCGCGTCGACGTGGTCGTAGAAGTCGTCCTCGACGTTGACGAGCCTGAATTCGCAGGCGAGCGCGGGATCACCGGCCATATGCTGGATGAGGTGGCGGCTGTAGGACTTCCCGCTGCCGGGTTCGCCCGTGATGCTGAGGACGGGGAACTGTTTCCTGGCCAGGTCCACCAGATGCGCGCGCAGGTCGCGCCGGTCGAGCAGGGCGCGCTGGCAGCCGGGCCCCAGCAGCAGCGACAAATGCCGTTCCCGTGGGGAATACCAGCTGCCGTCGGTGTTGTGCGCGGCGAGCACGGCGTCCAGATCCGGCCCGACGGCCGGGCAGCGGGCCTTGACCAGCTCGATCAGGTGGGCCAGCCGTCCCGCGTCGGCGGCGTCCCGGGTGATCGTCGGCCACAGCTGCGCGGCCGGCTGGCCCCAATCGACCTCAAACGGCGCCAAGCCGGCGCCGCGGTAGATGTCGATCAGTTCGTCACGCAGGTAGAACGCCTTGTTGAGGGTGTCGTGCAACAGGCGTGCGGTGCCGTCGCCCCAGTCGGGGAAGTGGATCCAACGGACCATGTCACTCCCGGCCAGCAGCGACGCCGAGTTCGGTGAGACGCTCCACCACGCGGCCGATGGCCCGTCCCTGATTGCGATAGGCGACGCCGTCGTCGGCCGTCGATCGCACCCATTGGTGGTGCAGCGCGACGACACGCCAATACCTGTCGAACACCGGCGAGCCCGACGAGCCCGCTTCGGTGTCGGTCCAGTACTGCACCACGTCGTCATCGGCGTAACGCACGAGGTTGTGGTGCATGGCGATCTTCTTCGGCAGGCCGCGCGGATGCTGGATGATGTAGACGCGGTCGTCCGCTTCGACGGTGGCGGCCCGGTGGAGCGGCACGATCGGCACGTCGTCCGGCATCGGCTCGGCGGTGGTGACGACGGCGAAGTCGTGCGCCCGGTCGCCGTCGATCGACGCGGTATCGCACCGGATCACGACCGGTGTCCGCGGCGTGCCGGCGCTGTCCAGCTCGTAGTGGAATTCGGCCTGGACGGCCTTCGCCCGCCTGCCGCCATGCCGCCAGTCGTGGAGGACGTGGTGGTTCGTCAGCAGGGTGCGCGGGCCGATCCGGAAGGCCGTGCCGTGACACCCCGCCTTCTCGAACGACACCGTCATCCGGCAGACCGACTTCGCCCTGTCCAGGCCCTGTTCCAGGAAGGACACGTCGAACAACGTCTCCTCGTCGTCGAAGATCTGCCGCTCGAGGCCGCCGAAGTTGGTCCAGCGCCCGTCCTCGGGCGTCAACGCGGGAGCCTGGTCCTCGGGGATCCGCGCGGTGAGGACCGGCGCCGTCTTCGACAACTCGTCGATGCGGGCGGCCAAGGCAGGCCATTTGTCACCGACGTCGGTCAGCAATTGTTTCACCCGAACGTGTGCCGCGGCCTCGTTGAGAACGTCGAACCAGAGGCGTTCGGCTGGCTGATTCCAGGAGATCCGGGCCGGGGGCACCCCCGCGCCGACCGCGACGAGTTCGATGTCCCGGTCCCGGTAGATCGCCGTGCTCAACGCATTCCGCAGTTCCTGGAGGCGCTGATCGGTCCAATCGAGAGGGAAGGAATCCGGAATCGGTGCCATCCGTGGTTCCGTCCCTTTCGGTTCAGGTCGCGACGCCTCGTCTCCCGGGTGGAGTTCCCATCACCATAGCGAGTCGGGGACCGGTCGCTTCAGGGCTTCCGGCCGACACCGCCGAGGATGAGCGAGCCGTTCGGGGTCGCGAACGTGATCTCCGGTTCGGTCGGGCTCGCGTCTTCGGGATGCCACTGCGTGGTCCAGGTCAATCCTGGCGGGAGAAGGTCGAAGTCACCGAACAATTCCCGGATCTCGCCGTGGTTGCGCCAGATCACCGGACTGCTGCCGCTGTCGTACAGTTCCTTGAGCTTCACCAGCGGCTTTTCGTATTCCGGCGGCACACCTTCGTCGGTGATATGGGAGATCGCCAGATAGGAACCGCTCGGTACGAGTTCCCGATAGCGTTCGACGGAGGCGGGGCCGACGTCGCCGGTGTCGCCACTGCGCGGGGACGCCGGCTGCTGGACGTGCAGGACCGCGATGAGCAGGACGGCCACGGGTTCGTCGAGGTCGAGGATCTTCTGCTCGGCGACCTTGGCCCACAGCCGGTCGGGCGCGCGCAGGTCGGCGTGGACGGCGGCGTGGCGCCGGGGATCGCCGTGTTCTTCCAGCAGGGCTTGGGAATGGGTCACCGCGACGGGTTCGTAGTCGACGTACACCACGCGTGCCTTTCCCGGCGCCACGTCGTCGGCGACCTGGTGGGCGTGCTGCATGGTGGGCAGTCCGGCGCCGATGTCGATGAACTGGGTGACCCCCAGACGCAGGAGATGGCGGATGACCCGGTGCAGGAAAACGCGGTTGGCCTTGGCGATCGGCCGCAACATCGGGAATTCGCCGAGCACCCGGTCGCCGAATTTCCGGTCGATGGCCCAGGAGGCGGTGCCTTCGAGGTAGTAGTCGTAAACCCGCGCGACGCTGGGTTTGCGCATGTCGACCCCCGGTGGCGGATACGCCTCTTCGGCCACGGCCGCTCCCTTCCTCGTCTCCACTCTGAACCTCTTGACCGAACGTAGCGGCCGAGTGACCTGACGCAATAGACGGCACTCGAAGGAAGGCTCACTCGCGATCGGGGTCACCGGACCTTTGCCGCTGATACCGGCGGTGCAATTCCGAACGGGTCTCGTCCGCGGTGGCGGCGGTGTCCAGCAGTGCGTCCCAAGCCTTGGCGTAGGTCTTGATGGACCGCCGGGTCGACCAGTCGATACCCGCGCTGTTCTCGCTGTATCCGATGTCTTTTCCGTGGTCCGCGCGACGGAAGATGATGAAATCCGGATCGACATAGGCGGCCGCGCGGTAGGGCACGTAGCGAATGGTGACATTGGCGCGGCGGGTCAGTGCCAGCATATGACCGAGCTGGTCTTCGATGATGTCGTCCTTTTGCGCGCACAACCGGTCGAGCGCGGCTTCGCTGATCACGAACACGAAACCCTTGGCGGGATGGTTGAACAATTCCTGCCGTTTCACGCGCTCGGTGAACCTCGGCGAGACCTCCATGCTGAGCCCGGTGCCGCCGAACTGGTCGTACATGTAGGCCTCGCTCTGGATCAGGCCGGGGATCCGCTCGCCGGTCCAGGAGTGAACTTCCGCGGCCCGTGCCTCCGTCGCCAGTACCTTCACGAACCATTCCGGGATACCGATCCGCTCGCCGGACCAGACGCGCCGAGGCGCGTTGGCCCTGCTCCACAGCATCCACATCTTCTCGGAAAGCCGGCTTTCCACGGCGCAGTCGTCGATCCAGAGGCCCAGGTCCTCGTGGGAGATCGACGTGGACCCGTGCTCGATCTTCGTCACCGTGCTCTGCGACTTCCCGATCAGCCGCTGGATGTCGACCTGCCGCTTGCCCGCGTTCTTCCGCGCGGCGGTCAGCAACTCGCCGAGATCACGGCGAACTGTCTGGTCGGTGGGTGGCTGCCGATCGTCCACGGTCACCGCTCGCACTGCCCCGGGGCGACGGCCGGTCGCGCCCCTTCAGGACCTCGAGCAGGGCCTGCCAACTGCGGGCCGGAAAGGTCAGGATCGGCGAACGCCGCCCGAGTTTGCTGTCGCGCACCCCGGCGACGGCATGGTCGCCGAAATTCACCTCCACGCAGGTTCCCCCATTGGGCCCGCTGTAACTCGAACGAATCCAGTCCGCTTCCCGAAAGACGGCGGCCGGGTACTCGGTGTCGTAGAACCGCATCGCTCCCCCTCAGAGCCCGCGAATCGAATAGCCGAACCCAGAGTGGGCGTCGAATATTCGGTCCGCAAGCCGTTGGCGAATCGATCCGGGACATGTTCACTCCAAAGATATCTTTGAGCGCAATTCTGGCATACGCGGCCGAAGGGGCCTTTCCCCGCGTCTCGTGCGGTGAAGGGAGCTTTCGTCGCGTGGCATGCGGGGAAAGCGTCCTTCGGCCGCCGGACCCCTTTTCCTCGCGTTACTGATCCGCGTCGCGGAGGTCGGGCATGTCCCGCAACTGCCTGCGCGAGGTGATCCCGAGCTTGCGGAAGATGTTGCGAAGGTGGGCGTCCACCGTGCGAGGGCTGAGGAACAGGCGCGTGGCCACCTCTTTCGAAGTGGCGCCCGCCGCGACCTGGCGCGCGATATGCGTCTCCTGCATGGTCAGGTGATCGTAGGAGTGTCCGGAGCGGCTTCGGGCCACCTCCCCGGTCGCGCGCAGCTCGTCGGCGGCCCGCCGGGTGAACGCCTCCAGCCCGATCTCCGACAGCTGCTCGTGCGCGGTGCGCAGATGTTCGCGTGCGTCGCGACGGCGCCCTGCGCGGCGTAGCCACTCCCCGTATCGCAGATGCGCCCGCGCGAGATGCACCGCGAGCGGGCCACCCGCCAGGTGTTCGAGGGCTTCCCGGTGGTCGTCTTCGGAGTCGCTGACCAGCGCCCGCGCACCCGCCACGACACCGAGGGCGAAGGTGGTTCCCGCGGGTTCCGTGCGTTCGGCCAGCGATTCCAGCGCCGACCGGGCGACGTCGTCGTCCCCGCACCGGACCGCGGCTTCCACCAGCTCGGGCAGTGCGATGCCGGTGAGGAACAGGTCGCCGCTCGCCACGGCCCGCTTCGCCGCGTCCAGCGCGGCCGGGTACTCGGCGAGTCCGTTGTACAGCACGGCCGTGGCCCAGTGGGCGTTCGCGGTCAGCTGGCCGTTGCCCCGGCTCGTCGCCTCGGCGAACAGGTCGAGCACCTCCTGACGGCGGCCCCGCATCGCCGCCAGATGCACTCTCGGGTAGAGCTGCGGCGGATCGCCGACGGCGTCCGCGATCGCTTCCTCTTCGGCGATCGCGGCCATCGCCTGCCCGAACTTCCCGGTGAGCACCGCGTGCAGTGCCACCTGCGACAGGCCGAGCCGGATGGTCATCGGCGCTCCCGTGCCCCGCCCGGTCCGCACCAGCCAGCCGACGATCGTCGCGTGCAGCTCGATGTCCCACAGTTCACCCGCGAGCACGGTGGCCAAGGCCGGTGTCCTGGTCCAGCCGGCGTCGTCGCCGGTGAGGATCCGGCGAAGCGCCGGCACGCCGGCGTGGTGACCCTCGGTGGTCAACCGCACGAGCGCGTCGAGAAGATCCGGCGGCCCGGACACCGGCGGCGCCGAACGGGCCGCGTCGAGGACCCGGTCCAGGACGCCCGCGGCCCTTCCGACGACGAGCCCCATCTCCAGCGCCGCGACGAAACACTCCCGCGACCGCTCCGGGTCGACTCCGGCGAGCCGTTGCGCGGCCCGCAGGATGAGTTCCGGCCCGCGGACCGCACCCTCCGCGCCTTGCACGAAGGCGATCCGCCCGCGCAGCAAGTCCACCGAGGCGTGCTGGGGGACAGCCAGGTTTTCGGTGTCGATGCTGGCCAGCAGATCCGCCGCCGCGTCCGTCCCACCCGCTTCGAGCGTCGTCCGCGCGGCCGCGAGCGTGCGTTCGGTCTGCTTGGCGGGGTCGAGGGACAGCGCCGCCGCGCGTTCGAGGAAAGCGGCGGCGGCCGCGACACCCCCGCGTGCCTGCGCACGCGAAGCCGACAGTTCCAGTTCCGCCGCGACCTGCTCGTCCGGTCCGGTGGTGGCCTGAGCACGGTGCCAGGCCCGCCGGTCTCCCGCGGCTTCCGGATCGGTGACCTCGGCCAGGGCCCGATGGGCCGCGTGGCGCCGTTCCGGCTCGGCCGCGCGGTATGCCGCCGAGCGCGCCAGCGGATGGCAGAAGCGCGCCCGCGTGTCGAACACGATCAGCCCGGACGCTTCGGCGGCGGCGCTCGCGGCGGGCACGTCGAGGTCCCACCGCCGTGCGGCCGCCCACAGCAGAGCTGGGTCGCCGGTGGGATCGGCGCTCGCGAGGATCAGCAGGTGCCGCGCGTCCGCGGGCAGTTCCGCCATCCTCGCCCGGAAACTCCGCTCGATCCGGCTCGCGATCGGCGACGGCGCCGGCAGCGCGAAGCCACCCGCTTTCGGCAGTTCGATCAGGGCCAGCGGATTGCCGCGTGCCTCGGCGAGCAGGCGATCACGCACCCGCTCGTCCAGCGTCACGGTCTTCTCCTCGGCCAGCAAGGCACGCGCGTCCGCGTCGCCCAGGCCACCGACCGTCAACCCTGGCAGTTCGTCCAACCCGCGGACCGGGTTCTGGTCACGGGCCGCGAACACCATCGCGATCGGTTCGGCCGAGATACGCCTCGCCAGGAACGTCAACGCCCTCGCCGAGGCGGTGTCCAGCCAATGCGCGTCGTCGACCACGCACAGCATCGGACGCGCCCCCGCGGTGCCGGCCAGCAGTTCGAGCGCGGCGAGACCGACCCGGAACGGGTCCGGCGCACCGTCGGCCAGCCCGAACGCGACGAGGAGGGAGTCACGGTAGGGATCCGACAGCTTGTCGAGGTGCGCCAGCGCCGGGACGCACAGCTGATGCAGTGCGGCGAAGGGCAGTTCACCCTCGAACTCCGAACCGGACGCGCGGATGAGCTGGAACTCCTCCGCCGTCGCGTGCGCGACGTGGTCCAGCAGCGCGCTCTTGCCGATGCCGGGTTCACCGCGGAGGACGAGCACGCCACCCTCGCCTCGGCCCGCCGCGTGGACCAGGGCGAGGAGGCGATCGATCTCGTCTCCCCTGCCGACGAGCGAGCGGGAGGGCGTCGGGGGCATGGTCCGAACCCTAGCGAGGTGAACCAAGCCGTGTCCGGCTTAGGTGATTGTCACCGACGCGAGCGGAGGGGTGCCCGCGCGATCGTTACGGCATGACAGTACGAGCGAAGAGACGGATATCGCGCGGGGTGGCGATGGTCGGCCTCGCGTCAGCCATGTTCCTGGTCATTCTCGACGCCGCGATGGTGAACCTCGCCGGATCCACGATCCGTCAGGGGCTGGCCCTCACCGCCGCCGAACTCACGGTGGTGGTGGACAGCTATCTGGTGACGTTCGCCGGCCTGCTGCTGCTCGGCGGCAGGCTCGCCGACGTACTCGGCGCCAGGAAGGTGTTCCTGACCGGGATGGCCGTCTATCTCGCTGCCTCGGCCTTCTGCGCGCTGGCCACCAGCGGCGGGATGCTGATCGCCGGGCGGATCGGGCAGGGGATCGGGGCGGCGCTCCTGATGCCCGCCGCGCTCTCGCTCGTGCTCGGCATCTACTCGTCTCCCGCGGAACGCACCCGCGCGATGGGGATCTGGGGCGCGGTCGCGGGAACGGGCAGTCTCGTCGGCGTCTTCCTCGGCGGAACGCTGACCGAGCTGCTCGGCTGGCAGGCGGTGTTCGTGACCCCGGTGCCGTTCGGCGTCATCGGGGCGATCGTGGTGTGGCGAGCGGTGCCGCCGGTCCCCGGTAGGCCGGGCCGGTTCGACGCGCTGGGCGCCGTCACGATCACCGTCGGGATCTCGGGGCTCGCACTGGGCATGGTCTCGGCCTCCGACGCGGGATGGACCGCGCCCGGCACGATCGTCGGCCTCGTGGCCGGACTCGTTTCCCTGGTGGCGTTCGTGTTCGTCGAGCGGCGCTCCGCCCGGCCGCTGGTCCCGCTCGGCGTGTTCCGCCGGAAACCGGTGGTCACGGCGAACCTGGTGATGGTGCTGATCGGCGGCACCCTGACGAGCCTGTTCTTCTTCCTTCCCCAGTACCAGCAGGACATCCTCGGGATGAGCCCGCTGGCGACCGGCATGACCCAGCTCCCGCTCGCCGTCATGATCATCGTGGGCAGCGTCCTCGCGCCGATGCTCGCGAAACGCGTCGGACCGAGCCGCGCGCTGCCACTCGCCCTCGCCGTCCTGCTCGCCGGTTTTCTTTGGCTGGCACTGGATCCGACGACCAGTGGCTTCTCGGCCGGCCTGCTCGGCGCGTTCCTGCTGATCGGCGCCGGACTCGGGCTGGGTGCCGTCAACGCCACCGCGATGGCGGTCCGCGACAGCGCGGACGGGGAAGCGGGCCTGCTCAGCGGGCTGGTCAACGCCGCGCAGCAACTGGGCGGCGCGGTCGGGCTCGCCGCACTCGCCGGAATCGCCATCGGCGCCGCGGGAACCCACGGCGACATCTCGTTCACGACCGCTTTCCTCGGCGAGGCCGCGCTCGTCGTCATCGCCCTCGCGGTGTCGCTCGTTTCCGCGGCAAGGACACGACACTGATCTCCGCAACGAAAGGACATTCCACAATGGACACCGTGCTGGTGACCGGCGCGACCGGAACCGTCGGATCCGCCTTGATCCCCGCCCTTCAGGCCCGCGGAGTCACCGTCCGCGCCATGACCCGCGACCCCGGCCACCGCGTTCCCGGCGCCGAAACCGTGGTCGCCGACCTGCGTGATCCCGAATCGGTCACCGCGGCACTGCGAGGCGTCGACGCGGCCTTCCTCAACAGCCCCTCCGCACCCGACGCCGCCTCGCTCCAGATCAGGTTCGCCGACCTCGCCCGGGACGCCGGTGTGAACCGGCTCGTGCTGCTCTCGCAGTACGCGGCACAGGCGGACTCGCCGGTGCGATTCCTGCGGTGGCACGCGGAAGTCGAGGCGCATGTCGGATCACTGGGGTTGGCGCACACCGTGCTGCGTCCCAACCTCTACCTGCAAGCGCTGCTCGCCTTCGCCGGCACCATCTCGCAGGGCTTCTTCGCCGCGCCCATCGGCGACGCCGCCGTCAGCGCCATCGACACCAGGGACATCGCGGACGCCGCCGCGGCCGTGCTGACCGGTCCGGGACATGCGGGCCGCACCTACACGCTGACCGGACCCCGCGCCGTGACCCACGGCCAGATCGCCGACGCGCTCTCCACGGCCACCGGGCGGAGCGTCACCTTCCACGACACGACCGCCGATCAGTTCGCCGCCGCGCTGACCGGTCTGCTCCCGCCCTGGCAGATCGAGGGCCTCATCGAGGACTACGCCCACTACGCCAGAGGCGAAGCCGCCGAAGTGCACACTTCCGTCGCCGATCTCACCGGGAAACCCGCGCGGGACATCGTCGACTTCGCCCGCGACCACGCCGCCGCTTTCGCTTCCGTGTGAAAGGAATTCCGATGATCTACCACTGCATCCGGTTCACTCTCAAGCCCGGTGTCACCGAGGACGAAAAGGCGGCGGGCCTCGCGCGGATGGCCGAGCACAGCAATGCCATTCCCGTCATCAAGGCACGCGTCGTCGGCCCTGACTTCGGTGGGGAATTCGAGTACGGCGCCGTCACGGTGCTCGAAGACATCGAAGGTTATGAGCAGTACATGAATCATCCGGCGCACCTCGAAATGGACCGGACGGGATTGCCGCTGATCGACAGATTCGTGTCGTACGACGTCACCGACGACCCGGATCCGGAAATCGGCGCGAAGATCGCCGACGTCCACCGGCGCCGATTCGAGAACGTGCCCGACGTCGCCGAGCTGGTGGCAGGCCTCAACGAGTACAGCGGTAGTGCCGCACCGGGCTGAGGCCGTGCGGCCGGGCCGACGGCGGCAGACGAACCGGAAGAACCCGCCGTCACCGAGTTCTGCCGGTCCTTCCTCATGGTCGCGGACTGCTCCGACCGGTGGAATTGAGGCCAAGGACGCCAACTAGTCAGGGAGGTCGGCGTGGCAGGCCACCGCGATACTCAGGTGACTTCGCTGGCGGACAGGGCGCCGTCGGCCGAGGGAAACGCCTTCGTGGCGGCCTTGCACGCCGAGCACCGGGACCATCTGCTGCGCTTCACCCGAAGCCTGCTGCCCACCGATCCGCATCGGGCCGAGGACGTCGTGCAGGAGTGCCTGTTCCGCGCGTGGCGCAACAGCGAGACGCTGATCGAGAAGCGTATCCCGCCGCGGCCGTGGCTGTTCAGGGTCGCCCGCAACCTCATCGTCGACTGGGCGCGCCGCGACAAGGCCCGCCCGGTCGTGTTCGGGGACGACGACTTCGACTTGCTGCCGGGTGACACCGACTTCGCCGACGAGGTCGTCGAGCGGTGCGTTGTCGAAGAGGGTTTGGCTCAGCTGACGCCCATCCAGCGCGAAGCACTCGACGAGGTCTACCGGCACGACCGCACCCGGCAGCGGGCGGCCGCGAGCATCGGCGTGCCGGTGGGGACGGTCAAGTCCCGGGTGCATCACGCGACGATCGCCATGACCGAGGTGCTGGCGTGCAGCGGGGTCACCGCCGCGGGGTGGTGACCGGTGGGCTCAGGCCGATTCGGGGATCGCGACACCGAGTTCGGCGGCCAGTTCGTGCCCCATTTTCCTGGCGAGCGGCGTCTCGTACCTGGCGCATTCGGCGAGGGCGTGCACCCGGTGCGCCTTGGCCTCGGCCGGTCTTCCCGCGGCCTCGGCCACTTTCGCGAGGTTGATCATGATCTGGATCTTGGGTTCGGACCAGCGTGCTCCGGCCAAGGCGGACAGCAGTTGTTCCTCGGCCTCGGCGAGCCGGTTCGCGTTGAACAGGATCTGGCCGCGCGAATGCTGCGCCCTCGCCACCGCGAACTTCGCGCCGTGCTTGCGGAACAGCGACTCGGCCTCGTCCAGCAGGTCCAACGCGTTCGCGACGGCCCCGGTCGCCGCGACACTGTCGGCGAGCTGGGTCAGCACCATCGAGAGTAGCTCGTCGTTACCCGGCGCGGTGGCCGAACCCCGATAGTAGGCCTCGCTTTGTCGTTGCACGGCAACGGCTTCGTCGAATTCGCCGACGTTGTGCAGCATGAAGCCCAGCAGGGAGCGAGCCAGATAGTGGCCGTTCGGATACTCCGCCTGCTCGAACAGCTCCACGGCCTTCCGGCACCGCCGCACGGCCTCGCGGGGCGAGCCGAGCCGCCGGGCGATGGCGGATCCGTAGTACCAGGCCCAGGCCTGGGTGATCATGTCGCCCGCTTCGGTGGCCGCTGCCACCGCGCGTTCATGCGCTTCGCGTGCGGTGTGGGGATCCCCGCAGAGCGCGTAGTGCGCCCAGGACACGTAGTTCAGCTGTTCGCCCGCGGACCGGACGTCGCCCAGTGCCTCGGCCGCCGCCGCGCCCGCGCCGAACACCTCGCGCCAGAGCGGGCCGGTGCCGCGCAGATCCGAGTACCAGTGCATGGACCGCGCCAGTTCGAGGACCTGTTCGTGCTCACCGAGTGCCGCCGCCGTCCGCAGCGCCCCACGCCAATGGTGCTGCTCTTCGGCCAGCCAGCGGGCCGAGGACTCCCGGTCGTGCACCGGATCGGGCCCGTCGACCGTGCGGGTCACCTCGGTCCGGTCGTGGTCGAAGTACTGCGCCGCTTTCGTCGCCACCGCGAGCAGCCAGTTCCGCACCCGCTCGGTCGTCTTCCGGACCTCCTCGGCGCTTTCGGTGGCTTCGAGCTTCTCCTTGGCGAACACCCGCAGCAGATCGTGCGTGGTGAACCGCCCCGAAGCGCCGCCGAAGCCGAGCAGGCTGGCTTCGGCCAGCTTTTCCAGTTCCGCTTCGACCTCGTCCGCGGGACTTCCGGCGGCGACCGCGACGAGTTCGACGGAGACGTCCGGGCCGTCGACCAGCGCCAGCCGCCGGAACACCCGTGCGGTTTCGGGGGCTAGGTGGTGGTAGGAGAGCGTGAAGGCGGCGCGGATCTGCAGATCGCCCGCGGTCAGCACGGACAGCCGCCGCCGCTCGTTCTCGAGCTGGTCGGCGAGGTGCGCGATCGTCCACTGAGGACGGCTGGCCAGCCGGTTGCCCGCGATGAGCAATGCGAGCGGCACACCACCGCAGAGTTCCGCCACCCGCCGCGCCGCGGCAGGTTCCGCCTTCAGCCGCGGCTCTCCGGCGGCCACGCCGAGCAGGTCCACCGCCTCGCCGCCGGACAGGACGTCGAGGGCGACGCGGTGCCGCGCGTTCAACCCCGTCAACGTGCTCCGGCTGGTCACCAGCACCATCGAGCCCGGGCTGGTGGCGAGCAGCGGGCGCACCTGGGCTTCGTTGGCCGCGTTGTCCAGGAGCAGCAGGATCTCGCGGTCGTGCATCAGCGACCGGTAGAGCGCGAGCCGGTCCTCGGGATCGTTGGGGAACTGGCGTTCGTCGAGTCCCAGCCCGCGCAGCAGCCGGTGCACGGCCCTGTCCGGGGTGAGCGGTTCGGGATCCATGCCGCGCAGGTCGAGGAACAGGCAGCCCTGGGCGAAACGGTGGGCGTGCCGGTGCCCGGCGTCCACGGCCAGCGCGGTCTTGCCCGCACCCGGAAGTCCGTGCAGCACCACGGTCTGGAGCCGGGACGAGGAGGCGGCGGACTCGGCGACCTCGTCCAGCAGCCGCCGTTCGGCGTTCCGGCCGGTCAGTTCGGTGAGGTGGGGTGGCAGGGCGGCGACGACGACGGGGTGGGGTGCCTCGACGGGGGCGGGCTCTTCCGGGGCGAGCACCGGACGGCGTCCGGATCGGGCGAGGTCGGCGAAGTCGCCCGCCTCCTTGCCCGCCAGTCCCAGCCCTTCGACCAGCAGTTCCGCGGTACGCCGCTGCGGAGTGCGGACCCGTCCGCGTTCCATGTCGCTGATGCTGCGCACGCTGATCCCCGTGCGCTCGGCCAGCTCCTCCTGCGTCATCGGGACACGCAGCCGGTAGAAGCGGAGGAAGTCTCCGAACACGGTGTTGTCCACGCTGCGTGGAACTCCTCTCAACGACGGCCGCGCCGGGGCCATCCTGCCATGGCGCGGGTGAACGTCCGGCAGCGGAACGTCACGGCCGTCGAGAGGGAGCTCAGGGAAGGTCGGCGGGGGACAGCAGGCGCAGGTCCGCGATGGTGGGCGCGCCGCTCGTGCTGAGCCTTCCGGCCTGCCGGGTCATCATGATCTCCAGCACCTGCCGCGCGTAGCGGGCGTTGCCGAAGGTCTCGTCGCGTTCGACGCCCGCGAAGTGACGGCGCAGCGCGATGACCGTCTCCGGGGCGCATTCGTAACCGTTCGACGAGGCCATCCGGTGCACGATGGTGACCAGGTCGTCGGTGGAGTAGTTCTCGAACTCGATGTGCCGGGAGAACCGCGAGGCGAGACCGGCGTTGGAGGCGAGGAACGAGCGCATCGCCGCGGAGTACCCGGCGACGATCACGACGGTGTCGTCACGGTGGTCCTCCATCAGTTTCACCAGGGTGTCGACGGCTTCCTGGCCGAAGTCGCCGCCCGTGGCGCCTTCGGGGGTCAGCGCGTACGCCTCGTCGATGAACAGCACGCCGCCGCGGGCGGAGTCGAAAGCCTCCCTGGTCAGATGCGCGGTGTGCCCGACGTAGCGGCCGACCAGGTCGGCGCGCGCGACCTCGACCAAATGTCCCTTGCGCAGCACGCCGAGCGCGGCGAGCAGTTCGCCGTAGAGCCGGGCAACCGTGGTCTTACCGGTACCGGGCGCGCCGGCGAAGACGAGATGGTTGTTGAACGCGGGGACCGGCAGCCCGGCCTGCCGCCGGGCCCGTGCGGTGGAGATCAGGTTCACCAGGTCGTTGATCGCGTCCTTCACCCCGGTGAGGCCGATCATCGAGTCGAGCTTCGTCCGCAGCACCGTCAGTTCGTCGTCGTTGCCGCTCTGAGCGGCCTTTCCCGCGTCTCCGGGGACATCGGCGGCCAGCAGGAGCGAAAGGCTCTGGTCGTCGGCGTCCGGATCGCTCGCGAGCCGGAAAGCCTGCCGGTCCACCATTTCCTCGAACACCTTGCGCGCCGTGCGGCCGTTGCCGAAGTCCGCGCCGCGTTCCAACTGTCCGAAGTGGACGGCCAGCGCGTTCCGGGTGTCCTCGGGCACCTGGTACTGGTGGGCGGTGCACATCTTCTCGACGATGGTCACCAGTTCGTCGGTGCTGTAGTTCTCGAAGTCGATGGTCCGGGTGAACCGCGACGCCAGGCCGGGGTTGGACTGCAGGAACGAGGACATCTCCTGCGAGTAGCCCGCCGCGACCACCACGAGTTCGTCGCGATGGTCTTCCATCAGCTTGACCAGGGTGTCGATGGCCTCGCGGCCGAAGTCCGGCCCGCTGCCCTTGCTCTGTGCGCTCAGCGTGTACGCCTCGTCGATGAACAGCACACCGCCCAGGGCCTTGGTGAACGTCTCGGTGGTCTTGATCGCCGTGCCGCCGACGATCTGCGCGACCAGATCGGCCCTCGCGACCTCGACCAGATGACCTTCGCGCAGCACGCCGAGTTCGGCGAGGATGCTGCCGTAGAGCCGGGCGACGGTCGTCTTGCCGGTGCCGGGAGGGCCGGCGAAGATCAGGTGCCTGCTCGTCGGCGGCGCGACCATGCCCGCCTGTTCCCGGCGCCGCGCCATCTTGTTCAGGTTCACCAGTGTCTTCACCTGATGCTTGACGCCACTGAGGCCGACGAGCTCCTCCAGCCTGGCCAGCGGCCCGCTGTCGCTTTCGGTGTTCTGGGGTGCCTCGCCGGGATCGGTCGCCGCGGTGACTTCCGCGGTGGCCGGAGTGCCGTCGGTGTCCGGTGCGCCGTTGGCCTCGCTGGTCAGGTTCTCGACCGACAGCCGTGCGTTGGGCACGGTCGTCCGGAGCCCGCCGCCGGTATTGTCGGAAACCGTGCAGTCCACCACGCTCACCGTTTCGCCCGACTCGATCCGGACGCCGTCGCCGCGGTTCCCGCTGACGTCGTCGGCGGTCAGCTTCGCCCGGGCGCCCGCTTCCACGAGCACGCCGTGGCGGCGGGAACGCCGCACGGAGGAGCGGGACAGCATCAGCTCCCCGCCGTCCTGCACCAGCACGCCGTGTTCCCCGGCCTCGGCGATTTCGCAGTCCCGCAGGGAACCGACGCCGCCCGGCCCGACGAGGACGGCGGACAGTTTCGGCTGATGCACCCGAAGCGCACTGACGTAGGGGCTTCCGCCTTCGGAGACACTGAGCCCGGCTTTCCCGGCATCGCGTACTTCGCAGTCTTCGATCCGGCCGCGGCCGTTGCCGGTGACCTCGATTCCGTTGCCCCGGCAGGCGTTCAGCGTCGCCCGGCGCAACAGCGGATTCGCGGCGGCCCGCACCAGCACACCGTGCCCGGCCACGTCCCGGATCTCCAGCCGGTCGAACTCGGCCGTCGCGCCGTCGATGACCACCAGCCCTTCCGCCGTGCCACCGCGTACGGTCGTCCGGCTGAACGACGGGCCGCTCGCCTCGTCGACGTGGATGCCCGCGCCCGCCGCGTCGGAGATCTCGCAGTCCTCGAAAGTGCCGCGGGAACGTCCGGTGACCCGGATCCCCACGCCGCCGGTCTTCGCCGTACGGCAGCGGCGCAGCACCGGGTCGGCGCCGTCGGCCACGGTGATCCCGTCACCGGTGGTGTTGGTGGTACGGCACTCTTCGAGCACGGGGGAGGAGTGGGTGCTGATGAAGACGCCGCTCGCGGTGTCACGGACGGTGGTGTCGAACACCTTCGTCGCGCTGTCCTCTTCGAGCGCGATCCCCGGCCTGCCGGTCGAGGAGATGTCGCAATGCTGGATGGTGCCCTGCGCCTGCCCGTTCGCGCAGACGCCGTTTCCCTTGGCGTGCCTCAGGGTGCAGTCCCGCACCATCGGATTGCCGCGTTCGGCGATCACGACGGCGGAGGTCTCCACGTGCTCGATCACGCAGTCTTCGATCGTGCTGGGGGCGGGCGAGGTGACCACGATGCCCGCGCCGCCGGGATTGCTCACCCGGCAGCCCCGCATCGCCAGCGAACCCGAATTGCGGGCCAGCACCGCCGTCCAGGCCGCGCCGATGATCTCGCAGTCCTCCACCGCGGCCTGTCCGCGTGCGATGTCGACCGCGGGCAGGGCTTCGTGCTGCCCCCGCAGCACCAGACCGGTGAGCTTGACGGCTTCGGCGGCGAGCTGGACCGCGCTGCCCTGACGTGCCACGACCTCCACGGTTCCGCGCGCGTCGCTCGCCGCGATGGTGACCACCTTGGTCACGACCAGGGATTCGTCGTAGCGGCCGGGAAGCACGGAGATCACCGTGCCGTTGCGCGCGTCCTGCAACGCGGCCGAAATGGTGCGATAGCCCTGGTCGCGGTCCACCGTGAGCACGTGCCGTGACACGAGCGCTCCCCTCGTCGTTCGCCGATCGGAACCTGCCCTCCGGCTCCACACAGGACAACGCGGCGGAGGGTCCATTGGGTTCATCGGCCCGGCGATCCTGCCGGTCGTTCTTCCTGGGCGCGTCGCGCGGCTCATGCTGGACTGGAACGATGAGGCGACACCTGACCGTGGCGTGCGCGACGCTCGTTCTGCTGGCGAACGGCGGCCTCGCGGCCGCGCAGGGCACCGAGCTCCCGCAGATCCCGCAGACGCTGAAATCCGGGCAGGCGTGCACTTCCTCCTCGGGCAAGAAGATCCCTTCGGTGCCGTGGCAGCTTCCTTATCTCGGCGCGGACCGGCTTCGGGCGTTGTCGACCGGCGAAGGCGTCACCGTCGCCGTGGTGGACACCGGGGTCGACAAAGCGGTCCTGCCGGTGCAGCAGATCGGTGACGCCGGAACGGACTGTGTCGGGCACGGCACCGTCGTCGCGAGCCTGATCGCGGCGCCCGTGGCGGACGGCACCGAGGTTTCCGGGCTCGCGCCCGGGGCGCGGGTGCTCGCGGTGCGCGGGACGGAGAAGACCGGCGCGACGACCGCGGCGAGTATCGCGGGCGCCCTCGACGGCGCCGTCGCGGCGGGCGCGCGGATCATCTGCGTCGCCACGGCGGTCACCGAAGCGGATCCGGCACTGAAACACGCTGTCGACCGGGCCGTCGCGGCCGGCGCGCTGATCGTCGCGGCGGCGGGCCTGGACGCGACCAAAGCACGCGACGTCCCGCCGGGCCCGTACTACCCGGCCGCGTTCCCCGGCGTGCTCGCGGTGTCCGCCATCGGGCCGGACGGGAAACCGGACGCCAGGGCCGCTCCCGGATCCCTCGCCGCACCGGGAAACCTGGTCGTGGGAAAGGGACCGGGCGGCGGTGCCGCGATCGGCGTCGGCCCCGCGTTCGCCGCCGCGCACGTGGCGGCCGCGGCGGCGCTGATCCGGTCGTACCGGCCGGAGACGACCGCGGCCGACCTCGTCCGGCGGCTGCGGGACACCGCGGCCCCGCAGGCAGGCGTCACCGTGCTCGACCCGCTCGCGGCGTTGACGTCGGTCTCGACCGCGGCGGCCGCCGCCACCGCGCGCCGCGAACCGGTGGTGGTGACGCCCGGCCCCGACCTGGCGCCCGCGAAGCAGGCGGCTTGGACGGTGGTCGTGGTGGTCGCGGTCGCCGTCGCTCTGCTGGGCGCGGCGGCCGTCGTGGTGCCGCGGGGACGACGGCGGGGGTGGCGCGCCGGAGCGGGGGAGTAGCGGCGTTTCGGGTTATTGCCGGTTGGCGCGTGAAGGCCTGATTCTGGGCGCCGGTCGGGCTTCAGTATCCACAAAGGACACATCCTGGCCACTGAGTGTCCGATTGGCGTATCCATGCCCGGTTCTACGTGGGGTCGTGAGTGATAATGAGCGTTCTGTTGAGGAGAAGGTCAAAGGTGTCGGGTAGCGGGGATTCGCTCGCGGCCGCGGGGGCGACCGTGTCGCGAAAGCCACTTTCGGGACGCCAGGCGTCGCGAAAGTGCCCACCCGGCCTTCCCAGCGGTCTCCGCGCCACCTTGGCGGGCACGACGGCGAGCGTCACCTGGGGTG
>NZ_JAJPWQ010000011.1:0-358332 GCF_046549005.1 Amycolatopsis sp. lyj-108 | reverse complement strand
TAGTGTTTCGGTGGTTATAGCGTCAGGGAAACGCCCGGTCCCATTCCGAACCCGGAAGCTAAGCCTGACAGCGCCGATGGTACTGCAACCGAAGGGTTGTGGGAGAGTAGGACACCGCCGGACTAACATTGAAAAAGAAACGGGCCCAGGCCGGTTGAGAACCCAGAGTTCTCCCGACCTGGGCCCGTTTCTTCATACCCATCTCTGCCAGGTGATAGCAAAGGGCCCCTGCTCTCCCCGCGGCCTCGCTCAGCTCCGCCGGCTGACCGCACGTCGGCGCACAGGCGACGAGAAGACCAGCGAAGTCGTCGTCTCCCCATAGCGCTGCATCCGCTCTACGAGCTCCTCCAACTCCGCGGTGTTTCGGCAGGCGACCCGCACGAGCCAGCACTCATCACCCGTGACGTGATCGGCGTCAAGCACCTGAGGCAGCACGAGAATGGTTTCGCGGAAGCGAGCCGTGTCGAGGCTCCGTACCTTCGCTCGGACTATCGCCTCGATCGGTAGCCCGAGCTTCGTCAGGTCGACGCCGGCCGAGTATCCGGTGATGATCCCCTTCTCCTCGAGCCGGCGGACCCGCTCGGTCACCGCGGGTGCGGACAGCGACACTCGCCGGCCGAGCTCCGAGAAGGTCAGCCGGCCGTCGGACTGGAGCAGTTCGAGTAACTGCCAGTCGAGATCATCGAGATTCACAGAACTCCAGGTCGATCGTCATGCCCGCCAGGGATCTCCAGGCTAACCGGCGGTGAGACCTGGATTCTCCGATGTTCGGATTGATCAGTGATCAGCAGGATTGAGGTATGACGACCGAACCCCGCGTACTGATGTTCCCGGCCCTGGACAGTGCGACCGCTGCCGCGCACCTGCGAGCCGAACTCGCACTCGAGGTGGACCCCGACGACCTTGTCCAAGACCTCACGTCTGATGCTCCGCGCGGGTACGTGATCGTCGAGACCCGCGCCCCCGAAGCCTTCGCGTCGGCTCGCATCCCCGGGGCGATCAACCTCCCGTACCGGGACATGACGCCCGAGTCGGTCAGCGAACTGGACCGTGGCCTCGTCTACATCTGCTACTGCGAGAGCATCCACTGCAACGCCGCGACCAAGGGAGCCCTGAAACTCGCGGAGCTCGGCTTCAAGGTCAAACGCCTGTCCGGCGGCATCACCGCCTGGCAAGCAGCCGGCTATCCCGTTGACCGGGACACCTTGGCGCCAGTCCTCACCTCCGCGCCCACCCCACGCTGCGCCTGCTGACCAGAGGGAGCAGGGGACCTTTGCTATCGCTCCGGGCCGGGCGGTAGCAAAGGTCCCCTGCTCTCCCGGGGTCGTAGGCTGGTGAGGTGACCGCTCCCAAGTTGCTCGTCATCCAGCCGGATGCATCAGACCCGATCGGCCCACTCGGCGACTGGCTCACCGAGGCGGGAGCCGAGCTCGACATCCGCTTGCTGCCCGATCAGATCCTCCCCGCCGATCTTGATGGGTACGGGGGCGTCGTATGCCTCGGCGGCGGGATGGGCGCCAACGATGACGCCGCACATCCGTGGCTCGCGGATGTGCGGAAGCTTCTTTCGAAGGCTGCTGGCGCGCGTATCCCGACGCTCGCGATCTGCCTCGGCGGTCAGCTCCTGGCGGTGGCGTTGGGCGGCAGCGTCGCGACAGGCGATCAAGGGCCTGAGGTCGGCCCAGGGCTTGTGTCCAAGAAGGACGCAGCCTGGATCGACCCGCTCTTCGCGGAACTGCCACTCATGCAAGACGTCCTGCAGTTCCACAACGACGCGATCACCCGGTTGCCCGCGGGCGCCGAGCTCCTGGCCTCCTCGCCGCGGTATGCCTACCAGGCCTTCCGGTTCGACCGTTGTGCCTACGGTGTCCAGTTCCATGTCGAGACGACGCCGGACGTGGTCCTCGACTGGGCGCGGCAATCGCCGGAAATGGCGGAACTCACCCGGCCGGACGTACTGACCCCGGAAAACCTCGCCCGAGTGCATGCCGATATCACCGAAACCTGGCGACCGTTCGCCCACCGCTTCGTCCGACTGGTGTCCGGTGACCTCGCCCCGGCTGCGGACCGTCAACGTACATTGCCGATGGCTTAACGACTTATGTCTCAAATGCGTATGGGTTATTAACACTCCGGTCTTGCCGTCAGGTACCTTGCGAAGGGAATTTCGAAGGGTTCGGAGGTCGGGGTGGAGCCCTCAGTGTTGGTCGTGCTCGTCGTCGTCACGGCCCTAATTTTCGATTTCACGAACGGGTTCCACGACACGGCCAACTCGATGGCGACGTCGATCGCCACCGGGGCGTTGCGTCCCAAAGTCGCGGTGACGATCTCCGCGGTCCTGAACCTGGTCGGAGCCTTCCTGTCGGTCGAAGTGGCCAAGACCATCTCGAATGGACTGGTCGACGACACCAAGATCGGACCGGCGATCGTGTTCGGTGGCCTGGTCGGGGCGATCGTGTGGAACCTCGTCACATGGTTCGTCGGACTGCCGTCCAGTTCGTCCCACGCGCTGTTCGGCGGGCTGATCGGGGCCACGTGGGTGTCGGCCGGAACGGACTCCGTCCATTTCGGAAAGATCGTCGAGAAGGTGCTGGTCCCAGCGGCGCTGTCGCCGGTCTTGGCCGGTCTCGTCGCGATGATCGTGACGTACTTCGTCTACCGGATCTTCGTCCGCCGCGGCCGCACTGCCGGCTTCCGAGTCGGGCAGATCATCTCGGCTTCGCTGGTCTCGCTCGCCCACGGTACGAACGACGCGCAGAAGACCATGGGTGTCATCACGCTGACGATGATCACCGCAGGAACCCTTCCCGCCGGGGCCGGGCCGCCGCTTTGGGTGATCGTCAGCGCGGCGCTGGCGTTGGCGCTCGGCACGTACCTGGGCGGCTGGCGAATCACCTACACGCTGGGTAAAGGTCTGACGGACATCGCCGGCCCGCAGGGCTTCGCCGCGCAGACCAGCTCGGCGGCGGTCATCCTCGCTTCGACGAACTTCGGCTTCCCGCTTTCGACCACTCACGTCTGTTCTGGAGGCATCGTCGGCTCCGGCGTGGGCAGGAACGAGTCACCGGTCCGCTGGCGCACGGCCGGCCGTATGGTGATCGCCTGGCTGTTCACGCTTCCGGCGGCGGCCATCGTCGGTGCCGGGGCCGGTCTCGTGACCTCGACGGGCACGGTGGGGACGATCTCCGTCGGCGTCGCCGGCCTGGCGATCGGCATCGGGATCTACCTCCTTTCCCGGCGGAGTCCCGTCAATGCCGGCAGCTTCACCACTCCCGCCCCGACCCTCCCTGAACCGGAAGTCGGGAGGATCGCCGCCTAGCGAAGCAAGGGACCTTTGGTACCGCCGCGCGAAGGGCGACACCAAAGGTCCCTCGCTCCCTTGCGCGTCCGTCTGGTCATGGCCGGAAGGGCGACTACGGTGGAAGCCGATGGTTGAGCGCGCCAGGCCGACCGCTTCCGTGGCGAGATACGGCTTCACCGACCCCCGTGCCGACGGGCAGCTGCGTGCTGCCGGTTGGTGGACCGAATCCGGCCCGGACGGCTCCGCCGCCGACGTGTTGTCGGCACTCTCCCGTGCGGCGGATCCCGATCTCGCGTTGAGTGGGCTGGACCGGATCCGGGAAGCAGACCTGTCCACCTGGGATGAGCTTGACCAGGCGCTCCGCACCAACCGCACCTTCCGCGGCCGGATGCTCGGTGTCTTGGGCACTTCGAGCGCGCTCGCGGACTTCCTCGTCGCGAACACCGACTGCTGGAAGACCCTTGAACGCGAGAAGAGCGCCGAGCCGGATCAGTACGTGAATAGCCTCCTCGAGCATCTGCGGCCGGAAGAGGAACTGCTCACAGGACTTGAGTCGGAGCAGG
Source organism: Amycolatopsis sp. lyj-108 (assembly GCF_046549005.1). NCBI lineage: Bacteria > Bacillati > Actinomycetota > Actinomycetes > Pseudonocardiales > Pseudonocardiaceae > Amycolatopsis > Amycolatopsis sp. lyj-108. The sequence goes on along the minus strand of NZ_JAJPWQ010000011.1, from coordinate 354,468 downwards.
CTCTCCGCATCGGGTATCGCGAGCTGCTCCTCGGAATCGCCGCCGCCGACCTCGGTCATCTGGTCGAACCCGGCCTCCGTCAACCGCCCTATGCCGAAATCGGCGCACAGCTCACCACGCTGGCCGAGGCCGCGCTGAAGGTGGGACTTCTGGTCGCCGAGGCCGAGGTGGGCGCCGGGATTGACGGCCGGCTCGCCGTGATCGCGATGGGTAAATGCGGTGGTCGAGAGCTGAACTATGTAAGCGACGTGGATGTCATCTTCGTCGGTGACGGGGATCTTTCGGTCTCCACGCGGCTGGCCAGCACGATGATGCGCGTGGTCGGCAAGGCTTGTTTCGAGGTCGATGCGGCGTTGCGTCCCGAGGGGAAGGCGGGCGCCTTGGTCCGGACTCTCGACGGACATGCCACCTACTATCAGAAGTGGGCCAAGACCTGGGAGTTCCAGGCCTTGCTCAAGGCACGGCCGGTCGCAGGCGATGCCGAGCTCGGGCGCCAGTACGCGGAGATGGTCGCGCCGAAGGTGTGGGCAGCGGCCGATCGGGAGAATTTCGTTCCCGAGGTGCAGAAGATGCGGCGGCGTGTCGAAGGCCATGTGCCGTCCGCGCACGCCGAGCGAGAGCTGAAGCTCGGGCGTGGAGGCCTTCGCGACGTCGAGTTCGCCGTGCAGTTGCTGCAACTGGTCCACGGCCGGATCGACGCGGAGCTACGTTCTCCGTCCACGTTGGACGCACTCGCCGCCTTGGGAGAAGGCGGGTACGTCGGCCGTAAGGATGCCGCGGAACTCGCCTCCTCGTACGAGTTCCTCCGGACCATCGAGCATCGGCTCCAGCTTCGCCGATTACGGCGTACGCACCTGTTTCCCGCCGCCTCGGACTCCAGCGAGCTGCGAACGATCGCGAGGGCGAGCGGTGTGCGGCCAGCCCGTGGCAGAAGCGAAGGCGACGCGTTGCTGGCGGAATTCCGCCGCCACCTGCAGAGCATCCGCCGCCTTCACGAGAAACTCTTCTACCGGCCGCTGCTGCAATCGGTCGCGAACGTGCCGACCGAAGCGCTACGGCTGACGACGAAACAGGCGGAGAGCCGCCTCGCCGCCCTCGGTTATGCCGCGCCGGACGGGGCGCTGCAGCACATCAAGGCGCTGACCGCGGGAATGTCCCGTCGGGCGGCCATTCAGCAGGCACTACTGCCGGTCCTGCTGGATCTTATCGCCGACACCCCGGACCCCGACCGTGGACTTCTGTCCTACCGGAAGGTCTCGGAAGCGCTCGAAGAAACGCCTTGGTACCTCAGGGTTCTCCGTGACGAGGGGGCCGTCGTCGAGCGGCTCGCGTTCCTGCTGGGCACGTCGCGGCTAGTGCCCGACCTGCTGGCGAGAGCGCCGGAAGTCCTACAGTTGCTCGGTGATCCCGCGCGGCTGGCCGGTCGCACTCCGGCCGAAGTAGCCACCTCGCTGCGAGCCGCGGTGCGGCGTCAGCCGGGTTTGAACGCCGCGGTCGCGGCCGCGAGATCACTTCGCCGACATGAGATGTTGCGGATCGCATCGGCAGATCTGCTGGGTCTGCTCGACGTCCCCGCCGTCTGTGAGGCGTTGTCGAGTGTGTGGGCCGCCGTGTTGCAGGGTGCCTTGGCCGCTGCTTTTCGCCAGCGCCAGGCCGAACTCGGCCAGACGCCCGCGAAGATCGCTGTCATCGGTATGGGGCGTCTCGGTGGGGCAGAACTCGGCTATGGATCCGACGCGGACGTCCTCTTCGTGTGCGAGCCGGCCGAAGGGGTGTCGGACTCCGAAGCAGCGAAGTTCGCTTCCTCTGTTGCCGAGACGGTGCGCAAGATCCTCGGTGCGCCCAGTCCCGACCCGGCGTTGGTCGTCGACGCCGATCTCCGGCCGGAGGGGCGGAGCGGTCCGTTGGTGCGGACCCTCGACTCTTACCGCAGCTACTACGGGCGGTGGGCCGAGGTCTGGGAATCCCAAGCGCTGCTCCGCGCCCGGTTCATCGCCGGTGACGACGACCTCGGTGCACGATTCATCGAGATGATCGACCCCATTCGCTACCCGCAGGAAGGCCTCGACGCGGTCCGGGTGAGGGAGATCAGGCGGATCAAGGCGCGGGTAGAGACCGAACGGATGCCCAAGGGCGCCGACCCGACACGGCACACGAAACTCGGGCGTGGAGGGCTCGCCGACGTGGAGTGGACCGTGCAGCTCATGCAGCTGCGTCACGGGCATCAGGTCGAAGGGCTTCGGACCACCTCGACGATCGGGGCGCTGAAGGCCGCGGGGGAGGCCGGGCTGGCCGAGCCCGCCGAGATCGAATCCCTGACCGAGGCATGGTTGCTGGCGACGCGTGTCCGTAACGCTGGGATGCTGGTCAGGGGTAAAGCCGTCGACGAGATCCCCAGCTCCGGTCGCGACCTCGCCGCGGTCGCACGAGTGCTCGGCTACTCGGCCGACGACGATCCAGGCGAGTTCCTCGATGCCTACCGGCGGACGACGCGACGTGCCCACGCAGTTGTGGAGACCCTCTTCTACCAGGGCTGACCGGCTCTGACCTGCGGTAAGTGAGCAAGGGACCCTTGCTGTCACTTGCCACGGGTTGTCCGAGGCGGTAGCAGAGGTCCCTTGCTCACACTCGGCGTCGCGGACGGAGAGCGGCCCTTACAGTGGACCGGTGACTGTGCGCGAGCCATTTCGCACCCGGATCAAGGTGCGCCACTATGAGCTGGACACTCTCGGCCATCTCAACCACGCCGTCTACCACTCGTACGGCGAGGTCTCCAGACTCGAGCTGATGGAGCTCGCAGGTGGCCTCAACTCGGGCATGCGCGACGCGAATCTTGCCTTCGTGCTGCTCGAATCCCACATCGTGTTCCGGCGCGAGCTTCGGGCCGGCGATGTCGTCGACGTGACCTGCGACGCCAAGTTCGGCACGGGCAAGACCTTCCACATGGACTCGAACATCTACAAGATCGACGGCACCCTCTCCGCGGAGATCACGTGCACCTTGGGACTGATGGATCTCGAGCGACGCAAACTCGTGGATGACCCGCGCGGCCGTATCGAGCGAGCGGGCGTCGATCTGAAGGTTCTTTCCACTTCGGAGTAGTCGCACCGCGTAGATCCAAATAAGAAACGCCGGTGGTGAGGGCGTTTCCGCACCTCACCACCGGCGTGCTCTTGGTGTTGCTACCGCACGACTTACACGTCGTAGTACAGCGAGAACTCGTACGGGTGCGGGCGCAGCCGCAGCGGGTCGATCTCGTTCTCACGCTTGTAGGAGATCCACGTGTCGATCACGTCGGGGGTGAACACGCCACCCTCGAGCAGATAGTCGTGGTCGGCTTCCAGCGTGTCGAGAACCGCGCCGAGGTCGCCAGGGACGAGCTTGACGTTCTGGGCTTCCTCCGGCGGGAGCTCGTAGAGGTCCTTGTCGATGGGCTCCGGCGGCTCGATCTTGTTCTTGATGCCGTCGAGGCCGGCCATCATCATCGCCGAGAACGCCAGGTACGGGTTGCCGGACGAGTCCGGGCACCGGAACTCGGCGCGCTTGGCCTTCGGGTTGTTGCCCGTGATGGGGATACGGACACAAGCCGACCGGTTCCGCTGCGAGTACACCAGGCTGACCGGTGCCTCGAAGCCCGGCACGAGCCGGTGGTACGAGTTGACGGTCGGGTTGGTGAAGGCCAGCAGGCTCGGCGCGTGCTTGAGCAGACCGCCGATGTAGTGACGGGCCGTGTCGGACAGGCCCGCGTACCCCGACTCGTCGTGGAACAGCGGCGTGCCGTCCTTCCACAGCGACTGGTGGCAGTGCATGCCCGAGCCGTTGTCACCGGCGAGCGGCTTAGGCATGAAGGTCGCGGTCTTGCCGGCGGCGAACACGGTGTTCTTCACGATGTACTTGAACAGCTGCAGGTCGTCCGCAGCGTGCAGCAGCGTGTTGAACTTGTAGTTGATCTCGGTCTGACCGGCGGTGCCCACCTCGTGGTGCGCGCGCTCGATCTCGAAACCGGAGCCCTGCAGGTTGCGGACGATCTCGTCACGCAGGTCGGCGAAATGGTCGACCGGCGGGACGGGGAAGTAGCCGCCCTTGAACTTCGTCTTGTAACCCTGGTTGCCGCCCGGCACGTCGGCACCGGTGTTCCACCAGCCCTCGACGGAGTCGATCTCGTGGAACGAGGCGTGCTCGGCGGAGTCGAACCGGATCGAGTCGAAGATGTAGAACTCGGCTTCCGGACCGAAGAACACGTTGTCAGCGACGCCGTACTCGGAGATGTACTGCTCGGCCTTGCGCGCGATGTTGCGCGGGTCGCGGCTGTACGCCTCACGGGTGAACGGGTCGTGCACGAAGAAGTTCAGCGAGAGCGTCTTCGCCTTGCGGAACGGGTCGATACGCGCCGTTTCGGGGTCCGGGAGGAGCAGCATGTCGGATTCGTGGATCGACTGGAACCCGCGCACCGAGGAGCCGTCGAAGGCAAGGCCTTCTTCGTAAGCTTCCTCGTTGAACGCCTTCGCCGGAACGGTGAAGTGCTGCATAACGCCGGGCAGGTCGCAGAACCTGACGTCGACGACCTCTACATTCTCGTCGGCGATAAGGCGCTGAATGTCGTCTGGAGTAGTGGGCACCCTCGGTGACTCCTTCTCGTTCGTTGCCGGCGGCAGTACTCTCTTCGGCTCACGCTAAGAGCGCGGTGTTGCCCGACCGTCACCCGTATGTTTCGCCGGTGTTAACGGGGCGGCGATATCGGGTAGTCGACCAGGGCGAATGTGGCCCGCGCCACCGGCATACCCTGGATGGGTGGCGAGATGGACCGGAGAATGGCTTCCCGGAGCCGGGGATGGAACGACGGCCGGTGGCGAGGGTACGCAGCGGTGGCGTGGTGAGCGACTCGGCTTGCCCCAATCGGGTGTCGGCTCGGTGGCGGGCGGCGGCGCACGTCTTCTGGGGTTGATCATCGATTTGGTGCTCGCCTCGCTGGCCACCACCCTCTTCGTGACACCCAGCCTTCAGGATCCGGCTGTCATGCAGACGTTCAATCTCTGGTCGGTCGGCGTCTGGGCGGCGATCACGGCCATTCCCGCGGCTTTCTTCGGCTTCACCCCCGGTATGGCAGCGGTCGGGATCCGCGTCGCCAGGCTCGACGGCGCGCAAATGGTCGGTGTGTGGCGTGCCGTCGTTCGGGCGGCGCTGACCTTCGTGATCATTCCGGCGGCGATCCGCAACATCGACGGACGAAGCTGGCTCGACCGGCTGACCGGCACCGTCGTGATCCGCATGCGATGACCGCGGGTGGAGAGCAAGGGACCTTTGCTCTCGCCGGAGGAAACGGCTGCCGAGCCGGCTGTGGTCAGGCGGCCGGTGCTGCAGGGGCGAAGCCGACATCCGGAGGTGGTCGTTGACGAGCGCGACGGTGGGCTGCTCGCAGCTCCTGGATCACTACCAGTGGCTCGTCTCGTAGTCGAGCGGGACTTACCTGGACGACGATAAGGCCTGGTGCGACAAGTGCCGGCGCCTCGGACACCTTGCTCGGTTCGAGAGCGACCTCGGCATGGCGAACTTGCACGGCGACGCCGACCTGCGGCCACCAGGCGTCGGCGACCCCGACTACCTCCCCGTCCGAAGTTCGTAGCTCTGCATTCCGCGCGGGGTCGGGCAAGCCGCTGCGCTCGAGCACGGACTCCAGCCATTGCTCGACGGCGGAGTCGACGCCGTCCTGGAGGGCGTTGACGACGATTCGAGGCAGTGCCGAGCCGATCGTGCTGGCTTGCGCCAGTTCGTCTCGAAGTTCCTCTGGAGTGCAGAGCCCACGATGGACCGCGTCGTGGATCATCTCGCGCACCGTCTTGAGTTCGTCCATGCGCCGAGCCGCGTCGATCAAGGCCCGGGCGAGTGGGGCTACGGGCAGTCCGTCGATCTCAACTGGTTCCGGCAGGTGGATCGTTCGCTCGACGACGGCGAACCCCCAGGTGGCGACCTTGCTCCGATGAGGAATCAAGGTGTGGGCCCGTCTTTCGGGCGGGAGTCTTCGGACTCCGTACAACCTGGCGGCCTGTACTCCGGTGAGCATCGCCTCTGGGCCCGCGTGGGTCAGGGCGACCTTCAAGAGTTGACGACTGGTCGGGGTGGCGCTGGTCAGGAGGATGACGCCGGGGATCGGACGTCGCCATGGACCGCCTTCGCGGCAACGGCGAGAGATCCAGGAATGGGAGTGCCCCAGGGCGACAAGCTTCGCCCGGGCGGCCACGCCGTCCGGGAACATCGCTGCCAGCGCCGTCTCCCGGGCGCTTGAGGTTTTGTCCACTCAGTGATCATGCGACCACGCACCGACAGTTTTCGTCCAGAGATGAATCAGGGGTCCTTTGCTACCGCATGCGGTAGCAAAGGACCCCTGATTCTCGCTTGGTCAGCGGCGGCGGATGGTGCGCTGGACGTTGCGCATCTTCGCGCCGGCAGGCATCGGACCCTTGGGCATCGCGGCGCCGCGGCTGCCGAGGGCGGCCAGCTTCGCCTCCAGCGCGTCGACCTGGGCGGGCTTGAGGTTCCGCGGGAGCTTCATGAGGTGGCTCTGCAGCTTCTTCAGCGGCACCTGCTGGTCTTCGTTCCCGATGATCACGTTGTAGATCGGGGTCTCACCGATCAAGCGGGACACACGCTTCTTCTCCTGCGCGAGCAGAGACTTCACGCGGTGCGGCGCGCCCTCGGCGACGAGCACGACGCCCGGCCCGCCGAGCACCCGGTGCACGGCGTCGAGCTGAGTCGTGGCCGCGACGGTCGGCGTCACCTTCCAGCGGCCTCGCATGTTTTCGAGTGCCCAGGCCGCGGCGCCCGGCTGTCCGTCGGCCTTCGAGTACACGGTCTTCTGGACCCGCCTGCCGAAGATGATCACAGCGGCGAGCGCGCCGAGCAGAATGCCCAGCGGCAGCACGACCCAGTGGACGTCGAAGATGAACCCGATGCCGAACACGACACCCGTGATGACCAGGAGTGACCCGACCATCCAGGGGATGAGCGCCTTGTCTTCCTTGCGCTGCATCTTGAAGGCCTCGAAGATCTGCCCGCGGCGAGCCTTGCTCGCGGCACGCTTCTCCTTCTTGGCCAGCTTCGCTGCTTCCTTGTCCTGCTTTCCCGCCATGCGTCCAGGATACGGCCGCGTGCCCTGCGACGATCCCGTCGGGCCCTCTGCGAGGATCGGGGCGTGGTTAGCGCATCGTCCCCGAAGAGTCGTCCAGGCCTGCTCGATGGGCTCGATCCCGAGCAACGTGCCGCCGCCTGCGCGCCGAGGGGGCCGGTCTGTGTCCTCGCCGGAGCGGGGACCGGCAAGACGCGGACGATCACGCATCGCATCGCCCACCTGGTCCGTTCCGGCCATGTCGCCGCTGGTCAGGTGCTCGCAGTCACTTTCACGACCCGTGCCGCGGGCGAGATGCGCGCTCGCCTTCGGGGCCTGGGTGTCGACGCCGCCCAGGCGCTCACCTTCCACGCGGCTGCCCGCCGCCAGCTTCGGTACTTCTGGCCACAGGTAGTCGGGGATCGGCCTTGGGAGCTGCTCGAGAACAAGTTCCGTTACATCAGCCAAGCCGCCAACAAGGCCGGTCTCGGCACCGAGACGGAACTGCTGCGCGACCTCGCCAGTGAGATCGAGTGGAGCAAGGCCTCTTTGGTATCGCCGGACGACTATCCGGCGGTCGCCTCGCGGACACAGCGGGACACGCCGGCGCCCGCGTCGCAGGTAGCGGAGGTCTACCGCAACTACGAGAAGGTCAAGAACGCCGCCCAGGTTCTCGACTTCGACGACCTGCTCCTGCACACCACCGCAGTCCTCGAGGAGCACACGGTGGTGGCCCAGGAATTCCGCGAGCGCTACCGCTGCTTCGTCGTCGACGAGTACCAGGACGTCACCCCGCTGCAGCAGCGGCTGCTCGACGCGTGGCTCGGTGGCCGTGACGACTTGACCGTTGTCGGCGACGCCAACCAGACCATTTATTCGTTCGGTGGTGCCTCTCCGCGGCCGCTGCTGGAGTTCACACGAAGGTTCCCCGAGGCGACGGTCGTGAGGCTGGAGCGGGACTATCGGTCGACTCCGGAGGTCGTGGCTCTCGCCAATCAGGTGATCGGTGCCGCGCGTGGCCGTCCCGCTGGGTCGCGGCTGAAACTCGTCGGCCAGCGTCCTTCGGGGCCGGTCCCGCGTTTCGCCGAGTACGACGATGAGACCGCCGAGGCGGCCGCTGTCGCACGCAGGATCCGTGATCTGCTCGACAGTGGAGTGGCGGCCAGCGAGATCGCGGTGCTCTACCGCGTGAACGCCCAGTCGGAGGCCTACGAGCAGGCGCTGGCGGAGCTTGGCATTCCGTACCTGGTCCGTGGTGGCGAGCGCTTCTTCGCCAGGGCCGAGGTCCGGCAGGCGATGTCCGCGTTGCGGATGGCGTCGACAGATGCCTATACCGGTGAGCTGGTGACCCGGGTTCGCTCCGTCCTGGCGAAGGTCGGGCTCACCGATCAGCCCCCTGCCGGAGGTGCGGCGAAAGAGCGGTGGGACGCGCTTCTGTCGATCGTCGAGTTGGCCGAAGAGCTGGCTTCCACCGTCGATGACGCGGATCTGCCCCGCTTCGTGGCGGAGCTCGAACAGCGGGCGACCGCGCAGCATCCGCCGACGGTGGAGGGCATCACCCTGGCCTCGCTTCACGCGGCGAAAGGCCTCGAATGGGACGCCGTGTTCCTCGTGGGGCTCGCCGAGGGGACAGTGCCGATCCTTCACGCTGACGGTGATGACGCGGCCATCGAAGAAGAGCGCCGGCTCTTCTATGTCGGTGTCACTCGAGCACGAGAGCACCTCTCGCTGTCGTGGGCCTTGGCCAGGACGTCGGGGAACCGCCGCAATCGGCGGCGCAGCCGCTTCCTCTACGGCCTCATTCCCGAAGACCACCCAGCGGCGAGGGTCGCCCGATCGCAACAGCCGAAGCAGTCCGGCAACAAGGCCCGGTGCCGGGTGTGCGGTGGGCCCCTGCTGGAGACACTGGACATCAAGCTGGGGCGTTGCTCCCGTTGCCCGTCCAACGTGGATGAACAACTGCTCGAGAAGCTGAAGTCCTGGCGAGGCGAGCGCTCGCGGGAGCTCAAGGTGCCGGCCTTCGTCGTTTTCACGGACGCGACGCTCGTCGCCATCGCCGAGCAGCGACCGACCGATGACACGGCCTTGTGCGCCATCTCCGGGATCGGCGCGACGAAGCTCGAGCGCTTCGGAGCGGAGGTTCTCGACGTCGTGCGGGCCTCGGTGGAGACTTGACCGCGTCCCAGGCTTGATCCACGCGGCGAACCTGCTGCTCAGAGCCGATCTTCGCAACTTCGACGGATTTTCTGGAAAATAAGTTGCCCCGGCGCGGCCGGTGGCAATAACCTGCAGGTACCGGGCGGGAAGCGCCTGGTCTGGGGAAGAACTTCTACAACACAGCGTAGACCGCAGGGCGGCTCGCGCGCGACAGAGAAAGGTGGTGTCAGTGAAATGAGGATCAACATGAAGCTCACGAACCCTGGCACCCGTCTGTCCTGCGTCGCGGAAGTCCCGCAGGCACAGCGCCAGGGCACCTTCATGCCCGTGAGCAACCTTGCCGCCCGCGGCACTCAGCGTCTCAACCGGACCTGGGTTACCGCCGACGAGACCTTCACGCACGCTGCCGCCTTCGGTGGAGCGTACGTGAACGGCGGCGTCGATCTGCCGGTCATCAAGCAGTTCCGTGTTCCGTTGTCCAAACGGGAGCGAAGTTCCTGACCTAGTCAGGATCAGAGGCTCACGAAGGCCGCGGAACCGGTTACCGGATCCGCGGCCTTCGTGTTTTTTGCTGCACAAACAAGTTGGCTGCACAACCTAATTGGGGTTCAGCGTTGTCCAGTTCCACCGTGAATACGAAATCCGTTACGGCACAGAGGAGTGCACTCATGTCATCGGCCATAGCTTTCGCGCCGGGGGAGGCCCTGCCTTTCGCCGACGCAGGCGTCGTCGACCTGCTCGACGCCATCGACTCGCCTGAGTCGATGCTTCCCTGCCGTTCGGGCGACGCGGACCTTTGGTTCGCCGAGTCGCCGGCAGAACTCGAGCGCGCGAAGGCGTTCTGCGCGGACTGCCCGGTCCGTTCCGCCTGCCTCGCGGGCGCCCTTTCGCGGCGGGAGCCGTGGGGTGTCTGGGGTGGCGAAATCTTCGAGCGTGGCGTTGTCGTCGCGCGGAAGCGGCCCCGTGGCCGCCCCCGGAAGAACCCGGTCGTCGAGCCCGCCGCCGAGGCTCGTCCCGTCGCCCGCAAGGTCGAGCGGAGCGCAGCGGCATGACCGTCGAACTCATCACCACCAGGGATTACGAGGCGCGGACGGGTTACCGCACTGTCGCGTCGGCCAAGTTGAACGAGATCAAGGTCGAGGAGACCAGCGAGATGTTGCTTTATGAAGAACTGTCCAGGGCCCGAATACGAGACCTCGAGGAGGGAGTCCGAGCGCAGCGGGCTCGGAGCGGTCCACGCGCCGCACGCAGGTGGACCAAGGTCGCCCGCTGGGCGACCCGGCGAGCCGAGCGCTTCCAGGCCTGACCACTCGGGGGAGCGGGGGACCTTTGCTATCGCGGTGCGACAGCAAAGGTCCCCCGCTCCCTTTTCGGGACGTGGTGCGGCTTGGCGTGGTGTTCACTGGGGGAATGGCCGTACACACGCATGACGACATCGACTGGGCCGATCGGCTTCGATCGCTTCGCATGGCCGAGGCACTCGACGCCGAGCCGATGCGGGCGGTGGCCCGGCGGCTGCTGGAGGGCATGCCGGAGGGGCCGACCATCCTCGACGTCGGCTGCGGCGCGGGTGGGATGAGCGTGCTTTTCGCCGAAGAGCTCGCTTCTGTCGGCGCCAAGATCGTGCTGGTCGACGCGACCGAGCACCTGCTGGCCGAAGCGCACCGGGTCGTCAGTGTGGCCGCGGGGGACAGGGCCGCCGTCGAGACGATCCATGCCGACGTGGCCGACGAAGAGTTGCCCGCCAAGCTTCCTCCCGCCGATCTGGTCTGGGCTTCTCGCGTGGTCCATCACCTGCCCGATCAGCAGGCGGCCATCGGCACCCTCGCCCGGCTCGCCCGCCCCGGCGGGTTGGTCGCCATCGCCGAGGGCGGCTTGGACTTCAATTGTCTTCCCTGGGATCTCGGCATCGGCCGTCCCGGGCTCGAGGAGAAGCTGCTCGCCGCGCGCGGCGAGTGGTTCGCCGAGATGCGGGCAGGAATCCCCGGTGCCGTTTCCATGCCTTACGGCTGGAACATCGCGCTCCAACGGGCCGGTCTCGACGATGTCGATTCCTTCGGCGTCCTCATCCACCATCCGGCGCCCGGGCCGGAGTTGCTGAGTGAGTTCGTCCTCGAGCGAGTGACCTGGCTGAACGACGTTGCAGGCGACCGCCTCGACGCCGAAGACCACGAGACCGTGGCAGCGTTGGTTGATCCGGCGGACCCCGCCTTCCTCGGTGCACGCCGGGATCTGTTCCTGTTGGGGGCGAAAACGGTCCATTGTGGACGGCGATCGTGAGTGATCAGCCCGGCTGCTCCTTGTGCGGCCGGATCCGCGGAGTCGACGAGGAGCCCGCGCAGACGCTCGCCTGGGTTTCCACCCGTGAGAAGAACGTCATGCGCTGGATGTGCCCTGCCTGCGCTCGCCGCCACACCCGTGACATCGAGGGAAAGCTGCCCGACGAGTACTGGTGAGGCACTCAGGCGGCGTCGATCCGGCCGATCGTGAGGACCTTCGGCCGCGGTGTCCGTGCCGCTTCCCCGAACGCTCTGACGAGCTCGGCCGCGACTTCCATCGGGACCTTCTTCAGCTGATCGATGGTGCAGCGGACCAAGACGGTTCCGGTCGCGGTCAGCGCCAGCGGGTGGAAATTCGCGGCACCCTCTTTCGGGGCGCGGAACTGCCACGCCAGACCGATGTCGTCCCACCAGGCATCGGCAGAGCCGATGGGACGCCCTCGTCTGTCGCAGAGCGTCGTGTTCCACGCCGGCGAGGGCAGTGGGCAGCCGCTGAGGACCTTTTTCGCCAGCCCATGCGCGTAGGTCTCTTCGGGATCGACGCGCCGCAGAGCCGCTCGGACCGCAGCCGAACCTCGCCGGTTACCGGAATCGAGCTCCTCGCTGAGTTCTTCGAGCGTGCACAGACCCCAGTACAGGGGTAGCGAGATCAGCTCGTCGATTCGCGCGGGATCGAGCTCCAGCCGGGCCAGATCGAGTGCGGCCCGGGCCGGCGGGGCGAACGGGACGCCGTCGATCAAGGTCGGCGGCGGCATTCGCGTGGTTCTTCGGGGCAGCATGCCGGGCTCCGCCGGGACGCGCCGATAGTCGGGGACAAGGAGATGAACCTCCCGTGTTCCCTGGCAGTCGACGCCTCGTGCGCGCAGCGCGTCGGCACCCGTCACCACCACGTCCGGCCCGAACCGTGCGACAGCGGCTTGTAGCAGCTGAAGCCGGGTGGGCGCGGAGTCGCGTAACAGGATCACACCCGGCATCAGCCTTCGCCAAGGACCGCCCGGCCCACAGAGCTTCGCGGCGTAACGCGCGGTGACGCCCGCCTTCCGCAGCTCGCGGTTGGTGATGATCCCGGATTCGCTGGTGTTACTGAGCGCCATGAGTCGGGCGCTTCGTGTAGTGGCCATGAATCGAGGATGACCGCTGGGCCGACCGGGTGGAACCACTTCCGCGAAGTTGTGGACAACTCGCCCGGCCGAACCTGATTTCGGCTCAGTCGCGCCGTTCCCTGTGGATAACTTCTCAGGCCGCGAAGCCCGGCTGCCACCGTTCGACGATCGCGCGAGCGGGGATCTCCGCGTCGAGCTGACAGAGGATGCCGGTCGATCCGGCGGTCACCCGGTGGATCATCAGATACTCGGGTGGCAGATTGAGGGAGCGGCCGATCCGGAAATCCCGGCCGCGGGTGTCGCCGACCCGGCCTGCCTGCCGCTGCATCCAACGGCGCGTGAAGTGGAACGTGTCGCCCGCCAGCGGTTCGGTGAACGGCGCCAGGTACGCGAGTACGTCATCGGCCTGCAGATCCGCGTCGACCCGGATGAAGCCGGACTCCCTGAGCAGCCGCATGAGCTTCGCGGACTCGCCGTCGAGCGCCAGCCTGGTCATCTCGCCGAGGTGCTGCGGAATCCCCTCGGGCAGCCGGGACACGCCACCGAAGTCGATGACGCACAACCTGCCGTCGGCGGTCAGCATGAAGTTGCCGGGATGCGGGTCCGAATGCAGGAGCCGGGCGCGTTCCGGCGACGAATAGTGGAACTCGGTGAGCAGGCGGCCGGCGCGGTCTCGCGTCTCCTTGTCGCCGCCGGCGATGATCTTCGACAGCGGGGTGCCGGTGACCCACTCCGTGACGATGACCTTCGGAGCGCTGGCGACCACGCGAGGGATCAGGAACCCGGAGACGCCTTCGAACGCCCTCACAAAAGCACGCTGGTTCTGGGCTTCCGCCTGGTAGTCGAGTTCTTCGTTCATCCGCTCGGCGAGTTCCGCCAGGAGCGGTTTCACTTCGGTTCCCGGCACGAAGGCCTGGAACAGCCTGCTGAAACGCTGGAGCTGTCGAAGGTCGCTCCGCAGGGCGTCGTCGGCTCCGGGGTACTGCACCTTGACGGCGACTTCGCGGCCGTCGTGCCAGGTCGCGCGGTGGACTTGGCCGATACTCGCGGACGCGGCCGGTTCGTCGTCGAAGGCGGCGAACCGCTGCTTCCACGTGCGTCCCAGCTGCTCAGCCAGCACCCGATGGGTCTGCCGGGTGGGCATGGGCGGCGCGGCTGCTTGCAGCTTCGTCAGAGCCTCGCGGTAGGGCTTGGCCATCTCGTCCGGCACCGCGGCCTCGAAGACGCTCAGCGCCTGGCCGAACTTCATCGCGCCGCCCTTGAGCGTGCCCAGGACCTCGAAGAGCTGCTCCGCAGCCTTGGCGGACAGCGTCGCGTTGACCTCTTCGGCGCTTTGCCCGGTCAGCCGCCTGCCCCAGCCGCCGACCGCCCGCCCCGCTATGCCGAGCGGGATACTGGCCAGCTTCGCCGTTCGCGCGGCCCCGTTGCGGGGGATGGCGGCTTCACGGTCCTCGGCGTTGCGGGAGTCGGTCACCTTCGCGATTCTGCCTTGATTCACTCCGCCCGCGCAGCCTGTTGGGGGAGTGTGTGTGGGCTACGTCGCTCGGCGTATCACCGAGCGCCACAACCACATCCGGTGTGCGGCGGCCAGTCGCGATGGCGGATCGCCCCGTCGAAGAAGTCGATCTCGAGGGTGGCGTTCCACGCGGGCGGCGCCTGATCGGCGGGGGAGAGAAGCCGGAGGGCTTGTGCCGAGGCCAGTGCGGCGCACGCATGCACGGCGCCCAGGTCCGGCTGTTGCACGCGTCCCGCGAGCTGGGTCGCCACCCTCGGCCAGGAATCGTCGCGGGCAGCGCGATGCAGATCGGCGCAGCGCAGACAGCTGCTGCGACCGGGCACCACCAGCGGTCCGACGATGCCGATCCCGTCCCGGACGCGCACCGGCAGGTGACTGACCCCGTCACGGACGAGTTCGTCGACCACTTCGGGGGCCGGTACGACCGCGTCGGTGAGCAGGACGAGCTCAGGTTGACGGTCCGAGTAGAGCCGGGTGGTCGACGTGTCCGCACCGGCGCGGCGCACCACCTGCGCCATCGCATCCCGGCGCGGCATGCCGACCTCGGCTTCGGTGTAGCCCGAGCCCAGATCGCGTTCGCGAACCGTGCCCGACGCCCGGATGTCGATATGCCCGACCCCGCCGTTGGCGAGCAGGACGGCGATGGCCACGGCCAGCCTGCCGTCACCGTGGATCGCCACCGCGGCGCGTTTGCGGCGTGCCGTCATGGCCGCTTGGTGATGGCGGGCACGGAGCGACCAGAGCCCTGTCTCCGCCCTCGGCCTCGGATGTCGCCGAGGCTGCCCCGCGTCGGTCAAGAGCCCGCGGGCCATCAGATCGGTCATCAGGTCCCGCAGCTGTTCGTCGTGTTCGCTTTGCGCGAGCACGATGTCGTCCACGGCTCGCGTGCCGTCCAGTTCGCGGAGTGCTTCGGCCACCTCGGAGGCGACCCCGGCGAGCACCACCGCGTGTGCGGGGTCGAGGCCGATCTGAAGCTCGCCGCTTCCCCGTTCCAGCACCTCCAGGCCGGGAAGCAGGGCCGGGAAGGCGGGCAGGATGATCGATCGCAGATCCGGTTCGCGCAGGTTCATGATCGCAGGATCGCACCGGCCCGCTAACCGCCCGCTAAGAAAAACGCGAGTTATCCACAGGTTGACCCCGTTGTGGACAACTCGAGGCTGTGACCTTTCGGCCCTCGGAGTTGTCGGTGACTGGCCTTACCGTGGTCGAGTGGTCGAAGCACGGACGCCCTCACTGAGGGGCCGGGACACGACGAATCCGTCGGACACTCCCGAACACAAGGTCGAGGTACGGCGTAGCCAACGCCGTCACCGGACCGTCACCGCGTACTGGGACGAGGACACCCTCGTCGTGCTGATCCCTGCCCGGATGACCCGGGCAGAGGAGAAGCACTGGGTAGCCGAGATGCAGCGCAAACTGCTGCGCAAGGGCCCGCGGCAGGCCTCGCCGCCGAAGGCCTCCGACGAGGCGCTGCTGGCGCGCTGCGCCGTGCTCTCGGCGAAGTATCTGGACGGAAAGGCGATACCCGCGAGCGTTCGCTGGGTGCCGCCGATGCGGACGAGGTGGGCGTCCTGCACGCCGGTCGACGCGACGATCAGGGTCAGTGATCGCCTGCGCCGAGTGCCGGGATGGGTGCTGGACTACGTCCTCGTGCACGAACTCGCGCATCTGAAGGAACCAGGGCACAACGCGGCGTTCTGGGAGCTCGTTCGCCGTTATCCCAAGACCGAACGCGCCATCGGCTACCTGGAGGGTCTGTCCTCCGCCGCCGGTTGGGGCATCGCGGCGGAGGACTGACGTGCCTCAGCTGTTGTCTTCGTCGTCCTTGGGCTTGTTCTTCTCGCGCTCGGTGCGTTCGATCTCGGCGATCGGGTCGATGCCTTCCAGCGTCGACTCGCCGTCGCCGAGACGTTCGGAGAAGTCGAGCGGCTCGTCGAGGTCCTCGGCGGTCGGCATGAGGTCCGGGTGGGACCAGAGGCCGTCCCGCTTCTCGATGCCGTGCTGCTCGCCGACGAGCTTCCACAGCGAGGAAGCCGCCCGCATCCGCCTGGGCCGGAGCTCGAGGCCCACCAAGGTGGCGAAGGTCTGCTCCGCCGGGCCGCCTGTGGCCCGGCGGCGGCGCAGCGTCTCCCGGAGCGCGTCCGCGCCCGGAAGGCGGTCGCCGATCGCCTCGGCGACCACGACGTCGACCCAGCCTTCGACCAGCGCGAGCAGGGTCTCCAGGCGGTTCAGCGCCGCCTTCTGCTCGGGCGAGGTCTGGGGTTCGAGCAGGCCGGAGGACATGGCTTCTTCGATGCTGGCCGGGTTCGACGGGTCGATCTGGCCCGCGAGCTGTTCCAGCGCCGAGGTGTCGACGGAGATACCGCTCGCGAACTCCTCGACGGTGGCCAGCAGTCGCTGCCGCAGCCAGGGAACGTGGGCGAACAGCCGCTGGTGGGCGGCCTCGCGCGCGGCGATGAAGACCAGCACCTCGCTGGTCGGCAGCTCCAGGCCCTCGGTGAACTTCTCGATGTTCGCCGGCAGCAGCGCGGAGGTGGCCGCGGGGCCGAGCGGGAGACCGACTTCGGTGGAGGTGAGCACTTCGGAAGCCAACTGAGCCAGGGCGTTACCGAGCTGGGAGCCGAAGGCCATCCCGCCCATCTGCCCCATCATCGAGAGGAGCGGGCCGGCGGCCTGCTTGGCCTCCTCGGGCAGGGCCTGGACCCACGCGCCCGAGACCTGCTGGGCGACGGGGTCGCAGAGGCGCTGCCAAGTGGGCAGGGTCTTCTCGACCCAGGTGCGCGCGGACCATGCGACGGTCGACGTTGCTCCGGCGGGCAGGATCGTCGCGGCGTCGAGCCACAGCTCTGCCAGGTGGGCGGCATCACGGACGGCCGTGCTCGAATCGCCGCCGCTGGATGACGAAAAGCCGAGCTTGACGTCGCTGTCGTCACTACTGCTGAGGTTCTGCAACGCGATCTGTTTCGCCAGGTCATAGTTGACCGGTCCGGTCGAGCTGCCGGCCTGGCTGAGCATCTGGCCCAGCTGGCTGAGCATCTGACCGAGCTGATTGAAGGCCTCGGCGCCGGAGGGCTGGCCGCCGGAGTCCGACGGCTCGTTCTCGCCTCGTTTGTCGGGATCGGGCGGTCCGAAGCCGAACGGGGGTTTGCTCATGGCACCACCGTACGCGGGTCATGGGATCCAGAGCTCGTCAAGTGGAGTGATGAGCGTGGCCTTCACCGAGAAGCGAACACAGTCACCGTACGCTGTCACGCGTGACAGAGCCCTCGGAGCAGACCACAGCAGCGCGGAGCCGTGCGGGCTCCGCGAGTGACCAGGACCGCTCCGAGCGGCGACTGACCCGGCGCGGTTGGACGCTGCTGGTCAGCGGGGCGTTGTTCGTCGCCTTCGCGCTGGTCGGGTTCTTCATCCCGGTGCCGTACGTGGCGATCAGCCCCGGACCGACCTACGACACGCTCGGCAAGGACGCCGCCGGACAGTCCGTGATCCAGGTCAACGGGCACGAGATCTTCCAGACCTCCGGCGAACTGCGGATGACGACCGTCTCCCTGCGCGATGGCGGCATCACGCTGTTCAACGCGCTCGGGCTCTGGGCGAGTGGCCGGTACGCGCTGGCGCCACGCGAGGAGTATTTCAAGCCGGGCGAAACCAACGAGCAGGTCCGCCAGGAGAACATCCAGCAGCTGCAGGACTCGCAGACCGCTGCTCAGGTCGCCGCGTTGCGCCGCAAGTCACCGGTGAAGGTGCTCGCGAAGACGATCGTCTCCGGCAGCCCGGCCGACAAGGTGCTCGCTCCGGGGGACCGGCTCTTGGTGGTCAACGGGCAGACGGTCAAGGAAGCGACTGACGTGCGTGCCGCGCTGAACGGGACGAAGCCCGGACAGACCGTCCAGATCACTTTCAAGTCCGATGGGCAAGCCGAACGCACCGTGCCGCTCACGCTCGCGCAGCGGCCCGACGGCCCGGAAGGCTTCATGGGCCTGACGGCAGTGGACCGCGCCGATGTCCCCTTCGATGTGAAGATCTCGCTGCAGGACGTCGGCGGCCCGTCGGCGGGCCTGATGTTCGCGCTCGCGATCGTCGACAAGATGGAGCCCGGCGACCTCGCCGGTGGCAGGCATATCGCCGGGACGGGCGAGATCTCGGAGAAGGGCGTCGTCGGTGCGATCGGCGGCATCTCGTTCAAGGTGGTCGGCGCCCGCGAGGCCGGCGCCACCGACTTCCTCGTGCCCGCGCACAACTGCGCCGAGGCGAAGACCGCCGCGCCCGATGGCCTGAACCTGATCAAGGTGGCCACGCTGGACGAGGCGATCGCGCAGCTCGAGAACCTCAAGGCGGGACGGCCCACCGCCTCCTGCTGACCGCCGGGGGAGCAAGGGACCTTTGCTATCGCCCGGCTTGCCTCCTGAGGCCGGCGATAGCAAAGGTCCCTTGCTCTCTTTCGCAGGTCAGGGCAGAAAAGTCGCCCTGAGGGCTTCGAGCAGGTTGGGAGCCAACTCCGGGTTCTCGATGATCTCGTCGACAGGGACATCACCGGGCTCTTCGGACTGCCCGGCACCGCGAAGCCGCATGACGCACGCTCCGGCGCCATCCCGCAGGACAGCGGCGACGAGCCGGGCTTCGGTACGGCGCGGGTGGTCGGCGGCCGCTTGACGCAGGCGTTCGGCATCGGTCTCGGGAACGACCGGAAGCTCGGCTTCGGCGTCCGGCGGCAGCACGATGATCTCCTGCGCGAGCGCGCATCCCAGCACCAGATCGGGCCACGCGATCTGCGCCAGCGCTTCACCGAGGTCACCCTCCGGCAACGCCTCCTGGGCGACCGGCGTCAGCGGGGCCGACGTGTCGAGCTGACCGGCCAGTTCGGGTTGTTCGTCCAGCAGTGCCGCGGTAGGGACCAGCGCGAACAACTGCGGCGGCTGATCCCATCCTCCGGAGGCGACGAACTCCTCGACTTCGCGGGCCAGGCCGGCCACGCCCTGCTGCTCACTCGATGCCATTGGCACATCGTTCCAGGCGGCCGGAGCGGCGGCCTTTCGAGTCCGGTTTGGGCGGGTTCCGGGAACTTCCGACGGCATCCGTAGAGTTAGAGCATCAGGGGCCGCACGCGGTACGCGCGCCCCAGCGAAAAGTTCACCAAACCAGGAGCGTGTGCAGTGGCCACTCGGCCCCCCGTGAGCCTGCCGAAGCTGTCCCGGCGCAGCCGGATACTGCTCATCATCGCCGCCGTAGTCATTTTGGCCCTCCTGCTGGGCGCGAGACTGCTGGACACCTATGTCGACTGGTTGTGGTTCGGCGAGGTCGGCGCCCGGACGGTTTTCAGCACGGTGTTGATCACCCGTGTCATCTTGTTCTTCGCCGTCGGGATCCTGGTGGGAGGCTCGCTCGCGGTCAGTTTGATGATCGCGTACCGGGCCAGGCCTGTCTTCGTGCCGATTTCCGGCAACGACGACCCGCTCGCGCGCTACCGGTCGGCGATCGTCGGCCGGATCCGGCTGTTCGGCATCGGTATCCCGGTGCTCACCGGGCTCATCGCCGGCGCGTCCGCGCAGAGCGACTGGCAGGTCGTGCAGCTGTTCCTGAACGGCACACCGTTCGGCCAGACCGATCCCGAATTCGGCAACGACGTCGGCTTCTACGCCTTCGACCTGCCGTTCTACAACTGGATCCTGGGCTGGCTGTTCATCTCGGTCGTCATCGCGTTCTTCGGCGCGCTGATCTCCCACTACATCTTCGGCGGCATCCGGCTCGCGGGTAAGGGTGGCCAGCTCGCCGGCCCGACCCGCGCCCAGCTCGCCATCACCATCGGCATCTTCGTGCTGCTGAAGGCTGTCGAGTACTTCTTCGACCGCTACAACCTGCTGCTCTCGGATCGGGGAGCGCCGCTGTTCGTCGGTGCGACCTACACCGACCTGAACGCGGTCCTGCCCGCGAAGCTGATCCTTCTGTGTATCTCGGTGATCTGCGCCGTCGCGTTCTTCGCCGGTGCGTTCCTTCGCAACCTGCAGCTGCCCGCGATCGCGTTGGTGCTGCTGATCCTGTCGAACGTCCTCGTCGGCGTCGCGTGGCCCGCCGTGCTCGACCAGTTCTCCGTGAAGCCCAACGCGAACGAGAAGGAATCCGCGTCGATCCAGCGCAACATGGACGCGACCCGTCAGGCGTTCGGCCTGACCAACGTCGAGTACAAGGACTACACCGGCAAGTCCGAGGCGACCTCCGCAGAGATCAAGGCGGACAAGGGGACCGTCCCGAACATCCGGTTGCTCGACCCGAACGTCCTCAGCGACACCTTCACCCAGCGCGTCGGCCGTGAAAACTTCTACGGCTTCCCGTCCAAGCTGGACATCGACCGCTACACCCTCAACGGTGTCACGCAGGACTACATCGTCGCCGCCAAGGAGATCAAGACCGAAGGTCTCACCGGCAACCAGACGAACTGGATCAACAAGCACCTCGTCTACACGCACGGAAACGGCTTCGTCGCCGCGCCGGCCAACACGATCGACCGCGCGCTGAAGGACGCCAACTCCGACGGCGGCTACCCGATCGCCACCACCAGCGACACCCAGAACCCGGCAGGCGCCGGCTCGACCGACCCGAACAAGCCGGGAATCAAGGTGGACGAGCCTCGCATCTACTACGGCGAGCTCGCGACCGACGCCGCGTACGCGATTGTCGGAGGCAAGGCAGGGCAGGCGCCCGGCGAATACGACACCGCCGTCGACCGCGCCTACATCTACAAGGGCTCCGGTGGTGTGCCGATCGACAACTGGTTCAACCGGTTGGTCTTCGCCGCCGAGTACGGAGAGCGGAACATTCTCTTCTCCGACGCCATCGGCGACGGATCCAAGATCATGTTCAACCGCGAACCCCGGGATCGGGTCGCCAAGATCGCCCCGTGGCTGACCCTCGACGGTGACCCGTACCCGGCGGTCGTCGACGGCAAGATCAAGTGGATCGTCGACGGCTACACGACGATGAACAACTTCCCGTACGCCCAGCAGACCCAGCTCGGCCAGGCGACCA
This sequence comes from Amycolatopsis sp. lyj-108, assembly GCF_046549005.1. Classification (NCBI taxonomy): domain Bacteria; kingdom Bacillati; phylum Actinomycetota; class Actinomycetes; order Pseudonocardiales; family Pseudonocardiaceae; genus Amycolatopsis; species Amycolatopsis sp. lyj-108. The sequence goes on along the minus strand of NZ_JAJPWQ010000011.1, from coordinate 333,288 downwards.
ACGACTCGCTCAGTGGCACTACCCGCCAGGCCAATGCCTCGATCAACTACATCCGCAACTCGGTCAAGGCCACCGTCGACGCGTTCGACGGCACCGTCACCCTGTACGGCGTCGAGGACAACGAACCGGTGCTCAACGCCTGGAAGAAGGTCTTCCCGGGTCTGGTCAAGCCGAGCAGCGAGATCTCTCCGGATCTGCGGTCGCACTTCCGCTACCCCGAAGACCTCTTCAAGGTGCAGCGGGAACTCCTCTCGAAGTACCACGTGAACAACCCCGCGGAGTTCTACGCTCAGCAGGCCTTCTGGAGCGTTCCGCAGGACCCGACGCAGGAAGGCGGCGTGAACGCGTCGGCCTCCGGGATCGCCAACCAGCCCGGCTACTACGTCCTGGCGACCGCGCCGGGCGACACCAAGTCGCGGTTCCAGCTCACCAGTTCGCTGACCGGTCTCCAACGGCAGTACCTGGCGGCGTGGATGTCGGTGTCTTCGGATCCCGAAGACTACGGGCGAATGCGGGTCCTGAGACTGCCCACAGGGGCGAGTGGCTCAACCCAGGTCGACGGGCCGGTCCAGGTCCAGAACAGATTCCAAAGTGACCCGCGGGTCGCGCAGGACCGGACACTGTTCAACAACCCGAACGTCACCGTCACCTACGGAAACCTGATCACGCTGCCCGTCGCCAACGGTTTCCTCTACGTGGAACCGGTCTACATCCGGCAACGGAACCAGCTGAGCTATCCGCAGCTGGCCCGCGTCCTGGTCTCCTACGGCACCAAGATCGGTTTCGCGCCGACACTGAACGAAGCGCTCGACCAGGTCTTCGGTGCGGGCACCGGCTCCGGGGTCAAACCGCCGCAGAGCGGTGAAACGCCGGGGCCCACGGCTCCGCCGCCGGGCACGACGACACCGCAGCCGCCCGCCAGCGGCAACCCGGCGCTCGACAAGGCCGCGGGCGACATGCACGACGCCTGGGTCAAGTTCCGCGCCGCCCAGCAATCCGGCAACTACGCCGACCAGGGTGCCGCCCTGGCCGCCCTCGAAGCAGCTTCCAAGGCTTACGAGTCGGCCAAGGCCAGCCCGCCGGCGACCGGTGCGCCGCCGACCTCCGGCCAGCCCGGAGGGTGACGTCGGTTACCTAAAGGGCACCTGCTTTGCGCCTGCTGGAAACACAGGCGTAAGGTAGGTGCTACGACGCGGGGTGGAGCAGCTCGGTAGCTCGCTGGGCTCATAACCCAGAGGTCGCAGGTTCAAATCCTGTCCCCGCTACAGAGGAAAGAGGCCCGTGTTCGCGGAAAGCGCGAACACGGGCCTCTTTCGTATTTCACCCGGGGGGTCGAACCCCCGGGCCCCCGCCAGGAGGGCTCCGCCCCCTGGACCCCCGGGCGTCCGGTTGCGCAGGTGCCCGAGGTAGCGGGGGACCTTTGGTATCCCCGGGGGAGCGGGGGACCTTTGCTATCGCGTGGGGGCGGCGACCCAGCAGGCGTAGCCGTCCGGGCGGTACAGGACGGCCTCAGTGGAGGGCCACGGCAGGTCGGTGACGAGCTGCACGGTCAGGCGCGGCGAGTGGGCCCGGGCGGCGTCGACGTGGGCCTGAGTGGTCGTCAGGAGCACGAAGTCGCCGGTGTGGAAGAGCGTGCTCGGGCGCAGCGGGCCGGCCTCTGTGGCGACGTCCTGGTCGTTGAGCCGCGCGCCGAGTGCCGGGTGTGCCGTCCCGTAGGTCGGGTAGCGGATCCCGAGACCCGAGACCATGCCCGCCAGGTACCGGTTCACCTCGGGCAGCTTGGTCAGTTCAGCGAAAAAGTCCCGAAGCGCGCGAGACTCGTGAGACCGCGGAGTCAGCCCCAGCTGGGCGGCGACGTTGTGCAGTACCTGGGCGCCGACAGGGTGCCGTTCGGCCTCGTACGTGTCCAGCAGGTCGTCACCGGCCCAGCCGCGCACTGTCGCGGCGAGCTTCCAGCCCAGGTTCATGGCGTCCTGTACGCCGAGGTTCAACCCCTGGCCGCCGGCCGGGAAGTGGATGTGCGCGGCATCGCCCGCCAGCAGCACCCGCCCGACGCGGTAGTGCTCCGCCTGCCGCGCGGCGTCGGAGAACTGTGACGCCCATCGGATTTCCGACACGGTCGCGGAGTCGCCGTACGAGTCGAGCAGTGCCTGCCTGACTTCGTCGTGGGAGATGGCCGACCGGATGTCCGCTGGCCGCGAGGCCCGGTCGCCGTACACGAAGCGGTAGAGACCGGGTTCTCCCAACGGAATCAGGCCCTTGAACGTGGTCGCGCCGGTCGGCTGCCCGATGTTCCGCATCGTTCGCCACTGTTTTTGCGCGCCGTCAGGGGTTTTGTCGAACAGGACGTCCGCGACCACGCCGAAGCCTTCACCGTCCACGCCGGGGAAGTCGACGCCGAGTCCTTTGCGTACAACGCTTCGAGAGCCGTCGCAGCCGACGAGGAACTTCGCGTCCAGTCGGTTTTCGCCACTGTCTGTTCGGTACCGGACAGAAACAGAGTCCTTGTCCTGTACGAAATCGATTACTTCGGCGCCCCGGATCACCTTCGTTCCTTGTGTGGCCAGCCGTTCCTCCAGGTACTCCTCGACCTGGGCCTGCGGAATGCCCAGCTGGAAAGGGAATCGAGTGTCCCATCCGTCGTAGTCGACGGGGATCATCGCGAAATGTCCGTCCTGCACCGTCGCGTACGAACGCTCCTCGACGCCGTCCAGAAGTCCGCGCAGCGCCAGCATTTCCGCGGTGCGAGGCTGCACGTTCAGCGCCTTCGACAGTCCTGTGCGTTCGTGAAGCCGTTCCAGTACCACGACATCGACACCGGCGAGCGCGAGTTCGTGGGCCAGCATCAGCCCGGTGGGGCCCGCCCCGGCCACGACCACGTCCGTCCCCAGGTTGTCCATACCACTCCTTAACGTCGTTAAATTGACCTGCGCCCAGCGTGCACTTAACATCGTTAAATTGTCAAGACGTTCTCATTGGAAGAAGGTTGAATGTGGGTCTGACCAGGCAGGACATCGTCCGCACCGGGCTCCGGCTGCTCAACGACGTCGGGCTCAACGGGCTGACGCTCCGCCTGATCGCGCAGGAACTCGGCGTCAAGGCGCCCGCGCTGTACTGGCACGTGAAGAACAAGCAGGAGCTGCTCGACGAGATGGCGACGCTGATGTACGCCGACGCGATGCCGGGCCGGGTGCCGGAAGGCTTGGGGGAGCGGGGCTCGCTGGAGCTGGCATCACGGGGTTTACGCCGGATGATGCTTGCTTACCGTGACGGGGCGAAGGTCTTCTCCGGGACTTTCCTCACCGACGACAGCCTTCTCGGTGACAATCCGTTTCAAGGACGCGTCGACGCGGGGCTCGCTCCACACCTGGCCGGCCGGGCGTTGTTCACCGTCTACAGCTACGTCGTCGGTTTCACCATCGAAGAGCAGGCCGTCTATCCGATTCCGGGCGAACGCGACCCTCGTTACGACACCACGCCCACGGCATGGGTCTTCGATGAGGACGTCGAGGGCAGGTTCAGCGACGGGCTGACCATGGTCCTCGACGGCGTCTTCGGCTGGCTGGATGACAAAGTCGTGCCATAAAGGCAGGTCAAGTACCCTTTGCCGAGTTAAGGGGTACCCCCCTGAAACCGGGTTTCGCCCCCATGTAATCTATTAACACAACGACGCGGGGTGGAGCAGCTCGGTAGCTCGCTGGGCTCATAACCCAGAGGTCGCAGGTTCAAATCCTGTCCCCGCTACAGAGAAAACGAAGCGCGGATCTTGGGCCAGCGCAGATCCGCGCTTCTTCTTTTCCGGTTCCGTGCCCTGTGGTCCCTCCGGGGCGATCACCCGCTGTTGTCGGCCGGGGCAGGGACGTGTGCCGCCGTCCGTGGCCGTCGCCGGTCGCGCAGCGTGTCCGGTCCTTTGTGGACAGGCGTAGTCCGTTGGGCCGAATGAGCGCATATCACTAGCCACAATGGACAGATGTGCTGACCACAGTGGACACAGGTTCCGAAAAGTGGGACCGTAGAGTACGTGTCCGAATTGAATGCAACAGCCGCCGCACTGCTCGGTCTTCTCCACGACGGTCCCGCCACGGGCGGGCAACTGGTCGCGGGGGCGGGTGAGCGTTTCGGCGCCTTCTTCAGCGTGACCCGCAGCCAGGTGTACCGGGAGCTCCCCGCCTTGTCGAAGGAGGGCCTCGTCCGCCTCGGCAAGCAGGGCCCGCGGTCGAGCCAGCAGTACCTCATCACCGCGGCGGGCAAGAAGGCGTTCAAGACGTGGCTGACCTCCGAAGCCGGTCCTGACCACCTCCGCAGTCCACTGATCCTGCGTCTCGTGCACGCCGGTTCGCTGACGGTGAAGCAGCGCTCGGCGCTGCTCGAGTCGGCGCGCGCCAGCTACACCCAGCAGCTCGACGAAGCCAAGGTCGCCACCAAGGCCGCCGACGGCCCCTACGCCAAGGCTGTCGCCGAGTTCGCTCAGGCGCAGGCGAAAGCGGCACTGAAACTGCTGGATTCCATCCCCCAGTCCTGACCCGGACAGGTGCCCACGGCCGGTTCCCCGCAACCGGTCGTGGGTTTTGCCGTAACCTTGGCCGACGTGAGTGATGAGTTCGATGCGGCACTGAAGGACCTGGCCGGCAAGCTGAAGCAGATCGAGTCGGTGATGGACCTGGATGCGCTGCGTGCCCAGGTGGCCGAGCTGGAGGAACAGGCATCCAGCCCGAACCTCTGGGACGACCCGGAAGCGGCGCAGAAGGTCACCAGCCAGTTGTCCCACCGGCAGAGTGAGCTGCGACGCATTTCCGAGCTGCGACAGCGGCTCGACGACCTGGGCGTCCTCTATGAGCTGGCCGAGGCCGAGGGCGACTCCGCCAGTGTGGCCGAGTCCGAGTCCGAGCTCACGGCCCTCACCAAGGACATCGACGGGCTCGAGGTCCGCACCCTGCTGTCGGGTGAATACGACCCGCGGAACGCCGTGGTCACCATCCGGTCCGAAGCGGGCGGCGTCGACGCGGCCGACTGGGCCGAGATGCTGCTCCGGATGTACTTGCGCTGGGCGGAGCGGCACGGCTACCCGACGGACGTCTACGACATCTCCTACGCCGAAGAGGCGGGCATCAAGTCCGCCACGTTCAAGGTGACGGCGCCCTACGTCTACGGCACGCTCTCGGTCGAGCAGGGCACGCACCGGCTGGTGCGCATCTCGCCGTTCGACAACCAGAGCCGCCGCCAGACCTCCTTCGCGCACGTCGAGGTGATGCCCGAGGTCGAGGAGGTCGACCACGTCGACATCCCCGAGAAGGACATCCGTGTCGACGTGTACCGCTCGTCCGGCCCCGGCGGCCAGAGCGTCAACACGACGGACTCGGCGGTGCGGATCACGCACCTCCCGACCGGCGTGGTCGTGTCGTGTCAGAACGAGAAGTCGCAGCTGCAGAACAAGGCGGCCGCGATGAAGGTCCTCCAGGCGCGGCTGCTGCTGCGAAAGAAGGAGGAGGAGCGCGCCGAGATGGACGCGCTCAAGGACGGCGGCTCCAGCTGGGGCAACCAGATGCGCTCCTACGTGCTGCACCCATACCAAATGGTCAAGGACCTGCGGACCGAGTTCGAGGTCGGCAACCCGTCGTCCGTGCTCGACGGCGACATCGACGGTTTCCTCGAGGCGGGCATCCGCTGGCGCAAGCAGTCCGGAGCCGCGTAGCAACCCTGCGTGAGAGAGCAAGGGACCTTTGCTATCACTTTCCGGAAGAGAGTGACAGCAAAGGTCCCTTGCTCGCTTGGCCGCCGGGACCGGGCTACCCGGGCTTAACGGCGGGCATGGGTAGTATGCCGAACCGTGATCCGGCTCGAAGAGGTTTCCAAGGTCTACAAGACCTCGACCCGTCCCGCCCTCGAAAGGGTGTCGGTCGAGATCGACAAAGGTGAGTTCGTCTTCCTGATCGGTCCCTCGGGGTCCGGGAAGTCGACGTTCCTGCGTCTCCTGCTGCGCGAAGAGGTGCCGAGCAAGGGTCGCGTGATGGTCTCCAACTTCGACGTCGCCAAGCTCGCCCGCCGCCGGGTGCCGCGTCTGCGGCAGACCATCGGCTGCGTCTTCCAGGACTTCCGTCTGCTGTCGAACAAGACCGTCGCCGAGAACGTCGCGTTCGCGCTCGAAGTCATCGGCAAGCCGCGCCCCACGATCCGCAAGGTCGTGCCCGAGGTGCTCGAACTCGTCGGCCTCGACGGCAAGGCCGACCGTCTCCCCAACGAACTTTCCGGTGGTGAGCAGCAGCGCGTCGCGATCGCCCGCGCGTTCGTGAACCGCCCGCTCGTGCTGCTCGCCGACGAGCCGACCGGGAACCTGGACCCCGACACCAGCCAGGACATCATGTTGCTGCTGGAGCGGATCAACCGCACCGGCACGACGGTGCTGATGGCCACCCACGACCATTCGATCGTGGACTCGATGCGGCGCAGGGTCGTCGAGCTCCAGCTCGGCAAGGTCATCCGTGACGACGCCCGAGGCGTCTACGGCATCGGCCGCTGACCGGCCCCGCCCTCCTCCGTTACCCACGACTTCCAAGGGACATCAACCCCGATGCGCGCCAGTTTCGTCTTCAGCGAGGTAGTCACCGGCTTGCGCCGGAACGTCACGATGACCATCGCGATGATCCTCACCACCGCGGTCTCCCTCGCCATGCTCGGCTTCGGCCTGCTGGCCGTCGGCACGATCGACAAGATGAAGGCCAACTTCCTCGCCGACGTCGAGGTTTCGGTCTATCTGGTCAACGACATCAGCTCCGGTGACCCGAACTGCTCGCAGTCCGCCTGCCAGGCGCTGCGTCAGGACCTGCAGGGCAACGACGGCGTCGAGTCGGTCGTGTTCGAGAACCGCGAGCAGTCCTACGAGCGGTTCAAGAAGATGTTCGAGAGCCAGCCGGAACTGCTCGCGCTGACCGGGCCGGAGGCGCTGCCCGCGTCGCTGCACGTCAAGCTGAAGAACCCCGAGCGCAGCCAGGCGATCATCCAGGAGTACACCGGCAAACCCGGCGTCAGCAAGGTCGACGACCAGCAGAAGGCACTGGACCGCGTGTTCAACGCGCTCAACGGTGTGCGGAACCTGGCCTTCGGCGCCGCGCTGATCATGGCCATCGCCGCGCTGCTGCTGATCGCCAACACGATCCAGGTGTCGGCGTTCACCCGGCGCACCGAGGTCGGCATCATGCGGCTGGTCGGCGCGACCCGCTGGTACACGCAGCTGCCGTTCCTCCTGGAGGCGGTGGTCGCCGGCCTGGTCGGTGCGATCATCGGCATCGTCTTCCTCGTGCTCACCAAGGTGTTGTTGCTCGACTTGGTGCTCACCGGAGACGTGTTCCCCGCGGTCGGCATGCTCGAATTGCTGTTCCCGGTGGCGCCGATCCTGCTCGCCGTCTCGGTCATCATTTCCGCGATCACCGGCTACGTGACGCTGCGCCTGTACGTGCGCCACTAGCCGCCCCGATAACCACCTGCCCGAACACAGAAACTCACGTAGAGTCGCCGCTATGCCCAAGGAACGTGGACACAAGGTGATCGTGTCGAACCGCAAGGCTCGCCACGATTACTCCATCCTCGATACCTACGAAGCCGGTCTCGTGCTCGTCGGTACCGAGGTGAAGAGCCTGCGTGAAGGACGGGCATCGCTGGCCGACGCGTTCGCCACGGTGGACGACGGCGAGGTCTGGCTGCGCAACGTGCACATCCCGGAGTACGTGCAGGGCACGTGGACGAACCACACGCCGCGCCGCACCCGGAAGCTGCTGTTGCACCGCCAGGAGATCGAGCGGCTCATCGGCAAGACCAAGGAGAGCGGGCTTTCCCTGGTCCCGTTGTCGATGTACTTCAAGGACGGCAAGGTCAAGGTCGAGATCGCGCTGGCCAAGGGCAAGAAGTCCTACGACAAGCGGCAGGACATTTCCAAGCGCGACGCGGAGCGCACCATCAGCCGGGCCTTGGGCCGGGCGCTGAAGGGCCGGTACAACGATTGATCCACGGGCCAGCTTCGGACGCCGAGATCCCTGACTGGATCTCGGCGCTGGGCATCGACGGGCTCGTGGACCTTCACCTGCACTTCCTGCCGAAGCCGGTCATGGACAAGGTGTGGGCCTACTTCGACCAGGCCGAGGAGCACTACGGCATGGCCTGGCCGGTGTACTACCGCACGTCGGAAGAAGAACGCATCGAAACCCTGCGGTCCTTCGGCGTGCGCAAGTTCGCGCCGCTGGTCTATCCGCACAAACCCGGGATGGCCGAATGGCTGACGTCGTGGGCGCTGGAGTTCGCCGAACGCGTCCCGGACGCCGTGCCGACGGGCACGTTCTACCCGGAGCCCTCGGCATTGTCCGTTGTGGACGGTGCGCTGCGGGCGGGTGCGCGCTGTTTCAAGGCGCACGTCCAGGTCGGCGCCTACGACCCGCGTGACGAGCTGCTGGACGGCGTCTGGGGCGCGCTGGCGGACGCCGGTGTCCCCGTGGTCGTCCACTGTGGACACGGTCCGTTGAAGGGTGCCTACACCGGGCTACGGTTGTTCGAAGAGATCCTGGTGCGGCATCCGGAGCTGACGCTGGTCCTGGCACACGCGGGTATGCCGGAGATCGACTTCGCGTTCGAGCTGGCCAGGAAGTATCCGCGCGTGTACCTCGACACCACGATGGTCGGCGTGGAGTTCACCTCGCGCGGTAACCCGCTCCCGCCGGACTGGGCCGACCTGCTGGCGGAGTTCCCGGATCGCGTCGTGCTCGGCACCGACTTCCCCAACATCCCGTACTCCTACGCCACACAGCTGCAGGCGATCGCCGGCTGGGCAGCCGACGATCGCCTGGGTGAGCCGTTCCTGCGGGCGGTGCTGCACGACACCCCCGCCAAACTGCTCAGCGTTTGAGCTGTGCCACCTCGGTGACCGAGACGGCGCGGCCGAGCAGCCGCGTCCCCAGTTCCGTGACCGGGATCTGCTTGCCCGCCAAAAGGAATCCGCCCGTCGCCAGCGCCACCCACGGCACCGGGCCCTGCGCGAGACCGTCGCTCAGCGGGGCGAAACCGTGCGCGGCGAGACCGAGCAGGCCTCCGGCGATCGCCAGGCCTGCCACAACCAGCTGAGGCGTGTGCGCTGTCGAGGCCGGGCCGGAGCTCTGTGTTTCGAACCGGGCGAACATCCGCAGCAGGCCGAGGAGCACCAGCCCGCAGGCGCCGAGCCAGGCCGGGACCATCGTCAGCCACAGCACGGAACCCGGTTCGGGAGTCTCGTAACCCAGGCCGTAGACCGCGACACCGGAGACGACGATCAGTGCCGGCATGTGCCACAGGTAGACACTCATGAACCGCGGGCCGATCCACTTCAAGGCGGCGTCGAGATTCGGCCGGGCGGCGAGTGCGTTCAGCTGCGGTTTGAAGGCCAGCAGGAGCCCGATCTGGCCGATCGCGAGGAAGGCCAGCAGCACGGTCGGCGGGCTCATGTTCGACACCGGGGCGCCCGGCATGCCGATCATGCTGGCCGGATACGGACCGAAAGCGACCATCAGCGCGGTGATACCGAAACCGGCGCCCGCCATGCCCAGCGCGGCGCGGCGGCCGAGCGAACCGAGCCGGCCTCGGGTGTAGTGGAAACCGAGCTGGTGCACGGCCATCCAGACGAAGATCGCGTTCGCGAAACCGATCAGGCCGAGGTCGTTGAAGCGGGCGACGTCGACGAGGACGGCGGCGGCGAGCATCACGAGCGGGACCTTGAGACCCCAGCGCCGGTGCGCGGCGGCCATCAGCGGGGTGAGCAGCACGGTGAGCACGTAAACGGCCAGGAACCACAGCAGCTGCGCGGCGATCGCGCCACCCACCTGCAACGGCTGCTCCGGAATGCCCATCCCGCGCAGGATGTCCGGGACGAACAGCCAGACGGCCACCAGCGGCAGCACCGGGATCATCAGCCGCTTGAGCCGGGCCGCGAGCCAGGAGCGGGAACTTTCCGCGCGGCTCAGCGAGATCAGGTTCGCCGCGCCGCCCGCGAAGAAGACCAGCGGCATGACCTGACTGAGCCAGGTGATGACCCACCAGCCGGGCGTCGCGAGTGCGTTCCCGGTCGAGAGATGGCCGTCGGCGTACGAGAGCACCGGCATTCCCCAGTGCTGAACGACGACCGCGAGGATCGCGACCGCTCGGACGATGTCCAGGAACCTGTCCCGGCCCTGTTTCTGGCTCGTGTGCATGGAAAAGAGCCTGGTGCTTCAGGGCCGCGAAAACAGCGGTGCGGGCCGCCGTATCGATCTTCCTGTTTTCGCCCTCGGAAGGTGGAGTTTTCCCTACCCCACGCCATCCGGTTCGGGCTCGGGCCGCGGCGCGGGCTCCGGGACCGGGGCGGAGCACAGCCGGAATTCCCAGCAGTCGTCCTCGGCGCGGCCGAGTTCGTACCGGGTCTCGATCTTCGGCCCGTCGTGCAGATGGACGTGCTTGAGGACGGTGCCCGCGACCGGTTCGGTGTCACCGAGTTCCTGGACGCGGCCGTCGAGGGGTCCGCCGAAGAAGCGGACGCTGTGGGAGGGCCTGCCGGTCATGGGTCCTCCTCGGTTCGGCTCGTCGCTCACCAACAGTCTGCCCATGTTAGGTGAGTGACGGGTTCGCCACCAAGAGCTACTCGGGCTGCTTCGTGGGGCCGCCCGGGAAGTGATAGCAAAGGTCCCTTGCTCTCTTTTCCCAGGTCAGCGACCCAAGTAAGTGAGCACCGCGCGGACCCGGCGATGTTCCACCGAACTCGCTTCGAGGCCGAGCTTCGCGAAGATGTTGCCGATGTGCTTCTCGACCGCGCCGTGCGAGACGACGAGCGAGTTCGCGATCGCGGTGTTCGACAGGCCCTGCGCCATCAGCCCCAGCACCTCGGACTCGCGGGCCGTGAGCGCGTCGAGGGGGTTCTTGCGGCCTCGTGCCATCAGCTGGGCGATGACGTCCGGGTCGATGGCCGTACCGCCGCCGGCGACCCGCTTGACCGCGTCGAGGAAGTCCCCGACGTCCGCGACGCGTTCCTTGAGCAGGTAACCGACTCCGCCCGCGCCTCCGGACAGCAGCTCGACGGCGTAGCTCTCCTCGACGTACTGGGAAAGCACGAGAACCGGCAGACCCGGGATGACCTCGCGGGCGCCCAGCGCCGCGCGCAGGCCCTCGTCCGTGAAGGTGGGCGGCATCCGCACATCGACGATCGCGAGATCCGGCCGGTGCTCCTTGACCGCCCGCAGCAGGTCGTCACCGTTGTCCACGGCCGCGACGGTCTCGATGTTCTCGTCGGCGAGGAGGCGGATCACCCCCGCGCGCAACAGAACCGCGTCTTCGGCGATGACAACCCGCATGCTGCCCCCAGCGTCGTGAGTGAATGGCAGAGCCTATTCACTCACGAGCTGGTCACCATTGGCACGGCAGGTCCGCACGAATCACCGTCGGACCGCCGGGCGGGCTGACGACGGTGATCACACCGTCGATCGTGGCCGCCCGGTCGGCGAGCCCCGCTAGGCCGCCACCTGGCCGGACTTCGGCGCCACCGTGCCCGTTGTCGGTGATCTCGACGATGACCATCGAGTCGGTGCGCCACACCTTCACACCCGCTTCGGTCGCTCCCGAATGCTTCGCGATGTTCGTCAGCGTCTCGCCGACGATGAAGTACGCCGTCGACTCGACCGCCGCCGGCGGCCTCGGCTCGACGTTCACTTCGACATCGACGTGGATCGGCGACTTCGCGGCCTGTGCGGACAAGGCGGCGTCGAGGCCGCGGTCGCCGAGCACGGCCGGGTAGATCCCTCGGGCGAGATCGCGCAATTCCGATACCGCGAGCTTGGCGTCGAGGTGCGCTTCGTCGATCAACTCGCGTACGGCGTCCGGGTCGTTGTCGAACTTCGACTTCGCGCGGCCCAGACTCATCGCGACGGCGACCAGGCGCTGCTGTGCGCCGTCGTGCAGGTCACGTTCGATACGGCGGCGTTCGGCCTCGGCGGCGTCGACCCCTCGTGCCCGCGACGACTGCAACCGTTCGGCCTTCTGCTCCAGCCGCCGCGTGCGGTTCGGGCCGAGCAGCGAGTACGCCAGGTTGCCGTGCAGCCAGCCGAGCCACGGGGTGACCCAGATCGCCATCGGCAGCAGCACGATCGACGCGATCGCGATCGGGAGCTCCAAACAGGCCAGCGGGAACGCCGCCATCAGGTAGGCGAGGTCGCGCCACGTCGTCGCGTCGGTCAGCCGGGTCAGCCACCGCTTGACCAGCGGAAGCCCCTCGACGGGGAGCCGCTCGATCGGTCCCAGTGGAGTCTCGAGCATCGTCCGCGCCCAGCCCCGCTCCCGGTCGGCGGACCAGCGGATGAAGTTGGTCGTGGCCATGAGGATCGGGAAGCCGACCCACACCACCGCCGTCGCGATGCCGACCGCCAGGCCCACGACGATCAAAACGAACTGAAGCAGCCGGAACACGAAGCTGACGATCATGTAGACGATCGACCGCAACGGTCGCGGCCGAGGAATCCCCACCTGCTGTACCTGCTGGTCGATCGTCATCCGTGAACCTCGCCCCATGAATCCTCCAGACGGCGGCGCTGGGCGCGGGTCGGCCCGAGCAGCGCCGTCGCCAGCCGGGCATGCGAGCCCGCCAGCGCCTTCGTCAACGCTACCGACAGGGCGATGCACAGCACTCCGAGAGCGGCCCAAGGCAGCGCCGAGACCGTCGAATCGACGGTGAACCAGGCGTTTTCCCAGGTCGGGAAGCGGTACTCGCCGCCAGGCAGGAAGCGGTAGTAGATCGGCAGGCCCGCGAGGCCGAGACTGGTCGACCAGAACACCGTGACCAGCACGAACTCGATGATCCCGAGCGGGAAGAGCAGGAAGAAATAGCCGAGGTCGCGCCACGTCGAGGCGTCCTTCAGCCGCGCCTTCCACCGCACGGTCTGGCCCGCGTCGGGCAACGGCAGGTACGGCAGGTCGATGTAGCGATCGAGCAGCGCGTACACCCTGGCACGCTCCATTCGGGCCGCCCCGCGGACCGACAGGATCACCAGCGCGAGGATCGGCAACCCGATCCAGACGACCGCCGTGCCGATGCCCACCCAGAAGAACGACATCAGGAGCGCGAACGCCACAATGCCCATCGGCAGGTTCATCAGCAGGTAGACCAGCGAGCCGCCGAACGACGGATCGGACCTGCTCAGCTCCCGCTCGGCCGCTAGCGCACTCATGGTCGTGCTCCTCTCTGGTGCGAGGAGACCAGCATCTTCCCTCAGGCGGGGCAGGCGACATGGTGCCCGCGGGCATCTCCCCGGTGGGGCTAGCCCCACCTGCGGGAATAACCCGGTTGCCGTCCGAGTTATGATGTGGAGGTTGTATCCCACAAGGGGGTGAACGGTTTCGACTTTGGACGTTGAATCAGGAGAAGCGTGCCGGTGCAGGCGAGAGACCACCGTAAGCGTCATCGCAAACCAATAAGCGCCGAGCCTAAGAGCCAGCGCGAGTTCGCCCTTGCTGCCTAAGCAGTAGAGCAACTCTGTCGGTCCGGGGTCGCCTCCGACCCGGTCACCGGCATCAGCTAGGAGGCTTACCGCCACATTCGGCTACGGAGTGTGGTTGGGAATCAAACAGTGGCTGGGCTCGTCACTTCAGCTTGTTCGCGTGACTGAAGGGGCCAAGTAGAGACATAGCGGACTGCGCACGGAGAAGTCCTGGTGATACGCCAGAGGACCCGGGTTCAATTCCCGGCACCTCCACTGGTCGACGGAAGCGGCTCTGCCCCTCGGGGTAGGGCCGCTTCTTCATGTACGGGTGCGAAGAGTTTCGCTACGGCAGTTGCGTAATCATTTCGGGGTCCGCTACGGTTCATTTACGAAACAGCCGTATCGAAAAGGGGCGGGATGTCGACCGAGGAGAAGCGCAGGGGGCGGCCGAGGGATGAGCAGGCCGATGGGCGGATTCTCGACGCCGCACTGGAAGTGTTGCTGGAAAACGGATACGACCGGTTCTCCATCGACACGGTCGCCGCGAAGGCCGGGGTCGCCAAGACCACGCTGTACCGGCGTTGGTCGACCAAAGACCACGTGATCGTGGCTGTGGTGGCCAGGATGCAGGACGAGGTGCCGGTGACCGATACCGGCGATCTGCGCGCGGACCTGGTCGGCTACCTCACCGAGATCGCCGCCGGGCTGAACCGGCTGCGCAAGGCCGCCAGGTCGAAGGAGGCGAGCGACCGATCCGCCGGACTGGTCGCCGAGATCGCCGCGGCCGCCGCCCGGCATCCGGACATCGGTGCCGCGGTGTGGCAACTCTTCGCGCGACGCAACACCCTGCCGATCGGCCTCATTCACCGGGCGCGTGAGCGCGGCGACCTGCCGGAAGACGTCGACCCGGAGACGCTGTTCGACCAGCTCGCCGGGGCGCTCTATTACCGGCTGCTGATTACCGGAAACCCGATCGGACCGGCGTATGTGCGCACCTTGGTCGGCACCGCGCTCAGTGGAATCTCCTCAATCCCTCCAGCGAAAAGGACCACGTCATGACCATCGCGTCTTCGTCAAGAGTCCGGATGTCCCGCCGTCGCCGGATCGCGATCATCGGGGGGATCGTGCTCGCCGCGCTGGCCGGGTATGTCACCTGGAGCAACCTGCGCCCGGTCACCCTGACCTCCTCGATCGAGATCGACGCCCCGGTGGACAAGGTGTGGCAAGTGCTCACCGATCTTCGCGCCTATCCGGCATGGAATCCGTTCGTCACCTCGGCGGAGGTGACCTCGGACGGCGGCACGCTCAAGGAGGGCGCCACCTTGCGCAATGTCATGCACGACGCGACCGGCGACACCACGTTCACCCCGACCGTGCTCGCGGTGACACCGGAACGGGAACTGCGCTGGCTCGGGCGGATCGAGCCCGGACTGATCTTCGATGGGGAGCACCGGTTCGAACTGCAGTCGCTCGGCTCCGGCCGGACCCGGCTGGTGCAGAGCGAGCGGTTCACCGGTGCGCTGGTGCCGTTCATGGCGAGTAGCCTGCGGGCTGACACGTTGCCGCAGTTCGAGGCGATGAACCGGGCACTGGCTCAGCGGGTGACCGCGCTCCCCTGATCGACCGCTTCCGACTGCGAAGTGCTGAAAGTTGCTTCGCGTGTTCTTCGACGGGGTTAGCGCTTGTGGCCGTTGACGATAGGGAGAGTTTCAGGCAGCGAAGAGCTGCGAGAAGCTTTGAGTACCGGTCGCCGGGGCAGTGCACGTTCCGGCGACCGGTTTCCTGTCCGCGGTGATGGAGACTGGAGCGAAGAACCGCTCTGAGCTTCAAGGATGTCGCCGCGATGATCAATCGCGTCGTGGTTGGCGAAAGCTCGGAAGCGGATCGCTCTGAGAGTGGCGGCGGGTGAAACTCCCGCCGCCGACTCATCCGCAAGAGCGAATGGAAGCTCTGGATCGCCCAGGACGGACTACCAGAATTCATCGCACCCGCCTCCCCGACCCGACCGGGGAGGAACCGAGGCGCAACACGATGCCTTCGCGGACATCGGGCGGACGCTGCTCGCAACGGCCTGAGATCTGTCGGACACTCACCGTGGCCGAATCGTCCGCGATCGGAGTGGTCCGGGGCGACGAGGTCGTCGACGCGTGGGGTGCGGAAGCTCCTCGCCGGACCGCCGGAGGGCCTCGCGAAGTCTTGAAGGCGTTCTTTCCGCTCGCCGGCGTGGTGCTCGTGCGCCGGCCGGGATGAGGTCTCCGGATGACGCGGGAATTGCCGCTGGATGTGTTGGCCTCAGCTGATTCCCGGTGCTCGTGATCATCGGCCGGAGTACGAGATCATCGCCGACGCGATCGCTGACAGGACCCGCGCGAGCCGTGCCGTCGTGGCGGGGATGGGCCACTTGATACCCGACGCCGGTGCGCCGTTCAAGGCCCGACTCGAGGCCTTTGTGAATCACGGAGAGTAGTGGAAACTAGATCATTTTTGTCTCAATTCACCCGCGCCGGGAACTGCCGCGGGGTGGGATGTCATGCTGAGTGTCCGACCATGGCCCTCTTTCGAACCGACCCCGTGTCGCCGGAGGGCCGGAAGAAGGTGGCAGATGACCTGGGCTAGGCATTCCAGTCGTCCCGATCCCGCAGAAGACCAGAGCCGCATGGCAGGTGTGCGGGCTGAAGAAGAAATCCGCCTCACCGTGCAGAACGGCAGGGCCGCAAGGACCGTCGCCGGGCACTCTTCGGACGCACTCGACTGCGCCGAACTACTGGCGATGCTCGGGCTCGAGGGAGTCCAGAAGAAGCACGCTCAGCGCACCTGACCCCCGATCCGGGTGGTCAGTTCGGCCGCGGTCAGGCGGACCTCTTCGGCGAGGTCGGGCCAAGTTTCCTCGCATCCCTCGGTCCCCGGGCAGAGGTGGCGGAGGGTCACGCTGATCGCGGCCATCGGCCGGCCGCCGTGGTCGAAGACCGGGCAAGCCACCGAGGCGAATCCTTCGGTGACGTGACCGTCTTCGACCGCCCAGCCGAGCCTGCCCTCCGCGTTCAGCGTTCGGCGTAGTTCGGCGAGGGTGCGCGGGCCGCGACCGGTGCGCAGCACGAACGCCGACGCGGCCGGGAAGAGCGCGCGTACGTGCGGCGACGGCAGGTGCCGCAGTATCGCCCTGCCCGACGCCGTGAGCTGCCCGGGCAGCCGGACGCCGACCTCGGTGACCAGGGTTTCCGGGCGCGTGGGGCGTTCTTTGACCAGGTAGAGCGACTCGTTGCCGTGCAGCACGCCGAGATGCGCGGTGTGGCCGACCCGGTCGGCGAGTTTGCGCAGCAGCGGGACCGCGAGCCGTTCCAGCGGATCGTGCCGCAGGTAGGCCGAGCCGAGCTCGAACGCGGCGATGCCGAGGCCGTACCGGCGCTCGGCGGGCAAGTGTGCCACGAAACCGGCGGCCTCCAGTTCGGCGAGCAGGTGATACGTCGTCGAACGCGGGAGGCCGAGTTCGCGCGCGATCGCGGCCGCCGACACCGGACCCGGCCGGGCGGCCAGGGTCCGAAGGATGCCGAGGCCGCGTCGCAGAGCCGGTACTTCGCTGCTCTCACCCATGCTGACCTCCTGTTTTGCTCGGTGCGGTAGCAAGGGACCTTTGCTATCACTTCTCTCAATGTTGAGAGAAGCGGTAGCAAAGGTCCCTTGCTCTCTTTCCGCAGGTGACCGTGTGGATTTCTGGTCATCCAACGCACCAAAATCCACACGGTCAGTACGCACCGCTACGCGGAGTGCAGGGTGTGTGGATATAGGGACACTCAACGTCCCTATATCCACACACCTCCGTCGCCCGCGATAGCAAGGGACCCTTGCTATCGCCGTGCGTCTTGGATACCAGACACAACCACCGGTTGGGGCCGCCCACCAGCGGGCATGGCGTTGTCCAATGGGGCTATGCCGGAAACCGTACTTCTGGGCTCCGAACCGCTTCGGCCCGAACAGGTCGTCGCGGTCGCCCGTGACCACTCGCCCGTCGCGGTCAGCGAAGCGGCCGAGAAGAACCTCGCCGCGACGCGTCAGCACATCGACGACCTCGCCCACGCCGAGACGCCGACGTACGGCGTTTCGACGGGCTTCGGGGCGCTCGCGACCAGGCATATCCCGCTCGAGCGCCGCACCGCCCTGCAGCGGTCGCTGATCCGGTCGCACGCGGCCGGCGCGGGGCCGGTCGTGGAGACCGAGGTCGTGCGCGCGCTGATGTTGCTGCGTCTCCGCACTCTCGCCAGTGGGTACACCGGTATCCGGCCGCAGACCGCGCAAGCGCTTGCGGCCCTGCTCAACGCCGGGATCACCCCGCTCGTCCACGAGTACGGCTCTCTCGGCTGCTCCGGTGACCTCGCGCCTCTCGCCGCCGTCGCGCTCGCGCTGATGGGAGAGGGCGAAGTCGAGTACAACGGCGAAGTCGTCCAGGCAAGCGTCGCGCTGAAGCACGCTGGCATCGAGCCGGTTGTTCTCGCGGAGAAGGAGGGCCTCGCCCTCACGAACGGGACCGACGGCATGCTCGGCATGCTCCTGCTCGCCGCGGCCGATCTGCGCAAGCTTCTCGACACCGCCGACATCACCGCGGCGATGAGCGTCGAGGCGCTCCTCGGTACCGATCGCGCCTTCGCCGCCGATCTCCAGGCGCTGCGTCCGCACCCCGGACAGGCACGGAGCGCCCAGCGGATGTGGACGGCGCTTCAGGACTCGAAGATCGTCGAGAGTCACCGCGGTCCGGACTGCAACCGCGTCCAGGACGCGTACTCCCTCCGCTGCGCGCCCCAGGTGCACGGCGGCGCACGCGACAGCCTTACGCACGCCGAACTCGTCGCTGAGCGTGAGCTTCACTCCGCGGTCGACAACCCGGTCGTGCTGTCCGACGGCCGCGTCGAGTCGAACGGTAATTTCCACGGCGCCCCGGTCGCGTACGTGCTCGACTTCCTCGCCATCCCGCTCGCGGACGTCGCCAGTATCGCCGAGCGCCGCACCGATCGGATGCTCGACAAGGCCCGCTCGCACGGCCTGCCGCCGTTCCTCGCGTTCGACCCCGGCGTCGATTCGGGCCACATGATCGCCCAGTACACGCAGGCGGCCATCGTCAGCGAACTCAAGCGTCTCGCGGTGCCGGCGTCGGTCGATTCGATCCCGAGCAGCGCCATGCAGGAGGACCACGTCTCCATGGGCTGGTCCGCCGCGCGCAAGCTGCGCAAGGCCGTCGAGGGGCTCAACACCGTTCTCGCCATCGAACTGCTCACCGCCGCGCGGGCACTCGACATGCGCGCGCCCCTGCTCCCGTCGCCGGTCACCGGCCGGGTCCGGGATCTCGTCCGCACCAAGGTCGAGGGCCCCGGCCCCGACCGTCATCTGGCGCCGGAGATCGCCGCCGCCGAAGAACTCGTCGCGTCGGGTGCCGTCCTCGCCGCGGCCCAACTGGAGGTCTGAGCCCATGACCCGCACGGTCCGTGCCGCCCGAGGCACCACGCTCACCGCGAAGAACTGGCAGACCGAAGCCGCGCTGCGGATGTTCCACAACAACCTCGACCCGGAGGTCGCCGAGCGCCCCGAAGACCTGGTCGTCTACGGCGGCACCGGCAAGGCCGCCCGCAACTGGGCCAGCTTCGACGCGATCACCCGCGAGCTGACCGGTTTGGAGCAGGACGAGACGCTGCTCGTCCAGTCCGGTAAGCCGGTCGGCGTGTTCCGCACGCACGAATGGGCACCGCGAGTGCTCATCGCGAACTCCAACCTCGTCGGCGACTGGGCGACCTGGCCGGAGTTCCGCCGCCTGGAGGCGCAGGGCCTGACCATGTACGGCCAGATGACCGCGGGGTCCTGGATCTACATCGGCACGCAGGGAATCCTGCAGGGCACCTACGAGACCTTCGCCGCCGTCGCGAAGAAGCGGTTCGGGGGCACCCTCAAGGGCACGCTCACCGTCACCGCCGGCCTCGGCGGCATGGGTGGCGCGCAGCCGCTCGCGGTCACGATGAACGACGGCGTCGCACTCGTCATCGAATGCGACCCGCAGCGTGCCCACCGCCGCGTCGAGACCCGCTACCTCGACGAGGTCGCCGACGACCTCGACGACGCGATCCGCCGGGTGGAGGCCGCGAAGAAGGAGAAGCGCGCGCTGTCCGTCGGCGTGGTCGGCAACGCCGCCGAGGTGCTGCCCGAACTGCTGCGCCGCGGCGTCGAGGTCGACATCGTCACCGACCAGACTTCCGCGCACGACCCGCTTTCCTACCTGCCCAAGGGTATCGGCGTCGACGAGTGGCAGGACTACGCGGACAAGAAGCCCGACGAGTTCACCGAGCGCGCCCGCGAGTCGATGGCGGAGCACGTGGAGGCGATGCTCGGCTTCCTCGACAAGGGCGCCGAGGTCTTCGACTACGGCAACTCCCTGCGCGGCGAGGCGAAACTCGGCGGCTGCGAGCGGGCGTTCGACTTCCCCGGGTTCGTGCCCGCCTACATCCGCCCGCTGTTCTGCGAGGGCAACGGCCCGTTCCGCTGGGCGGCGTTGTCGGGTGACCCCGAGGACATCGCGGCGACCGACCGCGCGATGCTGGAACTGTTCCCGGAGAACGAATCCCTCGCACGCTGGCTCAAGCTGGCAGGCGAACGCGTCGCCTTCCAGGGGCTGCCGGCGCGGATCTGCTGGCTCGGCTACGGCGAGCGGCACCTCGCGGGGCTGCGGTTCAACGAGATGGTCGCCAGCGGCGAGCTGAAGGCGCCGGTCGTCATCGGCCGTGACCACCTCGACTCGGGCAGTGTCGCCTCGCCGTACCGCGAGACCGAGGGCATGGCCGACGGTTCCGACGCGATCGCCGACTGGCCGTTGCTGAACGCGCTGGTCAACACCTCGTCGGGTGCCAGCTGGGTGTCGATCCACCACGGCGGCGGCGTCGGTATGGGCCGCTCGATCCACGCCGGCCAGGTCAGCGTGGCCGACGGAACCCTGCTGGCCGCGCAGAAACTCGAACGCGTGCTCACCAACGACCCGGGCATGGGCGTCATCCGGCACGTCGACGCGGGATACGACCGCGCCGCCGACGTCGCCGACGAGCGCGGCGTGCGCGTGCCGATGCGGGACGCCGAGTGACCGCGTCCTCGCTGCTGGAGGAGATCTCGGACGTCGGCCGCGACCCGAAGCGCGGCGGCTACTCCCGCCACGCCTTCGACGCGGCCGAAACCGAACTGCGCGCGTGGTTCGTCGAGCGCGCGGGACGGCTGGGGCTGGGTGTCGAGACCGATCGCAACGGCAACATCTGGGCCTGGTGGGGCACCCCCGGGCCGGACGCCGTCGTCACCGGGAGTCACCTCGATTCGGTGCCCGGTGGTGGCGCCTTCGACGGTCCGCTCGGCGTCGCGAGCGCACTCGACGCGGTGGAAATCTTGCAGGCCAAGGGATTCCGACCCGCCAAACCGTTCGCCGTCGTGGTCTTCGCGGAAGAGGAGGGCGGCCGTTTCGGCGTGCCGTGCCTCGGCTCGCGGCTGCTGACCGGGACCATCGACGCGGACAAGGCGCGCGGCCTGCGTGATCCGGACGGCGTCACGTTCGCCGAAGCGGCGGCGAAATCCGGCCTCGATCCCGATCGGGTCGGCCGGGACTCCGAGCGACTCGGCCTGATCGGGCGGTTCCTCGAACTGCACGTCGAACAGGGTCGCGGGCTGATCGACCTCGGTTCGCCCGTCGCCGTCGGCACTACGGTGATCGCCCACGGCCGATGGCGATTCTCCTTCCATGGACAGGGAAACCATGCCGGGGCGACGCTGATCGGTGATCGTCGTGACCCGATGATCCCGGCGGCCGAGACCGTCCTCGCCGTGCGGAAACTGGCGAAGGCGACCGCCGACGCCAGGGCCACCGTCGGCAGGCTCGTGCCGGTGCCGGGCGGCACCAACGTCATCGCGTCCACTGTGGACCTGTGGTTGGACGCGCGGGTACCGGGCCCGGACACGCCCGAACTGGTCGCGGAGATCGCGAAACTGGCCGAAGAGGTGGCCGGGCAGGAAGGCTGCCGCGTCGAGGTCACCAGGGAGTCGTACTCGGACGACGTGGTCTTCGACGACGCGCTGCGTCGTGACCTGAGCACCTGGCTCGGCGGACCGCCGGAGCTGCCGACCGGCGCCGGGCACGACGCCGCGATCCTCGCCGGATTCGTCCCGTCCGGGATGCTCTACGTGCGCAATCCGACCGGGATCAGCCATTCCCCGGAGGAGTTCTCCGAGGCGGCGGACGTCGACCACGGTGCCCGCGCGCTCGCGGAAGTCCTGGAGAAACTGTCGACATGACGACATATTGGTGTGAACGGGCCTGGCTGCCGGACGGGATCGCCGATGCCGTGCGGATCGAGGTCGACGGCGGGACGATCGTTTCCGTGACGGCGAACGCGCCTCGCGAAGGAACTGTCCTGAGTGGACTGACCCTGCCGGGCTTCGCCAACGGGCATTCGCACGCGTTCCACCGTGCGCTGCGCGGCCGGACGCACCATGACCGCGGGACCTTCTGGACGTGGCGCGAGCGGATGTACTCGCTCGCGTCGCGGCTCGATCCGGACTCGTACCACCGGCTGGCGCGCGGTGTCTACGCCGAGATGGTGCTGGCCGGGTACACGAGTGTCGGCGAGTTCCACTACCTTCATCACGCGCCGGGCGGAAAGCCTTACGCCGAGCCGAACGCGATGGGCGAGGCGTTGCGGCAGGCCGCCAGGGATGCCGGGATCCGGCTGACGTTGCTCGACACGTGTTATCTCGCGGGTGGGATCGGCGTCGAACCCGACGAGGTGCAGCAGCGGTTCTCCGACGGTTCCGCGGCGCACTGGGCACGGCGGGTCGGCGAGCTGCGGGAAGATGAGACGTTCCGCGTGGGTGGCGCGATCCATTCGGTGCGTGCCGTTCCCGAAGATCAACTGTCCGAAGTGGATCGTGGGGCCGGGCCGCTGCACATCCACCTCTCCGAGCAGCGGGCCGAGAACGAGCAGTGCCTGGCGGCCTATGGCCGGACGCCGACAGGGCTGCTTCACGACCACGGAGTGCTCGGCGAGCGGCTCACCGCGGTGCACGCGACGCATCTGACGCCGCTCGACATCAAGCAACTCGGCGCGGCGCGGAGTCGTGCCTGCTTCTGCCCGACGACCGAACGGGATCTCGGCGACGGCATCGGTCCCGCGCGGACGTTGCTGGACGCGGGCGTGCGGCTGTCGCTCGGCAGCGACAGCAACGCGGTCGTCGACGCGTTCGAGGAGACCAGGGCGCTGGAACTGAACGAGCGGCTCGCCAGCGAGAAGCGCGGCCGGTTCACCGCGGAGGAACTGCTCGCGGCGGCGGCGGATCACGGCGCGATCGGCTGGGACGAGGTCGGTGCGCTGGCTCCGGGCGCGGGCGCGGACCTGGTCACGGTCGGCCTCGGGTCGGTGCGGACCGCGGGGATCGAGCCGTCCGGGGTGGTCTTCGCCGCCTCCGGCGCGGACGTCCGGGATGTCGTCGTCGCCGGGCGTGAGATCGTCCGCGATGGCGCGCATCAGCTGATCGACCGGCCGGAAACGGTCTTGGCCAAGGAGATCGAGGCATTGTGGCAGTCCTGATCACGGGTATCGGCGAGCTCACCACGAACGACGCCGAGCTGGGCGAACTCCGCGACGCGGCCGTCATCGTCGAGGGCGAGACGATCGCCTGGGCCGGTTCGGCGGCGGACGCGCCCGACGCGGACGAGCGGGTCGACGTCGACGGCCGCGCTGTGCTGCCCGGGTGGGTGGACAGCCACACGCACCTCGTGTTCGCCGGGGACCGGACGGCCGAGTTCGAGGCGCGGATGGCAGGGAAGGCGTACAGCGCCGGAGGGATCGCGGTCACCGTCGACGCGACGCGATCGGCCTCCGACGAGCAGCTTGCGGCGAACCTGCGGCGCCACGTCGACGAAGCGGCGAAGCAGGGCACGACGTGTCTGGAGACGAAGACCGGATACGGGCTCAACGTCGAAGACGAGGTGCGCTCGGCGCGGATCGCCGCCGACGTGGCCGACGAGGTCACCTTCCTCGGCGCGCATCTGGTGCCGCCGGGCGCGGACGCGGAGTCCTATGTGGACCTGGTGTGCGGCGACATGCTCGACGCGGTGGCACCGCTCGTGCGATGGGCGGACGTGTTCTGCGAGACCGGCGCTTTCGACGAGGCGCAGTCCGCGCGGGTGCTGAAGGCGGCGCGGGAACGCGGGCTCGGGCTGCGGGTGCACGGGAACCAGCTGGGGGAGGGGCCGGGGGTGCGGCTCGCCGTCGAGCTGGGGGCCGCGAGTGTCGACCACTGCACGTACCTGAGCGAAGCGGACGTCGAGGCTCTCGCTGCTTCGGACACTGTCGCGACGCTTCTGCCGGCGTGTGACCTGTCGACCCGGCAGCCGCTGGCGCCGGCGCGGCGGCTCCTGGACGCGGGGGCGACGGTCGCGCTGGCGAGCAACGCGAACCCGGGCAGCTCGTACACGACCTCGATGGCGTTCTGCGTCACGACCGCGGTGCTGCAGATGCGGATGACGATCGAGGAGGCCGTCTGGTCGGCGACGGCGGGCGGCGCCCGGGCGCTGCGGAGGGACGACGTCGGGGTGATCCGGCCCGGCGCGCGGGCGGACCTTCAGGTGCTCGAAGCGCCTTCGGTCACGCACCTCGCGTATCGGCCAGGGGTGCCGCTGACGGCTGCTGTTTGGCGGCGCGGGAGGCTTCTGACCAGCGGTTTCGCTTCAAAGTGATAGCAAAGGTCCCTTGCTCCCCCGCTGAGGTCAGGACGCTCGGCCGAGGGTTTCCTCGACGCGCAGGCGTAGCGCGGGCGGGAGTTCGCCGAGCAGGTGGGACCACTGCTCGACCCGCTTCTCGCTCAGGTGGGTGAGCAGGTCGAGCACCGGCGGCCACAGGTCCTCGTCGGCGGCCGCGACCCCCAGCAGGCCGCGGAACCGGGCTTCGGAGAGCAGCCCGAGGACGTGATCGATCCGGTTCTTGTCGTCGAGGACGAACGCGATCCGGATCAGTGCCTCGTCGCCGATGACGTCGAGTGCCCTGCGCACCGTCGGATCGGGCAGGTGGCCGACGAACCGGCCGACGGTGATCCAGTCCTCGCGGCGCACGAGTTCACCGGCGACCGCGACCACGGTGTCGAGCGGGATCCGCCCGATGATCGCGCTCGCGCGGCGCGGGTCCAGTTCGGCCGCGACGTCGGCCAGGAAGGGCGGCTTCAGCCGCTTCGCGACATCGACGCCCCGGGAGACGTCCACCAGTCCGGCGATCCGCGCGCACAGAAGCGGGCCGAAGACCTTCTCGGCGATCTTCGCGAGGATCGGGCTCGGGACGAGCTTGCTCGCCATCGCCATCCGCTCGAGGGCGGCGCGGTTGGCGTCGAACAGCGTGTCCGTGACCTGCTCGCGGAACGCCTGGAGTTCGGCGGCGTCCACCTTCTCCAGGTAAGCGAGTCGCTCGGGAGTGGTGCCCAGGACGCGGGCGAGTTTGAGGATCTCCGCCCGCGAGGCGAAGTTTTCGGTGGTCACAGGCCCACCACCTTGCGAACGGTGCCCCGCAGAAGCGCGGGTACGTACTTCAGGCCCTCTTCGCCCGCTTCGGCCAAGGCCTTGGCCTGACGGTGGCGCGCGTCGCGCAGCGCGTCGGAGAGGTCCTGCTTCTCGTTGTCGGCCAGCGCTTCGATGCCTGCCGGGACAGGACAGCCTAGCTGACCGGTGAGTGTGCGCTCGGCCATGGTGGATCATCATGCCTCATCGGACCGGGAAAGCAGGGGACCTTTACTTTCGTCCATGGCGGACAGCTCGCCACGGCTTGTAGCGTCCAGGTCTGTGATGGACGGAGAGGAGCCCGTGCGGCGCGGGCGGCGGCTGATCATGGACGTCGCGCTGTGGCTCGGGCTCTGTGGCTGGGTGACCATCGACGCCGGATCCAGCACGAAGCACTGGGAGCTGCTCTTCGGGCTCACCGCGACCACGGCCGCGATCGCGGTGTCGCGCCGGTACCCGCTGGTCTCGCTCGCCATCGCCATGATCGCGAGCTTCATCGTGCTGGGCAGCTTCGGTGGCCGGGTGCCGATCTGGGAAGGCTTCCTTCTCGTCGCGGTGAGTTATCTCGCCGGCTACCGGCAGCCGGTCGCGAAGCCGATGTTGCGCCTTTTCACGATCGTTTCCGTGATCGCGGTCCCGGTGGCGCTGCTGTGGAGCGAGGACGGCTTCTCGGCCTGGGGCGCGTTGCTCGGCATCCTGGTCTTCGCGTCGGTGACGCCGTGGCTGCTGGGCCGCTACATCCGGCAACGCGAGGACATGGCGCGTGACGGCTGGCGCCGCGCCGAGGAGATGGAGAGCCGTCAGCGGCTCATCGCCGACCGCGCACGGCTGCGTGAACGGACGAGGATCGCCAGCGACATGCACGACTCGCTGGGCCACGAGCTGAGCCTCATCGCGGTGCGCGCGGCGGCGCTGGAGGTCGCGGGTGGGCTCGACGAGCAGCAGCGGCAGGCCGCAGGTGACCTGCGACAGAGCGCCGCGACGGCGACCGAGCGGCTGCGCGAGATCATCGGGGTCCTGCGTGAGGACGACGCGCCGACCGAGCCGGTGCACGAGAGCATCGACGAACTGCTCGACCGGACCAGGGCCTCCGGCGTGCTGATCGAGTCCTCTGTGGACGCACCGTTCGACGATGAACCGCAGATGGTCGACCGCGCCGCGTATCGCGTGGTCCAGGAATCGGTCACGAACGTGGTGAAACACGCGCCGGGTGCCGCCGTCACCGTCCGGGTCGTGCGGTCGGCGGGGCGGACGGACGTCGTGGTCACCAATGCCGCGCCGCCCGCGGGGCCGTTGCCGGGCCGGGCTTCGGGCAGGCGCGGGCTGATCGGCCTGCGCGAGCGGGTCCGGCTGGTCGGCGGGACCCTCCGGGCAGGACCGCACGAAGGCGGATTCGAGGTCAGCGCGACCTTGCCGCACGACGCGGCGCCGTCGGAGGAATCCCCGGAGAGCCAGGCGGCGATGGACGCCGAGGTCGGGCAGTCCTTGTCGGCCAGGGAACTGGAACGTGCCCGCCGTGACGTCCGGCGCAGCCTGATCCAGGCGGTCGTCGTGCCGATCGGGCTGTTCGGCCTGGTGGTCGGGATCAGCGGGGTGGTGTTCCTCGTCCAGTGGTACGGCTCCGTACTCGCCGGTGGCGACTACGACCGGATCCGGATCGGCCAGTCGCGGGCGGAGATCGCGGCCGTGCTGCCCGGCGGCCAGCGGATCGCCCGGCCGCGCGTGGTGGAGCCCCCGGTGCCCGCGGGGGCGACATGCGAGTACTACGGCACCGAGCGCACCGTGTTCAACTTGAACTACGAGGCCTACCGGCTGTGCTTCGCCGAGGGGAAACTCGTGGCGAAGGACATGATCACCGAAGACGAGCAAAGGGGGAACCCGGATGATCCGGGTGGTGCTGGCCGATGACGAGGCGATGATCCGCGCCGGTGTGTCGGCGATTCTGGCCGCGGACGCCGGGATCGAAGTGGTCGCGGAAGCCGAGGACGGCCGTGCCGCGGTCGAGCAGGCGCGCGCGACCAGGCCTGACGTCGTCCTCCTCGACATCCGGATGCCGGTCATGGACGGGCTCAAGGCGGCCGAGGAGATCCGGCGGCTGCTGCCCGAGATCGGCGTGATCATGCTGACCACGTTCGGCGAGGACGCCTACATCGAGCGTGCGCTGGGCCTCGGCGCGAGCGGTTTCCTGTTGAAATCCGGTGATCCGCGCGAACTGCTGTCCGGGATCCACGCGGTCGCGGGCGGTGCGGCGTTCCTTTCGCCGAAGGTCGCGCAGCGGGTCATCGCGCGCTTCTCCGGCAACCAGGTGTCCCGCGCCGAAGAGGCGCGGGCGCTGATCGGCAAGCTGACCCCGCGTGAACAGGAAGTGCTGGCGCTGCTGGGTTCCGGTCTGTCCAATGCGGACATCGCGGCCAAGCTGTTCGTGGTCGAGGGCACGGTCAAGGCCTACGTGAGCACCATCCTCAACCGGCTCGGCGCGCGGAACCGCGTGCAGGCCGCGATCACCGCGTACGAGGCGGGGCTGGTCGGCGGGGAACCGGAGGCGTCCAGCCGCTGACCCCGGCACCGATGCGGGCGGTGAGCGCGCCGGGCAGCAGGCGGAACACACCGTTGCGGACGGCCACGGCGAGCGGGTTCCTCAACTGTGGGCCCATTTTTCCCGCCTGCACCGAGGATCTGACGACCGCTTGGGTGCGTGGGCGGCGCTGTTCGTCGTACCTCTTCAGTGCCGCGTCGATGTCTTCGGTGGTGCTCAGCGCGGCGGCGAGGACGACGGCGTCTTCGATCGCCTGGCAGCCGCCTTGGCCGAGGAACGGCGGCATCGCGTGCGCCGCGTCGCCGAGGAGCGCGACGCGGCCTTTGACGTACGTCGGCAGGGGAGTGCCGAGCAGGTGGAGATCGTGGTGGAGCAGCGTCTCCGGCGTCGTCGCGTCGATGAGCTCGGGAATGGGCTCGTGCCAGCCGCCGAAGCGGTTCCGTAGATACGCCTTCGGGTCCTCGTAGCGGATGCCCGCTTCGGCGACGTAGCTCGCCCACCAGTAGACGCGGCCGTCGTGCAGCGGGATGACGCCGATCTCGGCGCCGTCGTCCCAGCTCGTGCTGAGTTCTGTGGGGTGAGGGAGGGCGGTCACCGCGCGGAAGGCCGTGCTGCCGCTGTAGACCGGTTCGGGATGCTGTGGCCAGAGTTGTTCGCGGGCGGTGCTGTGGATCCCGTCGGCGGCGATGATGACGTCGGCGTCGAGATCGTCGAGGCTCGTGACCTCGACGCCGGTGCGGACGCACTCGTCGGGGAGCGCGTCGCGGAGAGCGCCGATGAGGTCCGCGCGGTGGATGGCGGCGAGCGGACGGCCGTGATGACGGCGGAACGCTTCGCCGTCCCAACGGGTGATGCGGCGGCCTTCGCGGTCGTGGAGACCGCCGGACGCTTGTTCCCTCAGGGTGCGGGGGTGGACGCCCAGTGTTTCGAGTGAGCGCAGGGCGTTCGGCCACAGGGAGATGCCGGCGCCGACGGCGGTGAGCTCCGGCGCCTGTTCGAGGACGGTGACCTCCCAGCCGATGCCGTGCAACCCGATGGCGGCACTCAGTCCGCCGATTCCTCCGCCGATCACGATCGCTTTGCGCATGTCGACCTCCTCTACATTTGTAGAGTACTACTACACTTGTAGAGTGCGAAAGGCGACGATCGGGGACGCGGCCATCGAGGTGATCGCGGCCGAAGGGATGCGGGGGCTGACTCATCGCGCCGTCGACCGGTTCGCCGGGCTGCCGCCGGGCTCGACCTCGTATTACGCGCGGACGCGGGCGGCGCTGCTGGAGCTGGCGATCTCGCGGATGGTCGAACTCGACGAGGTCACCCTCGATCCGCCGCCCGGACGGCTGGCCGAGTACGTGGCGGGGTTCGCCCACGCGGCGATCACGAACGGGCGGACGCGGATGCTCGCGCGGTACGAATTCGCGCTGGAGGCGACGCGGCGGCCGGAGCTGCGCGAGGCCTACGACCGCGGGGGACTGGTCATCCGGCGGCGATGCGCCGAGGTGCTCGCCGGATGCGGATCGGCGGAGCCGGAGCGGCACGCGCGGGTGCTCGTCGCGTGGCTGGAGGGGACGGTCTTCGACGCGCTGGCCGGGACCGGCTCGCTGCGGCCGCCCGGTCTGGAGGAGCTGACGCGAGGGGCGCGGGAGGTTTTGGCGGGGCTCGGGGTGGCGGGGTAGCGGGGGACCTTTGCTATCGCCGGGGCTCTGACCTGTGGGTTTGTGGCTTTGGGAGCAAGGGACCTTTGGTATCGCGCCCCTCGGCGGGCGGGGGTGTGTGGATATAGGGACGTTGAGTGTCCCTATATCCACACACCCTGTACTCCGCGTAGCGGTGCGTACTGACCGTGTGGATTTTGGTGCGTTGGATGACCAGAAATCCACACGGTCGCCGCGCTGACCTGTGGAAAGAGAGCAAGGGACCTTTGCTACCACTTGGCCGGGCAGGGGTGCGGCGACCTTGAGGCACCGGCTCGTCGATCCTGGAGCGGGAGCGTCGCGAAAGCCACTTTCAGGACGTCAGGCGTCCTGAAAGTGGCTTTCGCGACGTGCCTGGGCGCTCAAGCGAGAGCAAAGGTCCCTTGCTCTCCCTCAGGCGTCGCGCCGCCGCAGCACAGTGGAACCCGTGACGAGACCGGCCGCCGCCCACGCCATACAGAGCGCGATGCCGACCCAAGGCGCGTAGGGCGCGACGCCGCCGAAGATCGGGTTCGGCTGGCCGGAGGTCACCATCGCGTTGACGCCCGCGAAGCCGGGGAAGTAGTTCACGATGTCTTCCCCGCCCAGCGAACCGGCGAACATCGGGATCATCACCAGCAGCACGAAGACCGTCACGATCGTCCCCGCGGTGCTCCGCAGCGCCGTCCCGAGGCCGAGGCAGAGCAGGCCCAGCAGCGCGAAGTAGCCGCCCATGCCCGCCGAGGTCGCGAGTATGTCGCCCACCGAGGAGTCCCGGTCGGGGATCAGCGGCGCCGAGATCGCCACGCCGGCGAGGGTGTTCAGGACGCCGTAGCCGAACAGCACCGGCAGCAGGACGGCCGATTTCGCGGCGAGGACCCGGTTCCGCACCGGGACCCACTGCAGGGTCGAGCGGATACTGCCGCTGGCGTACTCGCTCGTGATGAACAGCGTCGCCAGCGCGACCACGGCGAAC
This sequence comes from Amycolatopsis sp. lyj-108, assembly GCF_046549005.1. NCBI lineage: Bacteria > Bacillati > Actinomycetota > Actinomycetes > Pseudonocardiales > Pseudonocardiaceae > Amycolatopsis > Amycolatopsis sp. lyj-108. Next base: position 303,095 of record NZ_JAJPWQ010000011.1, on the reverse strand, counting down.
TGCGTGAGATAGAACGCCGCTCCGGCCACGACGGCGTGCGGAGCCATCGAGCGTTCGACGCCGGCGTTCGCGGCCAGGCCCAGCGCGCCGGAGTAGGCGAGCATCAGGAAAAGTCCGCTGATCAGGCACCACCAGGTGGACCGGACCGACCAGAACTTGGTCCATTCCGAAGAGATCGTGTTCATCGTGCGCTCCACTGCTTGAAGAAGCCGGTCAGCCGGTCACGGAAGAAGTCCAGCGCCTTCCACGAATCGATCGAGCCGTACTGGTTCTCGACCTCGGCCGGCGGGACGTGCGGCCGCAACCCCAGCTGGTCGACCAGGATCGCCGCGTCGGTCACCGACGAATGGCCGCTGTCCTCCACGAGGTCCTGTTCCTTCGGCCCGGTGAGCCGCGGCCAGGTCTCGTTCCAGGACGTGCGGTAGTACTTTTCGCCGGTCGGGCTGGTCAGCAGCAGGAACGGCCGGTCGAGGGAAGTGATGCCGAAGAACGGGCCGTCGACGTTCACGCCCGCCTTGATCCGCCGGTCGGCGGCCATCGCGGTGGCGGTCGCCGAACCCCCGGCCGAGTGACCGGCCATCCCGATCTTCGTGGCGTCGATCGACCAGCGCCGGTCCTTCAGCAGGGTGTCGACGACGAACGTCGTGTCGATCGCGCGGTTCGCGATCGCGGCGGGCCAAGGGTCATCTGACCGTCCACAAGCGACACACTGGCGCAGCCCGTCGGGGAACTCCGTTGCCCAGGCCTCATAGGCGTGATCGATCCCGGCGACCACGAAACCTTGTGCGGCAAGGTGTTCGGCCACCGAGGTCAGGGTGATCCGGTTGTTGCCCGCGCCCGGCGAAAGCAGCACCAGCGGACGTCGTCCGGGCAGGGCGGGCGCGTTCTCGCGGGAGTGGACCCGCACCTTGCTCAGCGTGTCCGGCGGCAGGTCGAGTTTCCGCCCGGCGACGGCCGCCGCGGATTCGGCCTTGGTCATGTACAGCGGCGAGCGTCCGAGCGGAACCGCCGGGTACCAGACGTTGACCATCAGTTCGCGCCGCTTTTCGGGCACCCAGGGGTCGGCTCTCCCCTGATCAGTGAGGTGCAGTGTGCGCAGTCCGATCGGGAGCGGGCCACCCGGCGCGGGCAACGACAGTTGCGGTGCCGCCGACGCGGCCGCCGGCACCCCCAGCAGGCCGGCGATCACCGCCACCAGGACCATGAGTGACTTCATGCCGCGACTCCCGTTCCGTATTCGACCGAAGAAGCGGTCAGTTCCATGTACGCCTGTTCCAGTGACGCGGTCCGTTCGGCCAGCCCGTGCACGCGGATCCCGAGTTCGTGCACCGCGTCGCCGACGAGGTGCACGGGCAGATCGTGCACGATCAGTTCGTCCCGATCGGATTCCGTGGTCGCGCCGAGCGCGCGCAGTCGCTGTTCGAGTGTGCGCAGGTCGGCGGGAGCGGGCACCCGCACCGCGACCGACGTCCGCGAATTGCCCGCGATGAACTCGTCGACCGGTGCGTCGGCGAGCAGTTTTCCCTTGCCGATGACGACCAGCATGTCGGCGGTCAGCTGCATCTCGCTCATCAGATGGCTCGACACGAAAACCGTGCGGCCCTCTTCCGCGAGCGAGCGCATCAGCTGCCGCACCCAGCGGACGCCGTCGGGGTCGAGGCCGTTGACCGGTTCGTCGAACATCAGCACACCCGGGTCGCCCAGCAGCGCGCCGGCGATCCCGAGCCGCTGCCCCATGCCGAGTGAGAACGTCCCGGCTCGTTTGCCCGCGACGTCGGTGAGGCCGACCGTCGCGAGCACCTCGTCCACCCGGCTCGCCGGGATCCCGTTGCTGCGCGCCATGGCGAGGAGGTGCTTGCCCGCGCTCCGCCCCGGGTGCAGCGCTTTGGCTTCGAGCAGCGCGCCGACCTCGCGCAGCGGATACCGCAGGTCCGCGTACGTCTTGCCGCCGATCCGGACCTCACCCGCGCTCGGCGAGTCGAGGCCGAGCGTCATCCGCATGGTCGTCGACTTGCCCGCGCCGTTGGGACCGAGGAAACCGGTCACCTTGCCCGGCTCGACGGCGAACGTCAGCCCGTCGACCACCGTCTTCTCGCCATAGCGCTTCGTGAGTCCTCGAAGCGTGATCATCCGCGTCCTCCTTCGTGTCCCTGAATCCTCCGACGCGGGGACACCCGAGGGCATTGCCCTGAAGTCATCGGCCATCCCTTACTTTCGACAGGTGCCGCTCGGCACGAGTCACCGCGGAAAGGCACAATCGGCGCCATGACCACCCGCGAACAACGGCGCGTGAATCCGCTCGACCTGGTGATGCTCGTACTCGCTGTGTTCTCCGTCGGGCTCCTCGCCTACGTGATGTTCTTCCCTCATTCGGAGGAGACGGCGCATCGTGTCTTCATCATCGACACGACGGTGTGCGGGATCTTCGCGCTGGAATTCCTGTGGCGGTGGCGGCGCGCAGGCTGGGAGAAGCGGTTTCCGCTGCGCAACTGGTACGAGATCCTCGGCATGATCCCCGTCGCGCATCCGGCGCTGCGCGGGTTCCGGCTGCTGCGGATCGTCGTGGTGCTGGTGCGGCTCGCCCGTACGGCGGACCGCGCGTTCGGGGAGCGGTTCACGCAGCGGCTGGTCGAACGGCTTTCGCGGCCGATCGTGCTGGCGATCAAGAAGCCGATCACGATCGCGGTGCTCGACGAGGTCGTGAAGGTGCTGGAAACCGGGAACTATCCGCAGAACCTCGCGCGCTCACTCGGGGAGAACCAGTCGCTGCTGCGGGGGATCATCGCCGAGAAGCTCAAGAACGATCCGCAGGCGGGACGGCTTTCGAAGCTGCCGTTCCACGACGAGGTGGTGCGTTCGGTGATCGACACCGCGATGCGCGTGATCCTCGAAGTGCTGACCGACCCGCGGACCGACGAGTTCTTCGCGCACGTGGTGCGGGAGAACCGGGAGCAGATCCGGAGCGCGGTGCAGCTGGGGTTGAACGAACGTGAGGACGACGAGGAGCTGGCGGCGCAACTGCCGACGCGGCCTCAGCACCAGCTGATGGACTGAGCGGTCAGCTCCCGCCGCGCCGGGTGGTTCGCCGGGTGGGCGCGGCGTTCAGCGGGTCTTCCGGCCAGGGATGCTTCGGATAGCGCCCGCGGAGATCGGCACGCACTGCCGCGTAACCGTTGCGCCAGAACGATTCCAGATCGGCGGTGACCGCGGCGGGCCGTCCGGCGGGTGACAGCAGGTGCAGTACGACGGGAACGCCCGCCAGTTCCGGCGTCGCGAGCCAGCCGAAGGTCTCCTGCAGTTTCACGGCCAGCACCGGCTGCTCGCCCGAGTAGTCGACCCGGATCCGCGAACCCGACGGCACCTCCAGCCGATCCGGTGCCAGTTCGTCCAAACGCGACGCTTCGGGCCAGGGCAGCAGTCCGCGCAGGGCGGCGCCCGCGTCCAGCGAAGCCAGATCCGACCGTCGGCGCGCCGTCCCGAGGTCGAGCCAGCTGTCCAAAGTGGACAACAGTGTCGTCGAATCGACCGCGGGCCAAGGCGAGCCCAGCACTCGATGCAGGAACGCCAGCCGTTCGCGCAGTCGCCGCCCGTCCTCCGACCATCGCAGGAGGCCGAGACCTTCGGTGCGCAAGCCGTCCAGCAGTGCGGCGCGGATCGCGTCCGGCGCGGGCGAGCGCAACGGTTTCTCCGCAAGCACGATCGCCCCGAGCCGCCGCACCGAACGCGCCACGACGTCACCCGAAGACCAGTGCACTTCGTCCACAGAGGACACCAGGTTCGGTGCCGCGCGGACGGCGAGGTCCTCGTCCGCGGGCGCGGCCAGCCGGATGATGCCCTGCGCGCGGCCGGGATCCCTGGTCGCTTCGGCCACCGCCAGCCATTCGACGTCGGCCAGTCCGCTGCCGCGCGGAAGTTCGGCCGCCGTCCCACCGGCCATCAGGTACACCGGTGCCCCCGCGGAACGCCGTCGTGCCAGCCGCTCGGGATGCGCCAGCGCCACGACCAGCGCCGGATCGGAGGCCTTGCCGCCGTCGGGCACCAGCTTGGAAAGCCGCCGCACGTCACGCTTCCAGCGCTCGTCGCCGCGCACCCGCCGCAGTTCGGCTTCGAGGTCGGTCAGCGTGCCACCGCTGTCCAGCAGTGCGACGACTTCGGCCGCCGAACGCGCGTTGGTCCGCGCCGCGCCGTCCAGCAACGCCCTCGCCAGCCGCGGATGCAGGCCCAGCCCGGCCATTTTCCGGCCGCGTTCGGTGACCGTCCCGTCTTCCGCGGTCGCCCCGAGCGTGGTCAGCAACGCGCGACCGGCGGCCAGCGCGCCTTCGCCTGGCGGATCCCACCACGAGAGGGCGGAACCGTCCGGAGTGGACCAGCACGCGAGCTCCAAGGCGAACCGCGCCAGTTCGGCCGTCCGGATCTCGGGTTCGGGGTAGGCGGGCAGGGAACCCTGTTCGTGCGCCGCCCAGCACCGGTACGCACGTCCCGGCGCCTCGCGGCCGGCACGGCCGGCGCGCTGCTCGGCGACCGCGGCCGAAACGCGGACCGTCGCCAGCCCAGGCAGGCCGCGCCGATGATCGACTCGGGGCACGCGGGACAGTCCGCAGTCCACCACCGCGCGCACGCCCGGAACGGTCAGGCTGGACTCGGCGACCGACGTCGACAGCACCACCCGGCGGCGGGCGCGTGGGCGCAACGCGTCGTCCTGGCTCGCCGCGGAAAGCCGTCCGTGCAGGGGCAGTACATCGGCGTCCAGGCCGCTGAGCAGACCGCTCACCCTGGCGATCTCGCCCGCGCCAGGCAGAAAAGCGAGCACGTCACCGTCCCCTTCGGACAGTGCTTTGTGGATCACTCGGGCCACGGTCGCCTCGACCCGTTCGCCGCGTGCGGGCGGGGAGTACGACACGTCCACCGGATAAGTCCTCGCGTGCGCGGTGATCACCGGCGCGTCCCCGAGCAGGGTGGCCAGCCGTCCGGAGGCCACGGTGGCGGACGTCGCGAGCAGGCGCAGGTCGTCCCGCAGTCCGGCGCGCACGTCCAGCAACAGCGCGAGCAACAGGTCCGCGTCGAGATGCCGCTCGTGGCATTCGTCGAGCAGGACGGTCGAAACCCCGGTCAATTCGGGATCGCCCTGCACCCGCCGGACCAGCAAACCCGACGTCACCACTTCGATCCGGGTCGAAGACGACACCTTCCGGTCCCCGCGGACCGAATAGCCGACCGTCTCACCGACCCGTTCGCCCAGCAGGGACGCCATCCGTGCGGCCGCGGCGCGGGCAGCCAGGCGCCTCGGTTCGGCGACGATCACCCGGCCTTCGCCGTTGTCCAGCGCGAGCGGCACCAAGGTGGTCTTGCCGGTGCCAGGGGGCGCGACGAGTACCGCGGTGCCGTGCGCGCCGAGAGCGGCTTCGAGTTCGGGCAGGACGGCGCGAACCGGCAGATCGGGAAGGGTCACTGCTCGGTGACCTGCGGCGGAGGCGGGATCCGGTAACCGGACGGGCCGATGTTGCGGTTCAGCGATGCGAGCCACTCCCCGGACGAGATCATCTTCTGGATCGCCCTGGCCACCGCGGCCCGGCCCTCGATGTCGTCCTTGCGCAGGCCGACACCGTATTTCTCCTTCGAGAACGGCTTGCCGACGACCCTCAGCAACTCCGGGTTCTGCGCCACGTAACCGGCCAGGATGACGTCGTCGGTGGTCACCGCGTCCACCTGTCCCGCGAGCAAGGCCGTGACGCAATCCTGATAGCGCGGGTACTCGACGAGCTGGACGGCCTGGGCGAACTTGTCGCGCACCTGCTCGGCGGAGGTGGTGCCGCCCACGGCGCACAGCTTGCGGCCGTTGAGGTTCTCGGGACCGGTGATGTCGGTCGACCGGAGGCGGACGAGCAGATCCTGGCCGGTGTCGAAATAGGGCCCGGCGAAGGCGACCATCTGTTTGCGTTTCTCGGTGATCGAGTAGGTCGCCACCATCAGATCCGTGGTCCCGGACGTAATGTCCGTCTCGCGGGACGAGGGCTTGCTGTCGTGCCAGGTGATGTGATCCTCGTCCACACCCAATTCACTCGCGATGTACTTCGCCACATCGACGTCGAAACCGACGTACCGGCCGTCGATCGTCCGTTTGGAGAGTCCTGGCTGGTCGAAGCGGATGCCGATGGTGAGTTTGTTGGACCCGACGGCGCGTACGACGAGGGAATCCGACGGACCGGCCTCTTGGGAGCATGCCGCCATTGTGACCAGCATCAAGCAGGCCACCAGCAGGCCGCGTCCCCTCATCGGGTGCCTCCGTCCGCCGCCTCACGTTGTTCTCAGGGTCGACGGTTAGCCTAGGCCCGTGCGTAGACCGCCCCAAGTCGTACTCGACGCCGTGGGCACACTCGCCCGGCTCGGACTGGCCGCCGTCTGGTTGGTTTCCGGAGCGCTGAAGATCAGCGATCCGGGACAGACCTACATCGCGGTCCAGGCTTTCGATGTCCTGCCGGACGGGCTCGTCCGCCCGGTCGCGATCGGGATGCCGCTCGTCGAACTGGCGCTCGGCCTGTTCCTGCTCGCCGGGTTCGTGACCCGGTGGGTGTCGGTGCTGTCGGTGCTGATGCTCGCGGTGCTCATCGCCGCGATCGCCCAATCCTGGGCGCGCGGGCTGAGCATCGACTGCGGCTGCTTCGGCGGTGGCGGTCAGATCGCCGCGGATCAGACGAGGTATCCGCAGGAGATCGCCAGGGACCTCGGGTTCGCGCTACTGGGTGTCTGGCTGATCGTGCGGCCGCGGACCTGGCTGTCCGTGGACGGCTGGCTCGGGAACTCTCAAGCCCCCGCCGACGACGACTATGTGGGTATCGCTGAAGGGAACGAATAATCGTGGGTGGAGCTGAGCGCAACGCTCGGAAACGCAAGCAGCAGCAGACGGCGTCGCGCTCGGTGGCACAGGCCAGGGGCGTCGCGGGCGGCGACAAGAAGAAGATCGTCGCGATCACCGTCGCGGTGGTCGTGCTCGCCGCGCTGGTGATCGGTGGCGTGATCTGGACGACGTCCAGCAAGGACAGCACCGAGGGCAAGGTGATCGGGGCACAGCCGACCGCCTCGGCGCCCGGTGTCGTGGAGAAGCGTGACGGGGCCGCCGTGGTCGTCGGCAAGCCCGACGCGAAGAAGACCATCGACATCTACGCCGACTTCCTGTGCCCGGTCTGCAAGCAGTTCGAAGAGTCGTTCAAGGGCCAGATCGAGGAGCAGGTGAACAACGGGACCCTGCAGGTCCGGTACCACATGCTGCCGATGCTCAACCAGCGTTCCGACCCGCCGGGCTACTCGCTGGACTCCGCCAACGCCTCGCTCGCCGCGGCCGACGCGGGCAAGTTCCTCGCCTTCCACGACGCGCTGTTCAAGGACCAGCCGGAGGAAGGCGGACGCGGGTTCGACAAGGCGCAGCTGATCAAGCTCGGCCAGGACGTCGGCATCACCGACCCGGCCTTCGCGATGGCGGTCAACGGTGGCGCCTACGAGCAGCAGATCCAGGACGCGTACAAGAAGATCTCGACGGATCCGGCGCTGCAGCAGGACTTCGGCAACGGACCCGGCTTCGGCACGCCGACCGTCACCGCGAACGGGCAGGTCGTGAAGCTCGAGGCGGACTGGGTGAAGAAGGTCGTCGGGTAGTTAACGAAGTACATGAAGGCCCCCTTCCTTGCGCCTAGGTACAGGAAGGGGGCCTTCATGTACTTCGGGGGGCGTGCGGCGTGGGGTGCGCGGGCGGGGCGATAGCAAAGGTCCCTTGCTCTCTTTCCGCCGTCTCACCGCAAGTAGATGACGAATTGCGGGGGAGTCAGGGGTGCGAAGCGGAGGCGACGGCCGCGAAGGCCTGTACGCGGGCTGTCTCGGCGGAGCGCGGCCAGACGAGGCCCCACTCGACGTCGGGTGAACCGGCGAAGGGCACGAAGCGGATTCGCGGGTGGCTGAAGTACTCCTGTGCGTGTGCGGCGAGCGGGCAGATGCCGGCGCCGGTGGCGATCGCGGCGAGCAGTTCCTGGAACGTCGCGAAGGGCTTGCCTCGCGTCACGGGGTGACCGGCCGGTGTCAGCCACTGGCGTGGCTCCTCGATCCAGTACGGCTCCGGCGGATGCGCCGCGCGAAGGACGGTGTCGCGGGCGAGGTCGTCGAGGGTGACTGATTTCCGTCGCGCGAAAGGGTGTTTCGACGACACCGCGAGCACCATCGGTTCGGTGTGCAAGGCCGGTCCGGTCGTCAGTTCGGGTTCGTCGACCGGGAGCAGTGTCACCAGCACGTCGATCTCACCCGAGCGCAGCATGGCGACCGGGTCGGCGAAATCGGCCTCGCGGATGAGCAGTTCCGTGTCCGGGTAGCGCTGCCGGAAGCGGTCCAGCAGGTCTTCGGTCAGATCGGCGACGCCGGGTGCTTCGAAGCCCAGCCGCAGCACGCCGCCGATCCCGCGCCCGGCCGCGACGGCGCGGTCGATGCCTTCGTGGAGTGCGCGGTAGGCGGGGCCGAGGTCGTCCCGCAGCCGTTCGCCGATCGGCGTGAGCCGGACCCGCCTGCTGGTGCGGGCGAACAGTGGCGCGCCGATCCGGCGTTCCACCTGTTTGATCGTCTGGCTCACCCGTGCCTGCGAGACGTGCAGGCGTTCCGCGGTGCGGCCGAAATGCAGTTCGTCGGCCAGCGCCAGGAAGATCTCGATATCCCGCAGTTCCATAATCTCCAGGTTATCGATCGTGGCCCGGTGCCGGTCAGCGGGAACCGTCTTCGTCGCAGGTCTAGACCACTGACACTGTGTCATGTGTTAATTCAAGCAATGAATTTACAGACATTCGGCATGGGTGGTGAGGTATGACGAAATTCGTGGTCCGGCTCGCTCTGCTGTTCGTTTCGTGTCTCGCACTGGCGTTGGCGCCGGTTTCGGCACAGGCGGCGCCCGCGTTCAAGGTGCTGGCCTTCTACAACGGGACCTACGACGCGGCGCACATCAGCTTCGTCAAGGAAGCCAACCAGTGGTTCCCGAAAACCGCTTCACAGCACAACTTCGACTACGCCGCGACCAACGACTGGAACCGGCTGAGCTCGCTGCAACCCTCGCAGTACCAGGTCGTGCTGTTCCTGGACGACCTGCCGCAGACCTCGTCGCAACGCGCGGGCTTCGAGCGCTACATGAAGGCGGGCGGCGCGTTCTTCGGTTTCCACGTGGCGGCGTTCACCACGAATCCGTCCGGCTGGGACTGGTACCACAACAGGTTCCTGGGCACGGGGGCGTTCAAGTCCAACACCTGGGGGCCGACGACGGCGACGCTGAAGGTGGAGAACCGGCCGCATCCCTCGACCACGCGGCTGCCCGCGACGTTCACCTCGTCGGTGAGCGAGTGGTACGCCTGGAGCAGCGACCTGCGCAAGAACCAGGACATCCGGATCCTCGCGTCGGTGGACCCGGTGAGTTTCCCGCTCGGGACCGATCCGAACCAGTCCTGGTACAGCGGGTACTACCCGATCCTGTGGACCAACACCAAGTACAAGATGCTCTACGCCAACTTCGGGCACAACAAGATGAACTACGAGACGAACCAGCCGCTTTCGTCGACCTTCGCCAGCGAGGTGCAGAACCGTTTCCTCGTCGACGGCCTGTTATGGCTTGGCGGCGTGAAGGCCTCCTGACGGGGCGCCGAGGGCCTGACGGGAGCGTTTTCGCTGGTCAGGCCCTCGGCGATAGCAAAGGTCCCTTGCTACTCCTCGATGGCGCCGCCCACCGCGCGCAGGTGCTCCCGGAACGTCAGCGAAGGCGACTTCGCGCGCTCCGCGAGGAAGTCGGCGAAGTGCACCTGCTCGCGAAGGGACTCTCCGGCGCGGATCCGGTCGGCCTGGAGCCGTTCGGTGTCGCGGATGGCCTCGGCGCGGTCCAGGATCTCGTCCGCCCGGTCGGCCGGGATGAACAGGACGCCGTCCTCGTCGCCGAACACGAGGTCTTCCCGCGTCACCGTCCAGTCCCCGACGACGGCTGAGTCGAGCGCGCCGTCCGGACGGGCGGAGACCGAGAGCGGACCGGTCGGGATCGAGCCGAGGCTGAACACCGGCAGCCCGATCTTCTTGATGTCGGCGGTGTCGCGGTGCAGCCCCCAGATGACGACGCCGCTCAGCCCGGCCGCTTCCGCTTCGAGGACCGCGAGGTCCCCGACGCAGCTCTCGTCGAGCCTGCCGCCGTTGTCGACGACGAGGACGTCGCCGGGGTTCGCGATTTCGTACGCCTCCAGGAAGACGTCGACGCTGCCGACGTGCCGGGCGGGAGTGACCCGCCCGGCCACGCGGCCGCCGGGCACGACCGCGTGCGTGCCGGCGGGCGCGCATCGGACCGGGACACCGGTGCGGACGCAGCCGTCGGTCAGGTGCGCGGTGGTCAGCTGGGAGAACCGCTGCCGAAGCTCCTCGGGATCCATATCCCGACTTTAGCCACGGCGCCACACCACGGGTTTGTGGTTCGGGCTGCTGTCATCCCGCACGGAGCCCATGACCTCGCCGTTCTCGCCGACGAGGGCGCCGCAGCCGGGGGAAGGCGCGGGCAGCGTCTCGACCGCGCCACCCGGCGACCACAGCGCGGGAACCGTGGAGAAGTCCGGAGTCCTCAAGCAACCTGTGACGAGTCCCGACCTGTTGAGCGAGACCGCCGTCATGGAGTCCGGCACCGGAACAGAGGTGTCGTAGGCCGTCCAAAGCCGGTCGCCTCCTTGGAGGCCGGCCAGCACCTTGCCGTCCCGGATCGCGAGGGCGCGTGATTCGCGGACGCCCTCCGGGAGGACGAGTTGCCGCGCCACGCCGTCCTTCCAGAGCCAGGTACTGCCGCCCTGTTCCTGCATCAGGATCGTGCCGTCGTGGTCGATGTCCACCGGGTCGAGCAGCGGCGGGCTGTCCAGCAGTACCGGGTTCGCGCGGTCGTCGACGGGCCAGATAGCCGCCCGGGAGCCGAACCGCGGGTCGTTGTGCACGGAGCCGACGACGTCGCCGCGGTCGTTCATGCCGACGACCCGCGTCTGGGCGTAGTTCGGCACCTTCCCCAGAAGCTGGAAGCCGCCGTTCTCGAAGACGAACGAACGATAAGTCCGGGTCGGATTCGCGTAGCCGTCCATGAGAATCGACCGCGACGCGTTCTCGTCCACGGTCACGACCCTGTCGTAGCCTGCCGGGATGCCGTGGTTCTGAACGGTCCCTCCCGACCAGGTGAGCAAGCCGTATTCGGAGTGTCCCGCGTAGCTTCCGGTCCCATCGGTGGCCACTACCTGGACAGTGCCGTAGGGCACCGGCAGGTAGCTCATCGTCCAGTCGGTCGCCGACGCGGTGCCCGTCGACAGCAGTCCGGCGGCGACGGTGGCCGTCAGGACCAAGCTCGTACGTTTCATCGAATCCCCCTGTGAGTTGTGTTCGCCCTGTTTAACGGGGGTGCGAGCAGTCTGTCTGCGTCACCTGACATGCAACGTGCCGTAAGTAACATCCGTTCAGACCTGTATGTAAGGGTTGATAAATACAGTCCTGTCTGTATCTTCAGTCTCAACAGCAACGACAAGGAGCGTCGTGGTGGCCAACAAGGTGTACGTCGTCGGCGTGGGCATGACGAAGTTCGAGAAGCCCGGACGTCGTGAGGACTGGGATTACCCGCAGATGGCCAAGGAGTCCGGGACCAAGGCGCTCGCAGACGCCGGGATCTCCTTCGACGAGGTGCGGCAGGCCTACGTCGGCTACGTCTACGGCGAGTCGACCTCGGGACAGCGGGCGGTCTACGAACTGGGCATGACCGGGATCCCGGTCGTCAACGTCAACAACAACTGCTCGACCGGGTCGACCGCGCTGTACCTCGCCGCGGAAGCGATCCGGGGCGGCCGCGCGGACTGCGCGCTCGCGCTCGGTTTCGAGAAGATGCAGCCGGGATCGCTCGGTTCCACCTACGACGACCGCGAGCAGCCGATGGGCAGGCATCTCCAGGCGCTCGCGGAGATCTCCGAGGTGCTCTTCCCGCCGGCGCCGTGGATGTTCGGCGCGGCGGGCCGCGAGCACATGAAGACCTACGGCACCACCGCCGAGCATTTCGCCAAGATCGGCGAGAAGAACCACCGGCACTCGGTGAACAATCCGTACGCGCAGTTCCAGGAAAGCTATTCGCTACAGGACATCCTCGACTCGCGGATGATCTACGACCCGCTCACCAAACTCCAGTGCTCGCCGACCTCGGACGGGTCCGGCGCGGCGATCCTCGCCAGCGAGTCCTTTGTGGACTCGCATGGGCTGGCGGAGCAGGCCGTCGAGATCGTCGGGCAGGCGATGACCACCGACTTCGCCAGCACCTTCGACGGTACCGCGAAGAACATCATCGGCTACGACATGAACGTCCAGGCCGCACGCCAGGTGTACGACCAGGCCGGGCTCGGCGCCGAAGACTTCCAGGTCATCGAACTGCACGACTGCTTCTCCGCCAACGAACTCCTGCTCTACGAAGCGCTGGGACTCTGCGCCGAAGGGGAAGCCGGGAAGCTCGTCGACTCCGGGGACACCACCTATGGCGGCAAATGGGTCGTCAACCCGTCCGGCGGGTTGATCTCCAAGGGACACCCGCTCGGCGCCACCGGCCTCGCGCAATGCGCCGAACTCACCTGGCAGCTGCGCGGAACCGCGGACAAACGCCAGGTCGACGGCGTCCAGGCCGCGCTGCAGCACAACATCGGACTCGGCGGCGCCGCCGTCGTCACCGCCTACCAGCGCGCCGAGCGCTGATCCCACCGAAAGGAAGAACCATGGGCAAGATCAGTGCCTCCGTCGAACTCCCCGCCGCTCCCGACAAGGTGTGGGCGGAGTTCTCCAACCCCAACAACTTCGAGAAGTGGCTGACCATCCACACCAAGTGGAAGGGCGAGGTCCCGGCCGAATTCTCCAAGGGAGCGCAGGCTTCCGAGGTCGTCACGATGCTCGGGATGCCGAACACGATCACCTGGACGGTCGACGAGTTCGAGGCGCCGTCGAAGCTGGCGATCTCCGGAACCGGGATGGCCGGGGTGAAGGTCAAGTTCGAGCTGACCGTGGAGGCGTCCGGCGAGGGATCGCTCGCCAGCATCAACGCGGAGTTCGCCGGCCAGATGATCGTCGGCGCGCTCGGCAAGGCCGTCGAGAAGGACGGCAAGAAGAACCTCGACGCCTCCCTCGAGAACTTCAAGGCGCTGGTCGCGTGACCGAGGAGCGGTTCGATCCCGACGGCCTCGGCAAGTGGACCGAGGAGTCCCGGTTCGAGGTGACCCGCGAGCGGCTGATCGAGTACGCCAAGGCCACCAACGACCCGATCCCGGCGCATCTCGCCGGGGACGTCGCGAGTCCCGTGTTCGCGATCGTGCCGGTGTTCGAGTCGCTGATGGAACCCGCGCTGGAGGTCGTCCCGGTCGGGCTGTTCGGCCGGATCGTGCACGGGGAACAGGAATTCCGGTTCCACCGGCCGATCCACCCCGGCGACAAGCTCGTTTCGCGGGCGCGGATGACGGGCTACGAAGGCTTGTCGAACGGCACGCGCGGCACCATCCACCTCGAATGCCGCACTGAAGACGGCGACCTGGTCAACGAGCAGTACGTGACCTTGTTCGTGCGCGGTTTCGACACCGGCGAGACGCGCGGCGAACTCGGGCCGGAGCACAAGTTCGACGAGGACCTGCGTTCGCAGGCACCGGTGGCGAAGGTGAACCAGCACGTCGACGACGACCAGACGTACCGGTACGCGCCCGCCGCGGGCGACCCCATGCCCATCCATCTCGACGAAGAGGTCGCGAAGGATTCGGGACTGCCGGGGATCATCGCGCACGGCCTGTGCACCATGGCGTTCACCTCGTGGGCGCTGCTGACCGAGGTCGCCGGGTCCGATGTGGACAGACTGAAACGGTTCGCCGTGCGGTTCGCCAAACCGGTGCTGCCCGGGCAAGACCTGACCACGTCCATCTGGAGCGCGGGTGGCGGGAGCTACGCGTTCGAGACCACCGTCGGCGAAACCGTCGTGATCAAAGACGGTCTCGCGGAATTCGCGGAGTAGGAGCAAAAGCCATGGGAGCACTCGACGGGCGGGTCGCCGTCATCACCGGCGCCGGCCGGGGGATCGGCCGCGAGCACGCGCTGCTGTTCGCACGGGAGGGCGCGAGCGTCGTGGTCAACGACCTCGGCGGGGCGAACGACGGCAGCGGGGCCGACACCGGCCCGGCACAGGAGGTCGTCGACGAGATCCGCGCGGCGGGCGGCAAGGCCGTGGCGAACACGGCCAACGTCGCCGACTGGGCGGGCGCCGAGGAACTGGTCGCGCAAGCGGTGGGCGAGTTCGGCAGGCTGGACGTCGTCGTGAACAACGCGGGCATCCTGCGCGACGCGTTCATCGCCGGGCTGGAGGAGTCCCAGTGGGATTCCGTGATCGCCGTGCATCTGAAGGGGCACGCGGCGGTGCTGCGGCACGCGGCCGCGTACTGGAAGTCGGCGAGCAAGGCCGGTGAGCGGGTGGCGGGCTCGGTGATCAACACCGCGTCGGCGTCCGGGGTCACGTTGCCGAACGCCGGACAAGCGAACTACGGCGCGGCGAAGGCGGGCATCGCCGCGCTGACGTTGGTCGCAGCCGAAGAACTGGAACGCTACGGCGTGCGGGTCAACGCGATCGCGCCGATCGCGCGCACGCGGCTCACCCTGGCGACGCCGGGCATGGGCGCGATCTTCGCGCAGGAAGTGGAAGAAGGGGAGTTCGACGCGTTCTCCCCGGCCAACATCTCGCCGCTGGTCGCCTACCTCGCGACCGAGAAGTGCCCGCTCACCGGCAAGGTGTTCGCGGTGCAGGGCGGCGCGATCTCCGAACTCGCGGGCTGGCACGACGTCAAGGTGATCGAAACCGAGACCGCCTGGGAGATCGACGACATCGCCGCGAGGCTGCCATGATCGAGTGGTCCGAGACCGAGCTGCTGATCCGGGACACCATCCGGGAGTTCATCGACAAGGAGATCCGGCCGCAGCTCGACGCGCTGGAAAGCGGGACACTGCCGCCGTACGACATCATCCGGAAGATGTTCGCGTCCTTCGGCATCGACGTGCTGGCGCGGGAATCGGTGTCGAAGCTGCTGTCCAAGGACCGTGGCTCCGGTGGCGGTGGTGGTCTCGCGTTCGGCGGGCAGGAGGCGATGGCGCTCATCGCGGTGAGCGAACTGGCCGGGGTCAGCCTCGGCATCGTCGCTTCGCTCGGCGTGAGCATCGGGCTGACCGCGCAGACGATCCTGACCAAGGGCACGCAGGCGCAGAAGGAACGCTGGCTGCCTTCTCTTGTCACTTTCGAGAAGGTCGGTGCGTGGGCGATCACCGAACCCGACTCCGGTTCGGACGCTTTCGGCGGGATGAAGACGTCGGTGCGGCGCGACGGTGACGAATATGTCCTCAATGGACAGAAGACGTTCATCACCAACGGTCCATACGCCGACACGATCATCGTGTACGCGAAGCTCGACGACGGCTCGGACGTCCGCGATCGCAAGGTGCTGACGTTCGTGCTGGACAAGGGCATGCCCGGGCTCACGCAGGGTAAGCCGTTCAAGAAGATGGGCATGATGTCGTCGCCGACGGGCGAGCTGTTCTTCAGCGACGTCCGGCTCGGGCGGGACAGGCTGCTCGGCGAATCCGAGACCGGCCGCGACGGCGACAGCAAGGCCGAGGTGAAGTCCGGGTTCGCCGTCGAGCGGATCGGGGTCGCGGCGCTGGCGCTCGGGATCATCAACGAATGCCACCGGCTTTGCGTGGACTACGCGAAGAACCGGAAGCTGTGGGGTCAGGAGATCGGGCGGTTCCAGCTGATCCAGCTCAAGCTCGCGAAGATGGAAGTCGCGCGGATCAACGTGCAGAACATGGTCTTCCAGCTGATCGAGACCCTGCGCGCGGGCAAGATGCCGACGCTGGCCGAGGCTTCGGCGATGAAGCTGTACTCGTCGGAGGCGGCCACCGAGGTCGCGATGGAGGCCGTGCAGCTGTTCGGCGGCAACGGGTACATGGCGGAGTACCGGGTGGAGCAGCTGGCGCGGGACGCGAAGTCGCTGATGATCTACGCGGGAAGCAACGAGATCCAGGTGACGCACATCGCGAAGGGTCTGCTGGGCCGCTGAGGGAGCAAGGGACCTTTGCTATCGCGTGCGTGAGACGGCCGGCGCGCGCGCACTGAAGGGGCCTTTCATAGCAAAATTTGCTACGAAAGGCCCCTTCATTGCGCTTGCGCTGGGTGGGGAGCGCCGGAGGTGGCCGCAAGTAGGTGACTAATTGCGGACACGGGCGGGCGGGTCAGTCGCGTTCGATCAGGTGGCCGACGACCTCGGGGCCCGGGTGCGCGTGGCCGGAGCCATCGCGCCGGACGTCGACCTCCGGGAGCTCCACCGGGTCACCGGTGCGCGACGCACCGGCCGGGCGCGGGCCGATCCAGCCCACGACCAGCCGCGTTTCGCCCTTGAGGAACCGTTGTGCCCGGACACCGGCGGTCGCCCGGCCCTTGGCCGGGTACTCGCTGAACGGGGTCACCTTCACGCTCGCGCCGGTCGCGGTGACGACCATCGGCTCGCCGTGTTCGGCGTCGTCGGTGCGGATCGCGCCGAAGAAGACCACTTCCGCTTCACCGCGCACGGTGATCCCGGCCATGCCGCCGCCCTTGAGGCCCTGCGGCCGCACGAGCGAAGCCGGGTAGCGCAGCAGGGACGCTTCGGACGACAGGAACGCCAGCGTCTCGTCGCCGTCGGTGAGCCAGGTGGCGCCGACGATCTCGTCGCCGTCCTTCAGGCTGATCACGTCGAACTCGTCCGAGCGGACCGGCCATTCCGGCGCGCACACCTTCACGACACCGTGTTTCGTGCCGAGCGCGAGACCGGGGGAGCCGGCCGCCTGATCGCCGAGCGGAGCCAGGCCGATGACACGCTCGCCCTTCTCCAGCGGTACCAGTTCCTTCGCGGCCATCCCACCGCGCAGCGAGACGGTGCCCGCCTGCTCGGGCAGCACCGGCAGCGGCAGCACGTCGGTCTTGAACGCGCGACCGCGGTTGGTCACCAGCAGCACCTGACCGCGTGCGGTCGAATGGACCACCGCGGCCACCGAGTCGTGTTTGACGCGACCGTTGCGGCGCCGCACTTCCGACGCCTCCTCCGATTCCGCCGCCGTCCGCGCGACCAGCCCGGTGGCCGAAAGGATCACCTGGCACGGATCGTCGGCGACCTCCAGCGGACCCGACGGCTTCGACGCGGCGAGGACCTCCTTGAGGTCACCGTCGATCAGCGCGGTGCGGCGTTCGGTGGGGGAGTCCTTGGCGACCTTGGCCAGCTCGGCCGAGACGACCTTCTTCAGCACCGACTCGTCGTCGAGGATCTTCGACAGCTCGGCGATCTCCTCGCGCAGCTTGTCCTGCTCCGCCTCGAGTTCGATCCGGTCGTACTTCGTGAGCCGTCGCAGCGGGGTGTCCAGGATGTACGTCGCCTGGATCTCCGAGAGCTTGAACCGCTTCATCAGGCCGTCCTTCGCGGCCGCGGCGTTGTCGCTCTCGCGGATCAGCTTGATCACCTTGTCGATGTTCAGCAGGGCGATCAGCAGACCGTCGACCAGGTGCAGCCGCTCTTCACGCTTGCGGCGCCGGTAGCGCGTGCGGCGGGTGACGACCTCGTAGCGGTGGCTGAGGAAGACCTCCAGCAGCGCCTTGAGCCCCAGCGTCCGCGGCTGCCCGTCCACCAGCACGAGGTTGTTGATGCCGAACGACTGCTCCAGCGGCGTGAGCCGGTACAGATCCGCCAGGAGCGCCTGCGGGTTCACGCCGACCTTGCATTCGATGACCAGCCGCGTGCCGTTCTCGCGGTCGGTGAGGTCCTTGACGTCGGCGATCCCGGTGAGCCGCTTGGACTTGTTGACCTCGTCGGTGATCTTCTCGATCACCTTCTCCGGGCCGACGCCGTACGGCAGTTCGGTGACGGTGATCGCCTGGCGGCCGCGGCTGCCCTCGAGCGGACCGGTCTCGGCGCTGGCGCGCATGCGCACCACACCGCGGCCGGTCTCGTACGCGCGGCGCACCTCGTCGAGGCCCAGCAGCGAACCGCCGGTCGGCAGGTCGGGGCCCGGGACGAACTCCATCAGCTTGTCGAGGGTGGCGTTCGGGTGGTTGATCAGCCACCGCGCCGCGCCGATGACCTCGGTCAGATTGTGCGGGATCATATTGGTCGCCATCCCGACCGCGATCCCGGAAGTGCCGTTGACCAGCAGGTTCGGGAAGGCCGCGGGCAGCACCGATGGCTCTTCGAGCGAACCGTCGTAGTTCGGCCGGAAGTCGACGGTGTCCTCGCCGAGTTCGCCGACCAGCAGCATCGCCTCGGGGGACAGCCGCGCCTCGGTGTACCGCGAGGCGGCCGGGCCGTCGTCGGGGGAGCCGAAGTTGCCGTGCCCGTCGACCAGCGGGACGTTGAGTGAGAAGTCCTGCGCGAGCCGGACCATGGCGTCGTAGATCGCCGTGTCGCCGTGCGGGTGGTACTTGCCCATCACGTCGCCGACCACGCGGGACGACTTCACGTACGCGTGCGTCGGCCGGTAGCCGTTTTCGTTCATCGAGTACATGATCCGGCGGTGCACCGGCTTCAGCCCGTCTCGCGCGTCCGGGAGCGCCCGCGAGTGGATGACCGAGTAGGCGTACTCCAGGTACGAATCCTCGATCTCCGTCTTCAGCGAGTTGTCGAAGACGTTCGCGCCGGGCTTGTCGAACGCGGAGGGGTCGACCTTGGTGGTGGTGCCCTTACGGCGTGCCATTGCTCAAAGCTCCTTGAATAGCAGCGAAATCAGGCGTCGATGGCTTCGCGGTCGACCCGGTCGGAGGATTCGACCAGCCAGTTGCGGCGCGGTTCGACCTTCTCGCCCATCAACAGTTCGAGCGCGTTCTCCGCGGCTTCGACGTCGTCGAGGGTGATGCGGCGGACCGAGCGGGTGGCCGGGTTCATCGTGGTGTCCCACAGTTCGTCGGCGTCCATCTCGCCGAGACCCTTGAACCGCGGCACCGGCGTGACGATCTGCTTGCCAGCCCGCTCCAGCTCCGCGAACTTGGTCTCCATCTCCTTCTGGCTGAAGGTGAAATGGGTCTCCGGGTTACGGCCCTTGGTGACCAGTTTGTGCAGCGGCGGCATCGCGGCGTAGAGCCTGCCGTCCTCGATCACCGGCCGCATGTACTTGGCGAACAGCGTGATCAGCAGCGTGCGGATATGCGAACCGTCGACGTCCGCGTCGGCCATCAGGATCACCCGGCCGTAGCGCATGGTCGTCAGGTCGAACGTGCGCCCGCTGCCCGCGCCGAGCACCTGCACGATCGAGGCGATCTCGGCGTTCTTCAAAGTGTCGCCGAGCGACGCCTTCTGGACGTTGAGGATCTTGCCGCGCAAGGGAAGCAGCGCCTGGTACTCCGACACGCGCGCCATCCGCGCCGAACCGAGCGCGCTGTCACCCTCGACGAGGAACAGTTCACTGCGGGCGACGCCGGTGGTGCGGCAGTCGACCAGTTTCGGCGGCATGGCCGCGCCTTCGAGCGCGGTCTTGCGCCGGGCGGCGTCCTTCTGCTGTTTCTGGGTGAGCCGGACGCGTGCCGCGTCGACCACCTTCTGCAGCACGACCTTCGCCTCGGACTTGGTCTTGCGCTCTTCGGTCCAGGCACGGATGTGCTTGTCGACGACGCCCTGGATGACGCGGGTGATCCCGGCGGTGGACAGCTCGTCCTTGGTCTGCGAGGTGAACTGCGGCTCCGGCAGCCGGACGTGGACGACCGCCGTCATGCCTTCCAGCACGTCCTCGACGGTCGGCATGTCCTCCTTGGGCTTGAGCAGCCCGCGGGTTTTGGAAATGGCGTCCTGCAAGGCTTTCAGCACCGCGCGGTCGAAACCGCGGCGGTGCGTGCCGCCGTGCACGTTGCGGATGGTGTTGGTGAAGCACTCCACCGTGCGCTCGTAGCCGGTGCCCCAGCGCAGCGCGACCTCGATCTCCGCGTGACGCACCACATTGGACTGCATGACACCGTTGGCGTCGGCCGCGTTCTCCTTGTACGTGCCCTCGCCGTTGATGATCAGCGTGCCGCAGACGGGTTTCTCGCTGGCCGGGGCGAGGAAGTCGACCATGTCGGCGAGGCCGTTGGGGAAGTGGAAGGTCTCTTCGCTGATCGAATCGTCGACGGCGGTGCGCAGGACATAGGTGACGCCGGGGACCAGGAAGGCGGTGTTGCGCATCTTCGTGCGGACGCCTTCGACGTCGAGCGACGAGCCGGTCTCGAAGTAGCGCGAGTCGTACCAGTACCGGATCGACGTGCCCGAGCGCTCGCCGCGTTTCATCTTGCCGGTGACGTTCAGCCCGGAGGTGCGGGTGAACTTGGCCTTCGGGCCGGGCCCGTCGAACACGCCGGGGACGCCGTGCGCGAACGACATCTGATGGACCTTGCCGTTCTGCTTCACCGTGACGTCGAAGCGGTGCGACAGCGCGTTCACCGCCGAAGCGCCGACACCGTGCAGACCACCGGAGGTCTTGTAGCCCGAGCCGCCGAACTTGCCGCCGGCGTGCAGCCTCGTCAGCACCAGCTCGACACCGGACAGACCGGATTTGGCGTGGGTGCCGGTGGGGATGCCGCGGCCGTCGTCGTCGACCTGGACGCTGCCGTCGGCGTGCAGGGTGACCACGATCTTCGTGGCGTGACCGGCCACACCCTCGTCGGTCGAGTTGTCCACGACCTCGGAGAACAGGTGGTTGATGCCTCGGCTGTCGGTGGAGCCGATGTACATCCCGGGGCGCTTGCGGACCGCTTCCAGACCCTCGAGATGCGTCAGGTCGTCGGCCCCGTACAGGGTCTCAGCAGTCACTGGGTACTTCTCCTGGAGTCATGGCTCGCGAACTAGCTCGTGGAGGTGGTGTTCAACGCGACACCGTACTGGAGGATATCCGTCCCCTCCGACAGCTTCGTCCTCCCGAGCCCCCGGTGTGGCGGATCACGCCGTCCCGGTGGCCGGGTCACGGCTGGGGAAAGCGGCTTCCTAGCGGCGTGGATGAGGCGTTATCGTTCCCGGTGTCACAGGGTGACGGGGGGAACAAGGTGACCGTCGGAGTCGGTCCCACACGCGTCTCGACCGCACAGCGCGTCGTGAGTCTCTGGTATTTCGTGGTGGTCGTCGGGTCGTTCGGCATGCTCGCGTTGATACCGGTCGCGCATGCCGCGATCCGGTTGCGGCGCGCGGTTCTCTGGCTGTTCGTGCTGGGCTATGGCGGTGTCGCCGTCGGGATGACGTTCCTGCTCGAACGGGCGGCGGTGGAAGGCGAGTCGGAGGCGATGCTGTCGTTCGCCTGGCTTTTCGGCACGATGCTCTTCGTCACCGTGGCCTGCGTCCACCTCGCATTGCTGCGGAAGAAGATCCTCTATCCGCCGCAGACGGCGTGGGTCGAGTCCGGCATGCACTGCGGGTTGTTCTCGATCGACATCGCCGGATTCGGCCAGGTCGGGCGCAGCAGCGAGATCTTCGTGCGAGTCCGGCGGATGCTCTTCGGCCTGCTGGCCGAAGCCTTCGAGGCCAGCGGGATCGCCTGGGAAGCCTGCCTGAAGCGCGACACCGGCGACGGCATGATCGTCGTGGTCCCGCCGCATTTCCCGAAGTTCCGCCTGGTGTACCCGCTGGTTTCCCGGCTGACCGCGGAACTGGCCAGGTACAACGTGGTCACCGAGCCCGGCCTGCGGATCCGGGTGAGGGTGGCCATCCACGCCGGTGAGATCGCGCTCGACGAGTACGGCGTGACGGGGCGCCCGAAGGTGCTGCTCGCCCGGCTGCTCGATTCGCGGGTGCTGAGGGACGCGCTCGCCGCGGCGCCGGACGAGTCACCCGTGGTGGTGCTCGTCTCGGACCGGTTCCACGAGGACGTCCAGGACCAGGGCGGCCCCGGTCTCGACACGATGAGTTACCGGCAGGTGCTCGTGCACGAGAAGGAGACCGAGGTCCGCGCCTGGCTGCATGTTCCGGATCCCGTCCTCAGAGAGCTGCTGTGAGGACCTCCAGCGCGCTGTGCTGACGGGCGGCGTCGATCTTGTCGACCGGTCCGGCCCAGCGCAGGCCGTGCTGATCGAGCGACGTGCGGTTGTTCGCGATCGCCGAGTTCGCCTGCCGGTTCAGGTAAGCGCGGTACGGCCTGCCGGAGAGGGCCCGGTCGAGCTCGCCGAGCCCTCTGGCGTACGCGCCCTTGAACGACGGCCCGTCGGCGCCGCAGTCGCCGGACTCGCACGGGTCGCGCAGGATCCCGTTCGCGTGCAGCAGTGACGTCGTGGTGGAGGCGTCCGCGAGCCGGCGGGCGCGGGTGAGCAGGGCGGCGTCACCGGTGGCGCGGTTCAGTTCGACCAGCGCGCCGAGGACGATGCCCTGGTTGTAACTCCAGACGGCCTGCCCGTTGTTGGCGCAGGAGGAGTTCAGACCGTCGTTGATCAATTCGGCGCCGTTGATCATGCCGCTCGTGCGGAACCAGTCCCAGACCTCGCGTGCCCGCGCGAGCTGGACGGTGTCGCCGGGGAGCCGGTTGTGCAGTGACGCGGCCACCTTGACGTACAACTCGTTGGTGACGGCGTTCTTGTACGTCTTCGCCGTCGACCACCAGAGTCCGCCGCCGCAGGTCCCGTCGCGGTAGGAGTACATGTAGTTCGCCGCGATGACGGCGGTGTCGAGGTAGCGGCGGTCCTTGGTCAGGTCGTAGGCGCGGATCCAGGCGAGTGCCCACCATCCGGTGTCGTCGATGTACTCGTTCGTGAAGTTGTTGCCGCGGTTGCGGTCGAAGGTGTTGGCGATGGCGTAGCGGTAGTTCGGCGACCCGGTGCGGGTGCTGTAGTCGAGGATCGCGGTGAGCGCGTTGGCCGAGTTCCACCAGCCCGTGGTCTGCCAAAGGCCGGTGCTGTTGTCGTAGAACTGCATGAGCGCGGTCGCCGCCGCTTCGGCGCGGTCGTTCGCGGCGACCGTGGTGCGGAACCACGATGTGCAGGCGATTTCCGGGCGGTTGCTTGCCTTCCCGCAAGCGCGAAGGGCGCCGAAACGGTGAGTCGCGGGGTCGTCGACGTTGAACATCAGGGTCCGCCAGCCGCGTTGACCGGCGGGGATCTTCGTGTCACCGATCCGGCTGTCGCCTGCCCAGGTGCGGCCGCCGTCGAAGGACCGATCCAGCCAGACCTCGTCGCCGGGGTCGCCGTTGCCGACGCTGGCCCAGCCCATGTCGTCGCCGTCGGAGAGATGCAGCGTGATGCCGCGGCCCCAGACCGTCGCGGTGCCGGGTCTTCTTTCGCCGACGGCCAATGCCGGGTCGCGGCTGTCGCAGTACTTGGCGCAGATCGTGGCCGCGACGGTGGGTTCGGGAGTGGTGGTGGCCGGTGTGAGAGCGAATGTCAACGTTGTCACAAGCAGGGAAGTGAGCCACATGGGTTCGAGTGTGAGCGCGGCCACTTTCCCGGCCGATCAAGTCACCCTTTCAGCTCGCGCCGATGGTCTGGAATACTTCTTGCGCGCGTGAGGTTGAACGCTCAAGCAATGTAACCCCGGCCCAGGGAGCAGGTCATGCAGTTCGGAATCTTCACGGTGGGCGATGTGACGACCGACCCGGCCACCGGGGAGGCGCCCAGCGAGTACGAGCGGATCAAGGCGATGGTGCGCATCGCGCTCAAGGCCGAAGAAGTCGGCCTCGACGTCTTCGCGACCGGCGAGCACCACAACCCGCCCTTCGTGCCTTCTTCGCCGACGACGATGCTCGGCTACATCGCCGCGCAGACGTCGAAGATCATCCTTTCCACCTCGACCACGCTGATCACCACGAACGACCCGGTGAAGATCGCCGAGGACTTCGCGATGCTCCAGCACCTCGCCGACGGCCGCGTCGACCTGATGATGGGCCGCGGCAACACCGGACCGGTGTACCCGTGGTTCGGGCAGGACATCCGGCAGGGCATTCCGCTGGCCATCGAGAACTACCACCTGCTGCACCGGTTGTGGCGCGAGGACGTGGTCAGCTGGTCCGGCAAGTTCCGGACGCCGCTGCAGGAGTTCACCTCGACCCCGCGGCCGCTCGACGGTGTCCCGCCGTTCGTGTGGCACGGCTCGATCCGCAGCCCGGAGATCGCGGAACAGGCCGCCTACTACGGCGACGGGTTCTTCGCGAACCACATCTTCTGGCCGAAGGAGCACTTCCAGTCGCTGATCAACCTGTACCGCGAGCGGTACGAGCACTACGGGCACGGCAAGGCGGACCAGGCCATCGTCGGGCTCGGCGGCCAGGTGTTCCTGCGGCCGAAGTCGCAGGACGCGGTGCGGGAATTCCGGCCGTACTTCGACAACGCGCCGGTGTACGGGCACGGGCCGTCGCTGGAGGAGTTCACCGAGCAGACGCCGCTGACCGTCGGCAGCCCGCAAGAGGTGATCGACAAGACGCTGACCTTCCGCGAGCACTTCGGCGACTACCAGCGTCAGCTGTTTCTGATGGACCACGCCGGACTGCCGCTGAAGACCGTGCTGGAACAGCTCGATCTGCTCGGTGAGCACGTGATTCCGGTGCTGCGCAAGGAACTTGACTCGCTTCGTCCGGCGCACGTGCCTGAAGCTCCCACGCACGCTTCGCTTTCGGCTTCGGAGGTTTTGGCATGACGACGATCGCTGTCGTGACCGCGGGACTGAGCCAGCCGTCCTCGACCCGGCTGCTCGCGGACAAACTCGCCGCGGCGGTTTCCACCGCGCTGCCGGACGCGGAGATCGAGGTGATCGAACTCCGCGACCTGGCCATCGACGTCACGAAGAACATGCTGACCGGATTCCCATCTCCGGCCCTGCGCGCGGCCATTGACACGGTGACCGCCGCGGACGGCCTGATCGCCGTGACGCCGGTGTTCACCGCGTCGTACAGCGGACTGTTCAAGTCGTTCTTCGACGTGCTGGACCAGAAGGCGCTCGACGGGAAACCGGTGCTGATCGGCGCCACCGGCGGAACCGAACGGCACTCGCTGGTGCTCGACTTCGCGCTGCGTCCGCTCTTCGCCTACCTTCGCGCCGAGCCTGTCGCGACGGCGGTGTACGCGGCTTCGTCGGACTGGGCGTCTCCAGGAGATCTGGACACGCGGGCTTCGCGGGCGGGGCGGGAGCTGGCTGCCCGGTTGTCGTCGGAAGGGGCGGCCGCGGCTCCGGACAGCGGGTTCGTGCCGTTCGAGCAGCTGCTGCGCGCGGGGGAGTGAGCAAGGGACCTTTGCTATCACTTCGCCTGGTCGAGCGCGGGTCGTGAGTGGCGTTTCGGGTTATTGAGGGGTAAGGCAAACGTGTCGTGGCTCGGGCGAGACGGTGAGCTCGGGTGACGCGACCCGCACTCGCGTGCTCAGACCCGGAACGCGCGTGTTCAGGCTCCGCACTCCCGAGTGCGGCATCCAGGCACGCGAGTCAAGTCTTGCCGAAGTACATGAAGGCCCCCTTCCTTGCGTCTAGCGCAAGGAAGGGGGCCTTCATGTACTTCACGACCGGCCGCCGAGGTCACAGCCGTCCCACTGTCACCAGCGATCACATCTGACGGTAGCGAAAGCCTCCTTCACTACCGTCAGAGTAGGCAAGGAGGCTTTCACTACCAGGAGAACGTGTACGCAGGAGCGACACTGGCCCCGCGCCACGACACGTTTGACTTACCCCTCAATAGAACCCGAAACGCCACTCACGACCCACGTCGAACTGTGCGGCCGGCCCGATGCACGAGGGTGAGAGCTTCAGGGGGTCGGCCGGATCGGCCGGATCTCGACGGTCGCGAACTTCGTGACCGGATGCGTCGAGACGATCTCGATCGCCTCGTCGAGATCGGCGCATTCGATCAGGTCGTAGCCGAGGATCTGTTCCTTCGTCTCCGCGAAGGGCCCGTCCGAGACGAGCAGTTCGCCGTCGCGGTGGCGAACTGTGGTCGCGGTGGCCGCCGACCGGAGTCTGCTGCCGGACAACCGCACCCCGCGAGCGGTCATCTCGTCGACCCACACCTGCGTCTTTTCGTCCATCGGTTCGTCGCAGTCGTCCGTGCCGGGGAACGGGGTCCCGCAGATCAGCAACAGGTAGCGCATCAGTCCTCCTTGGCTGGTCTTGTCGTCACCCCGACGAACGGTCTCGGCCGAAACAGACAGGTCGCTAGAGGTTCTCGCGCAGAAAGTCCTCGAATCGGGTGAGTCCTGGATAGCGCGACCGCAGCCCCGCGACGTCCGCCGCGTACCCGCTCTCGTCGAACCATTCGAACATGCGCTCCTCGATCGGCTTCGGTTCGAAGCGGGTCGGGACTCCGGTGACCCGTTCATAGCTCGCCGCGACCTCGGGGAAGGTGAGTTCGTCGCCCGCGATTTCGAGTGCCTGCCCGAGGAGGCCTTCGCGGTCCTCGAACGCCGTCGCGGCGAAGAAGCCGATGTCGTCGGCGGCGATCATCTGCATCGGTTTCGCGGGATCCACCGGAAGGGCCAGTACGCGGTCTTCGCCGGCGGGCGGGGTGGCGTAGTGCAGCAGGTTGTTCATGAAGAACACCGGCCGGAGCACGGTCGCGGGGAGGCCCAGCGCGGCGATGTGCCGTTCGATCTCCGCCTTGCTTTCGAAGTGGTCGATACCGGTCTCGCGTTCGGCGCCTCCGACCGAGCTGTAGACCAGGTGCCCGACGCCGGTTTCCGCGGCGATGTCCGCCACCGAACGGCCTCGCCTGACCTCGGCGGCGAGGGTTTCTTCCTGCCATGCCAAGGGTTGCACGCTGAAGACGCCGTCGACATCGGTCATGGCCGCGCGCAGCGAGGCCGGTGCGTCGAGATCGCCTTCGACCAGGACCGCGCCGAGTCTCTCCAGTTCTTTGGCCTCAGGTTTGCCCGCGTCGCGGACCAGCGCGTGCACGCGGCGGCCGCGGGCGAGCAGGTGGCGGGCGGTCGCGCCGCCCTGGTTGCCGGTCGCGCCGAGGACGAGCACGACTTCGGATCGGGACATGTGAGCTCCTCGCGGGTTTTATCGGAGTGATTCGCTCCGTTAAGCTATATCGGAGCGAATCACTCCGCAAGGGCTAGGATCCGGTCATGACGAGTTCCCCTCCGCCTCGACGCGGACGGCAGGCAGAAGCCGCCCGCAACAGCCGCAAGCTGCTCGAAGCCGCGCGCGAGGTGTTCATCAGCCGCGGGTTCGACGCGCCCGTCTCGGCGGTCGCCGAACGCGCCGGGATCGGGATGGGGAGCCTTTACCGGCGTTACCGCACCAAGGACGAGCTGCTGCAACGGCTCTGCGTCGACTCCTTGACGCACGTCGCGGACGCGGCCCGGGAGGCACTGGCCCTCGACGATCCTTGGCAAGGCCTCACGAGGTACATCGAGCGCTGCGTCGAGTTCGGCTTCGGCGCCCTCGCGCCGCTCGCCGGGCGAATCGAGGCCACCGAGGAGATGTGGCAGGCCACCGGGATCGCGCAGGACCTCGCCGGTCGGGTGGTCGCTCGCGCGCATGCCGCCGGGGTACTGCGCGGCGACGTCACGACCCTGGACATTTCCCTGCTGATCGGTCAGTTCAGCAGGCGGGGTCCGGTCCCGGAGGTGGATCACGACGAGAACGTCCGGCAGCGGCTGGTCGCGATCGCCGTCGCGGGCCTGCGGGCCGGCGCCGTCGAGCCGCTCCCGGGTGACCCGCCGGAGCAGCGGGAGTACGAGTCGCTCTGGCGGAACTCCTAGCGCCACCCGGTCAGGACCAGCGCTTTCCCGGTCCGACCGGCACAATCGAGGGGAAGGCGACGGCGAGGAGACGACGGTGGGCATCGGAAAACCCGTGAAGCAGGTCCTGATCCTGATCGCGGGTGGCATTCTCCTGCTGGTCGGTATCGCGCTACTCGTGCTGCCCGGGCCGGGGCTGCTGCTGGTGCTCGCGGGTCTGCTGGTGCTGGCCTCGGAGTTCCCCGTGGTGGAGAAGTACGTCGATCCGATCCGCGACAGGGCGATGAAGGCGGCCGAGGACAGTGTTTCGTCGCCGCTGCGCATCGCGGGTTCGGTGCTGGCGGGGCTGGGGCTGCTGGCCGCGGGGGTCGTCTGGGCGCTTGTGCCCGGGCTGCCGCTCGGCGGCTGGAGCACCGGTTCGAGCCTGATTCTCTCCGGGCTCATCCTGTTCGCGTTGCTGATCTGGAGTTACAAGCGGGTGCAGGCCCGGAGGGCCGCGAAGGCCGAATAACAGCCGGGTGGTCTGGTACCGTGCGGCGCGTGGCCCCCGACTTCCAGCGCGCGCGGCGGCCGGAACAGGTGGAGGCCCGGCGTACGGCGATCCTCGGGGCGGCGCGCGAGCTCCTGGCCGAGCGGCCCGTGTCCCGAATCAGCTTGCGTGAGCTGAGCGATCGGGTCGGCCTGGCGAAGTCGAACGTGCTGCGGTACTTCGACAGCCGTGAGGCGATCTTCCTGGAAGTCCTCGACTCGATCTGGGTCGCGTGGCTCGACGAGCTCGAAGGCGAACTAGGCGCGCCTGACGCCGCGAAGCCCGGGTACGAGCGCGAAGTGCGCGTCGCGACCGTCATCGCGAAGTCGCTCTCGCGGCAGCTCCTGCTGTGCGAGCTGATCAGCACGATGGCCGCCGTGCTCGAACGCAACATCTCCGTGGAGACCGCCAGGGCGTTCAAGACCCGGGCGGGTGAACGGACCGAACGGCTCGCCGACATCGTCCGCGATCGGGTCCCGTTGGACGCCGAAGCGGCCGGACACTTCGCGAAGGCGGTCTTCATCCTCGTCGCGGGCCTGTGGCCGTACGCGAACCCAGGCGAGGCCGTGGCGACGGTTCTGGCCGAACGCGGAGCGCCCGCCGGCCACGACATGTTCGTCGACGCGCTGACCGAAGGGCTGGGCAACCAGCTGGTCGGCCTCGTCGTTCGCGCAGGTCAGAGCGCCGGGCGAGAGCAAAGGTCCCTTGCTCCCTTCCCGCACGCGCCGGGGCGCCCGGACCTGCATAAGGTGAGCCGGACACCACTTGCACAAGGAGCGACCATGAGCCCAGGCGGCACCCTCACCCTCGGCGATCTCACGGTGAGCCGGATGGGCTACGGCGCCATGCGGCTGTCCGGCCCCGGCATCTGGGGGCCGCCGAGCGACCGCGAAACCGCGATCGCCGTCCTCCGCGAGGCGGTCGAGCTGGGCGTGACCCATATCGACACCAGCGACTTCTACGGCCCGCACACGACCAACGAGCTGATCCGCGAGGCATTGCACCCGTACCCGGACGAGCTGCACATCGTCACGAAGGTCGGTGCGAAGCGAACTCCGGACAAGGGGTGGCCTTCGGCGCTCTCGCGGGAGGAACTGACCTCCGCGGTCCACGACAACCTGCGCAACCTCGGCGTCGACGTGCTCGACGTCGTCAACCTGCGGCTCGCGGGGGAGCACGGCGTCTTCCCGATCCCGGTCTCGATCACGGAGCCGTTCGAGGTGCTGGCCGAGCTGCGACAGCAGGGCCTGATCCGGCACCTCGGCCTGAGCCACGTCTCAGCGGAGCAGGTCAAGGAGGCCCGCGCCATCGCGCCGGTCGTCTGCGTGCAGAACGAGTACAACGTCGCGAACCGCGCCAACGACGGCCTGCTCGACGCCCTCGCGGCGATCAGCGTCCCGTTCGTGCCGTACTTCCCGCTCGGCGGGTTCACGCCGTTGCAGTCCGGTGTTCTCGACGACTGCGCCCGCCGGGTCGACGCGACGCCGATGCAGGTCGCGCTCGCGTGGCTGCTGCAGCGGTCGCCGAACATCCTGCTGATCCCGGGGACGTCCTCGCTGCAGCACCTGCGCGAGAACGTCGCCGCCGCGAAGCTGGAACTGCCCGCGGACGTCATCGCCGACCTCGACGCGCTCGCCTAGCGGGTAGTGAGGGCCTCCTTCACTACCCTCAAGGTAGGGAAGGAGGCCTTCACGGACCTTTCAGAGGACATCCCGGCGCCGCAGCAGCCAGCCGCCGAGACCGGCGAAGACCACCAGATAGCCGGCCACCACCAGCGTCGCCTGGGAGACGCCGACGAGTTCCCCGATCCCCGGCGTCGCGCCCGAAGCGCCGAGCGACGCGGCCAGCGAACCGGCGTTGGCCCCCGGCAGCGCCAGCTGGAGCGTGCCGACCCAGTCCACCAGCGGGGCCGCGACGCCGAACAGCAGGTTCTGGACCACCAGCAGCCACACCAGGCCGAGCCCGATCGGCAGCGCCACCCCGCGCATCGCGATGGCGAGCGCCGCGCCGAGAGCCGCCCAGGTCATCGCGATCAGCCAGCCCGCGCCGATCCCGGTGACGATCTCACCGAACGACGGCCAGTTCATCGGTTCGCCTTCGGAGGAGGCGATGAGCGCGCTCGTGACCGCGCCGGTGGCGAAGCTCGTCAGCACGATGGTCAGTGACGCGACGGCCAGCGCGAACAACTTTCCACTGTAGACGGTCAGACGCGAAGGTCCTTGTGTCAGCACGGTCTTCCACGTGCCCCAGCCGTATTCGGTGCCGACGGCCAGCACGCCGAGCACCAGCAGGATCGCCCCGAGGAACACCGGCAGCCCGCCGATCGCGTTGCCGACCAGATTCGACGGCGCCGTCGCGGCCAGCCCGCGATCCGTACCCGGCGCCCCGCTCGACGAACCCGCCGCGCCCGCGAGCGGCAGCAGATAGGTGAAGGTCAGGCCGAGCACGACCGCGATCCCCAGCATGAACCAGTTCGCCGGACGCCGGACGAGTTTCGCCAGCTCGGCGCTGCAGCTACCCCACATGGTCCGCCACCTCTCCGGTGAGTTCGAAGAAAACCTGTTCCAGATCGCGTTCGCGGACGTGCAGTTCGCGCACCGCGATCCCTTCCGTGACGAGTTCGCGGTTCAGCCACGACGCGCGTTCCGGGTCCACGGTCAGATCGAGCCCTGTCCCGCTCGCGCGTACGTTCTCCGCGCCGATCCGGCGCCGCACCAGATCGGCGGCGCGCAGGTTCTCGTCGGTCTCGATGTGCAGCACCGTGCCGCCGCGGAGTTCGGCGACGGTGTTCTCCGCGACCAGCCGTCCGCGCGAGACGACGCCGACGCGGTCGCAGATCTGCTGGACCTCGCCCAGCAGATGACTCGACAGCAGCACGGTGCAGCCTTCCGCACCGAGCCGCCGGATCAGCACGCGCATGTCGGCCATCCCTGCCGGGTCCAGCCCGTTGGTCGGCTCGTCGAGGATCAGCAGCCGCGGATCCTTCAGCAGTGCCGCCGCGACACCCAGCCGCTGCTTCATGCCGAGGGAGTAGGTCGAGTACCGGTCCTTGCCGCGATCGGCGAGGTCGACCATCGCGAGTACCTCGCCGACGCGAAGCGGATCAGTTCCGCTGTACCGGGCCAGCACCTTGAGATTGTCCGAACCGGACAGGTACGGGTAGAAGCCGGGCGATTCGATCAGCGCGCCGACCCCGTCCAGATCGCCGGGCGGCCTGCCGAACAGCCGCACGCTGCCGGAGGTCGGCCGGACGAGACCCAGCAGCATCCGCAACGTCGTCGTCTTGCCCGCGCCGTTCGGGCCGAGGAAGCCGTAGATCTCGCCGGGCAGGACGGTCAGTTTCATCCGGTCGACAGCGAGATGCTCGCCGTACCGTTTCGTGAGTTCGTCGGTGTCCACGGGAAGGTTCATGGTGACGAATGGTGTCCTGCGGGAGGCCCTCGGCACATCCGTTCCCAGGCGGCACCCGGCGTACGTCATCGGACGTAGTGCGTGGCCGGAATCCTGTGATATCCGTCGAAAACACCGCTATCGGAGGCCGGGTTGACGATCATAGGCTCGGTCGCGTGTCCAAAGTCCTCTTGATTCTCCACGTGCTCGCCGCCGTCATCGCGGTCGGTCCGGTCACCGTCGCGGCGAGCATGTTCCCCGCCGCCGCGCGGAAGGCCTTCGCCGAACCGGGTTCCGGACTGTCGGTGCTGCGCGCGCTCAACCGGATCTGCCGCGTCTACGCCGTCTTCGGGGTGGCGGTGCCGTTCTTCGGGCTGGCGACGGCGGGCAGCATGCGGGTCTTCGGCGACCTGTGGGTGATCGTGTCGATCGTGCTCACCGCCGCGGCCGCCGGGGTGCTGGCGTTGCTGGTCCTGCCGGGGCAGAACGCGATCCTCACCGCACTGGACGCCGAGCCGCCCTCGGAGCCGCTCACCGCAGGGCGGGTGGCGATGTACACCGGGATGTTCAATCTGCTCTGGGTCGTGGTGACGGTATTGATGATCGTGCGGCCCGGGTCGACCACCGGCGCGTAAGGCTCGTGAGTGGTACGGACGGTTCTATTGAGGGGTAGCGCAAAGGTGTCGGGCCGCGGGGGTTCGCTCGCGACGCATCTCGACCATGGGTTTCAGCGATGGCACCGGCGTGGCGAAGGCGTCTTTCACTGCATCGGACGCAGCGAAGGACGCCTTCACCTCACCACCGGCCCCGCTCACGAGCTTTTGCCTACGCGCTCAGCAACTGATTGAAGAACGAACGGTAACGCCGCAGCGCGATCCGGAGGTCTTCGGTGGCCGGTTCACCCTGGCTCCACGCCGATTCCAGTTCCTTCTTGTGGTCCGCGAAGGTCGTGGCCAGGTTCTGGATCACGACGGCGACGAGTTCGTCGGCCTCCTTGACCGCCCGCCGCGGATCGTCCACAAAGGCCGTCTGGATGTCCTGCCAGCTTTCGCGGAACCGGTCCACGTCGACGTTGTCGAACAACGTCTGCGCCTCGTCCTCGGTGGTGCGTCCGGAATCGTTGGTGCGTCCGGGATCGGTGGCCACCAGGTCCTCGGTGCTCAAGGCCTGCCCGGTGTCGCCGTCGCGGCCGTCAGCGATCCGTTCCTCGTCGGGCCGTTCCGTTCCCTCGGTTTCCAGTGGCCTGCTTTCCATGGCTTTCCGCTCCTTCGCCGGCGTCTGTCAACAGATCTTCGAACACTTCGCGGTAGTGCTTCATCGCTTCACGCATGTCCTCTGTGGACATCTCCGATTCCCGATGGCGTTCCAGCGTGTCGTGCCCGGCGCGGTAGTGCCGCAACGCGTTCGCGTGCCGGACGGACAGATCCGCGACCTGCTGGTCGTAGCCCTCGGTCGGGTAGCCGCGCTCGGCCATCAAGGAGACCAGTACCCGGTCCGCCTCGACGACGGCGCCGGACGGGCGGTCGACGAACTGTTCCTGGATCAGCGCCCATTCCTGCGCGTATCGGTCCTTTGTGGACTGGGGCAGCGGGCGGATGTCGAGATCCGAATGGCGTTTCACCCGCGACGAGAGCTCACGTTCCGCTTCTCGTGGGTTTTCGTGTTCCTTGACGGCCCGGTCGTATTCGGGTCCGAACGTCTCCTGCAAGCGACGCTTGCGCTGTCCCGCGATGACGAACCAGATCACCGCTCCCAGCACCAGGATCGCGGCGATGACGATGATGATGACCAACCACGTGGGCATCGTTATCTCCTCCGGAATTCTGCCGGTCAACCCCCGACGGGCCATGGGTTCCCCCGCTTTCTCGGACGAAAACCCTTGTGGCACAAGAAGTTTTGGATCTTAGGCCAGATGGCGCAGTGAAATGTCGCCGGTTCGGAAGGCGGCGCGAGCCTTGTTGGGCCATTCGGCAGAAGTCGTAAGGCTTGCTAACCAGGCGTCCCTCTTATGGGTGCCGCCGATGACTCAGTGTAGGTAAAAGCTCCCGATCACTGCTCCGTTGTGGCACTATTGCCCCGTTCGCAGGAAGAGGGCCTGCGAACAGAGGGGGCCGCCGTAATGGGGCTGCCTGGTACGACAAAGAAAGATCATCAGGGGAGGAGATCACATGTCCACGCCTACGGACGTCAAGGACCCCATCGGCGAGGAGGAGCCGCTCGACCCGGCTCAGCCCCAGCCCGACCAGGGAGAACATCAGCACACCGCGGACTGCGTGCATCAGAACGAGCGAGTCCGGGACTGCCCCGGCGGATGCGCCCAGACGCCGCCGCCCACTCCCTGACCAGCGCTCCTGGCTGAAGAGGTTTCGCCCGTCACCCGGGTTCGAACCGGTGGCGGGCGACTCTCGGCTACGGAGTGTGCTGTCATAGAACAGTGGTGGTAACACAGCTCGATCAGGGCGAGGTCATTCGCAAGGCGCGCGAACTCCAGCGCGCCGGCATCGATGCCGCGTGTTCGGCCCGCCAGCGCGAAGGCATTCTCCTGCTCCGCCGGGGGATGGCCTTACTCGATTCGGTCCATCCGGTCGCCGAACGGATGCGGCACGACTGGCTGGCCACCCGGATCCGGCTCGCCTCCAGTATCGCGACCGTGGGCTCCGAGACCAGCGGAGGCGTGGCCTCCGGCCTCGCCGGACTGGACGACGTCCGCCTGTTGCTCAAAGCGGTGGACGAGCCCCGCCTTTACGCGGAATTGCGTGGCCAGCTCGACCACAATTACGGACTCCTGCTCATGGCGGTGGGGCGGAACGAGGAAAGCACGGCGTATTTCGACTCCTCTCTGGCGCACAAAGAGGCCATCCTCGCGATGGAAAAGGATCCCGCGGCGTTGCTCGACCCGTATCTGGGCACGCTGACCACCCGGGGGCTCGCCTACACGCGGCTCGGCGACATCCGCCGGGCCAGGCGGGACCTCGCCAGCGCCGTGGACCTCGCCGAACGGAACGGCCTGCGAGTCCAGGCCGCGGACGTCCGCCGCCCGCTGGGCACGCTGGAACTCCGCGTCGGCAACGTCCCCGCCGCGTTGCGGCTCTACGACGAGAGCGAGCGGATCTACCGATCGCTCGACCTGGACATTCCGTCGCTGCTGAGGTGGGAGCGGGCCGAAGCGTTGCTGACGGCGGGCCTCGCCGAGGAGGCCGGGGCCCATCTCGACGAGATCCTGCCGGTGATGCTGGAACAGCGGAGCATCACCAGGGATCTGGGTGGGGTGGAGCTGTTCCGCGCGTCCGCGGCGCTGATGACCGACGACCTGGAGCTCGCGCGGACCTACGCCGCTTCGGCCCGGCGCCGAACGCTGCGCTGGGGCTGCCAGACCTGTGTCGCCAACGCGACCATCGTCGGCCTTCGCGCCGACGTGCAGGATGCCTTGCGCACCAACGAGATCCCGCCCAGCCTGACCTCGCGCGCGTTGCGTGCGGCGAACGCGATGCCGATGCCGCGCCTGGCCGATCAGGCGGCGCTGGCGCGGATGCTGGCCGTCCGGGTCGAGCTGCGGAAGGGGAAACGCAAACGTGCCGCCGAGCTGCTCGAACGGATTCCGCGTCCGGGGCGGCTGACCTCCGTCGATTATCGGATGTTGCGCAGGCTTTGCCGTGCGGAACTCGCGGTGGCCGAGGGTGACAAGACCAGGGCGCTGGCGGAGATCCGGGCCGGACTCACCGAACTCGACCGCGTCCGCGACCGGATGGGCGGCCTGGAGCTGGTGTCCGGGACGGCGTTGCACGGCAGGGAGCTGGCGGATCTCGCCGTCAAGATCGTGCTGGAGCGCGCCGACGCGGCCCGGCTGTTCAGCTGGACCGAGCGGACGCGCGCGCAAAGTTACCGGTACGAACCAGTTGTGGCGAGCGATCCGGAGCTCGCCGAGCGGGTCGGTGAGGTGCGGGGGCTCGATCAGGCCATCCACCAGGCGCAGCACGACGGGTATCCGACGTCGGCGTTGCGCGCGAAGCACGCCGAGCGGTTGCGTGAGGCGCATCGGCTCGGCTGGCATACGGGGCGTTGGGGCAGGCCGCGGCCGATCGCGCGGCTCACCGAGGTCGCCGACGAGCTTGGCGAGCGCGCGCTGGTGAGTTTCGCGTCCTCGGGGGACGACCTGGTGGCGATGGTCGTCGTCGAGGGGCGATGCGAACTGGTGCGGCTCGGCTCCGCGGAGCGGGCTGCGGAGTCCGCACGCATGCTGAACGTCGATCTCGACGCCCTCGCGCCGGATCGGCTGCCCGCTCCACTGGTCCAGTCGGTGCTCGGCTCGGCGCGGAAACAGGCCGAACGACTCGACGTCCAGCTGATCCGGCCACTGGAACACCTGCTCGGTGACCGGGGCCTTGTCGTCGTGCCGACCGGACCGTTGTTCGCCGTCCCCTGGGGAGTGCTGCCGGCGCTGCGGTCGCGGCCGATCGTCGTCGCGCCGTCGGCGACGGCGTGGCTGGGCGCGGAGCGCTCGGCGGTGTCGCGCGCGCGGAAAGTCGTCCTCGTCCGCGGTCCCGGCCTGGTCGGGAACAGGGGTGAGCTGGACAAACTCGCCACGCATTACCGGGCCGCGCACACCTTGGCCGGACCCGACGCGACCGTGGCGTCGGTGTTGCGCGCACTGGACGGCGCGAAACTCGCGCACATCGCCGCGCACGGCGCGCACGAGCCAGAGAACGCCTTGTTCTCCCGGCTCGAACTGGCCGACGGGACACTTTTCGCGCACGAGATGGCCGGGCTCGCGCAGCCGCCGTCGCAAGTCGTCTTCGCGGCGTGCGAACTGGCGTTGAACCGGATCCGGCCCGGCGACGAGGTGCTCGGTTTCGCCAGCGCGTTGCTCGCGAGCGGTTCGCGGACGGTGATCGCGCCGTTGAGCCGAGTCGGTGACGAGGCCGCGGCGGCCGCGATGGACGACTACCACCGCGGACTGGCCGAAGGGGCCGGGCCGGCGACGGCCTTGGCGGACACCATCGCCGTTGATCCGTTCCGGCGACCGTTCGTCTGTTTGGGTGCGGGCTGATCTTCCGGCTTGACAACCCCTGTTCGATCTTCACGACTCCAAGTGCCCGGTTGGTTACTCTTGACCGAGTCGTCTGAACCAATTATGGTCTAGACCACATTCGCCTGCTCAGCGCTTCGGCGGATGTGTCCCAACCTTCAGTGGTTTTCGCCCTCCGTGGCCCAGGAACCTCGAGTCCGCGGACGTTCCCGATCGGGCAGGCGGTGGGTGCAGAGATGGGAAAGGGGTAGGCATGAGCTTCAAACGACGGCTTTTGACCCTGGCGGCGGGTGCGGCGATGGTGCCGGCGGCGCTGGTCGCGATCCCGGCGGGCACCGCCAACGCGCACGGTTACGTTTCCTCGCCTGCGAGCAGGCAGGCGCAATGCGCCCAGAACACCGTTTCCTGTGGCTCCATCAAATGGGAACCGCAAAGCGTCGAGGGCCCCAAGGGCCTGATGAGCTGTAACGGCGGTGTCGGCCGTTTCGCGGATCTCAACGACGACAGCAAGGGCTGGAAGGTGCATTCCCTCGGCCGTACCACCACGTTCCGGTGGACGCTGACGGCTCGCCACCGCACCAGCACGTGGGAGTACTTCGTCGACGGCGCCAAGGTCGCCAGCTTCAACGACAACGGCGCGCAGCCGGGCGCCACGGTCACCCACAGCGTGAACCTGCAGCAGAGCGGGCGGCACAAGATCCTCGCCCGCTGGAACGTCTACGACACGGCGAACGCGTTCTATGCCTGCATCGACGCCAACATCGGCTAGGTGCCAGGGTCTCGTGTCGTGAAGGGCCCCTTTGAGACGTTCATCGTCTCAAAGGGGCCCTTCACGACATCTCCACGACCACCCTTGGCTCTAGCCGTCCTTACCGCTCACGAGGCTTTTATGTCAGGCTCACCCCATGAGCGATGACGAACGCGACGGGGTCAAGCTGACCAATCTCGATCAGCCGTTGTTCGAGGGCGCGACGAAACGCGACCTGGTGGACTACCTGGACGCCGTCGCGGACCGCATCCTCCCCGTTTTGGCGCACCGGCCGCTTTCGGTGATCCGCATCCTGCGCGGCCAGGACCCGTTCATGCAGAAGAATCTGCCCAAATACACGCCCGACTGGGTGAAGCGCTCCGAGATCTGGGCGGAGACGTCGAAGCGGCAGGTGTCGTACGCCCTGTGCGACGACCGCCGCACCCTGCTGTGGTTCGCGAACCAGCGCGCCGTCGAATATCACCCGACGCTGATGACCACGGACGCCGACGCGGGCCCGACCCATCTCGTGCTCGACCTCGACCCGCCCGCCGGCGACGATTTCGCGCACGTCGTGAAGGCCGCGTGGCTGGTGCGCCAGGCGCTCGACGACTGTGGCCTCGCCGGGGCGGTGAAGACCAGTGGTTCCAAGGGAGTGCACATCTTCGTCCCGCTGACGCCGGGGCAAGGTTTCGAAGACGTCGCCGCCGCGACCCGCGCGCTCTCCGCTCGCGCGGAGCAGGTCGACCCGTCCCTCGCGACGACCGCGTACATCGTGGAAGACCGCGAGGGAAAGGTGTTCCTCGATTCGACGCGGGCGGGCGGCAACACGGTCGCCGCGGCGTACAGCCCGCGGCTGCGGCCGGGACTGACGGTTTCGTTCCCGGTGGCCTGGGACGACCTCGAGAACGTGGTCCCCGCCGATTTCACCGTCCACACGGCGCCCGGTCTCCTGGCGGACAAGGATCCGTGGGCCGAGTCGATGCCCGCGCCGCAGACGCTGCCCGCGGATCTCGTCGAACAGGGGCACACGATCCCCATCGCGCGAGTCGTGGCGATGCACGAAGGGAAACGCCGGGCACGTTCGCGTGCCAAGAAGGACTGAACGCCGACGACGGCACCCCGTTTTGTGTACCTTGGACCGCGCTGGGGGAGGGCGAAGGTACTGGGGGCTTTCGTGGGAAAGATCGATGCCGATGTAGTGATCGTGGGGGCGGGTCCGGCCGGACTGGTGCTGGGGAATCTTCTGAGGGCGGCCGGAATCGACTGCCTGATCCTCGAGCGGCAAAGCCGGGAGCATGTCGAAAACCGGGCCAGGGCGGGGTTTCTGGCCGCGAACAGCGTCCGTGTGCTCACTGAGAACGGGCTCGCCGGCGGGCTGCTCCGGAACGGGGTCCGGCACGACACCTGCGCGTTCCGAAATGATCAAGCCGAATTCGAGCTCAAGTACAGCGAACTCGGGAACGGTGAGGTGCACACCGTTTACCCGCAACAGTTCCTGGTCACCGACTTGATCGCCGAATTCCTCGCCCGCGGCGGGGAGATCAGGTTCGGCACCGAGGCGTCCTCGGTGTCGGGGATGGACGCGACGGTCATCGCCGATGATCTTCTGTTGCGTGCCAAGTACATCGCGGGCTGCGACGGCAGGCGCGGTGTCTCGCTGAGATCGGTACCCGCGCGGGTCTTCCGGCGGGACCACGACATTTCGTGGCTCGCGATCCTCGCCGAAGCGCCGCCGAGCATGTCCGCGATCGGTTACGCCATTCACGAACGCGGATTCGCCGGACATATGGCGAGGACGTCGACGGTGACGCGGTACTACCTCGAAGTCCCGCGCGGCGAGGATCCGGAGAACTGGCCGGACGACCGGATCTGGGACGAACTGCACCTGCGGATGCGTGCCGATCGCTACGGCGAGCTCAAACGCGGCGCCATCATCGAACGCCGGATCGTCGACATGGCTTCGCGGGTGATGGACACGATCCAGCGGGGAAAGCTGTTCCTCGCGGGCGACGCGGCGAGCCTGATCAGTCCCGCCGCGGCGAAAGGCGCGAATCTCGCGCTGATGGAGGCCGAGATCCTCGCGGACGCGTTGATCGAAGCCCACGCCGAGAGCGACACGACGGCACTCGAGCGGTATTCCGCCGACTGTCTGCCGCGGATCTGGCGCGCGCAGGAGTTCTCGCTCTGGATGATCAATCTCCTGCACGGGCCGGCGGGGTACGACGACGAGGCGGTCTTCCAGCGAGCCCTGCGGGACGCGCGGCTGGAGAGCCTGCGGGTTTCCCGTGCGCACCAAGACTTCTTCGCCGAGAACTACGTGGGGATCTGAACCGATCGCTCGTCGCGTCCGTATCAGTGCAAGAGGGTCTTCGCGGAGTGGAAGGACGAACGACGATGCCGGTACGCATTCGCTGGACGCCGTTGAACCCGCATCCGAACCGTCCCGGCCCCGTGGAGGAGCCCGAACCGGAACCGCTAGCCCGCGCGGACCGCGGGTGCCTTGGGCCGCTCGACGCGGAGGAGCAGGACGTCGCCTGAGCGGTCTCTTCCAGGCTCCTCCTCGGTGACGAACCGCAGCGCCCCGGTGACCTCCCTGGTCACCATCCGCGCGCCGTGCCAGCCTGCCGGAACCCAGCCGGCACGCAGTTCACGGCGTACCTTCTCGGCCCTCTTGACGTGGCGGGCGAACGAGTGCCGCCGGATGACCCGTCCGCGCGAGACTTGGCCCGCGCGGGCGGCCTCCGGATCGACGTCGAGCCACAGCAACCGGACGGGACGGCGGCTCAGCAGGCCGAGCAGGGCCAGCAGCCCGCGGGTGGTCGCGCGGGTCGACGGCTCGTGCACGATGAGCGGGCCGCCGTCGGCCAGCGCGAACCGGACGACCCGCGCGCGATGCCACAGGTGGACCAGCGGCCGGTAGCACCGGTACGGCAGCTTGGCCGTCAGCCGTTCGCGCAGGCGCGCGCGGACCTGGTCGGAATCGAGCACCGGTATCGCGCCGGTCGCCGCCCGGGACAGCAGGGTGGTCTTGCCCGCCCCGGGAATCCCGGCGACCACGAGCAGATCGCGGCGGCCGAGCTGGAATGCGATGCGGTCGGTCATAAGGTCTCAACGACCCGGCCGAGGATAAAGGTTCCTTTACCTTGATCGGCACAGGTCAGGCCGTCACCCGCGTCCCCGGCACCGCCGCCTTGTCCGGCAGCAGCGTTCCGCCCTTGGTGAGCCACGCCACGCCGAACGCGAGGATCGCCACCGACTCCAGCCACAGCGCCGGGTACAGGGACCTGGTCTCCGCGTCGAAGACGAGGCCGCACAGCACGATCAGCGCCAGGCACACCAGCATGATCACGCCCGAGGCGACGTAGAGCCGGTTCCGTTCCGGTTTGCGGGCGCCGGGGATCTCCTTGTCCGACTTGGTGAACAGCACGATGCAGAAGAACGCCAAGGTGAGGAAGAAGACCGCGGCGAAACCGAGGTGCAGAAGGCCGATGATCTCGTCCGCGCGGTCGCCGTTCGACGGGGTGGTGGGGAAGAGCGCCACCCCGACCGCGGCCACCGCGGCGATGTTCCCGGCGATGTCGTCGACACGGCCGTAACCCCGGTAGGACAACAGGAAGACGCCGATGGCGCACATGACGCCGACCCAGACGTCGCGCATTCCCGAGTAGTAGTAACCACTGATCGAGTTGAGCAGGCCGCCGCCGTCGACGACCAGCTTCCCGAAGATCAGCACGAAGGGCAGTCCGATCCCGAGGAAACCTATGGCACGCCGCAAGAACAGATAGTTGTGGACGAGGTTGTCGGACGCCGCTCGCGCGCTCATGGTCGCCTCCGTGCTCAGTGCTTTCCGCTACTGAGGAGTATCGACCACATGAGCACGGAAAATGACGGTTCGTGACGACGTTGAGACCGTGTGTTATCGAATTGCTCGCTAGCTGGTCTCCAGAACGACAGCCGCGACGTAGCCGCCCATCCCGATCGACGTCTTCACGGTGAGCCCGCCTTCCGGCCGGGAGGGCCCGTCCATCAGCTGCGGATGCCCCTCCGCCACCGGTTTCGGCGCCGGCACCAGATCCCGTTCCGCCGCGAGGCAGATCGCCGCGATCTCGGTCAGCGCGCTGCCCGACTGGCTGTGCCCGGTCAGCGGTTTGATCGAGTAGATCTCGGTCTCACGGGGAAAGACCGCTTCGAGGATCTGGGATTCCGTACGGTGGCAGAGTTTCGTACCCGTTCCGTGCGCGTTCAGGTAGCGGACGTCCGACGGCGCGGCGCCGGAGTTCTCCAGCGCCTCGGTCACCGCCGCGACCGCGTTCGCCGGATCGGGGTCGAGCGCCATCGCGTTGTGCGCCTCGTGGGTCATGGCGCCGCCCCGCAGGGTCGCGTACGCGTCGGTCTTGCGCTGGGTCAGCACCACCGCGACCGCGGCCTCGGAGAAGGTGAAACCCCTTGTGCCCTCTTGGAAAGGACGGCACGCCTCCAGCGGGGGCACGTCGGTGATCGCCACCCCGCAGTGCACGAAGTTGCGCACCATCGGCCTGGTCGCGGACAGATCGGTGGTGACCACCACCACGTCGTCGGCCATTCCCGCGTCCAGCCACATCTTCGCGGTCAGCACCGCGGCGCTGCCGGTCGCGCACATCGCGGACGTGGCCATCGAGGGGCCGTGGAAACCGAACTCCGACATCAGCGTGGCGATCGGGGTCGAGGGCATCATGCCGATGAACTCGCGCCGGTACATGAGCTGCTCGCCGAGTTCCGTGAGCCTGTCCCAGGTTCGCAGGTCCTCGCGGACGCCGCCGGAGA
Organism: Amycolatopsis sp. lyj-108; assembly: GCF_046549005.1. NCBI lineage: Bacteria > Bacillati > Actinomycetota > Actinomycetes > Pseudonocardiales > Pseudonocardiaceae > Amycolatopsis > Amycolatopsis sp. lyj-108. The sequence continues at coordinate 260,893 of NZ_JAJPWQ010000011.1, read as the reverse complement.
TGACGCCGACGCGGCGTCCTGGCGACCAGCCCCGCGCGCCGGCGTCCGCGATCGCTTCCCGCGCCGCGGCGAGCAGGGCGCGGGCGTGCAGGCTGCCGTCGCGCGCTTTGCCGCCCTCGGGGACGTGCGCGACCCAGCCCGGGAGATCCGGCGTTTCCCCGAAGCCGTCGGTGAATTGGGCGCAGGGGACGCCGCCGGCGAGCCCCTCCCACAGTGCTTCGCGCCCCCAGCCGTAGGCGGTTACGGCGCCGATGCCGCAGATGTCTGTTTTGCTCCGCACGTGTTTCCCTTCAACTACATTCTGTCAACGCTGGGGTGGAATGGCCGCACCGATCAGCTGGCCGAGGGGGACGGCTACGTCGATTTAGTGATCTAATCGGAAGCTACATCAGTCGAGTAGGGGGTTTGGATCAGATGGATCCTGACGATCTCGACGGTGGGACTCCCGACACCCACCGGCCCTCGGATCAGGATTCCTCGCCAGCGAACGGCACCGCGACCCGCACGGTGGGAAAAACCGAGCGGCACGCGTCGCTCGTCCGTCTGCTGACCGAGTTGTCCGCCGAGAGGGATCACCGCGGTGAACCCGCGCTCGCCTTTCTCGGCAAGGGGTACCGCCTTTTGGAGCAAAAGTCCGACGGTGGCGCATTGGGAACGCAATACCTCACGATGGTCGAGGCGAGCCCATACGGGATCTGTGTCCATCAACGGGGCAAAGTCGTGTTCGTAAACTCGGCCACCATGCGCTTCGTGGGCGCGAAGGTGTCCACCGAGATCATCGGGATGCACATCACGGATCTGGTCGACGCCGGCTCGCAGGACGCGCTGCTGGCGCGGATCGGTTCGCTGGACTCGCCCGGCTCGTTCAGCGAACCGACCGAGATGACGCTGCGGACCCTTCAGGGCCGCGGTGTCACCGTCGAATCGCAGGCGGTGCTCACCACCTGGGAGGGCAAACCCGCGTACCAGGTGATCATGCGCGACCTGACCACGCAGAAGGCGGCCGAGTCGGGCCTGCGGTTCCAAGCCGCGCTGGTCGGCCACGCGAGCGACGCGATCATCGCGACCTCGCCCGACGGCCTGGTGACGAGCTGGAACCCGGCGGCCGAGGCCGTCTACGGACACGACCTCGACCAGGTCATCGGTGCCCCGGTGGCCGAGATCGTCGGCGCGCCGATGAGTCCTCGGCAGGTCGTCGCCGCGGGCGGTGTCGTGCAGGCGACGCATTTCAGCGCCGACGGCACAGCGCTCGCGGTACGCGTCTCCGCGGCCGAGATGTTCGACGGTTACGTGCTGCTGTGCGCCGACGAGACGGCGCAGCGCCGGGCCGAGGCCGAATTCGCCACCGTCGTCGAAACGCTCGACGAGGGGGTGCTGCTGGTCGGCCCCAGCGGGCGGATCGAACTGGCGAACTCCGCCGCGCACCGGATCGCCGGCGTTCCGGCGGGCGCCTTGGTCGGCCTGGAGAGCCGGACGCTGCGGCTGCACGACGAATACGGCGCCCCGGTGCCCGTCGGCGACCTGCCGTCCGCGCGGGTGCGGCGGTCCGGGAAGGTCGAGACCGGGCGGGTCCTGCAGATCCGGCGGCGCGACGGCGCGCACCGGTGGCTTTCGCTGACGTCCGGTCCGCTGATGGCGCCGGGCCAGAGCGTGCCTTCGGTGCTGACCTCCTTCGCCGACATCACCGAACGGCGGGCGATCAGCGAACGGCTGGCCTATGAGGCCACCCACGACCCGCTGACCAGGCTCGCGAACCGCACGCTCGCGCTCGACCGCCTGCGCCGCACGATCGCCGATCCGGCGCGCACGACCACCGTGATGTTCATCGATCTCGACAAGTTCAAGATCATCAACGATTCGCTCGGTCATACCGCCGGCGACCAGGTGCTGCGCATCGTCGGCGACCGGCTGAGGGCCGCCGCAGGGGCCTCGGACCTGGTCGGACGGCTCGGCGGGGACGAGTTCCTGGTCATCACCACCGGTTATACCGAAGCCGCCGAAGTGCGGGCGCTGGCCGATCACCTTCAGCGACGGCTCGCCGAATCGCTCACCGTGCACGGCCGCGAACTGCATATCAATACGAGTATTGGAATAGTGATCGCCGAACCCGGCGATACCCGCAGTGCCGACGAATTGCTGGAAGACGCCGATCTGGCGATGTATCAGGCCAAGACATTCGGGCCCGGCCGTTATGCGTTCTATGCGCCGATCATGCGTAAACGGGTACAGGACCGTTTCGCCTTGGAGCAGGATCTGCGGAACGCCGTCGCGGACGGCCTGGTCGAGACCGTTTATCAGCCCGTCGTCGATTTGCGGACCGGTGACATGGTCGCGGTGAAGGCGAAGTCCTGTTGGAATCACCCGGTCCGGGGGCCGATCGATCCGGCGGAATTGGCCGAGATCGCCGACGACGGCGATCTTTTGACGGTCATCGGAGCGGAGGTCCTCGCCAAGGCCGCCCGCGAGATCTCTCGATGGCGTGCCGATCATGGTGTGCACTGTAATGTGAATGTGAGCCTGTCGGTCCGCCAACTGGGCGATCCCACGTTGCTGCAAGTGGTTCAGACAACCCTGGAAGACGCGGGGCTGCTGCCGCAGGATCTGAGCCTCGACGTCGACGAGACGGCGTTGAAGGACGCGGCCGACGCCGTCGACACGCTGCGGAAGACCGGAGTGCGGGTGACCGCGGAACGGTTCGGCGCCGGGTATTCGTCACTCGCCCAGCTGTGCCGCCTCGATCTGAACGTGGTCGAGATCGACCGGTCGTTCGTCGCCGATCTCGGGCGGTCGAGCGACGCCGAGCCGATCGTCGCCGGGATCATGGCGATGGCGCACGCCGTCGACCTCATGGTGGTCGCCGAAGGGGTCGAGACCGCGCGGCAACTGGAGGTCCTGCACGAACTCGGCTGCGATTGGGCGAAAGGGCCGCTGGTGGCGCCGCCGGGTCCGGTGGAAGCCCTGAAGTCCGCGTACGAGCACGTCGTGCGGTGAACCGGGCGGCCGCCGTTTCCGTGGTCCCCGGTGAGAACCTTCCTCGCCGCTGACGGGACCAAAGCCTCCTGTTGCTCCGGCTCTTCCCGGCGCACCCTTGTCGGTGGGGGACCGGTGAAGGAGGCCGTCGTGTCGCTGATCTTCCTGTGGCGCCGGATCCACCTCGGCCGGAATCCGCTCGCACGCGGCTGGGACCGGATCGAGGCGGCGATCCTCGTCGGCGGCGTCGTGACCGCGCTGCTCGGTGTGCCGCTGGCCGCCGCGGCAGGCTCGGAGGCCTACGCGACCATGACGGCGCGCTCGGCTCTCGAAACGGCCACGCGTCATTCGACGACCGCGTTCCTGCTCGAAGACGCTCCGCCGGCACGCGTCGGCCTCGATGGGATTCCGTCCGCCGAGACGGCTTCGGTCGCGGCTCGCTGGGCGTTATCGGACGGGACCTTCCGGGAGGCGCGCGTGACCGCAGACCTCGGCGCTTCGGCGGGCGACGCGGTGACGGTGTGGCTCGACGAGTCCGACGCCGTGGTCGACCCGCCGGTGATGCCGCTCGACGCGACCAGTACGGGGATCGGCGTCGGGGTCGGGGTGTGGCTGATCGCGGTGACGCTGCTGGCGGCGGGGTACCTGCTCGCGCGGCAGCTGCTGAACCGGGCGCGGGCGGCGGCGTGGGACCGGGAGTGGGAGCGGTTCGGGCAGGGCTCGCGCTCCTGAGGCTGGCCTTGAAGTACATGAAGGGGGCCTTCATGTACCTAGGCGCAAGGAAGGCCCCCTTCATGTACTTGGGTGTGAAACGTGAGGTCATTGGGGCATGTGTGGCGACTTGGCGGTCCGTGAAGGCCTCCTTCCCTACTTTGAGGGTAGGGAAGGAGGCCCTCACGGACCGGTGCCCGCAGTTAGTCGGCGAATTGCGGAAAGTGGCCGTTGGCCTGCGGGTTCTCGCGAAAGTGATAGCAAAGGTCCCTTGCTCCCGCCGCGCCACCTTGTCTCTGTACCTACTGGTATGTACGGTCAGGAGGTGGACAAGAGGGAACGGCTTATCGAGAGCACTCGCGAGCTTCTGTGGGAGCGCGGGTACGTCGGCACCAGCCCGAAGGCGATCCAGGAGCGGTCCGGCGCCGGCCAGGGCAGCATGTACCACCACTTCCAGGGCAAGGCCGATCTCGCGCTCGCCGCGATCGGCCGCAGCGCCGAGGACCTGCGCGCCAGGGCGGAGGCCGAGTTCTCCGGGCCCGGCACGGTCGTCGAGCGCATCACCGTCTACCTGCGCCGCGAGCGCGACGTGCTCAAGGGCTGCCCGGTCGGCAGGCTCGCCCAGGATCCCGACGTGATGGCCGACGCGGATCTGCGTAAGCCGGTCGAGGAGTTCTTCGGCTGGCTCACCGGTCGCCTTGCCGAGCTGCTCGACGAGGGCCGCGCGGCAGGCGACCTCGATGCCAAACTCGACCCGCTCGCCACGGCGACCGCACTGGTCGCGGTGTTGCAGGGCGGCTACATCCTCGCCCGCGCCGCCGGCTCCCCGGACGTGTTCGCGAAAGCCGTCGACGGCGCCCTCGGCCTGCTCGCCACCAAGGAGAACTGACATGCCCTTCGTCCGTATCGACGCCGTCGGGACCGACAAGCTCGAAGCCCTCGGCAACGCCGTCCACGACGCGATGGTCGAGACGCTCGGCATCCCGGCCGACGACCGTTTCCAGGTCCTCAACGGCCGGAGCACCCTGAAGTACGACGACTACCTGGGGATCCACCGCGACGAAGGGGTCGTGTTCGTCGCGATCGCCATGCGGAGGGGGCGCACCGACGAGCAGAAGAAGTCGCTCTACCGGCGGATCGCTGAACTCGCCGAGGAGTACGCGGGGACCGAGCCGCGGAACGTGCTCGTCACGATCACGGAGAACGATCCGGTCGACTGGTCGATCGGGAACGGCGAAGCGCAGTACGCGTGATCAGGCGGGTGCGGCGGCGAAGGAGTGCTGCTCCAGCAGCCACCACGTGTCGCGCCCGAACGACCACGTCAGCAACCCCAGCGCACCCAGCGTGACCACGAAACCGGCCCAGAGCGGCAGGATCGTCGAAGCCACCGCGACCAGCGCGATGCCCTGCACCGCCGCGACCGTCTTGCGCGCCAAGCTCGGCGGCAGCGGCGAGTTCAGCCACGGCCACAACCTGCTCGCGGCGACGAAGACGTAGCGCATCGCGCCGATCGTGAGCACCCACGGGCCCAGCGACTGTGCGACGACCACGCTCAGGATCAGGATCAGATACGCGTCGACCTCCATGTCGAACCGCGCGCCGAGCGGCGACGCCGTCCCGGTGCGGCGTGCGACCTGGCCGTCGACGGCGTCCAGGGCGAGCGCGACCGACGCGAGGACGACCATCGTGACGATCTCCCGGCCGGCGGTGTCGACGACGAGCGCGGTCACGCAGCCGACCAGTCCGGAGCGTGCCAGGGTCACGGCGTCGGCGGGGCCGAGGGAGCGCGCGGTGCTCCGGTTCAGGCCGTAGGTCAGGAATCCGCCCACCGCGAGGCCGTAGGCCGCGCCGGCGAGCCAGCCCAGCGTGCCCAGCCCGGCGACGGCGTCCAGCGTCCCCAGCAGCGCCAGCTGGACGAGGACCCCCAGGAAAATTCCGGGGTTGATCACGAGGCCTCCTCGTTATGGTGACGATGGCCCCCTCGAAGGGGCCGACATGAGAGGACACGATGGAACGCGCCTTCTGGTTCAGTGGTTCCGGTGACGGTGAGCTCAGGCCGGTCACGCTCCCTCCGGTCGGCGACGGCGAGGTGCTGGTCCGCACCCTGTGCACGGGCGTGAGCCGTGGCACCGAGACGCTCGTCTTCCGCGGCGAGGTCCCGCCGAGTCAACGTGCGGCCATGCGCGCGCCGTTCCAGGAGGGCGAATTCCCGGGGCCCGTGAAGTACGGGTACCTCAATGTCGGCGTGGTCGAACAAGGTCCGGCGGAACTCGTCGGTCAGGTCGTCTTCTGCCTGTACCCGCACCAGACGCGCTATGTCGTCCCGGCGGACGCGGTCACGCCGGTACCGCGCGGGGTGCCGCCGGAACGCGCGATCCTCGCGGGCACGATCGAGACCGCGGTCAACGCGGTCTGGGACGCGGCGCCGAAACTCGGCGACCGGATCGCCGTGGTCGGCGCCGGAATGGTCGGCAGCAGCGTCGCGAAACTCCTGGCCGGCTTCCCGGCGACCAGGGTGCAGCTGATCGACATCGATCCGGAGCGCGCGAAGATCGCCGAAGCGCTCGGTGTCGACTTCTCGACACCGGAGGACGCACTGGGCGACTGCGACCTCGTCGTGCACGCCAGCGCGAGCGAGGCGGGGCTCGCGCGGTCGCTGGAACTGCTCGCGCCGGAGGGCGAGGTCATCGAACTGAGCTGGTACGGCGACCGCCGGATCAGCGTCCCGCTCGGCGAGAACTTCCATTCACGACGGCTGGCGATCCGCAGCAGCCAGGTCGGCATGGTCTCGCCGTCCCGGCGCCTGAACCGGAGCTACGGCGACCGCCTGGCCCTCGCTTTGCGGATTTTGTCGGACCCCGCCTTTAAGGTGCTGGTCAGCGGGGAATGTCGCTTCCATGAACTACCGGACGTCCTGCCGCGTCTGGCCTCGAATGAACCAGGAACGCTCTGCCTCCGTGTCACCTATCAGCTGGAGGACACGCGTTAAGGGCACTACCCGGGAGGTCCGTTGTTCAGTATCACCGTCCGCGACCACGTCATGGTGGCCCACAGCTTCCGCGGCGAGGTCTTCGGTCCCGCGCGGCGGCTGCACGGGGCGACCTTCCTGGTGGACGCGACGTTCCGCCGGTCCGAGCTGGACGCCGACAACATCGTCGTCGACATCGGTAAGGCGACCGAAGAGCTCAAAGCGGTGCTCGCCGACCTGAACTACCGCAACCTCGACGACGTGCCCGAATTCGCCGGGATCAACACCTCGACCGAGTTCCTCGCCAAGGTCGTCGCCGACCGGCTCGCCGATCGCGTCCACGCGGGCGCGCTCGGCGAGGGCGCCCGCGGGCTCGAAGGGATCGTCGTCTCACTGCATGAATCCCACGTCGCGTGGGCGAGTTACGAGCGTGCGCTGTGAGTGGCCTTCACGTCGTCCTGCCCAACGACATCGACGACGTGAGCGCGCCCAGCGGCGGCAACGTCTACGACCGCCGCCTGTGCGACGGCCTCGTCGCGACGGGCGTGGAGGTCCACGAGATCGCCGTGCCCGGGAACTGGCCGCGGCCCGACACCGAGACGCGCAAGGTACTGGCACGCAAGCTCGCCGAACTGCCGGACGGTTCGGCGGTCCTGCTCGACGGACTGGTCGCCTGCGGGGTGCCCGAGGTGATCGTGCCGTCGGCGCAACGGCTGTCGATCGCGGTGCTGGTGCATCTGCCGCTGGCCGACGAGACGGGACTTTCGCCTTCGCTCGCCGCCGAACTGGACCGGCTGGAGGCCGAGACCCTCGGCGCGGTCGAGGCCGTGGTCGCGACCAGCGAGTGGGCGGCGCGACGGCTGATCGAGCACCACGACCTCGCTCCGCACCGGGTGCACGCGGTGCCGCCCGGGGTCGACAGGGCCGATCTCGCGTCCGGGAGCCTGGACGGGACGCAACTGGTCTGCGTCGCCAACGTGACGCCACGCAAGGGCCAAGGCCTGCTCGCGGACGCGTTGAAGTCGCTCAAGGACCTCCCGTGGAACTGTGAATGCGTCGGCGCCATCCGCCGCGAGACCCGCTACGTCGAACGCTTGCGGCGACACTCCCTCGGCGATCGGTTCACCCTGACCGGCCCGCGGTCCGGCGAAGCGCTCGAAGCGACGTACGCGGCCGCAGACCTTCTCGTGCTTCCTTCGCGCGCGGAGACCTACGGCATGGTCGTCACCGAGGCGCTCGCGCACGGCATTCCCGTGCTGGCGACCGCCGTCGACGCCCTGCCGGACACGCTCGGCCGGTCGCCCGACGGCAGCGTCCCCGGGATGCTCGTCCCCGGCGAGGACGTCAACGCGCTGGCCACGGCCCTCCGCCGCTGGCTCACCGAGCCCGATCTGCGTGACCGTCTTCGCGCCTCCGCCCGCCTTCGCCGCGAGACGTTGCCCGGCTGGGACGAGACGGCCCGCGGCGTCGCCGCCGTGCTGCTGAACGAAAGGACGGCGGCATGACCAAGTACGCCCCCAGCTGGCTTCGGCTGCGTGAAGACGCGGACGCCTCGGCCCGCGCGACCGAGTTGATCGAGCCGGTCCGGGCGTTCTTGCGCGAACAGGACGAGTTCGTCATCCGGGATCTCGGCTGCGGCACCGGTTCGCTCGGCCGCTGGCTGGCCAGGCGGCTGCCCGGCCGCCAGCGCTGGATCCTGCACGACCGCGACCCCGAACTGCTCACCCACGCGCTGGCCCGCACCAGTCGTCCGGAGCACGCGTTGGACGGAAGCGAAGTCACCGTCGTCACCGAACAGCGTGACATCACCGAGTTACGCGCGGAGGACCTCGCCGGGACCTCGCTCGTGGCGGCGTCGGCGCTGCTCGACCTGCTCACCGCCGAGGAGATGTCCCGGTTGGCGGAGGCGTGCGTCGAGGCGGGCTGCGCGGTCCTGTTCACCTTGAGCGTTTCGGGCCGGGTGGTGCTGTCACCCAAGGACAAGTTCGACATCGAGATCTCCGACGCCTTCAACGCGCACCAGCGCCGGGTGACCGACGGCCGGTGGCTGCTCGGCCCGGACGCGGTGGACGTCGCCTTCGGGGTGTTCGAACGGCTCGGCGCCACCGTGCGGCGCGTGCCGAGCCCGTGGCGGCTCGGGGCGGATCAGGCCGCGCTGACCGCGGAATGGCTCACCGGCTGGGTCGGCGCCGCCTGCGAGCAGCGGCCGGAGCTGGCGGCGGACGGTGACACGTACTTGCGGTGGCGGCTCGCGCAATGCGCGGCCGGTGAGCTGAACGCGATGATCCAGCACGAAGATCTCCTGATGGTGCCGTCGTGAAACGGTGCTGGCCCTGGCTTCGGATCCTCGGCGCGCTCGGCATCCTCGGGGTGCTCGTCTGGCAACTGGGCACGGGCGCGTTCCTGGACGGGCTGCGTGAGGTCGACGCCGGCGGTGTCGTCGCCGCGCTCGGGATCGGTTTCGCCACCACTGTTTTCAGCGCGTGGCGGTGGTGTCTTGTCGCGCGACGGCTCAGTCTCCGGTTGTCGCTCCCGAACGCCGTCGGCGAGTACTACCGCGCGTTGTTCCTCAACGGAGTCCTGCCGACGGGAGTGCTCGGCGACGTCAACCGCGCCGTGCAGCACGGCCGCGAGTCCGGCGACGTCCCGCGCGGCGTCCGCGCGGTGGTGCTGGAGCGGACGGCCGGGCAGATCGCGGTGATCGGCGCTTCGGTCGCCGTCGTGCTCGGCACGCCTTCCGTGGTGCCGCCGCCGATCGACGGGGCCGTCACGGTCGCCGGGATCGTGGTCGTCGCGCTCGCCCTCGCGGCCGTCGCCACCGGGATGACGGCGGGAAAGCGGTGGATCCACAGTGGATCGAAATGGCGCCGCGGATTCGCCGTCACCCTCGCCGACGTCCGGCTGGGCCTCCTGACCAGGGAGACCTGGCCCGGCGTGAGCCTGCTTTCGCTCGCCACCCTTGCCGGGCATCTCGCCCTGTTCGTCGTCGCCGCGCGCGCGGCCGGGATCACCGCCCCGATCGGTGATCTGCTGCCGCTGATGATCCTCGCCCTGCTCGCGATGGGGCTGCCGCTGAACATCGGCGGCTGGGGCCCGCGCGAAGGCGTTTGCGCGCTGCTGTTCGGCGCGGCGGGCCTCGGTTCGTCGCAGGGCGTCACCGTGGCGGTGGTCTACGGCGTGCTCGCGCTCGTCTCCAGCCTTCCCGGTGCGGGCGTTCTGCTCGCGCGCTCGGTCATGAGTCACCGAACAGACAGGAGAAACGCGATGACCGTCGAGAGGGTCGTGGAGACCCGACTGCCCACCCGTTACGGCGTTTTCCGCGCATACGGTTATCTGGACGCCGACGGCACCGAGCAGATGGCGCTGGTGCACGGCGACGTCGCGGCCTCCGGCACGCTGGCGCGGGTCCATTCGGAATGCCTCACCGGAGACGTGTTCAGCTCGATGCACTGCGAATGCGGCGACCAGCTGGCCGCCGCGCTGCGCGCGATCGTCGAGGAGGGCGCCGGAGTCCTCGTGTACGCCCAGGGACACGAAGGACGCGGAATCGGCCTGCTCGCGAAGCTGAAAGCGATGCGGTTGCAGGAAGACGGGCTCGACACCGTCGAGGCGAACATCGCGCTCGGGCTGCCCGTGGACGCGCGCGACTACCGTGCGGCGGCGGAGATCCTGACCGATCTCGGGGTGCGATCGGTGCGGCTGCTGTCCAACAACCCGGCGAAGGTCGACCAGCTGGAGCTGCACGGGGTCGTGATCAGCGAGCGGGTGCCGTTGCTGGTCACGCCGAACGACGAGAACCTGCGTTACCTGCGGACGAAACAGGAACGGATGCACCATTTCCTGCCGCATCTGGACGCGATCGAGTCGGTGGGCTCCTGAGGGATTCCGGCGGCGGGAGCGCTATGAAAGGTCCTTTCCTAGCAAAATTTGCCAGGAAAGGACCTTTCATAGCACGTGAGGGTGGGTCAAGCGAGCGCGGCCAGGATCCCCCCGAAGCTCTCCACCAGTGACTCCAGCACCAGCCGTCCCTTCTCCGCCGTCGCCAGCGAAGGGCGCCCCACCACGCCGGACTCCGAATACGGCCGCAGCCCCACCGTGAGCAGATGCCGCCTGTCGTCGGCGAGGTGGTCCGCCTCCGCGAAACCGGGCCGGACCAGTGACGGATGGGCGTGCAGCAGCAGGGAGGTTTCCAGCTCGCCGGCGTGCATGTCGCTGTCCAGCGACGTCTCCAGCCCGGCCGCGTCGTGCGCCGCCTGCCAGCCCTCGACACCGGGGAAGAGCGCCATCGGCGACGTCGACTCCTGTACCACGTTGGACAGGACGTAGTTGCCGCCGTGCGCGTTCACCAGCACCAGTTTCGGCACCCCGGACCGGCGCAGCGAGGCGGCGACGTCGGTCACCACGGCGTACAGCGTCGCGGCCGAAACACTGACCGTGCCCGGCCAGTCCGCGTGTTCGTGCGAGCAGCCGATCGTGATCGGCGGGAGCCGCAGCACCGGGTACGCGGCCGCGACGGCGTCGGCGATCGTCGTCGCGATCACCGTGTCGGTGGTCAGCGGGAGGTGCGCGCCGTGCTGTTCGAAAGCGCCGATCGGCAGCACCGCGATGTCCGCGCCTCGCGCGCTTTCGTCGGCCGTCGTGGCGGTCGGGAACAGGTCCATTCCGGCTACGGTACCCATATGACCGACCACGCCGCATTGTTGTCCGTCGCCGCCGAAGCCGTCGCCAAGGCGACCGGCATCATCCGCTCGATGACGTCGTTTTCCGTTGCCGCCAAAGGTGATCGCGATATGGTGACCGACGTCGACCTTGCCGTCGAGGACGCCGTCCGCGACTTCCTGACGCGGGAGACGCCGGAGATCGGCATCCTCGGTGAGGAGCGCGGGCACCAGGGCGACGAGAACCTGTGGTGGGCGCTCGACCCCGTCGACGGCACGGCGAACTTCGCACGCGGGATCCCGCTGTGCGGTGTTTCGCTCGGCCTCGTCGACGGGTTGAAGAGCACCGTCGCGGCGATCTCCTTGCCGTTCCTCGATGTCACCTACACCGCTGCCGAAGGCCAGGGCGCGTACGCGGGCGAAGAACGTCTCACGGCCTCGAAGGCGACGAAGCTGTCCGACGCGATCGTGTCGATCGGCGACTTCGCGGTCGGCGAGGGCGCGGAGGTCAAGAACCGCGTCCGGATGGCGTTGCTGGCCGAACTCGGCGGCCGCGTGCAGCGCGTCCGGTTCCTCGGCTCCGCGGCGATCGACCTCGCCTGGGTCGCGCACGGCAAACTCGACGCGAGCGTCATCCTCGCCAACAAACCGTGGGACACGATGGCGGGTGTCCTGCTGGTACGCGAGGCCGGGGGAGTGGTGGTCGACGCGGACGGTGGCGATCACACGGTGCGCTCGGCGGCCACCATCGCGGTCGGAGCCGGACTGCGTGACGACCTCGTGGCCGCGATCGAGCGGGTGAACGGGTGAAAACTTCGCGCCGCGAATTATGAACCGATCGGGCGCCGCGGCCGTGTCTCCTGATAAGGCGCCCGCATCTGGAGGTAAACCGTGTACACCTCAACCGTTCGTGGCACGGAGCCGGTGGTGTTCGTCCTGCCGGGGGACGTCGAGGAGGCAGGCGGCGAGTACGACCGCCGCATGTGCCAGAACCTCCCGGCCACCGGCCTCCCGCTGCTGGAACTGCCGATCGCCGGCGAATGGCCGATGCCGGGACCGCTGTCCAGGTCGAGACTGGCCCGTTCGCTCGCCGCGTTGCCCGACGACACCGTCGTCCTGATCGACGGCACGGTCGCCTGCGGAGTCCCGGAGATCGTGGTCCCGCACGCCCGGCGGCTGCGGCTGGCCGTCCTGGTCCACCGGCCGCTCGCCGACGACCCCGCGCTCGACCCTGCGCAGGCCGCCGAACTCGACGCGTGCGAACGGGAGACCCTGCGGCTGGCCGGCATGATCGTCGCCACCGGGCCGTGGCTCGCGCGGCAACTGATCGACCGGCACGACCTCGACCCGACCCGCGTCTACGTCGCGACACCCGGAACCGACGCGGCCCCGCTCGCCGCGGGCGCGGACGGCGTCTCCCGGCTGCTGTGTCTCGCGCCCATGACCGCGCGCCACGGCCAGGACGTGCTCATCCGGGCGCTCTCGACCATCGACGAACTCGCGTTCAAATGCGTGTTCGCCGGGGCGACGCACCACGATCCCGCCTACGTCGACGAACTGCGCTGGACGGTCGAGCGGCTCGGGCTCGGGTCCCGGATCAGCCTCATCCGGCCGCCGGACGATCTCGACCTGGTCTACGACGGCGCCGATCTGCTCGTGCTGCCCGCTCGCGGCGGTACCTCCGGACTGGTCGTCGCCGAGGCGCTGGCACGCGGGATCCCCGTGGTGGCCACCGAAACCGCGGGCGCGCACGACGCGCTCGGCACGGCACCCGGCGGCGGGGTCCCCGGCATGCTGGTGCCGCCGAACAACCCGTCGGCGCTCGCGACGGCGTTGCTGCGCTGGTCGCTCGACGCCGAACTGCGCCATTCGCTGCGGACGTCGGCGCTCGCGCGGAGCAGCGTCCTCGAGGAATGGGATGTCGCGGCGGGCAGGCTCACCGACGTCCTGTCCCGGTTGCAGGCCACGCCGCGCCAGCTCGCTTGATCATCGCCCGGAAGCAGCTATCGGGCCGATGATCGGCTCGATTGACTTGGCGGCATGCGAATCGTCGATCTTGCGTCCCGTCCCGATCTCCTCGATCCCGCGCTGAACGTCGGCGACGTCGGCGGTGAGTTCATCTACGCCGGATTCAGCGGCAAGATGATCACGCCGGAACGGTTCCTGCGCCACTGGGCCCGGTACTTCCTGATCGCGCTGGACGACGACGGCGAACCGATCGCGCGGGCGCTGTCCGTCCCGCTGACCTATCCCGCCGAAGACCGCCGCGAACTACCGGCGCACGGCTGGGACGAGGCGATCCAGTGGGCCGCGCAGGACCTCATGGACGGCCGCGCGCCGGACACCCTGTGCGCACTCGAAGTCGTTGTGGCGCCCCGAATGCGCGGGACCGGCCTGTCCACGCCGATGCTGAAGGCGCTCAAGGCGCGCGCGGCCGAGACGGGACTGAAACGGCTGATCGTGTCCGTGCGCCCGATCGGCAAGGAGGACGAACCGGACGTACCGATGGAGGAGTACGCCGTCCGGCGCCGCGAGGACGGGCTGTTCGCCGACCGCTGGCTGCGCACCCACGAACGGCTCGGCGCGCGGATGATCAAGGTGTGCCCGTTCGCGGTGACCATTTCGGGCTCGATCGCGGACTGGCACGAGTGGACCGGCGTCAAACTCGCCGACGGCGACAACGTGATCCCCGGCGGGATCGCGCCGGTGCACGCGAACGTCGAGCGGGACTGCGGGGTCTACGTGGAGGCGAACGTGTGGATGGAGCACCCCTTCTGAGCCCGGCCGGTGCGGTTGGTCGTGAGTGGCGATTCGGGTTCTAACCCGAATCGCCACTCACGACTCCGCGCCCAAGGCATAGTTCCCGCATTCCGCCGTGATCTCGGCCGTCGCTTGCGCCGCGGCGAAGAAGTCGTCGGCCAGTGGCGAAGTGCGCGATGCCGCCATCGCGAGACACACCTGTTCGGGTGCGAGTTCCGGGATGGGTACGTAGCTGATGTCGGGTCGTGAGTAGAACACGGTCTCCGAACGCCCCACGAACGAGATGCCCCGGCCGGCCGCGACGTGTTCGAGCTTCTCCTCCACGCCGCGAGCCTGGAGCCCGGAGTCGGGGTGCGGGCGTCTGGTGGGCTGTGTGCCCGGGCCGGCATGCCAGACCAGCGGCTCACCGGCCAGGTCGGCCTCGGTGACCTCTTCCTTGCCTGCCAACCGGTGGTCGGCGGGCAGCACCACCATGAGCGGCTCGGTGTACAGCGGGGTCACGCGCAGTCCGGTCTCGTCGATGGGCAGCCGCACGAAGCCGACGTCGATGCGGCCGTCGAGCAGCATCGGGGCCTGGTCGTCCCATTCGATCCGCTGTACGTCCAAGACCACGTCCGGATGCCGGGCCTCGAACGCCCTTGCCGCCGGGATGACCGGGATGCCGGTCCGGAAGCCGACCGCGAGCCGCAGGCCGCCGCGGGCCGCCACGGTCACCCGGCGGCGAACCGCTTGCGCGGAGGCGAGCAGCGGACCGGCGTCGGCCAGCAGTTGCCTGCCCGCGTCGGTCAGCGCCACGCCGTGGCGATCCCTGGTGAACAGCGGGGCGCCGAGATCCTGTTCCAGCGCGCGGATCTGGCGGCTGAGCGCCGGTTGCGCGATATGCAGTTCCTCGGCGGCGCGGCCGAAGTGCAACCGGTCGGCGACGGCGAGGAAGTAGCGCAGTTTGCGCAGATCCAGATCCATGGCGCCTCCCGGTCTGGTGATGCCTTCAGGGTATCACCACGACTGAAAACGGTCTTGGACGCCCGCTCGGGTCAATGGCAACCTGAATAGGTAACGGATGGGGCCGAAAAAAGGAATTCGAAGCAGGAATTCAGTGCCGTCCATCGCGTCCTTTCCGGCTTTCAGAAAGCAGGCACACCAATGCGCGTTTTCGTCACTGGCGGGACCGGTCATTCCGGTTCGTACATCATTCCCGAGCTCATCGCCGCCGGGCACGAGGTCACCGGTCTGGCCCGGTCGGACGCCGCCGCGGCGGCGGTGTCCGCGCTCGGCGCGAAGGTGCGTCGCGGCGACATCGAGGATCTCGACGGGCTCAAGGAGGCGGCCGCGGATGCCGAAGGCGTCATCCACGTCGCGCACCGGCAAGACCTGCTTCCGTCCGGCGGGATCGACGCCGTGGCCGCCGCGGAGCTCCCGATCATGCTCGCGTACGGGGAGGCACTCGCGGGAACCGGAAAGCCACTGGTCGCGGCGGGGAGCATCGGCTCGCCCGGGGACCTCGGCCGTCCGGTCACCGAGGAGGACCCGGCCCTTCCCGGCGGCGATGAGTACCAGGGCACGCTGCGGGTTCGGAACGTCGTGGAAACCGCGGTGGTCGGCCTCGCCGAGCGGGGAGTGCGGTCTTCGATCGTGCGGATCGCCAACATCGCGCACAGCACGACCGATCGCGCCGGTTTCCTCGTGCAGCTGATCGCGCTCGCGAAGGAGAAGGGTTTCGTCGGCTACCCCGGAGACGGCGCGAACCTGTGGAACGCCGTGCACATCCGCGATGCCGCCTCCCTGTTCCGCCTGGCACTGGAGAAGGGGCAACCCGGCGAATATTGGCACGCGATCGCGGACGGCGGCATCCCGCTCCGCGAGATCGCCGAGGCCATCGGCGGCCGTCTGGGCCTGCCTGCCGTGAGTATTCCCGCGGATGTACTGATGGTGCCGGGATATTTCGGATTCCTCGCGAACATAGTCACCCAGAACTATCCGGCGTCCAGTCTCACCACGCGCCGGACCCTCGGCTGGGAACCCACACAGCCTGGCCTGCTCGCCGATTTGGACAACGGCCATTACTTTTCCGCCGTCTGACGGCATTTACCCATTAATTCAGAGGAGTGATCGTGGGAAAGCTCGACGGCAAAGTAGCGGTGATCACCGGCGGATCCACCGGCATGGCGTTGGCAGGCGCCAAACTGTTCGTAGACGAAGGAGCGCACGTCTTCATCCAGGCCCGGCGGCAGGAAGCACTGGACGACGCCGTCAAGCTGATCGGCCGCAACGTCACCGCCGTTCAGGGTGACGCGGCCGATCTGGACGACTTGGACCGCTTGTACGACACCGTCAAACGCGAAAAGGGCTCGATCGACGTGCTGTGGGCCAGCGCCGGGATGGGCGAACCCGCCGTTCTCGGGGAGATCACCGAGGAACAGTTCCACGGCGCCTTCTGGCTCAACGCGCGCGGCACCCTGTTCACCGTGCAGAAGGCATGGGCCCGCGTCTGGCTCAACGAACTGCGCGACCGCAAGATCCGGGTGAACGTCCTGACCCCCGGCCAGGTCGCCACCGCCAAACAGGAAGAACTGTTCGACAAGGCGACCAAGGACGCGTTCGAAGCCCTCATTCCCCGCGGAAAGATGGGCCGCCCCGAAGAAATCGCCACCGTCGCCCTGTTCCTCGCCTCCGGCGACTCCAGCTACGTCAACGGCCTGGAACTGGTCGCCGACGGCGGCACCACCGCCGTCTGAACCACTCGAAAACAGAAGGAGAGCACACCTCATGAGCAGCATCACCCTCATCGGTACGGGGAACATGGCCCGGACCATCGGCACGCTCGCGGTCGCGCGCGGTAACACCGTCGAGGTCACGGGACGGGATCAGGCCAAGGCCGATGACCTGGCCAAGGCACTGGGCGGCGGCGCGACGGCGGGCGAGTGGGGCACCGTCCCGGCCGGGGACATCGTCGTCACGGCCCTGTTGGCCGACGGTGTCGTTCCGGTCGTCGCCGAGTACGGAGACGCCCTCGCGGGCAAGGTCATCGTCGACATCAGCAACCCCTTCAACGCCACGGCCGACGGACTGGCCCACCGTGAGGAGACTTCGATCGCGCAGGAAGCCGCCAAGGTGGCCCCCGCCGGCGCGAGCGTGGTGAAGGCGTTCAACACCGTCTTCCGTAATGTCCTGGAGAAGGGCAGGCCCGACGTCTTCATCGCCGGCGACGACGCGCGGGCCAAGGCGGGCGTGGCGGCCTTCATCGAGAGCCTCGGGCTGCGCCCGCTGGATGTCGGCGGCCTGAAAATGGCGCATTGGCTGGAAGGAATGGGTGTGGTCACGATGGGCCTCGCCCGCAACGGGGTCGGCCACTGGGACTTCGCCCTCGGCGTCGGCGAATTCACCGGCTGAGCCCCCGGCGCCGCCCGCCATCGGGCAAAGTAGGTCCCATGGGCATCTCCAGAGTCGGTTTCGCCGGGCTGGGCAGTATGGGTGGGCCGATGGCGGTGAACCTGGCGCGGGCCGGAATCCCGTTGCTCGTGTGGAATCGCACGCCTGGCCGGACCGCGGTGCCGGGGGCCGAGGTCGCCGACGACGTGGCGGAGCTCTTCGAGCGGTGCGAAGTCGTGATCCTGATGCTGAAGGACGCGGCCGCTGTCGACGCGGTGCTCGACCGCGGGCGGTCCGCGCTGGCGGGCCGCACGATCGTCCACATGGGAACGACGGCGCCGGAGCATTCCCGCGCGATCGAGTCGGAGCTCCTCGCGGCCGGGGCGAAGTACGTGGAGGCGCCGGTTTCCGGCTCGCGGGTTCCGGCGGAGGCGGGGGAGCTGGTCGCCATGCTCGCCGGTGACCCGAAGGCGATCGAGGAGATCCGGGAGCTGTTCGGGCCGTTGTGCCGGGAAACCGTGGAGTGCGGGCCGGTCCCCAACGGGCTCCTGATGAAGCTGGCGGTCAACGTGCACCTGACCGCGGTCGTGACCAGTCTGGCCGAGACCGTGCACTTCGCCAGGACGCATGGGCTCGACCTCGGCCTGCTCGCCGGTGTCCTCGGCGCCGGGCAGCTGGCCAGTCCGATCCTGCGGGTCAAGGCGCCCAAACTGGTCGAGGAGGACTTCGCCCCGCAGGCCTCGATCGCGAACGTCCTGGCCAATGTCGAGCTGATCGCGGCGACGGCAAGGGAAGCGGGACTCACGTTGCCGCTGATCGAGGCGTCCCGCGCCCTCTACGCCGAGACCGCGCGGCTCGGTTTCGGCGACGCGGACATGGTCGCCGTCGTCAAGGCCCTCGAAGTCCACCCCGGGACGCATTCAGAGGACTAAACGCGGTAGGTCGCGTGCGGCAAATACCGCATTCAGTCCTCTGAATGCGGTGGGGGTCAGCCGCGCAGGGCGGTGGCGATCCGGCCCGCGGCGACGAAGGACTCCTCCTCCGGCTCGCCGAGCAAGGGGAGCAGGACGACGGATTCGGTCCCGGCCGCGTACAGCGCGCGGATCTGCTCGGCGCACCGGTCGAGCGTGCCGCTGATGCTCAGCCTGTCGATCCACTCGGGCCGAAGCCGCCGCGCCAGGTCTTCCCGGTCGGTGGCGGCCTTGACCTCGGCCAGCAGTTCGGCGCCGAAGTCGAGCGGCTCCAGCGCCGGTCCCGAGTTCGGTCCGATCGCGGAAGCGACGTCTGACCGCGCCCGTTCGCGAGCCCGATCCGGGTCGGCGTCGAGGGACAGCCAGTTGTAGGTGGCGATCGAATGACCCTCGACGCCGATGACGTCCCGTGTCGCGCGTACGTACTCCGGCGTCGCGGGTTCGGCGAGGAGCGTCCCGTCGGCCACCCGGCCCGCGGCGGCGAGGGACTTCGGACCGCGGACGCCGGCGATGAGCTTCGGCGGTATCGCGGGCGGGAACTCCAGCTCGACTTCGTCCAGCCGGACGTGCTTGCCCTCGAAGGAGACCCGCTCACCCGCCAGCAACCGCCGGATGACCGTCAGCGTCTCCTCGAACGCGGCCAGCGCCGACTTCGGCCACGCGTTGATCTGCCGCATCCAGCTCGGCACGCCGTGCCCGAACCCGACGATGAGGCGTCCCGGGTACAGCTCCGCCAGTGCCGCGATCTCCATCGCCGCGATGGCCGGATTCCTGGCCACCGCGGGCATGATGCCGATGCCGAGGGTGATCTTCTCGGTCGAGGCCAGCACCGCCGACGCCGTGGCGATCCCGCCCGCGTAGAAGCAGTCCTCGACGATCCAGACCTCGTCCAGGCCCTCCGACTCCGCTCGCTGGGCCAGACTCTTCAACCGGGCGGCGGGCAGTTCGCGCGGGATCCTGACTCCGAGCCGTGAAACCAAGACGATCATCTCCTAGGCCGGGAATCGATCTTCAGCGACTACAACACCCGGCCGTCGTCCCCGCAACCGAATAACGCAATTCGGCACCTGCTTGCGGTCCTTGCGCGTGCAAGTACCGCAACCAGGTGCCGAATTGCGTCAGGGGGCTGGGTCAGGCCAGGTACTCCGCGGCGGCGCGGAGGCTGACGTAGGACCCGCTGAACGTGTCGATCCGCGGCACGTCGCCGGTGTCCGGCCCCGGCACGCCGGTCTCGACCCGGATGTAGTCCACGCCTGCCTCCCGGAGCCAGTCGAGGAACTCGCGCACCTCGGGATGCCGGTGCGCCTCGCGCGTCACGATCACGAGGTCGCGGGCACCGTGGACGGCGTCGATCGCGGTCGCGATCTCGTCCCCGGTGACCTTGAGCGCGCGCGTGCCGGGCACGAGTTCGGTCAGATGCGAGCCGAGCCCCCACGGCATCGGGCCCGCCGCGATGATCGGCTCGGTCTCGATGTCGATCACCAGCGGCGGTCCGGCCGGCTTCGGCGAACCCTGGATCCGCAGCGCCTTGCGCGCCGCCTCCAAGCCGAGCCGGTGGTCGACCGGCGAGATCGGCGTCGACACCGGGGGAGCGCCGAGCGCGGCGACCCGTTCCGAAGCCTCGGCCAGCCGCTCCAGCGGCAGCTCGCCGGCTTCGACCGCGGCCGCGATGACCGCCGCGATCCGGTTCAGCTCGTCCTCTTCGAACGACACGCCACCCAGGCAGAGCGCGTCGGCGCCGGCGATCAGCGCCCGCACCGCCGCCCGGCCGACGCCCTCGGTCTTGCCGAGTTCGCCCGCGACGGCACCCATGTCGAGCGCGTCGGTGACCACCGCGCCGGTGAAGCCGAGTTCGCCGCGCAGGACGTCGGTGAGCGCCTTCGGGTTGAGCGTCGCGGGCAGTTCACCCCACGCGGGCACGACGAGGTGCCCGGTCATCACCGAGCGCACGCCTGCCGCGATCGCGGCCTTGAACGGGACGAGCTCGATCTCGTGCAGTTCCGCCTCGGTTCGGGGAAGCACCGGCAATGCGTGATGCGAATCGTCGGTGGCCGCCCCGTGCCCGGGGAAATGCTTGGCCGACGCGGCGACGCCGTACTTCTGCAGGCCGGTGATGTACGCCGCGACATGCGGCGACACCTTCGCCGGATCCGAACCGAACGCCCGGACCCCGATCGAGGGATCCTCCGCCGCCAGGGTCAGATCCGCGCACGGGGCGAAGTTGATCGTGACCCCGCAGGCGGCAAGCCGCTCGCCGAGCGCCGCGGCGACCGACGCCGTCAGCTCGACGTCGTCCGCGGCGCCGAGTGCGAGCGGTCCCGGGACGAACGAGCCGGTGGCGACGTCGAGCCGGGTGACGTCACCGCCCTCCTCGTCGATGCCGATGAGTACGTCGGGCCGTTCCGCCCGCAGCTGCTCGCTGAGCGCGGCCACCTGCTCGTCGTCGACCACGTTGCGGCCGAACAGAATCGCACCGCCGAGGCCGTCGGCCACCTTGCGCCGCAGCCAATCCGGTGCGGTCGTGCCGTCGAAGCCCGACACGAGAACGGATCCGGCCAACTTTTCCGGTGAAGACAACGCTTATCCCTTCACTGCGCCTGCGGTCAGGTTGGACACGAGCTTGCGCTGGACGAGGATGAAGAACACCAGCGCGGGCACGGCGTAGATCACCGACGCCGCCATGATGCCGCCCCAGTCCACGGAAAACGCCGTCCGGAACGACGAAAGCCACACCGGCAGCGTCTGCTTGCTCTGGTCGCGCATGAACACGAACGCGAACAGGAACTCGTTCCACGCGGTGATGAAGCTGAACACCGACGTGGTCACCAGCCCCGGCGCGAGCAGCGGCAGCGTCACCCGGCGGAACGCGCCCGCCCGGCTGCAACCGTCGATCATCGCGGCCTCTTCGAGGTCGTACGGGATGCCGTTGACGAAGCCGTAAAGCATCCAGCACGTGAAGGGCAGCGTCGCCGCGAAGTACACCAGCAGCAGCGAAGGCAGCTGGTTGAGCAACCCGGCGTCCCGCATCAGCAGGTACATCGGGATCAGCAGCGCCTCGAACGGTGCGAGCTGCGCGACCAGCACCAGCATCAGGAAACCCTTGCGCCCGCGGAAGCGCATGCGGGACAAGGTGACCGCGGCCAGTACGCCCGCGACGAGCGAGCACAGCACCGCGCCGATCGTGACGATCAGGCTGTTGGCGAGATAGGTGGTGAACCCGGGTTTCGTCAGCGCCGTGACGAAGTTTTCGAACGTCACCGAGAGCGGGATCAGGTCGTAGTTCGGTGACAGGACCTCGCCCGGCGTCTTCAGCGACGACGTGACCATCCAGTACGTCGGGAAGACGAACAGGAGGGCCACGATCACCCCGAACGTGCCGAGGCCGATCCGCTGGATCAGGGACTTCTTCATGACAGGTCGGCCTCCTTCGTGCGCACCAGCAGCTGGACGTACCGGGCGGTGAGCAGGATCAGCACGAGCATCATCAGCAGGGCGGCGGTCGCCGCCAGGCCGAAGTGGTTGCCCGCGAGGCCCTTGAGGTACATGTAGACCGGCAGTGTCGTGCTGGCGCCGTCCGGACCGCCCTGGCGGATCGCCCACACCTGGGCGAACAGCTTGAAGTCCCACAGGACCGACAGGAACGTGACCATGGTCAGGATCGGCCGGATCGCGGGCCAGCTGACCGCCCAGAACGCCTGCCAGGCGTTCGCGCCGTCGATGCCCGCGGCCTCGTACTGCTCCTTCGGGACGCCGAGAAGCCCGGCGTACAGGGTGAACGCCACGAACGGCACGGCCTGCCAGACGACCAGCAGACCGATGACGGTCAGCGTGCTCGGCCCGGTGGAGAACCAGGAATGCCCGATGAACCCGTCGAAGCCGAGTTTCGCGAGCGTCTTGTTCAGGATCCCGTACTGCTGATCGAAGATCCACTGGAAGACCGTGGTCGTCGCGAGCACCGGGGTCGCCCACGCGAGGATCAGCGCGACCTGCAGGACCACCCGGACGACCGGGTTGAGATGCCGCATCAGCAGCGCCATGAACAGCGCGAGCAGCAGGGTGGTGATCACGACCGCGGCGGTGAACACCAGCGTGCGGACGGTGATCTCCCAGAATTCGGGGTCGGAAAGGATCTCGGAGAAGTTCTCGAACCCGACCCAGACCATCTCTCCGGAGACCAGCTCACGGAGGTCGAGCTTGCGGAAACTGATCCCGATCAGCTGCAGTGTCGGCCAGCCCAGCAGGACCAGGATCGCGACCAGCGCGGGGAGGATCAGCAGATACGGCGCCGTCCGTTCGCCGAGACGGAGGCGCCGATTGGACTTCGGCGGCTTGATGCGCGGCGAAGCCGGCGGGGAGGACCCCGCCGGCGTCGTCACATCTTTGGTCGTGGTCATCCGCCGATGAGCTTGTCGAGCGCTGCGTTGGCGTCGGCGGTCGCCTGGTCGAGCGATTTCGTTCCGGTCAGGTATGCGGTCAGCATGTCCTTGATCGGGTTCTGGCCCGATTCGACGTCACCCCACTTGGGGCTGGTCGGCACGGCGCGGCCGTTCTTGGACGCCTCGGCCATGACCTTGGTGAGCGGGTTCGCGTCGAGCGCGGACACGTCGGTCGAGGTACCGGGGACGTAACCGGCCTTGGCCAGCTCGGTCTGGTACTTCGGGGTGGAGAACAGCTTGATGTAGTCCTTGGCCGCGGCCGCGTTCTTGCTGTTGGCCGGGATGACCAGGTTCGAACCGCCGAGGAAGACCGGGGCCGACTTGCCGGCGGCCTTGCCCGGGATCGGGAACGCGCCCGACTTCTCCTTGATCGACGGGTCGGTCTTGGCCGCGGTGTCGACCTCGCCCGGGACACCGATCATCATCGCGACCTTGCCCGCGCCGTAGATACCGGCCTGCTGCGGGGTGGCCTCGTCGGCGTCCTTCGGCGCCTTGGTGCCCGAAGCGTCGGTGAGCTGCTTGTAGAACTCGAGCCCGGCCTTGGCCTGCGGGGTGTCCAGGGTGGACTTGAAGGACTTCCCGTTGGCCTGGGCGATGTCGCCGCCCTCGTCCCAGATGTAGGACAGCAGCTCGTACCAGTTCTGGCCGGGGTGGTAGACGGCCTGGAACTCGGGGTCGCTGCCGAACTTGGCCTTGAGCTTGGTGACCGCGTCGAGCCACTCCGCGCGCGTCTTCGGCGTCGCGGTGATACCGGCCTGCTCGAACATGTCCTTGCGGTAGATGACCTCACGGTTGGCCGCGTAGAACGGGACGCCGTAGGTCTTGCCGTCGTACTCGCCCGAAGCCTTGAGGCCCTGGAGCCACTGGCCGCCGTTGAAGTCGGCGACACTCGAGCTCAGGTCGGCGAGCACGTTCTGGTTGGCGAACGCGGGCGTCTGGGTGTTGCCCAGCTCGATCACGTCCGGCGGGTTGTCACTGGCCAGCGAGGTGGTCAGTTTCTGCTGGATGCCGTTCCACTGCTGGATCTCGTACTTGATCTTGACGCCAGGGTGCGCGTCTTCGAATTCCTTGTGGAGCGAGTTCGTCAGAGATTCGGGGGCGGTCCCGGTCATGAGCCAGACCGTGAGCGTGCCGTTCGAGGCCGGAGCGCTCGAATTCGTGCTGTCGCCACTGCCGGAACCGGCGCAGCCCGCCGTCGCGAGGGTGATGGCCGCGGCGCCCGCAGTCATCTTGAGCCAGCGCTTCACTCGTGCCGTCCTTTCGATGCCCGACCACGATGCCGGGCTCCCACAAAATGGTGTAGACCAATGCGGGCAGCGTGGTACGTACCACTCCGACTGTCAAGCAGGTGGCCGGTTCGTTGTAAACGAGCCGCAATCTTTCACCTTGAGTGAGTGCGTGATCACGCTGATGGCCGGATTTCGGCACTGCCGTCAAGTGCTCGCGAGGCGCGCTGACATGCGGTTTTTCGTTGACCGTCCCGGTGATCGGTGCATTCGGCGGGAGGTGGTTGCGACGTTCGGAGGAAGACGGCCGCGCGTTCGCCGAGGAGGGCTAGCGGTCGTCCTCGTCCTCGGCGGGCGGCTCGATGCCGAGCAGCGCGCGGGTCTGATCTTGCAGGAACCACGCCAGCGTCGCGGAGACGATCAGCAGGATCAGCGGGAGGACAGGGCCACCGTTGGCGAGGATGAACAGCTCCGTGACGCTCGCGCCCAGCATGACGCCCGCCAGCAGCAACGCCGCCGGCCCGCCGAGGCGAGGGATGAGCAGGCCGACCGCGCCGCCGACCTCGAGCACGCCGGTGACGTACCGGAGCCACTGCCCGAGTCCGATCTCGGCGAAGGTCTGTTCGGTGTGGCCGCCCGCGAACAGCAGGTAACCGCTGTAGAGGAACTCGGCCGCGAGCGCGACGCGCACGACCCACAGCACGATCGAGCCGAGGGGCAGGCCGCGGGTACCGCTGGTTCCTCCGGACATGCCGGGGATCTTTCTCCGGGTCACGGCGACCCGCAAGCCGCATTCAGATGACTAATTGCGGTCTCGGGGCGGCCGCGAACCGCATTCAGGTGACTAATTGCGATGGCCACGAGTCACTTTTGGTCACCGAGGAGTATCTGTTCGAGCAACAGGTCGACGTCGCGGGCGGACTCCGCTTCGCCTATCCGGTGGAACGTTTCGGCGGCGCGCAGCGCGCGGCGGGCGGCTTCCCGGATCCGGCCCGCGGCGCTGAGCACGTGGGCGGCGACGTGGTCGAGTTGCGCGATGAGATGGTCCCTGGCCGGCGCGGTCTCGGCTTTCACGGCGTGGACGGCGTTCTCCGCGACGTCGAGCGCGGTCAGCGCCGCGTCGAGGTCGCCGGACCGCAGCCGGGAAAGCGTCGCCGCGTTACGGCAGGTGGCGGCCACATAGCCGCCGCCGATCGCCGCCGCCGCGTCGGCCGCCCGTGCGTAGAAGTCGGCGGCGTTCGCGCCGTAGCCGAGCAGGTCCAGTTGTTCGGCGGCGGCCATGCTCACCGAGATGTAGGAGTGCCCGGTGTCGCCCGAGGCCTCGAGGATCTCGGCGAGGACGGCGTATTCGTTGAAGGCGCGGGAAGATTCGCCGAGCGCGCGGTAGGTGTCGGCGTACATCCACCGGCAGCGGTGGTCCCAGTCCGGTGATCCGGCGAGCAGCGAGATGGCGCGGGGTGCGACGTCGAGCACCTCGTCGAAGCGACCGGCGCCGTGCAGTGCGGTGACGAGCACGTACCAGTGTTCCGCGGTGTCCTTGCCTTTCGACGCGGCGGCACCGAGGGCCGCGTACGCGTCGTCGACGGCTTCGGCGAACCGGCCGGTGCCGATCAGGGACAGCGCGCGGAGGTGGCGGAGATGGCCGCGCAACCGTTCCGGGCCGCCGACGGGCAGTGTCGCGAGCAGGTGCTCCACGAAGACGTCGAGCTCGTCGAGCGATCCTGTTCGCTCATAAGCGATCCGGGTCTGCTCGACGGCTTCGACGGCCTTTTCTCCGACGTTCCCCACGATGAAGGCGTCCGTCGCCGCCCGCGCGAGTTCCAGTGTGGTCACCGGATCCTCGCCGTCACCGTTCCGCAACGACGCTTCAAGGCACAGAAGGGTGCCATGGAGCAAGGGATCGCCCGTTTCCCGAGCCCGCTCGGCTCCCCGTCGCAAGGCCTCGTACGCCTCGGCGGTGCGGCCCTGTCCGGAAAGGACGTGCGCCAGCCAGTGTTCGCCCCAGCAGGCCGCGTGGTCGTCCGGCCCCGCGCGCAACCGCGCCGCGGCCACCGTCGTCAGCGCGACCCCGGTCTCGGCCTGATCGTCGAAGACGAGCCACAGGCCGAGCCAGCATTGGTTGAGCAGGAACCGGTTCTCATCGCCCTGTCGCCGGAATCCGGCGGCCGCGTCGCGCAGTCTTTCCTCGGTGTCGTCGCCCTGGAAGAAGATCGCGCGCAGTTCGGTCAGCCGCGGCACGAGTTCGTCCGGGACGTCCTCGATCGCGGCGAGACAGGCTCGCGCCTCTTCCGGTTCGCACCGGTGGTTGTGGATTTCCGCCCGGACGACGAGTTCCTCCGCGGAGAGGCCCGGCGGGGGCAGAATCGGGACCCTGGGGAGCGCGGAAGGCAGGAGCGGGACGAATTCCGCGACCGGTTTCGCGGCCATCTTCGCTTCGGCGTGCGCGGTGAAGTACCCGGTGTGCTCGCGTCCGTCGAGTTCCTCCGCTTCGACGAACGCCGCCGCCCGCATCCGCACGTTCAGCCTGCTCAACGAAAGGCCGTCGTACGGGCCGTTGAGAACGAACCGGATCTCGCCGTATCCGGTTTCTGTCAACCGGCGGGTGAGCAGGGCCGCCGAGGCGAAGAATTCGAGCCTGCCGACGGCGTCCGAATGATCTCCGACACCGTCCAAAAGCGACAGAAGATCGAGACCGAGGTGCTCGTTGCCGGTGAGGGCGCAGAACTCCAGCCGCAGGGCGTGGTCGCCGTAGCGGAGCGGCGCCCCGGACGAGGCCCTGGTCACCCACCGATAGGTCGACGCGGCCTGGGCGTATTTGCCTGCCGCCGCCAGCGGCACCAGCGTCCGGCAGAGCCGGGTGATCTCGGCCCCGTCGGAGCCGGCGGAGTCGTTCCCGCCCGCGCGGCGTGGTTCCACTTCCATGGTTCTGCCCCCAGAACAATGACGTCGACGCCGGATCTTAACTCCCGGCGTCGCGTCATGGTCCTGCTTTCGGGTGGTTCAGGGCACGCGTACGGCGGCGATTTGGGTCGCCTGCCCGATCAACCTGTTCTTTTCGTCCCAAAGCTCCGCGACTTCGTCCATCCGGTCGCCGCCGACCGCGCCCGCGCGCATCCGCACCCGCACCGGGCCGGGTGCCGGCAGCCCGCGCAGGTACGCGGTGAACTGGACGGTCGGCGCCCAGCCCGCGATGCCGAGGTCGTAGGAGATCGGCGGCACCGGGTCGAGTGCCACGAGCAGGCTCACCGGATCCCAGTCGGTGCCGTCGGCGAGTCGCAGCCAGGACGAGATGACGCCTTTCCGGGACGGCTGTCCCACCGCGAAGCCCGCCGAGGCCGGGTCGATCCGCTGCTCGACGACGTCCATCAGGCCGATGCGGAACCCGCCGCCGTCGGCGGGCACGGGCAGGCAATCCTGCTCCGGCGGGATCTCGATCGGGTCCACTCCGGACCACCACGCGTCGCCGTCGGTCAGGACGCCCTGGGTGATCAGGGCCTCGGTGCAGGGCGCGCCGTGTTGGCTCAGCCGCGCACGCAGTTGGGTGAGGCCGCGGCCCTCGCGCAGCACCTCGACTTCGACGACCGCCGGACCGGGCTCGGGCGCCACCGAGAACGAGCCGCTGATCGCGGTCAGATGCGGATGCGAGGAGACCTCGGCGGCGGCCTTGGCGAGCACGGCGAGCAGGTAGCCGCCGTGCAGCTTCGTCCCGATCGTCCACTGTGGATCGAGCTCGGTGTCGAATACCGGGTCTTCGCCCCGGCGGAGCAGGGCGGTCGCGGTCTGGAAGTGCGCCATGCCCCAAGCTGACACCGTCAAGTTGACGCTGTCAAGTCAAAGCTGGCAGCATCACGGCATGGGCGCGAAGCGGACGAAGGCGCGGCCGGGTGAAGGAGAGAAGCTGCGGGGCGAGATCCTGTCCGCCGCCGACGCCCTGCTCGGCGAGGCGGGGACCGACGAGGCGCTCACACTGCGCGCCGTCGCACGCCGGACCGGCGTTTCCACGCCGTCGGTCTACGCGCACTTCCCGAGCCGCGACGCCTTGCTCGAGGCGGTCTGCCTCCGGGTGTGGGACGAACTCGGGCACCGGATGCGCGATCACGCCGCCGAGGTCGCCGATCCCATGCGCGCGCTCAGTCGTTGCGCACGGGTGTACGCCCGGTTCGCCCTCGACCATCCGGTGCAGTATCGGGTGCTCCTGATGCGCCCCTCCGGCGGCTCGTCGCCCGGCGCCGTCGCGTGTTTCCGGTATCTCGCCGACGCGACCGCCGCCTGCGTGCGGGCCGGGATCCTTCGCGGCGAACCGGAAATCCTCGCGATGGGTCTCTGGTCGGCGATGCACGGCTGCGTGAGCCTGCTGATCGCGCAGCCGGGATTCGACTGGCCGGAAGAGCCGGAGGCGCTGATCGACACCGTCATCCGGATGGCGGGACTCGGCACGGCGCTCGCCTGCCGCGTCCCGCGCGACGCCATTCCGCCGAGTGCCGTAATGGCGGATGACCTGGACGAACTGGCGGCGGGCTGGGCGACACCGCGGCATCGGACTGGATAGGCTCCTCGCATGTCCGGGACCCCGACGACCGACGACCGCCTCCAGGTGCTCGAAGCCATCACCGATACGACCTTGGGTCATTTCGACCAGGACAAGGTGATGGCCACCCTCCTCGCGCGGGTTCGCGAGGTCCTCGGCGTCGACACGGCCACGGTGCTCCGGCACGACCCGGACGCGCAGTTGCTGCACGCCGTCGCCGCGTCGGGCATCGAGGAGGAGGTCTATCAGGACGTCCGGGTCCCCGTCGGGGCGGGCTTCGCCGGCCGGGTGGCCGCGGAACGGCGTCCGGTGATCCTCGACCACGTCGATGAGACCACCGTGGTCAACGCGCTCCTGTGGGAACGCGGGCTGCGCGCCCTGCTCGGGGTGCCGATGCTGGCCGAGGACGAGCTGATCGGCGTGCTGCACGTCGGTTCCGTGACGCCGCGCGACTTCGACGAGGCCGATATCGAACTGCTGCGGCTGGTGGCCGGGCGGCTCGCGCTGGCGTTGCGGATCGAGAACTCCACGGCCGATCGGGCTGCCGCGGCGGCGCTCCAGCGGAGCCTGCTGCCGGCGCGGCTGCCAGCCGTCTCCGGGATGAAGTTCGCCGCGCGGTACGTGCCGGGTACCGAGCCCGGGGTCGGCGGTGACTGGTACGACCTGTTCGCCCTGCCGGGCGACCGCCTCGGCATCGTGATGGGCGACGTCGCCGGGCACGGTCTCAACGCCGCCGTGATCATGGGACGGCTGCGCAGCGCGCTTCGCGCCTACGCGCTCGAATCGGACGATCCGGCGGAGGTGCTGTCCAAATTGGACCGGAAGGTCCAGCATTTCGAGCCGGGAGCGCTGGCCACCGTCGTGTACGGGCTGGTGTCGGCTTCGCGGGACAAGTTCGCGGTCTCGCTGGCCGGGCACCTGCCGCCGGTGTTCGCGGCCCCCGGCGGACCTTCGGCGTTCGTCGATGTCCCGGTCGATCCGCCGATCGGCGTCACCGGGCCGCCGCGACGGACCGTGGAGCTCGAGTTGCCGCCCGGTGGTGTGCTCGCCTTCTACACCGACGGTCTCGTTGAGCGCAGGGATCACCTGATCGACGTCGGTCTGCGGCGGCTCACCGACGTGGTCACCGCCGATCAGCCAGGGGTGGTCTGCGCGCGGGTGATGGCCGCGCTCGTCGGCACGACGCCCGCGCAGGACGACATCGCCATCCTCGTCGCCCGGCGCGAACTCATTGAGGGGTAAGGCAAACGTGGCGTGATGCCAAGGTGTGTCGCGAAAGCCACTTTCGCGACGTCAGATGTCCCGAAAGTGGCTTTCGCGACACGGCCGGCGGCCCCTGGTCCGTGGACACTCCGCCCGACAAGACACGTTTGACCTTCGGCTCGATAACCGAGTCACCGGACCGGGTGATTGGCGCGGACGTTCACGGCCGCGAGCTCGACGGTCTTGGCGATCCGCCGCTCGCGGGTTTCCGGCTTCTTCGCGGTCAGGATCCACTCCAGGATCAGCCTTTTCGACGACGGCGGGAACTTCTCGAAATGGGTGCGGGCCGCCTCGTCGGCTTCGAGCCGGGCACGCAGGTCTTCGGGGACGCCGTCGCCGTCCGGCACGACCTGCCAGCGGCCCTTCTCCTTGGCAAGGTCGATCATCGCCTGACCGCGTTCGGTCATCAGCCCCTCGGCGATCAGGCGGGCGGCCCGCTCACGGTTGACCCGGCTCCACGAACTCCGGGGGCTGCGCGGCGTGAACCGCAGCCGCGAACTCGTGGCGTCGTGCTTGCGGTGCAGCCCGTCGATCCAGCCGAAACACAGGGCCTGCTCCATCGCCTCTTCGATCCGGACGCTGGGGACGCCACTGTCCTTGTGCCGGATGACCAGCCAAACCTCCTTCTCGGTCCCTGCGTTCTCGGCCAGCCACGCGCGCCACTCGGCGGGGTCGGTGGCACTGAAGGTGGTCTCGTCCATGACCGTGTTCCTTTCGCCGTAACGTCTGTGACCATCATCGGAAGCAAAGTGCTCACCGACTGAGCACTTTTCGAAGGGAGGCGGTCTCGGATGGAGATCTGGGTGAACCCGGCGTGCTCCAAATGCCGTTCGGCGGTGTCGATGCTCGACGACGCGGGGGCCGAGTACACGGTGCGGAAGTACCTCGAAGAGCCGCCGACGGCGAAGGAACTGAAGGCCGTCCTCAAGCGGCTCGGGCTCGAACCGTGGGACATCACCCGCACCGCCGAGCCGATCGCGAAGGAACTAGAACTGAAGACCTGGGGGCGCACCCCCGCCGACCGCGACCGGTGGATCGACGCACTGGTCACCCATCCGAAGCTGATCCAGCGGCCGATCATCACCGCCGACGACGGCACGACCGTGGTGGCGCGGACCCCGGAAGCCGTGCGGTCGGTGCTGCCCGGCTGACCGCGGCGGGCCGGCTGTACCAGGTCGGCGGTTTCGCGTGACTGGCTGGCCGACACGTGTGATCCGGCGGACGACACGCGTGTCGTCCCTCCAGTCACGCGAAACCGCCACTCGCGCACCGGTTCTGACCGCCCTTACGCTCACGAGGGGTGAGCAGCAGGAGCGCCAGGATCACGACGGCCGCGCCCGCGAACACCGGCCGCAGCCCGAAGGCCTCCGCGAGCAGCCCGGCCGCCGCCGCGCCCAGCGGTTTGGTGCCCCACGCGACGAGCCGGTGGCCGCTGGTGCCCCGGCCCAGTAGGTGGTCGGGGGTGAGTCGCTGCCGCAGCGAAACGACGACGACGTTCCACACCACGACCCCGGCCCCGCCGAGGAAGAACACCGCGCCGATCACGTACGGATTCGTGGTCACCGCAGGGATTCCGACCAGCGCGGCGCCGGTCAGCAGACTGAGGACCAGGGTGCGGGAACGGCCGAGCGCGCGTTCGATCCGCTCCGCCGCGAACGACGCCACGAAACTGCCGGCGGCGATGGTGGCCAGTAGGAAACCGTAGGCCTGTTCCGTCAGGCCCATCGCCGAAGACGGGCCCACCGCGTAGAGCACGAAGAGCGTGATCATGGCGCTGGTGGCGAAGTTGAACCCGCCGACCATGATCGCCAGAATTCGGAGAATCCGGTTCTCCCAAAGGAAACGCAGCCCTTCAACGAGATCTTCGCGCACGCTCGTGCCGCGTGTCCGCTCCGCGCGGAACGAACCCGGGACGAAGAAGAGCGCGAAGA
The DNA here is from genome assembly GCF_046549005.1 of Amycolatopsis sp. lyj-108. Taxonomy (NCBI): domain Bacteria; kingdom Bacillati; phylum Actinomycetota; class Actinomycetes; order Pseudonocardiales; family Pseudonocardiaceae; genus Amycolatopsis; species Amycolatopsis sp. lyj-108. Next base: position 229,102 of record NZ_JAJPWQ010000011.1, on the reverse strand, counting down.
CCGCGACGATCCAAAGCGCCGAGGGTGTCGCGAAGGCAGCGAAGGCGCCTGCGGCGACAAGGAAACCGCCCACCGGCGGCCCGGCGAACTCGTTGGCGGTGAGTTCGGCGGCGTAGAGGCGGCTGTTGGCGCGCGTCAGCCGATCGCGGCCGACGATCTGAGGGAGAATCGCCTGCGCGGCCGTGTCGTGGACCGTTTCGGCGAGCCCGAGTCCGAGCGCGACCACGTAGAGCAGCCAGATCGACCCGAGATCCATCGCGATCGCCACAGCGAGCCCGGCGAGCAGGCCCGCGCGGAGCACGTTCGCGGTGAGCATCGCGCGGCGGCGGTCGACGCGGTCGGTGAGTACCCCGGCGTGCAGGGCGAACACCAGCCACGGCAAGGACGACACGAACGCCAGCCCCGCGATGAGTGCCGGTGACCGGGTGAGCTGGACGGCCACCAGGCCGAGCGCGATCTTGACGATCCCGTCGGCCAGATTCGACAGGCCCGACGCGCTCCACAGCCGCCAATAGGCGCTCCCCAGCGAAGTCATCGATCGAGAATCGCACATCGATTGAGAAAACTCCATCGATGTTGCTCTTCTCCATCAGTCGGCTACGCTCCGGTCATGGACGATCAAGTCGCCGCGAGGGTCGCGGACCGGCGGCGTGAGGCGACGGCGCGTGAGGCCAAAGCGCTCGGGCACCCCCTGCGGCTGCGCATTCTCCGGCTCTGCGGCGAGCGGGAACTGACCAACAAGGAGCTCGCCGACCGGCTCGGCAAGGACCCCGGCACGGTGCTCTACCACGTCCGGCAGCTCGCCGAGGCCGGCCTGCTGGAGCAGGCACCCGTGCGTACCGGCGCGAGCGGGGCGCTCGAGAAGCCCTACCGCAGCGTCGGCAAGAGCTGGTGGCTGAACGGGCCGTTGAACGACGAGGACGAAGAAACCCGCTTCGGGCCGATTGAGGCCTTCCAGGAAGAACTTCGCGAAGCGGGTCCGGGTTCGGTGCGGGTGGTCGAGCGGTTCGCGCTGCACCTCTCGCCGGAGGAGGCCGCCGAACTCGACAACCGCATCCTCGACATCCTCGACGAGTACATGGCCACCGACCGGCAGCGGCTCGACCGGCCGCTGCTCAACGGGATCTTCCTGCTGCACCGCATGGCCGAGTGAGTTTTCGCGGTCGTGGGTGGTGGGGACGCACTCGCGTGCTCAGACCCAGATCTCGCGTGTTTGTAGACGGAACTCGCGTGTTCAGACTCCGCACTCCCGAGTGCGCCATCCAAGCACGCGAGTCACGCCTTCGCGACCGGCCGCCGAGGTCACAGCCGTCCACTGTCACCAGGGATCACTCGCGCTGTCAGGTCAGCTTGCGGAAGAAGTTCCGGATGTCGCCGAGCAGGAGGTCCGGCGCGTCCTGGGTCGCCCAGTGGCTGCCGCGGTCGAATTCCTGCCACGAAACGATGTTCGCGTGGTCCCGCTCGGCGAAGCGCCGCAGCGGCCGGAAGTCGTAGGCGAAACTCGCGAGGCCGGTCGGCGCGGTCGTCGGCTCGGCGGGGTGCTCGGCGTGCTTGTCCTCGTAGTAGAACCGCGCCGCCGAGGCCGCGGTGTTGGTGAGCCAGTACAGGGTGGCGTTGGTGAGCACGTGGTCGTCGCTCGTGCCCGACAGCAGTTGCGCGCTCCAGGCCAGCTGCCCGGTCGGCGAGTCGGCGAGCGCGTGCGCGAGGTTCTGCGGCGCGCTTTCCTGGAGCTTCGCGTAGCCGGACATGTCGTCGTTGAAGTGCTGCAGGAACTGCAGGTACTCCAGTTCCTGTTCGGTCATGCCTTCGAACTCCGCCGGATCGCCGCTGGGGAACGAGAACAGCTGCGTGACGTGCACGCCGATCACGTGCTCGGCGTCGGCGCGGCCGACCTCGGGGGCGACGAACGAACCGGCGTCGTTCCCGTGCGTGCCGTAGCGCTCGTAGCCGAGACGGCGCATCAGCTCGGCCCAAGCCTGAGCCGTGCGGTACCGGTTCCAGCCCTTCTCACGCGTCGGGCCGGAGAAGCCGAACCCGGGCAGCGACGGGATCACGACGTGAAACGCGTCGGCCGGGTCGCCATCGTGCGAGCGCGGGTCGGTCAACCGGTCGATCAGGTCGAGGTATTCGAAGACCGAGTTCGGCCAGCCGTGCGTGAGGATCAGCGGCGTCGCGTCCGGCTCCGGCGAGCGGACGTGCAAGAAGTGGATGTTCTGCCCGTCGATCTCGGTGGTGAACTGCGGGTACTCGTTGAGCTTCGCCTCCCACTTACGCCAGTCGTAGCCCTCGCGCCAGTACGCGACCAGACGCTGCACGTATTCCAGCGGCACGCCGTACTCCCAGCCCGGTGTGACCGGTCCGCGCTGCACCCCGTCGGTCACCTGGTCGGCGGGCAGTTCGTTCGCCCAGCGGACGCGGGCCAGGCGGTCGGCCAGGTCGTCCAGCTCGGCCTGCGGGATGTCGATGCGGAAGGGCTTGATCTCCGTGTTCTCGTTCATAAGACCAAGGTAGAGTGCCATTAGGAACATCCCGTTCCTAATGGAGGAGCAGTCTGAGGAAATGTTGGAAACTTCGGCAAGACTGCTGCGTCTGCTCTCCCTCCTGCAGACCCCCCGTGACTGGACCGGCACTGAACTGGCGGAACGCCTGGAGGTCAGCGCCAGGACGATCCGCAACGACGTCGAGCGGCTGCGCGCGCTCGGCTATCCGGTGAACGCGACCCGTGGTTCGGTCGGCGGCTACCGGCTCGGCGCGGGCGCCGAGCTGCCGCCGTTGCTGCTGGACGACGAGGAGGCCGTCGCGGTCGCGATCGGACTGCGCACCGCGGCGGGTGGCACCATCGCGGGCGTGGAGGAGACGTCCTTGCGCGCGCTCGCGAAACTCGAGCAGGTGCTGCCGTCGCGGTTGCGGCGCCGTGTGAACGCCTTGCAGGCGTACACGATCCCGGTGCCGAGGGACGAGCCCGGCCCGCGCGTCGCCGCCGAGACCCTCACCGTGCTGACGGCCTGCTGCCGGGATCGCGAGGTGCTGCGGTTCGGCTACCGCGCCCACGACGGTTCGGAAAGCGTCCGGAAGGTCGAGCCGTACCGTCTCGTGAACTGGGGCCGCCGCTGGTACCTGGTGGCGTGGGATCTCGACCGAGGCGACTGGCGCACCTTCCGCGTCGACAGGCTGACGCCGCGCGTCCCGACGGGTCCGCGGTTCACCGCGCGTGAGCTGCCCGAGGACGTCACGGACCGGGTGCGGCGCGGCGTCTCGGCCGCCGCGTGGCGGTACCGGGCCGACGTCACCGTGCACGCGTCCGCCGAAGAGGTGACCGCGCGGATCAACCCGGCCGTCGGCACGGTCGAGGCCGTCGACGCGAACACGTGCGTGCTGCACACCGGCGCGGACAGCATCGAGACGATGGCCGTCCACTTAGGACTGCTCAACTTCCCGTTCCGGGTCACCGAACCCCCGCAATTGGTCACCTACTTGCGGGAGTTGGCCGATCGGTACCGCGACGCGACCGCAAGTAGGTGACGAATTGCGGGGCCTTCAGTGGGCGAAAGTGGTCAGGAAGCGGTCCCGGAACGCGTCCATGCGCCAGACCGGCGCGTTCCGGTCCGGGTTCAGGCCGTCCTGCCAGTTCCATCCGGTGATCTTGTCGAGCACGGCCTTGTCCCGCGTGACCACGGTGATGGGCACGTCGCGATCCGCGCCCGCGCCGGCGACGATCGGATTCGGCTGGTGGTCGCCGAGGAAGACGAGCACGAGGTCGTCGTCGCCGTACGTCTCCACATACGAGATGAGCGAGTTCAGCGAATAACCGATCGAGTCGCCGTACGCGTCGCGCACCTTGGCCGGGTCGGTGAACACCTCGTCGGGCGTTTTCCCTTGGGAGGGCATGGGATTGTAGATCGACCCGTCGCCGACGGCGGTCCAGTCGACCATCCGGGGGAGCGGCGTCCACGGCCAGTGACTGGTGACCAGATCGATCTCCGCCATCAGCGGCGGCCGGTCCGGCCTCGCGCGTTCGGCGCGCTGGAAAGCCGAAAGCGTGAACTGGTCCGGCATCGTGGCGTAGGAGAACGGCGGCCCGCGATAGCCGATGCCGCGTGAGTCGTAGTAGCGGTCGTAGCCGTAGACCTTGCCGTCCTGCCAGTCCTCGGTATGCGCCGGGACGACGCCGACCGTCTCCCAGCCCGCACGTTTGAACGCGCCGCCGAGGGTGAACCGGTCCGTCTTCACGAAGTCGTCGTACCGATGCTGACTGTCGACCCAGACGCCGGATTGGAACGTCGAGTGCGCCAGCCAGCTTCCCGCGCTTGTCGTCGGTGACGTCAGAAAAGCGCTGCGCGAGCCGTATCCGGCGTTCTTCAGCCGCGCGGTCCCGGCGTCGAGAACCGCGTCGACCTTGGGCGCGATGTCGGAGTCCTGGACGGCCACTCGCCCGTAACTCTCGACGAAGGTGAACAGGACGTCCTTACCGCGCAACGCGTTCAGCAGCCCGGAAGGCGGAGTGTCCCGGAAGGCGTCGACGGCGACTTCCTCGGCGAAGGCATCCCGGTCGCGGATGCCGGCTCGCACCTGGCGGAGGTCTTCGTAGGCGAAGGCGACCGCGCTGCGCGACGCGAGCGGCTGCCCCGGAGCGAGTTGCGCGCCCGAGACCGCGCACACCATCCAAAGCACGCTGAGCACGGCCGTCACTCTGGTCGACGTGGTGCGCCGTCCGGCAACCACCCGGCTCAGCCGCAGGACGGCGAGCGCCATCAGCACGATCACGACCACGGCCAGCAGCGTCAGCCCGGCGAACGACGCGATCGCGCCCGCCTGACCGATCGACGTGCCGAGCAGATCGACGCCGTTGCCGAGCACACCCCAATCGAACACCGGGTCGAACCGCCGGTTCAGCGCGAGCCCGAAGCCGATGTCGATGGCCTTGACCACGGTCAACACCCCGAGGACCGCGCCGGCGGACACCGCGACGATCCGCCTCGCGCCGTCGCGCAGCATGAGCACGACCGCCACCCCGAGCAGCGCCTCCACCGGCAGCCGCACGAACGCCTCCGGCGTCAGCCCATCGAGGTCCTTCGGCGCGAGCAGGGCGAACAGCACGAGGACGGCGGACAGCGTCGTCGCCGCGCTGGACGCGATTTCGCGGGCTGTCGTCCGGTCGCCGGGCAGGCCGGCCAGCGCGGGACGGATCAAAACCGACAAGGGCGTGTCTCCCGAACTGAGGCTCGCTGGTCGGGCGAGGACACGCGCGCTTCTTGTGACACAGACAAGGCGGGTTCCTTCCGGGGTGGACTGCCTTCATCGGGTTACACGGATGGCGGGCCCCCGCGGTTCAGCCCGAGCGCCAGGTGCGCAGCGCCCACCACCAGCCGACGGTGTGCCGCACATGCGTGCCGCCGTCGTCTTCCGGCGGGTCGAGCGACGTCCCGGTGATCTCGCCGAGCCGGGAAAGCCGGTACCTGACGGTGTTCGCGTGGACGTGCAGCGCCGCGGCCGTCTGGTCGAGCCGCCGTCCGTGGTCGAGGTAGGCCAGCGCGGTGGAGACGAGTTGCTCGTGGAAGGGATCGCCTGGCGTCAGCGCGTTCAGCAGGGTGCCTTCGAGCAGCGCGGCGAGCCCCGGCTGGGCGGCGAGCGCGGTCTCCACGGCCAGATCGGCCACCGCGTGCAGACCGCGGGAGCGAGTCGGCAGCGCCATCACGCACAGCGCGTGCATCGCACGGACCTCGGCGAGCGGGACGGCGGGGGAGGCCACCATGAGGACGTCGTCCCCGAGCGCCGACGCGGTGGGCAGCCGCGGCGCCAGCCCGGTCAGCCGTCCCTCGACCAGGCCGAAGACGCCACCCGTCGCGCCGAGCCGTCGCTCGACGACCATGGCCTGGTACGGATCGCCGACGTCGGAGAGCAGACAGTGGAAGCGGCCGCCCGGGTTCAGCCCGGTGTTCGCGACCTCCTCGGCCGAAGGCGGCGTCGTGTCCCCGCTCAGCAGCCGCCGCAGCAACCGGGCCCGGCTGTCGTGGACCGTCCGGGAGAGTTCGAGTTCGGCTTCGTGGTAACCGGCGATGACCTGGCGTTCGAGCGCGCGGGTGTTCCGGTCGAAGTCCACCAGCGCCGCCAGCATGACGTCGTCCGGAACGCCTGCCGCCTTGCCGCGTTCGACGGCGATCTCGACCGCGCGGCTGCGGCCCGCCTGCACCCCGCGCAGCAGCGCGGCGAGCGGCACGCCCTGCGCGGCCCTGTCCGCACCGAGGACGGCGGCCGCGGCGTAGTCCTGCTCCCCGGCCCCACCCGGCCGGTCGAAAGAGGCGAGGCCGGCGGCGAGCACGATCGCGACGTGCCGCCGGTTCTCGTCCACCGGCAACCGCGCCACTTCCGGCGACTCCGTGCGGGCGGCGCGGACCACTTCGTCGACGACGCCGGCGTCGGCCGCCATCGCGGCCAGCACGTCGTGGAGCGACCGGTGCGCCATCGCCACCGCCTTCCCGCGCGGATTGTGCCCGGTGCACAACGAAGCCGGCGGTCCTTGGCGACCGGCCCCTACCGAGGGTGTCCGGCCGGTTGGTTTCCTGTGAGCTACCGAAAGGTAACAGGCCCTCGCCGAAAGGTGCGCCCGATGCGGAAACGCCGGTTGCTGAACACCATCCTCGTGACCTGCCTCGCCGCCGCGGCACTGGGCTCGGTGCCCGTCGCCGGCGCGAGCGCGGCCCTGCGGCAGGTCCTGTTCGTGGGCAACAACTGGGAGGGGACCGCGGACGTCATCCGCCCCTCCGGCGACTACGCCAAGATCGCGCGCGTGAACATGGTGCCGGACAAGGAGGAGCGGCTCACCGAGATCTACCTGAACCCGATCAAGCTCGCGTTCTTCCTCGGTATCCGCAACGGCGTCGGCGAGGGGCACGACCAGCTCGTCGACGACCTCTACACGACCCCGGACGGCCGTTCCGTCGTCGCGTCCCGCCCGAGTTTCGCCGACGTCGTGTCGATCGACCTCACCACCGGCCGCGTCAACTGGCGGTTCCCGGTGTCCGGGTTCCGGTCCGACCACATGGCGGTGTCGCCGGACGGCCGCAGCATCGCGGTCTCGGCCTCGACGTCGAACACCGTCCACGTGCTGGACATCGAGACCGGCAAGCAGCTCGGCTCGTTCAAGACCGGCGACAAACCGCACGAGAACACCTACACCGACGGCGGCCGGTACCTCTGGAACAGCTCGATCGGCGAGGTGAACACCGCGCTCGACGCGCCGTGGCAGGACTTCACCAAGGGCGACCGGAAGCTCACCGTGGTCGACGCGAAAACCTTCCAGCAGGTCAAGGTGATCGACATGCGCCAGCGCTTGGACGCCTTCGGGCGCAGCGATCTGTCCGACGCCGTCCGGCCGGTCGCGTTCACGCCCGACGAGTCGAAGCTGTACTTCCAGGTCTCGTTCTTCAACGGCCTGCTCGAATACGACGTCGCCGCCGACCGGATCACGCGGTCGAAGACGCTGCCGAAGAACCCGGACACCAGCGAGGACCGCACGACCTGGGTCAACGACTCGCGTCACCACGGGCTCTCGATGAGCCCGGCGGGAGACAAGCTGTGCGTCGCCGGGACGATGGACGACTACGCGACCATTGTGGACCGTGCGAGCCTGCGCGAGGCGCAGCTCGTGACGGCCGCGAAGCCGTACTGGGCGACCGTCAGCGGTGACGGAAAGCATTGCGTCATCTCGGAAAGCGCGTCGGACCAGGTGACCGCGATCGACTTCGCGACCGGCGCGAAGGTCAAGTCCGTCCCGGTCGGCGACCACCCGCAGCGCATCCGGATCGGGCACGTGCCCGAGGGCTGGGCGGGGCCCGCGGGCCGGTAGCCTTCGCTGGTGAGCGAAGAGATCTGGGCGGCCCTCGGTGCGACATCCCTCGACGAGGTGCGGCGGCGTGCCGCGGTGATCGACGCGATCACCGAGATCGCGCCGGTCGAGGTGGATGGCGCGGAGCGGTTCGCCTGGAACGACAGTGGCGGGCAGTCGGCCGTGTGGTACTTCACGCCGGACAAGCACGCGCTGTTGCTGACCTTCGACCACGAGTCGGATCTGAACCTGTACGCCGAAGAGGACTACTCGGTGCAGGAGGCGCTCTACGGCGGCGTCCCCGAACACCTCGTCGCGCTGGTGCGCAACCGGCCCGAGAACTACGAATCCCTGAACCTCGTCGACGCGGCGACGGGAGCGGCGATCCACTACGCCGGTGGCGTGTTCTGGTTCGACGGCGAGCGGTGGGCGCAGGCCGAAGGCTTCCTCGAACACTGCCGCGGGGAGGGCCTGGACCCGCTGAGCGAGTCGGGGTTCACCTACTGCCTCGGCGACTACCGGTTCGGCGAGGAGTTCACCCCGGAGGCGATCGTCGAGGACCGGACCGCCGACGACTGGTACGAAGACGACGCGGAACGGGAGAAGGCGCTGGCCGACATCCGGGAGATCTTCGCGCGGCTCGGCTGAGGTACCGCTCAGCGCACGATCTTGGCTCCACTGTGGCACCGTTTCAGGAATGAGCCTGCTCCTTGGTCCGTTGCTGCGCCACGTCGACAAGACGTCGGCGACGGTGTGGGTCGAGACCGGCACCGCGAGTGAGGTCGAAGTCCTCGGCACGACCGCGAGGACGTTCGAGATCCGGGGTCACCACTACGCCCTGCTCGTGCTGACCGGACTCGCACCCGGCACCAGTACCGAGTACGAGGTGCGCGTGGACGGCGAAAAGGTGTGGCCCCTCGCTGATTCCGGGTTCCCGCCCAGCCGCATCCGGACCCTGCCCGAGAACGAGTCCCGGGTCCGGCTCGTGTTCGGCTCGTGCCGCAAACCGCACGACGGTGACGCCTTCGGCCCGGACGCGCTGGTCGCGTACGCCCGCCGGATGGCCGACGGCGAGGAAGCCGAGTGGCCGCAGGCGTTGCTGATGCTGGGCGATCAGGTCTACGCCGACGAAACCACCGATGAGACGCAGGAATGGCTCTCCCGGCGGCGGGACATCTCGAAGCCGCCCGGGACCGAGGTGACGGACTTCGAGGAGTACACGCACCTCTATCTCGAAGCCTGGGGCGAGCCGACGATCCGCTGGCTGCTCTCCACCGTGCCCACGTCGATGATCTTCGACGACCACGACGTCCGCGACGACTGGAACACCTCGCATACGTGGCGGCAGCAGATGCGCGCGCAGCCGTGGTGGCGGGAGCGCCTGCGCGGGGCGATCATGTCGTACTGGGTCTACCAGCATCTCGGGAACCTCGGCCCGGCCGAACTCGCCGAGGACCCGACGTTCCAGAAGGCCGTCACCTCCGGCGGTGACAACGCCGACCTGCTCGTCGCGTTCACCGACGAGGCCGACGACGACCGCGACGGCACCAAGGGCGCGCGATGGAGTTACCGCCGCGACTTCGGCAAGGTGCGGTTGCTGGTCATCGACAGCCGGGCGGGCCGGATCCTGGTGGGCGGCGCCCGGTGCATGGTGGACGACGACGAGTTCGACTGGATCGAAGAGAACGCCGCCGACGCCTGTGACCACCTGCTCATCGGCTCGTCGCTGCCGTGGCTGCTGCCGCCGGTCATCTCCCATCTCCAGTCGCTCAACGAACGGGCCTGCGCACGCCCCGGGTGGCGGGGGAGGCTCGCGGAGAAGATCCGGCAGGCGGGCGACCTCGAACACTGGGCGTCGTTCCGCGACTCGTTCGACAGGCTCGCCGCCATGATCGCGCGCGAGGGGCGCCGGGAGGATCCGCCCGCCACCATCTCGGTGCTCTCCGGCGACGTCCATCACGCCTACATCGCCGAGGCGAGCTACCCGGAGCCGGTGACGTCGGCGGTGTACCAGCTGACCTGCTCGCCGGTGCACAACGCGATGCCGAGGCCGCTCCGGCTCGCGTTCGCGGCCACTTGGTCGGCTTCGCTGGCCACGCTCGCGCGCCGGTGGGCGGCGCGGGGCGGTGTCGACCCCCTGCCACTCGACTGGCGAAAGACGTCGGGACCGCATTTCGGCAACGTGGTCGCCACGGTCGATACCGCCGGCCGCTCCGCCATCACGACGATCGAACAGGCCACCGGTGACGGGCTGATCGAGGTGGCCGGGCAGAGGCTGGCTTGACCCGGCCACGCACTCGGTAATATCGCCGCGTGACAACCTCTGCCGAAACACTCGAGTTCCAGTCGGAGGCACGTCAGCTGCTTCAGCTGATGATCCACTCGATCTACTCGAACAAGGACACGTTCCTGCGGGAACTGGTGTCCAACGCCTCCGACGCACTGGACAAACTCCGCCTCGAAGCGTTCCGCGACAAGGACCTCCAGGCGGAAACCGACGATCTCCACATCGAGATCGCGACCGACCCCGAAAACCGCACGCTGACCGTGCGGGACAACGGAATCGGGATGAGCCGGGACGACGTCGTGGCGCTGATCGGCACGATCGCGAAATCCGGCACCGCCGAATTCCTGAAGAAACTGAAGGAGACCAAGGATTCCGCGGCCTCGCAGGACCTGATCGGCCAATTCGGCATCGGGTTCTACGCCAGCTTCATGGTGGCCGACAAGGTCACGCTGCTGACGCGCCGCGCGGGATCGGGCGAAGGCGTCCGATGGGAGTCCGAGGGCGAAGGCACGTACACCATCGAGACGGTCCCGGACCTGCCGCAGGGCACGTCGGTCGTCCTGCACCTCAAGCCCGAGGACGCCGAAGACCAGCTCTTCGACTACACCTCGGCCACGAAGATCAAGCAGATCGTCAAGAAGTACTCGGACTTCATCACCTGGCCGATCCGGATGACCGAGGGCGAAGAGGTCGTCACGGTCAACTCGATGAAGGCACTGTGGGCCCGCTCCTCCAGCGACGTCACCGAAGACGAGTACAACGAGTTCTACAAGCACGTCGCGCACGACTGGAACGATCCGCTGGAGACGATCCGGCTCCAGGCCGAGGGCACCTTCGAGTACCAGGCGCTGCTGTTCCTGCCGGGGCACGCGCCGCTCGACCTGTTCATGCGGGAGCGCAAACGCGGCGTCCAGCTGTACGTGAAGCGCGTCTTCATCATGGACGACTGCGAAGCGCTGATGCCGGAGTACCTGCGCTTCGTGAAGGGCGTCGTCGACGCGCAGGACCTCTCGCTCAACGTGTCGCGCGAGATCCTGCAGCAGGACCGGCAGATCCAGCTGATCCGCCGTCGCCTGGTCAAGAAGGTGCTCTCGACGGTCAAGACCCTGATGGCCGACGAAAACCCGTACAAGTACGAGACGTTCTGGAAGGAGTTCGGCCGCGCCGTCAAGGAAGGCCTGCTGGACGACCACGAGAACCGCACCGCGATCCTCGACATCTGCTCGTTCGCCTCGACGAACGATCCGGAGAAGCTCACGTCGCTGCGTGAGTACGTCGAGCGGATGAAGGACGGCCAGGAGCACATCTACTACCTGACCGGCGAATCGCGGCAGAGCATCGAGAACTCCCCGCACCTGGAAGCCTTCCGGGCCAAGGGGTACGAGGTCCTCGTGCTCACCGACCCGATCGACGAGATGTGGGTCGACGCGGTTCCGGGCTTCGAGGAGAAGCAGTTCCAGTCGGTCGCGAAGGGCGAGGTCGAACTCGACTCCGACACCACCGACGAGCAGAAGGAGGAGTTCTCCGGACTGCTGACCTGGCTCACGAAGACCCTCTCCGAGCAGGTCAAGGAGGTGCGGCTCTCGTCGCGGCTGACGACGTCGCCCGCCTGCATCGTCGGCGACACGAACGACGTCACCCCGACGCTGGAGAAGATGTACCGCGCGATGGGCCAGGAAATGCCGCAGATCAAGCGGATCCTGGAACTCAACCCGGGCCACCCTCTGGTCTCCGGGCTGCGGGACGCCTTCGCCTCGCAGGGTGAGAACGACGGGCTCGGCGAGACCGCCGAACTGCTCTACGGCATGGCTCTGCTGGCCGAAGGCGGCGAACTGGGCGACCCCGCCCGCTTCACGAAGCTCCTCGCCACCCACCTTCAGAAGACCCTGTAGTTCAAGTACATGAAGGCCCCCTTCCTTGCGCCTAGGTACAGGAAGGGGGCCTTCATGTACTGCTTCTAGGGCCGGGTCCGCCAGAGCACCAGCACGAAGTACGGCGTCCCGACCATCGCGATGACCAGACCCGCCGGGATCTGGGCGGGTGCGATGACGGTCCGCCCGAGGGTGTCCGCGACGCTCACCAGCAGCGCGCCGAGCGCCGCGGCCACCGGGATAACCCGGCCGTGCCGTCCGCCGACCAGCGAACGCGCCAGATGCGGCGCGACCAGTCCGACGAACACGACCACGCCGATCGCGGACACCGCGGTGGCCGCCAGGATCCCGGAAGCCCCCAGCACGATCAGCCGCGACCGCTCGATCCGCATCCCGAGCACGCGCGGGGTGTCCTCGTCGAGGGCCTGCAGGTCCAGTTCGCGGTGCTTGATCCACAACAACGGCGTCAGCGCGAGCAGCGCCAGCGCCACGGGCGCGACCTGTTCCAGCGTGCGGCCGTAGGTCGACCCCGAAAGCCAGGTCAGCGCCTTGGCCGAGTTCCACGGGTCGGAGACCACGATCAGCAGGTTGATCAGCGCCATCCCGGCCGACCAGACCGCGATACCGATGATCACCAGCCGGTCCGAATCGAGCCCCGAACGCCAAGCCAGCCCGTAGACCAGCAGGAACACCACGGCCGCGCCGAGACCGGCGGCACCGGCGATCGACCAGGCGCCGACGGCGGGGACGATGGTGATCAGCGTGATCGCGCCGAGCCCGGCGCCCGCGGTGATGCCGAGCAACCCGGGTTCGGCGAGCGGGTTGCGGCTGACCGACTGGATCCCGCAGCCCGACACCGCCAGCGCGGCGCCGGCGAGCAGCGCGGCCAGCACCCGCGGAAGTCGTTGGTCCAGCACGAAGGTGAGGGCGGTCCCGGTGTTGCCGGTGACCCAGTTCGCGAGGTCGCCGAGCAGCACCATCCGGTCGCCCAGCATCAGGCCCACCACCGGGATGACGGCGAGCAGCGCCACGAGCACGACGGAAATGGTCACGAGCCGTCGGGTCGATCCGGCGAGCCCGACCCGTCCAGCCGGAGCTGGACGACGTGAGCCGCTGCCCCGGCCGCGTCGCGCCAGCCACACCATCACGACGGCGCCGACGATCGTGGTCACCACCCCGGTCGGCACCCGCACGGCGGCGGCCGAACCCATGATCGCCCGCAGCGCGACGTCGGCGCCGAGCACCGTCACCACGCCGACCAGCCCGGACACCGGCAGCAGCGCGCGGTGTTTGGCGATCGGCAGCAGCAGCCGCGTGATCACCGGCGCGCTCAGCCCGACGAAGCCGACCGGTCCGGCGACGGTCACCGCCGCCGCGGTCAGCGCGACGGTCAGCAACACCGCGCCGACCCTGGTCCGGCGTACCCGCAGGCCGAGCAGAGTCGCGTTGTCGTCGCCGAGGGCGAGGACGTCGAGTTTGCGGCCCATCACGATGAGCGCCACCACGGCGATCACCACGATCGGCGTCATCTGGGCGGTCGCCCGCAGATCGGAAACGGTGAGCGAGCCGCTGCCCCAGGCGAACAGTCCGTTCGTCTCCTGCTCGAACAGGAGCAGCAGCAGGATCGTCACCGAGTGCAGCGCCAGCAGCACCGCCGAGCCCACGAGCACCAGCCGCGGACTCGCCGAACCGCCGCCCGCGAGGCCGAGCACGATGACGGCCGCGACGAGCCCGCCCGCGAACGCCGCCCCGCCGACCGGCACGAGCGGCAGCGAAAGCCCGAACGCGGAAATGACCACCACGGCGAAATGCGCGCCCGCGTTGACCGCGAGCGTGTCGGGCGAGGCGAGCGGATTCCGTGCCACGGACTGCATTCCCGCGCCCGCGACGCCGAGCGCGACCCCGAGCAGCAACGCGGCGAGCAGCCGGGGGACGCGCGAACCCTCCAGTACCGCGAGGGTTTGCGCGTCGCCATGGCCGAAGATCGCCTTCACCACGTCCAGCGGACCGGACGTCGAGGTGCCCTGGGTCAGGTGGATGCCGGCGAGGACGACGATGAGCGCCACCAGTCCCGCCGACACCGCGATGGTGCGGGCACGCATCAGGTCGTGACTGCCTTCACGATCTGGTCGGCGGTCATGATGATCGACTTCGGCCCGCCGAAGGTCCACGTCCCGGCCTCCAGCTTGTGGATCTTCTTCGAGACCACGAACGGCAGGCGCTGGTAGACGGCGTTCTGCGCGAGCCCGGTGGTGAAGACGTCCTCTTCGGCCGCGCTGTAGAACAGCACGGTCTTCGGGTCGGTGAGCGCGGTCAGGCCCTCGACGTCGGTCTGGCCGAGACCCCACTGCGGGTCGACCTTGCCGGTCCAGGCGTTCTTCAGGCCGACGGCCTCGGCGGTGTCGGAGACCAGCGAGCCCTTGCCGAACGGGCGGATGCTGACGGTGCTGCCTTCGAGGTAGCCGTCGGCCATCAAGAACGGGGTGCCCGCGACGCCCTTGGCCTCGACGGTCTTCTTGCCCTCGGCGAGTTTGTCGTCCATTTCGGACAGCACCCCGTCCGCTTCGGGCTCCTTGCCGACCGCCTTCGCGATCAGCTTGAAGTCCTCGCGCAGGCGGTCGAAGTTGCGGCTCGCGTCGCTGGACTTGGTGACCACGACCGGCACGTACTTCTCGATCTGCGGCACCAGCGTCGAGTCGCGCTCCTCGGCCATGATGACGACGTCCGGGTTCAGTCCGACGATCGCGTCGACGCTGGGCTCGTTGCGCTTGCCGACGTCCTTGACCTCGGCGGTCAGCGGGGCGGCCTTGTCCCACACGTTGTAGCCCGCGACGTCCGCGGCGCCGACCGGCATGACACCGAGCGAAGCGACCATTTCGGCCTCGCCCCACTCGAGCGCGACGACGCGCTTGGCGGGGGCCTTGAGGGTGACGGTCTTGCCGCGTGAGTCGGTCACCGTGACCGGTCCGCTCGCGGCGGCGGACTCGCTCGGCGCGGCCGCGGTGTTCTCGGTGGTGCCGCAGGCGGACAGCAGCAGGGCCGTCGCCGTGACGAGGACGGCAGGGGTTGGCAAACGCATGGTACTTCCTGGATTTCTCAGGCGGGCCTGGGCGAATGCCGCCCGAGTGGCCTGCAGTGGATCGCGCCCGTCACCGGGTCGTTCGCGACGTGGACGGTGACGCCGTAGGCCCGGGAAAGGTGCTCGGAGGTGAGCACCTGCCCGATGTCACCCGTGGCCACGATGGTTCCCTCGCTCAGCAGCACGACCTCGTCGGCGATGATCGCCGCGTGGTCGAGATCGTGCAGGACCACGCCGACCGCGACGCCTTCGTTGGCCAGATCGCGGACGACGTCGAGGATCTCGACCTGATAGCGCAGGTCGAGATGGTTGGTGGGCTCGTCGAGTAGCAGTACGGAGGTCTGCTGGGCGAGACAGGACGCGAGCCAGACCCGCTGCAGTTCGCCGCCGGACAGTTCGTCGACGCCGCGTTCGGCCATCGGGGTCACACCGGTCAGCTCCATCGCGCGGCGGATCGCGGCGGCGCCGTCGACGTCCACCCCGCGCCAGCCCGACCGGTACGGATACCGGCCGTAGGAGACGACGTCGCGCACCGAGACCCCGCTCGGCGTGGGCCGGTGCTGGGTCAGCAACGTGACCCGGCGGGCGAACTCCTTGCCGGACAACGCGTTCCCGCCCCAGACGGGGCGTTCCCCGAGCCGGACGCTGCCTTCGCGAGGCTTGTGCAGCCGCGCCAGCGAACGCAGGAGCGTCGACTTGCCGGACCCGTTCGGCCCGACCAGCGCGGTCACGGTGCCGGCGCGCAGCGACAGTGACACGCCGTCCACCACGGTCCGCTCTTGGTGCGCGAGCACCAGGTCATGGCCGGTGAGCAGCGCGTCTTCCGTAGACATGAGGGGAGCCTAACCTAAGGTGAGGCGGGTACCCATGTCGCGAGAGACACAGAGCGCGGGGTGATTGTCCGGTTACGCCGTTCGCGCCAGTTCGCGCCTGCGCTTGGCCAGCCGCTTCCCGACGATCCCGTGCCGCGGCCCGAACAGGTACACCAGCGTGAACCCGGCGCCCTGCACCAGCACGATCATCCCGCCGGACGCGGTGTCGAGGTGATAGCTCAGGTACAGGCCGGTCACCGCGGCGAGCACCGAGAACGACGGCGCGATCACGAGCATGCGGCCGAACCGGTCGGTCAGCAGGTAAGCCGTGGCGCCGGGGATGATCAGCATCGCCACCACGAGGATCACGCCGACCACCTGCAGCGCCACGACCGCGGTCAGCGCGAGCAACCCGAGCAGCGCGGCGCCGAGCATCCGCGGGTTGAGCCCGATGGCGTGCGCGTGCGTGGGATCGAAGGCGTACAAGGTGAAATCGCGGCGTTTGAGCACCAGAAGGGTGAGCGTGATGGCGCCGAGGACGCCGATCTGGATCAGGTCCGAGGTGTCGACACCGAGCAGGTTGCCGAAGATGATGTGGTTCAGGTCGGTCTGGCTCGGCGTCACCGAGATCAGCACGAGCCCGAGCGCGAACAACGTGGTGAACACGATGCCGATCGCGGCGTCCTCCTTGACCCGGCTGGTGTCCCGGACGACGCCGATCAGTGCCACGGCGAGGAATCCGAAGACGACGGCGCCGAGCGCGAAGGGCGCGCCGAGGACGTACGCGAGCACGACGCCGGGCAGCACCGCGTGCGAGACCGCGTCGCCCATCAGTGACCAGCCGATCAGCACCAGCCAGCAGGAGAGCACCGCGCAGACGGCGGACGCGATGACCGTGGACGCCAGCGCCCGCACCATGAAGTCGTAGCTCAGCGGTTCGAGGAACAGGTCGTAGACGCTCACGCGAGCTCCTCTTCCCGTTGCAGGACATCGAGTCCGAAGGCCAGCGCGAGGTTTTCGGGCCGGAGCACCTCGCCGGGGGAGCCGTGCGCGAGCACCTTGCGCATCAGCAGGATCGCTTCGTCGGCGAGGCCGGGCAGCGCGTGCAGGTCGTGAGTGGAGATCAGGACGGCGGCGCCGTCGGCCGCGAGTTCCTTGAGCAGCCGGGTGATCGTGGCTTCGGACCGCTTGTCCACGCCGGCGAACGGCTCGTCCAGCAGCAGGACGCGGGCGCCTTGGGCGATGCCGCGCGCGACGAACGCGCGTTTGCGCTGCCCGCCGGACAACTGGCCGATCTGCCGTCCGGCGAGTTCGGTCAGTTCGACCCGCTCCAGCGCGTGGTCGACGGCTTCGTGGTCCGCGCGCCGCGGCCGCCGGGTGAAGCCGAGCCGTCCGTAACGGCCGGTCATCACGACATCCCTTACGGACAGCGGAAACGACCAGTCGACGTCTTCGCTCTGCGGCACGTACCCGATCACGCCGGTCTTGCGCGCACGGGCGGGGGTGCCGCCGTCGATCGAGACCGTGCCGGTGTCCGGCCGGACCATGCCCATGATGGTCTTGAACAGCGTCGACTTGCCGGAGCCGTTCATCCCGACCAGCCCGCAGACGTGACCGTGTTCGAGCGTGACGTCGACGCCGTCGAGCGCGAGGACGTCGCCGTAGTGCACGGTGACGCCTTCGACGCGGATCGCGGCCGTCACGGCTTCGCCCCGGTGAGCGCGGCGACGATCGTCTTCGAGTCGTGGCGGATGAGGTCGAGGTAGGTCGGTACCGGGCCTTCGGGGCCGGACAGGGAATCGACGTAGAGGACGCCGCCGAACGCGGCACCGCTCGCGGAGACGACCTGCCGCATCGGGGCGTCGGAAACGGTCGACTCGCAGAACACCGCGGGGACCTTGTTCTGCTTCACGAATTCGATGGCGCGGGTGATCTGCTGCGGCGTGGCCTGCTGTTCGGCGTTGACCGCCCAGATGTACCGCTCGGTGAGGCCGGTGTCGCGCGCGAGGTAGGAGAAGGCGCCTTCGCAGGTGACCAGCGCTCGCTCGTTCCGCGGCAGGCCGCTCAGCGCACTCGTCATCTCGTCCCGCACCTCCTTCAGTTTCGCCTTGTAGGCGTCGCCGTTGGCCTTGAACACGGCGGCGTCGCCGGCGGAGAGCTCGCTGAACGCCTTCACCATGTTGTCCACGTAGATACCCACATTCGTCGGAGACATCCACGCGTGCGGGTTCGGCTTTCCCTGGTAGGCGTCTTCGCCGATGGCGATGGGCTGGACACCCTCGCTGACCACCTTGTGCGGCGCGTCGCTCTCCTTGACGAACCGGGCGAACCACGCCTCCAGGTTCAGCCCGTTGTCGAGGATCAGGTCGGCCTTCGCGGCCTTCTTGATGTCGTCCGGGGTGGGCTCGTAGCCGTGGATCTCGGCGCCGGGTTTGGTGATCGACTCGACCTTGAGCTTGTCGCCCGCGACGTTCGAGGCGATGTCCGCCAGGACCGTGAACGTGGTCAGCACGACGGGCCGCTTGTCGTCCGTGCCGCCGCTCGTTGCGTCGCCCGTACCGCCGCAAGCGGACAGGACGAGTGCCGTCGATGCCGCCAGCGCGCACACGGTCTTGCGCAGATTCGCCATACCGCGAGTTTAGAGTTCGGTGCGCCGAACTTCCAACTCTCGTGTGCCTTAAATCTCCGTGGTGGTCCGGTCCCGCTCCCGCACGGTCTCCAGCAGGAGCTGCGAGACGTCGCGCACGGTGACGTTCTGGCCACGCTGTTCGCTCTGCCGCTGCACGAGACCGTCGTTCAGCATCACGCGGCAGAACGGACAGCCGGTGACGATGGTTTCGGCGTCCGTGCCGAGTGCCTCGTCGACGCGTTCGAGGTTGATGCGCTTGCCGATCTGCTCTTCCATCCACATCCGCGCGCCGCCGGCACCGCAGCAGAGCGAGCGGTCGGCGTGCCGGGGCATCTCGCTCAGCGTCGCGCCGGTCGCGCCGACGAGTTCGCGCGGCGGCTCGTAGACCTTGTTGTGGCGGCCGAGGTAACACGGGTCGTGGTAGGTCACCGGGCCGGCGTCGACCGGTTTGACCGGCGTGAGCTTGCCCGCTCGGACGAGCCGGTTCAGCAGTTGCGTGTGGTGCAGGACCTCGTAGTGCCCGTCCAGTTGCGGGTACTCGCGGCCGAGCGTGTTGAGACAGTGCGGGCAGGTGGTGACGATCTTGCGGGTACCCGGTTCGCGGCCCTCGAACACCGCGTTCAGCGTCTCGACCGTCTGCTGCGCGAGCATCTGGAAGAGGAACTCGTTGCCGGAGCGGCGCGCCGGGTCGCCGGTGCAGGACTCGTCGGTGCCGAGGATCGTGTACTTCACCCCGGCCAAATGCAGGAGCTCCGCGGTGGCGCGGACGGTCTTGCGGGCGTTGTCGTCGAAGGCGCCCGCGCAACCGACCCAATAGACGTACTCGACGTCTTCGCCGAGTTCGCCGTCGAAGATCGGCACCTCGAAGTCGAGATCCGTCGTCCACGCGAGGCGGTCGGAATTGTTCTGACCCCAGGGGTTTCCCTTGGTCTCGAGGTTCTTGAACAGCACGCCGAGTTCGCTCGGGAAGGCCGACTCGATCATCACCTGATAGCGGCGCATGTCCACGACGTGGTCGACGTGCTCGATGTCGACAGGGCACTGCTCGACGCAGGCTCCGCACGTGGTGCAGGACCAGAGGACGTCCGGATCGATGACGCCGAAGTCCTCCTTGGTGCCGACCAGCGGACGTTCTTCAGGCGCTTCCTTGCCGTCGAGGATGTACGGCGCCTTCTCGAAGAGATGGTCGCGCAGATCCATGATCATCAGCTTGGGGGACAAGGGTTTCCCGGTGTTCCACGCCGGGCACTGCGACTGGCAGCGGCCACATTCGGTGCAGGTGGCGAAGTCGAGCATGCCCTTCCAAGTGAAGTCCTCGATCTTGCCGCGGCCGAACGTGTCGTCCTCGCCCGGATCCTCGAAGTCGATCGGCTTGCCGCCGGACTCCATCGGCAGCAGCGGGCCGAGCGCGTCCGGCAGACGTTTGGCGGTCACGTTGACCGGCGCGAGGAAGATGTGCAGGTGCTTGGAGTAGAGCACGATCGACAGGAACGCGAGCATCACGCCGATGTGCAGCAGCAGCCCGACGGTCTCCAGCGGTTCGGTGACCGCGGGGCCGAGCGGCTCCAGGAGTTCGCCGACGCCGAGGGAAACCCACGCGCCCGACTCGTACGGGAAGACGCCGACCGCCGCCGACGCGCCCCGGAAGAGGAACATCGTCCAGATCACGTTGAAGATCATGAACAGGATCAGCCAGGCGCCGCCGGTGTGCGATCCGAAGAACCGCGACGCGCGGTCTTTCCGTTCGGGGGCCTGGCGGATCCGGATGACCGCGAACACCGCGAGCGAGACGAGCACCGCGACCGCGATGAAATCCTGGAGGAACCCCAGAACCGCCCAGTGCCCGATGAGCGGGATGTGGAAGTCGTGGTCGAACAGGGCGCCGTACGCCTCGACGTAGACGGAGCCGAGGATCACGAAACCCCAGAACGTGAACAGATGCGCGAGCCCGGGGACGGACCACTTCAGCAGTTTGCGCTGCCCGAAGACCTCGGCCAGATGCGTTTTCGCGCGGACGGCCATGACGTCCGAGCGTTTTTCGTCCGGCTGGCCGGACCGGATCAGTTTGGCGAGCCAGAGCGCGCGGCGGGCGGCGAAGGCGAGACCGACGACGGTGATGAGCAGACCGAGGATGAGACGAACGAGCACGAGTCCTCCGGGGGAGAATCGGCTCAGTGAGAGCCGGTGTAGTACCGGCACGCCTTGCAGGCGTACCGCATTTTGGCCACTCGCCACCGTTTTCGGTAGGCCTCGAGATGGCCCGGTCGTGGCGGATGCACGCCGAGCCGGTGGTGACGGCGGATCCGCCGCCCCGTTTCGAAGAGTTCGGTCGCCAGGCCGAGATAGGCGCGCCTGAGCGCGATACCCGGCTCCGCGGCGAGATTGTCCCGGCAGAACCGGTGCAGCAGAGCCAGATCCGGGAGGCCGGGGGTGGTAACGCCGGGCAGGTGCTCGACCACGCCGAGACCGGGATGTCCGGCGGGAACGGAGAATCTCGCGGGAAGTCCACAATGGACGCAGGTGAGCGTGCAACTCAGACATCGGGTGACGTGGCGGATTCGCCGTTCGCGCCGATCCTCGTCGACCGTTTCGCGAACGTGCCACCCCATGGAGCCTCCCAAGACCGTGGTGTGTCCTGTGTCACTCTCAATACTGGAGAGTAGGGCGCGCTCCGGCGGTGCGACAGGTCCAACTGGATGGCTTCGGAGCGGCCGGTCGGCGTAACCCCACCTCGCAATCAGTCACCTACTTGCGGGCGGGGTCGGGCGCAAGTAGGTGACTGATTGCGGGGAGCACTGTGACCCACTCGTAGCCGAAAACGGCCCGCCCGGCGTCACGCGCTGGTTATAGTCCTGACCCGGGGTAATGGGGAGGGAACGACGGCGATGGGCGGGTTCGTCACCGCGGCTCTGGGGTTTCCGGCCGTGCTCTTCAGTTTCTTGCTGATCGTGGTGATCGGCTATTGGCTGCTGGCCCTGCTCGGTGCCTTCGATCTCGACGAGTTCGACGGCGGCGAAGGGCTACTGGCGGGCTTCGGCGGGGTCCCACTGTCCATTTCGCTCTCTCTACTGATCGCATTCACCTGGTTCGCCAGCCTGGCAGGGACGGTTCTTCTCGATGACCTTGAGCTTTCGACACCATCGAGGATCGGGTTCGGGGCAGGCGTGGTCGCCGTCGCGCTCGTCCTCGGCACACTCGGGACGAGGGTGATCGTGGTGCCACTGCGCCGGGTGTTCGGTCCCGCGAAGGAACCGAGCAGGAGAGACTTCATCGGCCGGGCCGCGGTCATCCGCACCTCGTCGGTCACTCATGACTTCGGCCAGGCCGAAGTCGCCGCCGCCGACGGGTCCACGGCCATTGTGGACGTTCGGCAGGCAGGCCAAGGCAACCTCACGGCGGGCAGCCGCGTAGTTCTCTATGACTACGACTCCGAAGGCGAGTTCTTCTGGGTCGAGTCCTTGGACATCTGAAGCAGAAAAGGAAAACCTATGGGTGCCATCAGCGTGGGGGCCGGCGTTCTGATCGCCGTGATAGTTGTCATCCTCCTGGTCTTGCTGTTCACGATCACCAGGTTGTTCAAGAAGGTGCCGCAGGGTAAGGCGCTGATCATCTCGAAGGTCCGTCGCGTCGACGTCACGTTCACCGGCGCGATCGTCCTGCCGGTGCTGCACAAGGCCGAGATCATGGACACCTCGGTCAAGGCGATGGAGATCACCCGCACCGGCCGCGAGGGCCTGATCTGCCGGGACAACATCCGCGCCGACATCCGGATCTCGTTCTTCGTGCGGGTCAACAAGACCACCGAGGACGTGATCAAGGTCGCGCAGGCCATCGGCACCGAACGCGCGAGCGACGAGGCGACCCTGCAGGAGCTGTTCAACGCCAAGTTCTCCGAGGCGTTGAAGACCGTCGGCAAGCAGCTCGACTTCGTGGACCTCTACACCAAACGTCACGAGTTCCGCGACCAGATCATCCGCGTCATCGGCACCGACCTCAACGGGTACAGCCTCGAGGACGCGGCCATCGACTACCTCGAGCAGACGCCGATGGCGCAGCTCGATTCGGCGAACATCCTCGACGCGCAGGGTATCCGCAAGATCACCGAGCTGACCGCGATCGAGCACGTGCGCACGAACGAGTTCCGCCGCAGCGAGGAAAAAGAGATCACCCGCCAGAACGTGGACGCCCGCGAGGCGATCCTCGAACTGGAGCGGCGGCAGGCCGACGCGGAGATCAAGCAGAACCGCGAGGTCGAGACCATGCGGGCGCGTGAAGAGGCCGAGATCGCGAAGGTGCAGGCGGAGGAGCGGCTCAAGTCGCAGGCCGCGGGGCTGCGCACCGACGAGCAGCTCGGCATCCAGCACCAGAACCAGCAGCGTGAGATCGAGGTCGCCGGCAAGAACCGCGAGCGGGTGATCGCCATCGAGAGCGAGCGTATCGAGAAGGACCGCTTGCTCGAGGTCATCGGCCGCGAACGCGAGACCGAACTCTCCCGCATCGCCAAGGACAAGGAAGTCGAGACCGAGAAGCGGTCGATCGCCGAGGTGATCCGTGAGCGGATCGCGGTCGAGAAGACCGTGGCGGAGCAGGAAGAGAACATCAAGAAGCTTCGCGTCGTCGAAGAGGCGGAGCGTCAGCGCTCGGCCATCATCATCCGGGCCGAGGCGGAGGCGCAGGAAAGCCTGGTCAAGGACATCAAGGCCGCGGAGGCCGCCGAGGTGGCCTCGAAGCACAAGGCCCGCGAGGAACTGACGCTGGCCGAAGCGCGCCAGCAGGCCGCCGAACTGGACACCCGCGCGAGGATCCGCCTGGCCGAAGGCATCCAGGCCGAGGAGGCCGCCATCGGGCTGGCCGCGGCGCAGGTCAAGGAACGCGACGCCGACGCGCTGGAGAAGGTCGGCCGCGCCGAGGCGATCGTCGAACGCGAGAAGGCGATCGTGCTCGCCGACGGGATGCGCGACAAGCTCAAGGGCGAGGCCGAAGGTCTCACCGAGAAGGCCGCAGCGATGGCCGCGCTCGACACCGCCAGCCGCCAGCACGAGGAGTACCGCCTGCGCCTGGAGGCCGAGAAGGAGATCCGGCTCGCCGCGCTCAACGTGCAGCGCGAGGTCGCCGAGGCACAGGCCACGGTCCTCGGCATCGGGCTGGAGAAGGCCGACATCGACATCGTCGGCGGCGAGACGATGTTCTTCGAGAAGGTGATCGGTTCGATCGGGCTCGGCAAGAGCGTGGACGGCTTCGTCGAGCACTCGGACGTCATCCAGACCCTCGGGAAGTCGTGGCTCGACGGTTCGGGCAGCTTCACCGACGACCTGACGAAACTGGTCGGCTCCGTGAGCACGGAGGACGTGAAGAACCTGACGCTGTCGGCCTTCCTGGCCAAGCAGTTGCAGGCGGGCGGCCCGGACAGCGACAAGCTGCGTGAGCTGCTGTCGATGGCGCAGCGGCTCGGCCTCGCTGAGACCTCTGTCGCCACCCTCGCCCCCGCGAAGCAGTGACGACGACCGAACCGGCGGCAGGAACGGAGCAGCTGGACGCGGGCACCTATGAGGTGCTCCGCGCCCGGCTCGCCGCACAGGCCGCCGAACTGGCGAAACGCGCGGACGAGCTCAACAAGGCGCGGCTCGGGGTCTTCGGCAGCGCGCAGCTCGCGCTGATCGGCACGGAGCGGATCCGCACGGCGAACAACTGCGTGCCGCGGGACGTCGTGTCGGTCGGCGGGCGGATGTTGTTCGGCTACAACGTCTTCATCGGGCTCAAGCCCGAGACGACGGTCGACGACGTCTTCTCGCTGCACGGCTTCAGTCATGACGAAGAAGCCTTCCGCTTCGACGACGTGCCCGCCGAAGAGCTGCCGGAGCTGTTGCGCGACGAGCATTTCGTCCGCGACTTCGCCGAGCTGTACCGCTACTACCGGCAGGCGAAGCTGCTGCAGCTGCGGCGGGTCGAGGGCAAACTGCTCGCGGTGTTCCAGATCGGTCCGCGGACCGAGGACATCCGGGTGTTGCGCTGGGGTATCGCCGCGGACGGCACGGTGTCCTATGTGGACAGCCGAGGTGAACGCGACCACGTCTTCCCGCCGTCGCACGATTTCGAATGGATCGAGACCAGCCGCGAACAGCACGTTCTCGGCCGGCACCCGCACATCTCGATCGAGGACGAGGTGTTCGTCGAGACCGTCGGCGGCAACCTGACGATCAAGGTCGAGAACAACACCGAAACCGGTGAGGGCGTCTACGCCGAGCCGGTCGACGAGCCGTTGCAGAGCCTGGCCGACGCCGAGGTGTCCTATGCCAGGATCGGCCCGCTGATCCTGCTGCGGATACTGCCGTACAAGGAGACCGTCCACCGGTACCTGGTCTTCAACACCCGCACGCGCGACGTCGTGCGCCTCGACGGGATCGGGCAGGCGTGTCAGCGGCTGCCCGAGGACCACGGGATCATCTTCCCCGGCGGCTACTACCTCGACACGGGTGTCAGCAAGACGTTCGACACCACCGTGGACGGTCTCGAATTCGAGCGCGTGATCCGCTCGCCCAACGGCGAGGACGTGCTCTACGTCTTCCACGCTCGGGCCGACGGACGCTCGCTTCTCCTGCCGTACAACGTGATCCGCAAAGAGGTCTCGAACCCGATCCCGTGCCACGGGTACTCGCTGTTCGACGACGGCACGATGGTGTTGTTCCGCGCGCTGTCCGACGAGCCGAGCCGTGTGCACCCGATGCAGGTGTGGCGGACGCCGTTCCAATCCGACACCTACGCCGCGTCGCAGCCGACTGGTACCGGGCCGCTGGAGCGGGTCGGCAACGCCGATCTGGTCCGCGGGATCTCGGACTGTCTTTCGATCGGCCGGATGGTCGGCGAGATGGCGCCGTCCGCGGCGGTGTTCGAGGCACTGATCGCCGCCTGTGCGCGGGTCTTCGACCACTACCACTGGCTCGGGGAGGCCGAACTCGGCGATCTGCGGTCGCCGTTGTCGGACGTCCGCGTCACCGCGGAACAGGTGCTCGACGAGTTCGAGACGGTCACCGCGCTCACTTCGCAGGCGGCCGACGCCGTCGAGGAAGCCGCCGCGGAAACCGCGTCGCTCGTGCGGAAGGTGCGGGGCGAGGCACTGAACGCGGCCGACGCGTGGGTGCGCAGGCTCGCCGAAATGCACCGCGCGCGAGGTCATCTCGTCACCGTGCGGGAACTGCGCTATGTCGACACCGACCGCGTCGACAAGCTGATCGCCGACCTCGACACGGAATTCGGCGAGGCCGCGCAGCGCGCCGTCCGGTTCCTGCAGGGCGAAGACGCGTTCACGAGCTATCACGCCGAGGTCGACGGGCTGATCGAGGCCGCGGGCGCGATCTCCACCGTCGCCGAGGCCGTCCCGGTCGCCGAACAGCTGGACGAGCAGTCCGGCGGACTCGAAGTCCTCACCGACGTCGTCGGCGGGCTGGAGATCGCGGACGCCGTGGTGCGGACGAAGATCCTCGAACGTGTCGGCGAGGTCATCGGCGCGGTCAACCGGGCGCGGGCCACGCTCGAAGCACGGCGCAAGGAGCTGCTGGAAACCGAGGGCCGGGCGGAGTTCGCCGCCGAGTTCGCGCTGCTCGCACAGGCGATCACCGGCGGGCTCGCGGTCGCGGACACGCCGGACCGCTGCGACGAGCAGCTCGGCAGACTGCTGCTGCAGCTGGAAAACCTCGAATCGCGGTTCGGCGAGTTCGACGATTTCCTCGCGTCGCTCGGCGAGAAGCGCACCGACGTCTACGAGGCGTTCTCCTCGCGTAAGCAGGCGCTGCTCGACGAACGGGCGCGTCGCGCGGACAGGCTGGTCGACTCGGCCGAGCGGATCCTCGCGAGCGTGTCCCGGCGGGTCGGCACACTCGGTTCGGTCGACGAGATCAACACCTACTTCGCCTCAGACCCGATGGTCGCGAAGCTGCGCAGTGTGGTCGCCGAACTGCGTGACCTCGGCGATCAGGTGCGTGCCGAAGAACTCGAAGGCCGGGTCAAGGCCGCCCGCCAGGAGGCAGGCCGCGCGCTGCGCGACAGGCTCGACCTCTACGGCGAGGGCGGGGAGACGATCCGCCTCGGCCGCAACACCTTCGCGGTCAACACGCAGGACATCGACCTCACCCTGGTGCCGCACGACGGCGGGATGAAGTTCGCGATCACCGGGACGGACTACCGCTCGCCCGTGCGCGATGAGTCGTTCGAAGCGACGCGGCCGTACTGGGACCAGCTGCTGGTCTCGGAGTCGCCCGAGGTCTATCGCGCCGAGTACCTGGCGACGTCGATCCTGGCCGACAAGCCGGACCTGCAAGACGCGGATCTGCTGGAGGTCGTCCGGCGCGTCGCCGGTGACCGCTACGACGAGGGTTACGCGCGTGGCGTGCACGATCACGACGCCGCCGCGATCCTGTCGGTGTTGCTGCGCCTGCGGTCCGCCGCCGGGTTGCTGCGCTATCCGCCCGCCGCGAGGGCGTCCGCTCAGCTGTTCTGGGCTTTCGGCGCGGAAGAAGCGGCGAAGTCCGCCTGGACGACGCGCGCCGCGTCACTCGCGCGGGTGCGGGAGGCTTTCGGGCACACCACGGCGATCGACGCGCTGGCGCGGGAGCTCACCGAGGCGATGGCGGCGTTCGCCACGTCGTCCGGGCTGACGCTGGATCTCGAACTCGCCGGCGAGTACCTGTTCGAGGAACTGGCCGACGGGTCCCCGGGGTTCGTCACCAGCGGTGGGGCACGGACGCTGCTCGACAAGTTCCGGCTCGACCGCCGTAGCTTCGCCGAAGACCTGCGTGCCCTCGAAGACCTCGCCGACCGCTACCAGCTCGCCGAAGCCTGGCTCACGTCCTTTGTGGAATCTTCCGGTCTGCCTGGCGACGAATTGGCGGAGGCCGTCGCGATCGAACTGGCGGACTTGCCCCGCTACGATTCCTCGGCGGAGCTATCGGCCACTGTGGACGGTCTGCTCGGCTCCCATCCGCGGATCGTCAACCGATCCCTGACCCTGCGGCTCGACGAGACGCTCGCCAGGACGCTGCGGTTCCGGCGTGACCGGGTGCCGGGTTTCCGGGCGTACCAACGGCTGCGCAACGACCTGGTGGCGGCCGAACGCGACAGGCTGCGGCTGACGGAGTACAAACCGAAGGTGATGAGTGCCTTCGTGCGCAACAGGTTGCTCGACGAGGTCTACTTGCCGTTGATCGGCGACAACCTCGCCAAGCAACTCGGCGCGACCGGCGACGCGCGGCGTACCGACCAGTCCGGTCTGCTGTTGCTCATCTCGCCGCCCGGTTACGGCAAGACGACCCTCATGGAGTACGTCGCGAGCCGCCTCGGGCTGGTGTTCGTCAAGGTGAACGGGCCGGCCCTCGGGCACGACGTCACATCGGTGGATCCGGCGGACGCGCCCAACGCGACCGCGCGGCAAGAGGTCGAGAAGATCTCGTTCGCGCTGGAGCAGGGCAACAACGTGCTGCTGTATCTGGACGACATCCAGCACACCTCGCCGGAACTGCTGCAGAAGTTCATCTCGCTGTGCGACGCGCAACGGCGGATGGAAGGCGTGTGGGAAGGCCGGACGCGGACCTATGACCTGCGGGGCAAGCGGTTCGCGGTCTGCATGGCCGGTAACCCGTACACCGAACAGGGCAAACGGTTCCGGATCCCGGACATGCTCGCCAACCGCGCGGACGTCTGGAACCTCGGCGATGTGTTGTCAGGCAAGGAAGAACTGTTCGCGCTGAGCTACATCGAAAACTCGCTCACCGCGAACACCGTCCTCGCCCCGCTGGTCTCCCGCGAACGGTCCGATGTGGACGTTCTGGTTCGGTTGGCGCGCGGCGACGGCTCGGTGCGGGCGGATCAGCTGAAGCACGCGTACTCGGCGACCGAACTGGAGCAGATCCTCGCCGTACTGCGGAAACTGACCAAGGTGCAGCGGATCATCCTCAAGAACAACCAGGCCTACATCGCTTCGGCGGCGCAAGCGGACGCGTCCCGGGTCGAACCGCCCTTCCAGCTACAGGGCTCGTACCGGAACATGAACAAACTCGCCGGCCGGATCGTGCCCGCGATGAACGACGCCGAACTCGAAGCGCTGATCGACGACCACTACGCCGGCGAAGCCCAAACGCTGACCTCCGGCGCCGAGGCCAACCTGCTCAAACTGGCCGAACTCCGCGGCCGCCTGACCGACTCGGAGGCCCAGCGGTGGGCGGCCGTGAAGGCGGCGTACCTGCGGGCACAGGCCCTCGGCGGCGACGACGAGGACCCGATGAGCCGCGCGGTCGGCGCGATGGGCCTCCTGGCGGACCGGGTCGGCGCGGTGGAGGCGGCGA
This sequence comes from Amycolatopsis sp. lyj-108, assembly GCF_046549005.1. NCBI lineage: Bacteria > Bacillati > Actinomycetota > Actinomycetes > Pseudonocardiales > Pseudonocardiaceae > Amycolatopsis > Amycolatopsis sp. lyj-108. The sequence continues at coordinate 200,265 of NZ_JAJPWQ010000011.1, read as the reverse complement.
TTGAGCGAGCTTCGGAACGGATGGTCGTTCGGGATGTGATGTGAGGGCGTTCTTTTGGGTTGGGTTGGCCGCTGTTGCCGGGATTCGGTGACGGCGGCCGCCTGGTTTGGTGGCTCGTTCATTACCGAAAATCGGCAACGCTTCACAGTGCTTTCATGATCCGGAATTGTCGGTGGCCGGTCGTATGGTCATCGGGTGGACACACGCAGATCCGCGCCTGTGGCGCTACTCGAGAAACTCACCGATCCGAGCGCTTTGGAGTCGGTCAACGCTTCGATAGGTTCGTTGGACGACAACGATTCCGTCGCTGTCGCGAAAGCGGCGTCGGAGGGGATCGCCCGGCTCGAGGCGGTTCGGTTCCGGGCGCTGGCCCAGCTGAACCGGCATCGCGAGGGCGCGGGCGGTGTCACACAGGAAGTCGCCTTCGCCTTGTCCCTTGTGGACAATCATGCCGGTGCGATGGTCGCTGCCGCCGAAGCGTTGACCAGCCGACTGCCGCGCACGTTGAATCTGATGGACCAGGGAAAAGTGAGTGGCTTCGGCGCGATGAAGGTCGCCGCGGCGACGGCGTGGCTGTCGGACGAAAACGCTCAGGCCGCGGATGCCCTGCTCGAGGACCGGTTGGCGGGAAGGAATTCCGACCAGATAAGGAAAGCAGCGAATCATGCGGCGATCACGGTCGACCGCGAAGGCGCCGACAAACGTGCCGAGCACAATCGCGAAGGTCGCCGTCTCACCGTACGGCAGGGTGAGACGGGGGTGGCGTCGATCGAGGTCGAGGACGGGCCCGCCGAGAAAGTCAACGCGGCCTACCTTCGAATCGACAGGGAAGCCAAGAAGCTCAAGACCGGCGACGAAACCCGCACCCTGGACCAGTTACGCGCGGACGTCGCGCTCGATCTCCTGCTCGGCGGCCAGGGTGGCACGAGCGAACGTGCGGAAGTGTTCCTGTACATGGACTTGTTCACCTACCTCGGCCTCAACGACGACCCGGCGGAAATGGCCGGACACGGTCACCTCCCCGCGGCACTCGCACGGCACATCGCGACCGGGCCGAACACCGTGCTGCGCCGGATCATCACCGACCCGCTGTCCGGGCAGGTGCTGGACCTCGGCCGGGACCGGTACCGGCCGACAGCCGGCGTCGGCGAGTTCGTCCGGGTGCGGGACCGTGAGTGCCGAAGACCCGGCTGCGGCCGTCCCGCCCAGACCTGCGATCTCGACCATTCGGTGCCGTGGCAGTTCGGCGGCGCCACCAACGCCGACGACCTGATCGACCTCTGCCGCCGGGATCACCGGCTCAAAGACGAACCCGGCTGGATCTACCGCCTCGCGTCCGACGGCACCCTGACCGTCACCACCCCGACCGGCCAGAGCTACGACAGCACCCCACCGCCACTCCACCCGCCCCGCGCGCAAACCGCTCCGGCCGAAGAACCGCCACCGTTCTGAGCCTCATCGCCGGAAAGTGGCGACGTCGCATCGACCCGGTAAGACCGCGCCGTCAATGAGTCGGCACGCCTCCGGCGGCCTCACTTGCCGAGAAACGGCGACGGTCGCGGAGATCCGGCGGTACTGGAACGGTCGGTGGCCGCGCCCTTGCGGCAGTCGCCTTTGCCGGAAATCGGCGACAGCCGTCACGTCTGGCCCGTGGTACCGCTGTCACCGGTGGGCGTGCGTGTCGCCGACTGCGTCATTTGCCGGGAAGTGGCGACGGTCCTCGCGGAGATCCGGCAGTACCGGAACGGTCGGTGGCCACACCCCCACGGCAGCCGCCTTTGCCAGAAATCGGCGACAGTCGCCACATCCGGCCGCGGTACCGCCGTCATCGGCAGCCGCGCGTATCGCCGATAGCATCACTTGCCAGGAAACGGCGACAGCCACCTCACGCAGATCCGGCGGTATCGCAACGGTCGGCCGCCGCACCCCCGCGGCAGCCGCCGAGAAACGGCAACGGTCCTCGCAACGACCCGTACGCCCCCACCACCAGCCATCATCGCCGGAAATCGGCAACCGTCACCACACCGACCCAGCGATACCGCAACCGCCGATGACCGCACACCCCGCCACCAACCATCATTCGCCGAGAAACGGCGACACCCCAGCCCAGCAAGCCACCAGAACTCAAGACCCCAAAGCCGCCAACTGCGCCCCAGTCAACCGTTCCGCCGCCGCAACCGCCCGATACTCCCCACCGGCCCGAACCACCCGCACGGGGCCGGCGATGTGCGGTTGCTCTTCCGCCACCCGTAAGGCGGCCGAAACCCGCTCCTCGTCCCACCCCAAGGCGGCCGAAAGTGCTGCGGCGGAGAGGGCGCGGCCGGCGTGCAGGAGGGCGGCGAGTGCGGTCAGGGCGTCGGCGGCGTACAGGGCGACGCGGTCGTCCAGCATGACGTCGTTGATGCGCGCGTGGAAGCGGGAGAGGTCGTCCATGCGGGCACCCGCGGGTGTCGCGATGCCGAGGACGTCGGCGCCGCGGCGGGCGATCTTGACCCATTCTTGGTTCGCGCGGACGCTTTCGGCCCATACTCGCTGGGGCATTTCCTCGTCGATGACGTACTGCTCGCGGCGTCCGTCCCGTACGCGGCGGAGCATCGCTTGCGTTTCGAGGTAGGCGACGGCGTTCGAGATCGAGGCCGGGCTGACCTGGAGCCGGTGGGCGAGTTCGGCCGCGGTGAGAACGCCGTCGTCGCTGACGGACAGGCAGGCGAGCACCCGTGCCGTCATGCGGGGGAGACCGGTCGCCACCATGATGTCGGCGAATTCGGCTTCGAAGGCGCGCACGGCTTCCGGGTTCCGGCCGTAGCCGTGCGAGACGCCCGCGACGTCGCGGGCGGGCGGCTTGCGGCGGCGCCGGGCGCGTTCGCCGGTCGCGCGGTTCGCTTCTTCGGCGCGGTAGCCGGAATGGCCGCTGTTGCGGGCGACCTCACGGCTGATCGTCGACGTCGGGCGCCCGAGACGGCGGGCGATCTCGGCGTAACCGAGGCCGTCCTTGAGCCAGGTCGCGATCAGCCGTCGATCCTCCTGTGTCAGCCTGCCGCCCGGCATGGGCACCTCCTGTGCGTTCACTCGCAGATCATTGCAACGAGCCGTTGCATTCACTGGCAAGAACGTTGCAACGATTTCCGAAATCTACCAGCAAATACGTCCAAAAAGCCATTCCGGAGCTTTGAGTGATCTGTAAATGCAACGTAGCCTTTGAGCAGCGGTAAAAACTGGGAGGAACAGCAATGACCACGTCGGTACCTCATCTCACGGAACTACCCCTCGAACGCCCGAAGGGCTGCCCGTTCGACCCGCCCGCCGAGCTCGGGCCGCTGCGCGACGAGCATCCGCTCGTCCGGCTGACGTTCCCCGACGGGCACGAAGGCTGGCTCGCGACGGGTCACGCGATCGTCCGCGCCATCGTCGCGGATCCGCGGTTCAGTGCCCGGCAGGAGTTGATGCACACGCCGATGCCGGGTCCGGCCGCGATGGCGGAGATGCCGCCCGCGCAGCCGGGGATGTTCATCAACATGGACGGTGAAGAGCACGCGCGGTATCGCAAGCTGCTCACCGGCAAGTTCACCGTCCGCCGGATGCGGCAGCTCACCGAACGGGTCGAGCAGGTGACCACCGAACACCTGGACGCCATGGAGCGGCAAGGAACGACGGCCGATCTGGTGCCCGCCTTCGCGCAGCCCATTCCGGCGCTGATGATCTGCGAGCTCCTCGGTGTCCCCTACGCCGACCACGAGTTCTTCCGCCGCAACGTCGCGCCGTTGAACCGGCCGGACGCGTTGATGGAGGAACAGGAGGCCGCCATCAACGCGCTGGGTGGTTACCTCTACGAACTCATCGTGGCCAAACGGGCCGCGCCGACCGACGACATCCTCGGCGAACTGGTCACCACCGACCTCACCGACGAAGAACTCACCAGCATCGCGTTCCTCTTGTTGGGGGCCGGTCTGGACACCACGGCGAACATGCTGGCGCTGGGTACTTTCGCGTTGCTGCGCAATCCGGACCAGCTCGCCGTCCTGCGCGAGGACGCGGAGAGCGTCGACAACGCGATCGAGGAACTCCTGCGCTACCTGACGATCGCGCATACGGGCGTCCGCACCGCGCTCGAAGACGTCGAGATCGGCGGCCAGGTCGTCAAGGCGGGGGAGGTGGTCGCGCTGTCGGCGACGGCGGCCAACCGCGACCCGTTGAAGTTCCCGGACCCCGACCGGCTGGATGTCCGCCGGAACGCCGCCGGGCACGCCGCTTTCGGGCACGGGGTGCACCAGTGTCTCGGCCAGCAGCTCGCGCGAGTCCAGATGAAGGTCGCCTTCACCGGGCTGCTCGGCAGGTTCCCGGCGCTGCGCCTTGCCGTTCCGGCCGACGAGATCCCGCTGCGGACGGACTCCGACATCTACGGGGTGTACGCGCTCCCGGTGGCCTGGGGCTGATCGCGATGAGGATCGAAGTGGACCGGGAACGGTGTGTGGGCGCCGGAATGTGCGTCCTGACCGCGCCGGAGGTGTTCGGACAGGACGAGGAAGACGGCCGGGTCCGGTTGCTGGACCCGGAACCGGCCGGGATCGGCGACGCCGCGCAGTCGTGCCCGGCGGCGGCGATCACGGCGGACGACTGAGAAAACAGGCCAGGGGGTGCCGGGCGGGCACCCCCTGGCCCGGGGATCAGCCGATCTCCGCGAGGACCTTGCCCGCGTCGGCGCTCTGCACGGCGGTGCCGGCGTAGAGCTGCTGGACCCTTGCCTTCTCCTGCGCGTTGGGGTTCACGTTGGTGCAGCTGACGCCACCGGTCGAGCCGGACATCAGCGACGAGCACGGGCCGGGCTTCACGTCGGGCAGGCCGAGGCTGTGCCCGAGTTCGTGGGAAGCGATCCGGGGCGTGTGGTAGCCCTGCTGGACGGCCTGCCTGCCCATCCACACGGTGACCGTGCCGCCGGGGCGGACCGGGCCGAGCGTGGCGCGCGGCCAGCCGTTGTCGGCGATGACCCGGATGTTGACCCGCTGCCCCGGTGTCGCCTTCACGATGCGGACGTTGGTGACGTTGGTGTTCCAGACGTTGACGCCTGCCGCCACCGCGTCCTTGAACTCCGCGGCCTGGCTGTCGTCGTAGGTCAGGGTGGTCGCCATGATCTCGGCGGCACCGGCGGAGGGTGCCGAGAGCACCGAGATGGAGAGCGCGGCGCCGGTGAGCACCGCGGCGAAGGTACGTCGAAGCACGTTGAACTCCTCGCGTTTAAGGCGTGCTGGAATTTCGGAGCAGTTTCGACCCTGACCCTTTCGAGGCGCTCGGGGTACCCGCCGATAGTCGCCTGTCGTTAACCATGATCTTGACGCGACCGGAAGACTGTGCGGTTATGACCACGGCGCGTTTCACCGGACACGAAGAACCGATCCTTGCCGTCGCGGTGAAGGGAAATCGGCTGGTCACCGGGGGCGCGGACCGGACGGTGCGGGTCTGGGACCTGGAAACCGGCGCGCTCCGGTTCACCTTCGGCGGGCACGATCGGCCGGTGCTCGCGGTGGGCATCTCCGGTCAGCACGTGGTCGGTTGCGATGGGGTGACGGTGCGGCGCTGGCGGATCGCCGGTGGCGAGGCGCAACCCCCGGAGGTCCAGACCACCAAGCGGACCGTCGCGGTCGCGGTGGCGAACGAATTCGCCGTGTCCGGCGTGGGAAGCACCGTCGAGGTCCGGCGGCTGGACGGGGTGACGGTGCGCGTGTTCCGCACCGGCGACCCGGAGATCGAATCGGTCGCGGTGACCCCGGACGGCCTGGTCGTCGTTGCCGGGGACGACGACGGCGGCGTGCGGCTGTGGGACAAGGAAGTCGTTTCCCACTACCGGTTCGGCGGCGCGGGCGCGGTCCACGTGGTCGCGATCTCGGCCGACGGCGGGCACGTGCTCTCCGGCGAGGGCGAGACGGTCCGGTTGTGGGGGCGCGAGGGTGATCCGGCCCTCGTCTTCCCAGGGCACGGCGGGGCGGTGCGGGCGCTGGCCTTCAGTCCGGACGGCAAACTGGTGCTCTCCGGCGGTTCCGACGGCGAGGTCCGCGTCCGCGAGATCGACGACCCGGCGGGCTACACGCTCCTCAAGGGACATCGGGGGAACGTCCGCGCGATCGCCTGCACGGCGGGCGGCGAGAAGATCGTCACGGTCGGGGACGACCGCACCATCCGGGTGTGGGACCGCTTCGGCAACCAGATCGACGGCACCGGTTTCGTCGAACCCAAACCGGGCAGGGCCCGGCCGCGGATCACGCCCGACGTCGAAAGCCCGGTCGATCTGATCGGTTTCCACGACGACGTGCGCACGCTCGCCGCGGTCATCGCCGACCGGGAGACCAGCCCGCCGTTGTGCGTCGCGCTGCTGGGCCCGTGGGGTTCCGGCAAATCCAGTTTCGTGCGGCAGGTGAGCGACCGGGTGGCCGAACTGGCCCGCCGGTCCCGCGGCGACGCCGCCAACAGCGTGTTCGCCGGCGAGATCCGGCAGATCCGGTTCAACGCCTGGCAGTACCACGACGACCATCTGTGGGTCGGCCTGGTGGACCACCTGTTCCGTAATCTGGGCGCGCCCGAAACACATGCGGACGCCGGTGAGGTTCGCGCCGAACGCGAGGAACTGCGCACCCGGCTGGCCGGCCTTCGTGCCGTCAAGGCGGATTCCCCGCGCACCTGGCGCTGGCGTCTCCTGGTGTCCGGAGTGGACCGGGCGGAACGCCGACGGCGGAGGCTCGCCGTCGCGGGCTACGCGCTCGCCGGTGTGCTCGGCGTCGTCGCGGTGATCACCGGCTGGGCGTTGTGGCACAACACGATCCTCGCCGTGGCGGGCGCCGTCGTCGCGCTCGGCGCAGTGCTGACTCCGGCGCTCACCACCGCCAGGTCGGCCCTCGCGCCGGTCAAGTCCACTTTGGACAAACTGCGGTTCGACGTCGACAAACGCGCGGAACGGTTCGAGACCGAAATCCGGGAGACCGAGGAACGGCTCCGGCGGCTGGACGCGGCCACCCGGCTCGGCGAGCTGATCGAGGAGGCGAAGGACGGCAGATACGGGGACTATCAAGGGGTTTTCGCGCGCGTCCGGGAGGACCTCGTGAAGCTGAGCGCCGATCTGGAGGAGGCGCGCCGGGAATGGCAACTGGCCGGAGGCACGGGCAAGCCGCCGCTGGAACGGATCGTGCTCTACATCGACGACCTCGACCGCTGCCCGCCGTCGAAGGTGATCGAAGTGCTCGCCGCGGTGCACCTGCTGCTGGCCCTTCCCGCGTTCGTCGTGGTGGTGGCCGTCGACCCGAGATGGTTGCGGCGCTGCCTCGACCAGCACCACGAAGAGCTCTTCGGCACCGGGGAAGCACGGCAGGCGGAATACCTCGACAAGATCTTCCAGATCGTGTTCGCCCTGCGTCCCATGGGAGCCGCGGCGGACGAACTGATCGACACCCTCATGCCCATCGAAGCATCGGAACCGGCGCCGTCCGATCACGAAGAATGGCCGGAGGACGGGAACAAGCCCGAACGCGGTGAGACGGCGGAGGTCGTCGTCGAGGACACGGCCCCGCCGACGTTCTACAACATGCGGCCGGATCGGCTGCGGCTCACCGAAGTCGAACGCGATTTCGTCCACGCGCTGCGGAAAAGGCTGAATACGCCGCGCGAGATCCGGAAACTGGTCAATCTCTACCGGCTGGTCCGCATCGGCATTCCCGACGCGGAACTGACGCGGTTCGTCGGCGGTCCCTATCGCGCGGTGCTCGTCCTGCTGACCCTGCTGGTCGCCGATCCGGACGCCGCGCGCTCGACCTTCGCCGCCCTTTCCGCCGGGGAATCGTTGTCCGGCGCCTTTCCACCTGAATGGCGGCTAGACGCCGAATCCTTCGATGATCTACAGGTCTATCGGAATTGGGTGGGCACGCTCGCCCGCTTCAGTTTCGAAACCTACGATCTCGTGACCGAGGAGCCGGAACCGGGAACCACGTTGTAGCTACACTTGCCCGCTACAACGGCTAGGGGGCGCGCATGCGGAGATCAGGCTGGGTTTCGCTCGTCTTCGGCGCGCTCGTCGGGACGCTCGTGATCGTCCTGCTCGCGACCACGGTCACCGCGCCGTCGAACGCGGCGAGGACCGACTGCGTCCGGCTGGTCGTCAGTTCCTCCACGGAGAAGGGCGACCTGGTCGCCGAACTGGCCGAGCGGTACAACAACACCGGCCGGACGTTCGACGGCGGGCGGTGCGCGAAGGTCGAGGCGTTCAAGAAGACTTCGGGTGCCACGCTCGACCTCATCGCCAAGGGCTGGAACGACATCGACGAGCGGCATCCCGAACCGCAGGCCTGGATGCCGAGTTCCTCGCTGTGGCTCGATCTGCTGCGCCAGCGCGGCAAAGGGGACCTGATCGCGAACGGTCCGAAGACCTCGCTCGCGACGAGCCCGATGGTGATCGCGATGCCGGAACCGATGGCCAAGGAACTGGGCTGGCCGTCGAAGGGCATCGGCTGGAAGGACGTACTCGAGGTGAACCGCAACGGCGGCTGGGCCTCCACCGGTCCGGAGAACGCGAAGTGGGGCAACTTCACGCTGGGCAAGGACAATCCGCGCCGGTCGACCTCGGGGCTCGCCGCGACCATCGCGACCTACTTCGCGGCGACGGGCGGCGACTACGGCAAGATCGACACGGCGGAAACCGTCCAGTTCGTCCGCGGGATCGAGGCCTCGGTCGCCTACTACAGCGACGATTCGGTGGCCTTCCTGAAGACGCTGTACGAAGAGGACCAGAAGAAGCCCACGCCCTACATCAGCGCGATGGCGATGCAGGAACAGATGGTCTACCTCTACAACCACGGCGCGCCGACCGGGAACCCGAAACAGCTGGGGAAGGAACCGGCCCCGCTGAACCGGCCGCTCGTCGCCGTGCACCCGAGCGAGGGGACGATGCTGATCGACCATCCCTTCCTCACCACCGCCAAGGCGTCGCCGGAACAGCGCTCGGCGGCCAAGGACTTCTACGACTTCCTGCGGGAGCCCGCGCAACAGGACCGGTTCCGTGACCTCGGCTTCCGTGACCCGGATGGCCGCGGGAACGACAAGCTGGCCAAGGGCGTGCACACCGAAGGGGTCGCCGAACCGCGGCCCATCGGGGTGCCCACCGGTGAACAGATCCAGAAGATGCTGGACGGCTGGGAGTACACGCAGCGACGCGGCCGGATCCTGCTGGTGCTGGACCTTTCCGGCTCCATGAACGAACCGTTCGACAAGAACCGCAAGGACAAGCCGTATTCCGAAAGCCGGATCGCGCTGCTGAAACCCGCGATCCGCGAACAGCTCGAGTTCCTGCATCCTGAGGACGAGGTCGGGCTGTGGACCTTCTCGGACGGGTATGAGGAAAAGATGCCGATCGGCAAGGTGAAGAACGTCCGTGGCCCGATGCTCGACCTCGTCGACAACCTGACCCCGAAAGGGAATACCGCGCTGTACGAGACCGTGATCGCGGCCAACGAGAAGATGCGCCGCGAGTTCGACCCGAACCTCATCAACGCGGTCGTCTTCCTGACCGACGGAGAGAACACCGAGATCGGGACCAGGGAGCAGGTGCTGCAGAGCGTCGACGCCGAGCGGCTGGACAACTCCGTCCGGATCTTCACCATGGCCTACGGCGCGGAGGCGGACAGCCGGGTCCTCGACGAGATCGCGCAGAAGTCCAAGGCCCGCAGTTACCGGGCCGTCGACCCGTACGGCATCGACAAGGTGTTCGTCAACGTGTTCAGCAACTTCTGACATGGCCGAACACGACAACCGCCCGTTCCACGTCGTCGCGGTGGTGCTCAGCCTGATCGCCGGACTGATCGGCCGTGCGGTGACCTACCCGCATCCGGCGGCCTGGCTCTTCGGCGCGGTCGCCGTTCTGGCCGTGCTGATTCCGGCGGAAACCGCGTTCTTGGTGTTGAACAGCAGGCGATCGAGGCCGCAGAGGGAGGTCCGTGCGCCGGCGCACGACAACGCCTACGACCATTTCAGCCTCCTCGGGCGGGCGCTGACGGCCATCGAAGAGGTGCGGCCGGGCGAGGCCGAGCTCGCGGCCGTCTTCCGGCGGGCGGTGTCGCGACTGGAGAACGGGAAGGGCCGGAACACGCCCGGAGTCGTCGAACTGCGGGTGACGGTGAAGCAGACCACCGAGAAGCTGGAACGACACGCGCGGGACGAGAACCCGGATCCGGTGATGCTCGTCGAACGGTTGCGGCTGTACCGGGAAACGCTCGAAGAGGCCATCGAGGCGGCCGAACCGGGTTGAGTGTTCGGTGCCGAACAGACTACGGCCGTGCGTCATGCTGATCTGACAGCATGCCGTTGATCGGGCGCCGGGTTGTCGAGGGCGTGGAACATGTGGTCGTACCGGTGGAGCACCGGTTCAGCCTGGAGGAAGCCGTACTGGCGGTGATGGCCGCCAAGAGCACCGTGCGGCCGGCTCCGGGAATCAAGGTCGCTCCGCTCAAGGTTTCGGAGGTACGGTCAGCGCTGCTCTATGCGGCGAAGCACGCCGATAGGCGACACCAGATCGTGGACAGCTATTTCGTCGAGGCCGAAGACGGACCGTTGCACCGGTTGGCCGAGTGGATCAGATCGGAACTGGTCCGCCTGGGCATCTTCACCACGCACGACGGTTCCGCCGCCGGATCGGGTGGCCGATTCGGTTACTCTCCGCGATAGGTGTTCACGACTGCCTGGGAGGGTGTTTCGTGGGTTTGGGCCCGGAGGCCGCCGAAGAGAGAGAACGTCCGTTCCTGGAGCGGCTGGACGAACCCGTCCGTGCCCGGTTGCTGGAGATGGGCACCCCGCAGACCTACGAGAGCAGACAGGCGCTGATGCGCTCGGGCGAGCCCGGCGACTTCGTCATGCTGCTGCGGCACGGTTATGTGAAGGTGACCAGCGCCGACCGGATGGGCGCGACGGTCATCCTCGACGTCGGGGTGCCCGGCGATCTGCACGGCGAGATCGCGGTGATCGCGGGCGGCATCCGGATGGCCGACGTCGTCGCCATCGAAGAGGTGCACGTCCGGCGCATCGCGGCGAGCGAGTTCAACCGGTTCCTGCTGGATCATCCGGCGGCGATGCGGGAGGTGCTCGTCAGTGTCGCCCGGCGGTTCGTGCTCGCCCAGCGGCAGCGGACGCAGTCCTGGAAACCGCAGGCGGTGGCGCGGGTCGCGACGCGGCTGGACTATCTCGTCGACGTCTGTGGCATCCGGACACCCGCCGGCTGGCGTATCGGGATCCCGTTGAGCCAGGACGAACTCGCGCAGTTCATCCCGATGGGCCGGACCATGGTCGCGCAGGCACTGGACAAGCTCCGGAAGGCGGGAGTGGTGGCCAGTTCGCGCCGTGCGATCACCGTGCTCGACCGCGAGGCGTTGCGGGTGATCACGGAAAAAGGTGTGACTTAGCTCACTGGCGTTGACCAGCGCGAGGTCACGTTTTGTTCGGTTCCGAACAGAACTTCCGGTGAGGAGTGGGAACACTGCTTCCTGCCGCCAGTTTTCACCGATCAGGGGAGGGGTCGCAGAGATGCAGGTGCTGACCTCAGGCCAATACAACGCGCACACCCACGCCGTGCTGTCCGTCGACATCGTCGGTTCGTCCAGGGCCAGTGACGACCTGTTGGACCCGATGAAGAACGAGATGGAAACACTGGTTTCCCGCTCGTTCACCGCGGTCGGGCTCGCGCCGGGGGAAGCGCGTCACTTCCGGGAGACCGGGGACGGGCTGATGGTCGCGTATCCGGACCACGCCGTCGGCCAGCTCTGCGAGGTCGTGTTCCACCTGGACCATCTGCTCCGGACCCGCAACCGCTACGCCAGGGTCCCGATGCGGGCGCGGGTGGCGGTCCACATGGGACCGATGGCGGACAACCACCGTTACCACCGCACGTACATCACGCTGACCCGGTTGCTGTGCGCCTCCACCTTCAACGACGCCGTCGGCTACTGGTGCCGCTCGGATCCGACGGGCGACAAGTTCGGCGCCGGGATGATCGTCTCGCAATCCGTGTGGCGCAACGTGGTCGAACCGTTCGGGGTCGCGCTGGTCCCGCCCGCCCGCTGTGCCCGGATCAGCGTCACGACCCCGGATTTCGCCGACAGCGCGTGGATCCACTTGCCAGGCCTGGACGCCGAGGCGGTCCTCGCCGAACTGAACCCCGCTGTCGCGGTGCCGCTCGTGTTCGACCGGGTGAGCCGGTTGTCCACGACGGCCTGACCAAGACCGGGCGGTCCGGTTTCCAGGGAGGGAAAACCGTATCGCTCGCCGGTTCCCGGCCCGGAACCCCTACGCCGGGCCGGGAACCGGACCCCCGGCGCGGGGGGTGGGGGCGCGGGTCATCCCCGCCGCGCCCCCTCGCTTGAGAAATGTCATGAAAGGGTCGTTCAGGACGAAAAACGTCTTGAACGACTCTTTCATGACATCCTGCGGATTCGCCTACTGACGGCAGCGTTTACCGCTGTTGATGCACTTCACCAGCTGGTTCATCAGCCGCTGCGACATGACGTTCGCGAAGTCGTCGTGGTCGGAGCGCGGGTTGTGCTTCTCCTGCGCGAAAGCGTCGACCGCGTACTGACCGGCCGCCTGGATGTCCGCCGGGATGTCGTACACCAGCGTGATCCGCAGCTGCGGCACGTTCTTGAAGCCGCGCGGGCATTTCCCGTTGCGGTCGGAGAACACGATATGCGTGCGGTGGTTGGCGCTGTCGGTGTTCTTCCCGTCCCAGCAGTTCGGGAACGCGTGGACGCGGGCGACCTTGCTGCCTCGCGGGCAGATCGGGTACAGCTCCGTGAGCCGGTCCTCGAAGCCGGTGCAGGTCCAGCTCGGCCGTGCGTTGGCCGGGCCGTTGGTGCTCTGCTTGGCATCGCCGTAGAGCACGCGCAGGAACTTCGGCATCGCGACGACCCGGCGGGCGCCGCCGCTGGTGAAGGTCAGGTCGACCTTCTCGGCGCGCTGGATCTCGCCCTCGTTATCGCCGATCTCGTTGTTGTCGTTGACGCCGGGCAGGTCCGCGGCCTTACCGTCGGACTTCTTCTTCTCGGCGTCGCCCGCCGCGTTGACGTTGCTGTTCTCGCCGCCGTTGTCGAGCCCGCCTTCGCCGTTCTGCTTCACCGCGCAGCCGGCGAGCTGGTCTTCGTTCTTCGCGACCGGTTTGCCGGCCTGCCGCATGGTGTCGGCGATCTCCTTGATCGACGGCTTCCGCTTGTTCTTCAGCTCGTCGAGCACCTGGGCCGCTTGTTTTCCTTGCGCCAGCTGGTTGTTCGCGTTGTCGGAGTCCTGGTCGAGTTTGTCGAGGTTCTCGTCGACCGCGGGCGTGGCCTGGTCGGGGACCTCGCTGAGTTCGTCGAGTTCGCTGGCGACGTCGGGGCAGTCGACCTGGGCGGCGGCCTCGTCCTTGGCCGCGTTCGCGCGGTCGGCGGCGAGTTTCTCCTCGTTCGCCGCCTCGTTTTCTTCCTCTTCCTCGGTGTTGATCCGGATGACCGGCCAGAAGTACGCGGACTTGTCACCGTTCTTGCAGGTCGTGCCCGCGCGCAGCAGGCTCTTGTTGTTCGAATCCGCGTTGGTCGACAGGTTCCCGACGTAGTCGTGGAGGTGCTCGGCTCCATTGCGGACACCGGGCTGGGCGATGAAGTTGTCGCCGTTGAAGTGACCGTTCTCGTTGCGGCCGCAGTCCACGGTGAACGTTCCCCGTGCGCCTCGTTTCGCGAGGTCGAGGTTGACGTTGGTACCGCGGGGGACCTTCGTGATGTCGATGAAGAAAGACTTGTCCGCGCCGTCGGCCCTTGCCGCGTCGGGGGTTCCGGTCGTGGTGACCACGACGATCCCGCCGACCGCGATGGCGAGCGCGAGGCCGCCGGTGGCGACCTTGGTACGACGTGCCATGCGGTGGCGGCCGGCGGTTCTTTGATTACGGGGCATGAACTTGTTCACCTCGTTCGGTGTCGTTGCCCGGAGCCCGGGGGAGGCGGCGCCGGCACCGCCGACGTCACTGACTCCGTGTTGGCTGAAACGGCCCCGGCGGACACCCGGTTCAAAACGCGACCTCGCCGTTATGCTTTCGTTACCTTTCGGCGGTGGTGATAAGCGATGCCCAGCACGATGGTGATCGGCCCCCACAAGGCGACCGGGGTGACGCAGATCGTGGCCAGCGTTTCCCAGCCTTCGTTGATGTAGCCGACACTTTCGACCACGCCGAGCACGGTGAGGTGACGGTCTCCACCGAGGGGGATCGAGCTGAAGAGCGCGGTGAGGATCAAGCCTCCGGCCACGGCGGGAACGACCGCCACCAACGGCCGGACCGCTTTGCCGCCGAGTAACGGGATCCACCGGGGCACCACCTCGCCCCAGCCTCGGACGAGCCCGATGGCCAGGATCGCGAGCACCTCGGAAAGCACGCTCAGTGTGAGGACGTACGAGATGCTCAACCAGAGTTCCGGCATCTCGCGATCGTGGACCTGCCCCATTTCGAAATGGAAGGCGAAAGGCAGTCGCCACAGACACGAAGGCAGCAGAAGCCAGGGGAGCGCGTAGGCGAGACGCGTCGCCCAGCGGGGAACCGGCCGTTCGGTGTCGCTGACGGCCGGGGGCCGGTGAAGGATCTTCATGAGACTGATCGTGTCGCCGTGGGGCGCCGGAAAGATCACTCGCGCGGACAAGTGTCCTCCTGCCGGAGAGGGAAGGCCCGGCCTCGGGGCAGTCGAGGCCGGGCCGGATTCCCACTGGTCAGGCGTCGACCTTGTCCTTGGACTCCGTCTCGGGAGCGGTGGGACGGGAAGGCAGGAAACGCTTGATCAGCGGGAAGAACAGGATCACCAGGATGATCACGTAGACCACGATCGCGAACGGGGTGTTGAACAACCCGCTCAGGCTGCCGTCGCTCAGTTGCAGCGCGCGCCGCATCTGCTGTTCGGCGGCCGGGCCGAGGATGACGCCGATGATCGCCGGCAGCACCGGGAGGCCGTAGCGGCGCATCGCGAAGCCGATCAGGCCGATCACGAACATCACGAGCAGGTCGAAGATGTCCGCGTTGACCGCGTACGCGCCGACGCTGGCGAAGAACAGGATGCCCGCGTAGAGGTACGGCCGCGGGATCCGCAGCAGCTTCACCCACAGGGGCGCCAGCGGCAGGTTCAGCACCAGCAGCAGCGTCAGCCCGACGAACAACGACGCGATCAGGCCCCACACCAGCGAAGACTCCCGCTCGAACAGCAGCGGACCCGGCTGGATGCCGTACTGCTGGAACGCCGCCAGCATCACGGCCGCGACCGCGGTGGTCGGCAGGCCGAGCGTCAGCATCGAGACCAGCGTCCCGGCGGCGGAGGCCGAAGCCGTCGCTTCCGGACCCGCGACGCCTTCGATGGCGCCCTTGCCGAACTCGTCCTTGTGCTTCGAGAGCCGCTTTTCCGTGACGTAGGAAAGGAACGTCGGGATCTCCGCGCCACCGGCGGGCACCGCACCGAAGGGGAACCCGATGAGCGGCCCGCGCAGCCACGGCTTCCACGTCCGCTTCAGATCGGCGCGCGAAAGCCACGGCCTGCCGACCGGGATCGGCTTGAACGCGTTGCGCCGCAGATGCGCGGCGACCCAGAGCGACTCACCGACCGCGAACAGCGCCACCGCGACGATGACGACGTCGATGCCGTCGGCCAGATGCAGCGAGCCGAAGGTCAGCCGCTGCTGGCCGGTCATCTCGTCCAGCCCGACCAGGCCGATGGTGAGCCCGATCAGCAGCGACGCCACGCCGCGGATCCGGGAGCTGCCGAGCACCGAGGTGACCGCGATGAACGCCAGCACCATGATCGCGAACAGATCCGGCGCGCCGATGTCGACGGCGTGCTTCGCGATGATCGGGGCCAGCACGACCAGCGCGATCGTGCCGAGGATGCCGCCGATGAAATGCCCGATCGCGGCCGCCGCAAGCGCTTGCGCACCGCGTCCCTTGCGGGCCATCGGGTTGCCGTCGATGGCCGCGACCACCGCCGCGCTCTCACCCGGCGTGTTCAGCAGGATCGACGTCGTCGAGCCGCCGAACATCCCGCCGTAGTAAATGCCGGCGAACATGATGAACGCGCCGGTGGGCTCCAGCCCGTAGGTCACCGGGAGCAGCAGCGCCACCGCCATGGCCGGGCCGATCCCCGGCAGCACGCCGATCGCGGTGCCCAGCAGGACCCCGATCGCCGCCATCGCGATATGGGTCGGCGTCAGCGCGGTGCCGAAGCCGTCGATGAGTTGCTGAAGCATCAGAACACCTCCATCAACGGGCCACCGGGGAGCGGGACACCGAGCAGGTTGTTGAAGATCAGGAAGGTCGCGACGGACAGGCCCGCCGCGATCAGCGGGTCACGCACCAGGTTGCGGCTGCCGAGCGCGTACGCCGCGCCCCAGAACAGGATCGCGCCCGAGATCGGGAACCCGACCAGACCGATCAGCGCCGCGTTGGCGAGGAAGGCACCGCACAGCAACAGGACCGTGCGCAGGTCGGCGGGTGCGGTGAGGTCGATGTCCTCGCCGCCCTCGGCCTCTCCCTTGCCGCCGCGCAGCACGTCGCGCGCCAGCAGCACGGCGACGATCAGCAGCAGGGAGCCGACCAGGATCGGCACCGCCTTCGGTCCCACGGGACCGCGCTGGGCGAAGTCGGTGGGGATGCTCAGCGCGTCGGTGAGCACCAGGACGCCGAGCACCACGAGCCCGACGCTCACCCCGAGTTCGGAGCGCTCCTTCAGCCACGTGGTCGTCATGCCAGACCCAGCTCTTTCAGCACCGTTGCCACTCGCGTGTTCTCCTCTTTGAGAAACGAACCGAACTGCTCCCCGGGCGCGAACGCACCGGTCCATCCGTTGCGCTGCAAGGCCTCTTGCCACTGCGGCGTCTTCTGCAGCCGGTCGAACAGGCCGACCAGCTTCGCCCGGTCCGCCTCGGTGATGCCGGGCGGAGCGACGATGCCGCGCCAGTTGGTGAACTTGACGTCCACACCGGACTCCGAAAGCGTCGGCGCGTCGATGCCAGGGATCCGCTTTTCACTGGTCACCGCCAGCACCCGGAGCGTGCCGGCCTGGATCTGGTCCCGGTATTCGCCGACGCCCGAGACGCCGAACGCGACCTTGCCGCCGAGGACCGACGCGAGCAGCTCGCCGCCGCCGTCGAACTGGACGTAGTTGACCGCCTTGGGCGCGAGCCCGACCGCCTTCGCCATCAGCATCGGCGCCAGGTGATCCGGCCCGCCGGGCGACGAACCGCCGCCGACCTGGACCGCGCCGGGATCCTTCTTCCACGCCTCGATCAGCTGACCGATGTTCTGGTACGGCGAGTCCTTGCCGACCACGACGATGTCCGACTCTTCGATCAGCTTCGCCACCGGCGTGGTGTCGAGCAGCGAAGACGGCGACTTGTTCGTGAACACGCTGCCGACGACGCCGAGTCCCATGGACATGACGAGTTTGCCGTTGCCGCGTTCGGCCACCGTGCGGCCGAGGCCGACCGTGCCGCCGGCACCGGGGAGGTTGAAGACCTCCGCGTTGCCGAGCAGGTCCGCGTCCTCCATCGCCTTGGTCGCCGTGCGCGCCGTGATGTCGTAACCGCCGCCGGGCGCGTTGGGCACGAGCACCCGCAACGACCGGATCTGCGAGCCCTCGTCGGCCTCGCTGCCCGGGGTGAGCAACGGTGGCACCAGCAAAACGGCGACGAGCGCCGCCGCGATGGCCAACCAGTTACTGGGCTTCACTGTGATCCCCGCCTCTCTGCCGCGTGGTTGGACATGTTGCACTCGTGTAAACAGAGATGTCCCGCTTGCGGGCCCAATGGTTGTTGTGTTCGTTTTGGTCACGCGGAGGTGGCGATGGGTGCTCGGGGTTCCTTGGCCCGCCAGCTCCTCGTATGGCAACTCGTAGTCGTGACCTGCCTACTGTGCGCGGTGGGCGTGCTGGCCGTCGTCCAGGCGGGGAACAACTTCCGCACGACCGAGGGACGCCGGGCGCTTTCGGTCGCGGAGAGTGTCGCCGCGCAGGGTGTCGTGGGCGACCTCGAGAACGGCCCGTTCGAACTGAACGCCCCCGCGGCGACCGCGCGGAGCTTCTCCGGGGTGGATTTCGTGGTGATCGCGGGAGCGGACCGCTCCGTGCTCGCGTCACCGGATCCGGGTCAGGTGCGGACGCCGCTCGACATCGGCGAGAGCACTGTCCTCTCTGGACGGTCGTGGGTCGGCGAACTCGACGGTTCGATCGTGGCGCACGTCCCGGTGCTCGACGAAAAGGGCGGCAAGGTCGTCCGCATGGTCGCGGTGGGCTCGAAGTCCCCCGGATTCTTCGCCGGCGTGCTCGACTCGCCGGACAACGCCCTGCGGGTGCTGGGAGTCGCGCTGGTGATCGGCGTGAGCGGTTCGCTGCTGCTGGCGCGACGCGTGAAGAACCAGACGCTCGGCCTGGAACCGCACGAGATCACCGCCCTGGTGGAAAACCGGGAGGCGCTCCTGCACGGCATCAAGGAGGGCGTCGTCGGCCTGGACCCGCAGCACCGGATCACCCTGGCGAACGATCAGGCCCGCGAACTGCTGGCGTTGCCGGAGGACGCCGTCGGCCGGTCGGTCGAGGAGCTCGATCTCAACGAACGGATCCGCGACCTGCTCACCGGCCGCGCGACCGGCGCCGACCAGATCGTGCTGCGGAAAGGGAAGGTGCTGACGCTGAACCGGATGCCGATCGACGTACGGGGAGCCGTCGTCACCTTGCGGGACCGCACCGACCTGATGACCCTGCGGGACGAACTCGACGCCAGCAGGCACGCCACCGACACGTTGCGGGCGCAGGCACACGAGTTCAGCAACCGGCTGCATACCATTTCCGGGCTGCTGGAACTCGGGGAATACGAAGAGGTCCGCGGCTACGTCAGCCGGATCAGCTCGGCGCAGGGGGAGTGGCGCGCCGAGGTCGGCTCGCGTATCGGCGACCCGGCGGTGGCCGCGCTGCTGATCGCGAAGGCGTCGCTGGCCGCGGAGCGCGGGGCCGGACTGCGCATGGCCCCCGACAGCGAACTCGACCGTGTCGAAGACGGCCTCTCCACGGATTTGGTGACAGTGCTGGGAAATCTCGTCGACAACGCGTTGGACGCGCTGGGTGGTGAGCGTGGCTGGATCGAGGTCGGCGTGTGGCAGGAGGAGGACGAGGTGCGGGTGGAGGTCCGCGATTCCGGACCGGGAGTCGCCCCGGAGATCGCGGAAGAAGTGTTCGAGCACGGCTTCACCACGAAGGCCGCCGCACATGGCCAGCGCGGCCTCGGGCTCGCGCTGATCCGGCAGGCGTGCGTCCGGCGGGGCGGTTCCGTCGAGGTGCACAACTCCGGCGGCGCGGTGTTCACGGCGAGGTTGCCGCGATGATCCGGGTCCTCGTCGTCGACGACGATTTCATGGTCGCGAAAGTCCACAGTGGATACGTCGCGCGCACGGAGGGGTTCGCCGTGGTCGGGGTCGCGCACACCGGCGCCGACGCGCTGCGCCTGGCGCGGGAGCTGAAACCGGATCTGGTGCTGCTGGACGTCTACCTCCCCGACCTCGACGGGCTTTCGGTGCTGCGGGAGCTGCGCGCCACCGAGGACGTCGACGTCATCCTGATCACCGCCGCGACCGACGTGGAGACCGTGCGGCAGGCGATGCGGGGCGGCGTCCTGCACTACCTGATCAAGCCGTTCGAGTACGCGTCCCTGCGGGATCAGCTCACCCATTTCGCGTCGCTGCACCAGCGGCTGGACCGGCTGGCCGAGGCGGGCCAGGCCGACGTCGACCAGGTCTTCGGCTCGCGGCCGAGCGCGAAACCCGTGCTGCCCAAGGGACTCACCGTCCAGACCGCGCGGCTGGTGGAGACCGCGCTGCGAGGCGCGGCCGGCGGGATGTCCGCAAGCGAATGCGCGGAGGCGACCGGAGTCGCGCGAGTGAGCGCGCGCCGGTACCTGGAGCACTTCGTGGCGACGGGGAAGGCCGAGGTGACCCTCAAGTACGGCGGGACGGGACGGCCCGAGCGGCGCTACCTCTGGTCCTGACCCCGCCCCGACCCCCGCAATTCGTCATCTACTTGCGTGCCTGGCCTGGCGCAAGTAGGTGACGAATTGCGTGCGTCCGGGCTGAGCCGTTCGGCGAGGAAGGCCAGGATCTCGTCCCTGGCCCGGACGGTGGGATGGCCTTCCTGATCGACGAGGTGGGCGGTGACGACGCTGTGGGGGCAGGCCACGACGTCACGGAAGAACGGCGGCGGTTCGGGATTGGCCACCTCGTCGGGGAGGACGCGACCGTCGAACGCGTCACCGAGAAGTGCCCGGTATGCGGCGAAGCGCTGCCCGGTGCACCACCGGTCGTTCTCGAAGCGGTAGGCGAGCACCTTCAGCCCGTCTCGCTCGACGCGCACGCGTATCCGGGCGGCGTCCGCGTCGCTGAGTTCCAGCCCGGCCGGTTCGTCCAGCGGCAGCGAGGGATGGTTGACGACGGGAGCGATGACGGCCGGTTCGAGGGTCATGCTGAGGGCGAAGTTGCCGGTGAAGCAGAGTCCGATCGCGCCGACACCCGGCCCGCCGCACTCCTCGAACGCCTTCCGCGCCAGCCCGCGCAGCCAGGTCACGACTGGGCTCGTGCCGCCGCCGGCGAAGGCCCGGAACTCGGCGCTGACGCAGGCGCGGCGGACGACCTTCTCCCCGTCCGCGGCGGTGGGGAAAGCGCCGTCGACACCGAAGAGCGACGGAAGGTAGACGGTGAAACCCGCGTCCCGGATCCAGCGGGCGAAGCGGACGACGTCCGGGCTGATGCCGGGCATCTCCGGCATCAGCACCACGGCCGCCCCGGATCCGGCGACGTAGACGGTTTTGCCGACGCCGTCGACGTCGACGAGCCGTTTCGAGAAGTCCGCGAGGGTCATGGCGCCATCGTGCGGTGCGCCCGCCGGTTCGGACAGGGGCGAGATCGCCACATCATCGGGTAATCTCGCCATCATGGTGACCGCGCAGCGCGTCGGAGTGCTCGCCTATCCGGGATGTTTCGCTTCGGAGGTTTTCGGGGTTCCCGATCTCCTCACGATGGCCTCGCATGTCGCCGCGACCGAGGATCCTTCGTACGAGGTCTCGATCCTGTCGCCGAGGCGGCGCGTGGTCGCCTCCGGCGGTGCGGTGATCACGGTTTCGCCGGTACGGCCGGTCGATGTCCTGGTCGTCCCCGGGTTCGAGCTGTCGCCGGGGCTCGACCTCGATACGAGACTCAGGTCGCTGCGCCCGGAAATCGAAGCCATCAAATCCGCTTCGGAGGCGGGAGTCGCGGTGGTTTCGATCTGCGTCGGCGCGTTCCTGCTGGCCGACGCCGGCCTGCTCGACGGGCGGCGGTCGACGACTTCGTGGCTTTTCGCCGGACGGCTGGCCGATCGCTGCCCCGGCACCGAGGTCCACCCGGACGAACTCGTGGTCACCGACAGCGGGGTGACCACGACGGGCGCGTTCAGCGCGATGTACGACTTCGCCATCGGGCTCATCCGTGAACACCACGGCGGCCGGGTCGCTCGCGCGACCGCGCGGATCGCCCTCGTCGACGACGCGCGGTCGAGCCAGGCGCCGTATGTCGACGCGGATCTGTTGCCCGCCACCGGCAGGGAGTTCTCCCAAGGCGTCAAACGCCGGCTGGACCAGAACATGCGCGAGCGGTACGACCTCGGACTGCTCGCCACGACGTTCCACGTCAGCGCGCGAACCCTCCTGCGGCGATTTCGTGGCGAGACCGGCAAAACTCCGCTCGGCTACCTTCAGGAGGCGCGGGTGCGGCGGGCGAAGCATCTGCTGGAGACCACGGAGCGAACGGTCGCCGGAATCGCCGCCGATGTCGGCTACCGCGATCCCGGGACGTTCAGCGCGGTCTTCGCCCGGCTGACCGGCCACCGGCCGCGGGACTACCGCGCGATGTTCAGGCGAAGCCGGGTGTCCACAGGCATTCGGGACACGAAGTGGACAACACCGTAGGCTCGGCTGAATGAGCACGGCATCCACCACGGAGCATCCGATGGTCGAAACCCGGCACCAGACCCAGTTGCTGACCCTGCTGCGGGATGAGGGGCCGATGTCCCGGGTCGAACTGGGGGAACGGCTGGAACTGCCGCGTGCCCGGGTGGGTGCCGAGGTCGCGCGGCTCGCCGAGGTCGGCCTCGTCGAAACCGCGGGACCGTCGGCGAGCCGGGGCGGCAGGCGGTCCACGCTGGTGCGGCTGGCGGGAGACCTGCGCGTGCTCTCCGTCGACGTCGGCGCGACGTCGGTCGGGGTCGCCCTCACCGACGCTTCGTGCGAGGTGCTGGTGCACACCGTCGAAGACTGCGACGTCCGGCAGGGGCCGCACGTCGTGCTCAAACGCATCGCCGCACTGGCGGAGAAGATCCGCGAAGAGGCGCCGGGCAAACTGATCGCCGCCGGGATCGGCCTCCCGGGGCCGGTGAGTTTCGCCGAGGGCATGGCGGTCGCGCCGCCGATAATGCCCGGCTGGGACCGGTTTTCCGTACGCGACCATCTCGGCGGGCTGCTGGGCTGCCCCGTCACCGTCGACAACGACGTGAACTCGATGGCCCTCGGGGAACGGCACGCCGGCGTCGCCCGCTCCACCGACGACCTGGTGTTCGTCAAGATCGGTACCGGTATCGGCTGCGGCATCGTGCTGGGCGGCAAGGTGTACCGCGGCGTCGCCGGCACCGCGGGCGACATCGGGCACATCCGGCTCGACGACTACGGGCCGACCTGCGCCTGCGGTGAGACAGGCTGCCTCGAGGCGTACTTCGGCGGCGCCGCGCTGGCCCGGGACGGGCTGACGCTCGCGCGCAGCGGCCGGTCGGCGTACCTCGCCGACGTCGTCGCCGACCGCGGCGCGATCACCGCCGCGGACGTCGGCCGTGCGGCGGCGTCCGGCGACTTCGGCGCGGTCAACCTGATCCGCGACGGCGGACGGCGGCTCGGACAGGTGGTCGCCTCGCTGGTGAGTTTCGTGAACCCGGGCATGGTCGTGATCGGCGGCGGCGTGGCGCAGCTCGGGCATCAGCTGCTCGCCGAGATCCGCAGCTCGGTCTACCGGCGGTCGCTGCCGCTCGCGACCGGGAATCTGCCGATCGTGCTGTCCGAGCTGGGCGACACCGCGGGCGTCATCGGGGCCGCTTGGTCCGCTACGGACCGGGCCTTCACGCTCAGTAGCTGAGGCGCTCTCTACGTTGTGCAATGAAAGGCTCTTTCCTTGCAAATTTTGCAAGGAAAGAGCCTTTCCTGGCGCGCGCGAGGGTGGGTCCAGGGAGCGCTGAGTGACCGCTCGGCGGTACGTTGGGCACTCACCTGATTCCGATTAGTAACGTCAAGATCGTACAGACTTTTGCTCATCAAGTACGAAAGTCTGTGCGGTTCTGGACGGCTATTCGGGTGACGGCACCCATTTCTGTCCTGTTGTCACCTTGACGAGTGACAGAAGCCACCCTACTTTCGCTGGCTAAGTAACAAAGTTTGTTACGGCCGATTCGTAAGTGAGGGCAGTGTGGCCGCGACTGAATCCGGGCAGCTCGACCCGGTCAGCCCACGCACGGCGAACCTCGCCGCGCTCCTGCGGGCGTTGCGTGTGGGGCCGCTGTCGCGTACCCAGCTCGCGGCGCGCTGCGGGCTCACCAAGGCGGCCGTCTCCGGGTTGATCACCGAGCTGTCCGATCGCGGTCTCGTCCGGTCCGCCGGACTCCAGGGCGGCGGCAACGGCAGGCCCAGCCAGCTGGTCGAGCTGAACGGTGCCAGCGCCTGCGGGCTCGCGCTGAGCGTCGAGGCCGACCGGTTCGCCGCCGTCGTCACGAATCTCGACGGTCGCGTCGTCGCCGAACGCACGGAGACCGCCGACGTCGCCGCGCTCGGGCTGCACCGGAGCATGGACGAGCTCGCTTTCCTCGCCAGGCAGGTGCTGCTCGACGACCAGCCGGTCGGGGTCACCGTCTCGGTGCCGGGACTGGTCGATTCGGCCGCCGCCGTGCTGCGGTTCGCGCCGACCCTGCGCTGGCGCGACGCCGAGATCGCCGACCTCCTCGCCGCCCGGCTCGGTCTGCGGGCCGACGCCATCGCGGTCGACAACGAGGCCAACCTCGGCGCGATCGGCGAGGCCGTCGCCGGAGTCGGGCAAGGCGTGCGGGAGCTCTTCTACCTCAGCGGCGGGACGGGTGTCGGCGGCGGGCTCGTGTCCGGCGGCGCGCTTCTGCGCGGTGCCAGGGGTTTCGCGGGCGAGGTCGGGCATATCACCGTCGACCCGTCCGGCGAACAGTGCCAGTGCGGCCGGGTCGGCTGTCTGGAGACCAAGGCCGGGCTCAACGCCGTCCTGCGCGTCGCCGCCTCGCCCGGCGACCCGCTGCACGATCCCGCGCTCGGCGTCGACGGCCGGGTCGGGCTGCTCAAGCACCGCGTGCAGCGGGGTGACCAGCGCGCCGTCGCGGCGGTCTCGGAACTCGGGGTCGCGCTCGGCATCGCGGTGTCCACTGTGGTCGATGTGCTCGACCCGGACGTCGTGGTGCTCGGCGGCTACTTCGCCGCACTGGGCGAATGGCTGGTCGAGCCGGTGCGCCGCGAACTGTCCGCGCGGCCGCTCGGGCACGAGCCCGCTTGCCGTGTCGAGCCGTCGCCGCTGGGCACCACCGCCCCGCTGCGCGGCGCCGCGCACCTTGCCACCGAACGGCTTTTCGCCGACCCGACGCTAGTTCCCTTCGAGACCGAGGAGGCTCCGGCATGACCTTGCTATCCGTCCGGGGGATCGTGAAGACCTTCCCGGGGGTGCGTGCACTCGACGGCGTCGATTTCGACGTCGAAGCCGGCGAGGTGCACTGTCTGCTCGGCCAGAACGGCGCGGGCAAGTCCACGCTGATCAAAACGCTCGCCGGGGCACACCGTCCCGACGGCGGCGAGATCTCCTGGCAGGGCGAGCCGGTCACGCTGGCCTCGCCGGTCGCCGCGCTGAAGATCGGCATCGCGACCATGTACCAGGAACTCGACCTGGTGCCCGGGCTTTCCGTGGCGGACAACATCTTCCTCGGCCGCGAGCGCGCGTCGTTCGGGTTCACGCGGATCAGCGAGTCCCGGAACAAGGCCGCGAAGCTGATGGCCCGGCTCGGGCATCCCGAGATCACGCCGTCGACCGAGGTCGGCAAGCTGTCCGCCGCCGGTCAGCAGCTGGTGTCGATGGCGCGGGCGCTCGCGTACGACGCGAAGCTGCTGGTGATGGACGAGCCCACCGCGGCGCTGGCGGGGGAAGAGGTCGACAACCTGTTCCGCATCGTCGGCGAACTCACCGCCGAGGGGGTCGCGATCATCTACATCTCCCACCGGCTCGAAGAACTGCGCCGGATCGGGCACCGCGTCACCGTGCTCAAGGACGGCAAGACCGTCGCCACCGGCCTCGACGCCAAGGAGACCCCGACCGCCGACCTCGTCGCGCTGATGGCGGGCCGCAAGGTCGAAACCGTGTTCGGTCCGCGCCATCAGGAGCACGTGGACCCGGACAAAGAGGTCCTCAAGGTGGAGAATCTGACCACCATCGGCGAGTTCGAGAACGTGAACTTCACCGTGCACGCCGGTGAGGTCGTCGGGATCGCGGGCCTCGTCGGCTCGGGCCGCAGCGAACTGCTGGAGACGATCTTCGGGGCGCGCAAACAGGACACGGGTTCGGTGTCGGTCGACGGCGAACCGGTCCGGCCGGGCAGCGTGTCCGCGGCGGTCAAGGCCGGGATCGGCCTGGCGCCGGAGGAACGCAAGAGCCAGGGGCTGCTGCTGGACCTGCCCGTGGTGCACAACGTGACCCTGGCGAGCCTGAGCAAGTACGCGACGTTCGGTTTCACCGAGCGGGGCAGGGAACTCGACGACGCCGGGGAAAGCCTGCGGCGCCTCGATCTCCGGCCTGCCGACCCGCACCGCATCATCCGCACGCTGTCCGGCGGCAACCAGCAGAAGGCGGTCCTCGCTCGCTGGCTGGTCCGTGGCTGCCGGGTCCTGCTGCTGGACGAACCGACCCGCGGGGTCGACGTCGGCGCGCGGGCGGAGCTGTACCGGCTGATCGAGGAACTGGCCGCGACCGGCGTCGCGATCGTGCTCGTCAGCAGCGAGATCCCCGAAGTACTCGGACTGTCCGACCGGGTGCTGGTGCTGCGTGAAGGACGTGTCCTGGCTGAAAAGCCGTCTGCGGAGCTGACAGAGGCGGATGTGCTCGACGTGATTCTCGAGGGGAGTGCGGCGTGACCGACCAAGCCGAATCGGTGCGTACGGGACCCGCCGTGGAACCTGTACCACCCAAAGAAAAGCGAAACTTCTCGCTAGACACCCGGCTGCTCGGGCTGGCCGGGGTACTGGTCATCCTGTGCATCGTCGGCCAGGTCACGAGGCCCGACCAGTTCTTCACCGACGGCAACATCTCCACGATCCTGCGGCTCGCCGCGGCCATCGGGGTGGTCAGCGTCGGGATGACGTTCGTGATCATCGCCGGCGGCATCGACCTCTCGGTCGGGTCGATCGTCGCGCTCTCCAGTGTCTGGCTGACCACGCTGGCCACCCAGTCCTATGGCCCGTTCGTGATGATCCTTTGTGGACTCCTGGTCGGCCTCGGCTGCGGGCTGATCAACGGGATCCTGGTCTCCTACGGGAAGATCGTGCCGTTCATCGCGACATTGGCGATGTACGTCTCGGCCCGCGGGCTCGCGGAACGCATCAGCGGCCGCCGCACGCAGGTGGTGGCGGAAGCGGGTTTCCTGGACTTCTTCCGCGGTGACCTGCTCGGCATCCCGGTGCTGATCTGGATGTTCGCGCTGGTGTTCGTGGTCGGCTGGGTGCTGCTGAACCGCACCACGTTCGGCCGTCGCACCTTCGCCGTCGGCGGCAACGCCGAGGCGTCGCGGCTGGCGGGCATCAACGTCAAACGGCACACCGCCCTCGTCTACGGCGTCGCCGGCCTGTGCTGCGGCATCGCCGCGCTGATGGTCGTCGCCCGCACCACCGCGGGCGCCTCGACCAACGGCATGCTCTACGAACTCGACGCCATCGCGGCGGTCGTCATCGGCGGCACGCTGCTCACCGGCGGCCGCGGCTCGCTCATCGGCACCTTGATCGGCGTGCTGATCTTCACCGTGCTGTCCAACATCTTCACGCTCAACAACCTGGACACCGACATCCAGAACATCGCCAAGGGCGTGATCATCGTCCTGGCCGCGCTGCTGCAGTTCCGCTCCGTCAAGAAGACAAAGACGAACACTTGATCACCGTGGATGGAGAGTCGTCATGACCGAACAATCCCTGCACCGCCGCCGTTTCCTGCTGGGAGGCGCGGCCGTCGGAGCGGGTGCGCTGCTGACCGCGTGCACCTCGAACGAGGCACCGGCGCAGAACAACGCGGCCAACGTGGCCAACGCCGGGGCGAACTCGCAGCCCGGGACCCCGGTCACCATCGGGTTCTCGGCTCCCGCCGCGGACCACGGCTGGATGGCGGCCATCACCAAGAACGCCCGCGCGCAGGCGCAGAAGTTCAGTGAGGTCACGCTCAACGCGACCGAGGGCACCAACGACGTCAACCAGCAGATCTCCCAGGTGGAGACGCTGATCAACGCCAAGGTCAACGTGCTGGTGATCCTGCCGTTCGACGGCAAGGCGCTGACCGCGGTCGGCCAGCAGGCGATGGACGCCGGTATCCAGGTGATCAACCTGGACCGCGTCTTCGACACCCCGCTCGCGTACCGCACCTGGATCGGTGGCGACAACTACCGCATGGGCGTCAACGCCGGGAACTACATCGCCCAGCAGATGAAGGCGAAGAACGTCGCGAGCCCCGTCATCGGCGAGGTCGCGGGCATCGACTCCCTGCCGCTGACCCAGGAACGCAGCAAGGGTTTCAAGGACGCCTTGGCGCGTCAGGGTTTCCAGGTCGGACCGCGGGTATCGGCGCAGTTCACCCCGGAGTCCGGCGAGCAGCAGACCTCGAACCTGCTGCAGTCCGCGCCGAAGCTGGACGCCCTCTGGAACCACGACGACGACCAGGGCGTCGGCGTCATCGCGGCGATCAACAACGCCAACCGCAAGGACTTCCTGATGGTCGGCGGCGCGGGTTCGAAGAACGCGATGAACCTGATCAAGTCCGACGCCGAGCCGCTGAAGGCGACGGTGCTCTACAGCCCGTCGATGGCGTCTTCGGCGATCTCGCTCGCGCGGCTTCTCGGCCAGGGCAAGGGGGCAGGCGACTTCGCCGAGCACGAGATCCCCGCCGAGATCACCACGTACTCCGCGGTGGTCACCAAGGAGAACGTCGACAAGTACATGGACGTCGGCTTCGACTCGTAAACCCGCGTACCCGACAGACGCAAGCGGAGACATAGGAGGGGCATGAGCACGGCAAAGGAAACGATCGGGATCGGCATGGTGGGCCACGCGTTCATGGGTGCGGTGCATTCGCACGCGTGGCGCAGTGTGCACCGGTTCTTCGCGCCACCGCTGATCCCGAGACTCGCCGTGCTCGGCGGCCGTGACGAGGTGCGGACGAAGGCCGCGGCGGAACGGTTCGGCTGGGAAGACGTCGAGACGGACTGGCGCGCGCTGATCGCCCGTGACGACGTCGACCTCGTCGACATCTGCACGCCGGGCGACAGTCACGCCGAGATCGCGATCGCCGCGCTCGAGGCGGGCAAGCACGTGCTGTGCGAGAAGCCGTTGGCCAACACCCTCGCCGAGGCCGAAGCGATGGCCGAGGCGGCGGCGAAGGCGCGGGCGAACGGCGTCCGGTCGATGGTGGCCTTCAACTACCGCCGGGTGCCCGCGCTCGCGCACGCCAGGAAACTGGTCGCGAGCGGGGCGCTCGGCGAGCTCCGCCACGTGCGGTCGGTGTATCTGCAGGACTGGCTGTCCGACGCTCAGGCGCCGATGACCTGGCGGCTGCACAAGGACAAGGCGGGCTCGGGTGCGCTGGGCGATCTCGGCGCGCACATCGTCGACGCCGCCCAGTTCGTCACCGGCGAGACGATCACCGGGGTGTCGGCGCTGACCAACACCTTCGTCAAGGAGCGGCCGGACGGCGACGGCGGCACGGGCCAGGTCACCGTCGACGACACCGCGTTGTTCCTCGGCCGGTTCACCGGCGGCGCGGTGGCGAGTTTCGAGGCGACCCGGTTCGCGCTGGGCCGCAAGAACGCGATGCGGCTGGAGATCAACGGGTCGAAGGCGAGCCTCGCGTTCGACTTCGAGTCGATGAACGAACTGTCCTTCTTCGACGGCGGCCAGCCTGCCACCGAAGCGGGGTTCCGCCGGATCCTGGTCACCGAACCCGAGCACCCGTACGTCGGGGTCTGGTGGCCGCCGGGGCATCTCCTCGGCTACGAGCACACCTTCACCAACGAGGTCGCCGACCTGCTCACCGCGATCGGCGACGGCACGGATCCCGAACCGTCCTTCGAGGACGGGTTGAGGGTTCAGCAGGTCTTGGCGGCGGTCGAGCGCAGCGCCTCCGAAGAGGCGCGCTGGACGGCTGTGCCCGGCGTCACCACGAAGGGAAGTAACTGAGGGAGAGATTCAGCCGAAAGTCGCATGACGGCTATCACTGCGACTTGGTTCGATCCGGAAACGTCCGACCATCCGATGGTGAACACAGTTGGCGTTTTCGGGTTTTGGGAAAGGTGGAGAAATGCCTGCTCACGAGCGTACGGGCATCTGGTTGATCGGGGCGAGGGGGTCTGTGGCCACCACGGCCGCGGTAGGGCTCCTCGCCCTCCGCGCGGGGGTGACGGGCGGTGGCGGCTGCGTCACCGATCTGCCCGCGTTCGCCGGGGTTCCGTTGCCGGGCTGGGACGATCTGGTCCTCGGCGGGCACGACATCGCGCATACACCGCTGGAGAAGCGGGCCGAGCAGCTGGCGCACGCCGGTGTGTTCGGGCACGCGGTGTTCTCCGCGGTCCGGTCCGGGCTGGCCGAGGTGGACGCCGAGATCCGCGACGGCTACCACCCGGCGGCACACACCGGTGCCCAGGCCGACGCGGCCGCCCGGCTGACGGCGGACATCCGAGCTTTCGCCGACCGGCACGACCTCGCGCGGGTCGTCGTGGTCAACGTGTCCTCCACCGAGGCCCCCTGTCCCCACCTGCCCGAACACGACGACCTCGACGCGCTCGAAGCGGCCTTGGCGGACCCGACGCGGGCCGTGCTCCCGTCGAGTTCCCTCTCGGCCTACGCGGCACTGAAGGCGGGAAGCCCGTACGTCGAGTTCACGCCGTCGGCCGGGATCACCCTGCCCGCGCTGCGGCAGCTCGCCGAGCGGGAAGGCCTGCCGTACGCGGGTTGCGACGGCAAGACCGGTGAGACGCTGCTGCGCACGGTCCTCGCGCCGATGTTCAGCGCGCGGGCGTTGAAGGTCCGCTCCTGGGCGGGCACCAACCTGCTCGGCGGCGGCGACGGAGAGACCCTGGCCGACCCGGTGACCGCGAACAGCAAGCTGGAATCGAAGGCCCGCGGGCTCGCGGCGCTGCTCGGCGAGGACGTCACCGCGCCGCTGCACATCGACAACGTGCCCGACCTCGGCGAGATCAAGACCGCGTGGGACCACGTGTCGTTCGAGGGTTTCCTCGGCGCGCGCATGAGCCTGCAGTTCACCTGGACCGGCTACGACTCCGCGCTCGCGGCGCCGCTGATCCTCGACCTCGCTCGCCTGGTCACCACCGCGCACGCCGCGGGCCAGACCGGCGCGCTGACCGAACTCGGCTTCTTCTTCAAGGATCCGCTGGGCAGCGACGAACACCGGTTCGCCGAGCAGACCGCCCGCCTGATCAGCTGGGCGGGAACCCTGTGAAGGCTTACGTGGAACTCGTGCGGGCGCCCGCCGCGCTGACGGTGCTCGGCGACACGGTCGCCGGATCCGCCGCGGCGGGGCTCAAGATGACCGGGCGACGGCTGCTGCTGCCGCTGTCCTCGGTCGCCTTCTACTGGGCCGGGATGGCCCTCAACGACTGGGCGGACCGGAAGCTCGACGCCGTGGAGCGTCCCGAGCGGCCGATCCCGTCCGGGCGGGTGAGTGCCGGCGCGGCGCTCACCACCGGGGCCGCGCTGACCGCTGCCGGACTTGGCCTGGCAGCGCTCGGCGGCGGCCGGCAGGCGATGCGGGTCGCGGTCCCGCTCGCGGGCGCGGTGTGGGCCTACGACACCGTGCTCAAACCGACCCCGGCCGGACCGGTGGCGATGGCGGCCTGCCGCACCCTCGACGTCCTGCTGGGCGCCGGCGACTCTCCGAAGAAGGCTCTCACCGCCGCGGCGGCGGTCGGCGTCCACACGCTCGGTGTCACGGCGTTGTCCACCGGGGAAGTGCACGGCGCGAAACCGGGGACGGCTCGTGCCGCACTGGCCACCAGCTGCGCGGCGACAACGTTGGCATTGACCGGACCGGCACGGGGCGGCTGGCATCGCGCGGCCTCGATGGCGGCGGGTTCGGGTTACGCGGGCCTGGTCGGGAGGGCACAGGCGGACGCCGTCCGTGACCCGTCGGCGAAGTCCGTGCGCTCGGCGACGAAGTCCGGCATCCACGGCATGGTCCCGCTCCAGGCGGCGATCACGGCCAAGGGCTCGGTACTGGGGGCCGTGCTGGTCGCGGCCGCGCTGCCGATCGCCCGCAAGCTGTCGCGGAAGGTGAGCCCCACATGACGTTCTCGCTGGGATACGGCACCAACGGCTTCTCCAACCACCGCCTCGACGACGCCCTCGCGATCATCGCCGACCTCGGGTACACCGGGGTGGCGCTGACGCTGGACCACGACCACCTCGACCCGTTCGCCGACGATCTGGCGCGACAGGTCGACCACGTGGCCTCGCGGCTTTCGGCGCTCGGCCTGAACCGCGTCGTCGTCGAAACCGGCGCGCGGTACCTGCTCGACCCGTGGCGCAAGCACTCGCCGACCCTGCTGTCGGACGACCCCGCGCTCCGGATCGACTTCCTGGAACGGGCCATGCGGATCGCCGGGGACCTCGGTGCCGACTGCGTTTCGTTCTGGTCCGGTGTGTCGATTTTGGACAGCACAGGGGACAAGGATGTCGCTTGGTCCCGGTTGCGCGAGGGGGTCGCGGCGGTACTGGAGCACGCCGCGCGGCTGAACGTGCGGCTGGCGATGGAACCCGAACCCGGCCACCTCGTACAGCATCTGAGCCAGGTCCTCGACCTGCGCAAGGAACTCGGCGAGCCGGAGCTGTTCGGCGTCACGCTCGACGTCGGGCACTGCGTCGCCGTCGAGCCGGTGAACGCGGCCGAGTGCGTCCGCCTCGCCGGTCCGCTGCTGTGGAACGTGCAGCTGGACGACATGCTGCCGAGAGTCCACGAGCATCTGGAGTTCGGCGACGGGCACCTGGATCTGCCAGGGACGCTCGCCGCGCTGGCGGAGATCGGCTACACCGGGCTGGCCGCGGTCGAACTGCCCCGGCACAGCCACGCGGCGCCGGACACCGCGCGGCGGGCTTTCGAGGCGCTCACCGAGGCGATGCCGCAGACGTGGTCGGCCAAGGCGGAACGCCGGATCCGGGAGAAGCCGTCGGTGATCGGCTCGATCTTCCCTGCCGTCGGCCGCGAGGTCGGCCGTGCCGCGCTGCGGCCGGACAGCGATCCGCAGGGCCTGGTCCACGGCACCGTCGACGACCGGGCACGGGTCCGGCTCGTGACTGTCTTGGCGGACGTCCTCGGCGACGCCGCGCTGGCCGCGGAACTGCGCGATCTCTACCGCTACGG
Organism: Amycolatopsis sp. lyj-108; assembly: GCF_046549005.1. Taxonomy (NCBI): domain Bacteria; kingdom Bacillati; phylum Actinomycetota; class Actinomycetes; order Pseudonocardiales; family Pseudonocardiaceae; genus Amycolatopsis; species Amycolatopsis sp. lyj-108. Next base: position 167,513 of record NZ_JAJPWQ010000011.1, on the reverse strand, counting down.
CGACGACGCCGAGCGGCGCGGGGTCCTGCGGGCGCTCAACTCACTGGAGTCGCCGGGCGCCGAAGTCACCGATGCCGGGATCAAACTGGTCGAGGACGCCTTGCGCGCCAACGACATCAGGTTGGTCGCCGCCGCCATGGGTGCCTTCGCCCGGTTCCTGGACGACCACACCTGGCGCCACGGCGTCCTCAAATGCGTCTTCGTCGGTGTGCCGCTGGCCGCCGTCGCGGATCTCGAATCCCGCGCGGACGCCGAGCTGAGGCGCATGCTCGCCGACTTCGCCGACGAACGCAGGGCGGCCGGACGTGACGTACCCGCCGACGCCCTCGAACTCCTCAAGGAGAACTAGCCAGTGCGCATCTTCGATCCCCACATCCACATGTCCTCCCGGACCACCGACGACTACGAAGCCATGTACGCGGCCGGTGTCCGCGCGCTGGTCGAGCCGGCGTTCTGGCTGGGGCAGCCGCGCACCAGCGTCGGCTCGTACACCGACTACTTCGACGCGCTCATCGGCTGGGAACGGTTCCGCGCCGCCCAGTTCGGCATCCGGCACCACTGCACGATCGCGCTGAACCCCAAGGAGGCCAACGACCCCCGCTGCCGCGAGGTGCTCGACGTGCTCCCGAGGTACCTGGCCAAGGACGGCGTGGTCGCGGTCGGCGAGGTCGGCTACGACTCGATGACCAAGGAAGAGGACGAGGTCTTCTCGCTGCAGCTCGCGATGGCGCTGGAGCACGACCTCCCCGTCCTGGTGCACACCCCGCACCGGGACAAGCTGGAAGGCACCAAGCGCACCCTCGACGTCGTCCGTGAGGCCGGTGTCGCGCCGGAGCGTGTGGTCGTCGACCACCTCAACGAGGTCACCGTCAAGCTGGTCAAGGATTCCGGTGCCTGGATGGGCTTCTCCATCTACCCGGACACCAAGATGGACGAGCACCGGATGGTCGAGATCCTGCGCCAGTACGGGCTGGACAACATGATCGTCAACTCGGCCGCCGACTGGGGCCGCTCCGATCCGCTGAAGACCGCCAAGACCGGCCAGGCGATGCTCGACGGCGGGTTCACCGAGGCCGACGTCGACAAGGTGCTGTGGCAGAACCCGGTCGACTTCTACGGCCTGAGCGGCAGGCTCACCCTCGACCCGTTGCCCGGTTTCACCGGCGAGGCGGCGACGTTCGAGGGCAACTCGGTCCTGCGAGGTGCCCGCAAATGATCTCCTACTGTACGAACGTCCATCCCGCCGAAGACGTCGACGGCATCGTCGCGCAGCTGGAGCGGTACGCGCTCCCGGTGCGTGAGCGGCTGGGCGCCGATCGGCTCGGCGTCGGACTGTGGCTTTCCGCGCCGGTCGCGCGCGGGCTCGCCGAAGACACCGGTGCACGTAAGCGTTTCCGTGCCGAACTCGACGCCCGCGGGCTTTCGGTGTACACGCTGAACGCGTTCCCGTACGGCGGTTTTCACGACGACGTCGTCAAGCACGCGGTCTACCGTCCTGAGTGGACGAATCCCGACCGGGTCGCGTACACGATCGACTGTGTGAACGTGCTCTCCGATCTGCTCGCCGAGGACGCCACATACGGCAGCATTTCCACCTTGCCGCTCGCGTGGCGCGAGCCGTGGTCCGAGCACGACGACCGCCGTGCGGCCGAGGCCTTCGCCGAGGTCGTCCTGGCGATCGGTGACCGGCCGATCAAGCTGGCCGTCGAGCCTGAGCCCGGTTGTGTGCTCGACACCGTGGCAGACGCGCTCGGCTGGCTTTCCGGCCGCGTCGACCCGGAGTACGTCGGGCTGTGCCTGGACACCTGTCACCTCGCGGTCTCGTTCGCCGACCCGGCGGAGACACTGGCCGCGATCGCGAAGTCCGATGTGGACATCGTCAAGGTGCAGGCCTCCGCCGCGTTGCACGTCGAAGATCCCGCCGAAGCTCGTGAGGCGTTGGCCGCGTTCGCGGAACCGCGTTACCTGCACCAGGTCCGGGAGCTCGGCGCCGACGGTGTCGTGCGCAAGGCCGACGACCTGCCCGACGCGTGGACCGACCTGCCTGGTGACCGGCCGTGGCGCGTGCACTTCCACATGCCGCTGCACCAGGCCCCGGCCGCGCCGCTGTCCACCACCACGGACGTCCTGCGCACCGTCGCCGCCGGGCTGACGGGCGATCCGCATATCGAGGTCGAGACCTACACCTGGAGCGTGCTCCCGGACGCGGGCGACCTCGTCGGCGGAATCGCCGCGGAACTCGAATGGGCACAGGCGAACCTCGTCAAGGAAGGGGTTTCCGCATGAAGCCGCTGGTCGTCATCGACGTCGTCGGGCTGACCCCGAAGGCGTTGCGGGACATGCCGAACCTGTCCGCCGTCGCCCGCGACGGCTGGCAGGCGGAACTGGGCACGGTGCTGCCCGCGGTCACCTGCAGCGCGCAGTCGACGTTCCTCACCGGGCTCATGCCCGCGCAGCACGGGATCGTCGGCAACGGCTGGTACTTCCGCGAGCTGGGCGAGATCTTCCTGTGGCGTCAGCACAACCGGCTCGTCGACGGCGAAAAGCTGTGGGAGACCGCGCGGGCGGCGCATCCCGGTTACACGTCGGCGAACGTCTGCTGGTGGTACGCGATGGGGATGAGCACCGACGTCACGGTGACCCCGCGGCCGATCTACCACGCCGACGGCCGCAAATCGCCGGACGCCTACGTGCGGCCGCCCGAGCTGCACGACCAGCTGACCGGCGCGCTGGGGGAGTTCCCGCTGTTCCAGTACTGGGGCCCGACCGCGTCGATCAAGTCGAGCAAGTGGGTGATCGGCGCGTCCCGGCAGATCCTGCGGGAGAAGCGCCCCGACCTGCTGCTGACCTACGTCCCGCATCTGGACTACGACCTGCAGCGCTTCGGACCCGACGCGCCGCAGGCCGCGTTGGCGGCACGGGAACTGGACGACGCGCTCGCGCCGCTGCTCGACGACGCCCGCAACGCCGGGGGGACCGTGGTCGCGCTCAGCGAGTACGGGATCACGAACGTCAGCAGGCCGGTCGACATCAACCGCGCGCTGCGGCGTGAGGGCCTGCTGGAGGTCTACACCCAGGCGGGCATGGAGTACCTCGACCCGTGGGCGTCGCGCGCGTTCGCCGTCGCCGACCACCAGGTCGCGCACGTCTACGTCCGCGACTCCGCCGACGTGGAGCGGGTTCGCTCGATCGTCGGCGAACTGACCGGCGTCGACGAGGTGCTCGACCGCGAGGCGCAGGCTCGTTATGGGCTGGACCACGAGCGCGCCGGCGACCTCGTCGCGGTCGCCGAGCCGGACTCGTGGTTCACCTACTACTACTGGCTCGACGACGAGCGGAAGCCCGACTTCGCGCGCGGCGTCGAGATCCACCGCAAACCGGGCTACGACCCCGCCGAGCTGTTCTTCGACCCGGAGGACAAGTTCGCCAAGGCGCGGGCCGGGCTCAACCTGGCGAAGAAGTTCGCCGGGCTCCGGTACGCGATGGACGTCGTCCCGACCGATCCGCGCTGGGTGCGCGGCTCGCACGGACGGCTGCCGGACTCCGCCGAGGACGGTCCGGTGCTGCTGTGCTCCGATCCGGCCTTCCAGCCGTCCGGACGTGTGGGGGCGACGGACGTACATCCGCTGCTCCTTTCCCTGCAAGGCCTGAAGTAGAGGAGGTGGCGGGGTGGTGTGGTCGGTGCGTGTCGCGAAAGCCACTTTCGCGACGCCTGACGTCCCGAAAGTGGCTTTCGCGACACCTCGAATCGGCTCAGGCCCAGCGAGCCGCCCGGTCCAGCTGGTCGTGAGTGGCAAGTGACGTTCTAACGACACTTACCACTCACGACCAACGCGCCCCACCACCCACCGCCGCCCTCCCCTCCCACCCCTCCCCCCGGAAAGGACGCTCCACCCGCATCCCCTTCCTTGATCGCCGCCGCTCATCGAAAGGATCGCTACTGCTATGTCCTTGAAACGACGACTAGGCGTGCTCGTCACGTCGATGGTCACGGCTCTGACAGGCGTCGCGCTACCGCTGCAAACCGCATCGGCGCATGAAGCGGCGACGGTGCTCGTGTTCTCCAAGACCGCGGGCTTCCGGCACGATTCGATCCCCGACGGGATCAAGGCGATCAAGGAACTGGGTGCGCAGAACCACTTCGGGGTCGAGGCCACCGAGGACGCGGCGGCCTTCACCGACGCGAACCTCAAGCGCTTCAACGCGGTGGTCTGGCTTTCCACCACCGGTGACGTGCTGAACGCGGAGCAGCAGGCCGCGTTCGAGCGGTATGTGAAGGGAGGCGGCGGGTACGTGGGCGTGCACGCCGCCTCCGACACCGAGTACGACTGGCCTTGGTATGGCGAGCTGGTCGGCGCGTACTTCAAGTCCCACCCGCAGATCCAAAAGGCGGACGTCAAGGTCGAAGACCACGACCACGTGTCCACTCATGCCCTGCCGGAGACGTGGCCGCGCACCGACGAGTGGTACAACTACCGCGAGAACCCGCGCAGCAATGTCCACGTGCTCGCGAGCCTGGACGAGAAGAGCTACCAGCCCGGCGACGGCGCCATGGGCGATCATCCGATCGCCTGGTGCCACGAGAACTCCGGCGGCCGCTCCTGGTACACCGGTGGCGGGCACACCAAGGAGTCCTACGCCGAACCGGCTTTCCGCAAGCATCTGGCGGGAGGCATCAAGTACGCCACCAAGCTGAGCGCGGCAGGCTGCGCCGAGCAGACCGAGGAACAGCCGGTCGACGCGGACTTCGACCAGATCACCCTCGCCAAGGGCGAAGAGAAGACCGGCGAGCCGATCGCGCTTTCCGTGCTGCCCAACCGCGACGTCCTGCACACCTCGCGCGACGGCCGCGTCTGGTACACCAGTTCCGGCGCCACCACGAAGCTGGCCGCGACGATCCCCGTCTACAACCACGACGAGGACGGCCTCCAGGGTGTCGCCATCGACCCGGACTTCGCGAAGAACCGTTGGGTGTACCTGTACTACGCGCCCAAGCTCAACACCCCTGCCGGTGACGCCCCGCAGAACGGCACCCCGGCGGACTTCGAACCCTTCAAGGGCTACAACCAGCTCTCGCGGTTCAAACTCACCACCGACAACAACCTCGACCTCGCCAGCGAGCAGAAGATCCTCCAGGTCCCGGCCGAACGCGGCATCTGCTGCCACGCCGGCGGCGAGATCGACTTCGACGCACAGGGCAACCTCTATCTGTCCACAGGGGACGATTCCAACCCGTTCTCTTCCGACGGCTACACCCCGATCGACGAACGTGCCGACCGCAACCCGGTCTACGACGCGCAGCGCACCTCCGGCAACACCAACGACCTGCGCGGCAAGGTGCTGCGGATCAAGGTCGGGGCGAATGGCAAGTACACCGTCCCCAAGGGCAACCTGTTCCCGCGCGGCACGGCCAAGACCAAGCCCGAGATCTACGCGATGGGCTTCCGCAACCCGTTCCGGTTCGCCGTCGACCGCAAGACCGGCTGGATCCACCTCGCCGACTACGGCCCCGACGCGGGTGCGGCCGACCCCCAGCGCGGTCCCGGCGGCACGGTCGAGTTCAACCTGATCAAGAAGCCGGGCAACTTCGGCTGGCCGTATTGCGTCGGCGACAACCAGCCGTTCATCGACTACGACTTCGCCACCAAACAGTCCGGCGCCGCGTTCGACTGCGCCAAACCGAAGAACACCAGCCCGCGCAACACCGGGCTGACCGATCTGCCGCCGGTCGAAAAGGCGTGGATCCCCTACGACGGCGGTTCCGTTCCCGAGTTCGGCACCGGTCCCGAGTCGCCGATGGGCGGACCGGTCTACCAGTACGACGCGAAGAACCCGTCGCAGACCAAGTTCCCGGAGTACTTCAACGGCAAGACCTTCGCCTACGAATGGGAACGCAGCTGGATCAAGGAGATCACCGTCGGCCCGAACGGTGAACGCGGCGCCATCAAGCCGTTCTTCGACTCGATGGACCTCGTCCGCCCGATGAACGTCGAGTTCGGCCCGGACGGCGCGATGTACGTCCTCGACTACGGCACCGGTTACTTCGGTGGCTCCAAGGAATCCGCCGTCTACCGCATCGACTACACCAAGGGCCGCCGGACGCCGGAGGTCAAGGTGGCGGCGGACAAGACGTCCGGACAGGCACCGCTGACCGTGAAGTTCGACCCGGCCGGGACGAACGACCCCGACGGCCAGGCACTGACCTACGCCTGGGACTTCGACGGCAACGGCACCACCGACTCCACCGAGGCGGCTCCGGTTTCCCACACCTACGCCGCGAACGGCCAGTACACGGCGAAGCTTTCAGTCACCGACTCCACCGGGCTGACCGGGGCCGCGAGTGTGGTGGTCACCGTCGGCAACACCGCGCCGGTGGTCACGCTGAAGACGCCGGTCAACGGCAGCGTGTTCAGCTTCGGGGACACGGTCCCGTTCAAGGTCGAGGTCACCGACGCCGAAGACAACCCGATCGACTGCTCGAAGGTCACTGTCGAGTACATCCTCGGCCACGAGGGACACGGGCATCCGCTCAGCCGCGCGACCGGCTGTGAAGGCACCATCGCCACACCCGCCGACGAGGGCCACGGCGCGGACGCCAACGTCTTCGGCGTCATCAACGCCAGCTACACCGACAACGGCGCCAACGGCGTTCCGGCGCTCACCGGCGAGGCGGAGTCCCTCCTGCAGCCCAAGCTGAAGCAGGCCGAGTTCTACACCCAGTCCAGCGGGATCGAGGTCGTCGGGCACGACGGCGCCAGTGGCGGCAAACGCGTCGGCCACATCGAAGCCGGTGACTGGATCAAATTCGACCCGGTGAACCTCGTGGGTGTCCGCGGCATCGGCTACCGGGTCTCCTCCGGCGGCGCGGGCGGCACGATCGAGGTCCGCTCGGGCGCGGTGGACGGGCCGCTGGTCCAGACGGTCACCGTCGCCAACACCGGCGGCTGGGACACCTATGCCGACATCCCGGCCTCCGCCATCACCGACCCCGGCGGCACCGGCCCGTTGTTCCTCGTGTTCAAGGGCGGTTCCGGCGGCTTGTTCGACGTAGACGCGATCACCTTCGAGGAGAACTGATGAGTCGTCCGATCACCTTGTTCACCGGTCAGTGGGCGGATCTCCCGTTCACCGAGGTGTGCAGGCTCGCGAGCGAATGGGGCTACGACGGCCTCGAGATCGCTTGTTCCGGCGACCATTTCGAGGTCGACCGCGCACTGTCCGAAGAGGACTATGTACCCGGCCGCCTGAAGCTGCTCGCCGAGCACGGCCTCAAGGTGTGGGCCATCTCCAACCACCTCGTCGGCCAGGCCGTCTGTGACGACCCGATCGACGAACGCCACCAGGCCATCATCCCGTCCAGGGTGTGGGGCGACGGTGAACCGGAAGGCGTCCGGCAGCGGGCGGCGAAGGAAATGGCCGACACCGCCCGCGCGGCGGCGAAACTCGGTGTGGACACGGTGATCGGCTTCACCGGTTCGAAGACGTGGAAGTACGTCGCGATGTTCCCGCCGGTGTCGCAGGCGGTCATCGACGACGGCTACACCGACTTCGCGAACCGGTGGAACCCGATCCTCGACGTCTTCGACGAGGTGGGCGTGCGGTTCGCCCACGAGGTCCACCCGTCGGAGATCGCGTACGACTACTGGACCACGAAACGTGCGCTCGAAGCTGTCGGCGACCGTCCGGCATTCGGGCTCAATTGGGATCCTTCGCATTTCATCTGGCAGGACCTCGACCCGGTCGGCTTCATCCTCGACTTCGCCGACCGGATCTACCACGTGGACTGCAAGGACACCAGGAAGCGGTTCGACGGACGGAACGGACGGCTCGGCTCGCATCTCCCCTGGGGAGATCCCCGACGCGGCTGGGACTTCGTTTCGACCGGGCACGGCGACGTGCCTTGGGAGGACTGCTTCCGCGCACTGAATTCGATCGGTTACGCCGGTCCGATCTCGGTGGAGTGGGAGGACGCCGGCATGGACCGGCTCCGGGGCGCGGCGGAAGCCGTGACCTTTCTTCGGGGGCTCCTGTTCGACAAGCCGTCGGCGGCCTTCGACGCGGCTTTCAGCAACCAGAAGTGAGGGCGGTTTCATGTGCGGTGAAGAAGCTGAGCAGTTCCACTCTCGACGGGCGCTCCTCCGCGGCGCGGCGACGGCGGCGGTCGCGGTGGGTGCGGCGGTAGCCCTGCCGGGTTTTGCGAACGCGACCACTGAGACCCAGGGACACGGCCACCACGGTCGAGGCCGTGTCCCGGTGGAGAAGATCAGCATCCAGCTCTACTCCCTGCGCACCGCGTTGCAGGCCGACCTGCCGGGAACCCTGTCCGCGCTGGCGGACATCGGCTACCGGAAGGTCGAACTGGCGGGCACCTACGGCCGCTCGGCCGAAGAGTTCCGCGGTCTGCTGGACAAGAACCACATCAAGGCGACGTCCACGCACACCGGCATCGACGGTGACCTCGACAAGACCATCGCGGACGCGAAGGTCCTCGGGAACACCCGCGCCAACGTGCCGTGGGCGAACTTCGACACCATCGACGGCTGGAAGCAGTTCGCCGTCCGGATGGACACGGCGGCACGGAAGTTCCGCCAGGCCGGTATTCCGCTCGGCTACCACAACCACGCGCACGAGTTCGCGCCCATCGACGGCGTGCGCCCGTACGACGTGCTCACCAGGAACACGAACCCGCGTTACGTGCACTTGGAGATCGACCTGTTCTGGGCGGTGGAAGGCGGGATGGACCCGGTTTCGCTGTACCGGCAGCACTGCCCGCGCGTGGTGCAGTACCACGTCAAGGACCGGACCGCGGACGGGAAGATGGTCGATCCCGGCAAGGGCGTCATCGACTTCCCCCGCATCTTCTCCCACACCCGTCCCCACCTCGCCGAGTACATCGTCGAGCACGACAACCCCACGGATCCCCTGAGCACCGCCCAGACCGGATTCACCTATCTCCGTAACGTCCGCTTCTAGCTGGGGAATCCACAATGGACAAGAACAAACGCGGGCTGTCCCGCAGATCGATGCTCGCGGGTACCGCGGCAGGGGTCATCGCCCCGGTCGTGGTGAGCGCGAGCGCCGGTTCGGCACCGGCCGCCGCGGCCGGGATGACCCGCAACATCACCGTCTACGCCGACTACGTTCCCGGTTCGACCCGGGTCGGTTACGGGCTCGAGCCCGGTAAGCCGACGATCCCCGGGCCGCTCCTGGAGTGCTACGAGGGCGACACGCTGGTGATCGAGCTGGTCAACAACACCGACCAGCGGCTCTCCATTCACCCGCACGGTGTCAACTACGACACCAAGTCGGACGGTTCGCCGTTCAACGATTCCTTCAACAAGCCGTACGAGACCAAGACCTACACCTGGAAGACCCGGACGGCCTACCAGGCGGCCAACGGTTTCTGGATGCCCGGCAGCGCGGGGTACTGGCACTACCACGACCACGCGTTCGGCGGCGACCACGGCACCGTGGGCCTGATGAAGGGGCTCTACGGCGGCCTGATCGTGCGCAAACGCGGGGATCTGCTGCCCAGCAAGCAGTTCACCGTGGTGTTCACCGAAATGTGGATCAACCACCAGGTCGCCCCGAACACGCCGATCTTCGAGGCGAACCTCGGCGAACGCGTCGAGTTCATCTGCATCGGGCACGGCAACCTGATGCACACCTTCCACCTGCACGCGCACCGCTGGGCGGACACCCGCACCGGCATGCTCACCAGCGCGACCGACAACGCTCCGATCCTCGACAACAAGACCCTCGACCCGGGCAACTCCTTCGGGTTCCAGGTGATCGCGGGTGACGGCGTCGGGCCGGGCGCGTGGATGTACCACTGCCACGTCCAGCAGCACTCGGACGACGGCATGTCCGGGGTGTTCCTGGTCCGCAACGCCGACGGCGGGATGCCCGCGGGCGCCCAGGCGGCGATCGACCGCTTCAAGGGACACCAGCACCCGACGTCCACTCCGGACGCCACCGGCGCTTCGACCCACCACCACTAGACTTCGAAAGGAGCGAGAACTTGAGACGAGTATTTTCGCAACGTCGGCTCCGCAGACGTTCGCTGGCCGCACTGGCGGTCGGCGCCGTCGTCACCTCCGGGCTTCCGCTGGCCATCGCACCGGTGACCGCCGAAGCCGCGACGAACGTCCCGATCAACGTCCTGGTCTTCCACGGCACCGCCGCGGACCAGAAGGATCCCGTCCTGCGCGCCACGGACGCGATCTCGAGCCTCGGCCAGGCGAACGGCATCTCCGTTTCGTCCTCTTCGGACCCCGCGGTGTTCACGCAGGCCAACCTCGCGAAGTACCGCGGCGTCGTTTTCCTGTCCGCACAAGGCATCACACTGAACCGCGACCAGGAAACCTCGCTGCAGGCCTACATGAAGGCGGGCGGCGGATTCCTCGGCCTGTCGGACGCCGCGCGGGCCCAGGACGGTTCGCAGTGGTTCTCCGGGCTGATCGGGGCCCGTCCGGTGGGGGCGCGTCCCACGCCGGAGGCGGTCGCCTCGGTCACCGCGAGCGCGGAGAACCCGCCCAACGAGACCAAGGAAAAGCTGGCCGACAACAACGAGAACACCAAGTGGCTGACGTTCCAGCCGACCGGCTGGGTCGCCTACAAGATGGCCGCCCCGGTCGCCGTGAGCAGCTACGACCTCGTGTCGGCGAACGATTTCGCCGGCCGTGACCCCAAGAGCTGGACCCTGCAGGGATCCAACGACGGGACGACGTGGACCGATCTGGACACTCGTACCAACGAGACGTTCGCCGACCGGTTCGTGAGCCGCAAGTTCACCTTCGCCAACACCACGGCGTACGCGAACTACCGGCTGAACATCACCGCCAACGCCGGTGACCCGCTCATCCAGCTGGCCGATTGGAAGCTGTACAAGGACAACTCGACCACCCCGCCGCCGCCGGAGGCTCCGCCGGCCGAGGCGACGGTCGACGTCCTCGACAAGGCGAACCCGGCCACCGCCGGACTGCCGCAGAAGTGGGTCCGCACCGACCGGTGGCTCAACTGGGAGGTCAACCCGGTCGGCACCGTGCACACGGTCGCGCAGGTCGAGGAATCGACCTACAAGCCGGGCGTCGGCGCGAACGGCGCCTTCCACCCGGTCTCGTGGTGCCGCGACTACGACGGCGGCCGCTCCTTCTACACCGGGATGGGCCGGACCGAGGCGAGCTACGGCGAAGCCCAGTTCCGCAGCCACATCCTCGGCGCGCTGAAGTGGACCACCGGCATGGTGCGCGGTGACTGCAAGGCGGGGATCGCGGCCAACTACAAGGTCGAACGCCTGACCGGGATCAACCAGACCGGCCAGCTCGACCAGATGGGCGAGCCGCACGGGCTCACCATCGCGCCGAACGGCCGCGTCTTCTACATCGGCCGCGCGGCCTGCGCCGGTAACTCGGTGCCCGCGCCGAACGACTGGACCAACCCCGAGATCGGCGCCGGCTGCGGCACGATCCACCAGTGGGACCCGGTCACCAAGAAGCCGAAGCTGCTCACCACCCTGAAGGTGATGGGCAACCGCGGCAGCGGCGACGAACTGGTCAAGAACGAGGAAGGCCTCCTCGGTCTCGTGCTGGACCCGAAGTTCAGCGAGAACGGCTTCATGTACGCCTACTGGATGCCGCACGCGTCGGTCGACATCGACAAGCGGATCGGCAAGCGCACGGTCTCGCGGTTCACCTACGACCTGAAGAACCAGACGCTGGACCAGGCGACCCGCAAGGACCTGCTGTCGTGGGACGTCCAGGTCCACAGCTGCTGCCACGCGGGCGGGGGGATGGACTTCGACAAGGACGGAAACCTGTACATCGGTTCCGGTGACAGCAACTCGTCGCAGGGCTCCAACGGGTACTCCGGCAACAACTGGACCCAGGACTACAAGGGCGTCTCGTTCCAGGACGCGCGTCGCACCTCCGGTAACACCAACGACCTCAACGGCAAGATCCTGCGGATCCACCCCGAGGCCGACGGTACCTACACCAACCCGGCGGGCAACCTGTTCCCCGAGGCGAACGACCCCGGGAACAAGACCAGGCCCGAGATCTACGTGATGGGCGTGCGGAACATCTCGCGTCTGCAAGTCGACAAGAAGACCAACTGGCTGACCGCCGCGTGGGTCGGCCCGGACGCGAGCTCGCCGAGCCCGGAACTCGGCCCGGCCAAGTACGAGACCGCCACGATCATCACCGAGGCCGGCAACCACGGCTGGCCGTACTGCATGGGCAACAAGCAGCCGTACCGTGACCGCAGCAGCACCGACGCCGCGGTGCTCACCGGCTGGTACGACTGCGACAACCCGGTCAACACCTCGCCGCGCAACACCGGCCTGGTGAACCTGCCGCCGGTCAAGAAGAACATGATCTGGTACTCGCCGGACGGCGGCGGACCGGTGTTCCCCAACCGGCCCAACAGCTCCGTCCCGACGTACAACGCGGCCGAGGCCACCTACACGCAGCCCTACCTCAAGGGCGGCGGCCAGGCGGTCATGACCGGGCCGACGTACCACCGCGAACTGGTCAACACCAACAGCGGGGTGGCGTGGCCGTCGTACTGGAACGACAAGTGGTTCATCGGTGACCAGAGCAACGGGCAGAACCGGATCGCGGTCACCGTCGACCCGAACGGCGTCCCGAAGCAGGATCCGCCGCTGTTCGCCGAAACCGTGCGGCAGATCATCCCGACCGGTGGCGGCGACACCAAGCTGAACCAGTGGATGGACGCCAAGTTCGGGCCGGACGGCGCGCTGTACGTGCTCGACTACGGCGGCGGCTTCTTCACCCTGACCAACAACCAGAAGCTGCTGAAGATCAGCTACACCGGCGGCGAGGCGACCCCGTCCGCGGCGGCGGCGTCGACCATGGTGCAGAACAAGCCGCTCACCGCGGCCTTCACCGGGTCGAAGTCCGGCGGCGTCTCCTACCGGTGGGAGTTCGGCGACGGCACGATCTCGACCCAGCCCGACCCGCGGCACACCTACCCGCGCACCGGGCTGTACACCGCCAAGCTGACCGTGACCTATGCGAACGGTGAGACGGTGACCGCGCGGAACTCGGTGAGCATCGGGTGTCTCGTGGCGGATTCCGGTGCCACGGTGACCATCGGCGACACCGACACCGGGGTGACCAACCGGAACGCCGGTGGCGGCTGCACGGTCGACGACATGATCGACGACGAGAGCACGTGGACCTCCCACGCCGGTTTCGTCAACCACGTCACCCAGGCCGTGGACCGGCTCGGCGATCTCGGCGTGCTGAACGCGGCCGAGTCGGACAAGATCAACGCCGCGGCCGCCGCGTCGCCCATCGGCAACAAGGGCGTCACCGGCTACGACGCGATCTACGACGGCACGCCCGAATCGTTCCGCAACTGGTCGCAGGCGCCGTCCGGGCAGTTCGCCATCCAGCCGGACGGGTCACTGCGACCGTCGGGCGGGCTGGGCATGCTGTGGTACTCCGCACGGCAGTTCGGCAACTTCTCGGTGAAGCTGCAGTTCAAGGACATCGCGCCGACAGGCAGTGCCAACAGCGGTGTGTTCGTCCGGTTCCCGGATCCGCGCACGCCGGTGGAGCAGCGTCCGCCGGGCAGCTGCGGCACCGTCGGTTCCGCGAAGACGTCGCAGGCCTGGGTCGCGATCTACTGCGGCCACGAGGTCCAGCTGTACGACGGGGCCGCCGGCGAACCGCAGAAGACCGGGTCGATCTACAACTTCGACCCGCGGCCGCTGGACCAGGCGGGCGTGAAGCCGAAGGGGACCTGGAACGAGTACGAGGTCAAGGTCGTCGGGCAGAAGTACACGATCATCCGCAACGGTGTCGTGATCAACGAGTTCGAGAACGCGCCGGGGATCAACTCGTCGCGGGCCGGCGACCCGTCGACCGATTTCCGGCAGTTCGTCAGCGGGTTCATCGGTCTGCAGAACCACGGTGACAACGACCTGATGGAGTTCCGCAACATCCGGGTGCGGCAGCTGTAGCGCGAAAGCCGGCCGGGCGCGCGGGTTTCGCGTGCCCGGCCGGCCTCCCCTGTACGGAAGGTTTCCCTGCGATGTCCCCAAGAACCCTCGTCGCGGCGTTGCTCGCCGCGGCGCTCGCGATACTGGGCATGGTGTTACCGAGCTCCTCCGCCCCCGCCGTCGCCGCCCCTGTCCAGACCCTGGAATGGACCGCGGGCGACAGCACCGACCACTACCTCAGCGCGCCGGCCACCGCGGTGGCCGGCGAGACCACGATCCTGTTCAAGAACACCGAAGCGCTCGGCTCGACGATGTCGCACACGCTGACGTTCGACACGTCGACGCCGGGCTACAACCACGACGTCCCCCTGAACATCGTCGCCAATCCCTATGACGAGAAGAACGGCGAGCACCAGGCGACGGTGACGCTGACCCCGGGGAAGTACCGGTTCTACTGCACGATCCAGGGGCACAGCAAGATGTTCGGCGAGTTCGTCGTCACCGACGGCGGCGGTGCCGACACCACCCCGCCGACGGTGACCGCGAACGTCACCGGCACCAAGGACACCGCCGGGAACTACGTCGGTTCCGCGACGGTGAACCTGGCCGCTTCGGACAGCCAGTCCGGTGTGGACAAGGTCGAGTACCAGCTCGACGGCGGTGCCTGGACCGCGTACACGGCGCCCGTGGTGGTTTCCGCGGCCGGTGCGCACATGGTCCACTATCGCGCGTCGGACAAGGTGGGAAACGTTTCACCGGAGGGGATGTCGTCGTTCACCGTCGTCACCGGGCAGCCCGGTGACACGACTCCGCCGACGGTGACCGCCGAGGTGACGGGGACCAAGGACACCGCGGGCAACTACCTCGACACCGCCACCGTGAAGCTCACCGCGACCGACGCCGGCACCGGCGTCGACAAGGTCGAGTACAAAGTGGACGAAGGCGCGTGGACCGCGTACACCGCCCCGGTCGCGGTCTCCGCGCCGGGGATGCACATGGTCCACTACCGCGCTTCGGACAAGGCGGGCAACGTCTCGCCGGAGGGCATGGCGCACTTCACGATCGTCAGCAGTGACACCACCGCGCCGACGGTGACCTCCGAGGTGACCGGGACCAAGGACACCGCCGGGAACTACGTCGGCAAGGCGACCGTGACCCTCACGGCGACCGACGCCGGTTCGGGTGTCGGCAAGGTCGAGTACCAGTTGGACGGTGGCCCGTGGCTGACGTACTCGGCGCCGCTCGCGCTCACCGTCGTCGGCGCGCACACGGTGAAGTACCGCGCCACCGACAAGGCGGGCAACGTCTCGGCGGAAGGCACGGCGACGTTCACCATCGTCGAAGGCGACGACAGCACCGCGCCCGCCGTTTCGGTGGTGGTGAGCGGTGATCTGGACGGAAGCTGGTCGTACATCGAAGACGCGACCATCAACCTGACCGCGACCGACACCGGGTCCGGTGTGGACAAGATCGAGTACAAATTGGACGGTGGGGCCTGGACCGTCTACACCGCGCCGGTGAAGGTGACCGAGCTCGGCACGCACACGCTGGCGTACCGCGCCTCGGACAAGGCGGGCAACGTCTCGGCGGAACAGGGCGGCGCGTTCACCATCGTCGGCCCGCCGCCGGGCCCGGACGCCTGCCCGGACTCCGACGTCCGTGACACCGTGATCCTCGGCACGGCGGACAGCCAGGTCGAGAACCGCGACACCGGCAACGGCTGCACGATCAACGACGTGATCGACGACGAGTCGGACTACTCGTCGAACGAGCAGTTCGTGACCTACGTGCGGGCCGTGACGCAGGAGCTCCTCGACGGCGAGGTCATCTCGTCCGACGAGCGGAACCTGATCGTCACGGCGGCGATCGACTCCGGCATCGGCGGCTCGACCGCGGAACCGGAGCCGGAGCCCGAACCCGGCAAGACGAAGAAGCCGAAGACGTCGAACCCCGGCATGAAGAAGGTCGTGAAGACGCCTATCCGGGACGTCTGAGCCGGATTCAGGAGGGCTCCATCGGTTACCTTTCTCGCGTCGCGCTCGTCATGTCCATGACGGGTTCGGCGCGAGAAAGGTATCGACATGACCGGCGAAGCCCTGGCCAGCGCGTTCGAGGAGCAGCGCGGGCGTCTGGTGGCCGTGGCACACCGGATGCTCGGTTCGCGCGCGGACGCCGAGGACGCCGTCCAGGAGGCCTGGCTGCGGCTGGCCAGCCAGGACGCCGACACGATCGACAACCTGTCCGGCTGGCTGACCACCGTCGTCGGCCGCGTCTGCATCGACGTCCTGCGTTCCCGCAAGACCCGCCCCGAGGATTCCTACGAGGAGCCGCCCGAGCTGCTCGTGCTCGAGGACTCGCCGGAAGAGGACGCGCTGCTCGCCGAATCGGTCGGCGTGGCGCTGGTGGTGGTGCTCGACACCCTCGGCCCGGCCGAGCGGCTGGCCTTCGTACTGCACGATCTTTTCGGGGTCCCGTTCGCCGAGATCGGCGACATCCTCGGCAAATCCGCCGACGCGGCCAAGATGCTCGCCAGCCGGGCCCGCCGGAAGGTGCGGGGACAGCGCCCGGCCGACGAGCCGCGGCAGCGCGCTGTCGTCGAGGCGTTCCTCGCAGCCGCGCGCGAAGGAGACTTCGACGGTTTGATCGAGGTGCTCGACCCCGACGTGACGTGGCGTTCGCGGAGCAGGCACGGCGAGGTCGTGCGGCTCGGTGCGGCCGAGGTGGCCACGCGGGTCCAACGCGGGGCGCGCGCCGCCGTCACCACCCGTCCCGCGCTGGTCGACGGCAAGGCGGGGATCGTGTCGTGGAGCAAGAGCGGCAAGCTGCTCGGCGTGATGTCCTGCACGATCGTCGACGGCCGCATCGTCGAAATCGAGTCCGTGAGTGACCCGCGTCGCCTCGCGGCCATGGGTGTTACCTCTCGGGAGTCCTCCTCGTCGAAGTAAGTGAACACCGACGAGAAGGAGAAATCCCATGCAGGCACGGCTCGAATTCCTCAAGACGGCTCTCGCGCCGAAGCTGGTGAAGCACCTCGTTTCGGCCGCGAAGGTCCTCGACGGCAGCGAACTTCCTTTGGCGACAAGGGAACTGGTGAACATCCGGGCCAGCCAGATCAACGGCTGCTCGGGCTGCCTCGACATGCACACCAAGGACGCGGCGCACGCGGGGGAGACCACGACCCGGCTGAACCTGATCGCGTGCTGGCGCGAGGCGACGGTCTTCACCGAGGCCGAACGCGCCGCGCTGGAACTCACCGAACAGGGCTGCCGTCTCGCCGACGGCAGCGGAGTCACCGACGAGGCGTGGGCGGCCGCCGCCAAGCACTACGACGACGAGCAGCTCGTGGCGCTGGTGACCCAGATCGCGCTCATCAACACCTTCAACCGGCTCAACGTCATCACCCGGCAGCCGGCGGGCGACTACACGCCGGGCCAGTTCGCGGGGCACTGATGGACACCGCACTGTGGATCGTCGCCTGGCTGCTTGCCGTCATGTATCTCGTGTCCGGCGTCGGGAAACTGTTCCTGCGAAGGGAAACGATCGCCAGGGCGGGATCGGCCGCGGGATGGGTGCTGGAGTTCGGATCCGGCACGGTGAAGTTCATCGGGCTGGTCGAGATCCTGGGCGCGGCCGGCCTGATCCTTCCGGCCTTGCTCGACATCGCGCCGGAGCTCGTGCCGCTGGCGGCCCTCGGTCTGGCGCTGGTCATGGCGGGCGCCGTGGTCGTGCGCCTGCGTCGCCGCGAGCCCATGATCGCGCTGCTGGATCTCGCTTACCTCGCGCTGTGCGCCTTCGTCGCCATCGGACGCGCCTGAAGTACATGAAGGCCCCCATCCTGTACCTAGGCGCAAGGATGGGGGCCTTCATGTACTTACGGGCTCAGGAGCGCTGCTTCGACCGTCCGAGGATTCGACGGCGGCCGTGGCTGTTGGTGCGTTCCTCGTGCAGTTCCTTCAGCGACAACATCATCGCGTCTTCCTGCTTCATCAGCGGGTCGTTGCGCAGGTCCTTCCAGACCGACACGCACAACCCGACCATCACGAACACGAACGGCACCGCGATCAGGATGGTGAGATTCTGCAGACCGGTCAGCGCCTTGTTCCCGCCGACCAGCAGCATCACCGCCGCGACGGCGCCCATCAGCACGCCCCAGAAGATCACGACGGTCTTCTTCGGATGCACGCTTCCGCGCTGGGACAAGGTGCCCATCACCACCGACGCCGCGTCGGCACCGGAGACGAAGAAGATGGACACCAGGATCATCACCAGTATCGCGATCGGGATGAACCACGGCAGGGTCTCGAGCAGTTCGAACGTCGCCGACTGGGCACTGCCCGCGCCCGCGATGTCCGTCCCGGCCCGTTGCCTGCTGATCGCCGCGCCACCGAAGATCGCGAACCAGATCAGGCTCACGATGCT
Source organism: Amycolatopsis sp. lyj-108 (assembly GCF_046549005.1). NCBI lineage: Bacteria > Bacillati > Actinomycetota > Actinomycetes > Pseudonocardiales > Pseudonocardiaceae > Amycolatopsis > Amycolatopsis sp. lyj-108. Next base: position 149,128 of record NZ_JAJPWQ010000011.1, on the reverse strand, counting down.
CGGGATCGCGATGACCCCGAAGATGAACTGCCGGATGGTGCGGCCGCGGGAGATCCGCGCGATGAACATGCCCACGAAGGGCGTCCACGAGATCCACCACGCCCAGTAGAAGACCGTCCAGCCGCCGAGCCAGGTCTGCATCTCGTCGCCACCGGTCATCCCGGTGCGGCCGGACATCTCGGCCAGCTCGCGGAAGTAGTCGCCGATCGCGCCCGGCACGATGTTGAGGATCAGCACGGTCGGCCCGACCACCAGCACGAACACCGCGAGCACCGCGGCGAGCACCATGTTGATGTTGGACAGCCACTGGATCCCCTTGGCCACCCCGGAAACCGCCGAAGCGATGAACGCGATGGTGAGGATCGCGATGATCGCGACCAGCAGGCCCTTGCCGGGGTCGTCGATCCAGCCGACGGCGCCCATCCCGCCACCGACCTGCAGCGCGCCGAGGCCGAGTGACGCGGCCGAACCGAACAGGGTGGCGAAGATCGCCATGATGTCGATCGCCTTGCCCAGCGGGCCTTCGGTGCGCCGCTTGCCGATCAGCGGCGCGAACACCGAACTGATCAGCTGGGTGCGGCCCTTGCGGAAGGTGCTGTAGGCGATCGCGAGACCGACCACCGCGTAGATCGCCCACGGGTGCACGGTCCAGTGGAACAACGTCGTCGCCATCGCGGTGTGGACGGCTTCGTCGGAATTCGGGGCCGCGGTTCCCGGAGGCGGGCTCGCGAGGTGGGAGACCGGTTCGTACACCCCGAAGAACATCAGGCCGATGCCCATGCCGGCGCTGAACATCATCGCGATCCACGACGACGTCCGGAATTCGGGCAGTTCCTTGTCCCCGCCCAGCGGGATCCGGCCGTAGCGGCTTATGGCCAGACAGACCGCGAAGAGCACGAAACCACTCGCTGTCAGCACGAAAGCCCAGCCGCCGTACGGGATCACGGCGTCGTTCAACAGAGTCGACGCGACACTGGCGAGGTTTTCCGGGGCCAGCACACCCCAGACGATGATCGCGAGCGCGAGTGCCGCGGCCACACCGAAAACGGTCCGGTCGGTCTTGGCGGGGCGTTCGGAGGCGAGGTCGAGGGGGACGTGCTCATCGGGCGGATGGCCCGGGCCTGTCGTATCCGGTGCGTGGGCGAGGTCTGTCGCGGTCTCCGCGCCTACCTCTTCTTCCGCTTGTTTACCGTCCTGCGAACTCATGTTCAGCCACGCGCCGATGACAGCGCGATCTCCTTCCGCCCGAGTTAACCCGTTTGCACCACTGCACCCTAACCAGAAAACTGGTAACCGGCAGAAAATGCGGGGCAAGAGGTTTAAACCGGTATATGCGGTTTGACCTCGGCGGATGCGGGCTTCGTCAGCGGCCCCGGCGGGGAACGTGTCTCTCGTGACACCGGGTCATCGACATCGTGGCCTTCGAAATGGCTTCAGACTGTGGTGCCGCCCCTCCAGAAGGGCCTGGTGAGCGGGTCGCCACCGGCGACGTCCGGCCGTCCTTGCCGCGTGTGGTTGCGGTTCAGGAGGTAGGTGACGAGGGCGATCAGGGCGAGGGTCACGATGATTGCGGTCATGGCAGTAAGTTTGCGCCACGAGACATCCTGCCAGAAGTGGCAGTTCTGTCGTTGTGCGTCAAGATCCTGCCAGCTATGCTCGGACCATGCTGAAGAGCGTCGCCGTGGTGCTGATGGACGACTTCGCCCCCTTCGAGTTCGGTGTCGTCTGCGAGGTGTTCGGCTACGACCGCACCGATGACGGAGTGCCACTGCTCGACTTCCGCGTGTGCGGGGAGCGCGCGGGGGAGCCGCTCAGCCTCGGCCACGGCGTCAAGGTGACCCCGGAACACGGTCTCGAAGCGACCGAGGACGCGGACCTCGTCGTCGTCCCCGCCTGCGACGTGCGCGACGAGTATCCGCCCGCGGTCCTCGAAGCACTTCGCGCGGTTTCGGCGCGGGGAGCCACGCTGCTTTCGGTCTGCACCGGCGCTTTCGTGCTGGGCGCCGCCGGCCTGCTCGACGGGCGGCGCTGCACGAACCACTGGCGGCACAGCACCAGGTTCCGGAACCGGTTCCCGTTGGCGCAGCTGGATCCCGACGTCCTCTTCGTCGACGACGGCGACATCATCACCAGCGCCGGAACGGCCGCAGGCATCGACGCCTGCCTGCATCTGATCCGGCGCGAACTCGGCTCCGCCGCGGCCACCGCGATCGCCCGGCGCATGGTGGTGCCGCCGCAGCGCGAGGGCGGGCAACGTCAGTTCGTCGAGGTGCCGATCCCGGAGTGCACCGGTGACAGCCTCCAGCCGGTGCTCACCTGGATGCTCGACACCATCGCCCACGACCACTCCGTCGCCGATCTCGCCGGCCGGGCCCGGATGTCCGAGCGCACCTTCGCCCGCAAGTTCGTCGCCGAGACGGGCACCACTCCGCACCGATGGCTTTCGACGCAACGGGTCCTGCACGCGAGGTCGCTGCTGGAGGAGACGACGATGGGCATCGACGAGGTCGCGCGCCGCTGCGGTTTCGGCTCGGGAGCCTTGCTGCGCCACCATTTCCACAAGGTCGTCGGGGTCTCCCCGCAGGACTACCGCCGGACCTTCGCGCCTCAGCGCGTCTGAAGGTCTCCCGTCAGAGGGTGAACACGGTGACGTATTCCGCGTCCCGCACGACGTAGCCGAACCGGGTACGGAGTTCGCGGACGACCGCCCGCATGTGTTCGGCGCCGTAGACCACGCCGATCGTCACCGGTTCGTGCCCGCGCTGTTCATGCAGTCCGGCCAGCGCGTCCACGAGGAGTTTGTCCCGACTGCCGACGATCAGGTCGTCGAATTCGGGCATGGCCCCGGCGGAATCGACCCAGGAGTCGTCTTCGTCGTCGACGGTCATGAACCGCGCCAACATGCCGCGCGTGCCGAAGCCCCGCAGGAACGTGCCCAGTGCCGGCGCCAGGAGGGACACCATCAGCCGGTCACCGAGCGGGACGCGGCGCCAGCCCTCGGAGAACGCCGGACCATCGAGGTCGGGACGGATCGTCGGCACGGTGAAGCTGTCGGCCTTCAGGTCCTGCACCACGAGCCCGAGGCGTTTGTTCCGTGCCGCCAGCCGGTAACTCGCGGTCATCCGGGACACCGAGCCGGCGTCACCGACTCCTTCGGCCACCACCACGTCGCAGTCGTTCGCCTGTCGCCGGACCGCGTCGAAGTAGGCCTGTGTTCCGAGGTGCACCATGGGGAACAACCGGAAGCGAAGCGCCGATCCCTTGGCACGGAGGGTCAGCACCACGGCGCGGACACCCAGTTCGTTCACCACGATGATCTCCATGGCGCCTCCTCCCTGTGCTGGGAGAACGCGCCGTGGGGCGGGAAGGTTGCCCCGGTCTAGTCCTTCGGCGCCTTGTTGAAGAAGCCAAGGGACTGGGCGAAGACCGCCGCGCCCACCATCACGACGCCCGGCAGGGTCTTGACCCAGAAGGCGTCCGCCTCGAGCGCGACCAGCAACGCGATCATCCCGCCCCCTAGCACGAGCAGTACGAGCGCTCCCAGTGCGACGCGGGGCTTCGAGACCATGGTTCCTCCAAAGTGAGTTCGGAAGAGCAAGCCTCACGATGGCGCCCAGCCGGGGCGAGGTCATTTTTACCGCGTCGGGCGAACGGCACTGTGACCACCGAGTTTGCGCCGTCACCGGATCCGGGCATACGATCAGGGCAGTCGTACAGGACGAACGCCCTAGGAGGCGATGATGGCAGGATCCCCGGCGGCGGAACGTGGTCAGGCCGTGCGGCGGCGGTTGCTCGAAGCGGCCGTCGCGCTCGTGCCCGAACTCGGCTGGTCCGCGGTCAGCACCCGGATCCTGGCCGACCGCGCGGGGGTCACGCCGAGCGTCGTGCACTACCACTTCCCCTCGCTGCAGGCCTTGCTGATCGAGGCCGTACTGGGGGCGATGCGCGAGGTCGCCGTCGCCTTCGAACCGGCACTGGAAACCGTCGGGACGCCCGCCGGCGCGGTGGACGCGCTGCTGGCGTCGGTCGGCGAGTACTCCGGCACCGACCCGATGTCGTTGCTGTTCGCCGAGGCCTACCTCACCGCGACCCGCGACGACACCTTGCGTGAGGGCATCCGTGAAATCCTCGCCGGTATGCGCACCCGTTTCGGCGGCTGGTTGGCGGAACGTGGCGTGGCCGAAGCCGAAGACACGGCCGCGGTGCTTTTCGCCGCGGTGGACGGGCTTCTGCTGCATCGCGCGCTCGGCCCGGAGCTCGGCCGCGACATCTCTCCGTCCGTCCTGCGCAGACTGGTCGGCTGAACCGAAAGGGAGGAACCCCGATGAAGGTGGCGATCTGCGGTGCCGGGATCACCGGACTGGCGTTGGCGCACCGGCTCGCGGCGTCGGACGTCGACGTCGTGGTGCTGGAACGTGCCACGGGTACGCGGGAGCAGGGCTACATGATCGACTTCTTCGGCCCCGGCTTCGACGCGGTCGAGGAGATGGGCCTGCTGCCTCAGGTCGAAGACGTGGCATACCAGGTGAACGAAGCGAGTTTGCTGGACGAACGTGGCCGCCGCCGGGCGGCGATCGACTACGTCCAGTTCGCCAAGTCGGTGCGAGGCAGGCTCCGCAGCATCATGCGCCCCGACCTGGAACGCGTCCTGCGTACGGAACTTCCGTCCACAGTGGACGTCCGGTTCGGCGCCGGCGTCACAGGCGTCGATGACCTCGGTGACCGCGTGCGGATCACCCTGGCGGACGGCGAGACGCTCGAAGCCGACCTGCTGGTCGGGGCCGACGGAATCCATTCGACCGTGCGACGGCTGGTCTTCGGTGACGAAAGCCGGTACTTGCGTTACCTCGGTTTCCACACGGCGGCCTTCGTCTTCGAGGACGAAGAGATCCGCGCGCAAGTGGGGGAGCGGTTCTGCCTGACCGACACCATCGGAAGACAGATGGGCTTCTACGGTCTCCGCGACGGCAAACTCGCGGCGTTCGCCGTACACCGCACGACGGATCCGACCCTGCCCGATGACGCGCGAGCGGCACTCCGCGCGAACTACGACTCGCTCGGCTGGGCGGTGCCCAAGGCCCTCGATCTTTGCCCGCCTCCTCGCGAGGTGTACTACGACCAGGTCGCGCAGATCGAGATGCCGTCCTGGAGCCGCGGCCGGGTCGTCCTCGTCGGCGATTCCTGTTACGCAGTCTCCCTTCTCGCCGGCCAAGGCGCTTCGCTCGGGATCGCGGGCGCGTTCGTCCTTGCCGAACAACTCACCCGATCACCCTCGATCGAGACCGCCTTCGTACAGTACGAAAAGCTGGTCCGCCCGGTGGTGAAGGAGAAGCAACACGTCGCCCGCCGGGGCGCCCGATGGTTCCTGCCCGCGAACCGGTTGCTGCTTCAGGCACGCCGGTTTTTGCTTCGCCTGGCACGCCTTCCCGGTCTCGAACGACCACTCGCGGCCGCCGTCACGGGAAAGTCGACGGCGCTGGTGACGAACCTGAGGCGAGGGACCGAAATCCGAAGCCGATGATGGCGCCGTTGAGCTCGGTTCCCGGACAGGTGGCTGAGGCTCGGTTGCTCGTTGGCGCGATGGGCCGAGGATGCGGGCTCGTTGTGGGCTCGGTGTCGTTTAGCCGACCCGGTTTCTGGACGGGTAGCTGAGGTTCGACAGCTCGTTTCGGCGGCTGGTTCACAGGGGGCGGCCTAAATCCGTAGGTGCATGGTGTTTCTCCTTGGTGTTCCGGTGGGGTCGAGGTAGGTGGGGGCGGTGAATTCGGGCAAGCCGTCTTGGGCGATCTGGACTTTCCATTCACTGTGGTGGATGAGCCGGTGGCGTTTGGTGCACAGGAGCACTAGATTGTCGATCTTCGTTTCACCGTGGTGACGCCAGAAGACGATGTGGTGGGCGGTACAGCGGGGCACGGGCATGTCGCAGCCGGGGAAGGCGCAGCCGCCGTCGCGGAGGGTGAGGGCGTATTTTTGGGCGAGGGAGACGGTGCGTTTGGAGCGGCCGATGTCCAAGGGTTCGCCTGCGGTGCCGAGGACGCCGGGTCGGACGCGGGCGTCGCAGGCGAGGATGCGGGCGTCGGTGGCGCTGATCGGTCCGACGAGGTCGAGGTGTGCTTCGCCTAGATCCCGCATGAGGTCCTCATACGACATGGTGACCAAAATGTGGGTCGCCTCGCCTGCCTGGCCGGGGAGGTTGCGGCTGGTGGTCTTCAAGCGGACGTAGTCGGTGAAGGCATCCCCGTAGCGTTCATCCTGAGTACGGGAATCCCGGACGCCGTCGATGGCCTTGTGCGGCTTGGCCATCGGATCCAGATCCGACTTCAACCGGGCATACGTTTCCAGGTCAAGCCTGGCCTTGAGGCCGAGGGTGCCGTCGCGGTGTTTGACGAACCGCATCTCTGGTCGGGTGTCCTTCGGATCCTCGTTGCGGGGTTCTTTGCCGTCGGGGTCGAGTTCGTCCAGCAGGCGGCGTCCGGCGCGGGCGATCTGCCGCGGCCCGGCGTGACGAGCCAAATCGACCAGGATCTTCTCCCCGGCTCGGACATCCTCCTCGGGCACAGTGGAGGGGATGCGGGCGAGGGTGCGGATGATCGCGTCGATCTGCGAACCGCCGATCGCGCCCTCCACGGCGGCCGCGGCCGTCAATGGTGCTAGGGGTGGTTCGGGGTCTCCGCCGATAGCCGGGCCGGGATGCAGGGCCAGGACGCGGTCGGCGCGGGCACTGGCTTCCTTGTCCGTCACGTGGAAGTCCTCGAAGATCAGCGCCGCCAACGTCGAATGGACCGCTGCATCCGCGTACCCCGCGGGAATTGATTTCCGCCAAGATTGCGTTCTGTTCCGCATCCGCTCGTCGTTTGATGATTTCGAGTTCTTGTTTGCGGGCGTGCAGCGTCGCGGTGTCGACGCGCCACCACTCGGTGGGCGTCGTCGGGGTTGCGTCGTTGCTGGCCACGACCCCCACGATACACCGAATCGAACAGACGTGCGAGCACGAACGGCCTAGCGTGAAAGAATCCGAAATGCACATGCAGATAAAGCGGCGAAGCGGCTTAAGAACGCGAAGGCGCTTAAGTAGCGCTTCGGAGAAAGCGGGAGTAGTGGCGTCCCCGATCACCATGTCGGACGAGCCGACACGCCTCCGTCCACGGTCAGGTTGTGCCCCGTGATCCACGCCGCGAGCGGCGAGGCGAGGAACAGGCAGGCGTTCGCGACGTCGTCGGGCGTGCCGAGTCTGCCCAGCGGCGCGGCCTGGTGCCAGCGCCGGACGCCGTCCGGCCAGGCGTCGCCGAGTCCGGGGCGGTCGATCAGGCCGGGGGAGACGGCGTTGACGCGGATGCCTCGCGGGCCGTATTCGAGTGCGGCGGCGCGGGCGTGCATGACCAAGGCGGCCTTCGCGCTGCTGTAGTGCGCGTGTCCCGGCGCGGGCTGGGCCGCTTCGATCGAGGCGATGTGGACGATACTGCCGTCGTTCATCACTTCGGCCGCGGCTTGCGTGCAGGAGAACGCGCTGGTGAGGTTCGCGTCGAGGACCGCGCGCCAGCTTTCCGCCGACATTCCGGGCAGGGGTTCGACAGGCTGCACACCGGCGTTGTTGACCAGGGTGTCCAGTTGTCCGGTCCAGGCCGCGGCGGCGGCCACGAGACGGTGGCATTCGCCGTCGTCGGTGAGGTCGGCGGCGAAGGTCTCGGCGGTGCCGCCCGCCTTCTGGATCCGGTCGACGACGGCGAGCGCGGATGCCTCGTCACGGTGGTAGTGCACGGCGACGGCGCTGCCGGCTTCCGCGAAACGCAGGGCGATGCCGCGGCCGATACCGCCGCTGGCGCCGGTGACGAGGGTGGTGGTGCCGGTCAGGTCGAGCATCGAGGTCCTTTCCGCAGCGCGAGCACGGCCGCGACGACGACGAACACCATGCCCGCGAGGACGTAGCAGTTTCCCAGCCATTGCTGGGCGGTCGTCCAGGTCTGGCCTGGCCGGTCGAACGCGGGGAAGTACCGGAACGGTGCCGCGACGAAGATCGCGGCGACGACCCCGGTGACGGCGAGCCAGACCACCGGACGGCGCCTGAGCACCGCATAGGCGGCGGTGGTGAACAGCGCCGGAGCGATCCACACCCAGTGATGCGACCACGACGTCGGCGAGATCAGCAGGGCGAACGTCGCGTTCAGCAGTAGCGCCGGCACGATCGCCGAGCGGTACATGGTCAGCGTCACCAGCACCAGCAGCACACAGGTGAGCACGATCCACAGCGGCTTCGCCGAGTCGGCGCCGAACCGCGCCAGCACGGCCTGCAGGGTCTGGTTGGTGTGGAACGAGGTGCCGCTGATCCCGGACGCCCCGGCGAGCCCGCCGAACCAGTAACGCGCGGAGGCCTCCGGCGCGACCGCGAACGCGACGGCCGAGGCAGCCACGAAGGTGCCCATCGCGGTCAGCGCGCCGCGGAAGTCCTTGCGTATCAAGAAGAACAACAGGAACGCCATCGGCGTCAGCTTGATGGCGGCGGCGAGACCGACGCCGATGCCGCGGTAACGGCCCCGCGCCAGCAGGCAGTCGGCCGCGACGAGGCCCATCAGAAGCAGGTTGATCTGGCCGAAGCCGAGCGTCTGGCGGACCGGTTCGAGGAAGAGCGCCGGAGTGATCGCCAGCGACGCGACGAGCATCGCCTTCCGCCGGTCCCCGGACGGCCACAGCGTCCGGGTGATCGCGTAGAAGGTGATCCCCAGTGCGCCCAGGCTGAGCGCGAACAGCAGGAGCACCGCGCCGGTCCACGGCACCAGCGCCAGCGGCGTGAGCACCAGCGCGGCGAACGGCGGATAGATGAACAGCAGCGGGATACCGGCCTCGGAAAGCGGCAAGGCGCCGTAGAGGTCGCCGCCGTTCCACAGGGTGTCGACGCCGAATCGGTAGATCTCGAGGTCGCTGTGGGAATCGCCCGCCGTCGCCCAGGCCACGGCACACGCCAGTGCCAGTGCGGCGAACGCGCCGAGCGACCACCGGGCCCGACCGCGCGACTTGGTGGGAGACATCGCGTGGTGACCCTTCGGACGTGCGTCGATGATCTCGACTGTACCGGTCGGGCGAGAAGCGACTTCCGTCGGCAGTCAGCGCACCACGCATTGGTCTAGACTTTTCCTTCCCAGTGTGGTGAAAGGGACGGACCATGCGCGGAACGACGGTGTTGCCCAGGACGCCCTGCCTGAAACCGAAGGCGGGGGAATTGCCGCTGCATCGGCTGGAAGTCCGCGCGCCGGACGCCCTGCCGTTCACGGTCGGCACCTTCGACACGATCGGGCCGATGTCGCGGGCGGCGTTCCCGCATCGGCACACGTTCTACGAAATAGTCCACGTCACCGGCGGCACCGGTGATCACGTCATCGATTTCACGCGCTGGGAATTGGGGCCGCCACAACTAGCGGTCATAACACCGGGGCAGGTGCATCATTGGGATGCCCGCGATCTCAGCGGATTCGTCGTGTTGTTCACCGACGATTTCCTGCTCGAACATCCGGCGGATCGCGAAACCCTGCGACGGCTGAGCCAGCAGCCGTGGCGGCTCGACGAACGCGCGGCCGAGGAGACGGCCCGGCTGGTCGCGGAATTGGACGAGGAATTCCGTTGCGGCGGGCAGGGGACCGATTCGGTGCTGCGAGCCCTGATGCACGTGCTGATCGTGCGGGCGGGACGGCTCCCGGGGCTGGCGGATCCACGTCCGCCGGCCAGGGCTCAGGCGGTGGGCACGGAATTCGCCCGGTTGCTCGGGCGTCCCGACCTCGGGCTCTGGTCGGTCGGCGCACTCGCGGAACGCATCGGCGTCACGCCGGGATATCTGACCGACGCGGTGAAAACGGCGACCGGCCGGACGGCGGCACAACTGATGCGCGAGGCGAGGACGCGGGAAGCGAAACGGTTCCTGCTCGGCACGGATCTCACCGTCCGGCAGGTCGCGAGCCGGGTCGGATTCGCGGATCCCGCGTATTTCTGCCGGTTCTTCCGGCGTGAAACGGGACTGAGCCCCGGCGATTATCGCCGGACCGGTGACGCGGCCCCGGAGATTCACCACGACTGACCAAGTCAGTCCATCGTCCGCAGCTGATCTTCTCCATACCGTCGGGGGTGATTCCCGAAGCCCCCACGAGGAGCAGGTATGGACGAAGAGAACAAGCTCAGCCGAAAGACTGTGCTGAAGGCGGCACTGGCCGCCGGAGTCGCCGCCCCGGTCGCGTTGATCGGCGGCCCCGCGCTCGCGCGCACCACCGTCGCGAGCGGCCAGGCACCCGAGCTGACCCCGGCCTGTGACGACGGAGACGACCCGACCCCGCCGCAGACCGAAGGTCCTTACTTCAAGCCGAATTCCCCGCAGCGGACGTCGCTCGTCACGCCGAACACGCAAGGGACGAGGCTCACCGTCTCCGGCTACGTCTTCGGTCTCGGGTGCCTGCCGATCGCGCGGGTGCTGCTGGACTTCTGGCAGGCCGACGTCAACGGCGCCTACGACAACGTGGGGTACACCTTCCGCGGTCACCAGTTCACCAACGACCAGGGCGCGTTCTCGCTGAGCACGATCGTGCCCGGCCTGTACCCCGGTCGTACGCGGCACATCCACGTCAAGGTCCAGGCCCCCGGCAGGCCGGTGCTGACCACGCAGCTCTACTTCCCCAACGAGCCGCGCAACAACACGGACTCGATCTTCGACCCGCGGCTGCTGATGACCGTGCGGGACGCGCCTCCCGGCAGGCAGGCCGCGTTCGACTTCGTGCTGAACGTGCCGCAGACGTCGACCACCCGGCCGACCAGTACGACGCCGACGACGTCGACTTCGACCTCCAACCCGCCCGGCGGGACGACCTGGGCCGCAGGAACCGGCTATTCCGCGGGTACCCGGGTCACCTTCAGCGGTCGCGGTTATGTGTGCTTGCAGGCGCACACGGCCCAGCCCGGCTGGGAGCCGCCGTCCACACCCGCGTTGTGGCGCGCGGAGTGACGGACAGCCGCTGCGGAGGGAGATAAACGCGGGTGGACTCCCGCCGCCGGGACCCACACCCCGGCGGCGGGGTCCACCCGCTTTTCGCGGGGGCGGGGTTTTCCTCACCCCGAATAGGAGCAAACGTGGCGTGGTCGGTGCCGGTGGTCGTGAGTGGCGATTCGGGTTCTATTGAGAGGTAAGGCAAACGTGTCGTGTCTCGAGTGAGGCGGGGGCTGGGTGACGCGACACCGCCCTCGCGTGCAGACCCGGATCTCGCGTGTTCACAGACGCGACTCGCGTGTTCAGGCTCCGCACCACCGAGTGCGGCATCCAGATACGCGAGTTACGTCCCCAAGCACGCGAGTCACGCCCTGCGTGAAGTACCAGCCGCCGAGGCCACAGTCGCCCCACTGCCACCAGGGACCACATCCGACGGTAGCGAAAGCCTCCTTCACTACCCTCAGAGTAGGCAAGGAGGCCCTCACTACCAGGAGAACGCCGCCACTCACGACCCCCTCGCGCCTGACCAGGGCCGAAGGCTCCTTTCGCCGCATCAGACGCGGCGAAGGGAGCCTTCAGCCCACGGCGGCGTCGCCCGCGAACAAGACACGTTTGACCTTCTTCTCGATACCTCGACGTACGCACCGCTCAGCCACTCGCCCGCACCATCGGCACCCTGTTCCCCGTCGATCCGGCCGACATCTCGCTCGGGCGCTCCTACGACGTCGACATCCACCTGCACGACGTCCGTCAGGCCGATCTGAGAAGGTAGTGACGTCGCGCCCGTTTAGGGGTTTTTAACCCGGTTCACCTGGCGGTCGACGGCGGATCTCGGTAGTAGTCGAAGTGTTCCGGCACTTCTTTTCCAGTACCCAGCGGAGGAAATCCCTGATGTTCAAACGGATGCTCAGCGCCTTCGGGGTCGGCGGCCCGTCCGTCGACACCGTGCTCGACTCACCGCACGCCGTTCCCGGCGAGGTGATCACCGGCCAGGTCCGCATCCAGGGCGGTTCGAGCGACGCCCAGATCGAGGAGATCCTGCTTTCGCTGGTCACCAGGGTCGAGGTGGAGCGCGGCGACCACGAGCGTGCCGGGACCGCGGAGTTCCTGCGGGTCAGCGCGGGCCGCAAGGTGAAGGTGACGGCGGGGCAGCTGACCACCATCCCGTTCCAGCTCGCCTTGCCGTGGGAGACGCCGATCAGCGCCGTCGGCGGACGGGAGCTGCCGGGCATGGTCGTCGGTGTGCGGACCGAGCTCGTCATCGCCGGCGCGCCGGACAAGGGCGACCTCGACCCGGTGCTGGTCGGCCCGCTGGATTCGCAGGACCGGGTGCTGGAGGCGTTCGGCGAGCTGGGCTTCTCCTTCCGCAGTGCCGACGTCGAAGCCGGGCAGCTGCACGGCGTCCGGCAGGAACTCGGGTTCTTCCAGGAGATCGAGTTCTTCCCGCCGTCGCGCTACGCCGGCCGCGTCAGCCAGGTGGAGCTGACCTTCGTCGCCGGCCCCGACGACCTCGTCGTGGTGCTGGAAGCCGACCGGCGTGGCGGCATGTTCCGCTCCGGCGGTGACTCCTTCGGCCGCTTCCACGTCTCGCACGAGGAGGCCCTGCGCACCGACTGGGCCGCGGCCATCGACGGCTGGCTGGCCAAGGTCGCCGAGTCCGGCGGCGGGCATGCCATGTTCGGCGGGCACCAGGAGCACTACGACCACGACCACCACGGACATCACGGTCACCACGGCAGGCGTGGTCCCGGGATGGGCGGCATGGTCGCCGGTGCCGCGGCGGGAGTGGTCGGCGGCATGATCCTCGGCGAGGTGATGGAGGACGCCTTCGACGGCGGCGAGGGCTTCGAAGAGTGATCCGGCCGGCTGGGCAACACCTGCAGCGGTGTTGCCCAGGGGTCACTTCGCGGTCAAGGGCGCCAGAGCGGCGTCGACCGCGTCGGTGAGGCGGCGCGGATCCGCCTCCGCCCTGGCCACCACGTGCAGGCCCTGCATGACGACGAGCAGGAGCCGTGCCTGCGTCCCGCAGTCGACGTCCGCGCGGATCTCGCCGGCGCGCTGTGCGGCTTCGAGCCCTTGCGTGATACCGGTTTCCAGCGCTTCGAATCCACTGTGGACGATCGTCCCGGCGGCTTCGTCGGCGGGGAGCAGTTCGGCGGCGGTGTTGCCCAGCAGACACCCGCGTCCCGGGGTTTCCCGCGCCGCTTCCAGGACGCTGAGCAGCAGCTCGCGCAGATGTGCGAGAACCGGGCCTTCGGCGAGAGCGTCCGCCTGGTTCGCGGTGCCGGCCGCGTAGCGTTCCAGTGCTCGCAGGAAAAGCGCGTGCTTGTCGCCATACGCGGCGTACAGGCTTCCCGGCAGGATGCCGAGCTCCTCCTTCAGATCCCGCATCGACGTGGCCGAGTAACCCTGCCGCCAGAAGACGTCGAGCGCTCCTCCGATCACCTGGTCCTCGTCGAAGGATCGCGGCCTTCCCGTACGTGGCATGGCAGCATCCTACGACTTCTTGACAGTGCGTTCAAGAAGTGTACCTTGACTTCTTGTTCAGATGTTCAAGAAGTCGTACGAGGAGTTCACATGGGTCGCTTCTTCCTGCACGTCAACGTTTCGCTCGACGGCTACATCGCCGACACCGCGGGCGACATCGACTGGCGGTTCGCCGACGACGAGTTCCAGGCACACATCGACGAGCTGCTGGAGTCGCTCGACGGCATGGCCTTCGGCCGCAAGGCCTACGAGGAACTCGCCGGTTATTGGCCGACCGCCGGGGACGAGGTCTCGGCCACGCAGCGGCGCCGGATGCACGAACTCCCGAAGTACGTCCTGTCGCGCACGCTCCGGAACACGACCTGGCATAACTCCCACCTGATCGAAGACGCTTCGGCGCTCGCCGGTCTCGAAGGTGACGTCGCGCTCTTCGCCGGGGGAGGGGCCGCGACGTCCGCCGCCCGGCTCGGGCTGCTCGACGAAGTGCGGCTCGTGGTGAACCCGGTGCTCCTCGGCGGCGGGACGCGGCTGTTCGGCGGTGAGTACGCGAAGACGGCGCTCACGCTCGTCGATGAGCGCCGGTTCGCTTCGGGTGCGCTGTTGCTCACCTATTCCGTCGCGCGCTAGCGCCGGTCGGGCTCAGGTGTACCAGGTGGGTTCCGGGAGTTCGTTCAGCAGCGCGTAAGCACCGACTTCGCGGCGTTTGTAGGCCACCGGGTCGTGGAGAGAGTGTGCGTGCGCAGATTCCGCCAGAACCGGTCCAGGCCGAATTTCGTGGCGCTCGCGCCGGCGCCGGTCAGCTCGAAGACCTTCGTGCCGATTTCCAGTCCGGTGTCGATCACCCGCTGTTTGGCGGCGGCGATGAGGACCGCGACCTCGCCGCGTGCAGCACGGCCGAAATCGCCGCTCCGGCCTTGTCTGCCAACGCTTCGGTCGCCCACAGCTTCGCAGGGATGTTGAGTGTGCTGTAGGTCAGGGGCCGGAACTTCTTGTCGACGTAACTTGCCGCGCTATCCCACGGGACGCGCACGCCGGTGAGGGTGATGCTGCCCGATTCGGTGAGCCGCTGGCCGATGTTGTCCCAGTCGTCATGGAAGGAAATACCGTCCTGTTCGGACGGAACGATGGCGAAGACGTGGTCATCTGTGCCTTCTCGGTCGTGGTCATGCTGCATTCCGTTCTGTGCGAGGGCGAACGGGAATTCCGGGCAGGGCGGAGCGCCCGGAATTTCCGGGTGTTTCTCGGAAAGAGACCGCGGAAACTGGTTCAGGCCGTACAGCGGATGTCGTCCATGCGTCCGGGTAGAGCAGTGGTGCTACAGGGTGCCAACGAACGTCCGCGCTCTGAGACCGGGCCCTCGCGATCAGAACCAGTGCAGGCAGTGCGGCGATCGTTCGGCGCGGAAGAGGGCGTCGGCGAGCGCCGCCGCGTCCGCGCGATGGGCCTTGATACGCCCGGCCCGCACGAGCGTGCTCGGGACCGTGCCGCCGAGGTAGATCGAGCCCAGATCGCTCACGTCCAGGGACAGGTCGGGTTCGGCGTCCGTCGGAACGCAGTACGCCTCGCCGCCTCGGATGGCGAGCAGATAGCGGCCGTGCTCGCCGAGCGCGGGGTCGTCGACGTCGAGGACGAGTTCACCGTCGGTGGACCAGCCGCGGGCGGTGAGCGCGCGAGGGATGTCCAGCAGCCGTACCCAGAGCCAGTCCATGTCGCTGCCGACTTCGCCGGCGCGGAAGTCCTCGAGCTGCCACCGCAGCGGATGGTCGGGCGGGCAGTGCTTGAAGACGACCTCGGTGATCAGGTCGTGACCGAGCACGAATCGCGCCAGGGCCGTGGACACGTCGTCGTCGACGGCGATGGTCTCGTCGACGGTCAAGGTGCTGGGCTCGGTGAGGAAATAGGAGGCGTAGCCGTCCGGGACGCCGTCGGCATCGCGGTGCACGGCGATGTACCGCGATGCCAGGGAGATCGGCGGCTGTCCGGCCCCCGCGGACCACCAGTGGGGTGGGCGGGACAGTGCGCCGGGCCGGGCCCGGCGGTACCGGTCGTAGATCTCTTCCAGCATCTCGCCGCATTCGGTGCGGCGCAGCACCTCGATCGAGCCGCCGTCCGTGTGGGGGACGGCGAAGGCGGCCTGATGGCGTCGCACCGTCATGCGCCGGGTGTAGGTCGCCGGTCCGTAGCCGAACCGGCGGTAGATCAGAGCCTCCGACGCCAGTAGTACGGAGAGGAACTCGCCCCGCTCCCGGAACTCGGCGAGCTGATGCCGCATCATCGCGCTGAGTACGCCTCGCCGCCGGTGCGAGGGCAGGACGCCGACGGCGGTCACCCCGGAGACCGGGACGACGACCTCACCGGGAAGGGTGAGCTCGAAGGAATACGCGGCGGCCGTGCCGACGGGCCGCCCGTCCGCCATCTCGGCGAGCAGGCCGCGGTCCATCTCGAGAGCGGACCAGGTCTCGGCGGAGGTCTCCGGGAACCGGGCGAACGCGGTGAACATGGTGTCGACGAAGACGGCGCGGTCCTCGTCGGTCGTGGAGCGGATCTTCATGAGCACAGTGCATGGGGGTTCCCCGGCGGCGTCAAGCGATTTGTGGTGGCGCTCGGACTACCTAATGATCTTCGGCGCATACTCAAAGATCGTCTCCGGCCGTCATGGAAATAAACAGGTAGCCCGCGCGTACTTTCGTCGGTTCCTGGCTTCCCTTGGCACGACACAGAATCAGCGCGTTCGTCCCCACTGACGCGGCCGGGATCCGGCCGCAGAAATGAGTCGGAACATGCGACTGCGCTCCCTCGTCCTGCTGGCAGGCACCGCCTTCATGGCGCTGCTCGGCTCGACCGCCCCCGCCGCGACCGCCGCCGAGCCCTCTGGCGTGCAGCCGATGATCATCGGCGGCCAGTACGCGCAGAGCGGACCCTGGGCGGCCCGGCTGTTCGTGAACGGCCAGCAGAACTGCAGCGCGACGATCATCGCGCCGCAGTACATCCTCACCGCCAAGCACTGTGTCGCGAGCAGCGGCAGCTACACCTTCCGGATCGGCAGCCTCGACCAGCAGAGCGGCGGCACCATGGCCACCGCGGCGAGCATCACCCGCCACTCCGGCGCGGACCTCGCCATCGTCCGGCTGACCAGTTCGGTCAACGCCACCTACGCGCCGCTCGGCACCACGAGCAACGTCGCGGTCGGCCAGAACGTCCAGGTCTACGGCTGGGGCGCGACCAGCCAGTGCGGTTCGGAGATCAACTGCCAGTCCCGTTACCTGAAGGTCGCCACCGTCCGGGTGAACTCGGTCAACTGCAGTGACTACAACGGCGGGGTCGCGGTCTGCGCGAACCGCGTCGACGGCATCACCGCCGGCGGCGACTCGGGCGGCCCGATGTTCTCCGGCGGCCGCCAGGTCGGCGTCGCCTCGACCAGCGACCGGTCGAACAACACCGCCTACACCAACATCACCCGGTACCGCAGCTGGATCCAGCAGGTCGCCGGCGTCTGATCGATTCTCGTGAGTGGTGGGGACGGTCGAAGCCGGCCGTCCCCACCACTCACACTCCCGCTACCTGCAATTTGTCAATTGACACTCAACTCGGAGCCGCTCGACGCGATAATGTGGCAGTCGGCGCCGGTGGGCAGGCGCCGCGGACCTTGGGAGGGGGCCGATGGCGCGACCGACGCAGGCTCTCGACCGCACGATCGTCGTGGTGGACGTCGTGGGATTCACCGCCCCGGACCGGAACCGCCTCGACAAACTCGCCGTGCACCAAGGCATGTACGAAGTGCTGAAGACCGCCTTCGCCGAAAGCAATGTCGATTTCGATTCCTGCGCACACGAAGATCGCGGCGACGGCGTGCTGGTCCTGCTTCCGACAGGAACGACCAAAGGCCTGATCCCCGACCTGCTGCCGGATCGCCTCGCGGTCGCCCTCCGCCGGTACAACCACACGCGGACACCGCAGGCGCAGATGCGGCTGCGGGTGAGCCTCAACGCCGGTGAGGTGCTGTACGACGGGAAAGGGTGGGTCGGCGACGCGGTCGACACCGCGTTCCGCATTCTGGACGCGCCACTGGCGAAGGAGGTGTTCGCGAAATCCGATCGGATGATCGCTTTCATCTCGTCGGAGCGTTTCTTCACCGACGTCATCGAAAAGGACCCGGGCCTGTTGCCCGAGTTGTACCGGTCGATACCCGTCTCGGTGAAGACTTTCACCGGAACGGCTTATTTACGGTTGCACGGTGACGTCGCGACGGCCGCCGCCGAAGACAAGGCCGACCTGGACAACGCGGTTCTGGAATTGATCCCCCGCAAGGATTTGGCGGACCTGCGCCGGCATTTGACCCGGATGGAGGTACCGCATCTGCCGGTCATGATGAGCAGGGCACTCGGCCCCGCGGCCGCGTTGCCAAGGCTGGAGGGCATCACCGACGCCTGGGCCGCCTTTCACCTGCTGACCGACTACAACGCCGGCCCGGACGGCGTCCCGCCCGCGCTCGCGTTCCTGCGCCTGCTCGCGGAAAACGTGGCGGGCGAGCCGGGTGCCGAGATCGCGGGCCGGGTCACCGACCTGGCACGATCGTTGCGGCTCGTTCCCGCGCTCGGACATCAGCGGGCGAGCAAGCCCATTCCGGAACGACCCCCTTTGCATTTGATGATCATGCTCGATCCGGTCACCGCCGATCCGTCGCGGTGCACTCTCGCGTTCTGGAGACAGGACGATCCGGAGAGCTGGCCGCCGGCACTCGGTGGGGTGCGGGAAATCGGAATAGACGAGGTCGAGTTCAGGGTCGATGACGTCATCCTGGAGACTGAGAGTGTCTGGTCGGGCCAGAGCATGTCGGCGTCGGTGGAATTCCTCCTGCCGAGGACGTTGATCAATTTGCCGGTGCAGCGGTGGGCGAAGGAACATGGCACCGGCCATCCGCAGCCGTTGCGCTACGGGTACCGCCTCGGAATACGGTCGTTGGAGAGGATGCGGGCGAAGCATTGGCATCGCGCATGGAACTATCGCTGGGATTCGATGGTGGAGCATCCCGCCGCCGACCGGTTGCACTATTCCGGAGTCGCGGAGGATCACCCGATCGACGCCATACTGAGCGACGACCACTGGGTCGGCCTGGTATTGGCGAAACCTCCATCGCCCCAAGCGGAACGGGGTGCGCTGCCGGACGAACTGACGACCGCCCTCCGCAGCGGCCTGCCGGTGGTGCTCTGGCATCCGGACGCGGAACCGGAGAACCTGCGCGAGTTGCTCGACTGGGTATTGGCCGCCGAGAGCGGTTTCAACGAGCTTCCGGATCGCCGCAAACTGGCGAATTCCGGCGCGGCCGTACCGTTCAAGAATTCTCTGGCTCACGATCTGGTGGTAATGTGGGACGACCCGAAACGTGTGATCGTTCTGGACCAGCCGTTGACCCCGACTCGACTGTAAGGGGATGCCGCGGATGAGCGGGAACGATCAGGACGTGGCAGCGGACGGCCGGACGTCGCAGCTCGATGCACCCGATTGGTGGATTTATCGGGGCACTGGAAGGCCCATTCACGACATCGATCTCGCGCAATTGCTGCCCGCGCCGCCGCCGTGGCGGTCGTATCGCGGGGATCCGCCACCGGAGCACGACGTGCCACCACCGGACGACGGTGAGGCGGAACGCCGGCTCGGCACCGCGTTCACGCTTTCAGAGAAAGATGCCGACGCGAGCGAACTGAACATGGTGAACGCCGCCCTCTATCTGCGGCGTCCCCTGTTGGTCACGGGGAATCCGGGAACGGGGAAGTCGAGCCTCGCCTATCGGATCGCCAGGGAATTGGGGCTCGGCAGGGTGCTGCGCTGGGCGATCACCAGCCATACCGCGCTGAGTTCCGGGCTGTACGGCTATGACGCGATCGGCCGGGTCCAGGCCGCGGCGACCAGTCAGGCGCAGCGCGGCGGCGAGGCCGAGGAGCCACCGATCGGCGATTTCGTGCGGCTCGGTGCGCTGGGCACCGCCTTCCTTCCCGGCAAACTGCCGCGGGTGCTGCTGATCGACGAGCTGGACAAATCCGAAGCGGATCTGCCCAACGATCTTCTGTCGATCTTCGAGGACGGCGAATTCTCCATCGAGGAATTGGCCCGCGTGCGCAACCGGCATCCCGAGGTCACCGTGCACACCGCGGATCCGCAGCGCACCGCCGTGGTCCGTGACGGCCGGATCGCCTGCCATGCTTTCCCGATCGTCATCATGACCAGCAACGGGGAACGGGAGTTCCCGCCCGCGTTCCTGCGCCGCTGCCTGCAGTTGCGGATCGAGAACCCGGATCACGACCAGCTCGCGGCGATCGTGGCGAGCCATCTGGTCGGTGAGAACGGCGAACACCGGGACAGGCTCATCCGCGAATTCGCCGAACGGAGCAAGGCGGAAGGTGGTCTCCCGACCGACAGGCTGCTCGACGCCGTTTATCTGGCGACGTCGGGTGCGTACCAGCCGGATCAGGAGGCTTGGCCGCGGCTGGTGGACGCCCTTTGGCAACGACTGACGGTGCGGTGACATGAACGGGCCGGGCGGTGTGTCCGACTCGCGTTCCGCGTCGGTGGCGGAGCAGCGGAGGGCCGGTTTGCCCCAGGGGGTCAGGCGGGTCGAATTCGAGGACCTGAACTGGACCGACGTCGCGGACATCGTGTGGCTGGCCGCGGCCATCACGCCGCGGCAGGCCGACGACGGATCCGCTCCGCCCGAGGAACCGGAGCCGGAGCCCGAGCGCACGCGGATCCGCAACGCGCCCTCCGAACGCGGGGAGATCCCGGAACTTCCCGAGCACGGGTTGTCGCGGATCACCGACGTCCCGGTGCCGGACGAAGAAGTCGCTCCCTTGGTCGAGATCGAGGCCGTCGCCGGTGAGTTGCCCGAACCCGCGGTGGACGGCACGGGGCCCGGGGGAGTCGTGGTCCTCGAATCACTCGCGTACTTCCGCGCGCTGAGAACCTTGAAACGGGAGACGGTCTCGCGGCGACACAACAATGTGGTCCTGGACGAAGTGGCGACCGCCGTCCGGGCCGCGGAGACCGGACGGTGGTGGCCGGTCACCCGGTCGCGGAAAGAGCGCTGGCTGGATCTGACCCTCGTCCTCGACAACGGTCCGTCGATGGCCTTGTGGCGGCCGCGGGTGTCCGCCTTTGTCGAAGTGCTCCGGCAAGTGGGTGCTTTCCGAACCATTCAGGTCCGGCTGTTGGAAACCGCGAAGGACAACGAGGAGGATTTCGTTCTTCGCGGTGGCACGCCGGGCGCATCCGCCCGCGACCCGAACGAGATCCTCGATTCGTCGGGACGGCGCGCGGTATTGCTGCTGACCGACGGTGTCGGGGACGCCTGGCAGAAGAAGGACGCGCTGTACCCCATCTTGGCGCGATGGGGACGGACGATGCCGGTGAGCATCGTGCATCTGCTCCCGCAGTGGCTGTGGGGCCGATGCGGGATGAACCCCCACAAGGCCCGGCTGAGAGTCCCGAACGCGTTGGCGCCCAACGGTCGTTGGGTGTGCGATCTCGCGGACGCCTGGCTCGAACCCGGCTCCGAGGTGCCCGATCACCTCGTCCCGGTACCGGTGCTCGAACTGCGTCCACGGTCGCTGGGCTGGTGGGCCGGACTGATGACCGGCGAAAACGCCGACGCCGTCGAAGGAACGGTCCTGTTCGCCTCGGAACGGATCTCCCAGTCCGATTCCCCCGACCGGCCGGTAACTTTGTCACCCGCCGAAAGAGTGCACAGATTCCGCAGTGTTGCGTCGCCGCCGGCGCTACGCTTGGCACAGTTACTCGCGGCGGTACCGGTCCGTCTCGACGTGGCGAGGCTGGTGGGACAGCGGTTCGTGCCGGAAGCGGGAGTGGAGCACCTCCTCGAACTTTTACTTTCGGGGATGATGTACGCTCCCGCACTCAGGGAGGGCAAGTCCACTTGGGACACAGACGGGGTCTTCGCTTTTCCCGAGGCAGTCCGGGAATTGCTGCTCAGCGGCGCGCGGCGGTCGGAAACGGCCAAGGTCGTCCGAGTGGCCGCCACTCATTTCGGTGACCGGATCAGGTTGCTCGGTCACCTCCGGGACGCCATCGCCGACCCGAACAGCACACCGGACCCAGACCTCACCCGCGAGTCCCCGGCCGATGTGGAGCTCGAAAGCGCGCTCATGCGCGCCCTTTCCGGACCCTATCTGTCCCGGGCCGACCGGCTGCAGAACGCGGTACGACACCAAGTCGTCGTCGCACCCCTACCTGGACCAATAAAAAAGACTGTGAGCCCAATAATGCCTGAGACGGTCGAACGTCCACCTGCCTCAACGTCAGTGTCACAGGGACGCTCGCCTTATCTCAGTGAGACCGAATCGAACGAGCCGACGACCCGGATGGTGCACCCTTCGGCCTCGGAAACCTCCCGGCACTTTCCCGACCGTCAGGCCGATGACCCGCCGATGGTCTTCGGGAACGTCCCCCCGCGCAACCCCAACTTCACCGGTCGCGACGAATTGCTGGACCAGCTCACCAAGCGGTTGAGCAGTGGGACCACCGCCGTGCTCCCGTCGGCACTGCACGGTCTCGGTGGTATCGGGAAGACCCAGATGGCGGCCGAGTACATCTATCGGCATCTGCAGGATTACGACCTCGTCTGGTGGATCGACGCCGCGCACACCACCCAGATCCGGGCCGGTCTCACCGAACTCGCGGGGATCCTCGGTCTCCAAGGCGCGTCCGAGGCCAGTGTCGCGGTCCCGGCGGTCATCGAGGCGCTCCGGACCGGACGGCCGTTCCGCCGCTGGCTGCTGGTCTTCGACGCCGCGGAAAGCCCGGATACCGTGCTGCCGTTCTTTCCGCGCAACGGACCCGGCGAAATCCTGATCACCTCACGGAACTCCGATTGGGCGGGTATCGCGCGCCCGCTGGAGCTGGCGGTGTTCAAACGCGAGGAAAGCGTCGAGCTGCTCGGGCGCCGTGGCCCGGAGATCGACCCGGCCGATGCCGACGAACTCGCCGAGAAACTCGGCGACCTGCCCTTGGCCGTCGAGCAGGCGGCGGCCTGGCGCGCGGTGACCGGGATGCCGGTGCAGGAGTACCTGCGCCTGTTCGACGAGTCGGTCGAGGAAATCCTCGACACCGCCTCAGCGCCCGACAACGAGGTCTCCGTCGCCGCGGCGTGGAACGTTTCGTTCGAGGAACTGAAGACCCGCAACCCGGCGGCTCACCAGATCCTCCACATCTGTGCTTTCTTCTCCCCGGAGCCTATTTCGCGTGACTTGCTCACCGGCGTCAACCGGGTGTCGATCTCCCCGGAACTCGACGCCGCGCTGCGTGATCCGATCAAGCTCGCCCGCGCCATCCGCGACATCAACCGGTACGGCCTCGCGAAGATCGACCACGGCAACAACACCCTCCAGCTGCACCGCCTGGTCCAGCTGGTCTTGCGCAACCGGGTCATGGCCCGTCAGGTGCACGCCCAGATGCAGCACGGTGCCCACCAGTTGCTCGCCGCGCTGGACCCGAACGACCCCGAGTCGAGCAGGCACTGGTCGCGCTACCGGGAACTGCTGCCGCACGCCTACGCGGCGAACATCCTGGGCTGCGACGACGACTGGCCGCGTCAGCTCTACATCAACCTGATGCGCTACCTGTTCGAGTACGGCGACCACGAAGAAGCGGCTCGGCTCGGCCTCGAAGCGCGGGAGCGGTTCACCAAGGTCCTCGGCCCCACCCACCCGCAGACACTCGAGGTCTCGTCGAGGCTGGGGCTCTATCTGTGGGCGATCGGCCGGTACTCCGATGCCGCGGAACTCAACCAGCGCACTCTCGCGCTACGCCTTCAGATATCCGGTGAAGAGAACGAGGAGACCTTCGCTCTCCAGCGCAACATCACGATCGACCTCCGGGCACAGGGCGACTTCGCGGCGGCGACGAAACTGAGCGAGGAGGTCTATCAGAAGGCCAAGCGGATGTTCGGTGAAGACGACCCGGAGACGCTTTACGCGGCATATCAGCATGCGATCAGCCTCCGGCTGGGCGGCGCCTACCGTGAGGCATTGGAACTGGATCAGGACACCCTCCGGCGGCGGATCGAGGTCCTCGGCCGCGATCACGTCCGCACCTTCAGCGCCAACAGCGCGAGGAACGTGGACCTGCGCGAGGCGGGCGAATACGGCCAGGCCCGGATCCAGCAGGAGAGGCTCACGGAGAACTTCATCGCCCGCTTCGGTGCGGACCAGCTGGACTCGGCCGGCAACTCGCTCCTGCTTGCGGTGGCTCGGAGGAAGGACGGCGACCACCCGGGGGCGCTCAGCCTGTCCACAGAAGTTCTCAAGAGGTTCCGGCTCGCTTATGGCAACGACCACGGAACGACGATGGCCTCCGCGCTGGCCCATTCGATCGATCTTCGTCACTCGGGTGACCTGGCCGCGGCGAGGAAGCTCGGTGAGGAGACCTTCGAGCGCTACCGGCGTGGTCTCGGCGAGCATCACCCGCATACCCTCGCGGCCAACGCCGACCTCGCGGTGACCCTGCGGCTGCAGGGCGACCCCGCCGCCGCCCGCGTCCTCAACGAGCGCGCCCTCGAGCAGTTCCGTGCCACCATCGGCCCGGACCATCCCTATGCCATCATCGCCACGATCAACCTGGCGAGTGATCTGTCGGCGCTGGGCGAACTCGACAAGGTGGTCGAGCTGGGGCGAGACGCGGTCGAGCGCGGCACACAGGTGCTCGGTGAGGAGCACCCCACCGTCCTGGCGGCGTCCTTCAACCTCGGATTGGATCTCGCCGCGCTCGGCCGGACGGAAGAGGCCGCACCGTTGCGTGACCCGATCCTGGCGCGGTATCGCCGGATCTTGGGCGAGGCCCACCCGGGAACGCAGGCGGCCGGTCGCGGTGCCCGAGCCAACTGTGACATCGACCCGATCCTGATGTGACTCAGCCCGGTACGAGTTGCCCGATCCAGGCGGCGAGCTGTTCCACGGTCGGCGGCCGGGGACCGGATCGCAGGCTTCGATGGACCGCGCGGACGAGTTCGGGGCAGTGCAGCAAGGCGCGGGCGGCGGGATGCGGGCCTCGTGCGGACAGTGCGAGGCCCAGCCCGACCAACGAGTTCGGCCGGTCCGGATCCGCGGCGAGTTCCCGCCGATAACCCTGGACGGCTGACAGGAGATCACCTGCGGTGTATGCGTAGTCCGCGGCGGTGGCGCCGGGCACCGTCGGTCCTCGTCCGTCCGGCGGCAGCGCCGTGCCGCCGACGGCGAGCCGGATCAGGTCCGTTCTGGCGTTGGACCAGCCTCCGTCCGGCACCGGCGTCGGAGGAAGGTCGGTCGCGTCGAAGGTGGCGGGCGGCCTGGGCCTTCCGCTGAGCCACCCGGCCGCCAGTTCGGCGACCACGGAGGGGTCCGGACGGAGGTGGCGGGCGCCCCAGCCCGCGAGGTGATCGCGGCGGACGGCGGTCGCGAGCTCACTCGCCTCCGTCGATACGGGCTCGTCCTGCCAGGGCCCGAGGCAATCGGCGATGTTGTCGAGGAAGCGGCGCCCGGCGTCGGTCAGGGTCGCGTCCGCGCGCAGCACCTGCAGGGTGCGCCAGGTCTGCGCACGCCAGTACGCGAATTCGAACTCGGAGCGCCGCGGGTTCTGCCCGGCACGAGCCAGTGCGCGCCAGAAGGCCGCGACCCCGAAAAAGGCGTAGACCCCTTGCAGTGCGCCGCTCAAGGGGCGCGGATCATCCCGCCAGGCCACGTAGATCCGCTCCCGTGGGTCCGGCTCGTACAGTTCGACGAGGTGCAACAGGCCGCCGAGCACGATGTGCTGGAATTCGTGGATCAGCGTTTCGGCCAGGGACGCGCCGTCGGTCGGCAGTCCGAGGACGGCGCTGCCGAAAGCTTCCCCGGTCGACGCGCTCGGATTTCGGAAGAGTACCTGGGGTTTCGGAACCAGTGACGCCAATCCCACCGGCATGACGCGGGCCAAACCGGGCAGATGGGTGGCGACCAGACGGCAGGCTTCGTCGATCAGCCGTTGCCAATCGGCCAAGTCCTTGCCCGGCAGCCGTTCCGGCGGGATCGGTTCGTAGAGCCCGCGATAGGGATCGAGGTCGTCCAGCCGTAGCGAGAACCGGTGCGCGCCGACCTGACTCCGTACCCGCCGGATTCCCCACCAGCCGGCCGCATCGGCCTCGGGCATGTCCGGCAAGTGCACCGTCGCGTCGGCGCTCGACACGGAGTACCGGCCGTTCACGCCGCGCACGACAGCCGAAGTGAACGTCCCTTCGCCGGGAAACCTGGCCAGGCCGAGCGAAGGGAGCATGACATCCCCGTGCCATGCGGGAACGACGGTTTCGAAGTCGAGTTCCGCCCGGATCGCTGCGGCTGCGGCGATCGCGTGTGCGTGCCCCAGGTGCATCCACAAAGGACCGACGCCGTCGATTCCGTTGCGCAGAAGCCGGGTCGTATAGCCTGCCCAGCTGCCGGTGTACGGATTGGTGAGCATCCTGTTCACGGAGCGGGGTGCTCGTGCTTCGGCACGTGCGAGGAGCTCCCAGGCGGAATCCAGCGGTGGCAACGGTCCCGAATGATCCGGTATCTTCGTGGCTTCGGTCAGCAACGAGTGGATCAACAGTTTGCGTCGGCTCCGCTCGGCTCGGCGCAGACGGCGAGCCATGTCCTCGTCACCGTCGAGACGTGCGAGCGCGTCGAAGTCTCGCCATGACAACCGGTGGAACGCGGGACGAGACCCGGCTGATGGCGGCATCAGTCGATCCGCTCGCCGCCCCCGGCGCCGCCGTTATCGCTTCTGTAGCGTGCGCGGACGAGAGTGGTGCGTTCGACGACATGGCGCGCTGATCGCCGGAAGGCTTCACCGTCCAGCTCTCGTAACGCGGTGAACGAGACCGCGTCGAGATCGATCAACGCCGATTCGATGTCCGGTTCGGTGCTTGCCGAGAAAGAACTCATCGTGCCGATTCCCTCCACCCCGTGAAACGGTTGCGAGAGTTGAACCTCGACAAGGATAGCCGAGATTTCGGGTTCGCTCAGGCCTCATCCGCAGGTGGTGGCCGTCCGGCGGCCAATTCCCGTAGTGCGCGAGGGCGGGTGATGGTGACGCGCTGGCGCGCGGTGCGCACCACCCCCAGCCGCCGGAGTTCTTCGAGCCCCCGGATCAGAGTGCTGCGCGAGACTCGCGCGAAGCCCGCCAATTCCCCTTGGTTGAAGCGAAGATCGACCTGCTTCCCGTCCGTCCAGTCGACTGAGTGCTGCAGCGCCAGTTCCAGGAGGACCGCGGCGAGGCGTTGCGGGAAGTCCGGCCCGCCGGACTCGAGACGCAGCCTGTCGGACTGCTGCAGCCTGATCGCCGCGTTACGGAACATTTCCTCCGCGATCCGCGGCTGCGCGCGCAGCACGCCGAGGAACTTCTCCCTCGGCACGACGAGCGTGTGCACCTCGTCTATCGCCGACATCGTGGCGGACCGGGGGAGTCCGCTGATCGGGGCCAGCTCGCCCACGATTTCCGCGGGTCCGCGGGCGGCGAGCGGGGCGTCCTCGCCGCGATAGTTGGTGGCGCTGATCTTCACCCAGCCGTGCAGGACGACGAACATACTGGTGGGTGGACTGCCCTGGAGGGCGAGGATCTGGCCCGGCCGCCACACTTTCAGGTGGCCCGCGCGCCGGAGGGCGGACTGCTCCGCCGGGGTCAGCCGTCGCCAGGTTCCGAGCCCCCCGTGCTCATCCGCGGCGGAACCGGTCATCCTGGCCCACCGGTTCCCCGGAAGTCGGACTCGCGCCGTTTTCTTTCGCGCTGTGTTCCATTTGACGCATCAGCCGCTCCCCCGACTCGCCAGCATGGTCAGTGGGCAGAAAGACCCGGAAGTTTCGAACCGCAACCGGTAATTGTGCCAGGCAAGAGGTGACTTCACCAGGCCTCGGGCCGGCGACGGGGGAGGGCATCATGCGCAGTGCCGAAAGTGTCATGGGACGGCCGAAGGATCACCGCCACCTGCCTGCCGAGGAGAACCCGCGGACGCCCAAGGCGTTCGGCCGAAGACCGGCCTTCTTCGCGCCGCATCCGCCGCTGATGTCCGGAGGGTGGTATCAGGGCGCCGATCACGAGGTTCTCGGGCCGGGGCGGTATCCGGTTCCCCGTCCGCAGGCGAAATCGGTGAAGGCGGCGTTGTTGTGGGCTCTCTTCCTGGGGCCGTTGGGGTTTTGTTACGTGTCGCCCGTCGGCGGGCTCATCGCGACGGCGGTTTCGGTCACGGCGATCACTTTCGGAGGCGCCCCGTTGGTGGCTGTCATCTGGCCGGTCGTCATGGTGCTTTCGCTGGTGACCTTGTCCCGGCGGTCAGGCGACGACACGAGATGACGTCCGGCCGATTCCGGCCGGGTGAATCGGGTGGGGGCCGTTCGAGGGGGGCGGCCCCCACCACGGGTCATTCGCGAACAGGAGGTTTCCGATCCTGCCCGATGCGGGCGCCTTGCGAGGCGACGCGCCAGGTTTGGTCAGCCGGCGGTCGCTCTATTGAGGGATAGGGCAAAGGTGCCGAGTCGGGTGATGGGTCCGTGAAGGCCTTCTTCCCTACCTTGAGGGTAGGGAAGGGGGCCTTCACGGATTGAAGCACCATCCGAAAGTCGCGTCCTGTTGCTCCGATCATGCAGCCCCGGGGCGGAACCCTTGAACCCATCCGGCACCTATGCTTCTATCTGCTCGATAGTCGCAGCAAAGGTGCAGTTTCGAGCACCTTCGAACGGGTTCAACGCAAATCCTGGAGGGCTCCGTGCGCCGTCGTACCCTGCTGAAGGCCGCTGGTGCGGCATCCGCCTTCACGTTGCTCCCGGCGAGCGTCCGGGAGGCGCTCGCCGCCGAAGCGCCGACGGGCGGACTCGACGTCATCGAGCACGTCGTGGTGTTCATGCAGGAGAACCGGTCGTTCGACCACTATCTGGGGACGCTGCGCGGGGTGCGGGGCTTCAATGATCCGGCCGCGATCAAGCTGCCTTCGGGTGCTTCGGTGTTCCAGCAGCCCGACGGCGCGGGCACCTTGCTCCCGTACGCGATCGACGACCAGTTCATGGCCGACGTCGACCACAGCTGGTCCGGCGGGCATCGGGCGTGGAACAAGGGCAGGCACGACGCGTGGCGCGCGGCCAAGGGTGTTCGCTCGTTGACCTATCACACGCGTTCGGCACTGCGGTTCTATCACGAGCTGGCCGACGCCTTCACCGTCTGCGACGCCTACCACTGCTCGGAAATGGGGCCCACCAACCCGAACCGGATGTACCTGTTCACCGGCAAACTCGGTTTCGAGCCGGACGGCACCACGCGCGCCATCGGCAACAACGCCTGGCAGAACCCCGGGCACACCGGCTACACCTGGAAGACCTACGCCGAGCGTCTCCAGGCCGCGGGCCGCAGCTGGCGGGTGTATCAGGAATGGGACAATTACGGCGACAATTCGCTCGACTATTTCAGCAGCTTCCTGGCCGTCGGCACCAAAGCGCTGTCGAAGGTGAAGGACTCCGCCGGAAAAGCCTTCCCGAAGCTGGAGTACTTCTACTACGCACTGGATTCGGCTTCGGCCGCCGAACGGACCCGGCTGCTCGACGGGCTGGCCGCCGGCGTGGCGACCCTGACCGCGGCCGAGCGGGCCCTGTACGACCGCGGGCTGGCCCGGGTCGCGCCGAAGCAGTTGCCGAGTGCCTTCAAGGCCGATGTCGACGCGGGCAGGCTGCCGTCGGTGTCATGGATCGTCGCGCCGGAATCGCAGACCGAACATCCCGCGTGGGGACCCAATACCGGGGCCGATCTGGTCAAGTCGATCCTCGACACGATCGCCTCCAAACCCGAGGTGTGGAACAAGACGCTGTTCCTGCTGACCTACGACGAAGACGGCGGCTTCTTCGATCACATGCCGCCGCCCGCGCCGCCCGCCTCCGACGCGGAGGGCAAGAGCTCCGTGGCCACGACCGACGAATTCGTTTCCGGTGAGCCGATCGGGCTGGGCGTGCGGGTGCCGATGTTCGTCATCTCGCCGTGGAGCCGCGGTGGGAAGGTGTGCTCGGAGGTCTTCGACCACACCTCGGTGCTGCGGTTCCTGGAACAGTGGTGTGGCGTCGCCGAACCGAACATCTCGCCGTGGCGGCGCACCGTCTGCGGGGATCTGACGTCGGCGCTGGACACCACGGCGCCGAGCGCGACCTATCCGGCGCTGACCAAACCGGTGCCGACGAGCGGGCCGTGGAACACCCAGCCGCAACCGCCTTCCGTGCAGAAGCCTCCCGTGTCGGAGACGGGGGTTCGCCCGGCGAGGCCGTTGCCCTACCAGCTCGCGGCTTCGGGGCGAGTGACGGCCGAACGGTTCTGGATCGACTTCGCCAACACCGGAGCGGCGGGCTCGCATTTCTACGTGTACGCCAACGCGCACCGGACCGACGGGCCGTGGCGTTACACCGTCGCTGCGAACGCGACGCTCTCGGACTATTGGCAGGCGGGTTCCCCGGACGGTGCGTACGACCTCACTGCGCACGGCCCCAACGGTTTCGTGCGGCGGTTCGCGGGCAACCGGATCATCGCGACCACCGGCGGCAAACCGAATCCGGAAGTCGTGCTGCGACAGGGTTCCGGTGTCGTGTACCTGAAGATGACTAACGCGGGTGCCGCGTGCGAGCTCACTGTGCGCACCGGCAACCGGGGCGGCGGACCGTGGACGTACTCGGTCGCGTCCGGCGCGACGGTCGAGGACTGGTTCAGCACCGAAGGCGGCATGAGTGGTTGGTACGACCTGACCGTCCAGGGACCGGATGGCTTCCTTCGCCGCTTCGCGGGCCATGTCGAGACCGGCGCCGAAACCATCAGCGACCCGGTCATGGGCTCGGGGCCGCTCGCCGCCACCGTCCGCTCGGCCGACAGCCAGGAGACCGTGGGCGAGTCCGGTGCCGCCACGAACGCCGTCGACGGTGATCCCGCCACCCATTGGCACACCAAATGGTCCGGCGGGGAAGACCCGCTGCCGCACGAACTGCACCTCGATCTGGGCGCCACCCGCACCGTCACGGGCCTGGCGTACTTGCCGCGCCAGGACGGTTCGGACCACGGCCGTGTCGGCGGCTACGAGGTCTACCTGAGCACGGACGGTTCGGGGTGGGGAAGTCCTGTCGCCACCGGCACTTTCCTCGATGACGCGGCCCGGAAGACCCTTCGGTTCTGGCCGGCCCGGGCCCGCTATGTGCGGTTCCGCGCCCTCACCGAAGCAGGCGGTCGCGGCCCGTGGACGTCGGCGGCGGAAGTCACCCCACTCGGCTGGACGTGAAGGCCTTCAATCACGCGAGTTACGCCTCCAATCACGTGTGTGACGTGAGGGATCACGCGCCGCCAATGCGGTCCTTGGTACGCCGATCCGGCGAGAGGTCGCTCGGTCTTGTATCGTGTACTTGATACAAGACCGAGGAGGTCGATCGTGCCGTTCGACAACGTGCCGGCCGTGGCCCTGATCATGGGCTTGTTCGGGCTGGCGATCCTGGTTTTGCTGTGGCCGGGCGAAAAGCAGGGAACAAAGGTGCTGCGGCGGTGGGGGGTCGACGATCCTTCGCCGTCCGACGTCGCCGAAGCCGTGCGCTACCTGCGCCGACGCCGGTTCTGGTATCCGTGGCTGTTCCTCGGGTTGCCGGTGCTGGCCGAACTCGCCGGGATCCGGGGTGACAGCACGTCTGTCTTCCTGGCCACACTGCTCATCGGCGCGCTGATCGCCGAGGTTCTGGCGCAGCGACCGCAGGAACGGGCGCGCCGCGAGGCCGGGTTGGAGCGGCGTGCCGTGCGCGGGCTCGTTCCTGACTGGGGGCTGGCCCTTTACGCGGTGATCGTCGTGGCCGCGGTGGTCTGGCTCGTGGTCCATCGCTGGTGGACGTTGCTCGGGGTGGCAGTGGCCGTTTCCGCGGTGACGTGGCTGATCATCCTGCTCGCCGTGCGCCGACCGTCCACAGGGGACAGTGCGGCGGACGGCGCGCTGCGTGTCCGTAGTGCGCGGGTGGCCGCGGGGCTCGGGCTCGCCGCCACCGTGACGCTCGCGATCCCGGAGGTGACGAACCTGGTTTCGTGGATCCTGGTCGTCGCCGGGCTCGCCGGCTGGTACCACCTCGCCCACCGCTCACGCGCGGAAGTCGTCCGGTGCCGTTGAAGGTCGTCGTCGACACGGACCTCGGCATCGCGCCGTGGCGGCAGGTCCGGGATCAGCTCGTCCATTTGATCACCACCGGCGCGCTGGCCCCGGGCACCCGGTTGCCGCCCATCCGGCAACTTGCCAGGGATCTGGCGCTGGCCTCGGGCACGGTGGCGCGGGCCTACCGGGAGCTGGAAGAGAACGGCTGGGTGTACACCGCGCGTGCCAAGGGGACGGTCGTCGCCGAAAGCGCCGACCGCCCGGAAAAAGCGACGCTCCTCAAGACGGCGGCGGACGAATACGCCCGCGCCGCAAGGGAACTCGGCGTCGAGCCCGGCGACGCGCTGGACGCCGTTGCCGTCGCGCTCGAATCACTCGAGTGACGTGTCGCCGAAGTGTTCGAGCAGTAGCCGTAGGCCTCCGATCAGTTCGGCCCACTGCGCCGGTTTCAGTTCGGGGAGAAGGCGGGCCTCGTTCTCCAGGTGGAGCTCGAAAACCTCGTCTACGACCTGACGTCCCTTGCCGGTCAGCCGGATCTTGACCGAACGGCGGTCTTCGCTGTCGCGCACCCGCTCGACCAGGCCCTTGGTCTCCATGCGGTCGATGCGGTTCGTGATCGCCCCCGACGTGACCATCGCGGCCTTGAGCAGCGCGCCCGGCGTCAGGCCGTCGGCGTCCCCGGAGCGGCGGAGCGTGGTGAGCACGTCGAACTCCCACGATTCCAGGTCGTGCTCGGCGTTGAACTCCTTGAGCTTCCGGTCGAGGATCCGCGAAAGCCGCTGGACGCGCCCGATCACCTCGGCGGGCCAGAGCTTGTCTTCGAGGTCCGGCCGCTCGTGTCGCCAAAGCCCGATCACCGCGTCCACCGCGTCGGCCACGATGCGCCTCCAATCATCTCAACATTAAGAGACTTGACATTGACAGAAGTCGCTGCTGTTATCTCAACGTTGAGATTATCAGTGAGGAGACATCATGGCGATCACCGTCGAGCGGTCCGTGACGGCAACCGCGAAACCGACGCTCACGGACGTCGGACTGGCCGCGTTGGCACCGGCGAGCTGGGGCACCGTCTACGTCGTCACCGCGACCCTGCTGCCTCCGGACCGGCCACTGCTGGCCGCCGCGCTGCGGGCGCTTCCGGCCGGGCTGCTCCTCCTGGCCCTGACCAGGCGGCTCCCGCACGGGTCGTGGTGGTGGAAGACGGCGGTGCTCGGGATGCTCAACTTCGGCGCCTTCCTGCCGTTGATCTTCCTCGCCGCGTACCGCCTTCCCGGCGGCGTCGCCGCGACCCTCGGCGCCCTGCAACCACTGCTGGTGGCGTTGCTCGCGCTGCCGATGCTCCGGGTCCGGACACCGGCGCCGATCGTGCTCGCCGCGATCGTCGGCGCCGGTGGTGTCGCCCTGCTGACCCTTTCGGCGGAAGCCCGCCTCGACCCGCTCGGCCTGGCCGCGATGCTCGCCGCCGTCGGACTCATGGCCGTTTCCTTGCTCCTGACCAAGAAATGGGGCCGACCCGGGCATCCGCTGGCGATGACGGGCTGGCAGCTCACCTTGGGCGGCGTCGTCCTCGCCCCGGCGACGCTCCTGTTCGAAGGCCTCCCGGATTCGCTGACGACCGCGAACCTGCTCGGCTACGGCTACATCGGCATCGTCACCACCGCGGTGGCCTATCCGCTGTGGTTCCGCGGCATCGACCGCCTCGCTCCGACGTCGGTCTCCCTGCTGACGCTGACCAACCCCCTCGTCGCCACGGCCGCCGGCTTCCTGGTGCTCGGCCAGACCCTCACCGGCTGGCAGCTCACCGGATTCGCCGTCGCCCTCACCGCTTTGACGCTCAGCCAAACCCTCAAGACTCCCAGGTGACCGGCAGTTCGTGGACACCGTAGATGTTCATGTCGGTCTTGAGCTTGACCTCGTCGGCGGGGACGGCGAGCGCGAGGGTCGGGAAGCGGCGCAGCAACCCTTCGAAGCCCGCGCGCATCTCGACCCGCGCCAGCTGCTGGCCGAGGCACTGGTGGATGCCGTGCCCGAAGGACAACAGGCCGCGGGCGTTGCGGTGCAGGTCCAAGGCGTCGGGGTTTTCGAACCGCCGCGGATCGCGGTTGGCGGCCAGCAGCGAGATGATGACGGTCGACCCCGCGCGGATCGTTTCGCCGCCGAGTTCCAGGTCTTCCGTGGCGTAGCGGAAGAAGATGTCGGCGACGGACAGGTAGCGAAGCAGCTCCTCGACCGCGCTGGGCAACAGCTCCGCGTCGGCACGCAGTTCGGCCAGCTGTTCAGGGTGCTCCAGCAGCGCGAAGGTGCCCAGTGACAGCATGTTCGCGGTGGTCTCGTGGCCCGCGAGCAGCAGCAGGAAAGCGGCTCCCGCCAGCTCCTCGATGGTGAGGTCTTCGTGGCGGCCCAGATCGGACAGGATGTCGTCGCCGGGCGTCTCGCGTTTGCGCGTGACGAGTTCGGTGAGGAAGGTGTTCATCCCGATGAACGCGGCCATCTTCTCCTCCAGCGTCTGGTCCCTGACCATGAGCTGGGCCGAGTCGGCCTGGAACTTTTCCCGGTCCTCGTACGGGACGCCGAGCAGTTCGCAGATCACCAGCGACGGCACCGGCAGCGCGAACTCCTTGACCAGGTCGACCGGCGGGACCAGCGCGGCCATCGCGTCCAGGTGCCGTTCGGTGATCTCGACGATGTGGTCTTCGAGCTGCTTCATCCGTTTGACGGTGAAAGCGCCGGTGAGCCGCTTGCGCAACCGGCCGTGGTCCGGCGGGTCCATGGCGACGAACATGCCCGGCATCGGCGGGGAGGGCTCGGTCGGGGTGGGCATCCCCGGGGTCTCGTACGGCGCGTGGAGGATGCCGATGTCCTGGCGCGAGCTGAACCGGGTGTCGGCCATCAGCTGCCGGGCCTCGTCGTAGCCGGTGACGAGCCAGCCCTCGTGGCCGTCGGGGAAGACCATGGGACTCACCGGGCGGGCCTCGCGCAGCCGGGTGATCTCGCTGGGCGGGTCGAAGGGGCCCGCGTCGCGGTCCATCGGGAGGCCCTGCGGGATGGGAACCGTCTGAGTCATCGCTTCGCCTTTCGTGGTGGTTGTGACGACCACTCTCACCGCGCGGCCTGACATCGGGCTGACACGGCACTGACACCACCCGTGTCAGCGGCGTGGCGGGGGCGTGTCAGCGCGGCCGCCCAAAGTGGTGACCATGAACGACACAGCGATCGCGGTCTCCGGACTGCGGAAGACCTTCGGCGACAAGGTCGTACTCGAAGGTATAGACCTTGAGGTCCCCTCCGGCACCATTTTCTCCCTGCTCGGGCCGAACGGGGCGGGGAAGACGACGACGGTGAACCTGCTGACCACCTTGATGAAGGCCGACGGCGGGACGGCGAAGGTCGCCGGCCACGACATCGTCACCGAAGCCAAGGCGGTGCGCGCGGCGATCGGGGTCACCGGCCAGTTCGCCGCGGTGGACGAACTGCTGACGGGCCAGGAGAACCTCCAGCTGATGGTGGACCTGAGCAGGGGCACCGCCGGCAAGCGGGTCGTCGGCGACCTCCTGGAACGCTTCGACCTGGTGGAATCGGCACGGAAACCGGCGTCGACCTACTCCGGCGGCATGCGCCGGAAACTGGATCTGGCGATGACGCTCGTCGGCGATCCGCGGATCATCTTCCTCGACGAGCCCACCACAGGGCTGGACCCGCGCAGCCGTCGCACGATGTGGTCGATCATCCGCGAGCTGGTGGCGGGCGGCGTGACCGTCTTCCTCACCACCCAGTACCTCGAGGAAGCCGATCAGCTCGCCGACCGGATCGCGGTCCTCGACCAGGGCCGCCTGGTCGCCGACGGCACTCCCGACCAACTCAAGCGGCAGATGCCCGGCACGCACGTCCGGCTCCGGTTCACCACCGTCGCCGAACTCGACGCGGCGGCGCGGATCTTCCCCGGGGCCACCCGGGACGACGAGGCGCTCGCGCTGCGGGTCCCCAGTGACGGCGGGACGAAATCCCTGCGCTCGCTGCTGGACCGGCTCGACGAGTACGCGGTCAGCGCCGAAGAGTTCTCCGTCCACACCCCTGATCTCGATGACGTTTTCCTCGCCCTGACGGGCCACAACACGGAGGCAGTGCAGTGAAATCCCCCTCGACGGTGATGTTGCGCCGTAACTTCAAGCACCTCGTCCGGAACCCGACCTCGGTGTTCAACGCGATCCTGATGCCGGTCGTGATGATGCTGATGTTCGTGTACGTGTTCGGTGACGCGTTCAGCGTCGGCGTCGACTACATCGACTACGCGACACCGGGATTGATGCTGCTGGCCGTCTGCTACGGGCTCGGCGCGACCGCGACGGCGGTGAACTCCGACATGACCAAGGGCATCATCAACCGGTTCAAGGTCATGGACGTCTCCCGCGGCGCGGTGCTGAACGGGCATGTCGTCGCCAGCGTGCTGACCAACCTGATCGCCATCGCGGCGCTCACCGGCGTGGCCTTCCTGCTCGGCTTCTCCCCGGCGGCGGGATTCCTCGACTGGCTGGGCGTGGTCGGGATCGTCGTGCTGCTCGGTTTCGCGGCGGCCTGGCTCACCGTCGCGCTGGGCCTGGCGGCGAAATCCCCGGAGACCGCGGGGATGGCCTCGGTGCCGCTGGTCATGCTGCCGTTCTTCAGCAGCGCGATCGTTCCCGCGGAGAAGATGGGCCCCGGGCTCCGGGAGTTCGCGGAGTACCAGCCGTTCACGCCGATCATCGAGACCCTGCGCGGCCTTCTCAACGGGGCACCGGCCGCGGGCGACGTGTATCTCGCTCTCGGCTGGTGCGCCGGGATCGCGCTCGCCGGATACCTGTGGGCGTCCTCGACGTTCAAGAAGCGAGCGTGACCTCGACCAGTTGCTTCCAGTCCGCCTTGGTGCCCTCCTGCGCCGCCTCCGCGAATTTCGCTTCGCCGAGGCGGCGCAGCACCGTTTCCTCGATGCGGGCCACGTCCGGACGTGACCGATCCGGCAGTCC
Organism: Amycolatopsis sp. lyj-108; assembly: GCF_046549005.1. Classification (NCBI taxonomy): domain Bacteria; kingdom Bacillati; phylum Actinomycetota; class Actinomycetes; order Pseudonocardiales; family Pseudonocardiaceae; genus Amycolatopsis; species Amycolatopsis sp. lyj-108. Next base: position 112,548 of record NZ_JAJPWQ010000011.1, on the reverse strand, counting down.
GCGTAGTTCGTCGGCCGCCCCGAGCAGCCGTGCTGCCCGTTCGGGATCGTCCTGGCGCAGGGCCAGATCCGCGACACCGACCATCATGTGGGCGATCAGGGGCACGTGCCGCACCTCGGCCGCCGCCTGCCAAGCCGCTTCCCGGTGGGCACGGGATTTCTCGAGATCGTCCGCGAAGTAGCCCCGAAGGTCGTGGCTGATGGCACGCACGTGTCCCAGGCCCGCTTCGTCACCCATCACGGTCATCGCGAAGGTGAGTTGCTTCGCCGCTTCCTCGGATTCGCCGCGCCAGTGGGCGAGTTCCGCCTCTGAAAGGGCCATCATGCCCAACGCCCCCGGCCACGTGACCTGCTCGGCGTACCGTCGCGCTTCGGCCATGGCGGACGCGCAAGCCTTCTCGTCGTCCATCAGCCAGTACAGCTGCGCCTGCCGCGACCGCAGCCGGATGAGGTCCTCGACCGAACCGACCTCGGTCACGACCTTGACCGCCTCTTCGTAGTACTCGCAAGCGGTGGCGAACTCGCCGCGGGTGGCGATGCGGTCCGCCAATTCGGTCAGGGCGAACGAGATACCGAACCGTTCGCCGAGCGCGCGGAACTCGTCGAGCGCCCGCTCGAGATACTCGTCCGCCTCCCGGCCGGGATGGCCGAGCGTGACCCGCATCTTGCCGAGGTGCAGCCTGCCCAGCGCGCGGACCCACGGGTTTTCGTCCTCCAGCACCGGTTCCCACGCGGACAGCGCTTCGTCCCCGGCCAGCATGCGTTCCAACGGGACGACGAGCCCGAGCAGTGGATGCTTGTTCTCACTGCGAATGCCCAGCCGGTACGACTCGTGGATCCACTTCGCCGCGGTGTTCTCGTCGGCGAAACCGGAACTCACGAACAGCGAAACGAGCCCGTAGACCACGGCCGCGACTTCGTCGGACACCTCGCCGGGCGTCCTGACGGCCGCACTGACCAGTTCCATGCCTTCCGTGCGGTGCCCGCTGAGCCACCAATACCAGCCGCAGGCCGCCGCGAGCCGCATCGCCTCCGGTGCCTCGCCCGCGGTGAGCGCGCCGCGCATCGCGGAAATGATGTTGTCGTGCTCGGCATTGAGTTTGGCGAGCCATTCCAGCTGTTCGGCGCGGCGGAGCATCGGCTCCGCGTCCTCGGCGAGCTCGGTGAAACAGGCCAGATGCGCGTGGCGTGCCAGCATCGTTTCGCCGGCCTCGGCGAGCCGTTGCGCGGCGTACTCCTTGATCGTGCCGAGCATCCGGTAGCGCGGCGCTTCGTCGCCCGCCGCGACCAGCAGCGATTTTTCGGTCAGCGCGGTGAGCAACTCCAGGACTTCGTACTGCTCGACGGCCTCGCTGACGCAGACCTGTTCGGCCGCCTCCAGGCTCGCCCCGCCCGAGAACACCGAAAGCCGGCACAGGACGGTCCGTTCGGCGTCGCTCAGCAGCTCCCAGCTCCAGTCGACCATGGCACGCAACGTCCGGTGCCGGGGCAGCGCGGTCCGGCTGCCGCCGGTCAGCAGGCGGAACCGGTCGTCGAGCCGGTTCGCGAGCTGGTCGACGGACATGGTGCGCAGCCTGGCCGCGGCCAGCTCGATCGCCAGCGGCATCCCGTCCAGCACCCGGCAAACCCGCGCCATCGTGGCCAAAGTGGCTTTGTCGGCCACGAAATCCTTGCGCACGGCACTCGCCCTGTCCCGCAGCAACCGGACGGCGGGGGAGGACTCGATCTCGCCGGGGCCGGCGTGCCGGTCCGGTACGGCCAGCGGCACGACATGCCACAACGTCTCACCGGTGATGCCGAGCGGCTCCCGGCTCGTCGCCAGTATCCGCAGACGGCGGCATTCCCCGAGCACTCGATGGGCGAAGGCCGCGGCCGCCTCGATCACGTGCTCGCAGTTGTCGAGGATCAGCAGGACTTCGCGCTCGCGGATCGCGGCGATGATCCGTTCGACGGGTTCGGCGCTCGACGAGTCGCCGAGCAGCGCGTCGCGTAGGCCTAGCGCGGCGAGCGTCGCTTGAGCGACATCCCCGCCGGGGTCGATGGCCGCGAGTTCCACCAGCCACGCCCCGTCCGGCAGATCGCCGAGCAGCGTACGCGCGGTTTCCGTGGCCAGCCTGGTCTTTCCCGAACCGCCGGGCCCGATCAGCGTGGTGAGCCGGTGCTCGGCGACGAGTTCGCGGACCTTGGCGACATCGGTGTCCTTGCCGACGAAACTGGTCAGCTCGGCGCGCACGTTGGTCTTGCGGTTCTCCTCCCGGCGTCCCAGCTCGCCCCGCAGGAGCGCGACATGCACCGCGGACAGCTCGGGCGAGGGATCGACGCCCAGCGCGTCGGCCAGGGCTTCCCGGGTGCGCTGGTAAACGAGCAAAGCCTCGGTGTCGCGGCCCGTCGCCGCGAGAGCCCGCATGAGCGCGGCGACGAGCCGCTCACGCAGCGGATGCGCGGCGACCAGATCCGTCAGCTCGGTGACCAGTTTCGCGCCGTGGCCGAGGTCGAGTTCCGCGTCGAACCGATCCTCCAGCGCCGTCAGGCGAAGCCCTTCGAGCCGGGTGACCGCGGCATCGAAAGCGCCGCTTTCCTGCAGGCCGACGTCCTGCATGGCCGCGCCGCGCCACAGGCCGAGTGCCTCACGCAGCCGCTTCGGCTCCTCGTCGCCGCGGGCGCTCTCGACGAGACGCTCGAACCGCACGGCGTCGACGTCGTCGGGCGTCACCTTCAGCCGGTAGCCGTCCGTCTGGCCGTCGACGACCCCTTCCGGCAGCACCTTCCGCAGCCGGGAAACCAAGCGCTGCAACGCGTTCGTCGCGTCGGCAGGCGGCTGTTCACCCCAGATCCAGTCGACGAGCGTTGCTTTCGAAACCACCCGCCCCGGTTCGAGCGCGAGGGCGATCAGCAACCCGCGCAGCCGGGCGCCCGGCACGTCGGCGAGGCCGCCGTCGTCCGTGCGTACCTCGAAGGGGCCCAGCATCCCGATCCGCATTGGGCCGATTTTGCCACGGGTGACCAGGGGACTTACGACTCGCCGGTGATCCTCGCCGAACCGATCGAGGCCGCGGTGATCGCCCTGGCGGCGGTCTGCGTCGACGAACTGGAGTTCAGACCGGTGAGCGAAGCCCGGTCGAGGGCGTGCACGACGAACTCGTAGGTGTTCACGGTGGAGGGTGAACACGGTCCCTGGTAGCCGTAGAGGCTCGCGCTCCCGCGGTAGTAGACCTGCCTGGAACCTGCCGGAACCGGCGGGCGGTAGACGTGCTGGACGTTCTGGGGGAGCGAGGCCGTGCTCGCCGGGATGTCGTAGATGACCCAGTGGATGAGGTCGGCGTTGTCGAGGTCGCGCATGACGATCGCGTAGCTCTTGGCCGCGGCGGGAGCACCCGACCAGGCCAACGGCGGCGACTCGTTCTTCTTGGCCGGATCCTGCCCGCCGCCGCTGGTGCACTCGTGGACTTTGGGCATGAGGCCGCCGTCGGCGAACGCGGTACTGGACAGGGTGAACGCGGTCTGTGCCGTCGATGCCGACGGCGAAAGGACGGTGGCGCCGACGGCGAACAAGGCGCAGAACACGATTCTCGTTGCTCTCATCGGAGACTCCCGAGGCGTTGGTGGTTCCCGTGCGCCCGATTCAGCGTAGGCAGCCGGGAAACCCGCGGCTAGCGCACTTTCCCGGCCGATCGAGGTGTTTTCGCCGTGTGATGTCCGTCTGGACACGCGTGTCGCGCCTCTGATCACGCGAGTTACGTCTCCAATCACGCGAGTTACGGGCCTGGACACGTGAGTCGCGGCTCTGAGCACGCGAGTTCCGGAGTCAGGCGGGCTGCCGGTACATGAAGGACCCCTTCACGTACTCGGGCGACGCGTGATCCCGCACGTCACACCCGTGATTGAAGGCGTAACTCACGTGATTGGAGGCGTAACTCGCGTGAGGGGCGGGTCAGGAGCGGACGAGTACGGAGAAGTAGATCGGCTTGTTGGCGGGGAAGAGTTCCCGGTCCTGTTCGTCGACCATCTTCCAGAAGATCTTGCAGTCGACGGGGGCGGTCGGCGGGGTGCTCACGGTGACGGTCACCTGCACGTGCCCCTGCGGGGCGGTGTCGTTGACCGGGATCCGGTCCGGGGTGCGGCAGGTGCCGGGCGCGACCGGGAGGTCGGTGCGGCGCAGGTACCGTTTCCGCCACTCCACCGTGCCGGTGTTCTGGAGCTCCCACACCTTCACGAACTGGGTGCCCGGTTTGACGACGGTGTCGTCGGGGATGGTCACGTCGGCGATGAACTTGCTCGAGTCGCCGGGATGCGGCGGTCCGGCCGCGTCCTGCCCGCCGGGCAGCAGGATGACGACGACGACGACGGCGGCGACCGCGGCGACGAGCACGAGGGCGAGCGGTATCAGGACACGCTTGGACCGCCATCGCGGAGCGGGCTCCGGTTCACGGTCGGCGGCGAGCACGAGCTGGACGCCCTGCCATCTGGCGTGCCACTCCTCCTCGTCGCCGTCGCAGGCGCGGACGAATTCCCGGACCGTCTCCCACGGCTGGAGCCGTTTGCCGGTGACGGTGAGGTGCAGGGTCGCGTGGGACACCGCGCCGGACTTCGCGGCCATCTTCCGGAACGACGGCTCACCGGCCCGCGTGCGCAGCTTCCGCAGCTCGGCCATGAACGCTTCCAGCTCCGGTGCCCGTTCGTCTGTTCGCGGTTCCGGCACGCTTCCCCTCGCGATCGTGTCTGATGTGACAACGATTTTCGTCACTCTGCGCGGCCAGGTGACTATATCGCGAAGAGTGTCCGGATCGCCGCGCTGACCAGCGGTATCGGCTTGGCCGAGGCCCTGTCAAACGCTGTCAACCTGCGCTTTTTGACGTCAGACGTTCCGTACAGGCGGTTCCGGCTGACACCGCCCTGGGGCCAGTGTCGATCACAAGCCGCTCACAGGGAGCAGCACGACGAGTGAAGGAGCAGTCATGCGCAAGGTGGCAACCGCCGCGATGTTCGCCGCTCTGTCCGGAGCCGCGCTGGGGATGACGGCGGCACAGCCCGCGGTGGCCGCGCCGTCGGTGAACATGGAGGCCGTGGTCAAGGCGGCCATGTGGGATCCGTACAAGGCCGACCAGTCGATCACGCCGGGTTCCGGTGAGAGCGTCAAGGCGGTCGAGCAGGCGCTCTCCGCGAAGAACCTTCTCGACAAGAAGCAGGTCGACGGTCACTTCGGCACGTCGACGGTGACCGCGTACCAGAAGTACCAGAAGTCGCTGGGGCACAGCGGCCTCGCCGCCAGCGGGCTGCCGGGCAAGGGCTCGCTGACCGAATTGGGCAAGGGCCGCTACACCGTGACCGCGCCGATCAGCGTCGGTTCGAAGACCAGCCTCGACGGCAAGACGGTGAACAAGCGCACCGCAGACATGATCGCGGCCGCGGAGAAGAAGGCCGGGGTCAAGTTCACCATCACCCAGGGCTCGTACAACGCCGGCGGCGTCGGTGCCTCGGGTGGCACGCACGACGGCGGGGGCGCCGTCGACATCTCGGTGAACAACATCTCGAACAAGACCGCCGCGGTGAAGGCACTGCGCGAGGTCGGCTTCGCCGCATGGCACCGCACCCCCAGCCAGGGCAACTGGGCCGAGCACATCCACGGGATCGCGATCAGCGACACCGACATGTCGCCGCAGGCGCAGGCACAGGCCGGTGACTACTTCAAGGGGCTCAACGGTCTGGCGAGCCACGCCAAGGACGACGGTCCCAAGGTGAAGAAGGTGACCTGGGAGGAATTCAAGCGCGGGTGACCCACCGCGTTCCGGACAGGGCGGGCGGCTTCGGCCGCTCGCCCTGCCGCGTCCGGTACGTCACCGCGGGCTCGTCCGCCGCCAGTGTTCGGCCGCCTCGCTCATGTCCTTGTGCAGATGCCGGAAGAACCGGCTGGTGGCGTCCAGCCGCGCACCCGCCGGGCCGTCGATCAGCCCGGCGCCCCGCCGGGTGACCTCCGCCCATTGGGTCATCGCTTCGAGGCTGGCCTGCCAGGCGCGATAGCCGAAGTCGTCTTCGATGACGTACCGCTGCCGTCTGCCTTCGCGTTCGCGGCCGATCAGGCCGCGTTGTTCGAGCCAGCCGACGGCTTTGGACACCGACGCGGGGCTGACCTCCAGCCGGGCGACCAGTTCGGCGGCGGTACTGCCGCCGGTGTCCGCGGTGAACAGGCAGGCCAGCACCCTGGCCATCATCGCCGGGACGCCGGTCGCTGCCATCGTCTCGGCGAATTCGGTTTCGAAGTCTCCCAACGTTTCCGGGGTCCGCGTGGTGACGGGCGGCGGGCCGGGTTTGCGGCGGCGTGCCCGCCATCGCGTGGCCTGTTGCGCTTGGCTCGCCCGGTAGCCGTGGGCGCCGCCGTTGCGCGCCACCTCGCGGATCACCGTCGATTTGGGGCGTTCCAGCCGACGGGCGATTTCGGCGTAGGTGAGGCCCGCGGCCAGTCCCGAGGCGATCTGCCCGCGCTCGTCGTGGGTCAGGCGGTTTCCCGGCACCCGTCCTCCGGTCCTGGTGCATTCAGCTCCATGGTCATTGCATCGATTGTAGGCCTTCCACCTCGATTAACCGTTAACTCGTGTTGCGGGAGCTCGAAAAGCGGTCCTAATGTTTCGTCGAGAGTGAAGAAAGGGGGACGCGGGATGACGGCCAAGGTATGCCTGGTCACCGGCGCTTCGTCAGGGATCGGCCACGCCACCGCGCTGGAGCTCCTGCGCGCCGGGCACAGCGTTTACGGCGCCGCGAGGCGCGTGGAGAAAATGGACGACCTCCGCGCGGCGGGCGGCCATCCGCTGAAGATGGACGCCAGGAGCGAGGACGATCTCCGCCGCGCGGTCGACACCGTTCTCGAGGAGCAGCAACGGATCGACGTCCTGGTCAACAACGCGGGCACCGTTCTGCACGGCGCCGTAGAGGACGTGCCGCTCGGCAGCGCGCGCGATCAGCTCGAAGTCAACCTCCTCGCACCCGCGAGGTTGGTCCAGCTCGTTCTGCCAGCCATGCGGGCCCAGCGGTCCGGCACGATCGTCAACGTCTCGTCGATCGGCGGCGAGATCGCTTTGCCGTTCGGTGCCTGGTACTACGCGTCGAAGCACGCACTGGAAGCCTTCTCCGACACGCTTCGCATGGAGGTCGAGCCCTTCGGCATCGACGTCGTGATCATCCAGCCGGGCATCATCAAGACCGAGTTCGAAGACCAGACGGCCGCGCAGCTCCGCGAGAATTCGGGCGGCGGGGCGTACCGGGAGATGGCGGAAGCCATGGCACGCCACGGCGAAACCGGGCTCAGTGACGGCTCAGACCCCTCCGTCGTCGTGGACGCCATCCGCCGTGCGATCGAGGCCGAGAAGCCGGAAACGCGCTACGCGGTCGGCCACCTCGCCGAGAAACTCCTCGAGCTCAACAGGACCCTGCCGGATCGCGAGTTCGACCAGCTGGCCATGCGCGCGACGAAGTAGCTCAACCGCGCGGCTCCTTCTGGACGACCTTGCGGCGGCGGGTGCGGGCGACGCCGATCCACAGCAGTACCGAAACGACGGCGCTCGGCGCCGCCGTCAGATACACCGGCCACGCGCGGAAGCCCGACAGCCACAGCATCGTGGCCAGGCCAAGGGTGATCAACGTCCAGATCAGGGCGATGCTGCCTCCTTTCCGCCTCCAATGGGCGGCAAGGCCATGCATCCTGTCCCTTACTCGGCTCACGCTGGTGAATACCCGCTCTTCGCCTGGTCAACCCAGGAAAATCACGCCCGGAGATAGCCGGTGATCATCGCCACGAGCTCGTTCTCGAGCCGGGTGACGTCGATGGAGCCGGGCGCGGCGATGAGCTGGTGCACGGTCAGTTCCACGGTGGACGCCACGAGCCTGGCCGCCGTGTCCTTGTCCTGTACGCGGACTTCGGGATGGCCGTCGAGGAGTTCCCGCAGGTCACCGATCATCTCCCATTCGAGCCGGGTGACCCGTTCCAGCAGTTCGCCGGAGCGGGGCGCCTGCTCCAGCATGATCTGCAGCAGCCGCGGATCGTCGAGATGGTTGTCGATCACCGTGCGCACGAACTCCCGGACGATGGTCTCGAGCGGTTCCGGCGACTGCTTGTACCGGCGGAGCGTCTCGGTGGCCCGGTCGCCGTCGAGGTGGCGGGTCAGCAACTCGGCCAGGATCGCGTCCTTGTTCGGGTAGTACTGGTACAGCGAGCCGATCGAGATCCGGGCCCGCTCGGCGATCCGGTTCGTGGTCCCCGCGGCGTACCCGTACTCGGCGAAAATGTGAGCAGCGGCGGTGAGGATGCGCTGCCTGGTCAGCTCCGCCCGCACCTGGCGCGGCCGTTTACGTGGCTGGATCCGTCGTTCCTCCGACGTCATGACACTCCCGGTGAAGCGGCGTGAAAGCGAGTAGCGAGCAGGCTGAGTAATTGCTCATAATTGTGCCATGACCAGCAGTGATCTCGCCAACGAGACGCGTCCGCGCCGGCTTTCGCCCGAGGAGGTGCGCGCCCGGCTCGGCGAACCCGAGGCCATGATCAAGGCCAAGGTCCACGACCGGGTCGACCGGCACGGCCGCCGGTTCATCGCCCATTCCCCGTTCGCGGCGATGGCGACGTCCGACGCGACGGGCCTGCCCGACTGCTCACCGCGTGGCGACTACCCGGGTTTCGTCAAGGTGCTCGACGAGCGCACCCTGGCGATCCCCGACCGGCCGGGCAACAAGCTCGCCGACTCGTTCCGCAATCTCGCCGAGAACGACGGGATCGGGTTGATGTTCGTGGTCCCCGGCGTGCGGGAAGTGTTCCGGGTCAACGGTCGCGCCTATCCCACCGACGAACCGGACGTCCTCGCCAGGATGCGCACCGAAGGCAAACCGGCGGAACTGGCGATCATCGTCGAGGTCGTGGAGACGTTCTTCCACTGCGGCCGCGCGCTGGTCCGGTCCCGGCTATGGGATCCCGCGAGCCAGGCACTGGCGGACGAGTTGCCGTCCGCCGGCGAGATGGCCGGCGAACAGATGGGGCTCGACGTCGATCCGGCGGTACTGGAGAACATGCTCGAAACCGCCTATCGGCAGTTGTACTGAGGTGATTTCGTTGATGCAACGGACCGTTCTCGACCGCGTGGAACCGGTCGCCGAGGGCACCGTCTCGCTCGTCCTGCGCGGCGCCGAGGGACCGCTGGCGCCCTGGGAGCCGGGCGCGCACGTCGATCTGGCGCTGCCGAACTGGCTGACCCGGCAGTATTCGCTGTGCGGCGACCCGGCCGATCTCGGCGGCTACCGGGTCGCCGTCCGGTACGACCCGCTGAGCCGGGGCGGCTCGGAGTACATCCATCTGTTCCTGCGCGAGGGTCGCACACTCGATGTTTCGTTGCCGCGCAACAACTTCCCGTTGCTGCCCGCGCCGGAATACCTGTTCATCGCCGGCGGCATCGGCATCACGCCGATGCTGCCGATGCTGGCGGCGGCGGGTCCTTCGGCCAGGCTGGTGTACGTGGGCAGGTCGGCGGCCACCATGCCGTTCGCCGCCGAACTCAAGGCAACGTACGGCGATCGGGTGAGTCTCTGCTTCACCGCCGAGCACGGCAGGCCCGATTTCGCCGCGCTGGCGGCCGGGCTCGGTCCGCGAGCACTGGTCTACTGCTGCGGCCCTGCCTCGATGCTCGACGCGGCCGAAGCGGCGTTCCCCGCGCAGCGGCTGCACCTCGAGCGTTTCCGGCCGGTGGCCAAGGAATTCGCGCCCGACGAACCATTCGAGGTGCACTGTGTCCGATCAGGACGGACGGTGCCGGTCGCGGCCGAAGAGTCCATGTTGGACGCTTTGCGCCACGCGGGGTACCCGATCCAGTCCGGCTGCCGCGAAGGGGTTTGCGGCAGTTGCGAGATCACCGTCGTCGGCGGCCGGCCGGAGCACCGCGACGACATCGGCGCGCCACCGGGACGCATGTACTGCTGTGTCTCCCGAGCGTCTTCGCGGCTTGAGGTCGACCTCTGATCGGACGTGAAGGAATTTCCCCGAATTGCCGGGGGAACGGGGCGGTGTAACCCTGGTCATACCGAACGACACCACCACCACGAAATACAGGAGTCGTTATGACCACCACCGAAATGCCCGCTGTCCACGAATGCACGGTCAGTGGCTGCTCGTACAACCACGACGGCTGTCACGCTTTCGCCATCACGGTCGGTGGCGGCAACGGATCGGCCGATTGCGGAACGTTCGTCCCGCTCAACACCAAAGGCGGACTCGATCGAGTGACCGCTCAGGTGGGCGCCTGTTCCCGGACCGACTGTCGTCACAATTCCGCGCTGGAATGCACCGCATCGAGTGTCCGGGTGGGACCGGGCGAGGGTGACCACGCCGCCAACTGCCTGACCTACGCCCCGTAGCCGTAGTCACGCGTGAAGGCCCCCTTCCCTCGGCGGTTTCGCGAGGGGGTCGTGAGTGATCTTTGTTGTTCTAACCCTCATTGCCACTCACGACCCTCCGCAGAACCGTGCATAGCGGCATCAATCAGACACTCAATCGCCTCGCGGTGTCCCTTGTGGACACTGAAGCCCGCCGGCGCCCAGAATCAGACCTGCCCACCTCGGCTCGCCCTTGATCAACGGAAGACCAGGGACGTTGAGTGTCCCCGATCTTCCGTCGATCAAGCAGGAATAGTCGCCTGACCTGCAGATCTCGACTTTGCCGGGACCCTGGGCTCAGCAGGGGGAAGGGGCCTTCACGCGCGATCAGCTTCCGGTCTGGGCGCAGCTCGCGGCGTCGGTGCCCAGTACCGGGTCGGTCACCGGGCGGGAGGTGATCGGAATGGTCTTCTGGGTGGTCAACGCGCCGTCGCGAAGGGTGTGAACGGTGCGCGTGCCCGAGTAGGTGAGCGGGTCGGCGCCGACGTCGTCGGCTTCGGCGGCGACGGTCTCGAAGGTGCGGCCGCCGCCGTCGAGCGGGGTGCACTGGTAACCCAGGTGGGCGGCGACGCCGCCACCTTCGGCGACCGACAGTGGCTTGCTGTCATTGCCGACGACCTGGCGGAGGTTGCGGCCGTCGTAGTGCAGTGCGGTGAAGAAGGTGGTGTTGGCGCCGACGGACTGGGTGACGATCAGTTCGGCGCGGCCGTCGCCGTTGAGGTCGGTGACGCGCGGGGCGTCGAGCGGGACGGAGCTGTCGGCGCCGAGGTGGATCGAGGTGAAGGTGCCGTGCACGGTGGCGGAGATGACCTGGTCGTTCTCGCCGGTGAGCTGGGCGGTGACGGTCTCGATCTCGCCGTCGCCGTCGAGATCGGCGACCGTGCTGACCGGGTCGGTGGACCGCGCTGCCAGGGGGCTTGCCAGCGCAGGCACGACGGCGGCCAGGCTCAGCGCCGCGGCGACGCCGGTGATGGTGGCGGTGCGGATGATGCCGTTGTGGTTCATGATGCTCTCCCTCCGACGCTTCCGGTGAACTCTTCACCGAAAGTGCTCTCATCAAGGGAGACGGTCGCGGATCATGGACGTGCAGTGAGAGTGTGATGGGCCACACGAACGCAACCCGGCGGCCCGCCCCCGAAGGAGCGGGCCGCTCGAGTCAGCCGATCTTCCACAACTGGAGCGCGGAGCCCGTGTCGGCCCGTTGCGTGACGGCGGCACCGTCCGAAGTGGACGCTGTCGTCAGCAGAAGACCGGAGCGGACGCTCGCGATCTTGTAGCTGCCGTCGGCCTGTTTCGCGGCTGTCCAGCGCTGATTGGCCCCGCCCGTGCACGTCCACTGGATGACGCGCGCGCCCGCGGCGGTGGCGCCGCCTTCGACGTCGGCGCACAGGTTCGAATGCGTGTTCGTCAGGGTGTACGAACCGTCGGACTGCCTGGTGAACAGCCATTTCTGGTTGGCGCCCTCGTTCGGCGTCCACGTGACGAGAGGGGTGCCCGCGGTCGTCGAGGAGTCCGGGTCGTCGAGGTTCTTGCCGGCCGCGGCCAGCGTGTGGACCCCGCCGAGAGTGCCGGCGCCGGCGTCGGTGAACTTCAGCGTCTGCTCGGCCGCGGTCCGGCCGCCGCCGACGGCGTTCCCGGTGGTGTCGGTCCACGAGCGTAGTGGTGTGGTCTCGGCCAGACGCGACGCCTTGCCGGACAGGCCGAGCACGAGCCCGCTGTAGCGGTTCACCAGCCGGAACGTTCCCTTGTCCACAGTGGACGGGATGATGAACCACTGCTGCCCGGTCGTCGAGGACGAGGTCACCGTGGGTTTCGCGCCCCACGCCCGGCCCGCCTGCACGGCGTCGACGCCGAGGAGCTGTCCGGTGGCGGCGTTGGTGACGCGGTACGAGCCGTCGCCGTCGGACGAGAATTGCCAGGCTTCACGGTCGGATCCGGTCGTGCTCGCGACCGACGTCGTCGCGGTTCCGGTGCCCTGCGCGAGAACCCGGCCGTCGCCGAGGCCGATGCGGTACTTCCGCGAAGTGTCCACAGGGGACGGTGCGGGTGCGGACGACGTGATGGTCTGGGTGGTGTACTCACCGCCCGCGTTGTTCGAACACGCCACCGCGCAGTACGACCGGAACTGCTTGCCGATGATGGTCGAGTTCGTCTTGTTCGCGGCGTCGACGAACCAGCGGTACCAGGATTGGTTCGTGTAGCTCCCGGTGTCGCCGATCAGCCGCCATTTCTGCGTCGTCAGATCGTCGGTCACGTAATAACGCTGGGGGACGACGCTGTCCACGGCTTCCGGCGCGCCGATGTAGAGACCGAGATGCGCGTTGTAGGCGATGTTCATGATGAACAGATCCGATTTGCGCGGCAGCTGTCCCGCGGCGATCTGCTGGCTGACGTTGCCGGTGTTGGCCGGGTCGTAGTCGTCCACGACGGGTGTGTAGCCGGTGTCGCCGGAAGCGGAGACGGGAACCATGTTGCTCTCGCGGCCGCCGACGCCGGGCTGGGTCCAGCCGCCGTTGAACCACTTCTGCCACGTGCCGGACGCCATCTTGCCCGAGATCGGCGCGCGGGCGACGTGCGCCAGCCCGGCCATCGGGCCGCCGGCGCCCGCCTTCGGCACGATGCGCGAGCCGTAGTAGACATAGAAGTAGCCGGAAGCGGTATCGACGAAAAGGCGCGGATCGCCGTCGCCGTAGTCGAACGTCTGATGCGGGAAGGCCGCCGTGTCCCCGCGTTTCGTGCTGTAGGGCGAGGTGATCGCGTGGTCCTTGATGGCCCAGGTCTTTCCCTGGTCCTTCGACACGGCCATGTCGATCGCGTCGTAATGGGAGAACGAATACGCGCCGAACGGCTCTGGCGTGAACTCGTTGTGGATCAGGCCGTACCAGTCGCCGGTGTCCGGGTCGACCCAGGTGCCGACGAGATCGCAGAAGTTGCGCTGCGAATAACCTGATCCGGCCGGTGGATCCGTGGATTCCTTGCCGGTGGGGCTGTTGTTGCAGCGCCAGGTGGTGTCGTCGTTGCGGTCGGCGGGATTGGCCGGGTTCACCGCGCTGCTGATGGGATTCTTGGTGAAGCTGTCGAAATCGCGTCCGCTGTAGAAGTCCCATTCGCGCGGCTGGTCCGCGCCGTAGAGCGCGGCCGCCTGCTGGAAGTAGAACGTGCCGTCCTTGTCGACATAGGTACTCGCCGGGGTGTCGGTGGTCGGGCTGAACGACTTCTTGGCGTCGACCGTGATGGTGTACGTCGCGTCCGGCGGTGCGGCGTCGGACGACACCGGTACCACCGTGGTCGCCGCCACGGCCAAGGCCGCGGCGCCGAGAAGAGGCAGGGTCCGCATGACTCTCTCCCAAGGGTGACCCGCACCACAGTTGGCGGGGCGGTCGCCGATGTTATGAATGTTCTTGCGCGTAAGTCAACGATTTCGCTCAACTTCACGCGTCGGTCATGCACTTATTGCGCGGAAAGTCCAAGCGGGGCCGTGCGGAAGTCCAAGCTCAGTCCGTCGGCACCAGCGGCGGGTCGTCGGGAGGGGGGACGCGCGAACTCCAGCCGCCAGGGACGGCCTGGACGCGTGACTCGCGGAAGCGGCCGGGGGAGATCCCGACGCGGCGAGTGAAAACCCTGCTGAAGTAGGCGGCGTCCTCGTAGCCGATCGCTTGGGCCACCTCCTGCACCGGCATCCGCGTGGTGGCCAAGAGTTCCTTCGCGCGATTCAGGCGAAGAGTCAGCAGGTGGTCCTTCAGCCCGGTCTCGGTGCTGCGGCGCACGGCCGTGCGCAGTTCGGGCAGCGTCATACCGCGGCGGGCCGCGATCTCCGCGACGCTGATCGGCAGCAGCGCGTCGTGCGCCAGCGCCTCCAGCAGGGAACCGCCGCTGGGTGTGCTGCCGGCGGCGGCCCGGCGCAGCGCGACCAGCAGATGGTGCACCGCCGCGGACGCGTCGACCTGGGCCAGCGGGCTGCCGCCTCGCGCGCAGCGCACGATCCGGCTCACGATGTCGCGGACGGCCTCGACGTCGCCCAGCGGCACCACCGGAGTCTCCGGCGTGACGTAACCGAGTTCCACGTAGGCGTCCACGGCACTGCCGTCGAAATCGACGAAACACTCTTCCCAGCCGTGTGCGGGATCGGGTGCGTAATGGTGCCCGACCCCGGGAACGAGCCACAGCAGCGCGGGCGCGACGACCTCCTGTCGTTCCCCGCCCGCGACGGCGAACCACCCGCGTCCCTTGGACACCACGACGGCCACGTAATGGTCGAGCACGCGTGGCCCCACGACGGGAAGCGCGCCGTGCTGAAGCCCGACACCGAGGCACACCAAGCCCAGCCGTCGGTGCACGGCGGACGGTGTGAAGTACCGCATCCAGGTCCGGTAACCCATCCCCGCATCCTTGCAGCAAGGTGTCCTCCGAATTCGTAACCCTCGAACGCCATTCCCGCTGATTCCTCAGCCACCGTGCCGGTGCCCGCGCCGTGGACGGAAGTTCCGGTATACGTGGAAGGGACAGCACCGTCGGGGAGACGGCATGGTGCGTCACGCAAGGGGGAAATAAATGTTCGACGAACGTATTGTCGCCGATCAAGTCAGTCCGGTCGCCAAGCCGAAGATCAGAATCCTGTTCTACACGGACCTGGTCGGATTCACCGGTAACGGCGGCTTCTCATTGGGGATCGTCCGCGATCTGCTCTTGGCGAATCAGCCTTTCTTCGCCGAGTTCGAGATCGATTTGATCAATCGGCACGAAGGCGGGCACGCCGCCAAGAAACTCACTCCGGAGGTTCTCGGCGGATACGAGCAGGTGTGGTTCTTCGGCATCCTGCCGTGCAATATGCCGGGAGAGCCGGAAAACGAACTCGTGGACGCGGAGGTCGCGGCGCTGCGGGCCTGGATGGACGCCGGTGGTGGCGTGCTCATCTCCGGTGACCACTCGAATCCGCGCCCGCCGGGAGCGGATCCGTCACTGCCCGAATACCTGAACCTCGGGCGGGCGCTGGGACACCGGGTCCCGCGCGCGGGTGAGCTGCGGGTGTGGAACGACCGGCCGGACGCGAGTATCGAGTTCAGCCACAACACCCACCAGCCGGATCCGTGGGGCAGCGACATCGACAACCCGATCCCGAACGATCTCGACCCGTACCCGCAGGAACTGATCCTGCGGAAGCGGTTCGGCAGACCGCATCCGTTGTTCCAGGGCAGACGGGGACCGATCACCGTCTTCCCCGACCACATGCACGAGGGGCAACTGCTCATTCCCGAGCGATTCCCGTCGGACGTGTGGCCGTCGGGGCCCGTCGGCCAGCCGAAGCCCGAGATCGTCGCGCACGGCACCGACAAACGCAACGGACAGGTCTACGGCGTGTCCAGTGTGTACGACGGTGCGGCCGCCGGGGTCGGGCGAATCGTCGCCGACGCCACGTGGCACCACTATTTCGACCTCAACCTGTGGGGTTTCGAGAAAGGCGGTGAGGTGCTCGACCGCCTCACCGAGTTCTACGTGAACCTCACGCTGTGGTTGACGCCGAAACCGGTCAAGGTTGAGGTGAACGCGCAGCTGCTGCATTGGCTTTCCCGCAACATGAGCGTCCGCGCGGTGTTGCCGGAGGGCTTCCGGGTGCCGGGGATCACCGCGGCGGGCCTGGTCCGCGAGGTCGGCGGGCAGGCAGTGCTCGACGACCTCGTCTGGCCGCTGGAAGGAACGCCGGTGGTGCCGCCGGAGCTGCTGCTGGGGGCCGTCGTGAAGGAGTCCGTCGCCGCGTTGAGCGGTGGCGACTTCGAGGCGTTCGACACCGTGGGCGTCCTTGAACGGGGTCTGCGCGCCGGGGCCGAAGAGTACGCCGCCGAGCTGCGAGCAGCGCTCGGCGACGTCGAAGGTCTTGGCGAGCTGATTTCGCAGGGGCTCCGCTGACCTAGCTGGCGGATCGTGAAGTACATGAAGGACTCCTTCATTGCGCTTAGCGCCGTGAAGGGGTCCTTCATGTACTTGGGCGACGCGTGATCCCGCACGTCACACACGTGATTGGGGGCGTAACTCGCGTGATTGGGGGCGTAACTCACCCTCAAGGGGCCCTTCACGGACCGGCGGGCACGTCCGACTGGTCGTCGGGCTTGAGGCCGAGCGCGAGGTGGAGCTGGCGTGCCCACCAGCGCACCTGGGCGGCCGAATCGTCCGCCGCGGCGCCGGCGATTCCGGCGCTGCGCCGGAAATCGCTTCCGTACAGGGTCTCCGTGGCCATCGCCTGGTGCAGGGCGGCGACGGCGAGGCGGGTGTCGTCGAGCGGGCTGCCGGGCGGCCGAAGACGGTGGAGGGCGTCGACGACCGGGTCGAGCATTCCGCTGCCCGGGTCGCGCCAGCCCGCCGAATGCAGTGCCACCGCGAGCTCGCCGTAGCCGTGCCGGTACAGAGCGTGGAGGGCTTCGACGAATTCGAGCAGGTCGGCGTCGTGGTCCAGCCAGCTCGCGAGGAGATCGCGAAGCGCGCCGCGAAGGCGGCGGCCGCCGTGGCGGAGGAGTTCGGCGAGCAGTTTTTCGCGGTTGCCGAAGTGGTGGGCGACGCCGGCGTCGGTCATGCCGACCCGTGCGGCCACGGCGCGCATCTGGACGGCGGCGACGCCGGACTCGCTGAGCAGCGAAGCCGCGGCGTCGAGGATCAGCCGCCGGGCCTCCTCGGGTGACCGTCTTGCTCGGGGTGTCGTCACGATCGGCATCGTACCTTGATATGCCAAGGTAGCTGCGTTACCTTGAGAGGCCAAGGTAACTGGGGAGGCTGCCATGACTCGGTTCGTGACCACCGAAATCCGTCTTGACCTGGGTGAAGTGACCCTGCGGGGCACGGCGACCGGCGTCGGCCCGACGGTCCTGCTGCTCCACGCGGGCGGCGAACGTCGTGAGGTCTGGGTGCCGGTCGCGGCGGTGCTGGCCCGGCGCGGCTTCCGGTCGGTGGCCTTCGACCTGCGCGGTCACGGGGACAGTTCCGGCCAGGCGACCACGCTCCGGGCCCTGGCCGACGACGTGGCCGAGATGGTCCAGAGCCAGCCTGCGCCGATCGTCCTCGTGGGTGCCTCGGTCGGTGGGCTGGCAGCCATCGCCGCCCTCGCGGATCCCGCCGTCGCGAAGCGAGCGGGCGGACTCGTGCTCGTGGATGTCGTGCCCGACCTCGAACCGGCCAGGGCGCGTTCGTGGCTCGATTTCCACGGGCTCGCCGACCGCTACACCCGGATCGTGGAGGACGTCCTCGGATCGGGATCCGCCCTGCTCGCCACGGCCGGGGCCCTGGACATGCCTATCCTGGTGGTGCGCGGCGGTCAGGGATCGCCCCTCGGCGAAGCCGATGTGCGCCGTCTTCGCGCGGCCAACCGGCGGGTCACCGTCGTCCGCGTTCCGGCGGCGGGTCACCTCGTCGCCAGGGACGCTCCGGAGGAGCTCGCGGACCTCGTCTCGGAGTGGCTCTGTGGCATCCGTCACGGGACGGTTTCGGCACCCGTGCCGGGCGGGCAAGATCTGCGGTAGAGCGGTCGCGGCGCAGGTGAACGACAAGTCGTGCACTCGGCGCTACCAGTTGGTAACTTATTGTCGGGCCATCGAAAACCCCATAAGAGAGCGCCTCATCGCGCTGCCTACAATGTCGGGCATGACCTACAGCGAACCAGCGCGATCAGCTGCCCCCCGCACCGGATCGCTGGCGTCCGCCTCCTCCTCGGCCGTGTTGGCGAGGGGAATCACCATTTATGGATGCGGACAGGACGAGGCCGCCTTGTTCCGGGAGATGGCTCCTCGTTTCGGCATAATGCCGACCATTGTCGAGGAACCGGTATCCGAGGCCAATATCGGGCTGGTCTCCGGAAACAGGTGCATCAGCATCGGTCACAAGACCAAGGTCACGAATTCCATTCTTCTCGCGCTCGGCGAAGCGGGCGTGAAATACATCTCCACGCGGAGCATCGGCTTCAACCACATCGATGTGGAATACGCGGCGAGCGTCGGTATCACCGTCGGCAACGTCGCCTACTCGCCCGACAGCGTCGCCGACTTCACGCTCATGCTGATGCTGATGGCCGTGCGGAACGCCAAGTCCATCGTCCTCCGCACCGACGTCCACGACTACCGGCTGGACGAGGTGCGCGGGAAAGAGCTGCGCGATCTGACCGTCGGGGTGGTCGGAACCGGGCGAATCGGGGTCGCGGTCCTCGACCGGCTGCGTGGTTTCGGCTGCCGGGTGCTGGCCTACGACACGGTCCTCACCGCGTCGGCCGATTACGTCCCGCTCGACGAATTGCTGGAGCAGAGCGATATCGTGACGCTCCATGTGCCGCTCAACACGGATACCTATCATCTTCTCGACCGGAAGAACATCGGTCGGATGAAGGACGGCGCGTACATCATCAACACCGGACGTGGTCCGCTCATCGAAACCGAAGCCCTCATTTCGGCATTGGAAAGCGGCAAACTGGGCGGCGCGGCGCTGGATGTCCTCGAAGGCGAGGAGGGGATCTTCTACGCCGACTGCCGGAACAAGCCCATAGAGAGCAAGACGTTGCTGCGGTTGGAAAAACTGTCGAACGTGCTCATCAGCCCGCATACCGCCTATTACACGGACCATGCGCTGAGCGACACCATCGAAAACTCCATCATCAATTGTCTCCAATTCGAAAGCGGGAAGTAGCATGGATAGGTTGAAAATCGGAATTCTGTTCGGCGGTCTTTCCGAAGAGCATCCTATCTCCATCAAATCTGCGCGTGAGGTCCAGAAGCAGCTCGACCTCGAGAAGTACGAGCCGTTCTACATCGGGATCACCCAGAGCGGTTCCTGGATGCTGTGCGACGGCCCCGCCGAGGATTGGGAGAGCGGGAACGTCCGCCCGGCCGTGCTGTCGCCGGACCGCGGTACGCACGGGCTGCTCGTCCTGGACGAGGGCAAGTACGAGACGATCGCCCTCGACGTGGTGCTGCCGGTACTGCACGGCAAGTTCGGCGAAGACGGTGCGGTGCAGGGCCTGCTGGAGTACTCCGGCATCCCCTACGTCGGCTGCGACGTCCCGAGCTCGGTCATGTGCATCGACAAGGCCCTCACCTACTCCGTCGTCCGCGGCGCGGGGATCGCGACGCCGACCTTCTACATCGTCACCCCGGACAACGACGTCGACCCGGACCAGCTGAACTACCCGGTCTTCGTGAAGCCCGCCCGCTCCGGCTCGTCGTTCGGCGTCAGCAAGGTCTCCGCGAAGGAAGAGCTGCCCGCCGCGCTGGCGGAGGCGCGCCAGTACGACGCGAAGGTCCTGATCGAAGAGGCCGTCGTCGGCAGCGAGATCGGCTGCTCGATCCTCGGCGACGGCGAGGACCTGTTCGCGGGCGAGGTCGACCGGGTCGCGCTGACCCACGGCTTCTTCAAGATCCACCAGGAGGAGAGCCCCGAGACCGGCTCCGAGAACTCCAGCTTCATCGTTCCCGCGGACATCCCGGACGAGTCGCGTGACCTTGTCCAGGAGACCGCGAAGGTCATCTACCGCGCGCTGGGCTGCAGCGGCCTCGCGCGGGTGGACCTGTTCCTCAAGGAGGACGGGAGCGTGGTGCTCAACGAGGTCAACACCCTGCCCGGCCTGACCTCGTACAGCCGTTACCCGCGCATGATGGCCGCAGCCGGCCTCTCGCTCGGTGACGTGATCGACCGGCTGGTGAAGCTGACCCTCGCGGGTCGTGCCGGATGAAGGATGATTTCGTCTTCGTGGACGAGGTCGTCTCCGGAATCCGCTGGGACGCCAAGTACGCCACGTGGGACAACTTCACCGGCAAACCGGTGGACGGGTACCTGGTGAACCGCATCGCCGGCACGCGTGCGTTCTGCGCGGCGCTGGAAAAGGCGCGGGACAGGGCCGGGGAGCTCGGCTTCGGCCTGCTCCTTTGGGACGGCTACCGTCCGCAGCGCGCCGTGGACCGTTTCATGCGCTGGGCGGAAGAGTCCGAAGACGGCCGGAAGAAGTCCAGGCACTACCCGAACATCGAGCGGCCCCAGATGTTCGAGCAGGGTTACGTGGCCACCAAGTCCGGCCACAGCCGGGGCAGCACGGTGGATCTGACGCTGTACCACCTGGACACCGGTGAGCTCGCCGAGATGGGTGGCGACCACGACCTGATGGACGTCGTCTCGCATCACGGGGCAGCGGGAGTCACGGAAGAAGCGACGAAGAACCGTGGACACCTCCGCGCTGTCATGGAGGGTTCGGGCTTCAACGCGTACGAGTACGAGTGGTGGCACTACAGTCTGAAGGACGAGCCTTACCCGGACACGTATTTCGATTTCCCCATCGAGTAGCCGGACTCGCGCCGCCCTCCGTCGGCGCGAGCCGGACGATCGCGATGCCGCGGGTGCCCTATGGCGCCCGCGGCATTCTTCTTTCCGGAGTTCCCTCGTGACTCGGGATCGGCTTCATTCCAGCCCGTATCGGCGTGTGCGCCCGGCACATTCTCGCTCACGTAGCGTATCTTCCTTGCGAGTGCGGCAGCGATCATGCGGGAAGCCAGACTCCGCCATTCGTGTGAACAAGTGACAAAGAACGGGACGCGGCCGACGCGTGCTGTGATCATCCTACGAATAGCGGCGGTCCCGCGAATGGCGTAGCAATTTCCGCGAACAGCCCAGCTATCGGCCCCTTGGCCGGTATGGGCCGGAGTGCTGTAGCCGTGGCGGGCGACCGAGTCAATACCGAGTGCGGACGACGAATATTGATCTTGCATGGTGCTCGCACTGCGGAAATCACACTATTCGTCAATTGCACGCCAAGGATTGACCGTGCCATGCTGATCTCGTGCGGACTCACTGGGGCTGACATGGTTCGCACTACTGGGGATCGAGGGGGATCGAGGGGGGGCGACGTTGTCTCGCGAGCACGAGGCTGTCATGGGTTCCGGTCGGTGACCGCTGATCTAAGCTGGAGCCGGGAACGCTAGATCGGAAATACGTCCCGAGACCTCGCGCTGCGGCAGGTATCGGCTTTTGTCGGGCTGCCCGGGTGCGGCCTTGCCGATCGATGTCGTCGAGCGGATGTCTTGTGGACAGCACAGTGCCACCGGTCGTCTGGGAGGCCGTGGCGGCCCGCGTATCCGGGTCCGCCGGTGGTGTTCGAGGGATCCTCACCGTCGAGGAGACCCGCCGTGTCACCGAAGTCGACGCTGGACGGGATCGCGATGTCCAACCATCGATGCTGAGCGGTTGGACGGTGAGGCTCCGTGTCATGTCTGAAAATTGACGAATAAGAGATTCAATGGGGGCTAGGTGGATCCGACGAGAGTTGACCTATCTGCTCTCCCGGTCGTCGAAATCGAGCTGTCGAGACTGTCTTCCGTGTACTCGCCGAGAACTTCGGGCGAGGATCCGGAGCATGTCGAAATGCTCTTGTCGGCAGAGTGGGAGCTTCCGCCTATTCTTGTTCACCGATCAACGATGCAGGTGGTCGATGGCCTGCATCGATTGACGGCGGCACGAGTTCGCGGTGATACGAAAATTCTGGCAAAGTTCATCGAAGGGACGGAATCCGACGCCTTCGTCTTGGCCGTGGAAGCGAATATCCGGCATGGCCTGCCGCTTTCGCTCGCGGACCGCAAACGGGCGGCCGTCCGGATCATCGGGACTCATTCGCAATGGTCCGACCGGCGGGTGGCCTCGGTGACCGGCATCTCCGCCGGCACGGTGGCGGACCTGCGCAAGCGTGGCGGCGAGGGGGGAAACGACGCCAGGATCGGCCGGGACGGACGTATCCGCCCCGTCGACAGTTCGGAGAGGCGAAGACTCGCGGCCGACCTCATTCGCAATGACCCTGGCCTTTCGCTCAGGCAGGTCGCCAAACAGGTCGGCATCTCCCCGGAGACGGTTCGCGATGTGCGGGGCCGGTTGGAGCGCGGTGAGAGCCCGACCCCGGACGGGAGCAGGAAAATGCGGACCAAACCGCATTCACTGAGCCTGACCGAATCCGATCTGGGGCAGTCCCTTGATCGAGAGCGAATCGCCGTGCTGGAGCGGCTCAAGGCCGATCCCGCCCTGCGGCTGAGCGAAGTCGGCCGGATCCTGTTGCGCATGCTCGCCATGCATTCCATCGACGGGCAGGAATGGGAAAGAATCCTGCGCGGTGTCCCGCCGCATCTGTATGGGGTGGTCGCCGGGTTCGCCAGGGACCACGCTCGGGTCTGGGCGGGTTTCGCGGATCACCTGGAGAGCCGGGCGACCGATCTGGCCGCCAGGTGATCGTTCGACGGTGAGCGACTTGCGGTGGGGGCTTTCTCCGTGCGTCAGGCGGAGAAAGTCCCCTTTCGCGATCTTCGGCGAGGCGGTGCGGACACGGTGGTCATAGTGGACAGTCTTCGTCCGCTTCGGCGGTGCCAAGGCCGGTCGCTCGACAGCGCTCGTCGTGCGGCTTAAGAAGTAGTGGTGACCATCGAGAAGGCGCTCGTAGTCGGTACCGGGTTGATCGGCACCTCGGTCGCGCTGGCCCTGCGTGACAAGGGCGTGGCGGTCCGCCTCACCGACGTCGACGTGCTCGCCCTCCGGCTGGCTGTGGAGCTCGGAGCCGGTGAGGTGTGGACCGGCGAGAAAGTGGACCTCGCGGTGATCGCCGTGCCGCCGCAACTCGTGGGGGAGCGGCTGGCGGACCTCCAGAAGCAGGAGGTCGCGCGGGCGTACACCGACGTGGCCAGTGTCAAGGCGGGCCCGATCGCCGACGCGGTGCGGCTCGGCTGCGACCAGACCTCCTATGTGCCGGGACATCCGCTCGCCGGCCGGGAGCGATCCGGCCCGGCCGCGGCCCGTGCCTGCCTTTTCTCGGGCCGTCCTTGGGCGCTTTGCCCCGGCAGCGAGACAGAAGCGGACGCTGTGCGGCTCGTCCGTGACCTGGTGTCGATGTGCGGGGCGAAGGCGGTGACCGTGAGCGCGGGCGAACACGACACGGCGGTGGCGCTGGTGTCGCACGCGCCGCACGTGGTGGCCTCGGCGGTGGCGGCGAGCCTGTCCGCCGGTGACGACGTCACGCTGGGCCTTGCGGGGCAGGGGCTGCGCGACGTGACCCGCATCGCCGCCGGGAATCCCCTGCTGTGGCGGATGATCCTCGCCGGGAACGCGGTGCCGGTGGCAGACGTGCTCGAACGGATCGCGGCGGAACTCGTCACGGCGGCTTCGGCGCTGCGGTCCGGTGATCTCGACGAGCTGACGGAGCTGCTGCGGCGCGGGGTGTCCGGCCACGCCAGGATTCCCGGAACACCGGTTTCGCCGGGGTAGTCCCTTGTGGACGGTGCGGGGACGAGCGGCGATCCCGGTGCCGCGGATGTTCGCCTGCGCCCACTCGTGGACAACGACACGATTCAGCACGATTGAGATCGCCGACTTCGCGTGTGAGAGGGGTGCCTGGATGGACGTAGTGATGCGCTTCGGGGGGGTGAAGAAGAGCGATGACGACCCCGACCCTTGGCAGACCAGGATCCGGCCGGGGACCCTGCGCAGGGTGCTCTCGTACTTCCGGCCGCATATCGGCAAGGTGGCGCTCTTCTTCCTCGTCGCCGCACTGGAGTCGTTGATCATCGTCGCGACCCCCTTGCTGCTGAAGGAACTGGTCGACGGCGGCATTCTCGAGAACGACCTCGGGACCGTGGTCTCGATGGCCGCACTGGCCGCCGGACTCGCCGTGGCAGGCGCGCTGCTGGCACTGGTGTCGGGCTACATTTCCGGGCGGATCGGGCAAGGGGTCACCTACGACCTCCGGGTTCAGGCGATCGACCATGTCCGGCGCCTGCCGATCGCGTTCTTCACCCGTACCCAGACCGGCGTGCTGGTCGGCAGGCTGCACACGGAACTGGTCATGGCGCAGCAGGCGTTCAGTTCCGTGCTGATGGCGGCGACCAGCGCGGTCACGATCGTGCTGGTGCTGGCCTCGATGTTCTACCTTTCGTGGCTCGTCGCCCTCGTCTCGCTGGTGCTGATCCCGGTCTTCCTCGTGCCATGGGTCTACGGGGGCAGGCTGATCCAGCGGCACACCCGGCGGCTGATGGAGGCGAACTCCTCTCTGGGCGGGCTTCTGCAGGAGCGGTTCAACGTTCAGGGGGCGATGCTCTCCAAGCTCTTCGGCCGTCCGGCGGAGGAGAAGGCCGATTACGAAGCCCGTGCCGAGCGGATCCGCGGGATCGGTGTCCGCCTGTCGGTGTACGGCCGGATGGCTTTCGTCATCATGGCGCTGATGGCCTCGCTCGCCACGGCGCTCGTCTACGGGGTCGGCGGTGGGCTCGTGATCGCCGGGGTATTCCAGCTCGGCACGCTGGTCGCCATCGCGACCCTGCTGGGACGGTTGTTCGGGCCGATCACCCAGCTGTCCGGGATGCAGGAGTCCGCGCTGACCGTGGTGGTGGCCTTTTCCCGGGTCTTCGAGCTGCTCGACCTGAAGCCGCTGATCAAGGAAAGCCCCGACGCGGTCGCGCTCGCCGGGAACAGGGCACCGGACGTCCGATTCGACGACGTGTCGTTCCGCTATCCCACCGCGGACGAGGTTTCCCTGTCGTCGCTGGAGCACGTGCGGGCCGAACGGGAAAGCGGGCAAAGGACGGCGGAGGTCCTGCGCGGCGTCAGCTTCCACGTGCCTGCCGGGACCCTCACCGCGCTCGTCGGCCCTTCCGGGGCGGGGAAGAGCACCCTCACCCACTTGGTGTCCCGGCTGTACGACCCGACTTCCGGGGTCGTCCGCGTCGGTGACCACGACCTGCGGGATCTCACCTTCGATTCGCTCCGTGAAACCGTGGGGGTGGTCAGCCAGGACACTTATCTCTTCCACGACTCCATCCGGGAGAACCTGCTCTACGCTCGCCCCACCGCGACCGAGGACGAGTTGATCGAGGCGTGTGAAGGTGCCCAGATCTGGGACTTGATCAAATCCCTCCCCAGCGGGTTGGACACCATCACCGGCGATCACGGCTACCGCTTGTCCGGTGGGGAAAAGCAACGACTGGCCATCGCCCGCTTGCTGCTGAAGGCGCCCGCGATCGTCGTGCTCGACGAAGCGACCGCTCATCTGGACTCCGAGTCGGAGGCCGCTGTCCAACGGGCATTGAAGACCGCTCTGCGCGACCGTACCTCGCTGGTGATCGCCCACCGGCTCTCCACGATCCGTGAGGCCGATCAGATCCTCGTGATCGACGGCGGGCTGGTCCGGGAGCGCGGTACACACGAGGAATTGCTGGCCGAGGGCGGTCTTTACGCGGAGCTGTATCACACGCAGTTCGCCAGGCCGGACCGGAACGGAGCCCGGCCGGAAAGTGACGGGGCCGGGCTCGACGACGAGCCCGAGCCGGTGCATCACGCGGTTCGTGGGGGATGACGATGAGTTCCGCAGCGCAGGCCGCATCGACGGTGCCGGCTCTCTTCGCCAGGCAGGTGGGCCGGGCACCCGGCGCGGTGGCCGTGGTCGACGGGGAGCGGATCCTCACGTACCGGGAACTCGACGACCTCGCGGGCAGGCTGGCCGCGCGGTTGATCGGCCGGGGCGCCGGCCTCGGCGGACGGGTCGCGGTCATGCTGGACCGCTCGGCGGATCTGCTGGTGGCGCTGCTCGCCGTCTGGAAGGCGGGCGCGGCGTACGTACCGGTGGACGCTTCGTATCCCGCGCCGCGCGTGGCGTTCATGGCGGCGGATTCGGGCGCGTCGCTGATGGTGTGCTCGGCCGCGACACGCGATCGCGTTCCGGAAGGCACGGAGTCGCTTGCCGTCACGGACGAAGCGGGCGACGTCGCGGTCATCCCGGCGAGCCCGGAAGACCTGGCGTACGTGATGTACACGTCCGGTTCGACGGGCACTCCGAAGGGTGTCGCGGTCCCGCATTCCAGCGTCGCGGAGCTGGTGGGGAACCCCGGCTGGGGAATGGAACCCGACGACGCGGTGCTCATGCACGCGCCGCATTCCTTCGACGCGTCCCTGTGCGAGATCTGGGTGCCGCTGGTGTCGGGTGCCCGGGTGGTGATCGCCGAGCCGGGGCCCGTGGACGCGCGGCGGCTGCGGGAGGCGGTCGTGGCCGGGGTGACGCGGGCGCATCTGACCGCGGGCAGTTTCCGTGCGGTGGCGGAGGAAGCGCCGGAATCGTTCGCGGGGCTGCGCGAGATCCTGACCGGTGGGGATCTGGTGCCCGCGCACGCGGTGGAGCGCGTCCGGAAGGCCGCGCCCGGCGCGCGGATCCGGCATCTGTACGGGCCGACGGAAACGACGCTGTGCGCCACGTGGCACGTGCTCGAACCACACGACGAGCCGGTTTCGGTGCTGCCGATCGGCCGCCCGCTGCCCGGCCGCGAGGCCTGGGTGCTCGACGAAACGCTGCGGCCGGTGGCGCCGGATGTGGTCGGCGACCTCTACCTCTCCGGTGCCGGTCTGGCCGACGGTTATCTCGACCGCCCGGGGCTGACGGCGGAGCGATTCGTGGCGGATCCGTTCGCGCCCGGCAAGAGGATGTACCGGACCGGTGATCTGGCGAAATGGACACCGGACGGCGAATTGCTCTTCGCGGGCCGCGTCGACGATCAGGTGAAGATCCGCGGGTTCCGCATCGAACCCGGCGAGGTCGAAGCCGCGATGACCGCGCAGCCGGACGTCCACGAGGCCGTCGTGGTGCCGATCGACGGCCGCCTGATCGGTTACGTGGTGGCGGAGGTGGACCCGGCTCTCGTTCGCGAACGGCTCGCGGCGGTACTGCCCGAACACCTGGTCCCGGCCGTGGTGATGACGGTGGACGCGTTGCCGCTGACCGGCAACGGCAAGGTGGACCGGGCGGCGTTGCCCGCCCCCGGCTTCACCGCGAAGGCCGACGGCCGCGAGCCCGCCACCGAGGCGGAGCGTGTCCTCTGTGGACTGTTCGCCGAGGTGCTCGGCACGGAGCGGGCCGGGGTCGACGACGGTTTCTTCGAACTGGGCGGGGACTCGATCCTCGCGGTGCGCGTGGCGGCCCGTGCGGCCAAAGCCGGCCTGCTGGTGACGCCTGCCCAGATCTTCGGGGAGCAGACCCCCGCGCGGCTGGCCGCTGTGGCTGGCGCCGTCCAAGCCGAGAAGCCCGCGGACGGCCCCCTGATCGAGCTGACCCCGGAAGACGAGGCGGAACTGGCGGCCGTGGTCCCGGACGCCACGGAGGTCTGGCCGCTGGCGCCGCTCCAGGCGGGACTGCTCTTCCAGACGACCCTCGACGACCAGGGCCCCGACATCTATCAGACCCAGTGGATCGTGGAGCTGACCGGTCCGCTGGACGTGGCCAGGCTGCGATCGGTGTGGGAGGCGGTCTTCGCCCGGCACGCCGAACTTCGGCTCACCTTCCACCGGCTCGCGTCGGGCAAGGCGGTGCAGGCCGTCGCCGGACACGTCGAGCTGCCGTGGCGCGAGGTCGATCTGACCGGTGCGAGCGATGTCGAAGAGGCCATGAAGGCGCTGTCCGCGGCGGAACAGCGCGACAGGTTCGATCTCGCCAAGGCACCGTTGTTCCGGCTCGTGCTGATCCGGGTCGGCGAAGACCGGCACCGGCTGCTGGTCGTCAACCACCACATCCTCACCGACGGCTGGTCGGTGGCGGTGATCCTCAACGAGGTCTCGGCGGCCTACACCGCCGGTGGATTCCCGGGCCGGACGGCCGCCTCGTATCGCGACTATCTGGCTTGGTTGGACAGGCAGGACAAGGACTCGGCTCGCGAGGCCTGGCAAGCGGAACTGTCCGACATCGACGCGCCCGGGCTGGTCGCCAAGTCGGACACCGCGACGGAATACGACTACCGCGTCACCCATCTCTCGCCGGAGCTCTATACCCGGCTGACCGAGTTCGCCCGTGACCACGGGCTGACGCTGAACACGGTGGTGCAGGGCGCGTGGGCGCTCGTACTGGCGCGGCTCGCGCGGCGGACCGACGTGGTGTTCGGCACCACGGTCGCCTGCCGTCCCGCCGAACTCCCCGGCGTCGAATCGATGCCGGGGCTCATGATGAACACGATCCCGGTGCGGGTCTCGCTGGACGGCGGGCAACCGGTCGTGGACATGCTCGCCACGCTCCAGCGCCGTCAGGTGGCCTTGATGCCGCATCAGCATCTGGGGCTGACGGAGATCCAGAAGACGGCCGGACCCGGCGCGATGTTCGACACGCTGCTGGTGTTCGAGAACTATCCGCGGGACTTCGCCGACCAGTTCACGTATCTGGGCACGGTCGAAGGAACCCACTACCCGGTGACCGTCGGCGTCATCCCGGGAGAGCGGTTCCGGATCCAGCTCGCCTACTGGCGCGGGCAGATCGACGAAGCCGTCGCCGACGGGATGTTGGACTGGTTCGTCGGCGCCCTCGGTGAGGTCGTCGAGGACCCATCCGCTCTCGTCGGGCGGACCGATCTGGGCGAGATCCCGTTGCCGCGCTGGGAACCCGCGTTGCTCGACGGCGAGCCGTTGCCGTCGCTGATCGGGCGGATGGCGGCCGAACGGCCGGACGCCGTGGCGGTCTCCGACGGCGAGGGCGACCTGACCTACGCGGAACTGTGGGAGCGGGCGACGAAGTTCGGCGCCGTCCTGCGGGCGGCCGGGGTCGAGCGTGAGCGCCGGGTCGGGCTGGTGGCCGGGCGGTCCGCGTGGTGGCTGGTCGGGATGCTGGGCGTGTCACTGGCGGGCGGCGTCTTCGTCCCGGTGGACCCCGCGTACCCGGCCGAGCGCGTGAAGCTGATCTTCGACAGCGCGGATCCGATGCTGGTGGTGTGCCAGGGAAAGACCCGCGGAGCGGTGCCGGAGGAGTTCGCGGACCGGGTCGTCGTGCTCGACGAACTGGATCTGGCGGACGCTTCGAGCGCGGTCCTGCCGCGTGTCGGCATGCGCGACGCGGCGTACGTGATCTACACGTCGGGATCGACGGGAACGCCGAAGGGCGTCATCGTCACGTACTCGGGCCTGGGCAACCTGGCGATGGCGCATATCGAACGCCTCGCCGTGACGCCGTCGTCCCGCGTCCTGCAGTTCGCGGCGCTCGGCTTCGACACCATCGTCTCCGAGGTGATGATGGCGTTGCTTTCGGGGGCGACGCTGGTGATGCCGCCGGACGAGGATCTGCCGCCGCAGGCTTCGCTGAGCGACACGCTGGAACGGTGGGAAGTCACGCATGTGAAGGCCCCGCCGTCCGTGCTGGCCACCGTCGACGTGTTCCCGGACGGGGTCGAAACGGTGACCGCGGCGGGTGAACTGTGCCCACCGGGCCTGGTGGACCGGCTGTCGGCCGACCGCCGGATGCTCAACGCCTACGGGCCCACCGAGACCACGATCTGCGCGACCGTGAGCATGCCGCTCGCGCCGCACGGAGAGGTGATCCCGTTCGGCGGGCCGATCGCGGGTGTTCGCGGCTATCTGCTGGACGCGTTCCTGCGCCCGTTGCCACATGGGGTCGTCGGTGAGCTGTATCTGGCCGGGATCGGGGTGGCGAGGGGCTATCTGGGCCGCGCCGCGCTGACGTCCGAGCGCTTCGTCGCCGATCCGTTCGTCGCCGGTGAGCGCATGTACCGGACGGGTGATCTGGCGTACTGGACGGATCAGGGTGAGCTGGTGTCCGCCGGCCGGGCCGACGACCAGGTCAAGATCCGCGGGTTCCGCGTCGAGCCGCGTGAGATCGAGTTCGCGCTGTCCAACCATTCTCGGGTCACCCAGGCCACGGTGACCGTCCGCGAGGGGCGGTTGGTGGCCTACGTGTCGCCGGGTGACGTCGATCCGGAGGAGCTCCGGAAGGGTCTCGCGGAGCGGATGCCCGCGTACATGGTGCCCGCGGCCGTGATGGCGCTGGACGTCCTGCCGCTGACGCCGCACGGCAAGATCGACCGGAAGGCGTTGCCCGAACCGGACTTCTCGTCGAAGACGGTCGGCAGGGCGCCCGCCACCGACGCCGAGCGGATCCTGTGCGAGGTGTTCGCCGAGGTCCTCGGGCTGGCGCGGGTCGGGGTCGAGGACAGCTTCTTCGAGCTGGGCGGGGATTCGATCTCGTCGATGCAGGTCGCTTCCCGCGCGCGCCGCGACGGTCTCTCGCTGACCCCGCGGCAGGTGTTCGAGCACCGGACCCCCGAACGGCTCGCGCAGCTGGTGGCGCTGGTTCCCCAGCAGGATCCGGGCAGGGCCACCGATGGCATCGGCGAAGTGGCGTTGACGCCGGTGATGCGGCTGTTCGGCGACGGTGTCGCGGCGCCGCGCTTCGCGCAGTGGATGGTGCTGGGCGCGCCCGCGGACCTGACGGAAGAGACGTTGAGCGCAGGCTTGGCGGCGGTGCTGGACACGCACGACATGCTGCGGGCACGGGTTGCCGACGGGCGGCTGGTGGTCGGCGAGCGCGGCTCGGCCGGGATCTTCACCCGCGTGAAGGTCGAAGGCGGCTCGCTGGACGCAGCCGCCGGCGAAGCGGCGCGGGAAGCCGTCGAACGGCTGGATCCGGCCGCGGGCGTGGTCGTCCAAATTGTGTGGTTGGACGCCGGACCGGACCGCGTGGGCCGGTTGGTCGTGGCGGCGCACCACCTCGTCGTCGACGGGGTTTCGTGGCGAGTCCTGGCGTCCGACCTGCGAGCGGCGTGCGAAGCGGTGGCGGCGGGGCGGGAACCGGAACTGGAGCCGGTGGGCGTGTCGTTCCGCCGGTGGGCGGGCCTGCTGGAGGAGTGGGCGGTCTCCGCCGAGCGGGTCGCGGAACTGCCTGCGTGGCAAGCGATCCTCGGCCAAGAGGAGCAGCCTGAGCGGGCACCGGCGGGGAAGGTGCGGTCGCGGTCGTGGGTGGTGCCCTCGGCCGAGACGTCGGTGCTGGTAGGGCGGGCCCCGGTGGTCTTCCACTGCGGGGTGCACGAGGTCCTGCTCGCCGGGCTCGCGGGAGCGGTGGCCCGATGGGGCGAGCGCGACACGGTACTGGTGGACGTCGAAGGCCATGGTCGTCATCCAGCCGAGGGAATGGACCTGTCCAGGACGGTCGGCTGGTTCACCAGCACGCATCCCGTGCGCCTCGACGTCTCCGGGATCGACCTCGCCGGTGTGGTGGCCGGTGACTCGTCGGCCGGGACGTTGTTGAAGGTGGTCAAGGAACAGTCGCGCGCGGTGCCCGGCGACGGGCTCGGCTACGGATTGCTGCGTCATCTCAACGGCGAGACCGAGCCGGTCCTGGCGGCGCTGCCGTCGGCGCGGATCGGGTTCAACTACCTCGGCCGGTTCGTCGCCGGTGACGAGAGCGACGTCCGGGCTTGGCAGCAGGCGGGGGAGATCGGCGGCTCGATGGACGCGAACACGCCGGTGCCGCACGGCCTGGACGTCAACGCGATCGTCCAGGATCTGCCGGACGGGCCGGAACTGATCCTCATGCTCGAATGGCCGGACGAGTCGTTCGACGAAGCCGCGATCGAACGATTCGTCCGCGAACTGCTGGATGTGTTGTCCGGACTGGCTTCCCAGGCGGAAGACCCCGCGGCGGGCGGGCACACCGCATCCGATTTCGGTCTCCTCGAATTGGACCAGGACGAGATCGAGAGCTTCGAAGCACTAGCAGCGGAACTCAGCGAAGGCCGGGCATCGTGAACACTTCGACCACCTCTTCAGGATCGGCCCCTTCTGGATCGGCACTGGCGGAAGTCTGGCCGCTCTCACCCATGCAGGCGGGAATGCTCTATCACGCCTCCTTGGACGACGAGGCGCCTGACATCCACCTCATCCAGCAGACGCAGATCATCGACGGACCCCTGGACACGGAACGCTTCCGGAGATCCTGGGAGATCGTCGTCAGCAGGCACGCGGCGCTGCGGGCGAGCTTCCAGCGGCGGAAGAACGGCGAGACGATCCAGCTCATTCCCCGGGACGTCAAGCTTCCCTGGGCCGAACGCGATCTGTCCGACCTCTCCGAGGAAGACGCGCTGGCCGAGGCGAGCGTGATCGCGGAGAAGGAACGCGCCACGCGGTTCGACCTCACGCGGCCACCGCTGCTGCGGCTGGTGCTGATCCGGCTCGGCCCGGACGAACACTGCCTGGTGACCACGAGCCATCACCTGCTCATCGACGGATGGTCGCGGGCGATCATCGAGGCGGATCTCCTCGAGATCTACGCGGCGGGTGGCGTCGGGACGCGGCTGCGGCCCCCGGGTTCGTACGGGAACTACCTGGCCTGGCTGGGAAAACAGGACAAGGGGGCCGCCAAGGCGGCGTGGCGCGCGGAACTGGACGGCGCCGACGGATCGGCGCTCGGACTGCCCGAAACCCCCGGCAGGACCCCGGGGCTGCCCGCGAGCGAAGTGGTCCGCCACTCGCCGGAGTTCACCTCCGCGCTGGCCGATTTCGCCCGCGGCCACGGGCTGACGTTCAACACGCTCATCCAAGGGGCGTGGTCACTGGTGCTGGCGAGGCTGGCACGCCGTCGTGACGTGGTGTTCGGCGCGGTCGTCTCCGGGCGGCCCGCCGAGTTGCCGGGCGCGGAACAGACCGTGGGGCTGTTCATCAACACCGTGCCCGTGCGGGTGCGGTTGGACGCCTGCCAGTCCGTTCTCGGGATGCTGACGGATTTGCAGGGCAGGCAGTCCGAGATGATGGCGCACCACCATCTCGGCCTGCCGGAGATCCAGAAGCTGGGCGAGGCGGGATTCGACACGATCGTCGTGTTCGAGAACTACGCCGACCGGGCGACTGACTCGCCGTCCGAGCTCAGCCTGACTTTGCGGGACTTCAACCAGGCGACGCCGTACGCGATCACGCTGGGTGTCATGCCGGGCGAGAGCCTCGAAATCGAACTGCAGTATCACGCGGACGTCGTCGCCGATTCCGTCGCCAAGTCGGCGCTGGCCGGGCTCACCCTGGTGCTGGAGCGGATGATCGCGGAGCCGGGGACGGCCGTCGGCAGGCTGGACGTGCTGGACGACGCCGGCCGCGCGCTGGTGGTCGAGCGCTGGAACGAAACGGACGACCCGGTGGACGCGCCGTCGGCCGTGGAACTGTTCCGCCGTCAGGTGGAACGGACGCCGCACGCGACGGCGTTGACGGACGGGAGCCGGAGCTGGTCGTTCGGTGAGCTCGACGAGTGGTCCGGTCGGCTGGCGACGGCGCTGAGGGCACAGGGCGTACGGCGCGGCGACCGCGTCGGGGTGATGCTGGAGCGGTCGGCGGAGGTGCCGGCGGCCTGGCTCGCGGTTTGGAAGGCGGGAGCGGCCTTCATCCCCGTCGATCCCGGCTACCCCGCTGACCGGGTGGCCTACATGCTGGCCGACTCCGCCGTCGCGGTGGTGATGTGCCGAGCGGAGACCTCGGGTGCGGTGCCCGCCGGGTATCGGCGGATCATCGTGGACGACGCTCTCGGCCACGAGACCTCCGTTGTCCCGATCGGGGCGGACGATCCGGCGTATGTGATGTACACGTCCGGATCGACCGGTGCCCCGAAGGGCGCGGTGATCTCACACGGAGGCGTGGCGGCGCTGGCCGGGGATCCCGGGTGGGGCGTCCATGCCGGTGGCGCGGTGCTGATGCACGCTCCGCACACCTTCGACGCGTCGTTGTACGACGTGTGGGTGCCGCTCGTATCGGGTGCGCGGGTGATCGTCACCGAGCCGGGCGTGGTCGACGCGGAGCGGCTGTCCGCCCATGTGGCGGACGGTCTCACCGCGGTGAACTTCACCGCGGGGCAGTTCCGCGCGCTGGTGCAGGAGGCGCCGGAATCCTTCCTTGGCCTGCGCGACGTGGCGGTCGGTGGCGACGTGGTGCCGCTCGACGTGGTGGAGCGGGTCCGGCGATCCTGCCCACGGCTGCGTGTCCTGCATACGTACGGCCCGACGGAAACCACGCTGTGCGCGACCTGGAAACCGATCGAACCCGGTGAACGGACAGGGCCGTTGCTGCCCATCGGACGGCCACTGCCCGGACGGCGGCTGTACGTACTCGATGTCTTCCTGCGCCCGGCGGCGCCGGGAGTCGCGGGCGACCTGTACATCGCGGGCGCCGGGGTGGCACAGGGTTATCTGGGGCGTACGGCGTTGACGGCGGAGCGGTTCGTCGCCGATCCGTTCGCGCCGGGTGAACGGATGTATCGCACCGGGGACGTGGCGTACCGGACCGGCGAAGGCGAGCTGGTCTTCGCCGGGCGGGCCGACGACCAGGTCAAGATCCGCGGCTACCGAGTGGAACCGGGGGAGATCGAAGGGGTACTGGCGGATCAGCCGGGCGTCGATCAGGCCGTGGTGGTGGCACGCGACGGACGGTTGATCGGGTACGTCGTGTCCGATCAGGAGGTGCATCCGGGACGGCTGCGAGAGCAGGTCGCCCGGGTGTTGCCGGATCACCTGGTGCCGGCGGCGGTGATCGTGCTGGACGCGTGGCCGGTGACGGCGAACGGGAAGATCGATCGAGAGGCGCTGCCCGCGCCCGACTTCGGTGAACGCGTTTCCGGCCGGGAGCCGGTCACGGAAATCGAGCGGGTGTTGTGCGGGCTCTTCGCCGGCGTGCTCGGGCTGGAACGGGTCGGCGCGGACGACGGATTCTTCGAGCTGGGCGGCGATTCGATCACTTCGATGCAGCTGGCGGCGCGGGCCCGTCGCGAAGGAATGGCCTTCGGCGCGCGGGAGGTGTTCGAGTACCGGACACCGGCGGGACTCGCGTCGTTCGTCGAACTGGGGGAGGAACCGGACGAGGTCCCCGCGGCCCGCCGTCCCGCCGCAGACTTCGAACTGGTCGACATGGGGCGGGACGAGATCGAGGAATTCGAGTCCGAGTTCGACCCGGTGTAGGTGCGGTCGCTTTGGGGTCGTGAGTGGCAAAGAGGGTTAGAACGACCATTGCCACTCACGACCCCTTTCGCTGCGTCTGATGTGGTGATGGACGCCTTCGGACCTGGTTGGACGCGGGTCATGACGCGTACGACGACTCTTCACGACCCGTTTGGCTTTCCGGTGGCGCTTGGGCAACGTCTTCGGCCAGGCGCGCCAGGAAAGAGCCGTGCTGTGGTGACGTTGGGTAAGAGGTGTGTGGGAACAGGGACACTCAACGTCCCTGTTCCCGCACACCTCTCGCCGCAGTCCCTTTCAGCGCAGAAAAACGCGCCCGTTGGACATGTTGTTCGTGCAGACCCTTCGGGTGACGATTCTGCGGGGGGACATGCCGTATTCGACGTCGGCGCCTCGGCTTCGCGCAGGGGAACCCGAGCTTGGTTCGCCGAAGAACTTCGTTGATCGAGGGAGATATTGATGGCTCAGTCGCGGATCGAGGACATCTGGCCGCTGTCGCCGTTGCAGGCAGGGCTGGTCTTCCACGCGGTCTACGACGGTGACGGGCTCGACGTCTACATTGGACACTGGGTCCTGGAGCTCGACGGCCCGGTGGACGCGGCGAGGCTCCGCGCGGCGTGGGAGGCCTTGCTGGCCCGCCATGCTTCGCTGCGGGCTTGTTTCCGGCAGCGCAAATCGGGTGAGACCGTACAGATCATCGCGCGGCAGGTGGAACTGCCGTGGCGCGAGATCGATCTGTCCCATCTCGACGACACCGAAGCGGCTGTGCGGGAGCTGGCCGAGGAGGACCGGACGAAGCGGTTCGACCTCGCGACGGCACCGTTGCTGCGGCTGACGTTGATCCGGCTCGGCGACGACAGTCACCGGCTGGTGGTCACCTGCCATCACGCGATCATGGACGCCTGGTCGCTGCCCATCGTGTTCGACGAGTTGTCGGCGCTGTACGCGGCGGCGGGGCTGCCGGAAGTGACGCCGTACCGCGAATACCTCGCGTGGCTGAGCCGCCAGGACAAGACCAAGGCGCTTTCGGCCTGGACAAAGGAACTGGGGGACCTGGAGGCGCAGACCTTGGTGGCGCCCGCCGATCCGGGACGCGCGCCCGGTATCCCCGAGAGTGTCACGGTCGAGCTTCCCGCGGATCTCACGCGATCGCTGGAGGAGCTGGCCCGCGGTAACGGCCTGACGCTGAACACGGTGGTGCAGGGCGCGTGGGCGCTGGTGCTGGCGCAGCTGACCGGCCGGACGGACGTCGTGTTCGGCGCGGTCGTCTCGGCGCGTCCGCCGGATCTGCCCGGCGTGGAGGGGATGGTGGGGCTGTTCCTCAACACCGTCCCGGTGCGCGCGCGGCTGCGTGGGGTGGCGCCGGTCGTCGAGATGCTGGCGGAGTTGCAGAAACGGCAGTCGGCGCTGATTCCCGGCCAGTTCGTCGGGCTGGCGGACATCCAGCAGGCGGCCGGACCCGGCGCGAGCTTTGACACCTTGATCGTCTTCGAGAACTTCCCCCGTGAGCTCGGCGGACCGGATTCCGCCGCTCCCTTCGGCATTCGCGTCAACCAGGGCCAGGAAGCCGCCCACTATCCGCTGACGCTGGTCGCCGTCCCCGGCGAGTCGATGCTCGTCAAACTCGACTACCTCACGGATCTTTACGATGAGGCCGCCGCGCTCGCCATCGTCGAGCGGTTCACCGGTGTGCTGCGCCGGCTGTCGGCCGATCTCACCGTCGCCGACATCGACGTGACGAGCGCGGCCGAGCGCGAAAGGGTCGGGCAGTGGGGTGTCTCGGCCGAGCCGACACCGGACGTCCTGGCGCCGGATCTGTTCTCGCGCCAGATCGAAAGCGCGGTCGCGGTCGTCGCCGGTGACGAGACGCTGTCGTACGGCGAGCTGGCCGAACGCGCCGAGCGGCTCGCGGGTTACTTGAGCGGCAAGGGAGTCCGGCGCGGCGACCGGGTCGCCGTGGTGATGGACCGGTCACCCGACCTGATCGCGACGCTGCTCGCGGTGTGGAAGGCGGGCGCGGCGTACATCCCGCTGGACCCCGCGTATCCGGCGGAACGCGTGAAGTTCATGCTGGCGGACGCGGAGCCGGCCGCGGTGGTGTGCACGGAAGCGCACCGGGACGCCGTGCTGGACGGCGGTCTCGCACCGATCGTCCTCGACGATCCGGAGACCCGCCGGGCGGTCGCGGAGTCGGCCCGGCTGTCGATCGGTGCGACGGCACAGGATGTCGCGTACGTGATGTACACGTCGGGCTCGACCGGCACGCCGAAGGGTGTCGCGGTGTCGCACGGCAACGTCGCGGCGCTGGTCGGCGAACCGGGCTGGGATGTCGGTCCGGACGACGCTGTGCTGATGCACGCCTCGCACGCTTTCGACATCTCCCTGTTCGAGATGTGGGTGCCGTTGCTGTCGGGCGCGCGGCTGGTGCTCGCCGGCTCGGGTGTCGTGGACGGCGAGGCGCTGGCCGGTCACGTCGCGGCCGGGGTCACGGCCGCGCACCTGACGGCCGGGAGTTTCCGGGTGCTGGCCGAGGAAGCACCGGAGTCGGTCGCGGGCCTGCGCGAGGTGCTGACCGGCGGCGACGCGGTGCCGCCCGCGGCGGTCGAGCGGGTGCGGCGGACGTGCCCGGACGTGCGGGTGCGGCATCTCTACGGGCCCACCGAGGCCACGCTGTGCGCGACGTGGTGGCTGCTCGAACCCGGTGACGACATGGGGTCGGTGCTGCCGATCGGCCGTCCGCTCGCGGGACGGCGGGTCTACGTCCTCGACGCGTTCCTGCGGCCGGTGCCCGCGGGGCTGCCCGGCGAGCTGTACGTCGCCGGAGCCGGTGTGGCGCAAGGCTATCTGGGTCGCTCGGTGCTGACGGCCGAGCGGTTCGTGGCCGATCCCTTCGCTCCCGGCGAGCGCATGTACCGGACCGGGGATCTGGCGTACTGGACGGACGAAGGCGCGCTGGCGTTCGCCGGTCGCGCCGACGACCAGGTGAAGATCCGCGGCTACCGCGTGGAGCCCGGGGAGATCGAGGTGGCGCTCGCCGCGCTGCCCGGCGTCGCGCAGGCCGTGGTGCTCGCCCGTGATGAGCACCTGATCGGTTACGTGGTCGCCGAAGCGGGACAGGACGTCGATGCCGAGCAGCTGCGCGGGAAGCTCGCCGACACGCTGCCCGAGTTCATGATCCCGGCCGCGATGCTGGTGCTGGACGATCTGCCGCTGACCGTCAACGGCAAGGTGGATCGCCAGGCGCTGCCCGAACCGGACTTCTCCTCGAAGGCCGCCGGCCGCGAACCGTTGACCGAAGACGAACGAGTCCTTTGTGGAGTGTTCGCCGAGGTGCTCGGGCTGGAGCGGGTCGGCGTCGAGGACAGTTTCTTCGAACTGGGCGGCGACTCGATCTCGTCGATGCAGGTGGCCGCCCGCGCCCGGCGTGAAGGGATCTCCCTGACGCCGCGGCTGGTGTTCGAGCACCGCACTCCCGAGCGGCTGGCGGCGCTGGCCAAGGAGGACCGGCCGACACCCTCCACAGTGGACAGTAGTGTCGGCGGGGTCGGCGAGATCCCGATGACGCCGGTGATGCTCGCCCTCGGCGAGAACGCCGTGCGAGCCGGCTTCGCGCAGGCCAGGGTCCTCGTGACCCCGCCGGGATTCGACCAGGACGCGCTGGTGAAAGCCCTGCAAGCCGTGCTGGACACCCACGATCTGCTGCGGGCACGAGTGGAATCGGGACAGCTGATCGTGCCCGGGCCGGGTGCGGTGGACGCGGCCACCCTCGTGACGCGGGTGGTGGCCGAGAATCTGGACGAGGCCGCCGAACTTGCGGTCCGGACGGCGACGGGCACCCTGGACCCCGCAGCCGGGACCATGCTGCGCGCGGTGTGGATCGACTCCCCGGAGACCGGTCAGGGCCGATTGGCGCTGGTGGCGCATCACCTGGCCGTCGACGCGGTTTCGTGGGGGATCATCCTGCCGGATCTGCGCTCGGCCTACGAAGACGCCACCTCCGCTCTCGAGCCCGTGACGACGTCGTACCGGCAGTGGGCGCGGAGGCTGGCCGAGCAGGCCCGCGACGAGCGCACCGTGGCCGAAACCGAACAGTGGATCGCCCTTCTCGACGGTGCCGAACCGGCCGTGGAACTGAGCCCGGGGAAGACGCACTCGTGGTCTTCGACGCTGTCCGGCGACGTGGTGAACGACCTGCTGACCCGGCTGCCCGGAGCCTTCCACTGCGGGATCCAAGACGTCCTGCTGGCGGGTCTCGCCGGTGCGGTGACGCGGCTGCGCGGGACCGGCGGCGCGCTGCTGGTGGACGTCGAAGGCCACGGCCGCGAGGCCGCCGACGGCGAGGACCTGCTGCGTACCGTGGGCTGGTTCACCAGCGTGCACCCGGTCCGCTTCGAGGTCGGATCGGGACAGCTGCTGAAGACCGCCAAGGAACAGATCCGCGCCGTCCCCGGCGACGGACTCGGCTACGGGCTGCTGCGCTACCTCAACCCCGACACCGGCGCCAGGCTGGCCGCTTTGCCGTCCGCGCAGATCGGCTTCAACTATCTCGGCAGGACAAGCCTTTCCGCCAAGGACCGGGCGTGGCAGCCGTCGGGCGAAGGGCCGCTCGGCGGTGGCCCGGACCTGATCCTGGCCCACCCCGTGGAGGTCGGCGCGGAGGTACAGGACACGCCGGACGGGCCCCGGCTGGGGCTCGCCGTCGACGGCCGGGATCTCGACCCCGCCACGGTGGAACGTCTCGGCGAGGCCTGGCTGGAGGCGCTGGCCGGCCTCGCCGCCGATCCCGCCGCCGGCGGGCACACGCCGTCCGACTTCGCTCTCGTCGAGCTGGCACAGCAGGACGTGACCGAGCTGGAGGCCGCGACGCCGGGGCTGACCGAGATTTGGCCGCTTTCGCCGCTCCAGGAAGGCATGCTGTTCGAACGAGCCGTCGCCGATGGCGGCGTCGACGTCTACCAGAGCCAGCGGATCTTCGACCTCGACGGGCCGCTTGACGCGGGACGGCTGCGGGCAGCGTGGAACCAGGTGGTCGCCCGGCACGATTCGCTGCGGACGAGTTTCCACCAGCCTGCTTCCGGCGAGCCGGTGCAGGTCGTCACCGCCGAGGCGGAAATCCCTTGGCGCACGGTCGATCTGTCGGAGGCCGGTGAGTCGGCCGCGGCCGCGGAGACCGAACGCCTGCTCGCCGAGGACCAGGCGGAGCGGTTCGACGTGACCAAGGCGCCGCTGCTCCGGCTGATGCTGATCAAGCTCAGCCCGGTGCGGCACCGGTTCGTGCTGACGTCGCATCACGTTCTCCTCGACGGCTGGTCCACGCCGCTCGTCCTTGGCGAGGTCTCGACCGCGTACGCGGGTGGGCAGGGCCCGTCGAGGCCACCGTCCTATCGGGACTATCTGACGTGGCTGAGCCGCCAGGACGAGCAGGCGACCCAGGCGGCGTGGCTGGCCGAACTCGCCGGTTCGGACGAGCCGACCGTGGTGGACGCCGACGCGGACAAGACGATGGTCGTGCCGGGTGAGCACACCGAATGGCTGCCCGAGGCGGCGACACGGAACCTCACCGGCTTCGCCCGCGGTCACGGCCTGACGGTGAGCACGATCGTGCAGGGCGCGTGGGCGCTGGTGCTGTCGCGGCTGGCGGGCCGGACGGACGTCGTCTTCGGGACGGTCGTGTCCGGTCGTCCGGCGGAGGTGCCGGACGTGGAACGGATGGTGGGGATGTTCATCAACACCGTCCCGGTCCGCGTGCGCCTCGACGGCGATCTGCCGGTGCTGAAAATGCTCCAGGATCTGCAAGCCCGGCAGTCCGCGTTGACCGAGCACCAGTATCTGGGGCTGTCGCGGGTGCAGCGGGCGGCAGGGGCGGGCGCGCTCTTCGACACCATCGTGATGGTCGAGAACTACCCGCACGACGCCGCCGGTCTCGGCGACGACGGCGGTGTTTCGATCAGCTCGGTCGTGACCAGGACCGGCACCGGTTATCCGCTGACCATGAGCGTTTCCCCCGGGAAGAGCCTGCAGATCCGCGTGGCCTACCGGCCCGACCGCATCGGCGAGGGAACGGCGGCCGAGGTCGCCAGGCAGGTCGTGCGAGTACTGGAGCGCGTCTCGACGGAGGCGTCGCTTCCCGTGGGCCGCCTCGGCGTAACGAGCGAATCGGCGCGTGCTTCCGTGGTGGAGCGCTGGAATTCGACGGGCGAGGCGACGTCCGGGACCACGGTGCCGGAGCTGTTCCGGCGGCAGGCCGGGAAAGCCCCGGACGCGGTGGCCGTCGTCGACGGGGAACGCACGCTGTCCTATGCCGAGCTGGACCGCGAATCGGACCGGCTGGCCGGGTACCTGGCCGCGCGGGGCGTGCGGCGTGGTGATCGCGTCGGTGTCGTGCTGGAACGCGGCGCGGAGCTGCTCGTCGCGCTGCTCGCGGTCTGGAAGGCCGGTGCGGCACAGGTTCCGGTGAACGTGGACTACCCCGCGGAACGGATCGAGCGGATGCTGGCCGATTCCGGTGCGGCGCTGGCGATCTGCGTGGCGGCGAGCCGCGACTCGGTGCCGGAGGGCGTCGAGCCGGTGGCCATGGACTCGGGGCCTTCGCACGAGGCGCCGTTGGTCTCTGTCGGCGTGCACGACACGGCCTACGTGATGTACACGTCGGGATCGACCGGCGTGCCCAAGGGGGTCGCGGTGCCGCACGGCAGTGTCGCGGCGCTGGCGGGTGACCCGGGTTGGTCGCAGGGCCCCGGCGATCGCGTACTGCTGCACGCTTCCCACGCTTTCGACGCGTCACTGGTCGAGATCTGGGTACCGCTGGTGAGCGGGGCCACCGTGATGGTCGCGGAACCGGGCGCGGTCGACGCGCAGCGGGTGCGGGAGGCGGTCGCACGTGGCGTCACCACCGTCCACCTGACGGCCGGGACTTTCCGTGTGGTGGCCGAGGAAGCACCGGAATCCTTCACCGGCCTGCGGGAGATCCTGACCGGCGGGGACGCGGTGCCGCTCGCCTCCGTCGAGCGGATGCGCCGCGCCTGCCCGGACGTGCGGTTCCGTCAGCTGTACGGCCCCACCGAGATCACCCTGTGCGCCACCTGGCTCGTCCTCGAACCCGGCGCCGAAACGGGCAGTGTCCTGCCGATCGGCGGACCGCTGGCCGGCAGGAAGGCGTACCTGCTCGACGCGTTCCTCCAGCCGGTGGCGCCGGGCGTGACCGGCGAGCTGTACCTCGCCGGTGCCGGTCTGGCGCACGGCTATCTGGGCGCCCCGAGCGCGACTGCGCAGCGATTCGTCGCGAGCCCGTTCGCGGCCGGTGAGCGCCTGTATCGCACCGGAGACCTCGCGCGCTGGACGGACGACGGCGAGCTGCTGTTCGGCGGCCGGGCCGACTCCCAGGTGAAGATCCGCGGCTACCGCGTCGAACCGGGGGAGATCGAGGCGGCGCTGACCGACGTGCCCGACGTCGCGCAGGCGGTCGTGGTGGCGCGGGAAGAACGTCCCGGCGAGAAGCGGCTGATCGCGTACGTCACCGCGGAATCGGGACAGGCACTGGAATCCGACGACGTCCGAGCGCGGATCGCGGAGCGGCTGCCGGAGTTCATGGTGCCCGCCGTGGTGCTCGTGCTGGACACCTTCCCGTTGACGCTCAACGGAAAGATCGACCGCGCGGCCCTGCCCGCCCCCGAATTCGCCGGGAAACCCGCCGGTCGCGAGCCGCGGACCGAGGCCGAACGGGTGCTGACCGGCCTGTTCGCCGAGATCCTCGGCCTGGACCGGGTCGGCGCGGACGACAGCTTCTTCGAACTGGGCGGCGACTCGATCCTTTCGATGCGGCTGGCCGCCCGCGCCCGGCGCGAGGACTTCGTCTTCGGGGCGAAGCAGGTCTTCGAGCAGAAGACCCCCGCGGGGATCGCGGCGGTCGCCGAACGCGGCGTGCGCCAGGCCGAGGTCGCCGACGGCGTCGGCGAGGTGCCGTGGACGCCCGTCGTGCGGGCGCTGCTCGAGCGCGATCCCGGTGCGATGGCGCGGGGCGCGCTGGCGCAGTGGGTGACCGCGGGTGTGCCCGGCGACCTGTCGATCGAGGCGCTGACGGCCGGTCTGGACGCGCTGATCGACACCCATGATCTGCTGCGGAGCCGGGTGATCGATTCTCGCTTGGTCGTGGCCGAACGCGGGACCGTGGACGCGGCGGCGCTGCTTCAGCGGGTCGAGGTGGGCGACGGTGACCTCGACGAGATCGCGGAGCGCCACGCGCACGAGGCCGCCGGACGGCTCGACCCCGTCGCGGGCGTGATGTTCCAGGCCGTTTGGGTGGTTGCGGGATCCGAGGGGCGGCTCGTGCTGGCCGCCCATCACCTCGCGGTCGACGTCGTGTCGTGGCGTGTCCTGCTGGCGGATCTGCAAGCGGCCTGCGAGAAACCGGTGCTCGATCCGCCGCCCGTCTCGTTCCGGCGCTGGGCGCGGACGCTGGCAGGCCAGGCGGCGTCGCGGACCGGGGAACTGGAGACCTGGAAGGAGATCCTCGACGGCGCGCAGGCGCGGATCGGCGAGCTCGACCCCCGGCGCGACACCATCGCGACCTCGGGACGCCGGTCGTGGACCTTGCCTCGGGACCGCGCGAGTGTGCTCGTCGAGAAGGCCACCACGGCCTTCCACTGCGGTGTCCACGAGGTCCTGCTGGCGACGCTGGCAGGGGCGGTGACCCAGTGGCGCGGTGGTACCGCCGTCGTGGTGGACGTCGAAGGCCACGGCCGTCAGCCGCTCGACGACATGGACCTTTCGCGGACGCTCGGCTGGTTCACCGATGTCCATCCGCTCAGGTTGGACACCGCCGGGATCGACTCCGCCGA
The DNA here is from genome assembly GCF_046549005.1 of Amycolatopsis sp. lyj-108. Lineage (NCBI taxonomy): Bacteria > Bacillati > Actinomycetota > Actinomycetes > Pseudonocardiales > Pseudonocardiaceae > Amycolatopsis > Amycolatopsis sp. lyj-108. The sequence continues at coordinate 68,580 of NZ_JAJPWQ010000011.1, read as the reverse complement.
GGCGGACGCACCTGGTCGGTTGCTGAAGCAGGTCAAGGAGAACGTGCGAGCGGTGCCCGACGGCGGGCTCGGCTACGGGATCCTGCGGTATCTCGACGACGAGACCGGGAAGGCACTGGCGGCGCTGCCGTCGCCGGAGATCGGGTTCAACTACCTCGGCCGGTTCTCGCCCCGGCCCGACGGCGACGCGGAACCCTGGCAGCTGGCCGGGACCATCGGCGGCACGGCGGAGGACGACCTGCCGCTGCGGCACGCCGTCGAGATCGACGCGGTCGTGCTGGACGGTGCGGCCGGACCGGAGTTCACGCTGACCGTGACCTGGGCGGAGCGGCTGCTCGGGGAGGCCGACGCGGAGTCGCTGGCCCAGGCATGGCTGGACATGCTGACCGGCCTCGCCGCCTACGTCGGCACCGACGAGAGCGCCGGGGGACATACGCCGTCGGACTTCCCGCTCATCACGCTGACGTGGCAGGAAGTGGCGGAGGTCGAGGATCTCGTCCCGAACGTGGACGACATCTGGCCGCTTTCCCCCCTCCAGGAAGGGTTGCTGTTCCACGCGGTCGACGAGCGCGGCCCGGACGTCTACGCGGGCATGCGGACGCTCGCTCTCGACGGCCCGTTGGACGTCGCCCGGTTCCGGGCGTCATGGCAGACCCTGCTCGACCGGCATCCCGCCCTGCGGGCGAGCTTCCATCAGCTCGGGTCGGGAACGGCCGTCCAGGCGGTCGCCCGCGAGGTGGCGTTGCCCTGGCAGGAGACCGATCTGTCCCACCTGCCGGAAGACGAGGCGCTGGCGGAGTTCGAGCGGATCGAGGCGGAGTCCTATTCCGCGCGATTCGAGCTGACCCGAGCACCGCTGGTCCACCTGCACCTCGTGCGGTTCACCGAACGAAGGCACCGGCTCGTGCTCAGGTCGCACCACATCTCGGCCGACGGCTGGTCGCTTCCGGTCTTCCTCGGCGAGGTGATGGCGGCGTACGAAGCCGGCGGCGACGGCCGGACGCTGCCCGCCCCGACTTCGTACCGGGAGTACCTGTCCTGGCTCGCCCGCCAGGACAAGGCGGCCGCCAGGGAGGCGTGGCAGACCGCGCTCGCCGGGCTCGACGAAGCGACCCACGTCGTGCCACCGGACACGATCACCACGCCCATCGAACCCGACCGCGTGCGTTTCGACCTCGACGCCGAGCTGAGCCGGCGCCTGGTGGAGTTCACCCGCGGGCACGGCGTGACGATGAACACCCTCTTCCAAGGGGTCTGGGCGCTGCTGCTGGCCCGGTTGACGGGACGCGACGACGTGGTCTTCGGGACCACGGTGGCCGGACGCCCGCCCGAGATCCCCGGCGTCGAATCCGCGGTCGGCCTGTTCATGAACATGCTGCCGGTCCGGGCCCGCCTCATCGGCGCGGAGCCGTTCCTCGACATGCTGTCGGACCTGCAGGACCGTCAGGTCGCGTCGATGTCGCACCAGCACATCGGGCTGGCCGAGATCAACCAGCTCGTCGGTCCGGGTGCGGCGTTCGACACGATCGTGGTGTTCGAGAACTACCCGCCCCCGCCGCCGCCGTCCGACGACCCGGACGTCCTCGCGTTGCGACCCGCCGGAATCCCGGACGACACCGGGCACTACCCGCTGTCCATCCGCGCGTCCGAAGGAGGCGGCGTCCACGGCGAGATCATCTTCCGCCCCGACGTGTTCGACCGGACACGGGTCGAGGAGATCCTCGCGTCGATCGTCCGGGCTTTCGAACAGGTCGTTGCCGACCCTCGGATCGCGGTGGGGCGCGTCGAGCTGATCGGTCCGGAGCAGCGTCACCTGGTGGTGAGGGAATGGAACCGGACGGACGAGGCGCTCGCCGCCGAGACACTGCCCGCCCTGTTCCGTGCCAAGGCCGGGCGGACACCGGACGCGACGGCCGTGGAGGACGGGGCGCGGAGCCTGTCGTTCGGCGGGCTGCTCGCCGAGGTGGAAACACTGGCGCGCGTGCTCGTGGGGCTGGGCGTGCGGCGCGAAACCCGGGTCGGCGTACTGGTCGAGCGTTCGGTCGAACTGGTGGTCGCCCTCATGGGCGTCACGTTCGCGGGCGGGGCTTTCGTACCGGTCGATCCGGACTATCCCCGTGAGCGCGTCGAATTCATGCTGGCGAACTCGGCACCCGAAGTGCTGGTGTGCACCGAGGCGACCCGGGCGGTCGTGCCTGCCGGGTTCGCGGGCACGGTGCTGGTGCTGGACGAACCGCCCGCCGCCGAGCCGGACGTGGCCTTGCCGCCGGTGGCCGCCGAAGACGCGGCCTACGTCATCTACACGTCCGGGTCGACCGGAGTGCCCAAGGGCGTTGTGGTCCCCCATTCCGGCCTCGTCAACCTGGGCCACGCGCATATCGAGCGGATGGCCGTGACTTCGTCCTCGCGGATCTTGCAGTTGTCCGCGATCGGATTCGACGCCATCGTCTCCGAGCTCTACATGTCCCTGCTCGCCGGCGCGACCTTGGTGCTGCCCGATTCGGCGAACATGCCGCCCAGGGTGACGTTGGGCGACGCGATCCGCCGGGCGCGTATCACCCACCTGACCGTTTCGCCGAGTGTGCTGGCAAGCGAGGACGATCTGCCCGGCACGCTGCGGACCGTGCTGACCGGCGGCGAGGCCCTGTCCGCCGCGCTCGTGGACCGCTGGTCTCCCGGCCGCCGGATGATCCAGGCCTACGGGCCGACGGAGACGACCATCTGCTCGACGATGAGTGCCCCGTTGGCTCCGGGGCACGATGTCGTCCCGCTCGGCGGGCCGATCCGGAACGTGCGGCACTACGTGCTCGACGCCTTCCTTCAGCCGGTGCCGCCCGGGGTGGCGGGCGAGCTCTACATCGCGGGAGTCGGGCTCGCCCGCGGTTACCTCGGACGTCCGGGGCTGACCTCGGAACGGTTCGTCGCCGACCCGTTCTCACCCGGCGGCCGTATGTACCGCTCCGGCGACCGGTTCCGCTGGGGTTCCGACGGCAGGCTGTACTTCGTCGGCCGCGCCGACGCGCAGGTCAAGGTGCGCGGCTACCGGGTCGAACCCGCCGAGATCGAGGCCGTGCTGGCGGAACATGCGTGGGCCGCCCAGGTGGCGGTCGCCGTCCACCGGGACGGCCCGGGCGACAAGCAGCTGGTGGCGTACTTCGTGCCCTCGGCCGATGCCCCCGCCAGGGGCGGCACGACGGCTTCCGCGTTGCGCGAACTGGCGGCCGAACGCCTGCCGGAGTACATGATGCCCGCGGCGTTCGTGGCGCTGGAGAAGATGCCGCTCACCCCGAACGGCAAGCTCGACCACCGGGCGCTCCAGGCGCCGGACTTCGCCGGGATGACCTCCGGGCGGAACCCGCGCACGGCCTTGGAGGCGAAGCTGTGCGGACTGTTCGCGGAGGTACTCGGGCTGGAGCGGGTGGGTGCCGACGACAGCTTCTTCGAACTCGGCGGCGACTCGATCACCTCGATGCAGCTGTCGGCCCGGGCCCGCCGCAACGGGCTGGAACTGAGCCCGTGGCAGGTGTTCGAAGAGAAGACACCGGAACGGCTGGCGACGCTCGTCAAGGAGATCCCGGCCGAAGGCGAGACCACCCCGGAGCCGGAGCCCGCCGGGGGCTCGCTCGTCGCCCTTTCCCCAGACCAGCTGGACCAGCTCGAGGCCGGATTCTCGTGATCAGACACGGAACTCATGTGCTTGGAGCCGTAACTCACGTGCTTGGAGGCGTAACTCGCATATACGGCTCCGATCACGCGAGTTACGGCTCTGATCACGCGAGTTACGCCCTCAAGCACGCGAGTTCGCCCCACCCGCCCAACGCGAACGCGAGTTCACTCACCCACCCAGCAAGGAGCAGATCGTGACCGTTGACGACACTCGCGCGAAGCCACGTTCCAGCGTGGAGGACGTCTGGCCTCTTTCCCCGCTGCAGGAGGGAATGCTCTACCACACCGTCCTCGACGGCGAGGGGCCCGACACCTACACCGTGCAGACCGTCTACGGCATCGACGGCCCGCTGGACGCCGCGTTGCTGAGGGCGACGTGGCAGGCGCTGGTCGACCGGCATGCCGCGCTGCGGGCCTGTTTCCGTTACGTCAGCGGCGCGCAGATGGTGCAGGTCATCACGCGGGACGCGCAGATCCCTTGGCGCGAAACGGATCTCACCGGGCTGCCGGAGGACATCCTCGACAGCGAGGTAGACCGGCTGGCCGCGGACGAGCTGGCCGAGCGGCTCCGGATCGAGGTGGCGCCGCTGATGAAGCTGCACCTGATCCGGCTCGGCCCGGACCGCCACCGGCTCGTGCACACGCTCCACCACGTGCTGACCGACGGCTGGTCGATGCCGATCATCCACCGCGAGCTGGCCGCGATCTACGCGGCGGGCGGGGACGCGTCCGGGCTGCCGCCCACAGTGTCCTATCGGGACTATCTCGCCTGGCTCGGCAAGCAGGACAAGGAAATCGCGCGCGCGGCCTGGCGGGAGGAGTTCGCCGGGCTGGACACGCCCACCGCGGTCGCCCCGGCCGATCCTGGCCGCGTGCCGGAAATCGACACGACGATCGTCGAGCTCTCCACGGAGCTGACGGACGGGCTCGCCAAGCTGGCGCGCGGCCACGACCTCACGCTGAACACCGTCGTGCAGGGCGCGTGGGCCGTCGTGCTGTCGCAGCTCGCCGGCCGGACCGACGTGGTGTTCGGCGCGACCGCTTCGGGGCGTCCCGCCGAACTGGCCGGTGTGGAGTCGATGGTCGGCCAGCTGCTCAACACCCTGCCGGTGCGGGTCCGGCTCGACGGCGCGCGGCGGGCCGTCGACCTGTTCGCCGAACTGCAGCGCGACCAGTCCGCCCTCATGGCCCACCAGCACCTCGGCCTCCAGGACGTACAGGCCGTCGTCGGACCCGGCGCGGTCTTCGACACGCTCGTCATCTACGAGAACTTCCCCCGCAAGGGACTCGGGCAGGCGCACGACGGTCTGACCCTGCGTCCGGTCAAGCGCGGGCGCAACTCGTCGCACTACCCGTTCACCCTGATCACCGGTCCCGGTGAGCAGATGCCGCTGATCCTCGACTACGACCGCGGTCTGTTCGACGAGACGGTCGCCGGATCGGTCGTCGGCGCGCTGGCCCGTGTGCTGGAGCGCCTGGTCGCCGAGCCCGACGTCCTCGTCGGCCGTCTGACGCTGTTGAGCGAGACCGAACGCGCGCTGGTGGTGGACGAATTCAACGCGACCGCGGGCCCGGTGCCGGGAGACTCCGTCGTCGAGCTGTTCGCGCGGCGGGTCGCCGAAGCGCCCGACGCGGTGGCGATCACCGACGCCGCGGGCGCGGACCTCACCTACGCCGAGGTCGACCAGGCGTCGAACCGGCTGGCGGCGCACCTCGCCGCCCGTGGTGTCGGCCGCGGTGACCGCGTCGGGGTGGCGATGGAGCGGTCACTGGACCTGCTGATCGCGTTCCTGGCGATCTGGAAGGCAGGCGCCGCATACGTTCCGGTGGACGTCGAGTACCCGGCCGAGCGGATCTCCTTCATCCTCGGCGATTCCAAGGTCTCGGTCGTTCTGTGCACCCAGGCCACCAGCGGCGTCGCCCCGGCGGACGCGATCGTCCTCGACGCGCCGGAAACGCGGGCCACCATCGACGCTTTCGCCGCCACAGCACCGGAATTCCGGCCGAGCGCGGAAGACCTGGCGTACGTCATGTACACCTCCGGATCCACTGGTCTGCCCAAGGGCGTGGGCATTCCGCACGGCGCTGTGGCGGGCCTGGCGGGTGACCAGGGCTGGCAGATCGGCCCCGGCGACGGCGTGCTGATGCACGCGACGCACGTCTTCGACCCTTCGCTCTACGCGATGTGGGTGCCCCTTTCGACGGGTGCCCGCGTCCTGCTCACCGAGCCGGGCGTACTCGACGCGGCCGGAGTGCGGCAGGCCGTCTCACGCGGCGCGAACTACGTCCACCTCACCGCCGGTACTTTCCGCGCACTGGCGGAAACGTCGCCGGAGTGCTTCGAGGGCCTGGTCGAAATCGGCACCGGCGGGGACATCGTTCCCGCGCAGTCCGTGGAGAACCTGCGGCGGGCCCAGCCAGGTCTGCGGGTGCGCAACACCTACGGCCCGACCGAGACCACGCTGTGCGCGACGTGGCTCCCGATCGAACCCGGTGACGTGGTCGACCGGGAACTGCCGATCGGTCACCCCATGACGAACCGCCGGATCCACCTCCTCGACGCCTTCCTGCGGCCGGTCGCGCCGGGTGTGGCCGGCGAGCTGTACATCGCGGGTACGGGGCTGGCACGCGGATACCTCGACAGCCCGGGCCTCACGTCCGAGCGGTTCGTGGCGTGCCCGTTCGTCCCGGGCGAGCGGATGTACCGCACCGGTGATCTGGCGCGCTGGACCCGCGACGGCGAGATCGTGTTCCTCGAACGCGCCGACGACCAGGTGAAGATCCGCGGCTACCGCGTCGAACTGGGCGAGGTCGAGTCCGTGCTGGCCGCCCAGCCGGGCGTGGTCGAGGCCGTCGTCATGGCACGTGAGGACCAGCCGGGCGAAAAGCGGCTGGTGGGGTACTTCGTCTCCGACGGCGGGGACGCGGGGCCGGAGGAGATCCGGCGCCAGATGGGCTTGGTGCTGCCCGCGTACATGGTTCCGATGGCCGTCGTCGCGCTGCCCGGTCTGCCCGTCACGCCCAACGGCAAGGTGGACCGCCGTGCCCTGCCCGCCCCGGATCTCGCGGGCCGCGCGTCGGAAAAGGCGCCGGAGAGCGAATCCGAAAAGGTCCTCTGCGAACTGTTCTCGGAGATCCTCGGCGTCGACAACGTGGGTGTCGACGACGCCTTCCACGATCTCGGCGGCAGTTCGGCGCTGGCCATGCGGCTCATCGCGCGGATCCGCGAGGTGATCGGCGTGGATCTGCCCATCCGGCAGCTGTTCTCCTCGCCGACGCCCGCCGGGGTCGCCAGGGCGCTCGCCGCGAAGTCCCGTCCCGCGCTGGAACCCGTCGAGCGGCCGGAGCGGCTCCCGCTCACCGCACGGCAGCTCCGCGCGTGGCTGCTGGCCAGCCCCGGCGAGGAGACCGCGGGCCTGCACATCTCGGTCGCGCTGCGACTGCGCGGCAGGCTCGACGTGCCCGCGCTGGCGGCGGCGCTCGGCGACGTCGCGACCCGGCACGAGGTGCTCCGCACGACATTCCCGGGCGACGCGCAGAGCGTCCGGCAGGACGTCCACGAGGCCGCGGCCATCGAGTTGTCCCCGGTCCCGGCCACGGAGGAGGAACTGCCCGGCCTGCTCGCCGGGCTGCGCGCGTCGGTCTTCGACCTCACGCGCGAAGTGCCGTGGCGCTGCGACCTTTTCGCGCTGTCGGAAAAGGAACACGTGCTGCATCTGCGAGTGCACCGGATCCTGGCCGACGACGACTCGATGGACGTGTTCTTCCGCGACCTGGCTGCCGCGTACGGCGCGCGGCGTTCGGGCCGGGTCCCGGAGCGTGCGCCGCTGGCACTGCAGTTCGCCGACTACGCGATCTGGGAACAGCGGCTCCTCACGGACGAGGACGACCAGGGCAGCCTGATCAACGAGCAGGTCGTCTTCTGGCGGGACACCCTCACCGGGATCGACGGGGAGACGGTGCTCCCGTTCGACCGGCCGCGGCCCGCGGTCCCGTCGCGCGAGGCGGGCACGGTCGCGCTGCGGCTGGACGCCGAGCCGTACAACCGGCTGACCGAAGCGGTGCAACGGCTCGGCGCGGACACGATCCACGTCGTGCACGCCGCGCTCGCCGTGCTGCTGACCAAATACGGCGCCGGGCACGACCTCGTGATCGGCACGACGCTGGCGCGCGACGAGGACCTCATCGACCTCGAACCGATGATCGGGCCGTTCGCCCGGCCCTTCGCCCTGCGCACGGATCTCTCCGGCGACCCGACGTTCCTCGAGGTCGTCACCCGGGTGCAGGAGGCCGTCCGGGCCGCGCGTCAGCATCTGGACGTTCCCTTCGAGCGGATCGTCGAACTGCTGGACCTGCCCGCCTCACTCTCCCGCCACCCCGTGTTCCAGGTGGGCCTGGAGGTGGACGAGGAGGACATCGGCGCGTGGGACGCGGCGGAACTGCCCGCGCTGCGCACCAGTGTCGTACCCGGCGGGACGGAGGCCACGGAGCTGGATCTCGCGTTCAAGCTCACCGAACGGCTCGACGAGGACGACAACGAGGACGGTCTCGAAGGCACCCTTCGCTACGCCGCCGACTTGTTCGACGAAGCGACGGCGGAATCGGTCGCCCGGCGGCTGGTGCGAGTGCTGGACCAGGTCGCGGAGGATCCCGAGCGGCGGATCGGAGACCTCGACATCTTCCTCGACGACACCGAACGCGGCCGTCCGGCGATCGCGCCGGCGCGGTGGGCCGGGGAGGCGCCCTCGGTGGTCGCGGAACTGGGCCCGCTCGGCGCGCTCGTGCTCGACGACCAGCGTCGTCCCGTCGCCCCGGGCGCCGTCGGCGATCTGTACGTCACCGGTCCGGCGGTCGACGAGGGCAAGTCGGGTGAACCGTGCCCGTTCGGCGAACCGGGACACCGGATGCTGAACACCGGCCTGCTCGCCCGCAAGACCGCGGCCAAAACCCTGATCGTGGTGGGGGAGCGGCGGCGGTCGAGCACCGCGGTGAAGACCGGCGATTACGAGATCCTCTTGCCGCTGCAGGCAGGCGGCGACCGCCCGCCGCTGTTCTGCGTGCACGCGAGCGGCGGGTTGAGCTGGAACTACGGGCCGCTGCTGCGGCATCTTCCCGCGAACCAGCCGGTGTACGGCGTCCAGGCGCGCGGCCTCGCGCGTACCGAACGCTTGCCCGAGAGTGTCGAAGAGATGGCGGCGGATTACCTCGCGCACATCCGTGCCGTGCAGCCGACCGGGCCGTATCACCTGCTCGGCTGGTCGCTCGGCGGCCGGATCGCACAGGCGATGGCCGCGATGCTCGAAGCCGAAGGGGAAGAACTCGGCCTGCTGGCCCTGCTCGACGCTTATCCCGTCTACATGGGACGGAACGCGACCGGCACGGTGACCGAAGAGGCCGCGCGTGACGAAGACGGCCTCCAGAAACGAAAAGAACAGGATTTGGAACTCGCCGGAGGCATGGTCCAGGGGCCCGGCGCGCGGGAGCGGCTGGAAGCCGTGATGCGCAACCTTTGGAAGGTCGGGCCCCAGCACACCGCCTCGCCGTTCAACGGCGACATCCTGCTTTTCGTCGCTGCCGAGGACAGGCCTGCCCATCTGCCGGTTTCGGAAGCCGTCGCCGGCTGGAAGGACTTCACCAGCGGCGCCATCGAACACCACGAGATCCCGACCAACCATTACGACATGGTGCAACCCGCGGCGTTGGTCCAGATTGGATCCATCGTCGCCGAGAAGCTCCGGCCGCGGCCGGGCGCCTGAAAGGAAAGATCATGACCAATCCGTTCGACAACGAAGACGGTTCCTTTTTCGTGCTGGTCAACGACGAGGGGCAGCACTCCCTCTGGCCGACCTTCGCGGAGGTGCCCGCCGGCTGGACCCGCGTCCACGGTGAGGCCTCGCGCCAGGAATGCCTCGCCTACGTCGAGGAGAACTGGACGGACCTGCGGCCGAAGAGCCTGATCGCCGAGGTCAACGGCTGAACCTGAGGTGTCCAGCCGCTCAATCCGGGCGGTTGGACGTGCTCGGCGCCCGCTTGCGGTCGTGAGTGGCGTTTCGGGTTCTAACCCGAAACGCCACTCACGACCCGCCCCTATCGCTCCCCGGAACCCGGCGACCGTGTCGCGAAAGCCACTTTCGGGACGCCAGCCGTCGCGAAAGTGGCTATCGCGACACGCTCCGGCGCGAGTAGCCGGGCGCGACCCACCAGCCGTTGAGACGAAAGGATCTGCCGTGTTCGAAGAGCTCAACGTCGTCCGGGGCTTGGAAATCCACCGGAGGGACCGGTTCGACCCGGGGGCGGAGCTCCTCTCGCTGATGGCCGACGGGCCCCTTTCCGCACTGGGCACCGAGGAAGACGGCGAACGACGGACAGCGTGGCTCGCCACCGGATACGACGAGGTCCGCCAGGTCCTCAGCTCGGACAAGTTCAGCGCCCGGCTGATCTACGGCGGGACGGCGGCGGGTATCGCCTGGCCCGGTTTCCTCACGCACTACGACCCGCCGGACCACACGCGCCTGCGACGGCTGGTGACGCCGCCGTTCGCCATCCGGCGGATGCGGGGGTTCGAGCCCCACGTCGAGCGGATCGTCGAAGACGCCTTGGACACCATCGAGGACATGGGTGGTCCGGTGGATTTCGTCCCGCACTTCGGCTGGGCCGTCGCCACCACGGCGACCTGCGACTTCCTGGGCATCCCGCGTGACGACCAGGCCGACCTGTCGCGCACCCTGCACGCCAGCCGCACCGAACGGACGGACAAGCGGCGCAACGCGGCGGGCAACAAGTTCATGCAGTACATGAACAAGGCGGTCGCCCGGGTGCGCCGCGATCCCGGTGACGACCTGTTCGGTGTCGTCGTGCGCGAACACGGTGACGAGATCACCGACGCGGAACTGGCCGGGGTGGCCGCGTTCATCATGGGCGCCGGCGGCGATCAGGTGGCCCGTTTCCTCGCGGCCGGCGCGTTGCTGATGGTCGATTTCCCGGAGCAGTTCGACCTTCTCCGGGAAAAGCCGGACACGATCCCGGACTGGCTGGAGGAGTTGAACCGGTATCTCACCACCGACGAGAAACTCCACCCGCGCATCGCGAAGGAGGACATCGAGATCGGTGGCCGCCTCGTCAAGGCGGGCGACACCGTCACCTGTTCCCTGCTGGGGGCGAACCGCGCGAACTTCCCCGCGCGAGAGGACGAATTCGACATCACCCGGGAAAAGTCGCCGCATGTCTCGTTCGGGCACGGGATCCACCACTGCCTCGGCAGGCCGCTGGCGGAGATGGTGTTCCGGGTGGCGATTCCCGCGCTGGCCCGGCGGTTTCCCAAGCTGAGACTCGCCGAACCCGACCGCAAGCTCAAGTTCGGTCCACCACCGTTCGACGTGGAAGCCCTGCTGCTCGACTGGTAGCGCCAGAAAGCCTGAGGAGAGTCATGGTAGTTCCCTTACCGCATCAGCGGATCCGGCTCGATCCGGCGCCGGAGCTCTGCGCGTTGCGACAGAAGGGCCCGCTGCACGAGTACGACACCGAGGCGGGGCTGGACGGCCGACGGCAATGGCTGGTCACCGGATACGACGAAGTGCGCGAGATCCTCGCCGACGCCACCCGGTTCAGTTCGATGCGACCGGTCGACGACGAGGCGGAGCGGGCCCATCTGCCGGGGATCCTGCAGGCCTACGATCCGCCCGACCACACCCGTCTGCGCGGGACGGTGGCCCCGGCGTTCAGCGTCCGGCGGATCGAGCGGTTGCGGCCGCGGGTCGAAGAGATCATCGAAGAGGGCCTTGACGATCTGGAGAGCATGGGCTCGCCGATCGACTTCGTCCGCTACGCGGGCTGGCCCATCCCGGCGCTCATCGCTTGCGAGTTCCTCGGTGTCCCGCGCGACGATCAGGCCGATCTGTCGCGGATGATCCGGGACAGCCGGGAGAGCCGGATCCCCAAGCAGCGGGTTCAGTCGAGCCTCGGTGTCGTCAACTACTGCGAAAAGCTCGCGGCCCGCGAACGCCGCGATCCCGGCGACGAGCTGATCGGATTCATCGCACGTGAGCACGGGGACAAGGTCAGCGACGAGGAACTGTCCGGGCTCGCCGAGGCGATCCTGATCGTGGCCGTCGAGCAGATGGCCGCCCAGCTGGCGGTCGCGGTGCTGCTGTTCGCGACGAACCCCGCCCAGCTGTCGCTGCTGCGCGAACGTCCGGAGCTGGTGGACAGCGCGACCGAAGAAGTCCTACGGTACCCGACGATCGTCGAGGCCCCTTCTCCCCGGACGGCGCTCGTCGACTTGAACATCGCCGGGTACGAGATCCGCGCCGGTGACGTGCTGACCTGCTCGATGCTGGCGGTCAACCGCGCGCTCGGGGACAAGTTCGACATCACCCGGGAGAACAGCCCGGGTCATCTCGCCTTCGGCCACGGCATCCACCACTGTGTCGGCGCTCCGCTGGCCAGGCTCGAGCTGCGGGTCGCGCTGCCGCTACTGGCGCGCCGGTTCCCGGCGCTGCGGCTCGCGGTCCCGGAGGAGGAACTGCGGTTCGTCCCCGGCAAGCCCGCGCCGTTCAACCTCGAGGAGCTCCCCCTTGAGTGGTGACGACACGCGCCCGATCCACATTCGCAGGCAGGATCTCGATCCGGCGGGAGAACTGCGCGCCGCCGGTCCGCTGTCGAGGGTCACGGTGGGAACCGGGGCGGACGCCGAGACCACCTGGATGGCCGCGGGCCACGCGGTCGTGCGCCAGGTTTTGGGTGACCACAAGCGGTTCAGCACGCGGCGCCGCTGGCATCAGCGGGACGTGGCCGGCGGGGAGGGCATCTTCCGGCCGAAGGAACTGGTCGGCAACCTGATGGACTACGACCCTCCCGAACACACCCGGTTGCGGCAGAAGCTGACCCCGGGGTTCACCCTGCGCAAGATGCGGCGCATGGAGCCGTACATCGAACAGATCGTGTCGGAACGGCTCGATGCCATGGAGGACGCGGGATCGCCGGCCGACGTGATCGAACTCGTCGCCGACGAGGTGCCGGGAGCCGTGTTGTGCGAGCTCATCGGCGTTCCCCGGGATGACCGCGCCATGTTCACGAGCCTGTGCCACGGGCATCTCGACGCCACGCGCAGTCAACGGAAGCGGGCGGCCGCCGGCGAGGCGTTCTCCCGCTATCTGCTGGCGATGATCGCCAGGAACCGGAAAGAGCCCGGCGAAGGGCTGATCGGAGCGGTCGTCGCCGAACATGGTGACGATGCCACCGATGAGGAGCTGAGAGGCTTTTGCGTGCAGGTGATGCTCGCCGGCGACGACAACATCTCCGGCATGATCGGACTGGGGGTCCTGGCGCTGCTACGGCACCCTGAGCAGATCGCCGCGGTGCGGGGTGACGACCAGTCGGCGGAACGGGCGGTCGACGAGTTGATCCGCTACCTGACGGTGCCGTACGCCCCGACACCCCGGACGGCCATGGAGGACGTCGTCATCGGGGACGAGGTCATCAAGCAGGGCGAGACCGTTCTCTGCTCGCTCCCCATGGCGAACCGCGACCCGGCGCTGGTACCGGATCCGGACCGGCTCGATCTCACGCGGCAGCCCGCGCCGCATGTGGCCTTCGGGCACGGGATCCACCACTGTATCGGCGCTTCGCTGGCCCGCCTCGAACTGCGTACGGTCTTCTCCTTGCTGTGGCGGCGTTTTCCCGACCTCAGGCTGGCGGATCCCGCCAACGAGACCATGTTCCGCCTGACCACCCCGGCTTACGGGCTTACGAGCCTGATGGTCGAGTGGTGAGGGATCGAACACGCGAGTTCCGGCGCTGATCACGCAGCACTGCCGTCCCGTCCATGGCGGCGCTGGACGTCCCGCCCGATCACGGATGAAGATTGCGGCGCGGCAACGGCACGGACCGCAATTCCTGGTCAATGAAGGAGCTTCCACTCGGTATGGAGCACGCAATCGACGAGGTCGCGCCGGCCGTGGAGCCGACGGCGAACTACATGATGAGGACGCACTGCGATCCGCACGAGGACATGTTCGCGTTGCGGGAGAAGGGATCGCTGGTCCGGATACTCGGGGACGCCTCCACCCAGCTCGGCAAGGGCTACGTTTGGCAGGCCCTCGGCTACGACGTCGTCCGGAAGATCCTCGGCGATCACGAGAACTTCACCACGCGGCCCCGGCTGACCGAGGCGGAAGCACAACGGACGACCAACGGCGAAGAAGTCCCCATGGCGCCGCAATTCGTCGGGCAGATCTCGACCTACGATCCGCCGGAACACACGCGGCTGCGGCGGATGCTGACACCCGAGTTCACCGTCCGGCGGATCCGGCGGCTGGAACCCGCGATCCAGGAACTCATCGACGATCGTCTCGACGAGATGGAGGCCGAGGGACCGCACGCGGACCTCCAGGGATTGTTCGCCGACCCGGTCGGCGGCGGCGTGCTGTGCGAACTGCTCGGCATTCCGCGTGATGACCGGGCCGAATTCATCCGGCGAATCAGGCGGAATGTCGATATCAGCCGCGGATTCAAGGCGCGGGCGGCCGACAGCGCGGCGTTCAACCGGTATCTGGACAGCCTCATCACCCGGCAGCGGAAGGACCCTGACGAGGGGTTCGTCGGCATGCTCGTCCGAGAGCACGGCGAGAACGTCACGGATGAGGAGCTGAAAGGCCTGTGCACGGCGCTGCTCCTCGGTGGTGTCGAGACCGTTGCGGGGATGATCGGCTTCGGGGTGCTCGCACTGCTGGACGACCCCGGACAGAAAGACCTGATCTTCGAAGGTCCCGAGAATGTGGATCGCGTGGTCGCGGAACTCCTGCGTTACCTCTCGCCCGTGCAGCAGCCGAATCCACGGATGGCCATCCGTGACGTCGTCGTCGACGGCAAGCTGATCAAGGCCGGGGATTATGTTCTGTGCTCGATCTTGATGGCCAACCGGGATGAAGCGCTGACGCCGAATCCCAACGTTCTCGACGCGAAGCGCGCTTCGGTCTCGGATGTCGCCTTCGGGCACGGCATCCATTACTGCGTTGGGGCCGCGGTGGCGAGAACGGTGCTGCGCATGGCCTATCAGACGCTCTGGCGACGTTTTCCCGGGCTCGCGCTGGCGGTACCGGTCGAGGAAGTGAAGCTGCGAAACGCGTTCATCGATTGTCCGGACCGGTTGCCGGTCACCTGGTAGTCACCCGGCGAAGTGCTATTTGACAGAGGAATGGTGGGAGATGTCGGTCGAAGAGTTCGATGTGGTGGTGGCCGGAGGCGGGCCGGGTGGTTCGACGGTGGCTTCGCTGGTGGCCATGCAGGGGCATCGGGTGTTGCTGCTGGAGAAGGAGGTCTTTCCGCGGTACCAGATCGGTGAATCGTTGCTGCCGTCCACCGTGCACGGGATCTGCCGGATGCTCGGCGTGACGGACGAACTGGCGGCCGCGGGCTTTCCGGTGAAGCGGGGCGGTACTTTCCGGTGGGGCGCTCGTCCGGAGCCGTGGACTTTCCACTTCTCCGTTTCCCCGCGGATCACCGGTCCGACGTCGTTCGCCTATCAGGTCGAGCGGGCTCGATTCGACGAGATCCTGCTGAACAACGCGCGGCGCAAGGGTGTGGTGGTACGGGAGGAATGCACGGTCACCGGTGTGCTGGAAGAGGGTGAGCGGGTCACCGGTCTGCGCTATACCGATCCCGATGGTGACCAGCGTGAAGTGTCGGCGACTTTCGTGATCGACGCCTCCGGCAACAAGAGCCGCCTGTACTCCCAGGTCGGCGGCACGCGTAATTATTCGGAGTTCTTCCGTAGCCTGGCGCTGTTCGGCTATTTCGAGGGCGGTAAACGACTCCCCGCCCCGTATTCGGGGAACATCCTGAGTGTCGCGTTCGACAGCGGCTGGTTCTGGTACATTCCGCTGAGCGACACGCTGACCAGTGTCGGCGCGGTGGTGCGCCGGGAGGACGCGGAGAAGATCCAGGGCGACCAGGAGAAGGCGCTCAAGGCCTTGATCGCCGAATGCCCGCTGATTTCGGAGTACCTTTCGGACGCGCGCAGGGTGACGTCCGGTAAATATGGCGAGCTGCGGGTTCGCAAGGATTACTCGTACCATCAGACGTCTTTCTGGCGGCCTGGAATGATACTCGTCGGTGATGCCGCGTGCTTTGTGGATCCCGTGTTCTCCTCCGGAGTGCATCTGGCGACTTACAGCGGGCTGCTCGCGGCCCGCTCGATCAACAGTGTGCTCGGCGGCGACATCGACGAGAAGACCGCCTTGACCGAGTTCGAAGCACGCTATCGGCGCGAGTACGGAGTGTTCTACGAGTTCCTCACCTCGTTCTACCAGATGAACGTGAACGAGGATTCGTACTTCTGGCAGGCGAAGAAGGTCACGAACAACCAGCACACCGAGATCGAGTCGTTCGTGGACCTGGTCGGTGGGGTGTCGTCCGGTGAGGCGGCGTTGACGCCGGCGGACAGGATCGTCGAGCGCAGCGCCGAGTTCTCCGCGGCCGTGGACCAGATGGCCGGTGGCGACGAGGACAGCATGGTGCCGCTGTACAAGTCGCAGGTGGTCAAGCAGGTGATGCAGGAGGCGGGCCAGGAACAGATGAGGGTGGTGCTCGGTGAAGACGCCGAACCCGAGCTGCCGCTGTTCCCCGGCGGCCTGGTGACCTCGCCCGACGGAATGAGATGGCTGCCCTATCACCCGGCGTGACAAAGGACCCACGGAACAGAGGATACGAAATGCGTGTGTTGTTTTCCGGTAATGGAACACGCGGAGATGTCGAACCGTTGGTGGCACTGGCGTTGCGGCTGCGTGAGCGCGGTGCCGAGGTGCGCATGTGCGCGCCGCCGGACTACGTGGAGCGGATGGCCGAGGTCGGCATACCGCTGACCCGGATCGGCCCGCCGGTGCGGGCAGGAGCCCGCGGGGGAGGGCCGGCGCCCGGTGCGCCCGAGCTCGCGGACGCGACGATCGCCGAGCAGTTCGACCGGATCCCGGCGGTCGCCGAGGGATGTGACGCGGTGGTCGCCACCGGTTTGGTGTCCGCCGCGGTCGGTGTGCGGTCGGTGGCGGAAAAGCTGGGTATTCCCTACTTCTACACCTTCTACTGCCCCAACTATCTGCCGACGACGGACCGGGACCTGCGTAATCAGGGCGCCTACAACCTGTTCGGCGGTCCGCTCAACAGCCGCCGGGCGTCGGTCGGACTGGCGCCGGTGGAGAAGATCTTCGATTACGGGTTCACCGAGGAACCCCTGCTCGCCGCGGACGCGGTGCTGGCTCCGGCGCCGCCCGATGTCGCCACCGTGCAGACCGGCGCGTGGATCTCGCCCGACGAGCGGCCGTTGTCGGTGGAGCTGGAAGCGTTCCTGAACGCCGGCCCGCCCCCGGTTTACGTGAGCTTCGGTAGCGGGCCCGCGCCCACCGATGTGGCCACGGTGGCCATCGAGGCGGTCCGGGCGCAGGGGTACCGGGTGGTGCTCGCCAGGGGCTGGGCCGGACTGGCTCTTCCCGACGATCGGGGGGATTGCCTGGCGGTGGGCGAAGTGAACCATCAGGCGCTGTTCGGCCGGGTGGCCGCCGTCGTGCACCATGGCGGCGCGGGCACGACGACCGTGGCGACCCGGGCGGGTGTCCCGCAGGTCGTGGTGCCCCAGAAGGCCGACCAGCCGTACTTCGCGGGCCGGGTGGCCGAGCTGGGCGTCGGGGTGGCACACGACGGTCCGGCCCCGACCTTCGATTCCTTGTCGGCCGCGCTCGCGACGGCCTTGAGCCAGGAGACGCGGGCGCGGGCTTCGGCGGTGGCAGGCACGATCCGCGTCGACGGGACGTCGGTGGCCGCGGACCTGTTGTTCGAGGCGGTCAGCCGGAACAAGCCTGCCGTTTCCGCGTAGCCCGCACCGAGCAGGTCCGCGAACCAGAACCTACGAATCGGGGAATACCTCATGCGCGTGTTGTTGTCGACGTCCGGAAGCCGCGGAGATGTCGAACCGCTGGTGGCGCTGGCGGTGCGGTTGCGCGCACTCGGCGCCGAGGTGCGGATGTGCGCGCCGCCGGACTCCGCGGAGCGGCTGGCCGAGGTCGGCGTGCCGCTGGTACCGGTCGGTCAGTCGGCGCGAGCGATGCTGCACGGGAAGAAGCGGCCGACACCCGCGGACGGGCCCCGGCTCTCGGCCGAGGCGATCGCCCTGCAGTTCGACAAGGTTCCGGCGGCCGCCGAGGGATGCGACGCGGTGGTCGCGTCCGGCGTGCTGGCCGCCGCGGTCGGGGTGCGGTCGGTGGCCGAGAAACTGGGGATCCCTTATTTCTACGCGTTTTACTGCCCGATCTACCTGCCGTCGCCGTATTACCCGCCGCCGCCACCGCTCGGTGAACCGCCCGCACAGGACGTGACCGACAACCGCGCGCTCTGGGAGAGGAACAACCAGAGCGCCTACCGGCGGTTCGGCGACGCGCTCAACAGCCGCCGGGCGTCGATCGGGCTGGCGCCGGTGGAGAAGATCTTCGATTACGGGTTCACCGATCACCCGTGGCTCGCCGCGGACGCGGTGCTGGCTCCGTTGCAGCCGACGGATCTCGCGGCTGTCCAGACCGGTGCGTGGATCTTGCCCGATACGAGGCCGTTGCCGGCGGAGCTGGAGGCGTTTCTGCGCGCCGGGCCGCCGCCTGTCTACGTGGGTTTCGGCAGTGGGCCGGCACCCGCCGACGCCGCCAGGCTGGCGGTCGAGGTGGTTCGTGCGCAGGGGCATCGGGTGGTCTTGTCCCGAGGGTGGGCGGACCTGGCTCTTCCCGACGACCAGGAGGATTGCCTGGCGGTGGGCGAGGTGAACCATCAGGTGCTCTTCGGCCGGGTGGCCGCCGTCGTCCACGCGGGCAGCGCGGGTACGACGACCGCGGCCACCCGGGCGGGTGTCCCGCAGGTCGTGGTGCCCCAGATGACCGATCAGCCGTATTACGCGGGCCGGGTGGCCGAGCTGGGCGTCGGGGTGGCACACGACGGTCCGGCCCCGACCTTCGATTCCTTGTCGGCCGCGCTCGCGACGGCCTTGAGCCCGGAGACCCGGGCGCGGGCTTCGGCCGTGGGAGGCACCGTCCGTACCGACGGGGCGAGCGTGGCCGCGAACCTGTTGTTCGAGGCGGTCAGCCGGAACAAGCCGGCTGTTTCCGCTTATTGAGGGGTAAGGCGAAGGTGGCGGGTCGCGAAAGCCACTTTCGCGACGCCTGGTGTCCCGAAAGTGGCTTTCGCGACACGGTCGCCCCACGGCCGCGAGCGAATCTCCGCCCCGACACCTTTGCGTTGTTCCGCTTGACACCGAGTCGTCAAAACCGAGGGCGGTCGCCGATGGATGCCGAAACCGTACGCAGTGCGCTGAAGATGGAGGACGAGAGGAGCGTGGCCTGGCTCTCGGACCTCGAGAAGCTCGGCTCGCCTCCCGAGCCGGTACGACTGCCGCAGGGCGACGAGGCACGAGAGCTCCTGCGGCGGTTGGGGGTGCCGGAGCTCGACGTCGAGGAGATCGTGGCGGCCACTCCAGAGCCGGATCGTGACCCGGCCCTGTGGTGGCTGCTCGAACGCACCCACCACGCGATCATCCGGAACATGGGCGACTGCCGGGTGAAGCGGCGGGGTGCGCCGAACCTGCCGTCCTGGACAGGTGCCGCCGGGCGTTACTTCCATGTGTACGTCTTCCTCGCGACCGTTCCGGCGGTGCGCGGCTTCCACGAGAGCCGGGGAATCCCCGAGAAGGTCACCTGGGAGACCTTGGCGCAACTGGGGGATTCGGTCGCCACTTATCGCCGCAAGCACGGCGAGGGCGGCATGAACACGCAATGGTGGACCGCCTACTTCCTGAGCGGCATCGTCTACCAGCTCGGCCGTCTCCAATTCAGCCTCGCCGTCGGTCGTGACGGCACTCCCGAGCTCGGTCTGCACATCCCCGAAGCGGGCGGACCGCTGAAAGGCACCATCTTCTACGACTCGCTGTGCCTCGCCCGCCCGTTCTTCGACCGGCATTTCCCCGAGCACGGCGCCGACGTGCTGACCGGCACATCGTGGTTGCTCGATCCGCAGCTGGAGGAATACCTCTCCGAGGAGTCCCACATCATCCGGTTCAGGCGAGCGTGGACGCGTATCGACGGCGATCCCGAGCCTGGGGACGACGCGATCCTGGAATTCGTGTTCCATTACAACGGCGAGCCGCTGGACGAACTTCCCCAGCGCACCTCCCTGGAAAGGGCGGTGGTCGCCCATTTGAAGGCCGGGCGGCACTGGTACGAGTACGCCGGTCATCTTCCGCTTCCGTAAAAGCGTCCTATACGGCCGTTTCACGGTCGAGAGAGGTGAAGACGTGGTGTCTTCCGTCCAGGGTTCCCCGTTGTCGGGTGGCGAGTCCGTCACCAAACTGAACCCCATGTTCCCCGACGCCGGCGCGACCCGGTTACTGGCGATTTCCCCTCATTTGGACGACGCGGTCCTGTCTTTCGGAGCCTGTCTCACCCAAGCGGCGCAAGACGGCGCGAAGGTGACCGTCTACACGGTGTTCGCCGGTACCGCGCCTCCTCCCTATTCTCCCGCGGCGGAGCGGATGCACGCGATCTGGGGTCTTTCGCCGGATGACGACGCGCCGCTCTATCGCCGGGAGGAGGACATCGCCGCGCTCGGCCATCTGAAGGTGGGCTACCGGCATGGCCGGTTCCTCGACACGATCTATCGCAAGCTGCCCGATGGCGGCTGGCTGGCGGATCACGTGGAAGGCGGGCAAAAGCTGGCGATCAACGAGAAGGCGCCGGAGCGGGATCACGATCTCGTCGCCGAGATCAAGGACGACATCAAGTCGCTCATCGAGGAAGGCGATCCCACGCTGCTCGTCACGTGCGCGGCCATCGGTGGCCATCCCGATCACGAGACCGCGCGAGACGCCGCACTGCTCGCCGCGGCCGAGATGAACGTTCCCGTCCGGCTTTGGGAAGACCTCCCCTACGCGGTATTCCGGCCTGGCGCGGTCGAATTGCCGCAAGGCTTCCAGCTCGGTTCGCCCGATTTCACCTCCGTCGAACCGGAGGCACGGGTACGGAAGTTCGAGTCCGTGGAGTACTACCCGTCCCAGCTGTCGATGCTCAACGGGCGGGACAAGAATCTGTTCGAGCGACTCGAAACGCATGCTCGGAAGGCTTCGCCCCATGACGGATACGGCGAAACGACCTGGCCGGTCGTGACCGTCGGCAAGTCCACCGCCTCTCCCACTCTCGGCTGAGACCGAAGTCCCTGATTCGCCACCCCGCGATGCCGTATCACGCCGGAGGTATCGGAATGTCCGCAACACTGACCTATCTGCCGTCGCGGTCCCCGGAGCCCGGGCCCGGCGGCGGAGCGAACCGTTGGGCGGTCTGGCGGTCTCCGTCCGATCAGCCGCGTTGGGCCCGGCCGGTGTTGCTGGGCATAGCTTTCGCGGCGATGGTGCTCTATGCGGCGAGCCTGCCGTTCGTCGACTACGCGCCGCTGTACGCGGACGCCGTCAAGAGCATGTCGGGGAGCTGGAAGGCGTTCTTCTTCGGCGCCGTCGACGCGGAGGCCACGTACACCCTCGACAAGCTGGCGGGTTCTTTCGTACCGCAGGCCATCTCGGCCAAGATCTTCGGCTACCACGCCTGGTCGCTGGCGCTGCCGCAGGTGATCGAGGGCGTGATCTCGGTGCTGGTGATGTACCGGGTCGTGCGGCGGTGGGCAGGCGTGGTCCCCGGCCTGCTCGCGGCGGGTATCTTCGCGTTCACCCCGGTCGTCGCGTCGATGTTCGGGCACAGCATGCAGGACGGCCTGCTGACCATGTGCCTGGTCCTCGCGGTCGACGCGTATCAGCGGGCCGTCCTCGAGGCGCGGCTTCGGTCCCTGGTCTGGGCGGGAGTCTGGATCGGGCTGGGCTTTCAGGCGAAGATGATGCAGGCGTGGATGATCCTGCCCGCGCTGGCGATCGGCTACCTGCTGACGGCGCCGATCGGACGGCGCCTGCGGCTGAAGCATCTGGGGATCGCCGGAGTGGTGATGCTGGCGGTGTCGCTCTCGTGGGTCGCGCTTTACACCTTCACCCCGGCCAGTTCCCGGCCGTACGTCAGCGGCAGCACGAACAACAGCGCCGTCGCCATGGTGTTCGGATACAACGGCCTCGGGCGCGTGGGCATCGACCTGCCGGGCGCCGCGGACGCCAACGGCAGGAACGGGCCGAAGGTCGGGCCGAAGGCCAAGGAGGGCCCCGGGTCGAACGGTCGCCCGAAGGTCGGCCCGAAGGCGCACGGCCTGCCGCCGATCGGTGCGGGGCAACTGGGCGGGCCCCCGGGAGGGGACCTGTCCAAGGTGGAGAGCAGACCGGATCCGATGGGCTGGACCAAGCTGTTCGACGGTCACCTCGGCGTCGCGATCGCCTGGCTGTTCCCGCTCACCGTGCTGTCCCTGATCTGCGGGCTCCGGTGGTGGCGCCGGGCCGAACGCACCGACCCGGTGCGCGGCGGGCTGGTGATGTGGGGCGTGTGGCTGGCGACTTTCGGTTTGGTCTTCAGTGCGAGCGCCGTCGCGCACACCGCGTACGTGGCCTCACTCGCGCCGGCGATCGCCGCCCTTTCCGCCCTTGGCATCGTGATGTTCTGGCGGGCATACCAGCGTGGCGGCAAGCAGGCCTGGCTACTGCCGATCGCGATCGCGGCCGAACTGGCCTGGGGTGCCTGGTTGTGGTCCCACTATCCGAACTTCCTGCCGTGGGCGAAATGGGGCACGCTCGTGCTCGGCACGGTCGCTCTCGCCCTGCTGATTCTGGCGAGGGTGCGCGAAAACGCCCCCGCGGCCCTGGTCAAGGCAGGGCTCGTCGTCGGCGTCACGGCCATGCTGGCCGCACCCGTCACGTATGCCGCCTCCGTCATCCATCCGAACTACGCCGGCAGCTCCTTCGACGCCAACGCCGGACCGGCGTCAGGTTCCGCGTGAGGTGAGCGATCCGAGAGGGAGGATCCGGGCGCGCAGGTGCCGGATCCTCCCTCTCGGTGCGTGCGGCGACACCTTCTCACCACAGAGCGGATCCGGTGAACCAAGTCGCCGGACCGTCACGACCATCCGGGGGGTACCTGATGACCGAGGCCGTCACCCAGCTCGCGGCCGCAGGCCGTCCGATCGAGGTGCGGGAGACTTCCAGGCGGCACACTTATGACCGCCAGATCCGCTTCGCGGACATCGACGCCCACGGCCACGTCAACAACGCCCGTTTCGTCGAGTACCTGGAAGACGCGAGGATCGCCCTCTACCTCGATTACGCCGGCACCCTGCGGGAGGACCGCGGCGGGTTGCCGTCGGTGGGGATGGTGATCGTCCGGCACGAGGTCGACTACCGCAGGCCGCTCGGGTTCGGGCGGCGTTCGGTGCGGATCGAGTCGTGGGTGACCAAGGTCAGCTGGGCCAGTTGCGAACTGGCCGCGGAGATCCGCTCGGACGAAGGGGTGCACATCGAGGCCCGTTCGACGATCGCGGCAGTCGACCAGGACACCGCCAAGCCGCGGCGCTTCAGCGTTTCCGAGCGGGCCTTCCTCGAGCGCTACCTGCACTGAGGAGCTATCGAGGGGTAAGGCAAAGGTGGCGTGGTCGCGAAGCCACTTTCGCAACGTCGGGTGCAGGGTGCGGTAGCGAGGAGGGGCTTTCGCTACGCCGGTGCTGTCGCTGAGACCCATGGTCGAGATGCGTCGCGAAAGCCACTTTCGCGACGCCTGGGGTCGCGAAAGTGGCTTTCGCGACACGGTCGCCTACGGCCGCGAGCGAATCCCCGCCACCCGACACCTTTGCCGTACGGCTCAATAACGCTCATTACCACTCACGACCGCCACGCAAAGTACCCATAACGGGGCACTGTTGTCCGACTTGTGTCCCTTGTGGATGGTCAAGAGTGCGCTAGGCCAGTTGCCTCAATGCCGCATCGGGCACGCAACACGATTCCGCTCAGGGAAGCCGCGGCGTGATCAGCGCCGCGAGCCGCGCGACGCCCTCTTCGATCAATTCGGGCGTGAGCAGGCTGATCGACAGCCGGAGCTGATGGAAGCCGCCCTTTCCGCCGTAGAAATGATGCATCGGGGTGAACAGCACGCCGTGGTCACGGGCGGCGATTTCCAGCAATTCGTCGTCGACGACGAACGGCACCGTGACGGTGACGAAGAACCCGCCCGTCGGGGTGTTCCAGCTGACGTCGGCGCACGAGCCGAGTTCGCGGTGGAGCGTGCTCAGGGTGAGCTGGAGATTGCGTTGGTAGATGGCGATTTCCCGCGCGTTGGCCTTGGTGAGGCTGAAGTCGTTGAGCAGGAGTTTGCCGGCGATCACGGCCTGCGCGATGGGGGAGGTGTTCACCGTGAGCATGCCCTTGAGCTTCGAGAGCTGGTCGGCGAACAGGCCGCCGTCGGCCATCCGCTGGTCCGCCACCGCGAAGCCGACCCGGGCGCCGGGCATACCGGTCTTGGCGAAGGAGCCGAGATAGACCACGGATCCCGACCGGTCGAGCGACTTCAGCGAGGGGAGCCGCTCGGAGCCGAACAGGCCGTACGCGTTGTCTTCGAGGAGCAGGATTCCGTGCGTTTCGGCGACATCGAGGAGACGGCGGCGCGACGGCAGATCCATGCTGGTGCCGGTGGGATTGGCGAAGTTCGGGGTCACGTAACAGGCTCGCACCCGCTTGCCCTGCTCGTCGGCGCGCTTCAGCTGGAGGACGAGGTCTTCCGGGTCGATGCCGTTTTCGGTGGAGCGGACCGGCCACACGGGGGTGTCGGTGAGCAGCGCCGCCCCGGTCAGGCCGACGTAGGTGGGGGCGGGGGCGAGCAGGACGTCCCGGTCGCCCGCCCGCAGTGTGCGGAGGACGAGGAACATGGCCTCCTGCGCGCCCACCGTGACGACGACGGATTCGGGGGCGGCGTCGATGTTCTCGTCCTCGGCGAGGTTCCGCGCGATGAGATCGGCGATGACGCCCTTGGTGGTGCCGTATTGGAAGAGCGTGCGGGTGACCACGGCCTCCGCCATTTTCCGGTCGCGCCGGAGATGATCACAATAGGCGTCGATGTACTCGTGAATGAGCCGGATGTCGAAGAACTCTTCGTACGGCCTGCCTGCCGCCATGGAAATGGCCACAGGGTATTCGTCGATCAGCTCGTTGAGCAGATTCATCGACGAGATGGCCGGATCGGTGAGCGATCCGTGCAGCGTTTCCACGTTCAAGTGAGTGGACAGACCGTTTGAATCCATGAATACTAGGATTTCCATACGCCGTTGAGGTGTCAAGAAAAGTCCGTGGACGCCGGGAATGTTCAGGCTGTCCAGCACCGAATCCTCCAGACACTCGATCTGTGCAGGTACGGTCGAATCCGCGCCAAAGCCCTTTTTTCCGGAGGAGCATCATGCTGATGACAACCGAGAACGGGATCCGGTTGTCCTACAACGACTGTGGTGACGGCCCGCCCGTTCTTCTGCTGACCGGCACCGGGGCGCCGAGTTCGGTGTGGGACCTGCATCAGGTACCCGCGTTACGTGCCGCCGGTTTTCGCGTGATCACCATGGACAATCGCGGGATTCCGCCGAGCGACGACGGCACGGACGGCTTCACCATCGAAGATCTCGTCTCGGATGTGGCCGCCCTCATCGACTTTCTCGACGCGGTGCCGTGCCGCGTGATCGGGACGTCGATGGGTTCGTACATCGCGCAAGAGGTCGCGCTCGCCCATCCGGAACTGCTGCATTCGGTCGTGCTGATGGCGGCCTGTGGCAAGAGCAGCCTCGTCCAGCGGGAGCTCGCCGAGGGTGAGGCGAAGCTGATCGAACAGGACATCGAGTTGCCGCCGGGGTTCCTCGCCGCCGTCCGCGCGATGCACAACCTCGGGCCCGCGACGCTCGCCGACGACGATCTCGCCGGAGACTGGCTCGACCTGTTCGCGGCGTCGGGGTCGTGGGGTGGTCCGGGTATCCGGGCGCAGTTGTTGCTGAGCGCGCTGCCGGACCGCCTCGACGCCTACCGTGCGATCAAGGTGCCCTGCCACGTCGTCTCGTTCGAGCACGACCTCGTGGCGCCACCGGCCGCCGGGCTCGAACTGGCCTCGGCGATCCCCGGCGCGACTTACCGCACGATTCCCGAGTGCGGGCATTTCGGCTACCTCGAGAACCCGGAAGCGGTGAACCGCGAGCTGATCCGGTTCCTCCGCACCGAATCGCGCGAGACACTGGGAGAGACCGCATGACCGTCCTTTCGGCGGCCACGACACCGGCCCTGTTCGAGGCGACCGCAGCCGTGCTGCCGGATCGTCCGGCGGTGGCCATGGACACCACCACGCTCACCTACGCGGAGTTGAACGGTGAGGCCAACCGGCTCGCCCGGCGGCTCGTGGCGCACGGCATCGGCCCGGAGCGGCTCGTCGCGCTGGCGATGCCGAGGTCGATCGAGTTCGTCATCGCGGTTTTGGCCGTGCACAAGGCAGGCGCCGCGTACGTGCCGGTCGATCCGGACTATCCGGAAGAGCGCAAGCGGCAGATGCTGGACGACACGTCGGCGCACTGCCTGTTGTCCCTGCCGGGTCAGGACGTGGCCGGCGCTCCTGTCGTGCTGAGCGTGGAACGGGAGCCGGGCCGCGTCGAGCCGAATCTCGCCGACGAGGACCGGAACGGCCCGCTGCACCCGGACCATCCCGCGTACGTCATCTACACCTCGGGCTCGACGGGACGGCCGAAGGGCGTGCTGGTCACGCATCGCGGCATCCCGAACCTCGCCGACGACTACGTGCGCCGTCAGAAACTGGGGCCGGAGAGCAGGTTGCTGGCCTTCGCGTCCCCCAGTTTCGACGCCGCGGTCGCCGAGTTCTGGCCGATCTGGCAGGCCGGTGGCTGTCTCGTGCTGGCTTCCGCGCCGGATCTGGTGCCCGGCGAGCCGCTCGGCAGGCTGGTGCGGGACCAGCGCATCACCCATGTCACATTGCCGCCGTCCGCGCTGGCGCCGCTGGAGGAGACGGGCGGCCTGCCCGCCGGGCTGACCCTCCTGGTCGCCGGCGAGGCCTGCCCGGCTCCGGTCGCGAAACGCTGGGCCGTGGACCGCGTGATGATCAACGCGTACGGCCCGACGGAGGCCACCGTCGCGGTGACCGCGAGCGAACCCCTGACCGGTGAGGAGACGCCGCCGATCGGCAGGCCGATCACCGGTGTCCGTACCTACGTCCTGGACGACAGGCTGAAGCCCGTCGAGGCCGGGGACGTCGGCGAGCTGTACACGGTGGGCCCCGGCCTCGCCCGCGGTTACCTCCGAAGAGCGGCCGCGACCGCGGAGCGCTTCCTGCCGGATCCTTTCGGCGGCCCGGGTGCGCGCATGTACCGCACCGGGGACCGGGTGCGGGCGCGTTCGGACGGCCAGTACGTCTTCGTCGGCCGGGTCGACGACCAGCTGAAGGTGCGCGGTCACCGGATCGAGCCGGGCGAGGTCGAAGCCGCCCTGCTGGCGGTGGACGGCGTGGCCCAGGCGGTGGTGACCGAACACGAGAACAGGCTCGTCGCCTATGTCGTCGGCACCGGCGGCACGCGCGTGCCCGCCGATCGGCTCTTGCCGCCGCTTCGTGAGCAACTGCCCGGATATCTGGTGCCCGACGTGGTCGTCGGTCTGCCGAGCCTGCCGGTCTCGCCGAACGGCAAGATCGACCGGGTCGCCCTGCCCACTCCCGAAGAGGAGCATGCGGGCCGCGCGGCAGGCCGGGAACCGCTCACGCCAACGGAAATCATCCTTGCCGAACTGTTCGCCGAAGTGCTCGGCGTCAGCAGTGTCGGTGTGGAAGACAGCTTCTTCGAAATCGGCGGTCACTCGCTGCTCGCGACCCGGCTCGTGAGCCGGATCCGGGAACGGTTGAAGATCCGGCTGAGGGTGCAGGCGTTCTTCGACGCGCCGACAGTGGCACGGCTCGCCAAGGTGCTCGACGGCGCCCACACCTGACCTGGAGACCACTCATGCAGACGACGGCAGCCGTCGACCTCGGCAATCCCGACCTGTACACGACTTTGGACCGGCACGACCGGTGGCGGGCGTACGCGGCGGAAGACGCGATGGTGTGGAGCGAGCCGGGCAGCTCACCCGGCGGCTTCTGGTCGGTGTTCTCGCATCAGGCGTGCGCCGCGGTCCTCGGCCCGTCCGCCCCGTTCACCTCCGAATACGGGATGATGATCGGCTTCGACCGCGACCATCCCGACAACTCGGGTGGTCAGATGATGGTGGTGTCCGAACAGGATCAGCACCGGAAACTGCGCAAACTGGTCGGGCCACTGCTTTCGAGGGCGTCCGCACGGAAGCTCTCGGAGCGGGTGCGTGCCGAGGTGCGCGGCGTACTCGACCAAGTGCTCGAGGGCGAGGTGTGCGACGTCGCCGCCGCGATCGGCCCGCGGATCCCGGCCGCGGTCGTCTGCGAAATCCTCGGTGTGCCCGCCGAGGACCAGGGCATGCTCATCGACCTGACCAATCACGCGTTCGGCGGCGAGGACGAACTGTTCGACGGGATGACGCCGCGCCAGGCGCATACCGAGATCCTCGTCTACTTCGACGAGCTGATCACCGCGCGCCGCGCGAGCCCCGGCGAAGACCTAGTCAGCACCCTCCTTTCCGACGACGAACTTTCGATCGACGACGTGTTGCTCAACTGCGACAACGTGTTGATCGGTGGGAACGAGACCACGCGCCATGCGATCACCGGCGCGGTGCACGCCTTCGCCACGGTGCCAGGGCTGCTGGACCAGGTGCGTGACGGGAGCGCGGACGTCGACACCGTCGTGGACGAAGTGCTGCGCTGGACCTCGCCCGCGATGCACGTGCTGCGGGTGACGACCGGTGAGGTCACGATCAACGGCCACGACCTGGAAGCGGGCACGCCGGTGGTCGCGTGGTTGCCCGCCGCGAACCGGGATCCCGCCGTCTTCGACGATCCCGACACGTTCCGGCCGGGGCGGAAACCCAACCGGCACATCGCCTTCGGGCACGGCATGCACCACTGTCTCGGCTCCGCGCTCGCGCGGATCGAGCTGGCGGTCGTGCTGCGGGAAGTGGCCGAGCGGGTTTCGAGGGTGGAGCTGGTGAAGGAGCCGGCGTGGCTGCGCGCGGTCGTCGTGCAGGGGTACCGGGAACTCCCGGTGCGGTTCACCGGCCGCTGACCCCGTCCGTCCGATGTGGACGGAAGTGTCAAGCGGACAACGTTGATGCGGAAATGGCTTCACGTCATCCTGTGCTTGAGGATCACATCTATTCCACGGAGGAATGTCTTGTCTGCTCAGGAAAGCACGCAGAATTTCGAGATCGACCATGTGGAAATGTACGTGGCCGACCTCGACGCGGCCGCGACCGGCTGGAAGGACCGGTACGACTTCTCCGTCGTCACCACCGACCGGTCGGAGGACCACCGTAGTGTGACGTTGCGGCACTCCGCGATCACGCTCGTCCTCACCGAGCCGCTCTCGGACCGGCACCCGGGGGCCACGTACTTGCAGACCCACGGCGAAGGGGTGGCCGACATCGCGTTGCGTACTCCCGACGTGGCCGCCGCCTTCGAGGCCGCGGTGAAGGGCGGTGCGGAACCCATCCGCGAGCCGGAGAAGCGCGGTGACTCGGTCGTCACCGCCACCGTCAGCGGTTTCGGCGACGTCGTGCACACCCTGATCGAGAGCGACGTCACCGAGGAAGCCGTCCGCGGCAAGGGTGGCGTGGAGCTGGGGGAGATCGACCACTTCGCGGTCTGCCTGAACGCGGGCGATCTCGGCCCCACGGTGGCGTTCTACGAGCGTGCCCTCGGGTTCAAGCAGATCTTCGAAGAGCACATCGTGGTCGGTGCCCAGGCGATGAACTCCACCGTCGTGCAGAGCCTGTCGGGGGCGGTCACCCTCACGCTGATCGAGCCCGACAAGACCGCCGACCCCGGCCAGATCGACGACTTCATCAAGGAGCACCACGGTTCGGGCGTCCAGCACATCGCCTTCACCAGTCCGGACGCGGTCACCGCGGTCAAGGAGCTTTCCTCGCGCGGCGTCGAGTTCCTGAAGACGCCGGACGCCTACTACGACATGCTCGGCGGGCGGATCGAACTGGAGACGCACTCGCTGGACGATCTGCGCGAGACGAAGCTGCTCGCCGACGAGGACCACGGCGGCCAGCTGTTCCAGATCTTCACCGCTTCCACGCATCCGCGTAAGACGATCTTCTTCGAGATCATCGAGCGCCAGGGCGCCGGCACCTTCGGCAGCTCCAACATCAAGGCCCTGTACGAAGCCGTCGAGCTGGAGCGCACCGGGCAGAGCAAGCTCGGCCCCGCCCGGCGATGACCCACCTCTGCCTGGCCGACCTCGAACGTGCCGCGAAGGCGGTTCTCCCCGGCGAGATCTGGGACTTTCTCGCCGGGGGCAGCGGCGCCGAGGTATCGCTGGCGGCCAATCGCACGGCGTTCGAGCGGATCTTCGTGATCCCCCGGATGTTGCGTGAAGTGACCGGCAGTACCACCGAGGCCGAGGTACTCGGCAGGCGCACCGCGCTTCCCGTGGCGGTCGCGCCGGTCGCGTACCAGCGGTTGTTCCATCCCGAAGGTGAGCTCGCGGCGGCACGCGCGGCGCGGGACGCGGGCGTGCCGTACACCATCTGCACGTTGAGCAGTGTCCCGCTGGAGGAGATCGCGGCCGTCGGCGGGCGGCCGTGGTTCCAGCTGTACTGGCTGCGTGACGAGAAACGATCACTGGAGCTCGTACGCCGTGCGGAGGACGCCGGCTGCGAGGCGATCGTGTTCACCGTCGACGTGCCGTGGATGGGGCGGCGGCTGCGGGACATGCGGAACGGCTTCGCGCTGCCGGAAACGGTGACGGCGGCCAACTTCGACGCCGGGGCGGCCGCGCACCGGCGTACCGAAGGACTTTCGGCCGTCGCCGACCACACCGCACGCGAATTCGCCCCGGCCACTTGGGAATCCGTCGAGGCGGTGCGCAGGCATACGGACCTTCCGGTGGTGCTCAAGGGAATCCTCGCGGTCGAGGACGCCACACGCGCCGTTGACGCGGGCGCCGCCGGAATCGTGGTGTCCAACCACGGAGGCCGTCAGTTGGACGGCGCCGTACCGGGGATCGAGATGCTGCAGGAGATCGTGGACGCGGTCGCCGGCGGCTGCGAAGTGTTGCTGGACGGCGGAATCCGGACCGGCGGCGACATTCTCAAGGCGGCGGCGCTGGGCGCCTCGGGCGTACTGGTCGGACGGCCCTTCATGTGGGGGCTGGCCGCGGACGGCCAGGAAGGCGCGCGGCAGGTGCTCGACCTGCTCGCCGTCGAACTCCGGAACGTGTTGGGCCTGGCGGGCTGCGACTCGGTGAGCGCGGCCCGGCGGTTGCGCACGAAGGTCGCTGGAAGCGGCTGAAGATCCGGCCGGCTTCCCGTCGGCGAAGGCCACGTCGCCGGTGCTCGTGTGGACCCTCCGCAGTGCGTCTCCGCGGTGAATCTTTCCTGAAGGAGTAAGGTGCTTCTCTCGCTTCCCGCGCCGATCGCGCCGATCGCCGCACACAGTCTCCTGATCTTCTTGCTCCAGGTCGGCCTCCTGCTCCTGCTGGCCCTCGTTTTCGGGCGGCTGGCCACAAGGTTCGGGATGCCGGCTGTCGTCGGCGAACTGTTCGTCGGGGTGATCCTCGGTCCTTCGCTGCTGGCGTGGGCCGCACCGGGACTGCACGGACGGCTGTTCCCGGCCGTCGCCGAGCAGTACCACCTTCTCGACGCCGTCGGCCAGATCGGTGTCCTGCTGCTGGTCGGTCTCACCGGCATGCAGATGGACATGGGCATGGTCCGGCGGCGCTTCGGTGCCGCCGCCGGAGTCGGCTTCGGCGGCTTGATCATCCCTCTCGGCCTGGGCATCGGCGCGGGATTCGTCCTGCCGAAGGCACTGATTCCCGAGGGGACCGACCTCACCGTCTTCGCGCTGTTCCTCGGCGTGGCGCTGTGCGTCAGCGCCATCCCCGTCATCGCCAAGACCCTCATCGACATGAACCTGTTGCACCGCAACGTCGGACAGCTCACGCTCGCGGCGGGAATGATCGACGACGTGTTCGGCTGGCTGATGCTGTCCGTCGTCAGCGCGATGGCGATCCAGGCCGTGAGCGCGGGCACCGTGCTGCTCTCCCTCGCCTACCTGGTCGCCATCTTGGTGTTCGCACTTACCCTCGGCAGGCCGTTGGTGCGGGGTGTACTGCACCTCGCCGGCAAGTCCGACGGTGACTGGACCACGGTCGGCGCCGTCGTCGCACTGCTTCTCCTCGCCTCGGCCGGAACGCACGCCCTCGGCCTGGAGGCCCTTTTCGGGGCTTTCGTCTGCGGGATCCTCATCGGTACGGCGGGCAAGGTGGACCCGGCCCGGCTCGCTCCCCTGCGTACCGTCGTCCTGTCGGTGTTCGCGCCGCTCTTCTTCGCCACGGCCGGGTTGCGGATGGACCTCACCGCGCTGATCCGCCCGGACGTCCTGCTCACCGGGCTCGCGGTGCTCGCATTGGCCATCATCGGCAAGTTCGCCGGCGTGTACGCCGGTGCGCGGCTCAGCCGTCTGAACAAATGGGAAGGGCTGGCGCTCGGCGCCGGATTGAACGCGCGCGGAGTCATCGGGATCATGGTGGCCACGGTCGGGCTGCGGCTGGGCATTCTCGGCGTGGAGATCTACACGATCGTCATCCTCATCGCCATCGTCACACCGCTGATGGCACCGCCGATCCTGCGGTTCGCCATGAAAAGGCTGGAGCAGACCGCCGAGGAGCAAGTCCGTGAGACCGAACAACGGGCCTGGAGTACGCAACCGGCGAGAAGCCCGCAGGAACAGATTCTTTGACGACGCCGATCCCCGTTCATCCCTTCGGCCTTGGACGCGTTGACCGCCGAGATCACGGAAGCCTAATTTCGGAAATGTCCACTGAGATTCGCGAAAGGTGAGACCAATGCCCGCTGTGCGGTTCAAGCAGCTGCTTCGTAGCAAACTCAGAACATGGGGGTGGATGTACCGATGACTGCCATCACCGAACCGGCCGAGGATCTCTCCGTCCTCACCGGACTCACCGAGATCACCCGGTTCGCCGGGGTGGGGACGGCGGTTTCCGCGTCGTCCTACTCGCAATCCGAACTTCTCGAAATCCTCGACATCGAGGATCCGAAGATCCGCTCGATCTTCCTCAACAGCGCCATCGACCGGCGTTTCCTCACCTTGCCGTCGGAGGGCCCCGGCGGCGCCCGCGCGGCGGAACCGCAGGGTGACCTTCTCGACAAGCACAAGAAGATCGCCGTCGACATGGGCTGCCGGGCGCTGGAAGCCTGCCTGAAGTCGGCCGGAGCGACGCTTTCGGACCTGCGTCACCTGTGCTGTGTCACCTCGACCGGTTTCCTGACCCCCGGGCTGAGCGCGTTGATCATCCGAGAGCTGGGCATCGACCCGCATTGCAGCCGGTCGGACATCGTGGGCATGGGCTGCAACGCCGGACTGAACGCGCTCAACGTGGTTTCGGGCTGGTCCGCGGCTCATCCGGGCGAACTCGGCGTCGTCCTGTGCAGTGAGGCGTGTTCCGCCGCCTACGCCCTCGACGGCACCATGCGGACCGCCGTGGTCAACAGCCTTTTCGGCGACGGATCCGCGGCCCTCGCCCTCATTTCCGGCGACGGACGCGTGCCGGGTCCGCGCGTCCTGAAATTCGCCAGCTACATCATCACCGACGCCGTCGACGCGATGCGCTACGACTGGGACCGTGACCAGGACCGGTTCAGTTTCTTCCTCGACCCGCAGATTCCTTACGTGGTCGGCGCGCACGCCGAAATCGTCATCGACCGGCTGCTGTCCGGGACGGGCCTGCGCCGCAGCGACATCGGCCACTGGCTGGTGCACTCGGGCGGGAAGAAGGTGATCGACGCCGTCGTCGTCAACCTCGGCCTGAGCCGGCACGACGTCCGCCACACCACCGGTGTGCTCCGCGACTACGGGAACCTTTCCAGCGGCTCCTTCCTCTTCTCCTTCGAGCGGCTCGCCGACGAAGACGTCGCCCGCCCGGGGGACTACGGCGTGCTCATGACCATGGGGCCTGGCTCCACAATCGAAATGGCGCTTATTCAATGGTGACGCGTAACGAAATCAAGGGCGAACCGGTGCTGCGCTTCGACGGTTCCCGGCCGCTGTCCGCCGCGGCGGTCGAGGAGATCGACGGCCTCTGCGACCGTGCCGAGGACCAGCGTGAACCGGGACCGGTCGCCATCCACGTCACGGGCGCCCCGCCCGCCGACTGGGCGAAGGGACTGGCGGTCGGCCTTGTCTCCAAATGGGAGCGGGCGGTGCGCCGGTTCGAGCGGCTCGGCAGGCTCACGGTCGCGGTGGCGTCGGGCGAATGTGCCGGAATGGCACTGGATCTGCTGCTCGCCGCCGACATCCGGATCGCCGAGCCGGGGACCCGGTTGCGGCTCGCCTGGGCGGGCGGCGGCGCCTGGCCGGGGATGAGCGTCTACCGGCTCACCCAGCAGGCCGGTGCGGCCGCCATCCGGCGGGCCGTGCTGGTCGGCACCCCGATCGAGGCGGATCGCGCGCTCGCCCTCGACCTGATCGACGAGGTGTCCGACGACCCCGCGAAGACGCTGGCCGAGCTGGCCCGGTTCACGGACGGACCCGAAACGGCGATCCGCCGTCAGCTGATCTTCGAAGCGGGCTCGACCACCTTCGAGGAGGCGCTCGGTTCCCACCTGGCGGCGGCCGACCGGGCCTTGCGGCGGGAAGCCAAGTCGTGACGACGGATTCGCCAGGGCTCGATCTCCGGGCCCTGGCGGGCGAGGCCCACCGGGTCGACGACGACG
The DNA here is from genome assembly GCF_046549005.1 of Amycolatopsis sp. lyj-108. Taxonomy (NCBI): domain Bacteria; kingdom Bacillati; phylum Actinomycetota; class Actinomycetes; order Pseudonocardiales; family Pseudonocardiaceae; genus Amycolatopsis; species Amycolatopsis sp. lyj-108. The sequence goes on along the minus strand of NZ_JAJPWQ010000011.1, from coordinate 34,088 downwards.
TCCGTGCCCGGCGCACGGCCTTAGTCGAGGCGCACGCCGAAGAGATCTACGACGAACTCACCGGCGGCCGGACGCGGTACCTGCGCATCGACGAACTCGTCCGGGCCGCGGCCCTCGCCTTTCCCGGTCTGGTGCCGTCGGAAGAGCAGATGGCGGCCGAGCGGTCGCGTCCGCAGGCGGAGAAGCTGGGGCGCGAGATCGACCAGGGCATCTTCCTTCGCGGGATCCTGCGCGCGCCGAAGGCCGGTCCGCATCTGCTCGACGCCATGCTGCGGCCCACCACCAGGGCGCTGCGGCTGCTGCCCGAGTTCGCCGAGACCGGTGTCCTTCAGCTGGAGGCCGTCCGGCTGGAACGACGCGACGGCGTCGCGTACCTGACCCTGTGCCGTGACGACTGCCTGAACGCCGAGGACGCCCAGCAGGTCGACGACATGGAGACCGCGGTCGACCTGGTGCTGCTCGACCCGTCCGTCCGGGTGGGATTGTTGCGGGGCGGGGTGATGAGTCATCCGCGGTACGTGGGGCGCCGGGTGTTCTGCGCGGGGATCAACCTCAAGAAGCTCAGCTCCGGAGACATCCCGCTCGTCGATTTCCTTCTGCGGCGGGAAATGGGCTATCTCCAGAAGATCTTCCGCGGGTTGCTCACGGACGACTCGTGGCGGTCGCGGTTGACCGACAAGCCGTGGATGGCGGCCGTCGATTCGTTCGCCATCGGCGGCGGGACGCAGCTCCTCCTGGTCTTCGACCACGTGCTGGCGGCGTCCGACGCGTATCTCAGCCTACCCGCGGCGAAGGAGGGGATCATCCCCGGCGCGTCGAACTTCCGGCTTTCCCGCATCGCCGGGCCGAGGGTGGCCCGGCAGGTGATCCTCGGCGGACGGCGGCTTCAGGCAGGCGAACCCGACGCCAAGTCCATTGTGGACGAGGTCGTCCCGCCGGAGGAGATGGACGAGGCGATCGACCACGCGCTGGCGCGGCTCGACAGGGAAGCCGTGGTGGCCAACCGGCGCATGCTGAACCTCGCCGAGGAACCGCCGGAGGAATTCCGCCGGTACCTGGCCGAATTCGCGCTGCAGCAGGCTTTGCGCATCTACGGCGCGGACGTGATCGGCAAGGTGGACGGTTTCGCGGTGGGCTCGCGATGAGTGAGACCGGGGTGCGGTACGAGAAAAAGGACCACGTCGCCTACGTGACGATGGACCGGCCCGAAGTGCTGAACGCGATGGACCGGCGGATGCACACGGAACTCGCCGGGATCTGGGACGACGTCGAAGCCGACGACGACATCAGGGCCGTGGTCCTGACCGGCGCGGGAGAGCGCGCCTTCTCCGTCGGCCAGGACCTCAAGGAACGCGCGCGGCTGACCGAGGAAGGCGTCGAGGCATCGACGTTCGGCAGTGGTGGTCAGCCGGGGCATCCCCGGCTGACCGACCGGTTCACGCTGTCCAAACCGGTGGTCGCCAGGGTGCACGGCTACGCGCTGGGCGGCGGTTTCGAACTGGTGCTCGCCTGCGACATCGTCGTCGCCTCCGAGGACGCGGTCTTCGCGTTGCCGGAGGTCCGTCTCGGCCTGATCGCCGGCGCGGGCGGCGTGTTCCGGTTGCCGCGCCAGCTTCCGCACAAGGTGGCGATGGGCTATCTGCTGACCGGCCGCAGAATGGACGCGGCGACGGCGCTTCGCCACGGGCTGGTGAACGAAGTCGTACCGTTCGCCGAACTGGATCGGTGCGTCGCGGAATGGACGGACAGCCTCGTGCGCGCCGCTCCACTTTCGGTCCGCGCGATCAAGGAGGCCGCGCTGCGCTCGCTCGACCTCCCGCTCGAAGAGGCGTTCAAAACCTCTTATCAGTGGGAAGAACGCCGACGGCGCAGCGCCGACGCGAGCGAAGGAGCCCGTGCCTTCGCCGAAAAACGGGAGCCGATCTGGACCGGTCGCTGAATCGGGTTGGACCATTGTTCCGAGTGGCGGATGGTGGAATATTCCGGGTAGGAGAATTCTCGCTCGAATAATGCCGGGTTTGCCTTTCCAATCACCCGAGACCGCCGACCGGGCCGGGAAATCCCGGCTTTCCCGCCCGCCCGGTGACGGCAGAAATCCTGGACATCTGTGATGACAACCATCGCCGCGGTCGAACTCGACAACCAGCGCATCGACCGCATGGTCCCCTTGGTCACCCCCGCCTTGCTGCACCACGAACTGCCGCTCAGCCCCACCGCGGCCGACACGGTGCGGCAAGGCAGGGAAAACGTCCTCCGTGTCCTCGACGGCACGGACGACAGGCTGCTCGTGATCGCCGGGCCGTGTTCCATCCACGATCCCGCCGCGGCCCTCGAATACGCCGACCGCCTCGCCGCCCTCGCCGGCCGCTTCGTCAACGACCTCCTCATCGTGATGCGCGTGTACTTCGAAAAGCCCCGCACGGTCGGCGGCTGGAAAGGGCTCATCAACGACCCGCACCTCGACGGCACCGGCGACGTCAACCGCGGCCTGCGCATCGCGAGGGATCTGCTCCTCGAACTCGCCGAGGGCGGCCTGCCCGCCGCGTGCGAGTGGCTGGACACCACCATCCCGGCCTATCTCGCCGACACCGTTTCGTGGGGCGCGATCGGCGCCCGCACGGTGGAAAGCCAGAACCACCGCATGCTGGCCAGCGGCCTGTCCATGCCGGTCGGCTTCAAGAACCGCCGCGACGGCGATGTCACCGTCGCGGTCGACGCGATCCGTGCCGCCGAGGCGCGCCACGTCGTCCCCGGTGTCGACCCCAGCGGGCTGCCCGCCATCCTGCACACCGTCGGCAACCCGGACTGTCACGTCGTCCTGCGCGGCGGCAACAGCGAGCCGAACCACAATCCCGCGTCCGTCCGCGCGACGCTCACCGCCCTGCAGAACGCGGGCCTGCCGCGCCGTGTGGTGATCGACGCCAGCCACGACAACAGCCGCAAGGACCATCTCCGGCAGGCCGTCGTCGCCGACCAGATCGCCGAACAGATCAAGAACGGCCAGCGCGGCATCGTCGGGGTCATGCTCGAATCCAATCTGCAGGCCGGCCGCCAGGACCTGCACCCCGACCGGCCGCTCACCTACGGCCAGTCCATCACGGACGCCTGCATCGACCTCGCCGCCACCCAGGAGGTCTTCCAGGCCCTCGCCACCGCGACCGCCGCCCGCCGGGCCGGTGCGAAGTGACTACCTGATCGCCTCGGCGCACCCCATCGCCGTGTTCGGCGCGGCGTCGCCGCGGGTGTGCCGGAGATGCGCCTCGCCCCAGACCCGGACCTCCTCGACCACGGGCAGGACCGTGGCCCCGTAGGGCGTGAGCCGGTAGATGACGCGCGCCGGGACCGGCCCGGTGACCACGCGTTCGACGAGTCCGTCGGCCTCGAGTTCGCGCAACTGCTCGGCCAGCACCTTGGGCGTGATCGGGGCGCCCCGGCGGCGAAGACCGGCGAAATGGGACTCGCCGTGGGCGAGCCAGTACAGCAGGGTCAGCTTCCATTTCCCGCCGATCGCGGCGAACGCCGCGGCCATCGGACAGCCGGGCAGAGGGTTGGGGCGCGAAAGGTTACCCGCAGGTGCCTTCTTGTTCATGGCCGTCCTCCGCTCGGATAGTCGGACCATGACCGTGCCATACAAACGAATCCTGACAGTGGGCCTTTCGGCTCTCCTCCTGATCGCGACCGCGGTCTCTCCCGCGGCCTCGGTCGCTTCGGCCCCCGATGCGCAGCGAGCGTTCGACTGGGAAATCGGGACCTGGCGGTCCACGGTGCGGGTGCTCGCCGAACCGCTTTCCGGCTCCGCGGACCAGTGGCTCCAGTTCGACGGCACCAGCACCGTGCGCCCGCTCATGGACCGGCGGGCGAACGTCCTCGAGTTCGCGGTCTCGGGGCCGAACGGCCGCATCGACGCGCTCAACCTGCGGCTGTACGAACCCCAGGCGCAGCGGTGGAGCCTGACCTTCGTCAACATGCGCGACGGCCTGCTCACCCCGGCGGTCTCCGGTGGCTTCCGCGACGGTGTCGGCGAGTTCCACGGCGACGACCGGCTCGGCGACCGGCCGATCAAGGTGCGCTTCCTCGTCATCCGGCAAGGTCCGGACGTGGCGAGATTCGAGCAGGCGTTCTCGGCCGACGGCGGGACGACCTGGGAAACGAACTGGGTCGCCGTGGACCACCGCATCCGCCGGTGATGCTTCGGTACAGCGGGTCGTGAGTGGCGATTCGGGTTGGAGCCCAGGGTGTCTTAGGTACGTATGTGGGTTCCGGCTGCGGTTGATCCCCAGGCCTTCACGGACTCGGTGACCGTCACGTTCGCCCCACAAGCACCAGCAGTCACAACGGTTGCGCGTGAAGGCCCTCCCTGAGTACTTGAAGGACTCCAGCGCGGTCGCGGGGATGTCGTGAAGGGCTCGACGCCGGGCCCATCGGAAGCGCTGAAGCAGCCGCCGCTCGTCCTCGCGTCTCGTGAGTGGTCGGGATCGCGGGTCGGTGACCTTCACGCCTTCCTCAGTACATGAAGGACCCCATCCTTGCGCCTAGGTACAGGAAGGGGTCCTTCATGTACCTCAACCTGGCATCACGCAAGAATCGCCGCAGGTCACCTAGCAGGTACCTAAAGAGAAGGCTCGCCAGAACCCGAATCGCCACTCACGACCACCTGGACCGACCGCTCACTCTCGCCCGCCGCGGCCGACCGTGTCGAGCAGCGCCAGTTCGTCGTCGCTCAACCGGATGCCGCCCGCCGCGACGTTCTCCTCCAGATGCCGGGGATCGCCGGTGCCCGGGATGGCGAGGACGTGCTCGCCGCGGTGCAGGGTCCAGGCGAGCCGGATCTGCGCCGGCGTCGCGTCGTGTGCCGCCGCGACCTTCGCGACCTCGGCCTCGCCCGGAACGGCGCCGGGCGTGGGAGCGCCGGGAACCGACGTCGTGACGGCGAAGAACGGCACGAACGCGATGCCGTGCTCCGCGCACAGGTCGACCAAGGCGTCGTCCTCGCGGTCGGCCAGGCCGTAGCGGTTCTGCACGCAGACCACCGGTGCGATCGTCCTCGCTTCGGTCAGCTGGTCCGCCACGATGTTGGACACGCCGAGGTGGCGGATCAGCCCCGCCTCGCGCAGGTCGGCCAGCGCGCCGAAGTGTTCGGCCACCGATCCGGGCTCCTTGCCCATCCCGGAGCCCCAGCGCAGGTTGACGACGTCGAGGTGGTCGAGACCGAGCTGCCGGATGTTCTCCTCGACCTGGCCGCGGAGCTGATCCGGCCGCGCGAACGAGAACTCGCCGTCGCGAGAGCGGCCCGCACCGACCTTCGTGGTGATCACGAGGTCTTCGGGATAGGGCTGGAGCGCGGTGCTGATCAACTCGTTCGCCGACCGCTGGGCAGTGAAGTAGAACGAAGCGGTGTCGATGTGGTCGACACCGAGTTCGATCGCGCGGCGCAGGACGGTGATCGCGTCTTCGCGGCTCTTGGGCTTCTCGTCCCACGGCATCCCGGTCAACCGCATCGCGCCGAGGCCGACGCGGTGCACGGTGAGGTCGCCGAGCCGCCAGGTGCCCGCGTTTTCGTCAAGGTTCGTCATACCCATCAGCGTCGCGACGGGCCCGCCGGTAGTCAGGAAATGGCAACAACCTGCCAGCGGGTCGCGCGGTTGGGGCAGTATCGATGGCATGCGGACGGGTGACGGCCTCACGAGGGCGGGCGATTCGGTCACGGTCGTGCGCGGCGAAGAAGAGCTGTTCCGCCGGGTCGGGCACCTGTTCTCGACCGTGACCGACCTGGCGTGCGCTGCCAACGACCTCGCGACCTGGGTGGCCGATCGCCGGTCGGACGAGCTCACCGCGGCCGCCGAGCGCCGGTCCGGCGACGTACGGATCCGCAAGATCTACCGGGCCGGTCTGCTGCTCGACTCGGCGTCCGCGCGGGAGCTGGCGCGGGTCAGCGAGCGGTTCGGCGCGCGGATCCGCATCTCCACCGAGGACGTCAACGAGACGATCATCCTGGACGGCAGGGTCGTGATCCTGGCCGGTGACCTCACCGCCGGGCAACGCGGCTACAGCGTCATCACCCAGCCCGAAACCGTGCAGGGCGTGATGTCGCTGTTCGAAACGGCCTGGCGATCGGCGACCGATCTCGCCGTCTACGACGCGCAGGTCGCCGAGATCCGGCGGCTCGCGCCCGCGGTGCTGGACCTGCTCGGCGGTGGCGTCAAGGACGAAGCCGCCGCCCGGACCCTCGGCCTCGGCGTGCGGACCTACCGGCGCCGGGTCGCCGAGCTGATGTCCGCGCTGGGTGCCGAATCCCGCTTCCAGGCGGGTGTCCGGGCACGCGAGCTCGGCCTGGTCTAGGACTCCGCGCCGGCCCATTCCGGGAGCGGTTCGCAAGCGGCTCGCCAGGACGACGGCAGGCCCTCGACGCCGACGCGCGCGGCGACGATGCCCCCGACGATGGCGCAGGTGGTGTCGACGTCGCCACCGGCGCTCGCCGTGGCCCAGAAGGCCTGCTCGTAGTCGTCGAGGTGGCGGGCCGCGGCCCACAGCGTGAACGGCACCGTGTCGTGGGCGCCGGTGTGGCTGCCGTTGCCCAGTTCGTGGGCGGCGGTCGCGGACGAGGGCACGTGCGCCAGCTCCCTGGCGGCCAGGACACCGTCGCGCACCCGGCCGGGCGGTACCCGTCGCAGGACCTGGTCGAGGAAATCCGCCGGTGACGGCGGGGTGGGTGCGGCGGCCAGCGAGGCGGCGACCGCGACCGCGATCGCGCCGGCCACACCGTCCGGATGGGTGTGGGTCACCTCGGCCGAAAGCGCCGCCTGACGTCCGGCCTCGTCGGGATCGCCGGCGAACCAAGCACCGAGCGGCGCGACCCGCATGGCCGCTCCGTTGCCCCACGAACCCTGTCCGTCGAACAGATCGGTGGCCAGCTCACGCCACGAGCCACCCTCACGGACGAGCCGGAGCAAGCGGTTCATGGACGGCCCGTAGCCGCGGTCGAAATCGTGGTGTGTCGCGAAGCTCGCGGCCAAGCGGTCTTGGTCGACTTGGCCGGCCTGTCGCAGGACGGCGAAAACGGAACACGCCATTTCGGCGTCATCGGTCCATTGCCAGGGGCCTGGCGGCAGCTGCCGCCGTTGCCAGGCGTCGCGGTTGTCGGGGACGAAGAACTGGGAACCCAGCGCGTCGCCGAGGGCAAGTCCGTACAGGGAATTCAGGGCGCGAGTGCGCCGATCGGTGGTCATCGCGGCCCATCCTCGCAAAGGTCCCCGTATCCGGGAAACGAGTTGTTCCGGTGACCCGGCCGGGTGGAACCCGGTCGCGGAACGTAGCCGGACCCGGCTCGCCGTCCCGTGATCCGAGGGGGTCGAGAGGGTAAGATCTTCCCGCCGAGGGCGTCGTCGACACGCGGTGGACCGGGTGCGGAAATCTTCCGGGAACCACCGCGCGGGCGGATGCGTCGATGTACACGAACGGCGTCATCGCGTTTCGGGAAACGACGCGCACGGGTGGGTGTGAACTCATAAGGTGCGCGGGTAGAGCAGTGTGGGTCAGGCAAGCACGCGCGCAGGCGCCGGACTGGAGGGATCATCCATGACTCGCCGATTCGATCCAGAGCAGATCGCCGCGCTGGCCAAGAAGGTCGGCGGGCTCAAGGACGGTTACAGCGGCACGGGCAAGGACCTTGGCGACGGCGATCCCGGAGGCGCGTTCGGCGACCTGAAGAACGCGGCCAGCACGGGGACCACCATGAAGGGGTTCCACCGCGGCGTCAACGCCGAGCTGGCGGCCGCCGCGAAGCTCGTCGACGCCGCGTCGAACGCGTTGGCCAACGCCGCCCAGCGGATGCGGAACGACGAAGCCGCGGGTGTCGACACCCTCCGCGGCGGCGCCCGCGAGCGGGATTGATCGGACTGAGACGGGAAGCAGGGGGATTTACCGATGACCACCGCGGAGCGGAATCCGAGCACGCTCGACGACCCGTCGCATGACCGCCCGAAGTCGTTGGACGCCATCGACAAGCATGCCCAGCAGGCGCAGAAGCTGAATTCGAGCGCGGTCAACGACCAGGCGAGGAAGGTCGGCGGGGCGGCCACGAAGGCGAACGACCTCGGAGACGACCTCAAGGTCTTCCGCGACGACGTCCTGCGCAACTGGGAGGGCAAGGACGCCGACGCCGTCGCCGAGCACCTCGAAAAGCTCGGCAAGGCCAGCTACAAGGTCAGCGACAAGGCAGAGGCGGCCAAGAACATCCTCCAGCGGGTCTCCGAGATCCTGGACGAGGTCAAGAAGAAGGTCGCACAGCTCGCACAGGAAGCCAATGACAAGGACTCGGACAACCGCAAGCTGATCGACGCGGCCCGCCGCCGGAAGAACAGCTCGAAAGACGACAACGACATCGCCGCCGCCGCGACGGACATCGAGCGCCTCCGGAAGCTCAACGAAAAAGACTCGAACGGCAAGAAGGACGAGATCGAGAAAGCGCTGGACGACGCCGAGAAGCAGATCGACGACCTCCTCAAGCCGCTCGGCCTCGAGATCGAAGGCGGTTTCATCGAGCTCATCCCCGCCGACGACGGCCAGACCACGGCGTCGAGCGTCAACGCGAAGCCGGTCAACTCCAACGTGGGCAGTGCGCCCAGCTACGGCGGTGGGGACGGCGGCGGCGGTGGTGGCGGAGGCGGCGGTGGCGGTGTCGCCGGAGTGCAGGGCGACGGCAGGCCCGCCAAGCCGATCGACGCGCGGGGCGACAACCCGGCGAAGATCGCCGAGCAGTTCCTCGGCCGCAACGCCGGTGACCTCAAGGGCAGTGGTGAACTGCCCGCCATGCAGTCGTGGGTGCCCAACAACGTCAACTGCGCGAACTTCGTTTCCGGCTGTCTCGAGGCGGCGGGCCTGATCGACAAGGGGCAGGCCAGTGCCTCGGTCGCCGGTCTGTCGGCCAACCTCGAGGCCGACGGCTGGAAGTCGGTGCCGCTCTCCGAAGCGAAACCGGGCGACGTGGTGATCTCGAACAACGGCGGGCACGTCGTGTTGTACGCGGGTGATGGCCAGTTCATCGGCTCGAACAACGTCAACCCCGACGGTTCGCAGAAGATCAGCATGGGCGGCGGTGGCGGCCTCGTGAAGATCCTCACCCCGCCGACCTGATCCGAACCAACGCCAGAGCTTCACCGGGCAAGCTGATGCGGCCGCGTCGCTGTCCCGCCAGTGGGAGGTAGCTTGATGTACACCCCGTCCGCACGACCCGTTCCGGTGTCGCTGAATCCCGGCGACCCGGTCCGGGAAGCGGTACTAGAGGCCGCCACCGCCCGGCTCGACCAGGAGTTCGGCGATCGGGTCCGGGTGGCCGTGGAACAGCTCGACCGGCTCGGCCCCTGGGTGTTCCTGCAGGGGACGATGCGCGGCACCGAAGCCGGTCGTCCGTACTACGCCGGCACCGTCTACGAGAACAAGCGGGACGACGGCGTCATGTCCGACGTCTACGTCGCCCTGCTCAAGAAGAAGAGCGAAACGAACGTCGACGACGACGCGCGGTCTTGGCGGGTGGCCAACTGCGCCATCGGCCCGACCGACGTCGCCTGGCTGACCTGGCCGGACGAGCACGAAGTACCGCAGGAGCTCTTCGGGTTCTGAGGCCCGGTAAGGACGGTTATTGAGGGGTAAGGCCCCTCGCACCTGACCAGGGCTGAAGGCTCCTTTCGCCGCGTCAGACGCGGCGAAGGGAGCCTTCGGCCCACCCACAGGCCCCGCCCACCTGTTTCGGGTCGATAGAGCCTTCACACGTTTCCCAGTACATGAAGGCCCCTTCCTTGCGCCTAGGTACAGGAAGGGGCCTTCATGTACTTCATGTACTTCACGAGGTTCGGGCCCACTGAGGCAGGTCGCGGGCGACCTCGCCGGGGAGGGCATCCGGGCGATTTCCCCGGCGATCGCCCTGGCCGCGTCGCGGCGACCGGTGTTTCCGTGGTGCGGCAGAAGGCTCCGGGCGTGTTGGGTGATCGCTTCCGTGCCGAGTTCGCCGGGCTGGATGCTCAGCGCGGCGCCCGCGGCCACCAGGGCTTCGGCGTTGGCGAACTGGTCGGCTCCCTGGGGGAGGATCAGCTGCCGGACGCCGACGGCGAGCGCGCCGAGGGTCGTGCCGCTGCCGCCGTGGTGCACGACCGCGTCGACGTGCGGCAACAGTTCCGCTTGCGATATCCACGCCCGCACCGTGACGTTGTCCGGCACGGTGCCGAGTTCTTCCGGGCGGACCCGTCCGGTGGCGACCACGATCTGCCCGCCGAGCGGGGCCAAACCCTCGATGACCGTGGTGAGTATCTCCGGCGTGCCGAAAGCGGTGCCGAGCGTCAGGTAGATCAGCGGCCGCGTGGTCCTTTCGACGCGTGGTGCCGGCTCGGAATAGGGCACGGGGCGCAGTTCGACGCGCTCGGCCGTCGTGAGGAAACCCTTGTCCTGCAAGGACGGCGGGCAGATGTCGAGATGTGGCCGGTCGGGCGCGCCGCCGGCCCGCGTTGGCTGCTGGAGCCCGATTCCCTCGGGGATCATGCGGCCGAACCCGTGCCAGAGCCCGGGGATCCCGGCGCGCTCCGCGGCGATCGCCGCTCCCGGCAATCCCCATTCGTGCACGACGAGGTCGGGCCGTAGCCGGGCCAGTTCCGGTTCGAGGTCCTCGGCGTAGATCTCGTAGAACGAATCCGCCGGGCGAAAGGGCTGGAGCCCATTCCTGAGCAGCGGCGGATGGACGTGCTCGCCCGCGGCGAAATGCACTTCGTGCCCGGCGTCCCTGGCGGCGATGGCGAGCGGGATCAGCGGGTAGGTGTGGCCGACAGACGCAAGGCCGGCGAAGAGTACTCGCATGCGGACCAGTTCCGTTCGCTAGGCTGAACTCAGATGATGAGAACATCTGAGTTCAGCCTAGTGGATGCCCGAGTGTGAAAACAGGCGGCCGCCTGTCCTCGCTCCCCTGGTCAGGGCCTGGTCTCCAGCTGCAGGGAACTGTTGGGCACGCCGCAGACCACCGCGCCCTGCTCGCCGGCCGAGTCCGCCTGGCGGGCGCAGGTCCACTTCCCCCGGACGTCGAGCACCCGCTCGCCGGAGCCTTCGGCCCGCGGCAGCTTCTCGTAGTACTCCGCGATCACGGTGAACGCCTCGGTGCAGCCCGGAATGGTGCCGTCGGTGGCGGCCACCGCGATCAGGTCCATCTTCTGCCGTCCGGGCGCGCCGACCTGGCCGCCGTGCTTGCTGCAGTTGACGTCCCCGTTGGAAGACTCGACGGCGCCGGAGCCGCCGGCGGCCGCTCCCTGCCCGCCGCCGTCCGGCATCTGTTCGACGGCCGCGTTCCGCACCGGAGAACCGTTTCCCGCGACATCGTTCCCGCCGCACGCGGAAAGAAGTGCGGTGGCGGCGATCGCTCCGCCCGCGATGGCCAATTTGATCGTCTTCTTCGCCGTGAATTCCATTTTGGCGCCCCTCTCACGTCCTTGTTCGAATCTTTGTCCGGAAGACGTGAGGACCGGAATGGGGTTGCTTCATGGCGTCATTGCGGCGCAGAGTTGCCCGAAGGTTCGCTTCGTCCTGTCCGCACGGGCAGGGTCACGGCCGGCGTCGCAACCTTCCGAGGCGGCAAGTTCTCCGGCCGCTCCTCGGCGCTGGCCCGCCCGTTCCGCCGAATGCCCAAAAGTGCGTCGAATACCGGCTTGTGAACGGAATATTACCGAGTTGATCAAAGGGGTGTACGCTATCCTAGTGGTGAGCGCTAAAGCGGACTACTTCGGTTATGCTCAACTCGACGGCCGAATTCATTGTCGGTAACCACCCGCGAAAATGTCACTCGATCGGCGCAATCTCTCTGCCGAACGGCGGCGGTCTTGCCGCCGAATGGTCGACCCTTCGAGGTCGGGAGTTTGTTAGTGTGTTATTGGCTAAGTACTTAGTGTGATATGCCCACTGTGAGCATTGCCGCCCCCTTTATCGCCTGATATGTTGACTGCCATGACGTAGGGGGTCAGGGGCTGGGGGCTATGGACAAATTCTCAGAGCAAGTCGTGGTCGAGCGTGTGATCGTTTCGATGCAGGAGAATCTTGGCGAGCGCCTGACAGTGGACGATATGGCGCGGAGTGCCATGTTCAGCAAATTCCACTTTACCAGAGTCTTTCAACGGGTGACCGGGGTTTCGCCGGCGCGTTTCCTGTCCGCCATGCGGATCCAGGAAGCGAAGAGGTTGCTCGTTTCCACCGCGTTCACCGTCGCGGATATCAGTTATCAGGTCGGCTACAACAGCCCTGGCACCTTCAGTTCGCGATTCAAGGAGAGCGTCGGGGTTTCGCCCATCGCATACCGGCAATTGCGCGGTTACGCGCCGGTGCCGGCTCAGCGGCGTGGTTCGGAATTGGAGAGCCGGTCGTCGACTCTTCGTGGCGATATGCAGGTATGCGGCGAGGGGGAACGTGGACTGACCTTCGTCGGCCTGTTCCGGGACCCTATTCCGCAGGGCAACCCGGTCAGCTGCAGTGTGCTGTCCGAGCCGGGCGATTTCGTGCTCGAGAACGTGCCGGAAGGAACCTGGTACCTGCTCGCCCAGTCCGTCGCGCCGGGTGCCGAAGAGACCGTGACCGGTTCGATCGGTCCGGACGGCGGGCCGTTCGTCGGTTCGCGTGGTCCGCTCGTCGTGCATCAGGACGTTCCGGTGATCGACGTGGACCTGGACCTGCGGCCTGCCAGGGCGATGGATCCGCCGGTGCTGCTCGCCCTGCTCGACGTGCGTACGGCCGCGCTCCAAGAACGCGCCAGTTGAGTTCGTCCCGTCGCTCGCTCGACGATCTTGCGAACAGTTCACCGCGATCATCGAAGGGTACTAGATGTCGATATTCGGCAGGTCCGTTTCATGAGCCCGCGCAAGTCGGACCCGAAGGCGAAGCGGGCGTTGCTGGAAATCGGAGCCAGGCTCCTGGCCGAGGAGGGGCCGGGAGCCTTGTCGACGCGCCGTGTCGCCGCTGCGGCGGGAAGTTCGACAATGGGGGTCTACACCCATTTCGGCGGCATGCGCGGTCTTGTCCGTGAGATCGTCCACGAGGGCTTCGCCCGGCTTCAGCAACATATGACGAGTGTGTGCAAGACAGCTGATCCGGTGGCCGACATGGCGCTGCTCGGTCGCGCCTACCGGTATACGGCCTTGGCGAATCCGCATCTGTACGCGGTGATGTTCGGCGGTGCCTCGCTCGCCGGTTTCTCGTTGTCCGAAAAAGATCGGCAGCACGGCAGGTACACGTTGTCGAACGTTGTCGAGTGCGTGGGCAGATGCCTTTCCGCCGGTCGTTTCGCCCCGGCCGACGCCGGGCTGGTGGCGCATCAGATGTGGATCGCCACCCATGGGCTGGTGACCCTCGAACTCGGCGATTATCTGCTCAGTCCGTGGGACGCCGATCATTGTTTCGAGGTGCAGCTGGTGGGGTTGATGGTGGGCGCCGGCGACAGCAAGGAGGAGGCGACACGATCCGTTGCCGGATCGCGCGAACGCATGCGCACCGAGTTCCCGGCGGCGGGCTCTGTGCCGAACGGGTCGCATGCCGCCGCCGCGCCTTCGCCCACCGGCTGTCTCTGTGGCTCCTGAACACCGGGGCTCCTGAACACCGGCGCCCTCGTTACAGCGGCACGTTTCCGTGTTTGCGCCGGGCGGGCTGGCGCTGCTTGTCCTTCAGCATCGCCAGCCCCGAGGCCACGGCTGCCCTGGTTCGCGCCGGATCGATGACGTCGTCCACCAGGCCGCGCTCGGCCGCGTAATAGGGGTGGACCAGTTCGTCGAGGTACTCGTCCATCAACGTCTTGCGCAGTGCCGCCGGGTCGGCGGAGTCGGCGAGTTCCTTGCGGAACAGGACGTTCACCGCTCCTTCCGCGCCCATCACCGCGATTTCGTTGGTGGGCCACGCCAGTGACAGGTCGGTGCCGATGGACCGCGAGTCCATCACGATGTACGCGCCGCCGTACGCCTTGCGCAGGATGACCTGGATCCGCGGCACGGTGGCCTCGCAGTAGGCGTAAAGCAGCTTCGCGCCGTGCCGGATCACCCCGGCGTACTCCTGCTCGGTGCCCGGCAGGAAGCCCGGGACGTCGACGAGCGTGACGAGCGGGATCCCGAACGCGTCGCAGAACCGCACGAACCGGGCGGCCTTTTGCGCGGCCTCGATGTCCAGTACCCCGGCCAGCACCAACGGCTGGTTGCCGACCAGTCCGACGACCTCACCGTCGATGCGGGCGAACGCGCAGACGATGTTGGCCGCCCAGCCCTCGTGCAGTTCCAGGAACTCGCCGTCGTCGACCAGTTCGGTGATCACCGACCGTATGTCGTAGGGCTTGTTGGGTTCGGCGGGCACGATTTCGGCCAGTCGCGGGCGGCTGTCGTGCCGCGCGTCCCGCGGCCCGGCGCGGGGTGGCAGGTCGAGGTTGTTGGCGGGCAGCATCGACACCAGATACCGCACGTCGTCCAGGCAGCTCTCCTCGTCGTCGTGGACGAAGGTGGCCACGCCGGAGCGCTTTCCGTGCACGTCGGCGCCGCCGAGTTCGTCATGGCTGACCCGCTCACCGGTCACCGCTTCGACCACGTCCGGACCGGTGAGATAGAGCTTCGCGGTGTCGCGGACCATGAACGTGAAGTCGGCCAGCGCGGGGGAGTAGGCCGCCCCGCCGGCACACGGCCCGAGCACCACGTTGATCTGCGGGACGATCCCCGAGGCGGCCACATGCCTGCGGAAGATCCCGCCGTAGCCGTCGAGCGCCAGCACCCCTTCCTGGATGCGTGCGCCGCCGCTGTCGTTGATCCCGATGATCGGCGAGCCGGTCGACAGCGCGAGGTCCATCACCTTGTGGATCTTCGCGGCGTGCGCGGCGCCGAGCGAACCGCCGAAGATCGTGAAGTCCTGGGCGTACACGAACACCCGGCGGCCGTCGATGGTGCCCGAACCCGCGATCACGCCGTCGGTGTGCGGCCGGTTCTCGCCGATCCTGAACCCGCTCGCGTGGTTACGCCGGTAGAGCTCGATCTCGGTGAAGGAGCCGGGGTCCAGCAGCAGGTCGAGCCGCTCGCGTGCGGTGCGTTTGCCGAGGGCGTGCTGCCGGTCCACGCCCTTGGCGTTGCCGGCCGTCGCCCGCTCGTGGAGCGCGTCGCGCTGCTCGCGCAGCAGGCTCATCGTCCGTTCGGGCGGCGGTGCCGGGGCGGGCGCGGGTTGGGCGCGGCGGTGCCCGTTGACCGGGCGCGGCGGATCCGGCCGGTGGTGGGGCACGGGGATGAAGTCGAACTCCGCGGTACTCATGCCACCGCCTTCGCGATCCGGCCGGACTGC
This sequence comes from Amycolatopsis sp. lyj-108, assembly GCF_046549005.1. Lineage (NCBI taxonomy): Bacteria > Bacillati > Actinomycetota > Actinomycetes > Pseudonocardiales > Pseudonocardiaceae > Amycolatopsis > Amycolatopsis sp. lyj-108. The sequence goes on along the minus strand of NZ_JAJPWQ010000011.1, from coordinate 18,767 downwards.
CGGTCGGCGAGCAGTCCCCGTTCGTGCAGCCAGCGCACCGTGTCGCGCATGGAATCGGCCACCGGCCGCGCGGTCACGCCCCCGGTGGGTTCCCCGTGCGCCACCCCGGTCGCGCAGCCGCACAGGTAGATCGCGCCGTACTCGGCCGGGATGTGCCACGGCCACACGCGTTGCAGCGCGCCCGTCAGGCGGCCCACCGGTGTCATCGCCTTGGCGGGGAGGAAGAGCGCGGGCAGCGCCCTGTCGGTCACCTCGCGCAGGGTCCGGACGTAGTCCCGGGTGGACAGATAGGTGCCGGGACCGAAGAACCGGTTTCCCGACAGGATGTCGGCGTCGATCAGGCGAGCGTGCAGACTCGCCGTGTCACGGACGTCTCCCACCGGGAAACCGCCGGCGGGCCAGATCGGCATGAGACCGCGTAAAGCGTTGCGCAGCCGGGCGTTCTGGTCGCCGAGATACGGGTCGTGTGGCCCGATGAGCGCGGACGGATAGGTGATCACGACGGGCGCTCCTTCCCTCTGGTGACGCCGCGCGATCTCCTCGGCGGCGGCCTTGCTCGCGAGATAGGGCTCGCGTGCGGTACCGACCGGCGTATCCGCCCGCAGCGTGCCCGCCGCGGCGGGCAGCATCGCCCCGACCGTGGACACGTGCACGATCCGGCCGACCCCCGCGCGCCGTGCGGCACCGAGCACCACGTCGGTGCCGATTTCGTTGGTGCGCCACATGACGCGTCGTTGCCTGCTGTCGAAGGAGTACACGGCGGCCGCGTGGAGCACGGCGTCGGCGCCGCGCACCAGCGCGGCGACCCGGCGTTCGTCGGTCACGTCCCCGGTGAGCACCTCGATCGTGCTCGTGTCGACGCCGAGCGGTGCCAACGATCTGTCCACAGTGGACGCGTCGCGGACGAGCAGGCGCAGGGAATGGCCTGCCCTGGCGATCGCGGCCACCGAGTGGGAGCCGAGGAATCCGGTCGCGCCGGTCACGCTTACCAGCATCGAACGTCTCCGTTTCACGGGTCAGGCCACCCGATGGAAGGCGCCGGCGTAGAACACCAGCGCCTTCTGGTCGGGGATCCGGCGCGAATCGAGCACCCGGCCGAGGAAGATGGAATGGTCGCCGCCGTCATAGGACTCGGCCAGCTCGCATTCCAGCCAGGCGAGCGAACCGGACAGCAGCGGAGCACCCGTGCGCGGGCCCGGCACCCAGTCCACCGCGTCGAACTGGGCCACCCCGTTCGGGCGGCTCCGGTCGGCGAAGTACCGCGCCAGATGTTCCTGATCGGCGCCGAGCATGGACACCGCGAACGTGCGTGACGACATGATCGCGGCGTGCATCCTCGCGGTACGGCTGATGCAGCACAGCACCAGCGGCGGGTCGAGTGACACCGAGCTGAACGCGTTGGCGGTCATCCCGTGACAGCGCTCGCCGGGCGCGGTCACGACGGTGATCCCGGTGGCGAACTGGGCCATCGCCTCGCGCAGCGAGACCGGCGCCGGATCGGCCGCCTGCCGGAAACCGGCGGTGGACATCGGCACGGACTGCCCGTTGCTGGTCATCTCATCCTCCCGCGGTCATGAGCGCCGCGCGGGCGGCGGACGGCGATTCGGCGTACGGGGCGAGTGCCGCCCGCAGTTCTTCGGGCACCCTGGCCGGGACGGTGTCGGCGTTGGGGCCGCGCATGCACGCGACCCGCTGCCGCCCCTTGGCCACCATGAGCTCGACGCCTTCCTTGAGGTGCACGTAGTCGAAGCTGAACTGGATCTGGGTCTGCGTCAGTTCTTCGAGCCGCATGCGCACCGACAGGTCGTCGAAGGCGGTGATCTCGGCGTAGAACTCGCATTCGACCTTGAGCGTGAACAGCTTCAGGTCGTCCTGGAGTTCGGCCAGCACGCCCGGCGCGCGATCCCGCAGGAACATCTCCCGGCACCGTCCCTGCCAGCGCAGGTAGTTGACGTAGTAGACATTGCCGACGAGGTTCGTCTCCTCGAACCCGACGGTGTGCCGGATCTCGAAATAGCCGGGCATCAGCGCCCCTCCTTGCCGGTCAGTACCGCGAACACGACCGGATCGGGGAGGTCCTCGATCCGGGTCACCCAGGTGGCGATCACCGCGTCCCCGGCGGACAGGGTCACCCACCGGTCGGCGTGGATCTTGTCGACGGTGAGCGCCTGGGTCGTCGCGCCCGCTTTGCGCAGGCATTCCAGCGCGGCCCAGATCCGGGTTCCCGCCACGGACATCTCGTCGCCGAGCAGGCTCAGGACGGACAGTTGCCGCTCGCCGAGCAGTTCGGCCCAGTCCCGTTCGGAGCGGGTGAGTGCCACCTCGACGTCACAGCCGATCCGTCCGGTGCCCGCCAGTGCCAGCGTGAGACCCGCGCCGTGGGCCGCGGAGACCTCGGCGCCGTCGATTTCCGGCTTGCCGTCGGGCCGGTAGCGCACCGATACCGGCTTGTTCAGTGCCCTGCCCAGTGCGAGCGCGGTCTGCGCACGTCGTTCGGAGACGGCCACGGCCTTGGGGTCGGGCTCGACCACGACCGCCCTGCTACCACCGAGCACCCGCTCCAGCGAGCGCTCCAGGTATCCGCTCAGCATGGGCGCGACCCACGGGCCGGCACCGTCGTTCTTGCGGACCGCCCGCAGCGTCAGGCCTTCCCAGCGCTCCAGCAATGAGCCGTCCGGCGTGAACAGGTCGATGTCGTAGGTGTAGCTGTCGCCGTCCTGCACACGCTCCTTCGCGTCGAGCACGACATAGTCGGGCACGTCGTCCGGCGGCATGAGGTGGATCCGCTCGATCCGTTCGGGCAGCAGGGTGGCGTCCGGGACGCAGCATTGCAGCGCGTGCATCGCGGTGTCCCGCGTGCCCGGGTCGGCGAGCACCATCTCCTGCGGCAGGAACGTGTCGAACCAGCCGGTCTGGTGACGGGCGTCGACCTCGGCCACGGCGTGCCGCGCACCGGCCCGCCGGTAGCCGAGCAGTCGCTGGAAACGCTTGCCCTGGAACATGATCCCGCCGTAGAGCTCGGCGGCGGGGTCCACCGGGACCGGAGGCAGCCCGGTCGCGACGGCCGCCGGTTCCCCGGACAGGTCCTGGCGCGGCCAGCGCAGTGTCGCGCGGAAGTGGTCGGCGCCGAAACCGGTCTCCTCACTGCGGATCACCACGTCGACGGTGTCCCCGTCGACGGCGAGCGCGGCGAGGCGGATCGTGGTCGAGCCGTCCGGTCGCACCACGATCGGCCGGAGGAACTCGAGGTTCTCCAGCACCGGGGGACCGTCGTTCCCGGAGAGCGCGATGGCGGCCTGCGTCATCGCCTCCATCCCGATCACCGCCGGGAACAGCAGGTCACCGTCGAGCAGGTGATCCGACAGGTAAGGGTCGCTGCTCTCGGACAGGCCCGCCTCGGTGATCAGTTCGACACCCGGGTAGTGCACGAGAGTGCGGTCCAGGAAGCGTCGCAGCGGAAGCGCCGGACGTCGCATGGCCAGCGTCGGCAGCCCGCCGGTACGCCCGCTCACCACCAGTACCGGTCCCAGTTCCGGGTCGCCGAGCACCTGGCGCAGCACCGCGAGGCCGTTCTCGGTGGAGATGGGGGTGATGCCGTCCCGTTCGAGCGCCTCGACGACACCCAGCCGCTCGCCCATGCCCGCGCCGGACCAGACCGACCACTCCAGTGCGATCGCCCGCGCCCGCGGGTGTTCGGCCTGGAAACGCACGGCCAGTTCGCTCATCCAGTCGTTGGCGGTGGCGTAGTGCGCCTCTCCGCGCAGGCCCGCCCGGCCGATGATGCTGCCGAACGTGATGAGCAGTTTGATCCGGTCCTGATCGACGGCGGCCAGTACCGCGCGCAGCCCGTCGATCTTGGGCGCCAGTGTCGCGCGGAACTTCTCCTCGGTGAGGCTGTACAGCGAGTCCGGCTCGTTGCGGCCCGCGCCGTGCAGGATCGCGGTCACCGGGCCCAGTTCCGCCTCGGCGGCCGTCACCGCGGCGGCGACCTGGCCTGCCGAAGTGACGTCGGCGCGGTGATAGGAGAACCGCACACCGGCGGCTTCGAACCGCTCCAGGTTGGCCGCGAGTTCGGTGTCTTCCGCCGGGTCGGCACGGCCGAGCAGGGCGAGCCTCGCGCCGGAATCCTTGGCGACGGCCAAGGCGCTTTCCGCGGTGATTCCCTTGCCGCCACCGGTCACGAGCAGGACGTCCGTGTCGCCGAGGTTCGACGGCTCGGCGGCGAGCCGGGGCATCGGCCGCAGCACCGGGACCGAGCGCGTGCCGTTCGCGGCGTACCGCACCTCCGCGAAACCTGCGGTGCCCGCCGTCTCGGCCACGACCCGCGTCACCGCCAGCCGGATCTCGTCCGGATCGACCGGCACGACGTCAGCGAGCTCGACGATCGTCGTGGGCGCCGACGGGTCTTCCAGGTGCAGTGTCTTGGCCAGGCCCGAGGCGCCGAGCCCCTGCTGGACGACGACGAACCGGGTGCCGTTCGGCCGGGACACCGCGGCGCGGCCGGCGTCGAGGAACAGCCCGACCTGGTGCTCGTCGCAGTCCGGAGGCAGGCACAGCAGCACACCCTCGCCGAGGCCGGCGGTGGCCAGCGCCGTCCGCAGCGGCTCCGCGAGCGGGTGTCCATCGGGGGCGAACACCGCCCAGTCACTCGTCTCCGTGCCGGCGTGCGGTGCGGCGACGGCACGCGGCTGCTCGGTCCAGGTGACCGCGAACGGGCGCACCCAGGACGCCACCCCCGGTGCCTCTCCCGACGGCTGCCCGGCGTCGTGCGCGGTGTCCGCGAGCTGGTCGATGATCTCGGCCAGTTCACCGAACCGCGCGGTGGCGAAGTTCGGCGTCGCGGTGAGCGGCGGCCTGCCGAGCTCGCGGGTGACCTCGTTGACGATCTGGCCGACGGTGATCGAACTCAGGTGCAGGTCGTCGAGCGGGTGGGTGTCCGGGCCGACGGCTTCCAGCGGAAGCTCGACGCGGTCGGCCGCCAGCCTGCGCAGCAATTCCAGCGTGGAGGTCTTCGTGTCCGTTGCCTCGGTGACGGTGCCCGTCGGGTTCGGCACGTCGGCGGCGACGAGCAGCTCCGCACTGATCTCCGGGGCCGTTTCGCAAGGGCTGGCAAGGAAACTGAACTCGGCCTCCGGCGGCAGCGGTTTCACCGCGCGTCCGGCGTACAGGACGGTGGTGTCGATCGAGGCGCCCGCCGCATACGCGGCACCGACCACGGACAGCAGCGGAGCCAGCGAGGTGTTGTCGGTGTCCATCGACAACACGGGTGTGTCCGGGGAGATCCCGGTCAGCAGTCCGGCGAGGACCCGGCCGGGCCCGACCTCGAGCGCGAGATCCGCGCCCTCGACGGCTTTGGCGGCGGCGGCGTGGAAACGCACCGGCTCGAGCACCTGCTCGCGCAGCAACTCACGCAGGTCGGTGTCGGGGGCGAGGACGTCGCCGGTCACGGTGGACACGACGTTCCCGGTCAGCGGGCGGAAGCCGATCCCGGCGAGCCGCTCGGCCATCGCTCCGGCCGCCGGGGTGACGAAGGGGGAGTGGAACGCGTGGGAGACGTTGATCCTGGTCGCGTTGACACCCGCGGCGACCGCCTTCTTGCAGACCAGATCGACCGCCTCCACGGCGCCGGAGACGACCGTCTGGTCGGGCCCGTTGTAACCGGCGATGACCACGCCGAGCCCGTTCGCCAGGTGCAGCGCCTTCTCCGGGTCGGTGCCGAGGCTCGCCATCGTGCCGCCACCACGGCTGGCACTGGCCATCACCTTGCCGCGGATCGCCGCGAGCTCGAGCAGTTTCGTCCCGTCCATCGCCCCGCCCCAGGACAGCGCGGTGAGCTCACCGAGGCTGTGCCCGACGGCCGCGTTCGCCTCGATGCCGAGGTTGTCCAGCACCCGCAGCGCGGCCACCGAGCCGGCCACGATCCGCGGCTGTGCGACCTCGGTGGCCACCTGGTCGCCGTGGGCGGACACGCCGGCCTCACGGAAGATGCCCTCGGCGATCGGGAACCGGCGCCGGATCGCGCCGACCGCGCCGCGGCCGGAACCCTGACCAGGGAACAGGAAAGTGATCTTCGGTGCTTTGCCGCCCAGTCCCGCGAAGATACCTTCGGAGGCGTTGAAGATCTTGGTCGTTCCCGAGCCGAGCAGTGCGCGGAGTTTGACCAGTTTGCGGACGGCTTCCTCCGGCCCGGTGGCGACGAGCGCCGCACGCATGGGCCGGCCGGAGAGCGATCCGGCGAGAGTGAAGGCCAGGTCGGAAAGTTCGGCGTAGGACAGCTTCGCGACCAGCTCTTCGAGACCCGCGATCTTGTCGCGCAGCGCGTCCGCGTCGGCCGCGTCCAGCAGCAGCACCTCGGCGTCCTGACGGCCGCCGACCAGGTTCGTGGCGCGGTTCGGCAACTCGGTACGGCGCCGCACCCCTGGCGCCTGCTCGATCGCGATATGCGTGTTGATCCCGCCGAAACCCATGGCCGAGACACCGGCGCGGATTTCCTGGTCCTGCGGCCACAGCCGGGCGTCGGCGGGGACGAACATCGTCGCGTCGTCCTCGAGCAGCAACGGATGCGGATCCTGCTGGCCGGTGCCCGGCGGGATGACCTGGTTGTGCACCGAGAGCGCGGCCTTGATCAGCCCGGCGACCCCGGCCGCGGCCTTGGTGTGCCCGAAGTTGCCCTTGACCGAGCTGAGCGCGGCCTTGGGGGCTTCGGGGGCGGCGTCACGGCGGGCGGAGGACAGCGCGGTGATCTCGGTGGCGTCGCCCAGCGCGGTCCCGGTGCCGTGGCCCTCGAAGTAGGAAACCGACCCGACGTCGTAACCCGCCCGGTGGTAGGCACGGGAAATGGCCAGCCGGTGCCCGCTCGCCTCCGGGCGGGTGATGCCGCCCTTGCCGTCCGAGGACACGCCCCAGCCGGTGATCGACGCGTAGATCTTCTTGCCGCGGGCGAGTGCGTCCTGCTCGCGCATCAGCACCACGACGCCGGAGCCCTCGCCGGGCCAGAAGCCGTTGGAGTCCCGGTCGTACACCTTCATGTCCCCGGTGGCCAGCGCGCCGGTCTTGGCGAAACCGATCACCTCGAACGGGTCGATCGAGAGATCCACGCCGCCGGCGAGAGCGACGTCCAGGTCGCCTTCGATGAGGGATTTCGCCGCTGTGACAACGGAAAGCAGGGACGAGGAGCAGGCGCCGTCGACGGTGTACCCGCCCCCGGCGAGGTCGAAGTGGTTGCAGATCCGCCCGGCGATGGTGTTGGCGAGCCCGCCCGCGAGGGTGTCCTCGTCGATCGGCGGGAACGGCGCCTTGTACTTCGGCTCCAGGGTCTGGAGGAACTCGGCGACCGTGCCGTCGTCCCAGCCCTTTTCGGCCAGCGCGGCGGCCACCGTCCGGCGCACGTAAGGCCAGCGCAACCGCATCAGGTTGGCACGGGCGAATTCACCGGTGAGGCTGTTGCCGATGACGACACCGGTGGACTGCTTCGGAAGTCCTTCACCGCCAGGGAAATCGGCGTCGGCGAGCGCCTGTGCCGCGACGTCGAGGGCGAGCCAGTGGGTCATGTCGGTCGATCGGAACGTGCTGCCGGCGACCTTGTACTTCACCCGGTCGAATTCGAAATCACGCAGCACGGCGGCCTTGCTGGAATAGAAGCGATCCGGCGCGGCCGGGTCGGCCGAGAAGTAGTCGGTGTGGTTCATCCGCTCGTCGGGGAGGCGGCGAAACGCCCGGCGACCTGCGAGGACGTTGTCCCACAATTCGTCGGTGGAACTCGCGTCCGGATAGCGTAGGCCGATGCCGACGATTGCTATTCGCGTGTTGCTCATCATTCTCCGGGTCCTCCGCCGATGATGTCGATAAACAGAAAAGCACTCGCCGAATGCGGCACTTATTCGGTGAAAGGATAAACTCGCCAACCTGCTACTCGAGGCTGCCTGTTGACGTCTCCCGGGGCATCTTCGAATGTGCGGTCAGTCGGCCTGTGAGCAGCCGAAACGGCATAACGGCGTGATTTATCGGGGCGGCGTGCAATTCCATGGAAGCGTTATGAATCGGCGACTCCCGGTAGGCTGACCAGGCGGTTACGCTGGTGTCCGACGGAGTGGCCCGGTGATCACGAAGCAGGCCCGCGCCGACGCCGGACGGCGAACCTCGGATATTGAGCACGATCCCGAACATCTTGTCGGAATGTGCGGTCATCCCCTTCGGTGGCGCCTCGCGGGGCGATTGTCGTTTATGTTGTCCGAGGCACAGCTCTCGGTCGAGGGGACGCAGATGGTGCAGCAAAGCGTGAAATCCGTGAAGGTGGGCGACTCGCCCGCGTCATCGGCGTTCGTGCCGGGATACGTTCCCGGCAGACGATGGTTGATCATTTTACTGAGCTGTATCGGCGGATTCCTGCTGACGGTCGTCTGGTCGGCGGAGTTCGTCGACCGGGTCATCGGCGACAACGTGGCCAACACGCTGCTCGGGCACGACGTGAAGGAAACCCCGATCGCCGGGGTCGCCGCGGGGATCATGTTCGCCTTGGTCTCCGGAATCGCCGGCACGTTCACCGCGTGCAATATCGCGGTGTTCGGCGCGATGGCGCCCATGCTGGGCTCGACCGGAAGCAGGTGGACGAGGTTCGCGCAGGCCTTGAAACCGTTGGGCTGGCTGTCGGTCGGGATGATCGCGATCTCGGCCGCCTACGGTGCGGTGGTCGGCTTCGTCGGCACGAAGATGCCCCAATTCGCGACGTCGCCGAACGCGCCGGGCGCCTTGTCCGCGCGCAGTGTCCAGTCGCTGGTGGTGTTCGGGCTGATCGGCCTGATCATGTTCTACTTGGGATTGGCCGCGCTCAAGGTGGTGCCCGACCCGTTCGCGCGTATCTCGCGGCGGTTTCCCCAAGCGCCGATGGTGTTCATGGGAGTGCTGATCGGCGGCTTCCTGATCGGCAGGCCGTTCGCCCTGTTCCGGCAGATGTTCCGTGACGCGGCGGAGAGTCACAACCCGCTCTACGGCGCGGCCGCGTTCGTCCTGCAGTCGGTCGGGAACATCGTGATCATGGCGATCCTGTTCCTGATCCTCGCCACCTTCGCCGGTGGACGGCTCCGGCGGTGGATCGCCGCCAGACCGAGCAGATTGACCGTGCTGATCGCGGTTTCGCTGATCGTGGCCGGCGTGTTCACCGTTCTGTACTGGGATGTCCGCCTGCTGGCACGGCGCGACATCATCCCCTGGTACCCCGTCGCCCCGTGGGGTTGAGGAGCAGACCATGCCCACCGCACTCGGATCCGTTCGCAGGTACGTCCTGACCCCGCAGCTGCGCGACGTGACCTTCGCCAGACGGGGGTTCCCGGCGGCGGCCGCGCCCGCGGCCGGCACCCTCGAGGCGATCCCGCAGGCGGTGCTCTGCGGGTTCGAATGGGGGATCGACGCCAGGGATCAATGGGAGCTGGAGCGCAGGCTCGAACTGGTCCTGCCCGAGCAGCTCGGCTTCGCCTACGAGGGCGCGACCATGGCCTGCACCGTGCTGGACGCCATGCGCGGCGGCCGGGGCACGCGGACACGCGAGCTGCTCGAAGGACCGGGCGCGCCGCATATCTTCCTCGCCTACATCGGGATCGGCTTCGCCATGGCCAGGCTGCCGAGGGCGTTGTGGGGCAAGGTGATCCCGGCACTGAGCTCGTCGCCCTATCACCCGACGATGAGCTGGCTCGCCGTCGACGGCTACGGCTTCGACCGCGCCTACTTCGACACCCGGAAGTGGGTGGACGAGCAGCGGATCCCGAAGCCGTATCCGTGGCAGGGCTGCCCGGAGTACTTCCCGCGAGCGATCGACCAGGGGATCGGGCGGGCGCTGTGGTTCATCAACGGCGCCGTTCCCGAGGCCGTCGCCGAGGCTGTCGGACGCTTCAGTGAGGAACGCGGACCGGACCTGTGGAGCGGGGTCGGTCTCGCGGCGACCTTCGCCGGTGGGTGCCCGCCGGACGGGTTGGCGGACCTCCGCCGCGCGGCCGGGCGCTACCGGCCCGATCTCGCGCTGGGCATGGTGTTCGCGGCCAAAGCCAGGGTCCACGCCGGTTTCGTGCCGGAACACAGTGAGCAGGCCGTCCGCGCGTTCGGCGACCTGACCGTCGACGCGGCCGTGCGGCTGGCCGACGGCACGGCCGTCCACGACGGCGGAAGCCCCGCCGAACCGCCTTATGAGCTGTGGCGGCAGAAGATCCGCGCGCATTTCGCTTCGCTCGACGCCGGCTGAGCTCGGTGCCGGGGGGTCGTGAGTGGCGATTCGGGTTCTAACGGGGAGAAGGTCGAAGGTGTCGTGTTCGTCGGCGAGGCCGAGGCGGGGTGAAGGCTCCCTTCGCCGCGTCCGATGCGACGAAGGACGCTTTCGTCCCTGGTTCCGCGGTGCCCGGCCCGTTCGCCAGGGTGGCGGGCAGAGCGAAGGCGTAATTCGCGTGTTCAGGCACGTAAATCGCGTGCTTGGAGGCGTAACTCGCCGCACTCGGGTGTACGGCGTCTGATCACGCGAGTTACGTCTCCAAGCACGCGAGACTCGTGTCTGATCACGCGTAGGTCAACAAATTCAGCCCCCTTCAGGGACCCAGAGTCCCTCAAGGGGGCCTTCACGGAGCGGTGAGTGTCGCCTCGTCCGGCGGGCATGTCGCGAAAGCCACTTTCGGGACATCCAGCGTCGCGAAAGTGGCTTTCGCGACATGCCCGATCTCACGCCGCGTTCGCCTCGCCTCTCGACCCGCCGTCCACATCGCGACCGGTGAGCGACCCCGTCCCAATGTCCATTGTGGACAGGCTGAACGCTGCACCAGAGCACATTCGGAGTGGCCCGCACCGCCGCCCACCTGTGAAGCTCTCTCTGGGATGAATCGCCGAACGAGGGACATACGGAGGCGGATCACATTGGGGACAGGTTGGCGCGCACTACGACGCCGGGTCTTGACACCGAATGTTTCGGCGACATCGCTGGATGTTCGCGGTTTTCACAAAAAGAACCCGGCCGCTCAGGAAATGCTGGAGAACGTCGGTAAAATGTTCCTCACGGGATACGGGTACGCCGCCGAGGCGCGCACCGTCGAAGAGGCCGCGGAGAACCTGGAAACCGTACCGGCCCGGTTCCGCGGATTCGCGTACGAGGGTGCGGCCATGGCATTCACCGTCCGGGACAGGCTGCCCTTGGGGCCGAGCGGGCTCACCGAGAAATTCCTGGCCGGTCCGGGTGCGCCGCATATCTACATGATCTACGTCGGAATCGGCTGGGCGATGGCGCGGCTGCCGAGGTTCCGCTGGCCGAAGAGCGCGACCACCGATCCGCTGCTGCGCTGGCTCGTGCTGGACGGGTACGGGTTCCATCAGGCCTACTTCCACACCGCGCGCTACGTGCACGAGCAGTACCAGGAGCGGGATTTCCCGTGGCCCGACGGCCGCGCCGGCTATGCCGCCAACGCCATCGACCAGGGGATCGGCCGCGCGATGTGGTTCGTCGGCGGTACCGATGCCGCGCGGGTCACGTCGATGATCGGCAAGTTCCCCGAGTCGCGCAGGGCGGATCTGTACAGCGGGGCCGGGCTCGCCGCGACCTATGCCGGCGGGGCCGACGAGCAGGAGCTGCGCGTGTTCGCGGACCGGGCGGGCCGATTCCGTCCCCAGGTCGCACAGGGCAGCGCGTTCGGCGCGGAAGCGCGGATCCGGGCCGGATTGCTCGTGCCGCACACCGAAACGGCCACTCGGATCCTGTGTGGTTTCTCCGCCGAGAAAGCGGCGCAGATCACCCAGGACCTCCGCCCTGACAAAGTCGTCGACGGCGAATCGCCCGCTTTCGCAGCATGGCGCGATCGTATCGCCGGAGAATTCGTCTCTCTTGGAGGTGTCAGTCAGTGAAGTCTGTAGCCGGCTGGTTGCGCAAGCAACTACCAGGCGTCGTCGCGCTGGTATTGATGGCGGCCATGTTCGTGGTCGCCGAAAAGCCTGCGACCTCCGCCGCCGAGACGGCGAATCTCGCCGGGAAATTCGGGTTCACCCCGGTTTCGATCGCGATGCCGAGCGGTTTCCCGCAAAAGGAGATCCGCAAGGTCAACAAGGATTATCGGCATATCGACGCGTGGATCTCTTCGGTCGGCGCGGCCATCGCGATGAACGACGTCGACGGTGACCGCCTCGCCAACGATCTCTGCGTCACCGATCCGCGGATCGACCAGGTCGTCGTCACCCCGACGCCGGACGCGAAGGCGGACCGGTACGCGCCGTTCGCGCTGTCGCCGGGCCCGCTGCCGATGAACGACCGCATCGCGCCGATGGGCTGCCTGCCGGGCGACTTCAACGAAGACGGCCGGACCGATCTGCTGGTCTACTACTGGGGACGCACCCCGATCGTTTTCCTGGCCAAGCCGGACGCGACCAAGCTCACCCCCGCCGCCTTCACGCCGACCGAACTGGTCCCCGGCAACGGTGGCGCCGAGTACAACGGTCCACAGTGGAACACCAACGCGGTCGCCTTCGACGACTTCGACGGCGACGGGCACGGCGACATCCTCATCACGAACTACTTCCCGCACGGGCCGGTCCTCGACGACCGGGTGTCCGGTGGTGTCGAGATGAACGACTCCATGTCGGCGGCCTACAACGGCGGCGAGGACTACTTCTTCCGCTGGACCGGCGCGACGGCGGGACCGAGCCCGTCGGTGAGTTATCAGCGCATCGACGACGCGCTGCCGGTCGACGTGTCGAAGGGCTGGGAGCTGGGCGCGGCGGCCAACGACCTCGACGGCGACGGCCTTCCGGAGCTCTACCTCGCCAACGACTTCGGGCCGGACAACCTCCTGTACAACCAGTCCACCCCCGGCAAGCTGAAGTTCTCTTTGGTCAAGGACGTGCGTTCGCCGGTCATCCCCAAGTCCAAGCAGGTCGGCATCGACTCGTTCAAGGGCATGGGTGTCGACTTCGGCGATCTCGACGGTGACGGGCTGTACGACATGTTCGTCAGCAACATCACCTCCTCGTGGGGCATCGAGGAGAGCAACTTCCAGTTCATGAACACGGCCAAGGACCAGGCCGACGTGCGGGCCAAGCTCGCCGAGGGAACGCCGCCGTTCGCCGACACCAGCGGTCCTTCGCGCACCGCGTGGTCCGGATGGGGCTGGGACGTCAAGACGGGCGACTTCGACAACGACGGCGCCGTGGAGATCGCGCAGGCGACCGGCTTCGTCAAGGGCCAGGTGAACCGGTGGCCGCAGCTGCAGGAGCTGGCCACGGCCAACGACGGGATCCTGTCCAACCCCGGCGCGTGGCCGAACGTGAACCACGGCGACGACATCGCGGGCAACCAGCGTCTCGCCTTCTACGCCCGCAGCGCCGACGGGACCTACGGCGACATCTCCGGGGCGTTGAAGCTCGACGTCCCGGTGCCGACCCGTGGTATCGCGACCGGTGACTCCGACGGTGACGGCAAGCTCGACTTCGCCGTGGCCCGGCAGTGGGACCAGCCGGTCTTCTACCAGAACGTCGCCAAGAACACCGGTGCCCACCTCGGGCTGCGCCTGTTCCACGAGGCCGCGGCAGGGCAGGCTCCCGGCACGCCGGCGGTCGGCGCCCAGGTGACGGTGACGACCCCGGACGGACGCAAGCTCGTCGGCCGCGTCGACGGTGGCGGCGGCCACTCCGGCAAGCGCAGCAACGAGGTGCACATCGGCCTTGGCGACCTCGACGGCCCGGTCCAGGTCCACCTGAAGTGGCGTGACCGAAGCGGGCAGATCCACGAGCAGGACCTGAAGTTGACCCCTGGCTGGCACACCCTGCAGCTGGGCGCCCAGGCCAAGGAGAAGTGATCGGTATGGCTGACAACACGACGAGCACCGCGGCACCTCCGCGGCACGACCCCAAGGTCACCATCGCGTTGCGCAACTTCGCGATGTCGATCTCGGTGTTCAACATCATCGGCTACGCGCTGCTGGGTTTCGAGCAGCCGTGGATCTGGCCGTTCATCGCGCTGGCCACCGGTTACACCGTGGAGATCGGTCTGGAGGCACTCGCCGCCCGGGTCGACCACCGGGCACCGCGCTACGCGGGCCGGGGTGTTCGCGGGATGGTGGAATTCCTCTACCCGGCGCACATCACCAGTCTCGCCATGAACATGCTGATCTACGTCAACGACCAGGTCTGGGTGCTGATCTTCGGCGTGGTGGTCGCGGTCGGCACGAAGTGGGTCCTGCGCGCCCCGGTGCGGGGCAGGCTGCGGCACTACATGAACCCGTCGAACTTCGGCATCGCCGTGCTGCTGCTGATCTTCCCCTGGGTGAACATCGCGCCGCCGTACCACTTCACCGAGCATGTCTCGGGCTTCGTGGACTGGCTGGTGCCCGCGATCATCATCCTCGGCGGCACCATGCTCAACGGGAAACTCACCGGCCGGATGTGGCTGATCGGCGCGTGGGTGATCACCTTCGCGTTGCAGGCGGTCGTCCGCGGCATCTTCTTCGACACCTCCATTCCCGCCGCGCTGGGCATGATGACCGGTGTCGCCTTCATCCTCTTCACCAACTACATGGTGACCGACCCCGGGACGAGCCCGTCGAAACCGGCTTCACAGATCGCGTTCGGTGCCGGCGTGGCGATCATCTACGGCGTACTGATGGTCGCGCACATCGCGTACGGCATCTTCCTCGCGACGGCGATCGTCTGTCTCGTCCGCGGCTTGTTCCTGTGGGGCCTGCACTTCTCCAACAAGGCCCGCGAGGAGTTCGAGGCGAAGCAACGGGCCGAGGCCGCCACACCGGAGACCAACGGTGACGGCAAGGTGACGGTCTCGCTGACCCCCGCACCGCCGGCGACCCTGGACGGCACGGGCGAGGACAAGAAGGTCGTGCGGACATGACCGTCGCGCCGCAGCGGGCCCGGTCGCTGTCCGGCCCGCCGCGTACCCAGACGTTCGGTCTGCTCAGGAAACTCATCGGTGACCGGCTCGCCCTGATGACCTCGGCGGCCGGCACCTACGGGGACGCATCCCGGATCGCCATCGGGCCGAAGACGCTCTATTTCTTCAACCATCCGGAATATGCGAAGCACGTGCTGGCCGACAACAGTGGCAACTACCACAAGGGAATCGGCCTGGTCCAGGCGAAACGCGCCCTCGGCGACGGTTTGCTGACCAGCGAGGGCGAGCTGTGGCGCAAACAGCGGAAAACGATCCAGCCGGTGTTCCAGCACAAACGCATCGCCGCGCAGGCGGGTGTCGTCGCCGAGGAGGCCGCGAAACTCGTCGGCAGGCTCAAAACGCACGTGGGCGGTGGCCCCGTCGACATCGTCGAAGAGATGACGGGGCTCACCCTCGGCGTGCTCGGGCGCTCCCTGCTCGACGCCGATCTGGGTGCGTTCGACTCGATCGGGCATTCGTTCGAGGCGGTGCAGGACCAGGCGATGTTCGAGATGGTCTCACTGAGCATGGTGCCGACGTGGATCCCGCTGCCCAAGCAGCTGCGGTTCCGCAAGGCGCGCAAGGATCTCGACCGGATCGTCGAGGCACTGGTGGTCGAACGCAAGGCCGATCCACGCGTCGATGGCGACGACGTGCTGACCCGGCTGATCGGTTCGACCAAGGAGGAGCCGCGGCCGGAGGTCGCCAAACGGCGGATGCGGGACGAGCTGGTCACGCTGCTGCTCGCGGGCCACGAGACGACCGCGAGCACGCTGGGCTGGACCTTCCATCTGGTGGACCGCCATCCGGAGGTGTTCGAGCGGCTGCACGCCGAGGCGGTGGACGTGCTCGGCGATCGGCCGCCCGCCTACGAGGATCTGCACCGGTTGACCTACACGACCATGGTCGTCGAAGAGGTCATGCGGCTCTATCCGCCGGTGTGGATCCTCACCAGGCAGGCCCAGCAGGCCGACGAAATCGGCGGCTACCCGGTCCCGGCCGGCGCCGATGTGGTGGTCTGCCCCTACACACTGCACCGGCATCCGGAGTTCTGGGACGACCCCGGGCGGTTTTCGCCGGAACGGTTCTCCGCGGAGAACACGGGCAGCCGTCCGCGGTATGCCTACATTCCCTTCGGGGCCGGTCCCCGGTTCTGTGTCGGCAGCAATCTCGGCATGATGGAAGCGGTGTTCGTGATCGCGATGCTCAGCCGCGAGCTGCGGCTGAAGAAGCGGCCGGGATACGAGGCCGTCGCGGAACCGATGTTGTCGCTGCGTGTTCGCGGTGGCCTGCCCATGACCGTCCACTCGGCACAGTGAATTCCCCCGTAGCACTCCGGTCAGATGACGAGGGTATCGGAATATGGATGATTACCAGCTTCAGACGATGACGCTCGAAGCGTTCGCGGACACCATCATCCCTGGCGAGAAACGAGCACCGGACGACCGGGCGATCGCGGGGGTGTCGGAGGGGGGCGGTGCGGTCGCCGCCGGTGCCATCGAACTGCTCGAGTGGGACGCCACGGGTGTCTCCGAAGGCCTCGGACCGCTGTCGGCCGCGCTCAACGGGCACGCGACGGCCTATGCGCACGAGCTCGGCCTCACGCTGGACGAATCCGTTCCGCCGTTCGTGGCTTTGGCGTTCCCCGACCGGACCGCGCTGGTGGAGCGGCTCACCACGCCGGGCCATCCGGAGAAGGACGGGTGGGTCCTGCTCGCCCTGTTCAGCAACATGGCCTACGACAGCGCCGCGCATATGAGCACGACCGACGCCATCGAACAAGGACATCCCGGTCTGCTCGCGATGGGTTTCGCCGAACCGGAATCCGACGGCCTGTGGCGGTTCCCGAAGTATTCGTACGGCAGGGTGCTGGCGAAGTCGCATCCGGACACCACCGAATCAGGGAGCCTGGCATGAACGCGACCGAGAAGACCGATGTCGTCGTCATCGGCAGCGGATTCGGTGGCGCCATCGCCGCCTACCATCTGGCCGCGGGCGGGGCGAACGTCGTCGTCCTCGAACGCGGGCCCTGGCTTTCCGGTGAGGATTTCGACCACGACTACCTGCTCGGCAAGTCGTACACCCGGGTGTTCGATTTCGTGGCGGGCGACGGGATGAGCGTGCTCGGCGGGAACTGTGTCGGTGGCGGCAGCGTGGTGTACTTCGCCGCGCTGCCGCGGGCACCGCGGTTCGTCTTCGACCGCCACGGCAGTATCGGACGCCGCATGTGGCCCGAGGCCATCAGCCGCGACACGCTGGATCCGTGGTACGACCGGGTCTCGGAAGTGGTGCCGGTCCGCAAGCAGAGCTGGAGCGAGGTCACCTACGCCGGCGGGCTGTGGGCCGCCGCGTGCAACCACTCCGGCCGGACCGCCAACCCGGTCCCGGTCGGGATCGACGCCGCGAAATGCACCAACTGCAACTGGATGATGGCGGGCTGCCGGTTCGACGCCAAGCAGTCGCTGCTGTTCAACTACATTCCCGGCGCGGTCAGCCACGGCGCCGACATCCGCCCGCTCCACGAGGTCCAGCGGATCACCAGGAACGACGACGGTGACTACCGGATCCACTACACTCGCGTCGACGAGGTGGACTACCGGCTCCAGGAACCCGGCGGCGCCATCGACGCCAAGATCGTCGTCCTCGCGGCGGGCGCCGCGGCCACCCCCGTCATTCTGCAACGTTCCGAGCCCGAGCTCGGGCCGATGCCCCACGCGGTCGGCCGGTACTTTTCCGGGAACGGCGAGCGGCTCAACACCGCGCTCATCGACGAAGACCGCGTCGGCGAGGTGCTCGGCCTGTCCCGCGAGGGCGGACTGGCCTACGCCGCGAACCAGATCGGCAAGGGCCCGGTGGTGGCGAACTGGGACAAGCTCGACGGCTCGCGGCCCGAGTACACCCGGTTCTCCTTGGAACAGTTGTACTTCCCGCCGGGGCTCGGCACGATCCTCGCCCAGGCACCGGACGCCACCGGCCCGGCCTGGTTCGGCCTCGCCAAGAAGGAAATGCTCAGTAAGTGGCGGTCATGGCTGACCATCTTCCTGATGACCGAGGACGACAACGAGGGCGTCTTCGGCCCGCCGCCGCCGACCGGCAACGCGTACCGGATCTCCCAGCAGATGCTGGGCCGCGGTTCGCTGCGGTACGACCCGACGCCGAACACCCTGAGCGGCTGGGCGATGGCCGACGCCGAGGTCAAGTCGATCCTGGAGCGCGACGGGCTGGCCAAGGTCATGCCGTGGACCAATGACGTGGTCGGCGCCTACACGGTGCACCCGCTCGCGTCCTGCCGCATCGGCGACGACCCGGCGACCTCGGCCCTCGACGACCGGCACGAACTGCGCGACCACCCCGGGATCTTCGTCACCGACGGCTCCGCGGTTCCCGGCGCGCTCACCGTGAACCCGGCCTTGACGATCGCCGCGCTGGCCGAACGCGCCATTCCCGCGATCGTCGAAGCGGCGCGGGAGCGCGGGGTGCGGGTCGAGTACGGCGCTCCGCTGCCTGCCAGGGTGACGACGACGGCGCCCGTAACGGCCTCCGCGAGTTGAGCCGGATCCGGGTGTTGCGAAAGCCATTTTCGCAACATGGGTGCCAGGGTCTGGCGTCACGGCTGTCCCGGGGACCGCACCTGAGGGTAGTGATGGAGCCCCTCACTACCCTCAGGGTAGGTAAGGAGGCCTTCACGGACCGGTGGCCGAAACGCCACCTTCGCCTGTCCACTGTGGACATCCCCGGTTGCCGGTTCGGCGCACGATGGGACATGACAGCGCACCGGTGGCACCGCCAAGCTATTGAGGGGTATGGCAAAGGTGGCGTGGTCGGTGCCGGGGTCGTGAGTGGCGATTCGGGTTAGAACCCGAATCGCCAC